>NZ_FMTV01000006.1:0-449201 GCF_900100445.1 Mucilaginibacter sp. NFR10 | reverse complement strand
TCAGCGAAACCCCGGTTACCATCAGCGGCGAAAAAAGGCGCCAGGTATACCTCCTTGTTAAGGAAGTATTAAACAATATTGTTAAACACTCGGAGGCACAAAACGCCTTTCTGGAAATCAATCTTTACAAAAACCGGCTGCAGATCAGCATCCGTGATGACGGGCGCGGATTTGACCCCGATGTGCGCAAGCACGAAACCATGGGCATCCGGAATATCCACACGCGGGCAAAAAGATTGAACGCCGAACTGAAAATTGATACCGCCCACGGTAAAGGCACATCCATCGGCCTTAAACTAAACCTTTAGCGTATACCCCATAATAGGTATAAAGAAAGCCGGGATAAAAACCCTTTAACTTTAACAACCTTATAGTCCTCCTCCCTTGTACATTATAAACACCTTTCTAAGATCAATCTCGCGTTAAAAGAAAAGGGCAAACAACCAATTGGTTGTTTGCCCTTTTAACTTTATTCAAAACGATCTTGTGCACTGCACTAAAGCCGGTACGACACGCCTTAAAAAGCTATATCTTAATTTAAATATTTAGTAATATCCTCAGACAGCGGTGTGGTTTGCGACCTGAAACGGTGGATCAGTTTGCCGTTTTCGTCTATCAGAAATTTTTCGAAATTCCATTTGATGTCGCCGGTAAAATCAGGGTTTGGAGCAGTTGTTAAGTATTGGAACAACGGATCGATATCTAGGCCCAAAACGCTAACCTTACCGCTCATAGGGAATTTTACGTTAAAGTTTTCTTTGCAAAAGCTTTTGATATCCTGGTTGGTACCCGGCTCCTGGCCGCCAAAGTTATTGGCCGGAAAACCTACTACAACCAGCTTGCCTTTGTATTGCTCAGATAATTTTTCCAGGTCGGCGTATTGCTTGGTGAAGCCGCATTTTGAAGCTGTATTTACGATCAATACTTTTTTGCCTTTGTATTTAGCCAGGCTAAAATCTTTGCCATCAATAGTTTTCAGTTTAAAATCATATACCGAAGAAGGCGCGGTGGCAAATAATAAGGCGATGATGAGTGCCAGTGTTTTCATGGTTTTTACAATTGATTTTTATAATCCACTATAAAAGTAAGGCTAAAAATTTCTTTTAGCTAAGTACTCATCTTCTTTTTGTGTCATTTTTTGTTTTGTAACAACACTTTTATCCGTATAGCCCAACAAGTGCAGCGCGCCGTGAATAATAACACGGTGCAACTCATTGGTTTCGCCTGTTTTAAATTTGGCGCCATTTTCACGGATGCGGTCTATCGAAATAAAGATATCGCCAACAATATCCCCCTCTACTTCCGAATTATCAAAAGTTACGATATCAGTAAAAGTATCATGATCAAGGTATTGCTGGTTTATTTGCAGCAGATAGGCGTCTGAGCAAAAAATGTAATTAAGCTCCCTCAGCTTAAAGCCCTCGGCAATTACCGTCTCTTTTATCCACTGCCTTAATTGTGCTTTTTGTTTCGGTTTAAAAGTAGTGTCTTCTTCAAAAAAATTAATCGCGGGCATCAGATCTTAAAGTGAAGTTCAATTTCATTCCCCGATGCGTTAAAGATGCACTGATCGGCAAGGTGTTTAATGATAAACACACCGCGGCCCGTCAGGTTCTCGAGATTTTCGGGAGCTGTAGGATCGGCAAGGTTATTATAATCAAAGCCAGGGCCTTCATCGGTAACAGTCCAGATAATACGCTTGGATTCAACCTCGGCATTAACAATCACCTTTTTAGTCTCGTCCTGCTTGTTCCCATGCATAATGGCGTTAATAACCGCTTCGTTAAGACAAGTCATCATGTTGGCAAAAGTATCTTCCTCAACATGATATTTATCAGCAATTTCTTCTATCAGCTGCTCAAGCAACGTTATGCTCTCCGGTTTTGACGGCAGCTGCAACGTATATAGCTCGCTGGTTTGAACATTTGCCTCTTCCATATTATTTGGCATTAAGTTGATCAAAGTAAGATTTTATTTTTTGTTTATAATACAAATTAAGTGCCGGAGATACCGTTCTGATCTGCTCCGTCTGCTTTGCTTTTTGTTGTTGGTACCCCTGCAGTGCCTTTATGTATCCCGGTGGCAAATCCTTACCCGCATTGCTTTCCCTTTGCTGATCCTGATCTCTTTGCTGCTCGGCCTTTTCGGCCTCTAATAACCGGGTTTGTATTTGCTGCTGCCTTTTTAGCGCGTCATCTGTTATCTTCCTGTTTACGAGATCACGTTCGGTTTGTTCCATTTCTTTCGAAATTTTATCCAAATTGCCCAATCCCCCTGTCCCGTCTTTATTTTCATCCCTGTCAATTTGTTGCAAAGCCTGCCGTATCATCTGCTGTTGACGTGCCATTTTAGCAAACTGCTCGCTCATATTACCGCTATTGCCCCGTTGCCCTTTACCCTGATTGCCTTGTTGCTGCATCTGTTCGCGGGCCTTTTGCATATTTTGATTAAGCTGCTGCTGCATTTTTGCCAGTTGCGATATGGACTGCTGTTTGCCCTTGCCTCCTTTACCACCCTTGTTCATCATTTTCTGCATTTGCTCAAGCGCTTCACTTAGCATCAGGGCAAGGTTGTTCATGGATGTCATGGCGTATTGCTGATTACGATTGGCTTCAAGTGTACGCCTGTCGCCCAAAAATTCGAGCGCCTGATCAATATGATCGTTAATACTGGTAATCTCCTTATTAACTGTCGACTGGATCTGCGGCACCCTCCTGCTGATAGCATATAGGCTGTCTTCGGCCGTTTTCAAGTTGTCTTTTATATCCTTTTGATTTTGCGATAGCGTAACATATGACGGATCTGTAGGATTGGTGTTTTTAAGCGTTTGCATCAGCTTTTCCTGGTTAAACGAGCTGTTAACTAAGCTCTTTAACAACTCTCTCAGTTGCTGTGCGTCAACGGCATTCTCTTTTGATTCGCCTTCGTCGCTATCCTTTTGCATTTTGGCAGCGAGATCTTTCATCTGCTTTGCTGCCTGCTGCTGCGATTTTGAAGCCTTTGCATTATCTTTTTTTTGCAGATCGCCGGCGCTTTGATCCATCTGCTGTTCAATATCTTTGGTTTCCTTCTCTGGATTTTGATAATCTGATTTACGTTCGGACTGCTCATTGACCTTCTGCAACTCATCGAAGCCTTTCTTCACATCCTGAAAATCCTGCTTCAGTTTATCCTGTTGCTGTTGCAGGTTCTTCTGGTCGGCACCGGGCTGTTTGGTTTGATCAGATAGTTTTTGCTGCTCGTCGGCCAGCTTATTCAACTGATCGAGGTTTTGGTTAAGCTTTTGTTCAAATTCCAGCTTTTTATAAAGTTCCAGCACCCGGTCAAGTTCTTTTTTCAATGATTTATTATCCATCTGCATTTTGGATAGTTCATCGCGGGTAGCATCTTTTTGCTGCTCATTTAGCATTTGCTGCAGGTTTTGAAGGAGCTCCTTTGTTTTTTGATCAAGTACATTGTTAAACAAATCTTCAATTTGCTTTTGCTTAGCCCGTATCTCTTCGGTTTGCTGCTGGTTTTCCTGCCGGTTGTATAAATTCTTTTTATTGTCGGCCTGGATATCTTTCACCATGTCTTCCAGGTCTTTCCTTTTTTGCATCAGGTCTTCCACCTGCTTTTTCTCATCGAAAGAGAGCGTGTTTTTGTTCAGCAGGTTTTGATTTAGCTTTTGCGCGTCGCGCTCAACCTGCCCGGCCAGTTTAATAGCCGATTGCATTTTTTCTTTTATGGCCTTTGATCCGGCATTTAACTGCTGGTTAATCTCCTTGCTGTCAGGGACATTTAGTGTATGTTTTGCTGTACGGGCTGTTTTATGCCCGGCGACGCCATCGTTATCGGCAACCTCAAAAAAGTAACTTACATGATCGCCGGGAGTAATGCCCATGTCCTTGAGGTTCCAGTAGTAAAAAAAGTCGGCCTGTGTTTGGGACAGATCTGCATTAACTTTTTTGGTAAATTCCCTTTCCTTGCTGTTGCCTGTAGCCTCGATGGTATAATGAAACGTGAGCGATGAAAAACCGTGATCGTCCTGGATTTTACCGTTAAAGTAAAATGCTTTCATACTTACCGAATCCGGCTTTTCATCAATAGTAATGGATGGCGCTTCATCAGTAACAACGTTGATACGATATGTAGCCGAATCACTTTGGTTCACCTGGGCATTAACCGGTAAAAGCTTATAGACCGAATTTTTCAATACCCGTTCACGATGTTCAAACAAATCGGCACTGCTTTGCACTGCCGGACGGCTTTGTCCGTTCATATCAAACATGAGCGCACTGGCATATTGGGTATGCAATTGCCAGTTCACAGTTGTACCGGCAGGAATAATCAAATCGCCGGCATTGAGCAGCCTTTCATTTTTTTTATGGAGGTAGGCCGGATAATTTAGGTCAACGTCAAAGTGTAACAGTGCCGGCTTTTGATTTACCTTTATTTCGTAAACAGCCGAACTAAAGCCATTGCCCGAAAACTTAAAGCGGGTATTTTGCTGCAGGTTGCTGAACTGGTAATGAAAATGGCTGATGTTATCTTTATCCAATTTAAACGTATTCTCCCCTGTTTCAACATAAACATCTGCGGGCAGCTTATCGCCTTCCAGTTTAAGGTCGAGCTTTAAATCACTCCCCTGCACAACTGAAAGTGTTTTGTTCAATACAATAAACCTGAACGGAGCAGCGGGAACAAAATATTCGTTATGCCGGATCAATCTTTTAGTACTTTCGGTTAATACAGAAGGCGCAGCTAAAGCAATAATGATAATTACCCCCAGCGGACCAAGCGCCCATTTTAAATATTTGGTATTTTCTTTAAGGTTGATAGCAGATGGAAAGCTTACCGGTTTAAGCGCCTCTATCTTTTGGTCGATACTGGCCTCGATGAGTGCACGGTGGCTTTCATCTTCGGCAGCGAGCTTTTTTAACTGCAGGGTATTGAGCAGTTTATCATGCACATCGTTAAAATGCCTGCCAATAATTTCGGCAGCTTCATCATGTGTTAAAGTTTTACCCAGCTTAAGCCAGGCCAGCAATGATGGCAAAACCAGCCAGCAAACAAGCACTGTATTAAGCAGGATAAAAAAGTAAAAAAGAATGGTACGCAGCAGGATACTGAAATTGCCGAAATATTCGCTTAAGGTAATTACTACGTAAGCTGAGAAAAGGCCGGCACCTAAAAATATTAATCCGCGCAAAAAATTATTGAAATAATACTTCCGGGTAAAAGTATTGATTTTGCCAAGCAAAAGTTCATAATTTTCTGTCGAGGCCATACTATATGTGGAAAACGTTAAATAAACACGCCTTATTAAACGCAAAAGCCATGTATTATATATAACACGTGTTGGTTTAAGTTAAAAATTAAAGCAATAATAATAAAATGTTAATTGTTTATGACAATTAAAATTGAATCCCCCTCTTTATTGGGAAATACATGGTTTTAAACAATGATAATAGGCAAAATTGGGAAAATCTTATTCCTGCTCCTCAACTGTTTCTTCCTCAAAATCTGGAGATTCCAGCTTATGTAGCCAAATACCGGCTATCCCCGTAATTGAATATGGAAATATAATTACAGCTATGGAAGATACAGCCGAAACCTTTTTCTCAAAAAGTAATTCAAAAAACGGGAGCATAGTAATTATCAATATAGCTATGGTTAAAACCTGTTTTACATAAAACGGCTCTCTCTTTTTTGATAAAGAATATACTGCCACCCAAAATACAAAGGCGAAAGGAATAGTAAGCAGCAGAACCATATCTGCAAAAATGATATAGTCTTTTTGGATCTCTGCAATAAGGCTTATTTCAGGGTTCTCGATAATAAACCATGACAGCACAAGGTGGAGCAATGGCGCTATGATCACCATCAGCAACCAAACTTTTAAACTATATATAAATGACCTGTTCATAATTTATCAAGCGCGCTAACAAGATACATAGCAGTCAATAAAATAACAAGGCTACCCGGGTTCGTAAACGGTATACGATTATTATTTAACACAGCAATTATAATCGTGATAACCCGGAAAATGCTTTTTTACATACGGCCGTTGCGCTGCCATAATTGCAGATTTAAAAACAACGCTGATTTAAGGGCCACGCCATTCAATTTAAAAGGTTTACATTAAAATATAGAACTGTTTTTTTATCCAAAAATTATATCTGCAACAGCAGAAAACCCGCTCCTAAAATAGTGGAGCAAAAATTTCGGCTTTCGGGGAGAAAACGTAGGATTTGGACCACAAATAACAAGCACGATTATTTATTTTAAATTTCTACATTAAATTAACCCCGGGTTAATTGCCGCAATATAAATTACCATAAAAAAGGGTGTTTTCACGGATTGTTAAGCGTATAGTTAATTATTACCTTGCATTAATTTAGCCACAGCCCTATCATGACCATTCCTATCCAACTCGATAAATCCATATTGGACTACTTTAGTGTAGGTGGCGTTTGGCAAAATATTTTATTTTACGCCACTATACTTTGCCTTTTTTATATTAACATTTTGTTAACCCGTCGAAAGAAAAATTATAAGCTGCAGCCCGTTGGGGACTTACCTGACGAAAAAGACGAGTCTGCGCTGACGACGGCAGATAGCGCCGGGCTCAAAACAAACGTCGCTTTAAATAAAGAAATAGCTACACTAAGAAACGAGCTTTTGGCTCTGGGCGAAAAATTGGAGCTTTCGTACATGAAATCGGAAAGACTTAATGGCCAGTTATCAGAAATATTGGATAGTATTGAATTAACAATGGCCTACGATCATACCCTTTGGGAGTGGTCGCTGGATTTCAGCAGCAAAGAGATTACGCTTTCCGAATATGGCTTAAAGCTCTTCGGCTTTCCGGAAAATACAAAGCCCATTTTAAATGAGGCCATCCATATTGTTGATCCCCGGCACCAGGCCGCACTTATGGATGCTGTTGAAAAATCATTTAACACCGGTGCCGACTTTTCAATAACCTGTCTTGTTCATCCATTAAACGGCAGCCAGTCGAAAGAAATAAAGGCAGCAGGCAGGGTTTATTATAACGAGTACGGAACACCCCTAAAACTATCCGGGAAATTTTCAATTATGCATACCGAGCCAGTGGCGAAGAGGTGATTGTGCTTCACAGCTTCCGTTCCCTGCCAAATTTACAAGTGTTCAATTTTTAAAAGTGTGAACACTTGCTTTTCTTTTGCAAAAGAACCTCATTGGCTATCAGCCACTTATATTTTGTCTAAAATACATTAAAAGGAGATTTGAACAAACAAGCGCTGGAAATCAACGGGTTACAAATTTTCATTTTCAAACATTGAACACCCGGTTTTTAAAAATTGAACACTGACAAGATCCTGTCAGTTTATTGGGAGGGATTAGCCCGTTAAGTAATCGCCCGGGCAGGGGTTTAAAGTTCATTTTATAACGATATAGCTGTTTTGGAAACAACAGCTCTGGTTAAGGCATACGTTGGGGAGTTGCAATGTTTGTATCGTTAAATAGCAAACTAACTTATTACATTTGAGAATCAATTATAAACCAATATGTCACGTACTCGAATGGCAGGGCTACTTATCTTTCTTTTAGGGATAGGGATGTTAATCTGTGGCGCTGGCATGTTCACCTATCAGGGAGAGGCCTTGACCCCACTCGTTTCTAAACTTGGAGAGTTTTCATTTATATATTGGGTTCCGACTGTAATCATAGGTATCGCTCTGTTCATTGCAGGCAGAAAGAGCAAATAGGCTTCATTTACATTTTGAAATATCCCTGCAACAATTATATTTGCAGCCCGGCCATACATTTATTTCGGGATGTAGCGTAGCCCGGTATCGCGCCAGCATGGGGTGCTGGAGGTCGTGGGTTCGAATCCCGCCATCCCGACTTGAACACAAGCATTAAAGAGCATGTCTCAAAGGTAGTTTTACTGATGAGGTATGCTCTTTTGATTTCTTATTGCCCTGAAGCTTCGTCCTTACCGCTGTCCTCAAGGTTAGCTTTACGGGTTATAAAAACTCCTGATAATGATTTCATTCACAATTTCCAATATTCAATACTTTGCATGCTGGCCACAAGGCACAGCCTTGCGGCAGCGGGGGGCACTTTGATTATGCATTTAGCTAAAAACATAGAGGCAATTATTTAGCCTGATTATCTCTTACAAACCTCACCGATTTGGGAGAGTCGATGTTATGTCCGCCGTCCACAAAGCAACCAAAACATTGCGTATAATCATCACTGGAAGTGGTTCCATACAGCCTGCTTAAAATAAACGAATAATAAGTGGCATGAAAATTAACTTTTGCAGCCGGCAATGGAGTGGAGGTTAAAAACAACGCAAGGTTTCCTGGGGTTTCGTTATATGGGCTGGCATAATATCCCGCCGGATAAGCATTAAACCCAGAAGTATTAGTTCCCTGTTTATCAGATGCCCCACGCACCTCCCATCCCGACGTAGATTTAAGCACGAGGGCCTCATTGTAATCCATTACAAAATTGCCCTCAGTATCTTTCTTGCTGGTAAAATTGCTCATTAGTTTATTAAAATCGGCAACAGTCGGTATACGCCAGCCAGAAGGCAGTTTTAAGTTCGCTAAATCGGCTTGAGTATAAAATTTCTTATAATTGATATTGGGCACATAAAAAGTACCCTCTATACCTCCCTGTCCGTCATAGTTGACGGCCGTCCATTCTTGTTGCCCAATTTTAACAGTTGGATACACAGTGCCTGATATGATCACTCCTGAAGCTTCCTCTTTTGTTGTGCTATCTTTTTTACAGGCGGCAAATAGCAGTAAAAAAGATAAAAACAAAAGCAGAAGGAGTTTCATTGGTAAGGTTTTATCCAAAATTAAACAAAAACTTAGATATTCAAAACGACACATTTTTGGGTTCGAATCCCGCCATCCCGACTTAACCACAACGTTAAAGAGCATATTTGAGCAGTTTTTTACTGATTGAATATACTTTTTGATTTTGTTTACGATCGTGTTTACAGGGGCGTTTACGGTTTACCTCTCAACAGTAAATATCAACAATTGGTGATCTCTTACCCCGGAGGTAATTGAATACGAACTTATATTCTTCCATTTTTTTAACCCCGAATTAATTTTAATAATCTGCAACCCCCATAGAAAACATTTCAATCAGGCATATATTATTAAATAAAAAAAAGATCTTTTTTATAGCTTAGCGTTATATTTTTAAAAACACAACGATGGTCGAAAACAAACCGACATGTCAAAAAACACGATCATTCTATGAAAAAAGCTTTCCTTACCTTTCTCCTTTTCTCGTTACTTACCCATGCTTTTTCCCAATCAACCGGCAATATTAAAGGTAGCATCACCGACAATTCAAAAGCCCCGTTGGAGCTGGTGAATATTATTCTTTACAAAACAAATTTCAGCGCCACCACAAATAATAAAGGCCAATACAGCATCAATAATATTCCTGCCGGAAATTACCTGGTCATTATTTCGCACATCGGCTATAAATCTGTTAAACAGCATATACTCGTAAAAAACAATGACACTACTGAATTTTCCTATACGCTTCAGGCCGGCGTTATTAAGATATCTGCTGTTGAAGTACAAGGCGAAAGAGGCGTAGGAAGCATCAAAGCGTTACCCGAGATCGGCGGAACAAATATTTATTCGGGCAAAAAAAATGAAGTTGTTTTGGTTGACAGCGTCAATGCAGATATCGCACAAAATAAAGCCCGCGATGTGTTTGCAAAAGTACCGGGTATCACGTCGTGGGAGTTGGATGGTTCGGGCACTCAAACCAGTGTAGCGGCAAGAGGATTAAGTCCGCACAGATCATGGGAGTTCAATGTGAACCAGAATGGCTACAATGTTAATAACGATCTGTATGGTTATCCCGAGGCCATGTATAACCCGCCATTGGAAGCCGTACAGCAAATTGAGCTCATCAGGGGATCAGCCGCTCTTCAATATGGCCCTCAGTTTGGAGGAATGCTCAATTATGTAATTAAACAACCTGATACCACGAAGTCGTTAAGCATTGAAACCGAACAAACGTATGGCTCGTTCAATACCTCAAATTCCTTTGTTTCGGTAGGTGGAAAAAAAGGCAAGTTCACTTATTATGCTTTCTTTAATTACCGTAGCAGCGATGGATGGCGTCCTAACTCCGACTATAATTTCCTGAATGCTTATGCAAGTTTGCACTATAAGCCAACAGCTAAAATGGATATTGGCCTTGAATACTCAAGAGAAAACTATATGCAGAAATTTGCTGGCGGGCTTACCGACGCGATGTTCGCTGCCAATCCGCGCCAGTCAACCAGGAGCAGAAATTATTTTAACCCGATAATCAACCTGCCCGCTTTGCTTTTTAATTACGCCATCAATAGTAAAACATTATTGAATATAAAAGCCTATACTTTGTTCGGCAAAGGAACATGGTTATTGCCAGCCCGAATTTAGCCACCAATGCAGATACCATCAGCAAAACTACAGGCTCCTACGCGCCAAGAGAGATAAACAGGGACTTTTATAACAGCTATACTGTTGATGCAAGAATGATAAAAAAATACGATCTGTTCGGCCATGAGAGTGCCCTATCGGGCGGCTTAAAATATTCCAACGCTGCTACAAACAGAAAACAAAACGGGGAAGGAAGTACAGGAACTAATTTTGACCTTACCCAAACCGGCAATTACGGTATCGCCCTGCTCTTTAAAACAATAAACTACGGGGCGTTTCTTGAAAACCTTTTCCGCATCACCGATAGGCTATCCGTTACCCCCGGCATCAGGTATGATAACCTCAAATCAACTTTAAACGGAACGGAATATAAAGTATATAAAAATTTTAACCCCGTATCGCTTTCAACCTCCAGGAACATCGTGCTGGGTGGAATCGGTGCGCAGTATAAGATCACTGAAAGCATTAATATTTATGGCAATTACTCGCAGGCATACAGGCCTATTCTTTATGCAAATCTTATCATCGGATCGAGCACAGCGGTGATCGACCCGAATTTGAAAGATGCGAGCGGCCATAATGCAGATATTGGCATTAGGGGAAAGGTTAAAAAGATATTGACTTTTGATCTAAGCGCATTTGAACTGAAGTATAACAACAGGATAGGAAATATAACGCTGACTGATGGCAACGGAAAACCGTACACCTACACTACCAATGCAGGCAATGCGCTCACCAGGGGAGTGGAAGCTTTTGTTGAAGTTCACCTGCTTAATTTCAATACCGAGGACACTAACAATGATCTTTCCATATTTTCTTCTTACGCTTATAATCACGCCAGGTATTTGAATGGCAAAACAGGCGTGGTTAATCTGACTGGAAAAACGTTGGAAGACGTTCCTCAATTTGTTAGCCGCTCGGGCATAAATGGCTCTGTACATAACCTCTCCGCTACCTTTTATTATTCATATGTTGGCGGATCATGGTCGGATGCGAATAATACAGCTGCTACCAAAACAAGTCCCAATATAGGCTATGTCCCACGATATCACGTGGCCGATTTTGCCCTGGGCTATACGTTTTCCGACAAGTACAACATCAGGATCGGCATCAATAACCTGACAGATAATAAATACTTTACCCGCCGAACAGAAACGCTTGTTTACCTTGGCAATGGTATATTACCCGGCGACGGAAGATCATGTTATGTTACATTAGGTGCTAAATTCTGACAGCAGGATATCAATCCTGTTTTTGCACAATGGCTGTTCAACCTATTTCCGCCGACTAATAGTTCGTCTGCCTGCTTGCAAGATTGCTAAAATGCGAACCATATAGTTTAGACCGGCAGGGCGCCATTGTTGTTTCCCTATTCACCAATTTAGCGAGTTTAGCTCACCGCCGGGATAAAAAGTAAGGTTCAATTGCATCTCCGGGGAGCCATAACTACAAAATCTTTTATTTGTAACAGACATTCATTATGTTTTATAACAAGTTCATTGATTATCAACTATAGCATAAATAGCATCAAAGGCCATCAAGCCGAAGCACAATATATGTGTCCTATACGGCGCCCGTCTTGAATATCATAGATATAAATGCCGGGGTAATCGTCTCCTCATCCCGACTTGAAAACAACAAAAAAAGCATACCTGCACAGTAGTCTTACTGATTGGATATGCTTTTTTTTATTTAACAAATGCTTATATGCCGTAATTGATAATTAGAAATTTACAGAATCATCTACTGCTTGTAATTTTAAACGCTTCCGGTCTTTCCAGCCTTTTATCCAATCTTTTGCTGGAATTTCAATGAAAAAATAACAGGCAATTGAAATACAAATAAGCGCAACCAAAAAGGTATAAAATTGCAGTTCGGGGTTTACAACCCGTATTTTTTTGAAGAAAAAGCTAAGGAAAGATTTTATTGGATGTTGAAGGATGTACATACTATAGCTTGCTTCGCCCAACAGTATCAAGTATTTGTTTGAGAAAACCCTTGTGATTTTTCCGTTATTTAAGGCCAATAATAAAATGAGGGGAGCAAACAATACGGCCATTAACCCATCATGAAAGCTTAAGTAATTATTAACGGATAATACGACTAATAAAGCAATAACAATAAATGTAATGTGCAAGTCATAGTTCGCCTGCCTTTTTGCCGACTTTAAATAAACAAAGCCGAGAATATTGCCAATCATAAATTCATTAATATGCATTAATGGAAAATAGAATAATAGGTCATGAATGGTAGATGGCGGAGCTGCGTAATATGGCGACCGGTAAAGAAAGTTTAGTAGCACCTGGGTTGTAAGCCATAAACACGAAACCAATATGGCGACAGACTTAAACGAGAATTTACTATAGTAATAATTGAAAAGCAATGGAAACGCTACATAAAACAAAGCCTCAACGGATAATGACCAGCCAGGGGCATTAACCTTGCTGATATAACCAGGGAACCATGATTGAATGGCAAACAGCTGTAATATAAATTCCTTAACAGGTAGCGTATCAATTATCAATAATCTGACAGCTGCCAATATAAGCGCAAAAAGATATACCGGATATATCCTGGCTATTCTGTTCAAATAATAATTCCACGGCTTAACTTTAACGGCTTTTTGCTGGCCATAGGCAATGATCATTACAAATCCGGATAATATAAAAAAGTAACTCACACCAACATTTGCCTTGCTGAAAACATTATGTAAAACCGGCAAATTAAATGGCCAAATATCACTCTTGGCGTGGTATATAACAATAGCGACCGCTGCAAGAAACCTGGTAAAAGTAAGTTGGTTTAATTTCATATAAGGCAGAGTATGTTAAGCTGAACAACGAGACAACTTTTTAACCAACTGTCAGCAAGAACCGCGTTTTAATTAAATAAATGCCTCAGAGTTTAATTCAATTTCAGCATACTACAATTTGTTTCCCATTTTGTTTGGCCCAAGTAAATTTTAATTAAAAAATGTGCCGGGTGCTGGAAATCTCGCACCGATTCACATTAACCCTTCAAACTAAAACTCCTTAATAATTTCGATTAACCTTGCCATGTCGCCGGCAATGTTATTGTAAACAGCATCGCATTGATTGTACTAATCAAAACTGTTATATTAGGATTGAACTATTAACATCTGACTAAATGCTCAATTCTTCAACTATCACTATTGAAACAGAAACAGGGGAACAAGAAATTTATATAAGTCCTTTTTTATTGCAATCCAAAGAGCCGCCCAATCTTAAGTCTGGAACTATTGAGAAACTTTCTTTTTATAAAGATTTAAATGACGATGCTTATAAAGCAACCTTGGCTCTTGAGCCGATGAGGCACCTGTTTAAAACAGATGATTACATACTTAACCTGGGGCAGAATTTTGAAAACTATTATTTGGGTAGTTTTCATATTGATTTTAAAAACCGGCGCTGCTGGCAATGGGAGGGCAAACCCAATATGCTTACAGAACACAACGTAAAAAGCCTGGGCGAAAACCTTTTTAATCCAAATGTTAAATCCCGGCACTTTACTTTATTTACACCTACCCGCCCTTCTGATTTTAACACCGGAAGATTAAAATATAAGATATAGATAAGGCCAATCATTTAGATCCAGCCGGTATCGATTATGGCTAATGTACTCAAACCCTCAACGCCCCTCTAAACCCCCTGGCAGCATAATATGACTCCGCACCGTTGTGGTAAATAAATATGGTATCATAACGGAAATCGGCAAAAATGGCCCCGCCGAGCTTCCTGATATTGGCAGGGGTTTTGATCCAGCTTGAGGTTTTGGTATCAAACTTTCCAAGCTTTTGCAATTCGCGGTATTGTTCTTCGTTTAAAAGTTCAATGCCCATATCCTTCGCCATTTCAACAGCGCTGTTTCCGGGCTTGTGTTCTTTTCTGGCTTCCAGCGCTTCATGATCGTAGCAAACACTTCTGCGGCCTTTGGGGCTTTCCGCAGCACAGTCGAAAAAAATATATTCGCCCGTATTTTTATCGTAAGCAACAACATCGGGTTCTCCGCCGGTTAATTCCATTTCATTAAGTGACGATAGTTTTTCGGTGTCGGCTTCCAGCTTTGCCTGTACCCAGGCCCATTCTATGCCGGTGTGGCGGTTCATGTTTTTTTCAAAACGCGTTTTCAGTATGCCGATAAGTTCTTTCTGTAGTTCTGGTGATAGCTTCATATTTATTGCAGGTTATGGTTTATTGGTTTTTAGGTGATTTTTCAATTCCCCTCTTGAGAGGGGGCGCGTAGGACAGCGTGGCGGCAGGGGTGTGTTTATGCGATTGCCTTTTCAAAGCAGAAACACACCCCTACCCCCCCTCAAGAGGGGAATCGCCAGGCCTCCGCTTTTTTTCTTCAAAACGGCCTGTACTACAAATCATTCAACCCTTTACCGTTAAGGATTTGCGGCATCCATTTTTCAACTCTCGCCTCGCGGGTTGAGGCTTGTTTGGGTTGGGAAAAATGAAGGAGATACGCTTTTTGCCGTCCGGGTGTTAATGCTTCAAATGCGGTTTTAAGGGCGGGTATGGTATTTAATTTTTGTTGAAACTCGTGAGCGACGGCAAAATCTTCCGTCTGCTTTAAATTTACTTTTAGTCCTGCCTTTTCCACCTCAATGGCTTCATAAATATAGGCTTTCAGGATACTTTTTTGCCCGGCTATTTCCTCGGCATTGGTAAACCTGATCTGTCGCGCAGCTTGTACGTTTTCGGTTTGCTGAATAAGGATGTTATGGGTATCACTTAATAAAGCTCCCTTGAAAAATAAAAGCGCGCAATATTCTTTAAATACATGGATCAAAACAATGTTGCTTTCCCGAAAGGTATAACAGGGACAGCCCCATTTTAATTCTTCGGTCAATCCGCAATCAAGAACAATTGATCTCAATTGCTCTACTTCTTCCTGCCACTTCCCGGCTTTATTAAAATAAAAATCAACTTTGGGGTTCATATCGTTCATTTATTGGTTTCCCGAAATTACTTTTCTTTCGGCGGGTCTGAAATACCATGATATTACAGTAAGTACCAGTAATAGCAGCGCGGGAAATATCTCAGCTACAGCATTCCCAGCTGCAATATGCGAAAAAATTGCGCCCGACATAGCAAAGAAAAAACCCGCGTACGCCCATTCCTTTACCACCGGAAATTTAGGAATCAATACTGCTATAACGCCCAAAACTTTCCAAATGCCCAATATAGTTAAAACATAACCCGGATAGCCTAAATGCGCCAAGCTGTCGGCCCCTCCTGCCCCGGCCTTCGCTTTTAATAGTTGTACCGTTCCTGTTGATATCATCCCTAAAGCAAGCCAGATAGTAGCAATCCAATAGATAATTTTATTCCGTTTCATGATGCTGTATTAATCAATTTGTTTAATACTTCCTGTAACCTGTTGTGTGCCATGTTTATGCCATACGCAAAAGGCAACTTCAGCATCCGGTCCCTCAGTTCGGGCGTCCGGTAAACCACATGCATATTGAGCCTGCTGGTATCGTCGGTAAGTTTTTCAAACTCCAGGAACTCGAGTTGCACATCAAACGGCGCGTTATCCATTTCAAACGTACGGGTGATCTTTTGCCCGGGGATAAACTCATGAATTGTTCCGTTGGCTTTAAAAACAACGTTACCATGCGGGTCTTTTGTTTCAAATTGCCAGCTGCCGTGCTTTTTATTTTCAAGCTTCAGCACTTTTGTTCCCATCCATTGCTCAACAATTTCGGGCTCCATATAGGCTTTAAAAAGCAGTTCCACCGGTAAGTCAAACACTCTTGTAATGGTTAAATCCTGTTTGCCGTTTTCAGCATCTATTTTTGTTTTTTGTTCCATGTTATTTGCCTTTATAATTTTTCATAATAGTTTCTAATTTGTTGAACCTGTCTTCCCACATTGCGCGGAACGGTTCAATGAAGTCGGCCACATCTTTCATTTTTTCTGCATTAATATGATAATAGATCTCCCTGCCGTTTTGCTCCTGTTTAAGCAATTCGCACTCGGTAAGTATTTGCAAGTGTTTGGAAACGGTAGGCCGGGCGGTGTCAAAGTTTGATGCAATTACACCAGCGGTCATCGCTTGTGTGGCAACCAGTAAAAGAATGGCCCTTCGGGTTGGGTCGGCTATGGCTTGAAATACATCTCGTCTTAAATTCATCGTGTAGCTATTTGACTACAAATATAAATGTAGCCATTTAACTACGCAAGTGTTTTTGTTTATTTTTTTTCTGGAACCTTTATCTGATGGCCCTGAATATCAAGCCCGAATATCTGTCAAAAGCACATTAATTTATTTTCTGAACGTAATAAAACGAGCCCATTGCTTATTTTGTAATACATTCTTAACACGCCTTCGCTTAAAAAAGTGTAATTTTAGACCTTCTTAGCAAGGTTATACTACTGGTAGCAGTAAACTATAATAATTTAATGGGTATGAATGCCATTCACAATAAAGATATTGGGACCAAACAAAAAGCGCTGGCCATTAATCTTAACCCCGAAATTTATGGCTCATTTGCCGAAATAGGTGCAGGACAGGACGTAGCAGCAAACTTTTTTAAAGCCGGGGCATCATCCGGCACCATAGCCAAAACCATGTCGGCCTATGACATGCTTTTTTCAGATGCTATTTATGGGGTACAACAAACCCGCCGTTATGTAAGCGAACCGCGGCTGATGGCCATGCTTGGTCATGAATATGGGCTGCTCATTGAACGCCTTGGTACGCAGCGTGGCGATACTTCAACTTTTTTTGCTTTCGCGGATACCATATCGGCCCTCAATTACAATAAAACAAATGAAGGCCACGGTTGGATGGGCGTACGCTTTCAGCTGGAGCCGAACGGGCAGTACAATGATGTGGTGATCCACGTTAAGCTGCTGGATAATGACAATAACCTGCAGCAGCAGGCTGTAGGGATATTGGGTGTAAACCTGATGTATGCCTGCTTTTATTATAATGAGATTCCACCGGTATTCCTGCTTTCGCTGATGGATAACCTCTCGCGCGACAGGATCCAGATAGACATGATCCGCTTTGAAGGCCCAAACTTTACCAAAGTTGATAACCGGCTCATGAGCCTTCACCTGGTAAAATACGGCTTTTCGGATGCGGCACTGTTTGGGCCCGACGGTAAAAACCTGCAACCATCCGAAGTTTTATACAAAAAGCACATCGTAATGGTGCGCGGCCGTTTCCGCCCGGTTATCAACGTGCATATGGATATGCTGAACACCGGTGTTAAACAGTTTTTACAGGAATCGGATGTTGATAAGGAAAACGTTGTTGTTGTTACCGAGCTTACCCTCCAGGCCCTGAAAGAACGTAACGCCGATATCAATGCCGATATAGACGAGAAGGACTTTCTTGACCGCGTAGATATCCTCGGTTCGTTAGGCCAAACGGTGATGATCTCTAATTTTCACGAGTATTATAAACTGGTGGCCTATCTTTCAAAGATCACCAAACTTAAAATGGGCGTGGTACTTGGTTTCCCTAACCTGGAGTATATTTTCTCGGAAGAACATTATAAAGATTTGCCGGGCGGCATTTTGGAATCGTTCGCTACGTTGTTCAGTCGTAAGGTAAAATTGTTTATATACCCTACCCTTCGCGATGGTGTGATCTGGAATTGCCTGCGTTTTTACCTGCCGCCACACCTGATTGACTTGTACCGCTACCTGATAGCCAACAATAAGATAGAAGACATCAGGCATTATAACGAAAATAACCTTAACGTTGAAACCGACAATGTGCTTGAGCTGATAAAACTGGGCGCCGATGGCTGGGAAGAGTTTGTGCCACCCGAGGTGGCTACGATAATCAAAGAGCGTCGCCTGTTTGGATATGCCTCCGGGTTAGAACCGGTAAAAACACTTGAGGCCCCTCCACAAGATGGTGATCGGACTGAAATTGATATAGCTTAAAGCGTAAAGCTTTTTAAATCCCCTCTTGAGATGGGGCGCCGAGGGGATGAGCGGTAGCAGGGGTGTGTCTTTGCGATAGACTTATCAAAACAGAAACACACCCCTCCACCCCTCTCAAGAGGGGAATCGCACGGCCCCAAAACCATAAAAAGCTCATTCTATTGCTACGGCAAAACAGAAGGCTTTTGCCCAAGAATATATTTAATCCTTTCGGCCTCGCCTGATGTATCCGTTTTTAAGTCGAGGGATTTCCCATTGAGTTGTTGATAATTTATGATCGTGCCATTTCCGGAAGCGATTGTTTTGATTACCTCAACCGATTCAACATCCGAAGGGATCTTCGCGCCAAACCAATGATCGTCATCCTGTTGCTTCCAGGTTACTAATGTAAATACTTCATTAGCGCCAACTGTTTTGTTTCCATCAATTGCCGATTTCAAAGCCAGGTCATTCCCGTAAAGTGTTGAGGCTGTACCTTTGGTCTTATTAACAAATGAGGTAATTACCTTCAAACCATCGAGGTTATATTTCGGGGATGATGGCAGCGCGGCTTTGGTATTGTATAATTCAACCGGTTTGTTATCGGAGCAGGCCGCAAACATTAAGCTGCATACAGCAAATAAACTATATAATGCTTTCATGGGGTTAGTGTTTAATTGGTTGGGTAAATACAAAATCTTCGGCAGCCATCGGCTTGTGGCAATTCATACATTCTGTGGTAAACATGACATTTGAACCGCCGTACGGCACCATCTTCGGGGTCTTAAACCTCGCCCAGCCCCAGCCATAGGTAGACGCATATTTTTTATCGTCTTTTATCATGTACTCCACCTGCTTAAACTCGCCGGTATGGGTGGTCCCGTCCTTGTCCTGTAGTTGCGCCCAGGCCACTTTAGCAAATATGGCGCCGTTTGGCCAGGGGTGGATCTTGTTTTCTTTGATCGCTTTCACGGCAATATCATTACCGAAGATTACGCGAAGGGTGTTATTATCAAATCGTTCAGTAGTACTGATAGGCTGCCAGTTTTTATAATCGGGGATGTAAGAGATGCCGTTGGCCGCTGTCGGCAATTTGGTGATGGCAGTTTCGTTTTTTTGCCAATGTTGGTATTGCTTATCAGCCGCATTTATAGCAGCAGTATCAGCAGGTTTGTTGTGCACCATCCCTGCAAGGTAGTTTTTTAATACGGCAAGGTCTGCAGGCGATACTTTAGCATTGGTATGAACTGCCGTGTAAGCTGGCAAAGGCATTGCTCCGGCTATTATTTGATTTACCGACTCCCAGAGTTTGCCTTTCTGATCGGCCGGCGCAAGCTTATTCCATTCGGAAAAATTAAGGTCGGCCCTGCCCTGTTTGATATGGGATGCTACTCCCCAGTAAATGGGGACTATTTTATCGTACCAGCGTAAATTGGTGTTGTTTGAATGGCAATCATAACAGGCACGTTGAATGATAGCCTTAACATCTGCCGGAGCTTCCAGGTCGCCCGTTACCGGCGGGTTAGGAACATCCGGGTGCACAAACTGGATGCACAAAAAGCCTGCAAATAAAATCAGGATGATAAGGAACGCTTTTCGTTGATACAAGGGTTTTCTGTTGGTTTTCATAGCCATTCGGTTTGCAATGCAAAGAAAACTACAATCCTTTATAATAAATGTAACAATTAGTTAGGCGGGTGCAAATAATCGTTGAATAAGGAAAAAAGGAAGTTGAGACTACAAAACACGCTGCTTTTGCGCGTGTCGCCATCAATATAATCAGCATGTATGAATAAACTTTAAATTAGCGTAGCAGTCAAACGAACGCATCAATCACCCTCAAAAATGAAAGCAAGATCTATCTTACTACTAATGCTTATTTCCTTTAGCGTTATTAAAGCCAGTGCTCAATACAATTTTACCAAAGTTGATAACTGGCTAAATGACCACGCATCCGAAATGGGTGGCCGGGTGGTGCTTATTGTTTATAAAGATGGCAAGGTAGTTTATAACCGCGCAGTTAATGATATGAACATGAGGCAAAAATTTGTTGGCCGCATGATAGCCCGCAAACAAGGCAAAAAGGCTGATCTGGATGACTATACGTCCACCTCAAAGGTGGCTATTGCCAGCTGCAGCAAATGGCTTAGTGCCGCTTTGGTGATGACCTTTGTTGATGAGGGAAAGCTAAAATTGACCGATACAGTTGGCAAATACTTGCCTGTACTATCGCAACACGGCAAGGGGGGCATCACCATTGGTCAATGCCTGTCGCACCAAACCGGGATCAAGACGCCGCCATTAAAAGAAAGTTTAGAAGATATGCGCCAGGACAACTCGATGGATGATGCAATAGCCGATATAGCAGCCTTACCGATGGAAGGTACACCCGGCAAGGTTTTTCACTACAGCAATGCCGGCTTGCAAATTGCCGGGGCTATCATCGAAAAAATCAGCGGCAAAAACTTTGAAACCTTATTTGCCGAACGTATTGCCAGGCCGCTTAATATGCAGCATACTGATTTTGGAAATGCCAAAGTAGCCCTGCCCGCGGGCGGGGCGTACAGTACTTCCGAGGATTACCTGAACTTTTTGACCATGATCATGAACCGGGGCATTTTTAACGGGAAGCGTATCCTGAGCGAAAATAGTATAGCCCAGATGCAGGAAAACAGGATCACCGCTGACGTTAAGATCGCCTATTCACCTGCCGAGGCTGGAGGTTTAGGTTACGGTTATGGCGAGTGGGTGTTTGATGCCCATACCGTAAGCAGCCCGGGGTTGTTTGGGAGCTTTCCGTGGATAGACAAGGATAAAAAGTACGCCGCCTTTATGATGACTTTTTATATTAAAAGCGATGGCAGGCAACAGCGTTATCGCGAACTGAAACAACTGGTGGATGAAGCAGTAAAATAGTAGTTTTGCAGCCATGAAGCTGTACATAAAAAACATGGTTTGCAGCCGCTGCAAAATGATGGTGAAAACCGAGCTGGAAAAAGCCGGGCTGCAGCCTGTTTCCGTTGATCTTGGTGAGGTGGAGATTAAAGAAGCCCCTACCCCGGCTCAGCTTAAACGATTGGAGACATCGTTAAATGCCCTTGGGTTTGAACTCATTGACGATCAAAAAAGCCGTATTATTGAACAGATCAAAACCCTCATCATTGAGCATGTGCACTACGCCGAAACACAATCGCCCTTGAAGCTTTCGGCGCTGCTTACTTCAAAACTTAATTATGATTATGGGTACCTGAGCAACCTTTTTTCGGCTGTAGAAGGCTCAACCATCGAAAAATACTACATAGCCCAGCGAATTGAAAAAGTGAAGGAACTCCTTGTTTATAATGAACTTAGTCTTTCCGAAATCGCGTTTCAATTAAGCTATAGCAGCGTTGCCTACCTATCCAGCCAGTTTAAACAGATAACCGGGATGACGCCATCTGCCTTTAAAGCCCTTCAGGGCAGCAAACGCACAAATCTGGAAGATATATAAAGCACAAATTTTATTCTGCAATGGTTCGTGTAACCCGATCAAATTGTGGCCGGCTTGCTGAGTGATTTAAATCCGGGGCCTTTGAAGGTTAGATGACAAAGAGCACCTGTCAGTCTGAGCCCGTCGAAGACTCGTGCGCAGAGGCCTGCCCGCCATACTTCGACGGGCTCAGTATGACACCCATTTTTTTTGTTGTCATGGGTAGCACTCGTGTCGACCTGTAAATCTTATAAATCATACCCATAATACCGTAATGCTTCCCTGCAGGCCCATGGTAATTTTGTATCAGCAAATACAAATTATCATGACACATACCTATAATATCACCGGCATGACCTGCACCGGCTGCCTGGCTAAAGTGCAGGGCCTGTTACAGCAGGTTCCCAACATTGAAAAAGTTGAGATCTCTTTAGCCGAAGGTACTGCCGACATCACGATGAAAAAGCACGTGCCGACTGCCGACCTTAAACAGGCACTTGCCGCTTATCCTAAATACCAGCTTAGCGAAGAAGAGGTACATCATCACCATATGAGCACGACAGATGCTGCTGAAAACCGCACCTGGCTGCAAACCTACAAGCCGATCCTGCTCATTTTTGGTTATATTTTAGCAGCAGCAATAATTGCCGGACGCTATACAGGCGGATTTAACATCACTACGGCCATGCGCGTTTTCATGAGCGGCTTTTTCCTGGTATTCTCCTTTTTTAAACTGCTGGATCTTGCGGGCTTTGCCGATAGCTATGCCATGTATGATGTGGTGGCCAAACGCTGGCGTGGATGGGGTTACGTTTATGTTTTTGTTGAACTGGGTTTAGGCCTTGCCTTTGCGCTTAATATTGCACCGGTAACGGTTAACGCCATTATGGTTACGGTAATGAGTATAAGCCTGATTGGTGTGCTGCAAAGTGTTTTCAGCAAAAGGCAGATCCGTTGTGCATGCCTCGGCGCGGTGTTTAATTTGCCCATGAGCACAGTAACCATTATTGAAGATGGACTGATGATTTTGATGGGAATTGTGATGCTGGGAATGATGTAAGGCAGCCGGCAAATGTCATTTCAAAGAGAGCCGAAGCGGATTTCCTCTTCCTGTTCGTTGAAATGACATTTTTTTCCTACTTTAATCTCATGCAAAACACCGCACAATTCCTTCTACAGGATTGGTTTAATATTACTGGTCGCGGATTAGTTATCGCCGGCCAGATTATCCGGGGAACAATTGCAGCCGGAGACTTCGTTTGCTTTAATGATGAGGTCATCAAAATAAAAAGCGTAGAAATTGGCGATAAAGGTTCCGGCGAGTTTTTTACTGGATTGATCCTGGAAATAGAAAACCAAACCCCAATATTATTCTCGCTCAAAAAATTAAAGGGAGAGAGTTTTTTGATATTAACGGCGACAGCCGTTAATTAACCTGCTTACATCCTAAACCGCAAAGCAACCGAGCGTCCCAAAGCCTGCGCAAATTCGGGGTCAATTACCGGGCCTTCACCTTTTTGTACCCATACACGGCGGGCGTCTTTTTGAAGGATTATTTTCTCGCCATTTAACAGGATCTCAAGTTCGCTGGTGGTTGGGGTAATTGGCGAGGTATTAATTTGATACACGTGGTCGGTATCGTTAAAAGTTATTCTTAGTGGCAATCCCATCTTTATCTTCTCTACGGTAAACATACGTATCCCATGTTACAAAAGCAACAACAGGCGGCGGGCAATAACAAATTTCTACATTAACAGGTTAATTTACAGATCATTATTTTGCACATTTAATCAGGCCGCCAGCTGCAACTGAACCTTATGGATCAGGCTGTTCATGCCAAACGGCTTGTGCAAAACATCATCCGGCGCTCCTTTTTGCGGTTCATGTGCTTCGGTTTCCTCATTTTCTGAACAAACAATTACACGAAGATTTTTAGTGGCCCGGTTCAATTTAATGAGCCGGCATAGCTCACGGCCGTCCATGCTTTTATTAACAATATCCAGGATCACCAGGTCGGGGTGGCTTGCTTTTATCGTCCTGAAAAGTTCATGGGCATGGGTTGACGAGGCTACTTCGTAACCTTTACCAAGCAGGATGTAGGTCATTACCTCTATCATCAGCTCGCTATCATCAACTATCAAAATTCGTTTTGCCATAAACCAGGTCCTGCTTTTTGTACTTATGTCATGCAAACCGCATGCCACTGATTAACTTACAGTTAACCTCTTGTCGTCCAGGCAGGGAGCTATTCCCGATAGAGCTATCTTTTGTAATGATATTTTGACAATTATGGCCTTAATGTTTAAACACAATTGATCTGTTTTATTACATTTGGCCTATAGGAAATAGATTTAGCGAGCGAAAATGGACAATATCAATATCAAAAAACTGGCAAAGGAACTCAATATCTCCACATCAACCATCTCGAGGGCCTTTAATGGAAATACTGATATTAATAAAGACACCAAAGAGCGGATTTTAGCATACGCCAAACAACATAACTATTTGCCCAACCATTATGCCAGTAACCTCCGCGATAAAAAGACCAAAACCCTGGCTGTTATCGTTCCCGAAATAGCTAACGACTTTTTTTCGCAGGCAATCAACGGCATTGAAGAGGTTGCCCGTAAAAAAGGGTTCTACATTTTGCTTTACCGCACCGACGACGTTTTTGAAAAGGAAGTATCGTTTGTAAATTATCTTAACAATGGCAAAGCCGATGGCATTATCATGTCGGTATCCGGCGAAGCCAGCGACCACAACTATCTGCGCCAGCTGGAAAAAAAACATGTGCCTGTTGTTTTTTTCGACCGCGTTTATGAGGATATTGAGGCCGCCAAAGTAACTACTAACGACTATGACGCCAGTTTTGCAGCAACTGAACACCTTATTAAAACCGGGTGCAAAAAGATAGCTTACCTGGTGGTTAACAAAAGTATTTCGATAGGTAAAGTGCGGATGCAGGGTTATATGGATGCGCTGGCTAAGCACAAGATCGTGTTTGATGATACCCTGGTTATTGATTGCAGTAACGATGAAAAGGAAAATTATAAGATTTTGAAAAAGGCCTTACAGGTAATCAAGCCTGATGGTATTTTCAGTTCGGTTGAACGTTTGGCCTTTGCTACCTACTACGTTTGTAATGACCTTGGCATTTCGATACCTAACGATCTGAAAGTGATTAGCTTTTCAAGCCTCAGGGTAGCCCCGCTCCTTTCTCCCCCTCTTTCAACCATAACGCAACCCGCTTACGAAATGGGCGTAAAGGCAGCAACTTTATTATTCGATGTGCTCGAAAACAACGGCTCGGCTCCTAAAAAGCAACATGTGTTGAAATCAAAGCTGTTCATCAGGAAGTCGTCGTCGGGTTCATAGATCATGGTTGATGGTTTATAGCATGCAAGAAACAAAGCCATAGAAATAAAGTCTATTCCCTTGTTTCTTGCATGCTGCTATGAACTATGAACCATCATCTATGAGCCAATAAAACCTTACGCTTCAATAAAAAGCTCGCTTTGCGGCCTGCGTACTTTTAGCATTTTGCTGTAAGCGTCGTCTTCGGCACGGAAACCTACTGCGGCAATTACCGAGGTAGTTAAGCCTTTTTCTTTCAAGCCCAGGATCTCGTCGAATTTCGCAGCGTCAAAACCTTCCATTGGACCCGCGTCTACCCCAATTTCTGCCGCTTCAGCCAATAAAACCCCTAAAGCAATATAAGCCTGTTTGTGTGACCATTCAACTTTTTGCTCATCGGTACGGCTGGCCAGGGTGCCTAATACCATTTGCTCATAACCGGCAAGGCTTTCACGGGCAATGCTGCGGGTTGAAGCAACAAGGTCAATGAATTTTTTGCCAAAATCCTCATCAAGGTTAGTTAATGAAGCAAATACAAACAGAGCCGATGAATCGGTAATCTGCGGTTGGTCGTACCCAACGGCACGTAATTTCTTTCTTGTTTCTGCATCCTGCACAACAATCACCTTATATGATTGCAGGCCTAATGATGATGGTGCTAACTGAATGGCTGTTTTTAAAGCCTCTAACTGTTCTGCGCTTATTTTTTTGTTGGGATCGAATTTCTTAACGGCCGATCTCCATTGTAATTTTTCTACTAATGACATGATTATTTTAAAATGTTGAAACAAATATAGATGTTTAAACATATATGTTTAGCCACACAATTGTAAATAGATCATTACTCCCCCAATCAAGTGGAAATAGATGTCATGCCTGTAGCTTCCTTACATATAACTTTGGGTGATTTCGCCTGACTTTATCCTGCTGTTAAGCATTCGTGTCGATCACTAATTTACTCCACCCTTTATTTCCCGCGTTTTTGATCTCTTTTTTACGCTGCTCCATTACTTTTTTTATGCGCGAGCTGTAAGCCCAGCAAGTGCTTTGACGGATAGAAAGAATTTCGGAAAGTTTATGTGATGAGATCTTACCCTTGGTTGAATACATCAGGAAGATCATATAAAAAGCTTTATTGATAGGGATCCGGGTATTTTGCAGTATGGTATAAGCTATTACCGACTCCTCATAACCACATTTTGAACACCGGCGGCTGTAAGGGAGGTGCCCGCTGCCGTAATGTGTATTGCTGCATTTGCGGCAGGCATAACTATGCTCCCATTTCAGATCAGACAGGAATTTGAAGCAGGTTTCCCTGTCGGGATAAATGCGGCTAAACTCTTCAAAGTCAACTTCGGTGAGCATTACCCTATCGTGTGTTACTTTTTCAATATCATTATGCAGGATAATGTTGTCTTTTTCGAGGAGTACATTCATGCGCGAGATCTCTTCGGCCTGTTGCTGCAGCAGCTCATTAACTGATTTTAGCTCCTCATTTTGTTCCGCTATCATTGATGACTTTTCAACCAGCTCGCGGGTGCGTTCCTGCACCTGGGCTTCAAGGCTGCGGTTCAGGGTATCTTTCAGCTCTTCGTTTTGCTTCATCTGGGCTATAATATCCTGCTGGGCAACGTCCTTTTCTTTTTTAAGGATCCGCACTTTATCCCCTATAGCAAAAGAGATGAACAGCATCTCCATAATAAAACAAATACTAAGGCTGTAGTAATCAAACTCGGTAACAGGCAGCCACCAGACATTTAGTGCTATACAGCTTTTAATAACAAAGCCGGTAAGTAAAAAAGTGTACCCAATAACAAAGAACCGCGCGGGTTTATACCCTTTTACCAGCACATAACAACCCGCATAAAAAGAAATGCACAGCGGCAAAAACTCGATGATCTTGTAGTTAAACCAGGCCAAATTAATGGTAATGCAAGCCAGGAAATAAATGCACCTGAAAATGATCACCCACTTGATCACTTTATTTAAACGCGGGGCATTAACTTTTAAATTGAGCAGGCTTTGAGCAAAAAGGATGGCAAAAATACTGGCCGAGAACAGGGCGATACCATACGCATAATTGTTCCAGCCGGGATAGTTTGGCCAGATGTACTGGTAAGCTATGCCATCGGCACACATTTCATAAAGGCCAATACTTAAGTTATATATGATGTAATACAGGTATTGCACCTGGCGCATGGCTATGAACATCATGAAATTGTACAGGCCAAAAACCAGGATCATGCCGTAAAAAACACCAAAGAAAAAATATTCATCGAGCGCGTAGCCAATAAAGCGGCTTACGGTGCGCAACACCATGATCACGTTAACCGAATGCCCCGAACGGATGCGGATATAATAAACATCATCGGGCCCCTGGCTGCTGTTGATATTAAAGCTAAAGTTTTTGTGTTTGTAAAAGCGCGCGGCAAAAGGGCGGCTACTGCCAAGCGACGTTGCCCGGTAAGTATTTTTAACGGGCGAATAAACCGTAATACTGTCGATAGTTTGATCAAAAAACTCCAGGATCCAGTTGTTGCTGCTGGCATTGGCCTTGCCAATTTTTATGCGGTACCAGTAAGCCGAATTGTTGTGATGGGTAACCGGGGTAGGTTCCAGGTTAACTGCGAATTTGCCTGCTAAGTAAGCGTCGCGAATATCATCGAGGCTGAGTTTTCCGGTTGTATCCTCAAAATATACTATCTGCTTATATTCAAAAATGTGCTGGTTTACTTTGTCGTTTATTTGAACCGTGGTTTGAGCTATGCCTGTTGAAAAGCATAAGCAAAACATTATAATACCGATAAAAAATCTCAGTAAAAGTTTAAACATAGGCTTGGGAAATGGATGTATTCCGCACCTGTAATGGTGGTTTCACTACAGGCGCGAAAAAAATGGTTGTTTGGTTAGCGTCAGGCCGGATACAATTATAATATTTTTATTTTTCTATTCCTATTAAAAGTACATTAAACAGTGATTTAAAATGTTAATTTTTAGCCATTTGTTGTTAATATCCGGGAATTACTATATATAAATAGTCACAGGCCCATTTACTAAAGTGTCCGAAGCGGTTTTTCCATCTATTTCATATTAAAAGGCTACGCCTAAAAAACAACGCTGGCATTTCTCATCAGGCGTATTTTTAAAGCCGGCGCACGCGGCGCCCGACCGTTTTATCATTGTTAAAATTTGATTTATCAGATAACTTAACATGACTAATATATGAACCGCTATTGGTTATAACAAGCGTATATTTGTAGTGTTAGGCATCAAAACATCGCTTTTCAAAAATCACGATGTGCTTCATTACCAAAACGAAAACTGTTGCCTGCAAGCTAAAAACTATAAAAACCGATGCAAAGCGAACATTACAATACCGGGCTAAAAAAGAGCATTCTTTTTTTATTCGCCCTGCTATTTACAGCAAGCTTAACCGTAAACGCCCAAAATATCCGGGTGGCGGCTGCTGCTAACCTGCAGCCGGTAATGGAGGTTTTACAAAAAGATTTTAAGCAAAAAACAGGAATTACTATTGATGTTGTTATAGGCTCATCGGGTAAGCTGGTAGCTCAGATCAGTAATGGAGCTCCGTTTGATGTGTTTTTATCGGCAGATATGACCTTTCCCGAAACGCTTTTTAAAAATGGTTTTGCAAAGGAAAAACCGGTAGTGTATGCCTCGGGCAGCCTGATCATTTGCAGTACGCAAAACATTGGTTTTGAAAACTGGGAACGCCTGCTGCTTTCGGCAAGGATAAAAAAAATCGCCATAGCAAATCCGGCTATAGCGCCTTATGGTAAAGCCGCCGAGCAATCGCTCAGGGATAAGGGGATTTTGGATGATGCTAAATCGA
The DNA here is from genome assembly GCF_900100445.1 of Mucilaginibacter sp. NFR10. Taxonomy (NCBI): domain Bacteria; kingdom Pseudomonadati; phylum Bacteroidota; class Sphingobacteriia; order Sphingobacteriales; family Sphingobacteriaceae; genus Mucilaginibacter; species Mucilaginibacter sp. NFR10. Next base: position 420,176 of record NZ_FMTV01000006.1, on the reverse strand, counting down.
AGGCCGTTTATGGAGAAAGCATATCTCAGGTAAATACTTACATTACCACAGGCGTGGCCGATATCGGTTTCACTACACAATCGCTGGTAAAGGAACTGGGAGATAAAACACCGCTGTTTTATACGGTCGTCGATCCCAAAACTTACGACCCCATACTGCAGGGCATCGTGATCCTGAAACACGGAGCGACTAATCCTGCGGCCGGAAAATTTTACCGGTACATTTTAAGCCCGGCGGCTAAAAGTATTTTTAAAGCGTATGGTTATAGGGTGCAATAATTTGTATTTTTATCGATGGACCTATCGCCCATATGGCTCACATTAAAATTAGCAGGCATCACCACGCTTTTGCTACTGCTTATCGGGTTGCCATTTGCCTGGTGGCTTTCAAGGGGAAGATCGTTTATCAAGATCATTTTCGAGGCAATTATTACTATGCCTTTGGTGTTGCCGCCATCGGTACTGGGCTTTTATCTACTGCTGGCTTTTAGTCCGCAGCATGGTTTAGGGAAATGGCTGCACGATACTTTTGATGTACAACTGGTTTTTTCCTTTCCGGGCTTGGTCCTGGCTTCGGTAATTTACAGTATGCCTTTTATGGTGGGGCCGGTAAAATCTGCTCTGCAGCAATTGCCGGTTTCATTAGCCGAAGCGTCATACACATTGGGTAAAACCGAATGGCAAACGTTCAGGTATGTGCTGCTGCCCAATATCAAACCATCATTAGTAACCGCCGCGGTTTTAACCTTTGCCCATACGCTGGGCGAGTTTGGTGTTGTGCTGATGATTGGCGGCAATATCCCCGGTGTTACCCGTGTAGCTTCTATTGCGGTGTACGATTCGGTAGAGAAGATGGACTATGCCTCGGCCAATAATTATTCGTTGATTTTATTCTCCATTACGTTCGTTTTGGTGATAGCTGTTTTTATATTCAATAAATACCAGGCGAAAGGTCCTTTAGCATGATCAGCGTAGATATTGAAATAAAACTGAAAGCCTATCATGGCGGGCAATTGCTGAAGATAAAACGGCAGTTTGTTTCCGGGAGCATTACCAAAATTTGGGGGCCTTCGGGGTCCGGAAAAACTACATTGCTTAAAATGATAGCCGGTCTGTCATCGCCCCGAAAAGGGAAGATCATAGCGGACGGAATTACCTGGTTTGATGATGACCAACCGATCAACTTATCGCCGCAAAAAAGGCATATCGGCTTCGTATTTCAAAACTACGCCCTGTTCCCAAACATGACGGTGCAGCAACACCTGGAGTATGCCAGCAATGATACCGGCTGGATAAAGCGCCTGCTGCAATTGGGACAACTGGATAACTTTACCACCCACAAGCCCGATCACTTATCCGGCGGGCAACAACAGCGGCTGGCGATTTTGAGGGCATTGGCTACCAAACCAAAGCTGCTTTTAATGGATGAACCGTTTTCGGCACTGGATAGCAAGATGAAAACTTTGCTGATTGCTGAACTTAAGCTTTTACTTAAGCAATTAGGGATTACTACTATTGTAGTAAGTCATAATTTGCAGGAGCTGGAAGATTTTGAAGGGGAAGTGATGGATTTTGATGATGAGGTTTAAATCTCTTATAAATATTTTTCGACTTGCGCTCGTTTTTAACGAGTACTTAATGTGGTTTGGCGTTTGCAACGCCATTTCCGGCGCTTACTTTACAAACGTAAGCCCATTTTAAGCACTCATCACAGATAAGCGCAAGTTGTAGGATTAACAACCAAAATCTTAATGATTATTTACTACTACTCTTATCCCCATCAGATATCGACTTGATGAGGCTACCCCATGCCAGCGGATTTAATAGTGGATTGGGTGTAAGCGAGTGCGAATTCAGGATGCTGGTGTGCATAGCCTGCGCATTGGCCGATTGTATTTCCTGGGCATCGCGGGGCAAAGTATTGTACAGGGCCGATAGGGTTGCCTTGCTGATATTTTTGCGGGCAATCTCCAAATCGTCATCAGCAAGCTTTATAGCCAGGAAATCTTTTTTAAACTCATCGGTAGTGGCCCATGGAAACACGTGAAATGTAGGCAGGTTGATGATCTGCGCTTTCAGGGATACCTGGGTAGTATAACTTTCGTTTGGCAGATTGGATGGGATAACTACAGTAACCGGGGCATAACCAACGCAGGTGAAGCGGAGGGTATCGCGCTCATGTACTACAAATGAAAAGTATCCCTTATAATTTGATACGTTGATAACGTTATGTGCCGAAGTATTGGTAATGGTTACATAAGGGATCGTGATCTTTACGCTGTCGGCATTATGTGTAATACCGGTAAACTGCACAACGGGGCGGTCTTTGCTTTGTGCAAAAGCGCCCATTGAAACAAATAACAGCAGTAAACCAAATAAATATTTCATAAAACCATTAACTACTTAGCTCAACATATATTACGCTGCGAGCGCCAAAATAGTTTTTAAACTTCATCAAAAATAAGTCATATCCCCCAATTGAACCGGGGATTTAACAAATCTTAACAACTACCTTAAATTTTCGGGAAGCACGGCATTGGGGTCATCAATGTCCGTTAGGTTTATGGCCTCAATGGCGGTAATTTCGGGCACAGCTTTTTTAATAGCCTGTTCAATACCTGCTTTAAGGGTCATGATACTCATTGGGCATGATCCGCATGAACCCAACAGCTTTAATTTAACGACATTTTCAGGAGTTATCTCCTCAACAGAAACATTCCCCCCATCAGCCTCCAAATACGGACGGATAGTATCTAAAGCTGCTTCAACCTGATTTAATAAACTCATTTTTATTAATTTATAACGTTATGTAAAGTTATTAATTATTTACAATATTTTCTGCACTCAATGCTTTGGCATTTGATATGGCCACCTGCTGGGCAACACGCTCGGCCATTTTCACAAAAGCAGCGGTCATCGGGCCATCTTCTTCAAGCACTGTCGGCTTGCCGGCATCACCCGAATCACTGATGCCTTTAATCAGCGGGATCTCGCCCAGGAACGGAACATCAAGCTGTGCCGCCAGTTTTTGGCCCCCTCCTTTACCAAATATGTAATACTTGTTTTCGGGCAGTTCGGCAGGTGTAAAGTACGACATGTTTTCAACCACCCCCAATATAGGCACATTAATAGCTGGCATCATAAACATACCAATACCTTTCTTCGCATCGGCAAGCGCAACATTTTGCGGCGTGGTAACAATTACAGCACCCGTTACCGGGAAGCTTTGCGTTACTGTAATGTGGATATCGCCGGTACCCGGAGGCAGGTCGATCACCAGGTAATCCAGCTCGCCCCAGTCGGCATCATTGAACAGTTGTTTTACGGCGGTAGATACCATCGGCCCGCGCCATGGCACCGGTTGATTAGGATCGGTAAAGAAACCTATCGACAGCAATTTAATGCCGTATTTTTCAATCGGCTCAATTCGGGTTTTGCCATCAACCTGGCTGGCCATTGGGCGTGCGCCTTCCAGTCCAAACATAATGGGTACCGAAGGACCGTAAATATCGGCATCGATCATCCCCACCTTTGCGCCCGATTTTGCCAGACCCAAGGCAAGGTTTGCCGCTACCGTTGATTTACCAACCCCGCCTTTGCCAGAAGCAACAGCAATAATATTTTTTACACCCGGAACCCCGGTGTTTTTTTGAGTGGTTACGCGCGAGGTCATGTTGATATTGATAACGGCCTCTTTGCTTACAAAATGCAGGATAGCATTACGGCAGGCATTCTCAATCATGGCTTTAAGCGGGCAGGCCGGCGTAGTCAGGATCACCGAGAAGCTAACGTTGTTGCCATCAATATGAATATCCTGGATCATGTTAAGCGTTACCAGGTCTTTTTTCAGATCCGGCTCTTCAACGTTGCCCAGTGCCTGTAAAACTTGTTCTTTAGTAATTGTCATAATATGAGGCAAATTTATGAAAACAGGTGGTTGATTAAGTTTATCAGGAAACAATTTGCAAAAACAACCGTTTGCAGGGGATAAGATTTAGTTTAGTTTTGGATAAAATTAACAAATGAAGCGCCTTAATCCTAAATATATACGCATAGCTGCATACATTCTCGTTCCCTTAATTCTTATTCTGCTTATCGGCGGATATGTTGCCTACTCAAAACGTGGAGCCCTGCTCGAAAAAGCCATTGACAAAGCTAAATTAAAAGCAAAGAGGGATTATAATTTAGATGTAAAAATAGGATCGGCAAAGTTTACGGGCCTCAGCACCGTTTCATTCTCGGATATCAGTATCGTACCGGATGGCCGCGATAGTTTGCTGAACATCAAAAATTTTGTGGTAAGTGTACGGATAATGCCCCTGGTGCTTGGTGAGGTAAAACTATCAGATGTGGTATTGCAGGATGGCTTCATTAGCCTTGTTAATAAAAACGGGGTCAAGAATTTCGATTTTCTTTTCAAAAAGAAAAAGGACTCAACAGCCACCGATACCAAAGCCGATTTGAGCCACCTTGCCGATAACCTGATCAACCAGCTGCTTTATAAGATCCCGGATAACTTATCGCTCCATAATTTCAGGATCAGTTTTAAGAGCGACAGCGATCAACTTAAACTTTTAGCGCAAACAGCCCTAATCAAAGACGGGCAACTGAGCTCAACCATAAAGGTTAATGACGGGGAAGCCACCTGGCATTTCGCCGGCAAAATGCATCCATCGGACAAGGATATCGACGTAATGCTTTATGCCGATGGCAAAAAAGTAGAGCTGCCTATCATAGAAAAGAAATTTAACCTGAAGCTTAATTTTGATACGCTGCAAACAAAACTGACCGAGGAAGACCACAGCAGCGGTGAAACCAGGATCTCGGGTTCATGGTCGGTTAAAAACCTGCTAATTCGCCATCCGGGCATTTCGTCTACTGATATTGTATTACCCGCGGCTGCTATTGATGCCGATGTTAAAGTAGGCACTAATTATATATCTATTGATAGTACTTCGCTTATCCATATTAAAAAATTAACGGCGCACCCATACGTTAAGTACACACTTAATCCGGTAAAAATTTATGAGCTTAAGCTCAATACCGGCTGGCTTAATGCGGCTGATATTTTCGATTCGTTTCCTACGGGGATGTTTGATGCCCTTGACGGGATCCAGGTTGCCGGCAAGCTGAATTACCACATGAATTTTTACATGGATTCTTCAAAGCCCGACGATTTGATATTTGACTCGGGCATGGATAAAGATAACTTCCGGATCCTGAAGTTTGGACGTACCGATTTAACCAAGCTTAACAGCCCCTTTGTATATACACCATATGAAAAGGGCAAACCAATGGCCCCGCACCTGATAGGCCCCGAAAACCCGGAGTTTACGCCGCTGCAGCAGATCTCACCCAATTTGAGAAACGCGGTAATGACAGCTGAAGATCCATCTTTTTACACCAATCATGGCTTTGTAATGGAGGCCATCCGTAAATCAATAGCTACCGATTTTAAAACAAAGAAATATAAACGCGGCGGCAGTGGTATATCACAGCAGCTGGTTAAAAACGCCTACCTGAGCCGGGAGAAAACCCTGTCGCGCAAAATAGAAGAGATCCTGATTGTATGGCTTATTGAAAATAACCGCATCATGACCAAAGACAGGATGCTGGAGGTTTACTTTAACATTATTGAATGGGGCCGTAACATTTACGGTATTGGCGAGGCCTCGCATTATTACTTTGGCAAATCGCCGTCTGAGCTTAGTTTGGGAGAAAGCATTTACCTGGCCAGCATTGTCCCCTATCCTAAAGGCGGTTTATACGCCTTTCAGCCTGATGGCACCTTACGACCGGGACTGCATGGCTACTTTAACCTGATTGGTAAACTGATGGCTATGAAGGGTTATACCGCCCGGGATACCAATGCTTACGGATTTTACGAAGTGCGGTTAAGGGAAGGCCTGCGCCGTCAGATTGCCCCTGTTGATACTGCTACTGCCGATAGCCTTATGAAACAAGGCGGAGCAGATGACGATGGTATTTTACCAGTTGTTGAAGAGCCTGTAAAAAGGCCTAACTTTTTCCAGCGCCTTTTTGGTAAAAAAGATACCACCGAAGAAAAAGCCGAGGAAAAATTGAAACAAAAAGAACAAACGATAAAGGAGCAGCTCAAAGCTCAGATAGAAGCACTGAAAGCCGAATATAAACTCAAGATTGACGCTGTGGACACCACCGGCGGCCGGACACGAAAAGAAGTACGGCAGGAAAAACGGCGGCTGAAGGACGAAGAACGGGAAAAGGAAAAAGAATTGAAAGATAAGATGCCATAAGTGAGCGTAAACGAGACGCAAAAACGGACATTCTGCCAAGCAGAATGTCCGTTTTTGCGTCTTCCCCTTTTTGAAGCAAGTCTTGTGCGGCTGGCATGAGGGACGATGACTTGCGCTTTCTGGAAAAAGTTAAATTAATATGATACCTCAACCAGCAACGGTACAGTCCTAAAAGGTTTGCAGATTAATTCATATCTAAATATATCCGCGCATATATAGTCTGAGGCTACCCTTCCCTCTCTTTTTTACTTAAAATTAATTGCGAAGTAAGCGTATCACAAAAAAAATCTCATCGCAACAGAAACGTTGCACAGGCTATTTAAACTAATTTTTGCCCTTTTTAACACTGTGATGCAAGCGTATTAAATTATACATAATACACTATAAATCAATTAATTATGAACATTTTTCTTGATTGATCCGTTTAAATTACTGTAGATTTGTAATGCCAATTTTAAGCTACGCATAAACCTGCTTCATGGAAAACAGTAACGGTCGGGCGTATTTACCCTGACCAATGCTTTGATATTCTTAAGCAACAGTTAAATATTGTTACAAATATTGAATTGTTGCATAGGGGCTTATGTGATATTTTTTTGAATATCAATCAACTAAATAAACAACTCAATGAAAATCAATTACCAGTTAAAGCGGTTCGCAGTCCTCACCCTGCTCTCCACCGCTGCTTTTTACTCTTGTAAAAAGAATGTGAACAACAACGAAGCACCCAATCAAAAAACAAGCGGCACCGTAGCACGGGCCGCTAACGAAGTAGTGAATGCCTGGGTTACTACTGCCGATCAATCAAAGCTTTTACAGGCACAAGCCAGCTTTAATTTTAGTGCCGATGCCGGTACTAATGCAACAACTATTACAGTAGACGAAAACCAAACCTACCAGGGAATAGACGGTTTCGGCTTTACTTTAACCGGGGGCAGTGCCGGACTACTTAACGGCCTTGGCGCCAACCAAACCAATGTGCTTAACGAGCTTTTCGGCACAGCTAACGGCCAGATCGGGATCAGCTATATCCGGATCAGCATCGGTGCCTCCGATCTTAGCTCAAGCGATTTCACCTACAACCAAACCGCCGGCGATTTTAACATGAACAACTTCAGTATCAGCGCCGAAAACCAGGACCTGCTACCGATCCTGAAAAAGATCATCGCCATAAACCCATCTATCAAAATTATAGCTACCCCATGGACAGCCCCTACCTGGATGAAGGTAAACACCACCGGCAATAACGGCTATACCGGCGGCAGCCTCAATACAGCAGCAGGTTATTATGACGCCTATGCCCGCTATTTTGTAAAATACCTGCAGGCCATGCAGGCCCAGGGAATTACCATTGATGCCATTACCCCTCAAAATGAACCGCTTAACCCATACAACAACCCAAGTATGGTAATGCAGCCGGATGAGCAGGCCAATTTTATTAAAAACAACCTCGGCCCGCAAATCAGGGCGGCAGGCTTTCAAACCAAGATCATTGCCTATGACCACAACACCGACAGGATTGATTATCCCGAAACCGTGTTAGCTGATGGCGGTGCCAATCCCTATGTTGACGGATCAGCGTTTCACCTGTATGCGGGCAATATCAGCTCACTAACTGATGTACACAACGCCTATCCCAACAAAAACGTTTATTTCACCGAGCAATGGGTTGGCGCACCAAGCAATTTTGGCGGCGATCTGTCATGGCATGTTAACACGCTCATTATTGGTGCTACCCGCAACTGGAGCCGCAATGTTTTGGAATGGAACCTGGCCTCCGACCCAAACAACAATCCGCATACACCGGGCGGCTGCAGTACCTGTTTGGGAGGTATCACTGTTAGCGGTACTTCTATTACCCGAAATGTTGGTTATTACATTATCGGTCATGCATCGCGGTTTGTACGCCCGGGCGCTGTGCGGATTTCTTCCAATTTATCGGGCAGTATCCAAAACGTGGCCTTCAAAAATTCTGACGGCAGCAAAGTACTCATCGCCCTTAATAATGGCTCATCAAGCGTAAGCTTTAAAGTTAAATGGGGCGCGGAATCTTTTACTTACACGTTAGCCGCCGGCGCTGTAGCAACCTTTAAATGGACCGGCACCCAAAGTTCAGCATCAGGCCCGCCCATAGGTTCAGTCATCACCCTTAAAGGCTTTAATAACCTGTACGTAAGCAGCGAAAACGGCACGCAGGCCATGAATTGCAACCGGTCTACCGCCTCAGCATGGGAACAATTTACCGTGGTTGATGCCGGTGGAGGCAAAATAGCCTTGATGGCCATGAATAAATACGTATCCTCAGAAAACGGGACACAGGCCATAACCTGCAACCGCACAACTTTTGGCGACTGGGAAAAATTTGACTGGATCCCCACAACCGATGGCAAGGTTACCCTCCGCGGCAATAACGGCAAATTTATATCCAGCGAGAACGGTACACAACCCATGACCTGCACCCGTGCAACGGCGTCAGGCTGGGAGGCTTTTGGTGTAAACCAGTAATTACCTGCAAAACCAATTAATTATTCACCAATACTATCATTATGAAACAACTTTTAAATTTTGCGAAGAGTGCCGCTACTGCATCGGCATTAATGCTTTTAATTTCGTCCTGCAGCAAGGACCTGAACAAAACCTCACCTACCATTAAAACAGCCGATGAAACGGCAGGATCAACAACCACGCCAAGGGCAGGCACACTGGTATGGAGCGATGAGTTTAACGGCACCAGCGTTAACACCAACAACTGGAATATTGATAACGGCAACCCCAATGTCAATAATGAAAAAGAATATTACCAGTCGGCAAACGCCACGGTATCAGGCGGTTTCCTTATCATTACTGCCCGCAAGCAATCCGTTGGAGGCCAGCCTTATACATCGGCCAAATTGACTACAGCCGGTAAATTCCAGCCTACCTATGGTCGTATTGAGGCAAGCATTAAGCTGCCGGCAGTACAAGGTACATGGCCCGCCTTCTGGATGCTGGGCGCAAACATCGGTACTGTAAACTGGCCGCAATGCGGCGAAATTGACATTATGGAGCAGGTAAACACCTCCAATACCATCTTGGGCACTATGCACTGGTACAACAACGGCGGCCACGTACAATATGGCGGCAGTACCACCACAACGCCAACAGGTTTCCATACCTACGCGGTTGAGTGGGATACCAATTCTATTCGCTGGTATGTGGACAATACGCTGTATGTAACCGGTAATATTGCCAATAATATCAACAATACCGGCGCATTTCATAATCCGTTCTTTATTATCCTTAACCTGGCCATCGGCGGCGATTTGCCCGGTAATACCATTAACGATGGCGCCTTACCTTGCAACATGGTGATTGATTATGTACGGGTTTATGACCTGTCGGGCAGCAGTACAAACCCTCCTATTGGTCAAACTATCACTTTAAAAGGTTTTAATAACCAATATGTTAGCAGCGAAAATGGCACACAAGCCATGAATTGTAACCGTGCTACTGCATCAGCATGGGAGCAATTTACTGTAGTTGATGCCGGGGGCGGTAAAGTTGCTCTTCAGGCGATGGGTAAATACGTATCAAGCGAAAACGGTACACAAGCCATTACCTGTAACCGTACTACTATAGGCGACTGGGAAAAATTTGACTGGGTGCCTACCACCGATGGTAAAATTACATTCAGGGGCAACAACGGCAAGTTTATCTCCAGCGAAAATGGTACGCAACCTATGACCTGTAACCGTGCAACGGCATCGGGCTGGGAAGCTTTTGGCGTAAACCAATAATTTAAAATGATATATTTAGCCTGCCTTTTTAAAAGGGCAGGCTTACTTGCTATATAAACCTGCCATGAAAAAATTTACCGGCTTTTGCTTTCTGTGGTTAATAATAGGCCTGCGTACATTATATGCCCAATCGGGCAGAAACAAATTGGAGTTTAATCTTACCGATGGCTATCAGAAAGAGAATTTTCACTGGTCGATAGCCGGCAATAGCAATGGTCAAAGCCCCAATGTTTTTTCGGAACTGAAATGGACAAAGCTGAGCGGGCAAAGCATTGCTGCTTCTTTACAATATAATGTATATCAACGATTTAACATTTATGCAGATTACGCCCGGCAGTTTATCACCTCGGGCTCGGTAAATGATTCGGACTATAGCACCGATAACCGTACCGGTAATACCTATAATGAAACATTTGATGCTGGCAAGGGGAGCACACAGGGTTGGGCGCTTGGTGCAGGTTACAAATTAGTTGATAATGAACAATTTAGCTTTATACCTTACGCAGGATACAGCGATAACCGGCAGTCCCTTTATTTATATGGTAATGGTAACCGCTTTCCGAACTTGAACAGCAGCTACCAAACTAAATGGAAAGGCGTATTCATTAAAGCCCTTGCATCTTTAAAACTTACTGAAAAGCTGAAGGTTAATGCCGATATCACCTACAACCAGGTAGGTTATAATGCCCGGGGCAACTGGAACCTCATCACCACTTTTCAGCACCCGGTTAGCTACCGTCACCATGCCAACGGATATGGCTTAAATACCAACGGAGCTCTGGTTTATGCCATCACATATCATATAGCTATCCAGGCTGGTGGTGGATACCTGCACTGGCAAACAGGTAATGGCACTGATGAGCTTTATCTCAACAGCGGCGAGGTGGATAAAACACAGATGAACGGTGCGTATAGAAATGGCTTTAGGGTATTTGGAGGAGTTATTATTTCGTTGTAGGTGAAAAGGTTCCACGTGGCACACTGGGGCCATGACAAACTCGGACGCGCGCTAATTAAACACTATTCTCTCATTCTTATTATCAGGTGCTTATAAAGCAGTATTTTTGAAGATAGCTTAAATGCCGACAGAAATAAGGCCCATTATAAGCTGGCATCATCTGTATATTTAAAATACAACAAACTGATCTAAAGTTATTTATATAAAAAAACAATTTTATTCTTTACCGATTGGTTGTAGAAGCGTCTTCCATTAAAATCCATATAAGGCTTATTAATAATAGTAGAAACTATACAATCAAGTTTTTCGGGTGTGACATACAGCTTATTTGACACATTAGCTACGTTAACATAGATGGGGTTTATTGGCCTGCTAAAACAGTCTTTAAACAAAGGGTATTGCCAGTCATCTATCCCCAGGTTAATGCCTATATTACTGTAGTTTGAGTTTTTAATAGATTGATATACTGCATTATATTCCTTGTATGATTCGGGTTTGTTTACAAAGTACTGCTGGTAACGAGGTTGGTTTATAATATTGGTATAAGGCCTGAGACTGTTATGAAGCACAACCAACAACGCATACACCAAAAATAGGGGGACTATACCATTAAATAATTTCTTAAATAACCTGAATTTGTTCAGAGCAGAACAAATTAACGGTATCGAGAGCAGGAAAAACGGAATATGAAGTCTTGAATGCCAGGGCTGCCATTTTAAATATAAGCAGAACAACGAAACCTGGAGCATAATTATCGCCATTAACCATATAACATATTGGTTCATCTTTTTTCCCTTACTGAAAACCCCTTGAATCACTAACATCATAAAGGCGGCAAACGAAAAAATAAAATGAAGCATATTAGGTGCAGTATCCTCGTTGGTAACCGGGCTTTTTGTGCTGAATTTATTATTACGATAATTAACGGCAGGATCATTGATATCAATACCTACTATACGATGGAATTTATAAATAACACTATCTGATACTTGTGCAACGTCACCAACATACATCAGGCATAAATGTAAACCCGCATTTTTTATGCAGTTTGATAAAAAGAACCCGGCGTTCATTTTTTGGTTCGAATACTCTTTTGATTCCTGTTTATCAAGGCCTAATATATTGCCCCACAACTTATAATTGCGGCTATAATGCCCTGCATTTACCGACAAAAAGCACATTACAGCAACAAGCGAAAACCACAAGTAATTGTATTTAAATGTTTTACTAAAATTTATTACAACGGTAATAATTGCGAAGAGAATAATCGGGGTAAGGTATAAATAACCGGTGCCTTTAGTAAAAACACTTAAGCCGATTAAAAAACCAAAAAAAATAAAATGTTTGAATTTACAGGTTTTTGCAGCCTCTATGGCAAAATACAAAGCTGATATTACGAATAGCGATATCACAACATCATTTTGGGTACTTGAAGCCTGCAAAATAACTTCAGGAACAGTGCAGGTTAACAATATTCCGGCTATTTTATATTCGCGCCCAAGGCCAAGTTTTTCAATGATTAGTACTATAGCTAACACCACAAATAAAAAATAAAAAAACTGCACAGCATTTGAAAGATAATCTCCCCCCGATAGCAAATTGATATGCATTATTACATATTCGGCAAAGGGGGGCTGATAAAGCTGGCGTGTAATATCAGTTGCATAATGATCTACCGATTGATGACTTACCCAACTGGTGATCCTTGCGAGGTGATAAGTCATGGAATCCCAATTATTTGGAGGATATATTATGCCCTGGATAAAAATCAATATCAGTATAAGCGCAATCCCAGCCATTAACGTAAGTTGAAGTTTAGTTAATGTTTTTAGTTTTTTACCTGTGTCAAGCTTTATATTATTGATGAAACTAAACAACCTGTTTTTATTCAAATACAAATAAACTGCATTGATAACACCAAACAAGCCCCATGAAATTAATATGCCTAAAAAGTTTAACCGGTGCAGGCTACTTAACAATTCGGTAATGAATACTATTAACACAGAAAACAATATTATACTGGTCAGTAGGATCTCTTTTCTGCTATTGCCTGGTTTATAATAAATACCCAGGCTAAAAAATATCAATATAAAACCGGCAAAAAGGAGTAATACAGGCATAGCATTGTAATTAACTACCGGGTTGTACCCGGCTTATTATTCTGCAACAATAATAGGTTTTTAAATTAACGAATGCCTTTGAAAAATATAACCTTTGAAAACTGCTCGGTGCCAATTAAAATGCTTTTAACTTAACTACCTGGCAAATCATCAATTATTATCCTTCTGCTTATCAGCAGCTTCCTTAGCTGCTTTTTCCTTTTGCTTTTGGGCTTCTTTCGCTGCTTTTTCCTTATCCTCTTTAATCTTCTCCTGGGCTTTTTTAATGCTGTCCTGCCTTTGTTGTTCACGCTTCTTCTTCTTGTTAAAGAAACCTCTTAACAAAAAGTTATGCTGGGCCGCGGTAAGGTCCTCATTAAGCGTATTGGTTGTAGTATGGACTGTTTTGATAGTAGTACGGGCCTGTTTAACAGTGCCTTCCAGGTCGCGCGCCATTTTGTCGCTGTTCAACAGGCGGCCAATACTGCCCTGCCCATTATTAATCTTGGCGACTATGCCGGTTAAATTTTCGGTTAATGATTCGGCGTTATCGGCCACGCGGGTAAGTTTATTAATGATCTTGTCTACGTCGACCGGGTTTATCGAACTTAAACGGCCGCCATCTTCAATCTCCTCGTGGCTAACAATACCGCCGGGTGCAATTACCACCAGCTTATCCCCCATCAAACCATCACTGCCTATGCTCAGCTTCGAATCTTTTTTTATAAACTTTTTAACGCTTTTATTCAGTGTAAGGTCCACCCGTACCGAGCTATCGGTCACGATATTAATAGATTGTACCACTCCCACATTAATACCCGCGAAGCGTACATTATTACCTACCTGCAGGCCGCTCACATTTTTAAACCGTCCATAAACATGAAAGGTAGAATTGAACAGGCTTTTTTGGTTACCTATTAAAAAAATAGCTACCAACAGCACTGCCAATCCTAAAAAGGTGAACAGGCCTATTTTTATTTTTTGAGATGATGTGGTTTTCATGCTGATACGTTAAAAAATGATCTGACCATTTCGTTGTCTGATTTTTCGAGCTCTTTGTACGAGCCCTCGGCTATATATTTACCATCATCCATTACCAGGATCCGGTCGGCCGTAATGCGGGCACATTCCATGTCGTGGGTAATGATGACAGATGATATTTCATACTTCCGTTGCAGCCGGTTAATCAGTTCACTGATCTCGCGGGATGTTATGGGATCAAGCCCGGTAGTGGGCTCGTCATACAACATAATTTCGGGGTTAACGATCAGTGTACGGGCCAGTCCTACCCTTTTCCGCATCCCGCCCGACAGATCTGACGGCATTTTATCTATGGCATCGAGCAAACCAACTGCATCCAGTACACCTTCAACCTTTTTATTAATTTCTTTCTGGTCTTTGAGCTTCAATACCCTGGTAAGCGGAAACTCCAGGTTATCCCTTACCGTCATGGAATCATACAAGGCACCGCCCTGAAAAAGGAAGCCTATCTTTATCCTAAGCTGTTTAAGCTCATCATCGTCCATCGTGGTAATATCTTCACCAAATACTTCCAGGCTGCCGCCATCGGGCTGTAACATACCTACAACGCACTGAATAGTAACCGATTTTCCCTGCCCTGATTTCCCCAGTACAACGATATTTTCACCCTTTTTTAAGTCAAAACTGATATCCTTAAGCACCTGCTTTTTACCAAAGGATTTTTTGATCCCCTTAGCGCGGATCACCACTTCTTTTTTTTGAGCTGATAGTTCCTTTTCGTCTTCAGTATGTTGGTTTGTTTCTTTCATCTCATTTATAAAATAACAAACTGGTGATCTGAACGGCTATCGCATCAATAATAAAAATCCACAACGAGGCAGTTACCACGGCCGAGTTTGCAGCTATGCCTACACTTTCAGTGCCTTTATCAGAGTGATAACCTTTATAACATCCCACAAAACCAACCGCAAACCCAAAAAGCACCGTTTTGGCAACTGCAGGCAGCAGATCCGAAAAATCGAGCGAGGCTATACATTTATTGAAATAGAGGGAAAAACTAATGCTATCGGTGAAGTTGAGCGCCAGGAAACCACCAAAAAGCCCAATAGCATCGCCTATAACGGTTAATAGCGGAATCATAAAGCTGGTTGCCAGTATGCGCGTTACTACCAGGTATTGGACGGGGTTTGCACCTGATACTTCCATAGCATCAATCTGTTCGGTAACTTTCATACTGCCCAGCTCGGCGCCAATACTCGATGCTATTTTGCCGGCACAGATAATAGCCGTAATAACAGGCCCAATTTCGCGCACAAGGGCTACCGAAAGGGTTTTAGGCAACATGCTTTCGGCGCCGAGATCTACCAGCGACGGTCTGAGCTGCAAAATAAGCACCAGGCCCATAATAAAGGAGGTAATGCCCACCAGCATCATAGACCGGTAGCCTATTTCATAGCATTGCCTTACAAACTCCGACCATTCAAAGCCGCCGGTAAATATATTGCGGAAAAAACGTGAGAAGAACACCACATAGTCGCCTATGCCTTCCAGCCATTTTCTCCATCCGCTTAGTTCCTGCTGTGCTTCCATCAGTGAATCTTAAATAATTGTAAACAACAACAAAGCAATGCTCAATTGTTTTTGAACTTTCAATAATATTCACTTTATGGATTCAGGCTAAATACTGATTATGACATCGGTACATCAATGATCAGGAAACGGGAGGGCTCTTCGGTTATAATTGTAAGTGAACTTGTATCATAAACGCCCAGCGCATCTTTTTTGTTTAAAACCTGGCTGTTTATTTTAGCCGCTCCATCCAACACAAAAATGTAAGCGCCATTGCCTTTTGTTTTAATATCATAATTTATTGTTTGCCCTGCCTCAAACTCACCCAGCGAAAATGTGGCATCCTGGTTTATCCAAAGGGTGTTTTCGCTTTTTTCCGGCGAGATCAGCGTAGTGAGCTCATTCAATTTAAAACGGTCTTTAAAACTCATCTGATCGTAACGGGGCTGGATATTTCTTGCTTTAGGAAAAAGCCAGATCTGCAGGGTATTTGCTTCCTCTGTATGCGAGGCATTATACTCTGAGTGGTATACACCGGTACCTGCCGACATTACCTGTACCTCACCCGCATTAACTACCCCGGCATTGCCCATACTATCTTTATGTTGTAACCCTCCTTTTAAAGGAATGGTGATAATTTCCATATTATCATGCGGATGGCTTCCAAAACCGCGGCCCGCAGCAATAATATCATCATTCAAAACGCGCAGCGCTCCGAAATTCATTTTTTCGGGATTATAATATGATGCAAAGCTGAATGAGAAGTTTGCTTTTAACCAGCCTATATCGTTATGTCCCCGTTCTGATTCGGGATAAAATATTGTTTTCATGTTACTATTTAATTATATGTTTAAACACACAATGTTTATTCCACAATTTAATTATGCGTATTTTTGCGAAAAATCAATAAGTAATGGCAAAAAAAGCTGTTATTGCAGGCTCAAGCGGACTTATTGGCAGTCATCTCCTGCAAATTTTATTGGAACAAGCCTATTATGATGAAGTGTTGATCCTGGTAAGAAAAAAATTACCCCTTCAACATCATAAATTAAAGCAGCTTGTTATTGACTTTGAACAGCCCGAGACATACAAAAACGAGCTGAATGGGTACGCTTTGTTCTGCTGTTTAGGATCAACTAAAAAGAAAACGCCTGATTTAGCTGTCTATCGTAAGATAGATCATGATTATCCGTTATTACTGGCACAATTGGCTAAGCAAAATGGGCTTGAACAATATCATTTGGTATCCTCCATTGGAGCCGATATAAATGGTATTAACTTCTATACCAAAACTAAAGGGGAAACTGAAGCTGATATCACAGCTACGGGTATCCCCGCTATTCATATTTACAGGCCATCTTTTCTAGCCGGCGACAGGCAGGAAAGCCGACCAATGGAAAAGTTTTTAAACGGCTTAATGAAAGTTATAAATCCATTGCTTTTTGGAAGCTGGAAAAAATACCAAAGCATTGATGCCTCAACCGTTGCTATGGCCATGTATCTACAATCAACAAAACAAACGACTGGTGTATTTATATACGAGTCGGATAAAATAAAACAACTATCGTGAGTACTTATCTTTCTGCCGAGAACCTTGGCCATCAATTTCATGACAACTGGTTATTTAAAAATGTAACCATAGGTATTAACCGTGGCCGTAAGGTTGCGCTTGTAGGCGTTAATGGTGCCGGCAAATCTACCCTTCTAAAAATATTGGGAGGTACCATAAAACCTACCGAAGGCAAAGTAGTGCAAGCCCGCGACCTTAATATGGGTTACCTGGAGCAGGACCCAAACTTTAAAAACGCGGTTACCATCAGCGATTATATATTTCATGCTGATGATGTGCAGCAGCAGCTCATCCGCAGGTATGAGGAGTTGATGGAGAACGACCCTGAAAATACCAAAGCCATTGAAAAGGTAATGGAAGAGATGAGCGAGGTTGATGCCTGGGAGTATGAGTACAAAATCAAAACTATTTTAGGCCGGTTAGATATCCACCACCTCAATCAGCATATCACTACCCTATCGGGCGGGCAAAAGAAACGTTTAGCTTTAGCCAAGCTGCTTATTGAAGACCCGGAAGTTTATATACTGGATGAGCCTACCAACCACCTGGATATTGATACGATAGAATGGCTGGAGAAATTACTGACTGAAGGCAATAAAACCATATTGATGGTTACGCACGACAGGTACTTTCTGGATAACGTATGTAACGAGATCTTAGAGATCGATCGTGGCAAGATCCAGCCTTACAATGGCAGCTACGGTTATTATCTTGAAAAGAAAGCCGAGCGTGAAGCAGCAGATGAAGCGGCATTTCAGAAAAACTCCAACCTGTTAAGGAAAGAGTTGGAATGGATGCGCCGCCAGCCGCAGGCACGTGGTACTAAATCAAAAGCCCGCATCGATGCGTATTATGACCTGGAAGAAAAGACCAAGAATGGTGGTATCCGTGATAAAGTTGAATTAAGTGTTAAAACATCGCGCCAGGGTAATAAGATCATGGAAATGGAGCACCTGTACAAATCATTCAACGGTAACACATATATCGATAATTTCAGTTATATCTTTAAAAAAGGCGATAGGATTGGCTTAGCCGGTAAAAACGGTAGCGGTAAATCGACCTTATTAAATATCATCACAGGCGCTTTACAACCTGATCAGGGAACTGTAGTTAAAGGAGAAACCACGGTAATAGGCTATTTCCACCAGGCAGGGATTACTTTTAAGGAAGATGAGCGTGTAATTGATATTGTAAAAAACGTAGCAGAATTTATTACCATGGCCGACGGTAAAACTATTTCGGCTTCTGCTTTGCTTACCTTGTTTCTCTTCCCTCCTGCCAAACAGTATGGTTTTATATCCAAACTAAGCGGTGGTGAAAAGAAACGCTTGCAGCTAATGAGCATCCTGATGAAGAACCCGAACTTTCTGATACTGGATGAGCCCACCAATGATTTGGATATCGACACTTTAAATGTATTGGAAGAGTTTTTAACCAACTACGGAGGTGTATTGATGATGGTATCGCACGACAGGTATTTGCTGGATAAGCTTACCGACCAGCTTTTCATCATGGAAGAAAAAGGTCACGTGCGCATCTTTAATGGAAACTACTCATCGTACAGGCTTGAACTGGAAGAAGCCAAACAACAAGCTAAAAAACCTGCTGCTGTAGTGCAAACACAAGCACCTGCAGCTAAAAAGAGCAAGTTAAGCTATAAAGAAGCCAAAGAATTAGAAAACATTGAAGATGAGATCAACGCCATTGAGGCAAGTATAAAAGATAAAAACGAACAACTGAACGCTTCGGGCATCGACCCTAAAAAGCTTGATGATTTATTAAAGCAAATAGAGGTTTTAAACAAGCAACTGGACGATAAAAGCGCCCGTTGGATGGAATTAACCGAGCTAAACGAAGGATAATGAAGGCATCGGATATTATAGCATCAATAGGAGTAATTATACTTTTAATAGCATTTCTGTTAAATTTAACTAAGAAACTACCTACCGAAAGCAAGCTTTACAGCCTTTTAAACCTTATTGGCGCAGGCACCTGTTGCTATGCATCATATATGGTAAATTTCTACCCTTTTGTGGTGTTAGAGGGCGTTTGGGGGTTTGTAGCTTTAATATCATTATTCAGGGTTCCACGTGGAACATCTGTTTAATTGAGGTAATTTTGCAGTTAAGTCTGAAATTCTAAACAGTAAGTTGAAAGTACCAACGAGAAAATCAACGTAAATAAAATTAAAGTTCCACGTGGAACAAACTTGAATTGAAGTACCATTAAGTCAACATAAGACTTAAAACCTGCAACTCAAGACTTACCAAAAGTGGAACAAGGAGGATAAAATGTTTAAGAAATATAATGTAATAGTGGTAGGTGCCGGGCACGCAGGCTGTGAAGCTGCTGCTGCCGCTGCTAATTTGGGTTCATCAGTTTTGCTGATCACCATGAATATGGGTACCATTGCACAGATGAGTTGTAACCCTGCCATGGGTGGTGTTGCTAAGGGACAAATAGTGCGGGAGATAGATGCTTTGGGTGGATATTCGGGCATTATAACGGATAAAACATCTATCCAGTTCAGGATGCTTAATCAATCAAAAGGCCCCGCAATGTGGAGCCCGCGTGCTCAAAGCGACCGTATGCGCTTTGCCGAAGAGTGGCGTTTATCATTAGAACGCACCCCTAACGTTGATTTTTGGCAAGACACAGTTACCTCTCTGCTGGTAAAAAATAATACCGTAGCAGGTGTTCGTACCTCTATCGGTATCGAAATTGAAGCGGATGCCGTTGTATTAACTAACGGAACCTTCCTGAATGGTGTGATCCATATTGGCGAAAAAAGATTTGGCGGAGGCCGTACAGGTGAAAAAGCAGCTACAGGTTTAACCGAGCAATTGGTTGAATTAGGCTTTGAAGCAGGTAGAATGAAGACCGGTACCCCACCCCGTGTTGACGGTCGCAGTTTAAACTATAGCTTGATGGAAGAGCAATGGGGCGATCCCGTAAGAGGCAAATTTTCCTTTACCGACGTACCATTTATAGAAGAACAACGCTGCTGCTGGATTACCTATACCAATACCAATGTACACGAAACCTTGAAAGAAGGCTTTGAAAGATCACCCATGTTTACAGGTCGAATCAAAGGTTTAGGTCCACGCTATTGCCCTTCAATTGAAGATAAAATTAACAGGTTTGCTGAGCGCGATCGCCACCAGATTTTTGTTGAACCGGAAGGTTTAAATACTGTTGAGATCTACGTAAATGGTTTCTCCACCTCCTTACCTGAGGATGTACAATACAAAGCACTCACCAAGATTCCGGGTTTTGAGAACGCTAAAATGTTCAGGCCGGGTTATGCTATTGAGTACGATTTCTTCCCTCCTACACAATTAGGTTTAACCTTAGAAACTAAACAGATCAGCAACCTGTACTTCGCCGGCCAAATCAATGGCACTACCGGTTACGAAGAAGCAGCGTCTCAAGGTTTCATTGCAGGGATCAATGCGCACCAAAAAATTAACGATAAACATGAATTGATCCTGAAAAGAGCAGAGTCATATATAGGTGTTTTGATAGATGACCTGGTAACTAAAGGTACTGAAGAGCCTTACCGCATGTTCACTTCAAGGGCTGAACATAGACTTTTATTACGCCAGGATAATGCAGATATCAGGCTCTCTCCTATGGGTCATGAACTGGGATTGATTAGTGATGAGCGTTTGGAAAAAGTAAATCAAAAGATAAAAAACTCTGATGATATTGTGGCTTATACCAAAAGCAAGTCCATCGATCCATCAACAGTTAACACCCTGATGGAAGAGTTGGGTACGAGTCCGCTTGCGCAAAGCACCAAACTATTCAATTTGTTGAGCCGCCCGCAGGTAACCTTTAATGACCTTAAAAAAGCCGACGCTCCTTTGGCCGAGTTACTTTCGGCCTACGATAAAGAAACTATTGAGCAGGCTGAAATAAAAATCAAATATGAGAGTTATTTCATCAAGGAGATGGAGATAGTTGACCGGATGAAAAAAATGGAAGACCGCGAGATCAATCCAAATTTTGATTATCACACGTTGGTATCGCTCTCCAAAGAGGCACGCGAAAAATTGATGAGGATAAAACCACGCACTTTGGGCCAGGCTTCCCGAATATCGGGCGTTTCACCCTCCGATATTTCAGTTTTGATGGTTCATGTATCGAGATAAAACGTAAATAACTGATAATTAATTAATTATAAAAAGTCCTTTAAAATCAATTATTTTTAATTTTTAATAGTACTTCTCATAAAAACATAAAAATCGCTTATATCGCCTAAAAACTATGTTAAACACAAAAACGGCTATTTTTTACAAAAATTCAATACTGATTTTTATTGTTTTATTCATTTTTGGATGCGCAGCCCAACAACCACCGCAAGGAGGGCCGCGCGACCAAACCCCGCCAAAATTGGTGAAGGCAATTCCCGGAAATAAAACCCGGAATTTTGCCGCCAAACAAATCGACCTGGAATTTGACGAATTCATCAAACTTACTAACGCTTACCAGGAGATCAGCATGAGCCCGGCCATGGAGAAGCCACCCGAGTATTCATCAAACAAAAGAAAACTAAAAATTGAGTTTAAAGACAGCCTTCAAAAAAATACCACCTACGTTATCAATTTTGGAAAGTCGATACAAGATGTTAATGAAAGTAACATCCTGAAAAATTTCACTTATGTTTTTTCTACCGGCAGCCATATCGATTCATTAAGCATCAGCGGTACGGTAACCAATACCCTCACCCAGGAAAAAGAGAAAGATGTACTGGTATTTATTTTCCCGGTGAAGCAGGACACACTCTTCGGAAAAAAGAAGCCGTCTATTTTTGCCCTCACCGATTCGTCAGGAAATTTCGCTTTGAATAATTTAAGGGAAGATGACTATCGCATCTATGCCCTAAAAGAAGCAAGCCCCGATAAAATTTTTAACCGCGATGAAGAGTTGATCGCCTTCCTGAAAAAACCTATCCATCTCAGGGCCGATACTTCGAACGTCCAATTAAACTTATTCAAGCAAGATCCTGAAAAATTCAGGGTATCCGAAAAACGCTTTGATACTGATGGTAAGTTATTACTGGTATTTAATAAAGGGCTGACACAGCCTGCGATCAAAGTAATTTATCCTGCCAATGTGGATGATAGAAAACAGGTATCGTTTTCACGTACAAAAGATACAGCATCTGTTTATTTGCGTAATATGAACTTTGACTCCCTGCGTGTGGCCATTTTTGACAAGGGCAAACCTATAGATACCATCTATCAGCTTAAACGTAAAAATGAAAGCTTTACACGTGTTGTAACAACAAGCTATAACATGGGTAATGACGGTAAATTAAAACCCGGCGGCAATTTGGTGATCACGGCAAGCATCCCCATCGAAAACTTCGACCAATCGCAAATTACCTTAAACGAAGATTCTGTAGCTACAAGCGATTACACCATCCAAAAAGATACAGGCAACTATAAATTGCTCAATTTAAAATATCGATGGCGGGAAAGCAGTAAATATGAGTTGGTATTGAATGAAGGCGCATTGACGGATATTTATGGCGATAAAAACAAACGCCTGTCCAAAAAATTCCAGATCAATAAACTGGATAATTATAGCCAGCTTACAGTAAAGCTAACTGTACCTGATACCTCCAAGGCCTATGTGGTTGAGTTATTAAGTGAAGACAAAAAATTAATTCAAAGCGACCCTATAACCAAAAACACTTCATTGGTATATAAAGGGATTCTGGCCGCTAAATACTATGTGAGGATTATTTACGACGAAAATAAAAACGGCAAATGGGATAGCGGGAACGTACGGTTGAAGCGACAACCCGAAAATATCTGGCTAAATGAAAAGCTCATCACCCTGAGGCCAAACTGGGAAGCGGAGGAGTCGGTTACTATTCCGAAGGAAAAGGTTACTCCTTAAACCAGCCCGAATACATGATATAATTTTGAGACAACTGCTTCAACATAGCCCTTTGCTCATCAGTAAGGGGCTTTATTTTTTTTGCAGGGATGCCGGCATATAAATAGCCTGATTCGCATATCGTATTTTCCAATACAACAGCACCTGCAGCAATGATCACAAACTCATTTACAACCGCGTGATCCATCACAATTGCACCCATGCCTACCAATGTATGGTCGTGTAAAGTACAGCCGTGTACAAGCGCATTATGCCCTATAGAAACGCTGTTACCTATGTTAGTTGGCGCTTTTAAATAAGTAGCATGGATCACTGCACCATCCTGAATATTGGTATTATTTCCAATTTTAATGTAATGTACGTCCCCACGGATCACGGCATTAAACCATACCGAACAATTATCACCCATTACCACATCCCCTACTATAGTACAGTTTTCGGCAATAAAACAATCCTTACCCCAAACCGGGCTTTTATCTCTTACAGGCAGAACTAATGGCATAAATTAATTATTAAATTATAATTTAAAAATCCGAAATCTAAATTCCGAAATCCAAAATTTTAGTTATGTTTGGATATATTATAAGCGAAAATAGCTCAGTCGGTAGAGCGTCAGTTTCCCAAACTGAAGGCCGCGGGTTCGAATCCCGTTTTTCGCTCTTCTTCCAAAACCATTTTAAAACCGTCATTGCGAGGTACGAAGCAATCGCGAACTATGCAAGACTGAGCTGCAAATTGGTGATTGCTTCGTACCTCGCAATGACGATTCATCTGATAATTTTATACTAAAACACCGTATCCTGCACCTGCTCAGCATGCTCAGGATAATCAGTAGTATAATGTAATCCCCTGCTTTCTTTACGTAACATAGCCGATTTTACGACAATAAACGATACCTGAATCAGGTTACGCAGCTCGCAAAGTTTAACCGATAGCTTAGTTTTCTTATAGAAATCTTCAGTTTCCTCGTATAATAATTTTAACCTCCGCAGAGCTCTGTCCAACCTGAAATCGGAACGAACGATACCTACGTAGTCATTCATCAGCTTCTGCATTTCGCGTACGTTGTGGGTAACCAGGATATCTTCGTTTGACAGCTGCACGCCCTTCTCATCCCAATCCGGGATATTATCGGGGATTACATTATTTTCAAAATTCTTAATTGCGTCTTCGTAGATCCTGTGAGCAAAAACCAACGCCTCCAATAACGAATTTGAAGCCAAACGATTAGCGCCATGCAGGCCTGTTGATGAACATTCGCCGCAGGCATACAACCTTAATATAGACGACTGCCCAACATGATCAACCATTATACCGCCGCACATATAATGACAAGCCGGCGCAACGGGAATCATATCTTTGGTCATATCGATACCAATCTCCAGGCATTTAGCATAAATATTAGGAAAATGGTTCAGGATATCTTTTTTACTGCGATGCCTTACATCTAAATAAACAAAGTCTTCGCCCGATTTTTTTATCTCAGCATCAATAGCCCTTGCCGTTATATCACGTGGAGCCAATGATTTACGCTCATCGTATTCGTGCATAAACTCTTCACCGTTAGTACGCTTCAACACGCCGCCAAAACCGCGTACAGCTTCTGATATGAGGAAAGAAGGATACTCGCCGGGATTATACAAAGCTGTTGGATGGAATTGCATGAACTCCATATTACGTACCTTACCTTTAGCACGATAAACCATAGCAATACCATCACCAGTAGCGATTGTTGGATTTGTGGTAACCGCATAAATATGCCCGGCACCACCAGCAGCCATTACCGTAACTTTAGATAAGATCTTCTCTACAATCTTAGTTTCGGTATTAAACGCATAAATCCCGAAACAGGTAATATCAGTACTTGATTTACCTACCAGCTCGCCCAAATGGTGCTGCGTAATTAAATCAACCGCAAAATAATGTGTAAGTATCTCAATATTAGGGTTTTTATGAATTTCCTCTAAAAGTGAACGCTCTATCTCCCAGCCAGTTACATCTTTGTAATGTAACACACGAAACTCGGAGTGCCCCCCCTCTTTAGCCAGGTCATAAACACCCTCGTTTGTCTTATCGAAATTAGTTCCGTAATCAATAATTTCATTGATGCGCTCGGGCCCTTCTTTAACAACTGCTTCAACAACTTCGCGGTCGCAGAGCCCATCGCCACTTATTAAGGTATCCTGGATATGCTTTTCAAAAGAATCTTCTTTTTTATCCACAACCACCGCAACGCCCCCCTGGGCATATTTGGTGTTGGATTCGTCTTCGTTAGATTTTGTAACTATCAGTACCTTACCATGCTTCGCGGCTTTGAGCGCAAAACTTAATCCGGCTATCCCTGAACCCACTACAAGGAAATCAACATTTCGGGTCATATTTTAGATGAATGTGTGTAAAAGTAGTACTAATGTTAATAACAGCTGTATAACCTGTTAAGTTTATGTAAACAAAAAGTGAAAAATAGTTTACAGTGTGTATAACTCCCTTTCTCAGGTCGAATATCAATATTTTTTGAGCGACTTTTACGACGCTTTAGTCATAAAGCTAACATTTTGTCAACCCTGAAAATATTAACATAAAACTTTTTTAAATAAAAATTGATTATCATACCTATCTAAAAATCAGCGCTATTTTTAGTGGAAAAATGTGTATAAGTGTTAATAAATTGTGAAAACTAACTTTTAAAACAAAAATTACTCCGACTTTTGCACATTACCAACACCCTAATAAACAATAGTTCTTTTTAATTTAAAAATTAGTTGTTATTAATTGAATTGTGGAAATGAATACCTTCGAAGAAATAAATCTGAAAGGATACGTGGATGAAGAAATTGATCCGACGCTTGATCTTTTCGCGGAAATTGAAAAATTAAAAAAGCAAAAGAATGCGGTGATCCTGGCGCACTATTACCAGGATGGCGATATCCAGGATATTGCCGATTACATTGGCGATAGTTTAGGATTATCTCAACAAGCCGCCAAAACGGATGCCGATATCATTGTTTTTGCAGGTGTACATTTCATGGCCGAAACTGCCAAGATCCTGTCGCCAACCAAGAAGGTTTTACTGCCGGATATGAAGGCAGGTTGTTCATTAGCAGATAGTTGTCCGCCACACTTGTTTAAAAAGTTTAAGGAAAACTATCCGGATCACCTGGTGATCACTTATGTAAACTGTACGGCTGAATTGAAAGCTTTAACCGACATTGTTTGTACATCAAGCAACGCTGTGCAAATTGTGGAGAGCTTACCGAAGGATCAGAAGATCATTTTCGGACCTGATAAAAACCTTGGCGCGTACGTAGCCAAAAAGACCGGCCGCGACCTGGTATTGTGGAATGGGGCCTGTATGGTTCAT
Organism: Mucilaginibacter sp. NFR10; assembly: GCF_900100445.1. Taxonomy (NCBI): domain Bacteria; kingdom Pseudomonadati; phylum Bacteroidota; class Sphingobacteriia; order Sphingobacteriales; family Sphingobacteriaceae; genus Mucilaginibacter; species Mucilaginibacter sp. NFR10. The sequence continues at coordinate 393,678 of NZ_FMTV01000006.1, read as the reverse complement.
GAGATATTTTCGAGAGAAAAGATCACCAAACTGAAGGAACGCCACCCGGGTGCAAAGCTGTTGGCACATCCTGAATGTGAGGATGTTATACTGGAAATGGCCGATTATGTTGGTTCAACAACCGGAATTTTAAAATATGCCGGCAGCCACCAGGACAAGGAATTTATTGTAGCGACGGAATCGGGCATTTTACACCAGATGCAAAAGGAAAACCCGGATAAAATTTTTATTCCGGCGCCACCAAACAACAACTGTGCATGTAATGATTGCCCGCATATGAAGCGTAACACACTGGAAAAATTATACCTGTGTTTGAAAAATGAAACGCCTGAGGTAACTGTACCACAGCATATCATTGAAAAAGCAGTAAAACCGATTGAGCGCATGCTTGAAATTTCGGCGCAGCTTGGATTATAGTTCTTTGGGATTACACCGATTACAAGTTGACTTCACCGATTTTTTATCAGTTGGATGGCCTTGATCAGGAAGTTATAAACCGGGGAATTGTGGAAAACCGGGAGCTATAAAATTGAAGGTATTTTTAGTGTAAAAGTGCCTTCTTGCTTGTAAAAAGGCTAAAAATCGTAAAAAATTTTTCCGCCAAAGGCGGATATAAGGTATAAAGGTTGCGGCCCGAGAAATTGGGTTATCCACATTATTGTTAAGAAGTATAAAAGCTAAAGGGAAATTCGAGTATATATATTTGTCGTCCGTTTTTGGAGGTGAGAAAAATTTGGTTGGTACGTGACCGAAAAGTGTAAAAAAAATTTCCCGCCTTCGGCGGAAGATGTGAAACCGGGTTGCGGCCCGAAAAATAAAATCGGTGAAATCAAAGGTCATCGGTGAAATCGCAAAAACTATGTTTGAAAATCAGGATAGAACCAATTTAGAGGAACTTGGCGAATTTGGCCTTATCGGTCACCTTACAAAAAATATTAAACTTACTAACGAAAGCTCAAAAAAGGGAGTTGGCGACGATGCAGCTGTACTTGATTTCGCCGGTAAAAAAGTGCTGGTGAGTACCGATATGCTGTTGGAAGGGATCCATTTTGATTTGGCGTACACGCCGCTTAAGCATTTGGGTTATAAAGCGATACAGGTAAACCTGAGCGACATTTACGCGATGAATGGAATAGCGTCGCAGGTTACGGTGTCTATCGGCATGTCGAGCAAATTTCCGCTCGAGGCCATTGAGGAGCTTTACCAGGGGATCTATATCGCCTGCGAAAAATATAATGTGGATTTAATTGGTGGTGATACAACATCATCCAAGCAAGGTTTGGTAATCAGCGTAACTTCAATTGGCTACGCCGATGAAGCTGATATTGTATACCGCAATGGTGCTGAAGAAGGGGACCTGATCTGTGTATCCGGTGATTTGGGAGGTGCTTATACCGGCCTGCAACTGCTGGAGCGCGAAAAGCTGATCTACCTGGAAAATCCTAATATTCAGCCGGACCTTGAAGGAAAAGATTACATTGTTGAGCGTCAGTTGAAGCCCGAAGCCCGTCGTGATGTGGTTGAACTGTTGAAAAGCATAGAGGTAAAACCAACCGCTATGATCGATGTATCTGACGGTTTGGCTTCCGAGTTATTACATATCTGTAAGCAAAGCAACAAGGGGTGTAACCTGTACGAAGAGAAGATCCCGCTCGACCCGATGACTTTTGAAACGGCCCGCGAATTTAACCTCGACCCTACTATTTGCGCTTTGAGTGGTGGTGAAGATTATGAATTGTTGTTTACCGTGAAGCAGGCAGATTACGATAAGATCAAGTTTAAAATGGATATCAGCATCATCGGCTATATCACCGAGGCTTCGGCCGGTTGTAACCTGATCACCAAAAGCGGTACTGTACACGAATTGAAAGCCCAGGGCTGGAACGCGTTTAAAAAATCCGAATAATGCTGCAGGATATTTTCGATAAATTTTACCTCAACAATCATCCCGATGGGAAACCGCCCGGGGCTTTTGTGAAGGGAATTTTATTGCTTTACCTGGGCTTGCTGATCCAAACGTTGAATAATTACCTGGACGGGTTCAATTTTTCGGCCATCCTGTTTGTATTCGTCGCTGTCGGCTTTTTGATCTTTGTTACCGGCGAAGGAAAGAAATGGGCCCGGATCATCCTTTCGGTTTTGGTATTGCTGAATGTGTTTTTCCTGGGATCATCATTGTTATACAGTTTTGGAATTTTGCATGATAGTTCGGCTCAAAAAAAAGCTATAGAAATGCCGGTTTATCTCATCATTTTAACCCTCGTCGAGATCATTGTTGAACTATGGGGATGGGCGCTGATGTTTACCAAACAGGCCGATTGGTGGTTTAACAGGAAAAACACTAATAGATAAAAACTTTATTTTTAAATCAAACCTAAATCTTTTAAAATGAAAAAATACATAATCTCATGTGTTTTATTATTCACTATAGCTAAAAGCTTTGCTCAAAACTCAACCATTTTTAAGATAAAATATAAGTCGCTTCATAAATATCATGTGAAAATGGTAACTGATCTTAAAATGGAGATAGACGCCGTAGGTGATGAAGCAAGTATAGCCGAAATAAAGAAAAATACGAAATTGCCAGCGACCATAACCGGGCATAATGGTCATGATTTAGATTTAGTTACAGGAAAACTAAATAGCGATAATTCTTTTCCTTTTACGATGACATTTTGGGGGATGCCGTCGGTAATGAATTTTAATGGGAAGCAGATTGAAACCCCGGATCCTTTGAAAGACCGAATTTTTTATGGAACGGGGTCGCCGGAGGGCAAAATACATATCGATTCGGTATCCGGAAAAAATACAGACGAAAAGATAAAATCAGCTGTTACTGCTATTATCAATAACATCAGTAACAAACTACAATTTCCGGATAAGCCAATGAAAATTGGCGAGACTTTTACGCAGGAAATACCCATGGCAATGCCCGTACCCGGCTTTACCAATATGCAAATGAATATAAAGCTTGTTTATAAACTCATATCTGTTAATAATGATATAGCAAATTTCGATATAGATCAATCGATGGCTATGGATTTGAAGACTACTACAAACGGAGCAGAGGTAGCTATTAGTGGTAACGGTAAAGGAAGCGGCAAACTTGTTTATAGTATCAAACAAAATTACATGAGTAGCATGGTTAGCAATATAAATTTTAATCTGTCCATGATAATGGAGGGGATAACTTTTAAAGCAAATGCATCCGCCAACGCATCATATCTGGCAGTTGTTAACGAGCTTTAATTACTCATCCCCAATATATTTTTGATCTATTTGCTTGTCCGCTTTTGCTCCCAACTTTTTGATCTTTTCGGCGGTAGTAGTAAGGTTGCCCCTACCCTCCGATAATTTACTGATGGCGTTATTATAAGCCGATTGTGTTTGGTTGATATTTTTGCCAATGCTGTCCATATCACTTAAAAAACCAACAAACTTATCATACATATCGCCGCTTAAACGGGCTATTTCCAATACATTACGGTTTTGGCGTTCCTGTTTCCACATGCTGGCAATGGTACGCAGAGTAGCCAGCAAAGTCGACGGACTAACAATTACCACTTTCCTGTCCCAGGCATAATTAAACAGTTCGCCATCCAGTTGTACGGCAATACTGAATGAGGATTCTATCGGCACAAAAAGCAGCACAAAATCGGGCGAATTGATCTTATATAAATCGTGATATTTTTTGGCTGAGAGGCCGGTAACATGCCCGCGGATGGATTCCACATGAGCTTTAGCAAACAGTTTTCGGTCGTCTTCGGTATCGGCGTTAACCAGTTTTTCATAGGCTATCAGCGATACTTTGGAGTCGATAATCAGGTGTTTTTCATCGGGTAGGTCGATGATCACATCTGGTTGATATCTTGTGCCGTCGGTGGCCTGCATGGCGGCCTGGATGCGGTATTCCTGATCTCTGACGAGGCCTGAACGTTCCAGTACCCGCTCCAAAATTACCTCGCCCCAGTTGCCTTGTTTTTTGTTATCCCCTTTAAGCGCTTTGGTTAGGTTTTGAGCTTCATCACTAATCTGTTTGTTGAGATCCATCAGTTGGGTGATCACGCCTTTTAGCGTATTCCGCTCGGCTGCTTCCATGTTGTAAACTTTCTCAACTTTATCCTCAAATGCTTTCAAGTTTTCCTTTAATGGGTTAAGGATAACATCTAAATTGCTGCGGTTGATATCGGTAAATTCCTTCGATTTTTCTTTAAGCAGTTTTTCGGCCACATTTTCAAATTCCCGCTGAAATTGGGTGCGAATCTGCTCTATCTCGGCCTTTTGCTCCTGCAGTTTTTCCTGCTGCGATTTATAGTAGGCCCGGGCACTTTCTAAGGATTGATTGGCCTGTGCAAGTTGGGTACGCTCGTATAAAAGTTCGTCAATCAGGCGGTTCTTTTCCTCCTTTAAAAAGTTGGTAATGCTTTCTTTTTCAGCAGCTAAGCCATTAGATTTTTCTTCGGCTTTAGCCAATAAAATTTTAAACTGATCATGCTCATACCGGAGTTTGCTCAACTCCTCGGCAGAGATCAGCTCAACTGCTTTTGGTTTTTTCAGGAATAGAAAAACTGCAATCAGTAGGATGATCAGGGATACAAATACTAATATAATACCAGTCATTTATTGATAAAAATATTAGTAAAGTAAAGCATAAATTTTTATAAATACTAATAAAGTTAATCAGGAAAGGCAAGTGAATTAAGGGATGGGACTATTTTCTGTTTTAAAATTCAGGATATAGTTTTGTACAGCATAGCCATCGCTTGCCCGCATCATACCGCCGGCAATATTTATCTGGTATTCGGTATTGGGCTTCAGGCTAACTTTCATAATAATGCTTTTGTTATCATTAGCAAAGGTAAATTTTGCCGACTTAGGATAATGATCTATACCCTTGGCTCCCGGGCCAAAAAAGTACTTTATGCCATCCAATTTTTTATCAAAATCAAATATAATTTCAGTTGTGTTGGCTCTTATTGTAGTATCGCCGTTTTTGAAAGGCCTTACTGCTATTACCCGGGCACAATGTTGCTGATAGTCGTCATCGTAAAAACTGATATTTGGCGCCAATTTATTGTAAAAGACGACAATAGCAGGCATAAAGCTTTCAAGTGCAGGATAAGTTTTTCTGTTTGATTGATATTGACCAAGTAAATTAACCAATGGCCGCATCCAAACAAAACCTCTGGCCAATTGCTGCTTAAGCTCTTGTTCGGCCACCAATGTATCGGTATTATGGGTTTTCAGGTAACTGATTACCGATGCCCTTACTAACGCTTCGTTTATCATTGTTTTCCACTCGCCATAAGCTTGTTTCCGCATTTTTGTGCGCTCTTTTTCGTAAATAAGCGCACCCGCGTCTCTCAATTGGTTTTCATAATTATCGGTAAGATAATTGATAAATGAATGGTTAAACTCGTGGATCAATGTAGGCAGATAAGATGCCGCGTCATAAGTAGGTAAGCCTTGCTCATCAAAAGTACCAGAACCAATAATTGCATATACTTTTTTGGTATGATCGTTTAAATAAACATGTGGCCCGTAGTTTCCTCCGCCATTTCCAAATCCTATGATGATATTGAAATTTTCGGCCGGCGCTTTACCATAAAATTTATAATACCAGGATACATCCAGCTTTTTAAACAGGACATTAAAACGGCTTTCGGCTATAGCATAATCAGCTAAATGGGTATGGAAAAACCCATCGAAGTCGGCGTCTTTATAAAATTGCTTTAACAGGGCAGTGAATTTTACAGCGCTTTCCAGGGTCCACCTTTTGTCTGGTAAAGAGACTGAAAAAGGTACTAATGGTTCTAATGCCGGTGGTTCATTTAAGTGAACGGCCATTGACATAACAGCATCGTAGCTAACGCCGCTGCTGTCCCTCAGTTCCTGGGCGTATTTAATGAGCGGATGGTCAATAAATTTATCAAAATGCTTATGAATATCTGCAACGTATTTAACATTGTCAGGGGTATTGTATTCTTCGTTACCCGCTAAACGGAAAACAATGCTCAGCAATTCTACACGTTTATCAATTCGGGGCGTTGCTATAGTATTATTAGTTTGGGCTGATAACACTAAGGGAAAAAAGATGATAAGAAAAGATAGGTTTAGGTATTTCATTTAATAAAAGGTTAAAGGCAACAAAAAAGTAAACTCCTGAAGGTAGACTGATCAGCTAATTCTTAGTTTAATCATGAACAAAAGAAATAGTGATCAGCCAGCATTAATGCACCGGATGCACAGCAGAATCAGTATCACCATGAAGACTGGTTGTATCCGACGAATTTGGTGCAACAGCGCCATTGCCCGGAGCCGAACTTTTAGCCGAATCGGCAGGGCCGCCGCTGCCTTGGGTCGCGCTGGTATCGTTTTGACGGTTATTTTTATCGGCGCTATGACAGGATGCAAAAGCTATTGAAGCAGCTACAAATGTAAGGATGGTTAATTTTTTCATGGGTGATGTTTAAGGCTTAACGGGTAGTTATACGTTTCAGTTTTATTATTAAGATTTTGTTCGCTGGTATAAATTAAGCATATTCACAAATAAAAAACAATGATGAAGCAACTGATTTATGGGATATTGATAAGCTTGCTGTTTGTGTCCTGCTCAAAGAAAAGCACAGATCAGCCTCCGCAGCCCCATACCATAAAAGTTACGGTAAGCGGAGCAGATGCCTTTAACGTTTCATTATCTGAATATAAAACAACGGATAGCAGCCCTAAAATAGTTGATGCGAAAGCTGTTGCAAAAGGATCATCATACAGCTATACTGCTACATTGAATCAAAACGACCAGGTAACCCTGGTTGTTGCCTCAGACGTTAGCAATACCGTTACCTACAGAATTTACGACAATGACAAAATAGTTGTACAGGATACCGACAGAGAGGTACTGACGCATGGCTCGGTTACCGTTACCTATAATATACCTTAGTGTAAATTATTGGGCTTTCTCTATCCTTAATCCCACATCGCTGATCTCATGAAGGGGGTTATCGCGCATGTTTTGTTCTATCTGAAAACGGTAAACGCCTTTTGTGGGGAAATGATAATCTTTACGTAAAAGCACCTGGTAGCTGTAAAGGTTGCCTGATCCCTTGCCCAGCCATTCGCCATCAGGATTGGCCAGCTTTACTTCAAAACGCGTAATATGCGTTTTTTTATCGGGCGAGATTTGATTAACCAATACAAATATGTTGGAGTATTTATAGTTGCCCGTAACCCGTAAATTAAGGTATTGGTTATAGGCAACTTTTTCATCATCAATTTTAACATCAAAGTTTACGCGGTTAACGTACGACCAGTTATGATCGGCAATTTCGGTGTTGGTATCAATGATCCTGTTAGGATCGGTACAGGAACCGGCAAACATGGTTACCAATAACAATACTGCCGGGTAAATGATATTTAAAGCCCGTTTCATTCAGGTTTTGCCTGTTGATTATTGTTGTTATTATTATTCCGGTTTGGGCGGTTTGGCCTGCGGCGCCTGTTGTTGTTACCGCTTCCTTCACCCTGTGGTTTTCCTTCGCCTTGTGGCCCCGGTTCACCCTGTGGCCTCGGTTCTCTCTGAGGTTTGGCTTCGCCCTGAGGCCGGCCTTCTCCCTGCGGTCTGTTTTGCTGCGGAGGCCTGTTACCATGAGGCCTGTTATTGTTTTGCGGCTGACGGTTTCCTTCAGGACGTGGCTGCTGTGCCGGTTTTTCCTGCGGATTACCCGATCCCTGCTGAGGTTGCTGACTGGCCGGTTTGCCCTCGGCTTGCGCCTGGCCTCCGGGTTTCTGGTTTTTATTGCGGTTTTTGTTCTTCTTTTTATTGTTGTTGCGCCGTTCGTCCAGGCGGGTAAGACTATCCTGGCCAACCACGTTTTCGTAATCGAGCGCTTTTGCCGCAGGTGTTTCAACTTCAACAATTTCGCCAAGGTCTTCAGGGATCACACCATCTTTATTCTGCTGCTGAATCTCTTTAACCTTTTTTATTGGCAACGGAACCCATGATTCTTCTCCCGGGTAGCTAAACCACATTATTTTTTTAAAGATGTCGGTTTTTTGCAGGCGGGCATCCCCTTTTTGGGTTTTAAGGGTGTTTACATTATCAGGGATGTATTTTAAGGCATCCATGTAAGTATCCAGCTCGTAGTTAAGGCAGCATTTCAGCTTACCACACTGGCCGGCCAGTTTCAATGTATTTAACGAAAGGTTTTGATAACGAGCGGCCGAAGTAGATACGGTTTTAAAATCGGTAAGCCATGTTGAGCAGCAAAGCTCGCGGCCGCATGAACCTATGCCGCCTAAGCGGCTTGCTTCCTGCCTCATGCCAATCTGCCTCATCTCAATACGGATGCGGAAGGTTTCGGCCATTTTTTTGATCAGTTCCCTGAAATCAACGCGGCCTTCGGCCGTATAATAAAATGTAGCCTTGGTTTTATCGCCCTGGTAATCTACATCACTTAGTTTCATGCTCAGGTTAAGGTCAAGCGCCAGCTTGCGCGATTTGTGCATGGTTTCCCATTCCATATCCTTGGCGGCTTTCCATTTGTCAACATCGGCAACGGTAGCTTTACGGTAGATCTTTTTTACAACATCGGCTTCCTTTACATGGCGTTTTACCATCTGCATGCGTACCAGTTCGCCGGTAAGCGAAACATGGCCAATATCATAGCCACCAGTGGTTGCTTCAACAGCCACAAGTTCGCCGGCTTCGAGGTAAATATTATCGTTGTTTAAATAAAACTCCTTGCGCGAGCCTTTAAACTTAACTTCAATAACCTGGAACGGCTTATAGTTAGTCGGCATGTCCATATGCGACAGCCAATCGTAAACATCTAATTTGCTGCAACCATTAGTAAGGCAACTGCCGTTACTTTTGCAGCCCGCAGGCGAACATCCGCCACCTGTTGAGCAACTTCCACATCCCATAATTAACTTGGCATATATTGATTCCCCGCAGGGACATTTTTATTTATTAGTATTTTAATAATTTGTAAAGATACATCTAAAAATAAGATTTTGGGATTAGCGTTGCGCTCCACATGATAATGTGCTTTTTCCAGCTCATCAATAATCATTTGCGATTTGCCAATGCTCAGCACGTTACTCATTTTTTGAGCCGTGTCCAATTCCTTTGCCGGTAAATGTACCAGGCTACCCGCCCCGGCAATGAGTAAACAGCACTCGCGGATAAAGCTGGTACCGTAACGCAAAAAGTTTTTTTGGTTTTCGCGCCCCATTTTGGCAAACTGCTCCACAAAAGCCATCACCTCTATGCCTTTATTGCCAAAGCAATAGCGCAGCCATTGTACAAACAGCTCATGGTAGCTTTTGTTATCCTGTTGCAGCATGGCCAGTGCTTCGGTCATGTTGCCATTGCTCAAATAAGCTATTTCGGCAGCGGCTTCTTCGGTTTGGTGATGGGTATTTATTAAATGTTCTTTAATTTCATCGTACTCCAAAGCTGGTATTTTAACCAGCTGCGTACGGGATAATATGGTGTTCAGGATTTGATCCTGGTTTTGGGCAACTAATAAAAACAGTGTATTAGGCTGCGGTTCTTCAATAATTTTAAGCAAAGCATTCCCCTCTTTGTCGAGGTATTCGGGCAACCAGAGGATCAGGATTTTATACTCCGATTCAAAAGGCTTAAAGCTTAGTTTTTTAATGATCTGGTGACATTCGGCAATATTGATGTTGGCCTGCTTGTTTTCGGCATCCAGATACCCCCGCCAAATATCCAGGCTCAAATATGGGTTAGCCGTTAAAGCGCCGCGCCATTGCTCAATAAAAGTAAGCGCTGTATCATCTTTATGTTTTGCAAAGAAAGGGTAAGAAAAATGCAGATCCGGGTGCATCAGTTTCTGGTATTTCCGGCAGGAAGAGCATACCCCACATGAGTCACCGGGCTGCTTGTCTTCGCAGGATAGGTACTGCGCATAGGCAACTGCAAGCGCCAGGCTGCCCGATCCTTCGGGGCCTAAAAATAATTGCGCATGGCTTACCCGGTTCTCGCTCACCGTGTTAAGCAATCGTTGCTTTGTCGCTTCCTGTCCTACTATTTCTTTAAACTGCATTTGGTGCAAAATAGTAATTTGATTTTAGATGTGAGATATGAGATGTGAGATTTGAGACAGGAATGGCATAGCGGAGTATCCTTATTTGATGGAAAGTAAAGAGTGACTATCATCATATTCAAAAAATCTCATATCTCATATCTCACATCTCATATCTTTACAACATGAGAGTAATGGCTTTTGATTATGGAACCAAGCGCATCGGCATAGCGGTTACCGACCCTTTGCAGATCATCGCGACGGGCCTCGATAACATCCACCCCAATAACATTATTGAGTTTTTAAAAAAATATCTGCAAGCAGAACAAGTGGAGCGGTTCATCGTAGGCGAACCAAAGCAGATGGATAATACCCCTTCGCAATCGGCCATTCATGTAAAAGGTTTTGTGAACCTGTTAAAGAAAACATTCCCCGAAATCCCTATCGAAATGGTTGACGAGCGCTTTACCTCCAAAATGGCATCAGCAACTATCGCTCAGAGTGGCATGAACAAGAAGAACCGTCAGAATAAGGAACAGGTAGATATTATATCAGCAGTGATATTGTTGCAGAGTTGGATGGGGACGAGATTTTAAGCTGATTCTGAACCATGATTTGCTTGATTAGAGGATTTCATGATAGAGGGTTGAACCTTGATTTTCCTGATTAGATGATAGCCTGATATCTGCTTCAAGCTAATAGATTGTTATTATGAACGCGTTTAAATTGTAAGCTTTTTGATCCGAAATTTATTAGTAGCCCTATTTCCATCTTATAGGCTTCAAGATAGTTCATGGCTTGTGCCAAATGTACATCTTCAAGGGATATGATGGCTTTTAGTTCAACCATGATTGATCCTTCAACAAAAAAATCAACCCGACGCTTTCCTATGTCAACACCATCATAATAGATGATCATCTCCAGTTCCTGAGCAAACTTCAGATCTGCTTTTGCTAATTCCAAAACCAATGCGCGCTGGTAAATTAATTCCTGAAAACCATTTCCGAGAGTATTATGTACACGCATTGCACATCCTATTATCTTTTCAGTAAGCTCTTTATATTTCATGTTAAGGTTTAAATCCAGCTAAAGATATCGTATTAAAAACAAACTCAAAACCACCATCAAAAAATCCTTTAATCAAGTGAATCAAGGTTCAAAAGGAAGCGATGTATAGCATCAGGAAATCCTTTAATCGAGAAAATCAAGGTTTTTGTGTATCTTTGCCCCATGGATATTCTCCCTAATGCCTTACTGGCTTACTTAGATGACCATTGCGACCCGGAGCCGGAGGTGCTTAAAAAGCTCAACCGCGAAACGCATATCAAGGTGTTAAAACCTAACATGCTATCGGGGCATTACCAGGGCAGGCTGCTTAGTTTTTTAAGCAAAATGGTGCAGCCTAAACGCATCCTGGAGATAGGTACCTATACAGGCTACTCGGCTATTTGCCTGGCCGAGGGTTTGACCGACGACGGCATCCTCCATACCATCGAAGTTAACCGCGAAATGGAGGAGATCATCACTTCACATCTTAAACTAACAAATGTTGAAAACAAAATAAAGCTGCATTTTGGGCAGGCAGGGGCCGTTATTGCTGATTTACAGGAGGATGTTTTTGATTTGGTGTTTATAGATGCCGATAAAAAGAATAATTATACTTACTTTCAATTAGTTTTTGACAAAGTCAGATCCGGAGGATTAATAATAATTGATAACGTTTTGTGGAAAGGAAAGGTGTACGGCACCGAAAAAGATGCCGATACTGAAGGAATCCGCAAACTAAATGACCAGATAGCTGTTGATAGCAGGATAGAAAAATTGATCCTGCCGGTACGCGACGGGCTGCTGGTTATCAGAAAAAAATAAATTATGAAGAAAATCTTACTGATTACAACACTGTTGATTTCAACATTAGCTGCTTCAGCACAGAAAAATACCTCACAATCTTACATTGAAAAGTTCAAAGATGATGCCATTAAGATCATGCACGAAACCGGGATCCCGGCAAGCATCGTTTTAGGTGTAGCCATGCATGAATCGGGCTGCGGCAACAGCACCATAGCACAAAACCTTAATAATCAATTTGGAGTAAAAGGTTACAATACCGTAGTTTATACCAAACACAACAAAAAAGTTCGCACCTCTTATAAAAGATACGATTCGGTTTTTGATTCGTTTCAGGACTTTGCACGTATCATGACCGAGCGCAAGCAGTTTAGCCACCTGGCCGACGCGCTTACCCATTATGATTATAAAGGATGGGCAAAAGGTATTCAGCGCGCCGGTTATGCCGGTAGCCGCAAATGGGCATCGCAGGTTTTAGGTATCATTAACAGGTATAACCTCAATGACCTGGATGAAAATCCGGCAAACCAAACGCAATTGGCCGACGCAACAACTAAACAGCAATAATTACGTTTATAAAATCTTAATTTGGCCCCTGGTTATATGCCACATAATAAGATTTAAGCCTCATGCGAAAAACCATATACCTGTTCATTGCTGTAGTTTGCCTCAATTCATGCTCTGCCCGCAAAAAAACCACTACAGTATCAAACCGCGATGCCAAACGCAATAACAGTAATATCCAAAAGGCCAATAAGGATGCTATTGCCAACTACCGGTCGTACAATTCGTTAGAATATATTGACCGTTTTAAGGCCATCGCCATCCAGGAAATGAACCAGTATGGTATCCCGGCCAGCATCACCCTGGCGCAGGGCTTGTTTGAATCGGGTGCGGGCAATAGTGACCTGGCCAAATACGCCAACAACCACTTCGGCATAAAATGCACCAGCGACTGGACCGGCAAAAGTTATTATAAGGATGACGACAACGTGAATGATTGTTTCCGCGTTTATGATAATCCGGAAGACTCCTTCCGTGACCACTCGGCGTTTTTAAAACGTAAAAACTATGCTAAACTTTTTGAACTGGACAAGAACGATTATGAAGGCTGGGCTTATGGGTTGAAAAAGGCAGGTTATGCCACTAATCCTAAATATCCGCAGTTGCTGATCAATATTATTGTAAAATATAACCTCGATCAGTATGACCGCCCCGAAGGCGAGATTGCTAAAATTAAACGGGAAGACCGTGTATTATCGCAGATCAACGATAGCATTGGTAAACCCGTTCAGGATACCCTTTCCAAAACCCCGCCCGACGATAAGATCTACACCGTAAAACAGGGCGATACACTATACAACATATCCAAACGTTTTGGAATAACTGTTGATGACCTGAAAGCGTTAAACAGTATGAGCGACAATGGCATTAAAATTGGCCAGAAGCTTGTGGTTGTTAAGTGAGAAACAGAGGCAAGACAGCAAGAGTCAAGAGCCAGGACAGAAAGAAATGACCTCTAAATCTATCTTGATTCTTGACTCCTGGTATCTTGGCTCCCTCCCCCAAAGGTTAATTGTTGTTAAATTGTATGATCGCCCGCTGTACAACACGTATTTTTGCCCCCGCAATGAAATTGTGGATGCTCCTGATATGTTTTGCCCTGCCCGCGGCCCGGGTTTTTGCCCAGCAAAAAACCGTGGATGGGGTTGTGTTTGATAAAGACAGCAAAGACCGCATTGCCAAAGTTAATGTACAGAACATCACCACCGGCAAATCTATTTACAACACTTTTAAAGGTGAATTCAAGATAGAAGCCCAGCCGGGCGATGTGCTTGTTTTTACAAAATCAGATCATCATCCTGATACTTTGAAAGTGCAAGGCGGCGAATCACTGGCCGTTTATATGAAGCGCACTGCTATCCAGCTTAAAGAAGTTATCGTGCGTGATACCCTGCTTAACCCGCAAAAACGGCTGGCTGCAACCAAAAACGATTATACCAAAATCTTCGGCCCGCTTAACAATAAAGATTTATTGAGCTTTGGTCCTGGTGGCGCCGGTTTAAGCATTGATGCTATTTACAATGCGTTAAGCCGAAGCGGCAGAAACGCCGCCCATCTGCGCGAAACTATTGAGAAAGACTATCAGCAAAGTGTTATTGACTATCGTTTTAACCGAACTTATGTTGGCGCCATAACCAATTTAAAAGATCAGCAGCTTACCGACTTCATGTTGCGGTACCGCCCCGGTTATTACCTGGTAAAAACCGCTAGCGACTATGAGTTTATAGCCTCCATCAAAACCAACCTCAATCGTTTTTTAAAGTATAAGAAACGCCCGTATTCCCTCACCCCGCTTGTTACGCCCGAAGACAGTAAGAAGGATCTTGGCCGCGAATAAGGTTGATTAACCTTAATACAACGTTCATTTTAATATCCGGAAATTCCAATATTTTTGCCCAAAAGTCGTTTTCCAGACTAAACCCTGAAGCAACATTTTTGTTTATTGTGGGTAAAAAAGGAGATTTTTGCTTTAATTTGTTTACTATGTTAAAAACAAAACCGGGATTACTAATACTCGCATTATCAGTCACGTGCGTTTTATCAGCAAAAGCACAGACCGATACCTTGAAAAAAGATAGTGTTAAAATAGACACTGCCGTACTTAATAAATACCGGATAAATTCCCGCAAAAATGCCATCCCCACGCGGGTTCGCCCCATACAGATCCAGCGCGAAATGGTACCTGTTACCATGCTCGATTATAAAGTAAACTACTGGAAAAAGGTAATCACATTCGGGCTGAACTTTAGCCAGTCGGCTTTTAGCAGTAATTATGCGGCGGGTGGCGTAAGTGCGGTGGCATTGGGTTCAAATTTTATTTATCATACCGAATATAACAAAGCGCCTTTCAGTTATGTATCCGAGCTTAACCTTACTTACGGCGTATCAAAGAATAAAGGACAGGGCAAACGCAAAACGCAGGACCGTATTTATTTTGACAACAAAGTAGCTTCGCAATTATCAAAAAGCTGGTACTTTTTCGGTGCCTTAACCTTCGAGTCACAGTTTGATAAAGGCTTTAATTATGTCGATCAAGGCAATGGCAAGTTCGAGCAGCAATATATTTCAAACTTTATGTCGCCGGGTTATCTTACCGAATCGGTCGGTTTTGAGTATAAGCCAAAAAGTTGGTTCGATTTGCGTTTGGGTACCGGTACCGCACGACAGACTTTTGTACTTGATCACACCATCCATAAATATCAAAAAGATAACTACGGCGTGGATACATTAAAAACAGTGAAGAATGATTTGGCGTTCCAGGTTGTGGCGTTGCTGGATAAAGATATAGCCAAAAACATTCACTTAAATACCCGTTACGCGTTATTTATCCCTTATGCCCAATCGCCAAAATTTATTACCCACCGTGTTGATTTAACGCTAACAGCCAAGGTGAACAGGCTAATTAGTGCAACGGTAAACGGAACGCTGTTGTATGATAAACATACATCCGATAGCGCCCAGGGCTATGAAGGCATTGGGTTGGGAATGCTGTACCGGTTCCCGTAGTACAGTCTTGAACAAATAATACAATTGAACCGGCCTTATTAAAAACAGGGCCGGCTTTATTTTGGAATAAACAATGGGATGAGACAAGTTAATATAGTTCAAAATCATACCTTTGTATCCTTATAAAAAAGATTAAAGTTTTTTAATATAATGTTTGAAAATCTTTCGGATAAACTCGACAGGGCGTTCAAGGTCCTGAAGGGTCAGGGAACAATTACTGAAATAAACGTGGCCGAAACCATGAAGGAGATCCGCAAGGCCCTTCTTGATGCCGACGTTAATTATAAAACTGCCAAAGCATTTACCGATGATGTGAGGCAAAAAGCGCTTGGTAATAACGTATTAACATCCATTTCGCCGGGCCAGTTGCTTACCAAGCTCATGAACGATGAGCTTACCGCGTTGATGGGCGGTACCACAGCCGATCTGAATTTTCCGGCTACACCCACCATCATCCTTATTGCCGGCTTGAACGGTGCTGGTAAAACAACCTTCACCGGTAAGCTTGCCAATTACTTAAAAACACAACGCAATAAAAAACCATTACTGGTTGCTGATGATATTTACCGTCCGGCGGCTATTGATCAGCTGGAGGTTTTAGGCCAGCAGATAGGTATCCCTGTTTATGCCAATCGCGACTCGAAAGACCCGGTTGCTATTGCCCGCGAAGGGATAGCCCAGGCTAAGCAGAACGGTAATAACGTGGTGATTATTGACACCGCCGGCCGTTTAGCTATTGACGAGGCCATGATGGTGGAGATTGAGCAGGTAAAAGATGCCGTAAAACCGCACGAGATCCTGTTTGTGGTTGACTCCATGACCGGTCAGGATGCCGTGAATACTGCTAAAGTGTTCAATGACCGCTTGGACTTTACCGGTGTGGTATTAACCAAGCTGGATGGTGACACCCGCGGTGGTGCGGCCCTTTCTATCAAATCGGTTGTTAATAAGCCGATCAAGTTTATTGGTACCGGCGAAAAGATGGAAGCGCTTGACGTTTTCCACCCCGATCGTATGGCATCGAGGATCTTGGGCATGGGCGACGTGGTGTCTTTGGTTGAACGCGCTCAGCAGCAGTTTGACGAGAAAGAGGCAGCCGAGCTACAGAAGAAGATCCGCAAAAACAAGTTCGACTTTAACGACTTTTACGGCCAGATCCAGCAGATCAAGAAAATGGGTAACATGAAAGATCTGATGGGCATGATACCGGGCGTGGGCAAAATGATGAAGGATGTTGAGGTTGATGATAATGCGTTTAAAGCGATAGAGGCTATTATTCAATCTATGACCCCGTTTGAAAAAGCTAACCCTGAAACCATTAATCAAAGCCGCCGTAACCGCATAGCCAAAGGTTCGGGCACCGATTTACAGGAAGTTAACCGCCTCATGAAGCAGTTTGATGATATGAAGAAAGTGATGAAGCAAATGAGCAATCCCGCTGCTATGGCCAACATGATGCGTCGAATGCCTAAAATGTAGTGCTTAACAGTAGATAAAAAGAACGTCTCTTGCCAAAACAAGGGGCGTTTTTTTTGCCCCATTGCTGGCGAACAAAATGAACATATGTATAATTTATTATACACAATTTCACACTTTTTGAGACCGGAAGTCATTAAAATGTCATTTACTGTGCAATGGCACTTGCTTTGATTTACTACAGCGAACAGATGAGGGCCCCAAGTTTACCCCCCCCTCACATATTAATGAATTAAAAAACTAATCATGAAAAATTTAATTAAACCCGTTTTATTGACCGCTGCATTATTTGCATTTAAAGTTGGTTCGGCCCAGGTTAATCTTGGAGCAACTACCGCAACTAAAATAGCTACGCGGGTAGCTACACCAACTGTGAATGCTGCATCTATAGCGCAAAAAGCGGTTAACACAACCTCAACCGTAACCAACCAAGCTGCCGCACAGGCTCAGAATGTAGCAGCGCGGACAGCTACTCAAACCCAGGCTACCACCAACCAGGCCGTAACAGGCGTTGCCGCCAGTGAGGCCGCTAATGTTAACAGCAACGTTGCCTCAACCGTAAATGCTACCGCAGGGACAACAGCTGCACAGGCCGGCGTTAGCAGCAATACCTCAGCCGCAGGTACTGTGAATGCAACCGGAGTAACAGCAACAGGCGAAAAAACATTAACCACAACCGAAGGTGTTGCCGCTAACACTACCGAAAAAGTAAGCAGCAATGCTGCCGCTTTAAGGGCCGGCGCTACAACAACTACAGGTAAAACAGCAGTGGCCGCGGGTAATAGCGCCGATGCTGTTAGCAAAAATGTGAGTGTTACCTCGTCTGGCAACCTGAACAGCACAGGTAACGTGGCAACGGGCTCTAAAAAGCTAAATACCGGGTTCTCAAATAGCAGCGCTTCCAGTACTGCTGTAAAGGCGGGAAAGAAAAGCGTTACTGTTAAAACTTCGGGCAAGGGTTCAGCCAAACTGAGCGCTACCAAACAGTAATAGTATTTACATATATTAAATCAAAAAGGCCGGTACCGGCCTTTTTGATTATCCGCACTTTTTTTATTCAACATTAGCCATGAAAAAACTTAAACTTATCCTGCTGCTGGCTTTGGCCGGCCCTGCGGTTTATGCCCAGCAAAAACCTGATACCGCGGCAAAAACAAAAGAGTTGTTTGTAAATGCGGGTTTGCAATATCTTTCAAACCTTACCTATGCCGGCCGGCGCGATGAAAGCAGTGTTCCGGTGCTTCTTCCCTCGGTTACATTAGTTAGCAAGCAGGGCTTTTTTGTAAGCGCTATCGGCTATTTTGATCTTAATGGCTCCAAATCTGGCACCGAAGGCCTTAGCGTTACGCCGGGCTATGTTTTCGCGTTTGATGCAAAACGGTATTATGGAGGCAATGTATCGGCCACCAAATATTTTATCACCAAAAGCAGTCCCATTATACTTTCTTCATTTAATGCCACGCTCGACGGGCAGCTGTATGCCAATCCGGATGATATTGTAAAATTTACCGCGGGCATCAGCTATAGGTTTAATAAAAATAACAGCAACGACGTTGTTAATACGGCCGAATTATCAAAAGAAATTTTTGCCCTGAAAACAGGCGCGGATAAAAAAAGCGGGCTAAAAGTTACTCCTACCGCCACGCTTTATGCCGGTACACAATCGTTCTACCAAACTTATTATACCGAATCGCAGGTTACCCGCTCGATAGAGCAGCCCCAGCAGCAAACACCTATTAATATCCTGTTTCCCAGTCAGCCAAAGCAAACTATCATAACGCAAACGGTAACGCAGCAAAACCAGCGCGAGGTAAGGCAATATAAGCTGCTTGCTTTCAGCGGATCGTTGCCTTTAACCTATGCTATTAACAAGTGGCAAATCGTCTTTACGCCCTACCTCATCAAGCCATTTAACCAGGTTGATTATGTAAAAAACACCAAAATGAACGGGCTTTACTTTTTGTTCACCACAGGGGTTAATGTAACGTTTTAGCAATGTAAAAATGTGATAAACCATATGGCCGGGAAGGGCGGATAACAGCTTGTTTTTATTAGCTTTGTTGCAGTACAAAACAAACTGAACCAAGGCTATGCGCAGGATATTTTTTGTTCTTTTATTGTTACCGGCCCTGTTTACCATGCCGGCATTTGCCCAGGTTCCAGGGGCGCAGATTGATGTTAAACATTATACGTTTGATATTAAACTTAATGACGCCGATAATAATATAGAGGGAAAGGCCACGGTTTCGGTAAGGTTTTTGAACGGCGCAGAAGGGTTCAGCCTCGACCTGGTGAAAAAGAATGCTGAGGGTAAAGGCATGCTGGTATCGGCAGTGACCGAAAACGGGAAGCCCGTAAAGTTTACCCAGGACGATGAACAGCTAAAGATCAATACCCGCGCCTATAAAGGGAACACCCGCGATTATACGATAAGTTATAGCGGCATCCCGGCCGATGGGTTGATCATCTCGACCAACGCATTCGGGCACCGCACGTTTTTTGGTGATAACTGGCCTAACCGGGCCCACAACTGGCTCCCCTGCGTTGATAATATTGCCGACAAAGCCACGGTTGATTTTATTGTAACCGCGCCCGATCATTACCAGGTAGTATCAAACGGGCTGCAAACCGAAGAAAAGCAACTCGACGGAAAGCTCAAACTAACCCATTGGGTTGAAGCCGTTGCGCTGCCTACCAAAGTAATGGTTATAGGCGTAGCTGAGTTTGCAGTTGACCGCCCCGGTGATGTTAACGGAATCCCGGTTTTTACCTATGTTTTTCCGGAAAGTAAAGAGGTTGGGTTTAAAAGCTATGCTGTAGCTAAAAACATTCTCCCCTACTTTATAAAAAATGTTGGCCCTTACAGCTACGAAAAATTGGCCAACGTGCAGTCGAAAACCATTTTTGGCGGTATGGAAAATGCCAGTGCCATATTCTACTTTGAAGAATCGGTTAAAAGTCCGGATATAGAGGAATTAATGGCGCATGAAATTGCCCACCAGTGGTTTGGCGATGGCGCCAGCGAGAAAAGCTTTGGCCACCTTTGGTTAAGTGAAGGCTTTGCTACTTATATGACCAATCTTTATCTCGAAAATAAATACGGGGCCGATACCTTAAAAACGCGCCTTATCGGCCAGCGTAAAAAAGTGCTGGATTTTGAAAAAGGGCGTTTAACGCCCGTGGTTGATACCGCTGTTAAAACAAAATTTATGCAGTTGCTTAATGCCAATAGTTACGAAAAAGGCGGTTGGGTACTGCACATGCTGAGGCGCAAACTGGGCGATGATGTTTTTTGGAAAGGGGTTAGAAACTATTATTCAAAATACCAGGGCAGCAATGCCAATACCGATGATTTGAGGCGGGTAATGGAACAAACCAGCGGCAAGGACCTGAAACCGTTTTTTACGCAATGGCTGCGCAACGCCGGGCACCCAAATTTGGCGGTTAGCTGGAAGTATAATGAAAAGGATGGTTACATTACCATAAATGTAACCCAAAACCAGGCCTATGTTTACAATTTGCCGCTGGAAGTGTCTGTTGACGGACAACTGTTAACTGTGCCGGTAAAAGAGAAATCGACAACAGCCCGTTTCCGGGTAAAAGCCAAACCGGCAGATGTTAAGGTGGACCCGAATATAAACCTGCTGGCATCGTTTGAGGAAAAAAGATAGAAGCGGTTTTTAAAGAGGGCTGTCATTGTTTGACCCTCTTTTTTTGTTACGGATAGTTATAAATTAAATATATTTTTTGATCGGTATGAAAAATATGGGCGTTGCTTGCGGCCCGTGCTATACGCTCATACTGCACAGGCATTAGCCACAAGGCCGGTATCCGCTCCTATCACTAACGCAGCCCTTTGCACTATCCCCAAGATAAATTTATGGCATAATAACTAACCCTCCTACGCGGCTATCACCCTGTTGATCACCTTTTCCAGGTCTTCCAGATCAAATGGTTTGGCTAAATAGCTTTGGGCGCCGGCATGATTGGCCAGGATCTGGATATCGCTGTTTGCCGAAAAGTAAATTACCGGTATTTCTTTAAGTCCTTCGGTTTTTTTGAGGGTTTGCGTGGCAATGATCCCGCCCGAATCGGGGATCCAGTTATCCATCATGATCACATCTGGCAAAATGCCCGAAACTTTCTCAACAATGTTATTGCAGTCGCTAAATGTGTGCACTTCCCACCCTTGTTCCTCCAAAATGTAACTGCAAATAGAAAGTATGTCCTCGTCGTCATCAAATATGACAATTTTTTTAGATGGAGTATTCATTGGATAGTTGTATGTGAATTTATAGAAATCTTTTCATACAAACAAATGTTTTAAATTGAAAATTAAATTTGCCCGTTTAAACAAGACTTTATATCGCCCTGCTTTAAATTAACCCCATGAGTAAACTACTTCTTAACCACTACAAAATTTAATTATTGACTTTGTAACCGATTAATTACTACGTTTTATTAAAAACAGTAATATTTTTACTTATCCAATTTTAACAGCCGTATTAATTCCTGTTGTCCAACAAATAAACCTGTAAATCCTGTTTCATGAATACGCAAATCAAATCGATTTTATTGGGCGCCATGCTGCTTGGCCCGGCTGCTGCAATAAACGCGCAAACAAAGGCAAGCTTATGGCTTACCCGGGCCGACAGATCGGCACTTTTTGAGCAGCAAAAGGAGCCGCTCATTTTTAAAACCGGGGAGGCCGACGGCACTACTATTACTGTTAATGATAAGCAACATTACCAGCCGATAGACGGGTTTGGATTTGCATTAACCGGAGGCAGCGCTATGCACATCATCCGCATGAGTACCGAAAGCCGGTCCGCGCTGCTTAAAAATCTTTTCGCGGTTACAGGGAATGATATTGGTATCAGTTATTTAAGGCTGAGTATTGGCGCATCCGATCTGAACGAGAAAGTATTCTCCTATGATGATATGCCCAAAGGACAGACAGATCCAACGTTAAAACATTTTAACCTTGGCCCGGATAAAACCGATGTGATCCCGGTAATGAAACAGATCCTGGCAATTAACCCGGCAATCAAGGTGTTGGGCTCACCTTGGTCGCCGCCGGCCTGGATGAAAACCAATAATGATACCCGCGGCGGCAGGTTAAAACCCGATTGTTACCCGGTGTATGCAAAATACCTGGTTAAATATATCCAGGCGATGAAGGCCAATGGAATTAATATCGATGCTATCACCATTCAAAATGAGCCGTTACACCCGGGTAATAACCCCAGCTTGCTGATGGTTGCGCCCGACGAAGCCGACTTTATCAAAAACAACCTTGGCCCGGCGTTTAAGGCGGCAGGTATCAAAACAAAGATCATTGTTTACGATCATAATGCCGACAGGCCCGACTATCCTATTTCGATATTGAATGACCCGGCTGCCCGTAAATATGTGGATGGTTCGGGCTTTCACCTGTATGGCGGCGATATCTCGGCCCTTACCGATGTGCACAACGCCCATCCTGATAAAAACATTTACTTTACCGAGCAGATGACCGTTGAGCCTGAAAATCAAAGTACCATCAACATAGCCTGGCCGGTAAAAAGCCTGATTGTTGGCGCAACCCGCAACTGGAGCCGCAATGTACTGGAGTGGAACCTTGCCGCCGACCCTGAATATAAGCCCTATACCGACAGGGGCGGCTGCCCAATGTGCCAGGGTGCGGTTACCATTGATAAAAATGAGGTTAAGAAAAACATCGCTTATTATTCAATTGCCCACGCTTCCAAATTTGTACGTCCGGGTTCAGTACGTATCGCATCAAACAATATAGACACTTTACCTAATGTGGCTTTCAAAACCCCCGATGGCAAAAAAGTACTTATCGTAGCCAACACCGGCGATGGCGCGCAGGATTTTAACATCCAGTACCAGGGGAAAGTATTAGCTGTTAAACTTGATAAAGGTTCGGTTGGAACGTATATCTGGTAATATAAACCGGTTCAGGAAAAATTTAAATGCACAACAACATGTTAACATCGTTAATAAAAAACATAAAGATAAGCTCTGGGATTAAAGTTATGCTTGCCGCGGTCCCGGCGTTATTTGTAGCGTTACAAGGCAATGCGCAAACAGGCTTTTTAAAAGCCGAAGGCAAAAAAATAGTTGATGAAAAGGGGCAGAATGTATTGCTGCGAGGGATGGGTTTAGGGGGATGGATGCTACAGGAAGGCTATATGCTGCACATTAACAAAGACAGCCGGCAGTACCGCATTCGTGAAAGGTTGGAAGAACTAATGGGACCGGCCGAAACCAGGGAGTTTTATGATACCTGGCTGGCCAATAACACCCGCAAAATCGATGTAGACTCTATGAAACGCTGGGGATTCAATTCTATCCGCCTGCCAATGCATTATAACCTTTACACCCTGCCGGTTGATAAGGAGCCCGTTGCCGGTAAAAACACCTGGCTGGATAAAGGGTTTAAAATGACCGACGATCTGCTGGCCTGGTGTAAAGTAAACCATATGTACCTGATCCTTGACCTGCATGCCGCCCCCGGCGGACAAGGCAACGACCTCAACATCTCCGACCGCGACCCGGACAAACCATCGCTTTGGGACAGCGAGGCCAATAAGCAAAAAACCATAGCCCTTTGGCGTAAACTGGCCGAACGCTATAAAAACGAGCCTTATATAGGTGCTTATGATATCATCAACGAGCCAAACTGGGGTTTTGACGATCCTCAAAATGATAAAAACGGACTGAAGGAAAAAACAAACGGTCCGCTAAGAAAACTGATGGTTGATATTACTGCTGCCATTCGCGAGGTAGATAAAAAACACATTATTATTATTGAGGGCAACGGTTGGGGCAATAACTATAACGGTATTTTACCCCAGTGGGATAAAAACATGGTGCTGAGCTTTCATAAGTACTGGAATTTTAACGATCAGAAGTCTGTTGATCATATCGTAAAAACCCGCGAGCAGTATAATATCCCCGTATGGTTGGGCGAAACCGGCGAAAACTCAAATACCTGGCTTACCGAAGCTATCGGCTTATTAGAAAAAAATAACATTGGCTGGTCATTATGGCCATTAAAAAAATTGGGCATCAACAACCCGATGGAGATCCGTTCAAATCTGAACTATGATGATGTGGCGAGGTACCTGAACACCGGCAGGAATAAACCTAACGAGAGCAATACGTATAGCGGCACCCTTGAGCTTGCTACGTATGCTAAATTAGAAAATACCATTATCCATCATGATGTCATCGATGCTATTTTCAGGCAGCCGCATACAAGCGTTACCAAGCCCTTTAAAGCCAACAGGATTGGCAACGGCACCGTGATCAATGCTGTTGATTATGACCTGGGCCGCAACGGTTACGCATATTTTGACACCGATACCGCCGACTATCATACTTCAGGCAAACCCGGTGTAGGCAACAAAGGCCATGTTTATCGAAATGACGGCGTTGATATCAGCAAAGATTCTACGAAGTATGAAAGTTACTATGTAGATCATATTGAAACCAACGAATGGACACAGTACACAATACAGGTTAAAACACCGGGCATATACTCCCTAAGCCTCAAAGTGGCATCCGCCACCGATGATGCCAAACTATCTGTTTTAGTTAATAATATAACCCAGGCAAAAGAAGTGGCGGTTCCCAACACCGGCGGGTTAAAAAAATGGCAGGTTATTGCTGTAAAAAACATTGTTTTAAAGGCCGGGAGCAACAAAATAAAGGCATTAGCTAACAACGGAGGGTACAACCTGCATTACCTGCAGTTTTGGAAAGGGAAGTAAATACAGGTACGCTATACTTATTTAAACAGCCGGAGTATATATTATTTGCTCCGGCTGTTTATTTATCTAAGATGCCAAAAATGATTTTTTCCTTTACCGGCGCAAATATGCAGGGCTTGCCTGCGGGCAAAAGCTACTTGCACCTTCGGGTTTAACCCGTAATTTTTTAATATTATTTTCTGATAAAAAGGTATTGTAAATAACTGTTTTTATAGTTAAATTTATTATATCAATTATCAATGTCACCTAACATAGGGAGAAGTCGTTATGAAAAAACAAGCTACGATAGTTTGTCAGCCTGATAAGACTGAAACTACCCAACCACTACAGGTAAATTGCCCGCCATCTCATCAAAAAATGTATCGCGATCATACACATTGCGATCATGTGCATGGCAGGGTTAACAAATTTCCAATTGGCAGCAACCGCGGGCCATGCTTTTTTTAAGTTAACAGGCTATTTAATATAATAGTACAGTTGGCTGTATGGCTTAAAGTTTTGCAGGTAAACTGCTAAGCTGCATAACCCAATTTGCCCGCGCCGGGTATCAGCCCCGGCTTCGCCGGCAAATGATTGTTTTGTATTGCCCGCTATTAAACTCCAAATCAGCTGTTGTGTAGGCCAGCTTTATTTTGGCCTACTGGTTAATGTATTTGTATTTTTTTCGCCCATCCTGTACTTCAATTATTTTAATAGTGCTTACCGGTATTGCTTTTTTCAGTGAAAGAATCTTTGACTGAACACCGATAACAGAATCCTGGATAACCCAGGTGCGGTCGAAGTAAAAGGTTGATCGCCTGCCATTGATATCTGTAAAACGTATTTCAATAGATGGTCCGTTCTTTAACTTATAAGGAGTTCCGTCTTTATCGAAACATTTAATCGAATCAATAGGATAAACACTATAGGTATGCTTATGCCCAAGTGGGTCTTGGGCGGTAACCTGTCTTAAATTCACCGTTTCCAGGGTTGGCACCTGTTCCAGGAAAGTACCAACAGGCATGTAATAGGTTTTGCAGGAGCTTGAAAAGATAGTTAGTGCAGCGATAGTGGTAAGGAGTAAAGGTTTGGTTGTCATGTAGTTTATATGTTAAAAACTTCTTAAGGCCATAGTTTTTCAGCGCTGTTTTAAGCATATGGTACAAATCGCCAGATTTTCATACTTGTGCCGGAGTGCGTTGAGCAATAATTCTGGTCAGTTCTTTCACGACTTTGTCAGAGGAGTTTCCGTTAAACAAATACCGACTACCATCAATAAACTCCAATTTCATTCTGTTTATCAGGAGCCAAGAGGTTGTTAAACGCATGCATTGATTTACATCTTTTGTAATATCTTTCCCGAAAATGCTCTGAATAATTATTGAATTTTCAGTTAAAATTATAGTCTTTGAAATGTATGAGATTGCTGTAAAAAGTATTACAAATCCCAAAAGACCCCAAATCAATTCAATAAAATCTCGACAAAAAAATCCGATAATGATCACGCAGGACACGGATATCCAATAAGCCATGCGATTATCGCTCTTATTTGTTACACTTGAAATGGATTTGTTGCTAATCATTTATTTTTGCCTTTACTTGTACTTATTCTCCGAACAAGAATAAAACCAAAAGACGCTACCCTTGCTGTCCGAAGTTTCCGGCTTCGGATTACTCTTTCCCGAGACACTGTCTCGTTGTACCTTACCCAGCCCATCCCTCTCTATCCAAACTCCTGAAGTGGATAGCCTCGGCTAAATGCTCCAGTTTAATTTCCTCACTCCCTGAAAGATCGGCAATAGTGCGGGATACTTTCAGTATGCGGTCATAAGCCCTTGCCGAGAGGCCGAGTTTTTCCATAGCTTTTTTGAGCAGGGTTTGGCCTGCCGCGTTGATCTTGCATAAGTCGCGTACCATTTGAGGACTCATTTGCGCATTGGCATGCAGATCGGGACGGTTGCCGAAACGCTCTACCTGGATTTCCCTTGCCCTGATCACCCGCTCGCGGATGAGCTCACTTTTTTCGGCAGCACGGTCAGATGACAGCTCGCTGAAGTTAACCGGTGTTACTTCCACATGCAGGTCTATCCTGTCCAGCAGCGGACCTGAAATTTTGCTCAGGTATTTTTGCACCATACCCGGCGGGCAAATACATTCTTTTTCGGGGTGATTATAGTAGCCGCATGGACAGGGGTTCATGCTTGCCACCAGCATAAAACTACTGGGATAATCTACCGTAAATTTAGCGCGTGATATGGTTACCCGGCGCTCTTCGAGCGGCTGGCGCATTACTTCCAGCGCGCTGCGTTTAAACTCCGGCAATTCATCTAAAAATAAAACGCCGTTATGGGCCAAAGAGATCTCGCCGGGGGCAGGGTTGCTCCCCCCTCCTACTAAAGCTACATCGCTGATGGTATGGTGAGGGCTCCTGAACGGGCGAATGGTTACCAGCGCATCGGCAGCGGCAAGTTTGCCTGCCACCGAATGGATCTTGGTGGTTTCTAACGATTCATAGAGACTCAATGGCGGCAAAATGGAGGGCAGCCTCCGGGCCAGCATGGTTTTACCTGCTCCGGGCGGACCGATCAGGATCACATTATGGCCGCCGGCCGCGGCAATCTCTAAGGCGCGCTTAATATTTTCCTGGCCTTTTACTTCGCTGAAATCGCTGTCGTAATTGCAGAGGCTGTCGTAAAACTCTTCACGGGTGTTTACTATTTCGGGCTTAAGCTCGGATGTGCCGTTAAAAAAGCCAACGACGTCTTTAATGCTTTCAACACCGTAAACTTCCAAATCGTTTACAATGGCTGCTTCACGGGCGTTTTGTTTAGGGAGGATAAACCCTTTAAAGCCATCTTTTCGGGCCTGTATGGCTATGGGCAAAGCGCCTTTTATGGGCTGCAGACTTCCATCGAGTGAAAGCTCGCCCATGATGATGAATTTATCAAGGGTTTCGGGTTCTATCTGGCCGGATGCGGCTAATACGCCAGTAGCAATAGTAAGATCATAGGATGAGCCTTCCTTTTTGATATCGGCCGGGGCCATATTAACCACTACCTGCTGGCGGGGCATCCTGAAACCGCAGTTTTTTAGCGCCGATTCTATCCTGAAATAACTTTCTTTTACAGCCACATCGGGCAGGCCCACAATGAAATATTTTGTGCCCGATGCAATATTCACCTCAACTGTTATGGTAATAGCCTGTATCCCATAAACCGCGCTTCCAAAAGTTTTAACCAACACAGTGATAAAAGTTTAATTGAAGCGAAAGATATAGAATTTTGATGAAGTGATAAAGCGGGACCATATAAAACAAAAAACCCGCCGGTACCGGCGGGCCTTCTTATAATCACATTGTTTAATCTCATCTTAAAAATGTTCCGGCCTGGCAAACAACCAGGAGCATGGTGCAGGAAACAATCACACAAACCATCAGCATTATTGACCATGTATTGGGATTGTGTTTGCTGATGCGCGCAAAAGCGGCATTCACCTTTTTAAAGTAGCGGCTGTTCAGCAATACAAAATAATTAAGTACAAACGCGCCTGTGGCGCCCAGTAATATCATTAAGCCGAATACCGGACTTAACTGAAACCAGCCGGCGGTTAAAAATAACTGCGCAACACTTACTAAAATGGCCAGCAAAATGATCATCAAAAAGCTTGCTCCAAAAAGGGCGTTAGCTTTTGGCAATCCGCCGTGACCAAAATTTTTAACGTTCCACCTGTAAAACGTTACATAAATGGACTTGTAGGTTTCTGCTGCTTTCATAATGTTATGGTTTTAGGTAATTAATTCGGTACAAAATAATATTACTTGCACAATATTAGTTTAAAAACGGAATTGGCAAAATTTTATTGCGGCCATGCTTGATTTTTATAGCATTTATATTCATTTATTTGGTTTGATGTTTATATCGCAAAAAAACAACGCGGAGAAAGAAATAATTTTATTCTGCATGGCTCCGGGAAAAAGGACACTTTGGTAAAATCAATGTTACAATACCCAATATCTCCCCTTTTTGTAGCGTATCAGGCAATATTAATGCTGCTTTCATGTTATTAGAGCACATTTATAGCATATAATGCTGCCTACGGGGTTATGGATGTAGTGGTTAAGCTGGGTGAGCTGTTTTTATGCTTTAAAAGTTTAAGTTTGATATTTGTCGAATACGCGTCTATCAAAAAAATTAACCAACATGCTAACATCTAAACCCTATAACTACCTCATGATTTAAGTTTCTATTTACCTCGGCCCTACATCACCTATAACACAATTTAATTAACCTTACCTGTCTGCACCTAAACCTGGATGAAAACCATCTTTCTTTCATTAATACTGTTATGCCTGTTTTCCGGGGCCTTTGCCCAAAAGGCCACAATAAAAGGGAAGGTCACCGATTCCCTGAATAAGCAAGCTCTTGAGTTGAGTACTGTTGCCGTTGTCGACCTGAAAGATACCTCGCTTATAGCTTATACCCTCAGTAAAAAGAACGGGGATTTTGAATTACAGCGACTCCCTGTTGATAAGCAGGTACGCCTGGTTATTTCCTATGCCGGGTATCAAAATTATATCCATAATTTTAATTTTAAAAAAGGCGATATAGTTGATCTGGGCAATGTTACCCTCAGCAGTAAGATGCTAAAGGAGGTGGTGGTACGTGCAGAGCGGGTTCCAGTCAAAGTAAAAAAAGATACCATTGAATTTGATGCTGCCGCTTTCAAAACCCGCCCCAATGCCGCCGTTGAAGAATTGCTTAAAAAGCTTCCCGGCGTACAAATAGATGGCGACGGAACCATTACCGTTAACGGGAAACAGGTAAGCAAACTGTTGATTGATGGCAAGCAGTTTTTTGGTTCCGACCCTAAGATCGCTACCAAAAACCTGGACGCGGCCATTGTTGCACAGGTTCAGGTTTATGACGACCGGGAGAATGACCCCGATCATTTGGTAAGTGAAACCCAGGTACAGAAGATCATTAACATCAAACTTAAAAAGGCCATTAAAAAAAGCGTTTTCGGCAAGGTATTCGGAGGTGTGGGTTCGCGCGACAGGTACGAGGCCGGGGGATTGTTCAATATGTTTCGGGATACGCTGCAGGTAAGCCTCATTGGGTTAAGCAATAACCTTAATCATACAGCTTTCTCTCGCGATGAGCTTAATGCCGAGGGCGGTTTTGACCGCAGCGGGGGTAACACATCCTTTAACGGCGGCCGAAACTGGGGCGGCGGCATTGAAAAAATTACGTCCGGAGGGTTTAACCTTAACCAAAACTATGGCGAAAAGCTAAAGCTTAACCTGCAATATTTTTATACACAGCGGAACAACAAAATTGAATCAGCCAATTTTCAGCAGCAGTTTCTGAAGGATACAACGCTGTTAACCCGTGCTTCAAGCAGCAGGTATGCAAACAATCATACGCACACGATAAGCGGACTTGTAGAGTGGAAGCCTGATACTATCCGGAACCTGCGCTATAATCCATCATTAAGTTATAATTCTAATAATAGCATCTCCTCGTCGTTGGGCAATACTTCAAATAATTTTGATATGCCAGTGAATAAATCGGTATCGGGCTCCGTGGGCGACTGGCATTCAACGCAATTTAACCAAAGCTTTTATTTTCATAAACGATCTAAGAACAAAAGCAAGGAGTCGTTCACTATCTCGCATAACCTCAGCATTAGCCCTAATCATAACAACAATTTCAATAATAATGATGTAGTTAATTATCAACGCCCGGAATTATCAGATAGCTTGCATAGGTTATCTACCCGCACATCAAACAATGCTTCGGGCAATCTCGATTTTAGTTACCGATACCCGCTAACCAAAAAGCTTATTGTTGATGTTATCACATCGGGCATATATAATAAAACCAGCGACCAGGTCTTTACCTTCGACCGTAAAACAGGCGGTTTTGATTCGCTGCTCACTAATCAAAGCTCCGACCTTAAACGGGATCTGTGGACGGAGAATATTAAACCGGGGATCACTTATCAGCTCAATAAAAACACACAAATCATCGCCGGGCTTAACACCCAATGGCAGCAGATCAATAACAATTTCGCGACCAGCAGGCTTGTTCAAAATTATTTTTTCCTATTGCCAACAATCCGTATCGAAGCTTATGGAATATTCTTGAGTTATGAGCGCCGTGTTAACCAGCCGGGGGTATCAAACCTGCAGCCTATTACTATTGTTTATAGTCCGTTGTACAGCTACACCGGTAATCCAAATTTGAGGCCCGGCATAAGTAATACCTATTACTTTAATTTTTTCAAATACTTTAATAACAGTCAGCTGGGTATTTACTCGTACGGCAACATTTCTTCGCAAAAAAACATGGCAATTACACAGCAAACCATTCGCTCAGACGGGGTGCAAAATAGTACTACCGTTAACCGCGATGGCAGGCCGAGCTATAATTTTTCAGTTGGTGTCTCTAAAGGGTTCAAAAAGATAAAAGACTGGCAGCTCGGCACATCAGCTAATTTTTACGGCAACTATTACCAAAACCTTAATTTGCTGAATAATGTGGAAGGCTGGCAAAATACTGTTGCATATGGATTGCGTGAAAATATTAATGTTAACTGGAAAGATGTGATTGACCTGAATACCGCCGTTGGTTTTAACCAATCGAACTCCAAATATCATTATGACGATTTCAGGAGTATCAGGGTAGCTACCTACAATATAAGCAACAGCCTGGTGGTAAGGTTTCCTAAAAAAATCATTTGGGAAACCAGGCAGGATTTTAATTATAACAGCCAGGTTGCGGCAGGTTTTAAAAAAGGGGTTAACGTAGTGAGCTCGTCCCTGGCCCTGCAAATGCTTAAAAAAGACCGGGGAGAACTTAAACTTTCCGTTTATGATCTCTTTAATCAAAACGTGAGCGTGTACCGTTACATTAACACCAATTCGGTTAACGATGTGCAAAACAATACACTGAAGCGATATTTCCTGGTTACTTACAGTGTCAAGTTCAATAAGCTAAGCACTAAATAAATGTCGGAAAAAAATAAAGGAACTGTATTAAGCTATATAGCGTCTAATAATTCAAGTAATTAAACAGGGTTAATAATCAGCGAATTAAGCTTTAGGCTTTGTGTATTCTGCTTTTAGCTATGAAAAAAGAGCAAACCGCTGTTTTTT
Organism: Mucilaginibacter sp. NFR10; assembly: GCF_900100445.1. Lineage (NCBI taxonomy): Bacteria > Pseudomonadati > Bacteroidota > Sphingobacteriia > Sphingobacteriales > Sphingobacteriaceae > Mucilaginibacter > Mucilaginibacter sp. NFR10. Next base: position 361,819 of record NZ_FMTV01000006.1, on the reverse strand, counting down.
GCCTGCTTTGTGTAACTATCCTTACTAAGGTATAGTCTTACCAGTAATCAAAGCCTCCCCCATTATGAAAACCAGGGCCTACCTTTTTCTATCCATTACTATTGCAGTAATAGTTAGCTTGTCAGGACGCGCTGAGGCGCAGGACCTGCCCGGTAAACGCGATTCCATCAATTCGGTTATATTAAATGAGAAACGCGTTATTCAGGTAATATTGCCCGATGGTTATAAAGCCGGTTCGGCAACCAAATATGATGTATTGTACATCATTGACGACTGGAATATAAAATTAGGGCGCGATATCCAGCATTTTATTTTTGATGAGCACACCATGCCGCCAATGATAATTGTCGGGCTACTGAATGTTGACCGTGATAGAGATTTTTTGCCGACCCATAATAATGGAAATAAAACATCGGGCGGGGCTGACAAATTTCTAAAGTTTTTTAAAGAGGAGCTGATCCCTTATATTGATAAAACCTACCCTTCTGATGGTGATAATACCCTTTTCGGCCACTCTTTCGGCGGCGTGTTTGTTACTTATGCTTTACTGAACGAACCGCAGCTCTTCAGCAATTATATTGCCGGCGACCCAAGTTATTGGTGGGATAATGGCGTGATGCTTAAGCAGGTTAAAGAGAAGTTGCCTTCGCTTGCAGGTAAGGGTAAGGCGCTTTATATCGGCGGGCGTGAAGGACAGGGCATGAAGGAGATGAACATAAACGCAATGGATAGCCTGCTGAAAAAAGATGCCCCGACGGGTTTTGAGTGGGTGGTTAAAGCGTATCCAAAGGAATCGCACGGGACCGTGAGATTGAAAAATATGTATGATGGTTTAAGGTTTGCTTATAACGACTATGGCGGTAAGCCGCTGGAGTTTCACCCATCCCGCGGAATTGTACTTAAGGATAAGCCAATAAAGATCTGGTACTTTGACGATACCACAAAAGTGCACTATACATTTGATGGCTCGCAGCCGTCAGTGGCATCGCCGGCTGTAAGGCCCGAAATAGAGTTATCAGGCGCCGCAAGTGTTACCCTGCGGAAGATAGCCGATCGGGCTAAATTTGACAAGAGCACCAGCGGCGATTTCAGGGTGGGTACTTATCTGCCTGCAACACGGCTCAGGAAAAACTACAAGCCGGGCGGCCTTCATTACGCTTATTACGAAGGCCAATGGGATAAGCTACCCGACTTTAAGACTTTAAAACCAGTTAAAGAGGGCGTAGCCGATAGTACTTTCAGTATCAATAAACTCCCCCGCCAAAATAATTTCGGTATAGTGATGGATGGGCAATTTGAAGTTAAACAGGATGGCTATTACATTTTTGGGTTAGGGAGCGACGATGGTTGCAAAGTGTACCTGAATGATAAGCCGATCCTTGACCTTGATGGTTTGCATGACGGCGATATTGAACGGTCATACATCGTTCCTTTGAAAAAAGGGTTTTATCCGCTGCGGATAGAATACTTTCAAAAAGAAGGTGGCCGTAAGCTTGATTTTGTTTACGTAACCCCGGATAATATTGCCAAAAAGAAGATCTCGCCAATTCCCTACGCATTGCAGTATGGGCCCAGATAGGTTGCTTACCGTAGAGGCCATTTAAAAATGACAGTTTTTGAATGTAGATACGCATAATTGCGTCTCCCGCCTGCAATTTACGGTAGCTAAGACGCTATTGAAATCGCTTGTCCTGCGGAAGACGCAATTATGCGTCTCTACAAAAATATTATCCCTTAGAAAGAACCCGGACCGCCCGGGCCACCTCCACCTGGACCACCGCCCGGTCCACCCGGACCTCCGCCATCGCGGTTAAACCTGCGCTGGCCGGGCTGCTGATCCGGGGCCTTGCCTGCAAACTTTTGTAAACGAAGTGTGAATGTTAGCAAGTAGTAACGCCCAAGCCTGTTTACAGTAGATTGCGTGGTTATATTGCCATTTACAACCGATGTATAACCTGTGTTTTGGTTAAATAAATCGTATGCCGCTAAACGGATAGTTGCGCGGTGATCTTTCAAAAAGCGACGTTCAACGTAAGTATTCAGAATGTTAGGGTTTTTAATACCAAGACTTGGGTCATATCCATAATTTACAGTACGGGTAAAGTCATAGCTCAGGGTCCAGTCTTTCCAGAAATAATTTTTGCCGGCCAGCCCTAAATTTAACGTGCGGAAGTTTGAGCTGCCATCAATAAGCGTACTATGGATAGAGTTGGTTGTTTTATTGATGCCATAGCTGCTGCTTGCCTCTGCATCAATAACATCAACAATATTTACCCTGAATTTTAAACCGGGGGTAAAGTTGAGGTTTTTGGCTATGTTTTTTAATGGAGCAGCTGATGCGGCAACATTATTACTATCGATGCTGTTTGAGAATGCCACACCATTGGTGTAAGTTAAGGCGCTATTAAATTGCAGGGTAAATTTACGCTGGGCCCACGGCTTGGCGTATACCACATTGGCAGTGCCCGAATAGTAACCATCCGCATTTAAATAGTTGGTAAGATTAGTGCCCTCAAAGCTTTTTAACGATGGATCTGCTGCTAACACCGCCTTACTAAATTTGCGGGGATAAGAAATAGTGTTTTGTACTATTTTATTTTGTGTTGCGGTAAAGTTGAAATTGGTAAAGAAAATATTGCCGGTTTGGAAACTGAAATTATTATATCTCAATGAAAAGTTATTGGCAAGTTCCGGCTTTAGGTTAGGGTTACCCTGTACCGGGTAAAGCGCGTTTGTGAAATCAATAACGGGCTGCAGCTGGCTAAATGTAGGCTGGTTGCTTGATCCGTTATACAGGAAGTTTAAAGCTTTTCCTCTCGAAAAATTATAGCTGAAACGAGCGGTTGGGATCACGTTAAACGTGGTTACATGCGTAGCCGAATCGTTTTTAAGGTTTAGCCCGTTTAATGCGGCCGGTTGTACGCCAATACCTACAGTAACGTTGTATTTCTTTTCGATAAAGCGGTAGTTCAGGCCAACGCGGTTGGTGGTAAAATTGTATTTATAGTTATTACTCAACCTGTCGTAATGGTCATATGTATTGGCGGTACTCAGCGTATCGGTTTCCCTGTCGCTTGTGGTGTTTGAGCGGTTAAAGGCATAATTTAACTCCAGGTACCCCCGTTTACTTAGAGGCTCAATGTAGGAGATGTTTGTACCAAAGCTGGTTACGCGGCTATCGGTATAGGTTTGCTGATTGGCAGGCGCCTGGCGGGGTGCGCCATCGGCATAATCATAAGTCGGATTATCGAACTGCGATGTTTTTGACGTATTAGCGCTGATGTTAATACTTAGGTTACGGCCATGCCCGTTGAAGCGGTGGTTATACAAGGCGTTAATACCATAGCTTGGTGTTGTGCCGTCGGTATGAGATAGCGAGGTATATGAGGGATGTGTTATACCATCAATAGTTGTTGATAAGGATTCGTTAGCATCTGTATTAGTGCTCGAATAGGTGAAGTTTGGTACAACTTTTAAGTAATTAATGGTATCAGGTTTCCACTCAAGGTTAAAGTTAAAGCGATGGTTAATGGGATTATCTGTTTGATCGCTTTTTTGTGTACTTATACTTGGCGACTGAACGTTGTTGGTTTGGATAGATGAGCTAATGGTGTTGGTAGTATTGTCAGTATAGCTGTAACTTCCGTAAACAGAGAGTGTTTTACCCCACTGATCGCGGAAGTTGGCACCAATGGCGTGCGCGTTGGTGATACCGTTTGCGCTGGTTGTGGAGCTGCTTGAGCCACGCAATGCATTCCCCCGGCCGCCGCCCCCGCCGCCAAAACCACCACCACCTCCGCCACCCGATGATGGGCTACCGTAAGTAAATGTATTTACGTTGGTATTGTTAATGGTACCCAATACGGCTATTTGTTGTTCATTATTGAAGTTGAAAAATTTCAGATCGCCTATATAACGGTTGGCATTGGTGACGCCTGGGTCTTTAGGTAAAAAATCCTCGCCGTCGCCGGCTGTGGCTTGTCCAAAATAGCCATGGTTCTTGTCCTTGCGGATGGTGATGTTCAGGATCTTATCCGGTTCGCCGGTTTTTATGCCGGTAAGGTTGGCCTGATCGCCGTAATCATCAATTACCTGGATGCTTTCAACCACATCGGCAGGCAGGTTCTTGGTTGCTGTTTTAACATCACCCCCAAAAAAATCCTTTCCGTTAACCCTTACTTTGGTCACCGATTTGCCCTGTGCGGTTACATTACCGTCTTTATCCACATCAACGCCGGGCAGTTTCTTTAACACGTCTTCAACAGGAGCATTTTCGCGTACAGGATATGCGCTTACTTTATATTCGGTTGTATCCTCTTTTAATATCACCGGGTTAACGCCTACAATGGTAACTTGGTTAAGCATATTGGTTTCGGTTTTTAAAACTATCGGGCCAAGATCAACCGGTTGGGTCCCGGCATCAAGCGAGTAATGTTTTTTAATTGCGGTGAAACCGATTGACGAAATGGTAAGGGTTAGTTTGTTGCCCTTTACTACCGGGAACGAAAATTTACCTGTAGCATCGGCAATGGCTATGGTGCTATCCCCGGCATTTGAAACCAGTTTGACACTACTTCCGGGTAAGGAAAGCTTAGTGGAATCAACGACAGTTCCCCTTACCTCCCGCCCTGTTTGAGCGTAGGAACCAAAGGCAAATAAAAGGGTAAAACTTAAAATAAGAAATAGGGGTTTCATAAACGTTTTTTCGGCGTGCAATTATTGTTTTTGTGTGTATATAGACGTAATTGAACTGCAAATGTTCAACTTAAAATTTGCTAAAAGCCCAATCAATATATTATTGTTACACATTAGGCCTGTAATTGCTTATCAATCATATTATTGTTACAAATTATTATGCAAAAAAGGCCGGGGTCTCCGGCCTTGTGGTTGTTATAAAGATCAGTCAGTCAATTACAAGCGGCGGGGAGTGCTCAATGAGCCACGTTTGGAGGTTTTTAGGTTTATTACGAAAATGTGAATAATTAGTTTCAATATTTGTTGCAGCAAATACCAAATAATGCTATTGATGCGTTAATAATCCACACAGGAAATAAACTATTGTTTAAAATGAATTTATATGATAGTAACATTGTGGCATGAAATTTCGTAATACTTAAACCAAACATTAACCTATGAACAATATTAGAAACTCGCTGCATTCAAAAGTGCACAAATGGATCGATACGATCGGTTTTAGGCTGAATACATCACAAACAAACAGCAAAAGTCAGGTTACAACCAATCATTATTTTTTTGAAACCTTTAATTTTTTCGAAAAATCGAAGAAAAACAGGCCCGAGTTAACAAAATTTTTATGCTTTGATGCTTACGGCGAAAAAATAAACGTGAAGTCGCTGCTTGATTTGCAGATTGCTTTTTTTGAAAATATAAGCCAGCTTAAATAGGCAAAGGGCTTTTTACACCCGGCCGAATAATTGTTTTAAGTCATCAGCATTTTGTTAAAACAAATCCATCAAATAAAAATCCCACCCTACAAATAGGGCAGGATTTTAAGAAGGATTTTTAAGGGGTGTGCCAGATTAGTTTTCAACATTGGTACGTGGCCAGCAGTTCATACTTCCTGTTTTCTCATTCAGTATATCCTGGTTGGCGGTGTTTATACCCCTAACCATTCCCCCTTCAATATTTACAACCGGCCTTGTCGGATTAAGGGCTTCTTTTATCCTAAGGTGAAGGTCGGCATAATGAGCTGCTGTTATTGCATCGCCGCCCTTGGGCAGGCCGGTATCAATTTTCTTTAATTCGGCACGTACCATGGGCCTGATATCAGACAATGCGATGTTGATTGGAGTAAAGCCCCAGCTTGCCAGCTGCGCGCTTGATATACCCGGGAACGCAAAGCTTGCATCTGTATTTAACAGGTTCTTCAGGTTTTCGATATAGCCCCTTTGCAGGTTGCGCTGGTAGCCGTCGGGTTTGGTTGTGCCGAATATGCCCGTATGCAAATCGGTTAATAACTGCGCAACGGTATAGGCATTAGCGCCATTTTTGGCCTCGTTATCATACATCCGCGCCAGCCTTGAGGGGTTTAACTCATTGCCTAACAACGAAACCTGCATAGCCTTAATCCGGTTTATCATAACGCCGTTATCAAATTTGGCCAATTCGGCTTTGTTAATTAGCCATAACGGGGTTATGTATAATTGCTGGTTTAAAAATAAAGCGGCTTCGCGCTGGCGTTCTTTGCTCACAAAATCATAAACGGCGCCTTTTTGATCATATGTTTTAAAGTTTTCGTTCATGCCGCCAATGTTGGTGGTAACATGCCCCATGTAACGGTAATACTGACCTAAAACTTCGTTATATAATTCATTAAGATCGGCATAGCCTTCATCTTTTTTGTACGACCATTTTTCGAGGTTTGGCAAAATCCGTTTCAGGTTGGCAATACCATAAGCGCTGGCCTTCATGGCATTATCGCCCAAATCTTCATTTTGCAGGCGGGGATCGATAGTAGTGCCCTGGCGACCGAAATAATAAACCGGGTTGCCTGCGTTTTTGTTGGTCCACACGGCTAATGTTTCTTTTTCCTGCTCCGGCGTTTTATTGCCCGGGAACCAGGTATACCCCCATTTTATTGCCCAGTTATCATACTCGCCAATTTGCGGGTACAGGTGCGTAACGCCATCGCCGGGTTGGGCTATGTAGTTAAAGCGGGCATAATCCATAATGGAGGGCGCTGTACCATGTTTATCGGTGAAGGTTTTTGAGCGTAGTGAATCAACAGGGTAAGCGTAGCTCGAGCCAAAGTTGTGTGGCAAACCTAAAGTATGACCAACTTCATGCGATGATACAAAACGGATTAGCTCGCCCATTTGATCGTCAGCAAATTGTGCGTGGCGGGCTTTGGGGTTTACCGCTGCTGTTTGGATCAGGTACCAATCGCGCAATAGCTGCATCACATTATGGTACCAGCCAACATGGCTTTCCAGGATCTCGCCGCTGCGCGGATCGGCCACGTGCGGGCCATAGGCGTTTTCTACATCCGATGCAAAATACCTGATCACGCTGTAGCGGGCATCTTCGGTGCTAAACTGCGGGTCCTGTTTTGCTGTTGGAGCTTCTTTAGCGGTTATGGCATTTTTAAAACCGGCAGCTTCAAACGCTTTTTGCCAGTCGTTTACGCCCTGTATTAAATAAGGCACCCACTTTTTAGGTGTAGCCGGGTCAATATAAAACACAATTTGCTTTTTAGGTTCAACCAGCTCGCCTTTGGCATAAGCAATGGGGTCTTTAGGCTCTAACCTCCAGCGGTGAATATAAGCGGTAACCAGGGCTTTTTGAGCATTGGTGCCATAATCTGTTTGGCGCTGGCCAAAAAAGCCCACGCGCGGGTCCATGATGCGGGCTTTCATCGGGACTTTGGGCAGCAAAAGCATGGAGGTGTTCAACTCAAAGGTAATAGCTGCATTACTGTTATCAGTTGGCGACTCGCCGGCGCGGTAGGTTTTTAGTGTACGCGCCTCAATATTTATCGGGAAGCTTTTAATAGTGTCGATATAGGAACGTGAGTTATCAACCCCCATGGTTTTATAAGCCTTTTTGATATCATCAGACAAACCAATAGCGGCAATATCGCCATTGTAAAAATCGGTAACATCAATTAAAACGCCGGTAGTGTCTTTGTTAAAGGCTTTTACCTCAAAGGAGGCCAGTATAGCATCAAGGTTTGAGTTTTTAACCGATTGGTACATATCACTGGCGCTATCGGCACGCAACGAATAGCTGGGCACCCGGATAAATACCTGCTTATCGTGCTTTTCCCATTTCCAAACCTGGTTGTTAATTTCTTCGCCGCCATATTGCTGGCCAAATGTTTTGAGGCCGCCCGGTGTTTTTACAAAACGGGTAACCACCAGCATCTCGCGGTTAATTAATGAATCGGGTATTTCGTAGTAATATTTGCCATCAACTTTATAAGTATTAAAAAGGCCGCTATCAGCTTTTGTTTTAGCGGGAATAAGGTCGCTAAACTTTTTAATCCCTTCCTTTTTGGGGGGGCCGGTTGTTGCTGTCGCAACGGTTCCGCCGGGTGTGGTAGTGGTTTTTAGGGTAAGGCTTTGGTTTGCAGCTTGCTTCCTGGCAGCGCAAGAGCCCGCCAAAACCGCAAGTGCCAATACTGAGCCGCGTAAATAAATACCCGGCAACGGATGTTTTTTCATTTATTAAAAATAGTTTAAACCGTAAACTTATATAAAAAACAGGTTTTTTTAGCTGCAAAGTGTTTTATCAATAATAATTTTACAGGTATTACTAATTATATCCTGCGTTTCAATGTCAGTACAACTTTATCAACCCGTTTGTCATGGTACACCTCAAGCAGCAGGCTTCTATCGTCCTTTGATTTGAATATTTCATCAATATCCTGGAGGTTCATTTTTGAAACGGGTTTAAAATTTACCGATATGATCTCGTCGTCGCGCTCAAGGCCAATTTCATCGGCTGCCGAACCGGGCTCTACGCGGCTGATAACGATCCTGTCGAGGTGGTCGCCTGCGGCATAATACTCAAGGCCGCTCATGTCATGCTCGAACGGATCGTTATAGGTTGGGCCGGGTTTTAAATACATGGCGCTATCCGGATAATCAAGAATAACGGTAAATCGCTTTAAGATCCCAACGCCAAGGTTTCCGTCGCGCTTCACCGACAGATTGATTTGGTTGTTGCTATCATCAGGAAATGAAGCTATTACCCTTTTCATCCTGAATTTTCCTAAACTAAATTCGTCCATCCGGCTTATAAAGCCGTTTATGGGTCCGTTTAGGCCGATGCCCAGGTTGGCCGAAGCAATAAATTTTTGCGGGAGGCCATAGGTTTTGATATAACGTTCAATTGATACCGGGTGTCCTGCGCCAAGGTCAACAACCAGCTTGGTTTTAATAGGTGCTATGCCTGGCATTATAACCCGCGCATCCACATAGGCTTTCCTGTCTTCGACAGACATGGGGATCTTATTCGCTTTTCTGAAAGGCTTAAGGTCTTTAGGCCGGCAAACGGTAACTACGCTGTCCTGGAAACTGATCTTTACGGCAAGGTTGTTAAAAAACTCGTAACCCAGCAAACCATGAATGGGCATGCCCGCGTAACCCGAAAGGTTAAAAAGATCTTTTTTTAATATGGCAGCCGCAACATCATAACTAACCAGCCCCGGTATGGCAACATCTAAGGTTGAGGTTACATAAGCTTCAGAATCTTCCCCTTCGCCAAGCCCCGGGATTTTTAATGTTCGTTTATTAGGAATACTGATAGAATCGACTAATTTAGGATCGGTTATGATCATGAGGCCTACGCCGGTATCCAATATAAAGTTAAAGGGCCCTTTGTGGTTGATCTTAAGTTGAATGATCATCAGGTTTCGTTCCAGCTTAAACGGGATATTCACCTTTTTTTTATGTACATCAAGATCAAAGTACTGGGCCCGGGCTGTGGTTATAAGGCAAAATGTTAACACAAATGCCAGCCACAATGCTCCCGGATGGCGTATTTTATAATATAGCTTGTGTAACAAAGTGGTTATAGTTGGTATATTAAATTTACGAGATTTATTTGTTAAAAAATTATTTTATTATGCGAAAGTCAACAATTTCATTTTTGTTAATTGTTTGTGTTTTATCCCTTTGTTGTGATATTGTTTATGCCCGTTCCATAAAAAAACGAAAGGTTAAAAAGCTGTTTAAGCATTCGCAGATTGTTAATGATCATTTTACCGGGTTCGCCCTTTATGATTTGGACGAGCATAAAATGATATATGAATTAAACGCCGATAAATACTTTACACCGGCATCCAATACCAAGCTTTTTACTTTTTATACCTGTTTGAAAATGCTTGGCGATTCTATCCCGGCATTGCGTTATCAAACCCGCGGTGATTCGCTGATATTTTGGGGTACCGGCGATCCTTCTTTTTTGCACAGCGATTTGAAAGGGGTAAACGGGCTTAACTTTTTGAAGAGCAGCAGTAAACACCTTTTTTATTCGCCCGGCAACTATACCGGTGAGCCTTTTGGTGCAGGATGGGGCTGGGACGATTACAATGATTATTACCAGGCCGAAATAACCGCCCTGCCAATTGAGGATAATGTGGCTCAGCTGTATGCCGATAATGACGGTAACATGCAGGTAAGGCCCCAATATCTAAAACGGTTTTTAAACGCGGATCTTAATTATCGCCCGGCTCAGTTTAAAGTTAAGCGCGATTTTATCAGCAATAATTTTGTGTACCCTGCCGGGGAGATCCCCAAAAACTACAAACAGGAAATCCCATGGAAAACAAGCCTGCAGCTTACCATGGCCCTGCTGCAGGATACGCTTAAAAAGCAGGTATCCTTATTGCAGGAACCAATGGCTGCCGATGCCCGGGTTATTTATAATACCAATGCCGATTCCGTTTACCGGCGGATGCTGCAGCCGAGCGATAATTTTATTGCCGAACAATTGCTGCTGGTGTGCTCGTCAGTAAGGTTTAATACCCTCAGTACCGATTCGGTGATCAATTACTCAAAAACACATTTTTTGAATGACTTGCCCGATGTGCCGCAATGGGTTGATGGCTCGGGATTGTCGCGGTATAATTTGTTTACCCCCCGCGACCTTGTAGCCCTGCTGCTCAAAATTCAGGATGAGGTGAAAGATGAAAACCTGTTACATAGCATGATGCCGATAGGCGGCGTAGCGGGTACAATTAAAAGCGCCTATAAAACTGATAACGGGCAGCCTTTTGTTTGGGCAAAAACCGGGTCGTTAAGCAATAACCATAACCAAAGCGGGTACATAGTTACCCGTAAAGGCAAACGCCTGGCTTTTGCATTCATGAACAATAATTTTACCCGGTCAACCCGTGAAATAAGAGATGAGATGGTGAGGATCATGACGTACATACATGATAAGTTTTAATCCCCTATAGTGATTCCGAAACAAGTATGGCATGGGCGGGGCTAAAACCAGGAAGAGGTTTCGTTTTCGCGAAACCTCTTCCTGGTTTATATCTGTTCCTACCCTTTAAGGGCCGGTGGCTTAACCTTTTACACGCTCAACGTAAGCGCCGGTAGCGGTATCCACTTTAACTTTATCGCCAATGTTGATGAACAACGGTACACGGATCTCTGCGCCGGTTTCAACGGTGGCATTTTTCAAAGCTCCGCTTGAGGTATCACCTTTTACAGCCGGTTCGGTGTAAGTGATTTCCAGCTCGGCCGAACCAGGGATAGAACCCATGATGGGCTCGTCGCTTTCGAAGGCAACAATTACGTTCATGCCTTCTTTCAAAAATTTAACTGCCGGGCCAAATAATGCCTTTGGTACGTTATGCTGATCGTATGTGGTGTTGTCCATTACTACTAATGAATCACCTTCATCATACAGGTATTGATAATCATTGGTTTCAACGCGGGCTATGTCAACCTCTTCATCGGTACGGAAACGGTATTCAACCAGTTTGCCTGATTTAACGTTGCGCATACGGGCCTGGTAAAACGCGCGTAAGTTGCCCGGGGTACGGTGTAAAAACTCCTCAACCTGAACTAATTCGCCGTTGAAGCGAAGTACATTTCCATTTTTAACATCTGATGCCTTAGCCATAAAATAATATTGAGGCGCAAACTTAGGAATTTGATTTGAGATTTGAGATGTTAGATTTGAGATTTTCTACTCTGCAGCCACATTTAAAGGGTTATGTATAAAATAGATATGAGATGTTAGATATGAGATTTGAGACTAAGCGAGTCGGATATCCGCTGTGTAGATTATCCAAACAACCTAACGAATTGGAAATCTCAAATCTTATATCTAACGTCTCAAATCTACCCTTTGTAATCCACAATACTCAACCTGTGCGTACAGAAGCCATACTCATGCTCCTGGTTGGAGCATACGATGGTAAGGCGACCTTCGGCGAATTGCTGAACAAGGCTTAGGTACCAGTCAACGCCCTGGGTATCCAGGTTGGAAGTTGGCTCATCCAGCATAAGCATGGGGGTATCGGCACAAAAAGCAAGGGCAAGCTTAAGGCGCTGTTTCATCCCCGACGAAAAGTATTTAATAAGCTTGTTGGCACTTTTAGGCAGGTTAAGCAGCGCGATAACCGTTTCTTTATCTATACCCGGTTTAAAGCTTTTGAATTTGAAATGAAAATCGATCATCTCGCTCATGGTAAACTCTTCTATCAGCTCAAGATAGGGAGCAGCCAGGCTTAAATGAGTAAAAACGGTATCTATTTCAACCGGCTTACCTCCGTTAGCAAATTCAATTTTACCTGTAGAAGGCGAAAGGCTCCCGTTTAAAACCTGCAGTAAGGTTGATTTCCCGGAGCCGTTGGGGCCGAGGATAGCATATGATTCGTCGGAAGTAAAGGTATAATCCACTCCCCTGAAAATCCAGTCGCGGTTAAAGCGGCGGCCGATGTCTTTGAGGGTGATGGTCATGGGGAGCTTATGGTTGATGGTTCATAGTTCATAGCCAAAGAACCTGATTTGTAGCTTATGGTTGATGGTTCATAGTTCATAGCCGAAGAACCTGATTTGTAGCTTATGGTTGATGGTTCATAGTTCATGGCCGGAGAACCTGATTTGTAGCTTATGGTTGATGCAATACAGAATCAGACAAGTGCGCGGCTATGAACCATGAACTATAACCCATCAACCATTTAAGTATTCCCAAACCCTTTCATGATACCGCGTTGCGAGTTTTGGAGGAAGTTGATGATCTCATCGCGTTCTACACTTGGGGTAAACTCGGCCTCGATGATATCAAGCGCTTTGGTTACGTTATATTTTTTGAGGAATATGATCCGGTAGATCTCCTGGATTTCGGCTATCGTAGCAGCCGAAAATCCCCTGCGGCGCAAGCCTACGGAGTTGATACCTACATATGACAGCGGTTCGCGACCAGCCTTGGTAAACGGGGGAACGTCTTTACGTACCAATGAACCGCCCGAGATCATGCTATGCGCGCCAATTTCAACAAACTGGTGCACGGCAGATGAGCCGCCGATGAAAGCGTAATCATAAACCGTAATGTGGCCTGCCAATTGCACGGCGTTGGCAACAATTACGTTATCGCCGATAACACAATCATGCGCTACGTGTACATAAGCCATCAGCAGGCAGTTGCTGCCAATGGTGGTGGTGTTTTTATCAAGGGCGGTACCACGGTTAAGGGTAACACACTCACGAATGGTTGTGTTATCACCTATGGTTACGGTGCTTTGTTCGCCTTTATATTTTAAATCCTGCGGTGGGGCGGATACTACCGCGCCGGGGAAGATCCGGCAATTTTTACCTATGCGGGCGCCATCCATAATTACGGAGTTGGAGCCGATCCAGGTACCTTCGCCAATTTCAACATCCTTATGGATGGTAACGAATGGTTCAATTACCACGTTATCGGCTATTTTGGCCTGTGGATGGATGTATGCTAATGGCTGGATCATGCTTCAGATTCTTTTACTTTTACAATTTGAGCCATCAGTTCGGCCTCAACAACAACGCGGTCGCCCACCATGCCTATACCTTTCATGGTAGCTATGCCGCGGCGGATGGGGGCAATCAGGTCGCAAATATAAATAATGGTATCGCCGGGAACCACCTTGCTTTTAAAGCGGGCGTTCTCGATTTTCAGGAACAGGGTAAGGTAGTTTTGCGGATCGGGAACCGTGTTTAAAACCAGGATCCCTCCTGTTTGTACCATCCCTTCAATTTGTAATACACCGGGGAAGATTGGCGCGCCGGGGAAATGGCCTTTAAAAAACTCCTCGTTAATGGTTACGTTTTTGCACCCTACAACGTGGCTTTTAGTAAGCTCCAGGATCTTGTCGATCATCAGGAATGGCTGGCGGTGGGGCAGCATGCCCATAATTTCCACCGTATCAAAAACCGGCTTGGCGTTCAGGTCATAAGTTTTTACCTGCTTACGGCTTTTTTCCTTTTTGATGAGCGCTTTGATCTTTTTAGCAAAGGCAACGTTAGCCGCATGGCCCGGTCTTGCGGCCATGATGTGCCCTTTAAGCGGTACGCCAACCAGCGCCAAATCGCCTATCATATCCAACAGCTTGTGGCGTGCCGGCTCATTTTGATGGCGAAGTTCAATATTATTTAAAATGCCCTGCGGGGCAACATTGATATCCTTGCGGTTAAACAGCTTGGCCAGGTGATCAAGTTCTTCCTGGTCAACATCTTTATCAACAACCACGATGGCATTGTTCAGGTCGCCGCCTTTAATCAGGTCATGCTTTAGCAACATTTCCAACTCATGCAAAAAGCAGAAGGTACGGCATGAAGCAATTTCTTTTTTAAACTCGCCAATGGTTGAGATACTGGCATGCTGGCTACCCAGCACCTGCGAATTATAATCAACCATACAGGTAAAACGGTAATCATCCAAAGGCATGGCAACCATTTCAACCTTTCGCTCAGGTTCAGAGTAATGAATGTTATAGGGAATATGATAGTATTCGCGGTCGGCATCCTGTTCAACCAGCCCGATTTCGGTTATTACGTCAACAAACTGTATCGAGCTGCCGTCCATAATGGGAGTTTCGGGGCCATCAAGATCAATCAGCAGGTTATCAACTTCAAGCCCAACCAAAGCGGCCAGCACGTGCTCAACAGTATTTACTGTAGCGCCGTTCTGGCTTATAGATGTTCCGCGTGAGGTATCACTCACGTTATCAACATCGGCATCAATAATTGGCGCACCGGGAATATCAACCCTCCTGAATTTATAACCGTGGTTTTCAGGGGCGGGATTAAAGGTCATTGTAACGCTTTGTCCGGTGTGTAAGCCTGTTCCTGATACCGAAACCGGCGCTTTAATAGTTCTTTGTTTAACGTTCATATTTAAATTTACCGGCTAAGGCTATTCGCTTGCCCTGCCTTTACGTAGTTCTTCAATTAATTTTTCAAGCTCGTACACCTTACGGTCAAGCTCGGGCAGCTTTCGCAGCTTAGCGTGGGCACGAAGGTAATCTTTATATGGCATATATGGAGAGCCCCCCCATGCCTTACCTTCTTCTGTTATAGAGCCGTTTATCCCCGTCTGGGCCGAAAACTGCGATCCGTTAGCAATATTGAGGTGACCGGCAAAACCAACCTGGCCGCCAATTACAACCCTTTCGCCAATTTTGGTACTGCCTGAAATGCCCGACTGTGCTGCAATTACAGTATGCGCACCAATTTCCACATTGTGGGCTATCTGGATCAGGTTATCAATTTTAGCCCCTTTGCGCACTATGGTCGAACCCATGGTCGCCCTGTCGATAGTAGTATTTGAACCCACTTCAACGTCGTCTTCCAATATTACGTTACCAATCTGTGCAATTTTGGTATAAGTGCCGTCGGGGTTGGGCGCAAAGCCAAAGCCATCACTGCCTATTACCGCTCCTGAATGCACTATCACGTTGTTGCCGATAACGCAATCAAAGTAAACCGTGGCCCCTGCAAACAGCGTTACATTATTGCCAAGGGTCACATTATCGCCAATATTAACGTTTGGATAGATCTTACAATTATCGCCGATGCTTACATTTTGGCCGATATAGGCAAACGCGCCGATATAAACGCCCGCTCCTACCTGTGCTGTGGGATGGATAAAGCTTGGCTGTTCAATTCCTTTTTTATCCAGCCTGAAGGTGTTGTACTTATCAAGGAGGACAGTGAACGCGCTGTAAGCGTTCTCAACCCTGATCAGGGTTGCCTTTACCGGTTCCGTTAACTGCTGATCATTATTAACAATAACAATGGAGGCGTTGGTAGTATACAAAAACTGCTCATACTTAGGGTTGGCCAAAAAAGAAAGGCTGCCGGCCCCGGCTTCCTCTATCTTGGCAAGCTGGCTAACAGTTGCTGAAGGATCGCCTTCTACAGTTCCGTTGAGCAGTAAACTTATATCATGTGCGGTAAATTGCATCGGGCAAATTTAAATGTTAAAATTGAAGCAACAAATTATTAATGAGTTATGAACTCGCGTTAAAAAGTTTTGACTGTCAAAGCGTTTCATTTTTCACCATTTCTTCATTTGTCGCAAGTGTATATCGGTTTCGTTTTGCTATTTGTTAAAATCCAAAGTACGACGCCATTGTTTTATCGCTCTCTTAAATAGGGGCGTTGCCTGCGGCCGGGCTTTCCGTTCCAAGTCCTCGCTTGCCAAACCCGTAATTCCAACCCTCGCTGCGGGCTTTACACTACAATTCCTAACGCGGCCAGCGCACATTTCCGGCATTTATCCATAATGCCTTTTTATGTAGAGACGCATAATTGCGTCTCCTTTAGGACAGATCGCTTTGCCAATCTCGAACTGCCGTAACCTGCATGCGGGAGACGCAATTATGCGTCTCTACAGTGAAAACCGCCTGTTAATTCAACAACTCCTTGTTATAACAAAGGATATACTTTTTCACCGTCTTGGCCAAAGCCACAAGGTTTGAATTGTCGCTGGCGGCAGCAATATCTTTTACATCCCCATTCTTCATCAGTATCCCGATGTTGCCATCGTTTTGGTTATAAGCATTATTGCGGATAGATGTGGTAAACACAAAGTAGGCCGCAGCATCTTCATAACTAACGCCATACTTTTCCATCGCCTTTTGGCGGAGGCTTTCAACAAAAGCTTCATCGGGGCATTCGTTGGTAATATCAACCCTGAAAAGGTTACGCTGCACCAGGTTTTTGCAAAGATGGGAAAGTACCTGGTCGGGATGATATGCCCACACTTTTACCGATGCCATAATATCGGTATCATCCAAACAGGCAAACGTTTCCAGGTGATGGTCCTCGTTCATGAAAGCATTCCTGCTGATGCGGTTCTTTAAAAAATGCAGCAGGGCCGGGGTGGCAAACAATTCCTTACCCTGCGAAATCAGTTCACGGCCGCGCCTGAAGATCTTGGTTAATACCTCCTCGCCTGCTATTACTGTTTTATGCAGATAAACCTGCCAGTACATAAGGCGGCGGGCAATCAAAAATTTTTCTATCGAGTAGATTCCCTTTTCGTCAACAACTACATGGTCATCCTTAACATTGAGCATCTTAATGATCCGTTCTGAACTGATCACCCCTTCGGATACACCGGTAAAGAAACTGTCGCGGTTAAGGTAATCCAGCCTGTCCATATCCAGTTGGCTGGATACCAACTGGTGCAGGAACTTACGCGGATAGGTATCATTAAAAATATTGATAGCCATGGTAAGCTTGCCCTCAAACCGGGCATTAAGCTTATTCATCAGCATTGATGAAATATCCTCGTGTGCTATCCCGTCGATAATGGTGTTTTCCAAAGCGTGCGAAAATGGCCCGTGACCAATATCATGCAATAATATGGCAATGGTAACTGCCTCCTCCTCTTCGGCAGAAATTTGATGGCCCTTGTTTCGGAGGGTTTCAAGCGCTGTATCCATCAGGTACATGGCGCCCAAAGCGTGATGAAAACGGGTGTGCAATGCTCCGGGATATACCAGGTGGGTCATGCCCAGCTGTTTAATATAACGCAGCCGCTGAAAGTATGGATGGGATATAAGGTCAAAGATCAGTTCGGTTGGGATACTGATAAAACCGTAAACCGGGTCGTTAATTATTTTCTTTTTATTCAATGCCGCTTCTAATAATTGCAAAAATGTAAAACAAAGGTAAAATAAGCGCGACAGGTTTGTTAAATTTTGTTAATACCTTTACTGTGTAACAACAAAAGCATCTATTTGGGGTTTACTGTCTGAATCAGAATTCATAGAATTTTAGGATTCACAGAATTTAATGGTAAAAAATTGATATTTGAAAAGCATTTAACCTTATACCGGATCATTCTGAAAATTTTTAAATTCTGAAAATTCTGATTCAGATACTTAATATACATATACTATGCAAGACACTACCATTTTATGGGCCGATGACGAAATTGACCTGTTAAGACCACATATACTTTTCCTGGGCGAAAAGGGCTACAAAGTAACCACGGTTACCAATGGCTACGACGCCGTCGACTCTTTTAAGAACAATTATTTCGACCTGGTTTTCCTTGACGAAAACATGCCCGGCCTTACCGGCCTGGAAACGCTTCAGCAGATCAAGAACATTAACAACGATGTACCCATTGTACTGATCACCAAAAATGAGGAAGAGTACCTGATGGAAGATGCCATCGGCTCAAAGATAGACGACTACCTGATTAAGCCGGTACACCCTAAGCAAATCCTGCTTACTATAAAAAAACTGACCGAAAACAAACGCCTCGTTACCGAAAAAACCACCATGGCCTACCAGATGGATTTCCGTACACTCGGCATGACGCTTAACGAAAACCTGAGCCACCAGGAATGGGTTGATGTTTACAAGAAGTTGATCTACTGGGAGCTTGAGCTGGAAAAGCTGGAAGATGCAGGCATGCACGAGATCCTGACACTGCAAAAAGCCGAAGCAAACATGCAGTTTTGCAAGTTTGTGGAGCGCAACTACCTTAACTGGATCAAAAACCCGGATTTGGCACCAACTTCATCGCCCCAGTTATTTAAAAAGAAGGTATTCCCAAAGCTGGATGGCAAAGGCCCGCTGTTTTTTATTTTGATAGATAACCTGCGTTATGATCAGTTTAAGATCATTAACCCTATTATTTCCGAATATTTCAGGCTGGAGGAAGAGGACACTTATTATAGTATCCTGCCAACAGCTACGCAATATGCCCGTAACTCCATTTTTTCGGGCCTGATGCCTTTGGATATGGAACGCCGCTATCCATCTATGTGGCAAAACGACGAGGACGAAGGCGGTAAAAACTTATACGAAGCCGACTTTTTAGCAGATCACCTCAAGCGTGTATTACGAAAAGATTGTAAGCACTCCTACCACAAGATCCTCAATATTGATGAAGGCAGGGCGCTGAACGAGTCGGTGAACAACCTTATGAACAACGAACTTAACGTAGTGGTGTATAACTTTGTGGATATGCTGTCACATGCCCGTACCGATATGCAGATGATCCGCGAGCTGGCAAGTGATGACGCAGCTTACCGCTCGTTAACCCTGTCGTGGTTTGAGCATTCGCCTTTGTTTGACCTGTTAAAATTCTTAGCTCAAAAACAGGTACGTGTAGTGATCACTACCGATCACGGTACCATCCGCGTAAAAAACCCAAGCAAAATTGTGGGCGACAGGAATACTAACACTAACCTGCGCTATAAACAAGGCAAAAACCTGAACTATAATGCTAAGGAGGTTTTTCATATCCGTAATCCGCATGATGCCATGCTGCCGAGACTGCACATCAGCTCAAGCTTTGTTTTTGCCAAGGAAGACAGCTATTTCGTGTACCCGAACAACTATAACCACTTTGTGAATTTCTATAATGAAACTTTCCAGCATGGAGGGATCTCGTTGGAAGAAATGATAGTGCCGGTGGTTACTTACGGGCCAAAGTAAAGACCTCACCCACCCCTCTCCAAAGGAGAGGGCTAAAAAACTTTATTAAAATCTCCCCTTTAGGGGAGATTTAGAGGGGCTTAAAACTCCAATTCCAGCAATACCGGGCAATGATCGGAGTGCTTTGCCTCGGGCAATATAGCCGCGCGGCGGATCTTATCTTCAAGCGGGGTACTGGCCATGGCATAATCAATACGCCAGCCTAAGTTTTTACCGCGTGATCCGGCACGGAAGCTCCACCAGGTGTAGTTATGCGGTTCTTTGTTCAGGTGGCGGAAGGTATCTATAAATCCGCCTTCAATAAAGTTTTCCATCCACTCACGCTCCTCCGGTAAAAAGCCCGATGAGTTCGCGTTTGATTTTGGGTTGTGAATATCAATAGGGCGGTGACAAATGTTATAGTCGCCGCAAACCACCAGGTTAGGGTGCTCCACTTTAAGCAGGGTAAGGTACTTGCCAAACTCATCTAAAAAACGGTATTTAAAAACCTGCCGGTCATCACCGCTTGAGCCCGATGGGAAATAAACGCTCATCACCGAAACCTCATCAAAGTCAACCCGGATGCAGCGCCCCTCACGGTCAAAATCAGGAATGCCGCAGCCGTATTCAATATGGTTGGGCAAAATTTTTGTGAAAATGGCCGTGCCGCTATAACCCTTCTTTTCGGCCGGGAACCAGTAGTGCTGATAACCCATCTGGTCAACCAAACCAAGGTCGGTGAGCACATCGGGCGTTGCTTTAATTTCCTGCAAACAAACAACATCAGCATCAGTAGCCTGCAGCCAGGCAAGCCAACCCTTGTTTATTGCCGAACGGATACCGTTAACATTATATGTAAGTATTTTCATTTGGGATTTCGGATGTTTGATTTCGGATTTAATTACTAAACTATAACAAAATTGTCATTCCTTCTGCCGCGGGTTTTTAATCCTTGGTGTACCATGGTTTCAGCTTTCAGCTGAATTTGTGTAAGCTGAAAGCTTACATTGTGCCAACCACGGGTTACGCTATCGCTAAACCCGCGGCAGTTTGGTTTATTTCTTCTCCGGAAAAAGAATGGCATCCAGCTGCTTACATTCTTTTTTGCTTAGCAACTCAACGGTCATAGGCACATCGACATTGGGGCGATCATTACCATCCTTTTTTACGGCAGCAATCCTGTCGACCATATCAATCCCCGAAACAACTTCGCCAAAAACGGTATAATTTTGATCAAGGTGTGGCGAACCGCCGACTGATTTATACCAGTCTCGCTGCCAGGCCGGAATTTTGCGGCCTTTAAGGCGGGTATTTTCCAGCGTATCCAGTTTGCCGTCGGTAAAGCGTTTGCCTTCCACAATATAAAACTGGCAGCCGCTTGATTCTTTTTTAGGGTTATCATCCCGTGCGGCGGCAAGTACGCCGCGTTTATGAAACAGGCTATCGCGAAATTCGGCCGGGATGGTATAACCCACATCGCCGTTACCCAGTTCAGCGCCGGGTTTTGCTTTTACGGGGTCCTTTGAATCCGGATCGCCGCCCTGGATCATGAAATTCTGGATCACGCGGTGAAACAGCGTACCATTATAAAACCCCTTTTTGGTTAGCTTGATAAAGTTATCCCGGTGCAATGGTGTTTCATTATACAGGCGAATGATGCAATCGCCATAAACCGTATGGATGCGCACATACTGGTTTTTAGGCGGCCCGGCAAACGCGGCTGTAAGGGTTAGTAAAAGAATGCTTAGGGTAAAAAGTTTCTTCATAGACCGTTGATTTTTTTGATTTCGATGATTACGTTGATTTTTGACTTATGAAGATAGAGTAATAGTTCCGAATGTTCTAATTCCCTCCCTGGGGAGGGGTGCGGCAGGCAAGTGTGATGGCAGGAAGGGGTTTATACGCGATGCTTACAGACTTGCATAGTGAAGAAACCCTCCCCACACCCTCCCAGGGGAGGGAATCGCGCAATCCCCACTCAAAAGTGATTTATAAACAAAAAACAACCCATTTCCAACCACTCACCTAATCAACCCAATAAACCACTCACTACTCAGCCCCCTCCATCTCCTCAAAGTAATTTACAATGAGCGATTTCATCATCATTTCCTGTTCAAGCAGGGTATAGTTCGGGATTACTTTTACGCGTTTCCAATGCGGCCAGCCATCCTGATCAAGACCTTCCAACTCGTAAAAGCCCATCATGCTCATTAAGCGACAGGTGGCAATATGCATCAGCTCTTCCTTTTGGCGTTTGCTGAACTTCCGCGGGCCCTGGCCCAGCTCCTGTACCCCGATCAAAAAAAGCATCACCTTTATATCGGGCTTTTCGTTATCAAAATCCTCAGCTATCCGCTGCTGCAGCGCATCCCATTTTTTATTGATCTCGGCAGGTGTCATATTTGGCAAAGATAGATTAGTTCATGGTTCATAGTTGATGGTTCATAGTAAAAATCTGGCAAATGGCTTTTTCCTAACAAACGCCAAAGCCATGACCTATCATTTTATGTTAGTTCATGGTTCATAGATGATAGTTCATAGTAAAATGTGCAATGTGGCCTTTTTCTATCAAACACTAAACCATGAACCATCATCTATGAACTATAAACACCATATTATTGTTACAATGTTGCATTAATATTCCCGTTTTAATACTTATTTTTGCCGTATTCCGTTAAAGGGATGTTGACTGTGAAAAAAAACCGCTTACATATTGTATTTGCGTGGCTGCTGCTTGTTTGCTTTGCGGCCGGGCAATATATGGTTTATTCGCACCAGCACGCGCTGATCAAGGGAATTACCAAACACAGCCATACGGCCGTTGGTCAGCCAACCGTTAAAGAAAAATGTTTACTGTGCGATGCCATGCACCATACCGATGCTGTGGCCGTTAGCAATAGTTCATTTTTTATCCCTCTTGTAACATCTGATCATTTTTTTAAAACCGGCGATTATAATTTTGTAAGCCTTGCGCTTATCCTTGCCGCCGGCCGGGCCCCTCCGGTTATTGCTTAAGGTTACCTTACGCTTTCTTCAAAACACAGCCGTTGATCATAACGGTATTTATTGATTTTCTTAATCTTTCATCATGAAATTAAAGCTTATAAGCTTCATTATATTGCTGTTGGTGCAGGTTTCCGCATTTGCAGATGTTATTATTGTTAAAGGCCGTGTGGTCGACGCGCAATCAAAACAAACCTTACCGGGTGCTGTGATCACTATACCCGAATTAAAAATATCTGCCATAACTGATCCTAATGGCGAGTTTTCTTTTAAATCATTACCCAACAGGGGCAGGTTCCTGTTCTCGATAGAATATGTGGGGTATAAATCCCTTACCAAAATAGTTGATCTTTCGGCCGGCACTCCGCTGGTTTTTGAATTGCAGTCGAGCATTATCGAAACCCACGAAGTAGTTATTACCGGTACAGCTATCAGCGCTAATAATAAACAAAACAGCACATCAGTATCGGCTGTGGGGCGCGATGGTTTGTTAAGACAGTCAACCAACCTCATCGATGCGCTTGCACACCAGGTGCCGGGCATGTCGCAGATCACTACCGGTCCTTCTATTTCCAAACCAGTTATCCGTGGCTTAAGCTATAATCGTGTAGTTACTTTGAGCGACGGGGTTAAACAACAAGGCCAGCAATGGGGCGATGAGCATGGTATCGAGATTGATCAATACAGCTCGGACAGAGTAGAGGTGCTTCGCGGGGCGGCTTCACTGCTATACGGATCAGACGCGCTGGGCGGTGTTATTAACCTGCTTGAACCACTTACCCCGCCCGACGGGCAGATCAAAGGTGAGTTTTTAACTAACTACTCCACCAATAACGGCCTAACCGGAACTTCACTGATGCTTACCGGTAACGAAAACGGACTGGTATGGCGTGCCCGCGGCAGCTACAAAAATGCCTACTCCTTTAAAACGCCCGATTACTATTTCCCTAACTCCGGTTTTAATGAAACCGATCTGAGCGGTATGATCGGTCTTAATAAATCATGGGGTTACTCGCACATCAACCTTAGCTACTTTAAAAACAATATCGGTTTTTACGATCCGGAGCCTGCTAATGGCCTCAACTTTTTGCATGACGATGGCACACCATTTACGCAGGATGAATATAAAAGCCGTACGCTTGAATACCCTAAACAGGATATCCGCCATTATAAAATAAACTGGGATAACAACTTCATTACCGAAGGGGGCAACCTGAAAGTGAACCTCGGCTACCAGAAAAACCAACGCCGCGAGCTCGACGGACCGGATCCTTCCCTGTTCTTTGATCTGAATACGTACTCGGGCGATGTAAAATATTATGTTACCGAAACAAATGGATGGCAGCCTGTTTTTGGCGCGAGTTCGGACATCGGCCATAGTTTAAACAAAGGCTCGGAGTTTTTGATCCCTGCTTATGATACTTATGGCGTGGGCGCTTTCGCATACATCAAAAAAACCTGGGATAAAAACACCTTTAATGCCGGTATCAGGTATGATTATCGTAAAAACAAGGGCAAAGGCCTGGTTGAGGATGGCGAAACCAAATTTACCCCTTTTACCAACAAATTTTCGAACATAAGCGGAGCGTTGGGTTATACGCATGAGTTTAATGACAATTTGAATTTCAAGGCCAACGCCGGCTCGGCTTTCCGTGCGCCAAACCCGGCCGAACTTGGCTCCAACGGTGTACATGAAGGTACTTTCCGCTATGAAATAGGCAATCCTAACCTGGCGCCCGAAAGAAGTTACCAGGTTGACGCTACCCTGCAATACGACGACAAAATTGTAAGTGCCAGTTTAGGGATCTATGAAAACTACATCCACAACTATATTTATGCGTCGCACAAACAGGGGGATGTAGCACAGGCCGAAAACGAAAGCGGCAGCCTGAGCCAGTTTGATGTGTACCGTTACAACCAGGTTAATGCTAACCTGTATGGTGTTGAAGGTAACTTTACCCTGCACCCGTTAAGCTTCATCCATTTTGAAAATACCTTTGGCTACACTTATGCCCGTAACAACACGCTCGACAGGCCGCTGGCGTTCATCCCCGCCGGTACGCTGAAAAACACGCTGCGTTTTGAGCCAACTATTAAAGGGTTGAAACAATCATACATTTCGGTAGGGATTGATAACTTCTTTAACCAGTATCGTTATGATTCCGCCTTTGAAACCGGCACCAAAGGCTACACGCTGTTAAATGCAGGCCTGGGCACAACGGTTAACTTTGGCAAACAGCCTGTTAAACTATATGTGTCGGGGAATAACCTGGCCAACATCAAGTACTACGATGCGCTTAGCCGCCTCAAGCCCGGCCGGATAAGCTCGGAAGATCCGGAATTTGGTATTTATAACATGGGGCGCAATATTACCTTCGGTATTTATTTGCCATTGTCCATCAATTAATCATTAATGATGTTCATATAAAAAGTCCTGCCACCCGGCGGGACTTTTTTATTTTCCTGCCCCTCGCCTGACTGGTGCATGTATTGTGCGGCTGCCTATGTTGGGATTGCTTGCGCCTTCCTGGTCATCACCAGGTCAAACTCGCCCTTTGGCAGGCCGGGGGGCAAACATTTAGTTCTGTCTTCTGTATTTTTCTGTATGCGTAAAATACTAATGCTTTTACTCCTGATATCCACGATCATCGCGGCAAATGCCCAAACCGATACGCTTTCTATTACGCTCGAAAATGTAAAATACCCCTACCCGGTAAACTTTATGCCCATAAAAGTTGAAGGGCAGGATCTGCGCATGGCCTATATGGATGTAAAACCAGCTGCTCCCAACGGCAAAACAATAATGCTTTTTCACGGCAAAAACTTTGGCGGCTATTATTGGGCAGATGTAATCCGCGTGCTCAGTAGCAAAGGCTACCGGGTGATTGTGCCGGACCAGATCGGCTTTGGCAAATCATCAAAAGCGTTTATTCATTATAGCTTTCATCAACTGGCAAGGTTTAACAAAAACCTGCTGGATAGCTTAGGGGTTCAAAAGGTTACTTTAATGGGCCACTCCATGGGCGGGATGCTGGCCACCCGGTTTGCGCTCATGTATCCCGGCAGGGTTGAAAAATTGCTGCTTGAAGATCCGATCGGCCTGGAAGATTACCGCACATTTGTTCCGTATGCAAGTGCCGAAGACGATTACAAAACCGAATTGAAAACCAGCTACGAAAGTGTTAAGAAGTATTATCAAACATCATATTTCACCACCTGGAAACCCGAATACGATTATTGGGTTGCGATTGGCGCCGGCGTAAGTAAAAGTGCCGATTTTCCCCGTTATGCCAAAGTAGCCGCGCTCACTTTTGAAATGATTTACGAGCAGCCGGTTTGTTACGAATTTGGGCTCATTAAAGTGCCTACCGTGTTGTTTACAGGCAAAGAGGATAAAACCATAGTAGGCAAGGCCCTGCTTAGTGACGAAGAAAAAGCCAAACATGGCCAATATAAAATATTAGGGCCCGAAACGGCTCGAAAAATCCCCGGCTGCAAACTCATCGAGTTTGATAATTGCGGGCATATCCCACATATAGAGGTTAAGGAGGCTTTTTTTAAAGCCCTGATGGCTAATTTATAATTTAGGGATTTTGAGTATTTTTGAACAACTAAAAGGGTGCCATGGCGGGTAACCACTGGGCGGGTTACTAAAAAACCGTGATGGCGTATAAAATGGATTTTAGCGATCAGGTGCGGGGGCGCGTTAGTGATAGGAGCGGATACCGGCCTTGTGATTAAGGCCCGTGCAGTATGAGCGGATAGCACGGGCCGCAGGCAACGCCCATATTACTATCGATCAAAAAATATATTTAATAAACAATAATTTACGATCTCGTCATTATAAAATAAAGCAATTACATGGAAGCAAAGCGGCCCTGTATAGCATGCGGTTGACACGCTGCGCTCGCAAAATGACATGGTATAGAACAACATTATAACACGTGCAACTATCTGTAAATTCAACATCTCAATTACCGCAGGCTGCCGAAGCCATCCTGGCCAACTCGGCGGGGAATAAAATTTTTCTTTTTTATGGCGAAATGGGGGCGGGCAAAACAACGCTCATCAAAGCTTTATGCGAAGAGCTCGGCGTAACAGAACAAGCAACCAGTCCGACGTTTTCAATTGTAAACGAATACACCGGCCGCGACAGCAGGATCTTTCATTTTGATTTCTATCGTCTTAAAAATCAAACAGAAGCATTGGATATGGGCTATGAGGAATATTTTTACAGCGATGCCTACTGCTTTATTGAGTGGCCCGAAAAAATTCCAGACTTGCTTCCCAACCGTTACACCAACATCCGGATCCGGGTTTTGGACAGCACCTCGCGCAGCATCAGCATGGAAAATATTTAGTTTTATCATACATCGTTTTTTCTTATCTTCAACAGCCTTAAAAAAAACACATCATGAGTTCAGGGATATATAGCGGGTTTTCGGATATTGCCAAGCAAGCAATGTTGCAGCCCCAGGAGTCGTTGCTGGAGGTAAAAAGCAAAAAAAACAAGCTATACATCGGCATTCCCAAAGAGGTTTCCTTCCAGGAAAACCGTGTGCCCTTAACCCCGCTGTCGGTAGCGTTGCTGGTTAATAACGGCCACGAGGTGATGCTGGAGAGTAATGCCGGGCAGGCCGCCAATTTTTCGGATAAGGATTACAGTGAACAAGGCGCGCAGATAGTATATGATACCAAAAAGGTTTACGAGGCCGATATCATTATCAAAATAGCCCCTCCTACCACGCATGAAATTGAGCTGATGAAGCCCGGGCAGCTCCTGATCTCTACCCTGCAAATCGCTACCCTCAAGGCCGAAAGCATTCAGGCGCTGATGGCCAAAAAGATCACCGCGCTAAGTTTTGAGCATTTGCGTGATGAGGGCAATACCCTTACGGTGGTAAGGGCAATGAGCGAAATTGTGGGCGCTACTTCCATACTTATAGCAGCCGAATATTTAAGCAATGTTTTTGAGGGCAAAGGCCTGATGTTGGGCGGCATAACCGGCGTTCCGCCAACTGAAATCGTGATTCTTGGTGCCGGAACCGTGGGCGAATACGCGGCACGCACCGCCATATCATTGGGTGCCGAGGTTAAGGTATTCGATCCGTCGATATACAAACTCCGCCGCCTGCAAAACAATATTGGCAACCGCGTTTTTACATCGGTGGTGCAACCTATTGTATTGGAAAAAGCCATCACCACCTGCGATGTGGCCATAGGTGCGCTCCGTGCCGAAGATGGCCGCAGCCCCTGCATTATCTCTGAAGCTACCGTTAGCCGCATGAAACGCGACTCGGTGATCATTGATGTAAGTATTGACCAGGGCGGCTGTTTTGAAACATCCGAAGTTACCAATCATACCCACCCCGTTTTTCGCAAATATGATGTAATTCATTATTGTGTGCCTAACATCGCATCTCGTGTAGCCCGTACCGCTACCTATGCGCTCACCAATATTTTTGCACCGATACTGCTTGATATTGGTGATATGGGCGGCATCAAAAACCTCATCTGGCAAAAATCAGGGGTGCGTAACGCGGTTTATATTTACCAGGGCCAGCTTACCAATAAACACATTGGCGAGCGTTTCTCGATCCCCTGCAAAGACCTCGATTTGCTGATCGTATCGCACAGGTAAACAGGTAATATGAATCACCGGTACTTGATATTGCTGATATTTGTAGCGTGTACTTTGCGCGTTAATGCACAGCATTATAAATATATCGACAGTACAAAAATTTATGGTATTGCCCGCTATAAACTACAGGTTAAAGCAAACCCGGATAAACAGCTGGTTGAAATAAAGAAATATATCCCCGAAATTATCTTAGATCTGCGGTATGCTACAACCAACAATTTCATGCATCGCCGCATGTACACAAGGGCCAAAGCTTATGCAAGGCTCCCGGTTGTAAAAGCGCTTCAGCAGGTTGAAGCCGAATTAAAAATGCAGGGACTTGGTATTAAAATTTATGATGCCTACCGGCCCTATTCGGTTACCGTTAATTTTTATGAAATGGCCCCCGATACCAATTTTGTAGCCGATCCGCGCAAAGGCTCAAAGCATAACCGTGGTTGCGCTATTGACCTTTCCCTTATCAACATTAAAACCGGCAAAGAACTGGATATGCCAACCGGCTTTGATAGCTTTAGCCGTAAGGCCGGGGCAAACTATATGGATTTACCGCCGCAGCAAATTACAAACCGCGAATTACTAAAAACAATAATGGCCAAATATGGCTTCAGGGTGATCTCAACCGAATGGTGGCATTATGACTTTACGGGCTGGGAAAAATACGAGCTGCTGGATATTCCGGTACAGGCCCTCTAAATATTTTAAGCCCATCCAAAACTCACAACTTTTATTTAAATAGCCCTACAAAAGGCATCAATATTGCTTAACCATTCACGAATAAGCATTAACCCACAAAATACAGGCATGAAGTTTTTAAGCAAAGCATACTTTAAACAACTATGGAAGGTGCTGCTGGCATCGTTCACGGGCTTTTCAAAAGATAATGGCTTAAAATTAAGTGCCTCGCTGGCTTATTACACCGTTTTTTCAATTGCCCCTTTATTAATTATTGTAATATCGGTAGCCGGCCTGGTTTTTGGACAGGATGCCGCAACCGAGCGGTTGTACCCCGAAATTGTCCGTTATGTTGGCAAAACACCGGCGGCACAAATTCAGGATGCGTTAAAGCACCTTGCGCTATCCGGGAAATCGGGCATAGCAGTTGTTATTGGCGTGGTTACGCTTTTATTGGGCGCGAGCAGTATTTTTATCGAGATCCAGGATTCGCTTAACATAATCTGGAGGGTCAAAGCCAAGCCCAAAAGCGGCTGGATGCAATTGCTGAAAAACCGATTTGTGTCCTTTTCGCTCATCATCAGCCTGGGCTTCCTATTGCTGGCATCGCTTATTATCAACCTGATCATAAGTGCCCTGAAGGATCAGGTCCAGCATTTTTTTCCCGGTATCGATTCTTTTACGAAAGTATTTGTACAGGTGCTAAACCTGGGTATTACCCTGGTGGTGATCACTATCTTGTTTGGCATCATATTTAAGTTTTTGCCCGATGTTAAAATCAAATGGCGCGATGTGCGCAGCGGCGCGGTATTTACAGCTATCCTGTTTATGATAGGGCAGTATCTCATCAGCCTTTATATCCAATATACAGCGCAAGGGTCGGCCTATGGCGCGGCGGGTTCTATTATTGTGATATTGGTTTGGATCTATTATACATCGGCCATATTGTACATCGGTGCCGAGTTTACCCAGGTATTTGCCGAAGCCAGCGGGAGCCATATCGAGCCGGCAGATTACGCCGTTCATGTTCAACAAACCGAGGTTGAACACCGCGTAAAAACCCTTCCACCTCAAAACCCGCAGCTTGAAGGGCATTTGAAAAAGGATGAGGGAGAGAAAAAGGAGTAGAAAAGATTACATATACCTGCCGTCATGCCGAATTTATTTCGGCACCCCATAGGACAGGTGGCCGTTTTGCTTAGCATGGCCGCTTAGCGAGTGGGATGCTGAAACAAGTTCAGCATGACCTTGATTTTTATTATGTCATGGGTAGCCTGTCGAAGCATGGTGGGTAGGGCTTTGCGCGCGATCCTTCAATTGGTGCCATGATATGTTGTAGAATCCAGACTTACCAAGTTTCCAAAACTTCGTAAGTCTTCCCCGGATTTGTCATTTGCACTAAACTATAAAAGGAAATGAAAATAAGCTGCGTACAAATCAAATCCCGCCAATCCAAAAAATCCGTTTAATCCCGGTTTAGTTTTGCTGCGATCTCATCCGCCGTCAATTTCTCCTGAACCCCGCTTGCCATGTCTTTAAATGTCAATAGCCCGGTTTGCATTTCATCGCCGCCGATAACCACCACATAAGGGATGTTCTTATTGTTAGCGTACTCCATCTGCTTTTTAATTTTCGCGCCTGCCGGATAGGGTTCGGTGTTGATATTATCGCGACGGAGCCGCTGTAATAGAGGTAAACTATAAAGTTCGCCATCTTTATCGAAATTGCATATAAGTACCTGCGTGGTTTGATTGCTGCCGGCCGGGAACAGGTTTAGCTCTTCCAGTACGTCATAGATCCTGTCGGCCCCGAAGGAGATCCCTGCACCGGTAAGGCCTTTTAAGCCAAACATGCCGGTGAGGTCGTCATACCTGCCGCCGCCGCCAATGCTGCCCATATTAACTTCGTTGGTTTTTACCTCGAAGATGGCGCCGGTATAATAGTTTAAGCCGCGGGCAAGGGTAATGTCCAACTCCAACTTGGCGGTTTGCAGCGGACAGCGATCTATATAGCCAAAAACGGTTTCTATTTCGTCACAGCCTTTTAGGCCGATCTCTGACTGGGCTAATGCTTCACGAAGACTTGCCAGCTTTTCGGTGTTATCACCTTCAAGCAGGATAACGGGTTTTAGTTTGTCGATATCGGCATCGGTAAAACCTTTTTCAAGGAGTTCTTTAATTACGCCATCAAGGCCTATCTTGTCCAGTTTATCTATGGCTACAGTTAAATCAATAATATTATCGGCTTTATCTATAACTTGGGCAATTCCTGATAGTATTTTTCTATTATTGATCTTTATGCTGAAATCTTTAAGGCCAAGTTTGGTTAAAGCTTCATCATAGATCATGATAAACTCGGCTTCGTTCAGTAGTGAATCAGAGCCAACTACATCGGCATCGCATTGGTAAAACTCACGGTAACGGCCGCGCTGGGGCCTGTCGGCACGCCAAACCGGCTGCACCTGGAAACGCTTGAACGGAAAAGTGATCTCGTTTTGGTGTTGCACTACGTAACGCGCGAATGGCACGGTAAGGTCATAGCGCAGGGCTTTTTCGGAGATAGCAGACGCAACAGAATTAGAATTGCGTTCAATAAGTTTTTGTTCGTCAACCTTGGCCAGATAATCACCGCTGTTAAGTACTTTAAAAATCAGCCTATCCCCTTCTTCGCCATATTTCCCCATTAAGGTTGACGAGTTTTCCATGGTCGGTGTTTCTATCTGCTGATAGCCGTATTTGCGGAAAACAGATTTAATGGTGTCGAAAATATAATTGCGTTTCACCATTTCGGCGGGTGAAAAATCGCGGGTGCCTTTGGGTACTGATGGTTTAATGGATGCCATGCGGCAAATGTACAAAAAAGAGGGTTATGCGTGTTGTGCGTTTGCTTTGCATGCCTGTTGCTAAGCATGCGGGCCACAAGCCGGGAGGCTTGCGGCAGCGATTAAAAAAAGAAAAGCGGTTTCGCCTGCGAACCGCTTTTCTTTTCCCCCTTTGCTAACGCCCGGCTCTTGCCGGGTGTTGACTATCAAACGGCCTCTAGCCGCCGAAGCCCGTTGTACAGGCCAGAGGCCTGGAAATAGTTGCCACCCGGCTGGAGCCGAGCGGCGGCTTAGTTTTTTTACTTATGCGTATGAAAGCTTAAGCTCGTTGCAAAGCCAATGGTAACATAACCATAGCTATCTTCAAAAAACTGGTTGTAATCATCCTGTCCGCGATAACCTCCGCCAACCATAAGGGCGGCATCAGGCATAAACGGAAACTGGTAATAGTATTTCAGGCTTACATTTAAACGCTTCTTAAAATCAAAAGTCGAGTAATTATCGTACTTATCGGCGATGTAAGTAAAGTCGAACCGGATGCGCTGCCAGTTTTGGTATACTTTTTTGTTTTTATCAATAGGGTCGGTATAGGCTTTGGCAAAATTATACATGCGGCTGCCGTTGATGCGGATAAAGCCATAATGATCCTTCAAGCCTTCGGACAGGCCAAGGTTAAACAAACCGGCATGGACCTCTAAACCCAGGTTATCATAGCGGTTGATGATCAGGTCTTTTTTATCAAAGCGTTTACCGCTGTAATAAGTTAAAGTATAAAAGTTGGTGGTGAACTTGCCGCTATCCCGGTTAAAGCTGCCGTCGGGATTAAGTGATGGTCCGCGTACGCCGTTGGAATGATGCGAGTAACCGAACGAAAAGAACTTTGGATTGTAAGTGTCCTCGTTCACCCTGAAATACACCGTACCGCCCGGCATAAAGCTTGGCGATTTTACCGGTGCGCCATGTGAGGCCAGGAGGCGGATCTTCACCCTTGGGGTAAACACAAAAAAGAAACGCGACTTTGGCGTGCTGAATAAAACGAAGTTCGGCGCCAGATCGGCGGTGAGCTGGGTTTTTATTTTGTTAAAGTAATCGTTTCCCCCTTCGGATACCCGTAGGTTTTGCTCGTAAATGTGATCGAATGCCTGGTTGATCAGCCGCTTTTTCATCAGTGCGCTGTCGGACAGTGTATCGGCCGGGGTAATAGTGCGGATATTCGCGGTCGCCGTCAAATTGTCAACAGTAATAAAAATAAAAAGTATGCAAATTGCTTTTAATGCAAACGTTAAACCAGATTTCTTGAAACCAGGTTTTATAAAATAAAAATTGATCAATGTAGTAAGTGTTAATTACCGATAATGCTTGGGTTATAGTTATTTATGGATAATCTTATGCGTTAAGATAAGGTTAACCACAACGGCGCAATATTACCTATTATAAGTTTTTTTGCAATTGGGCATATGTCAGCATTAAGTAAATGTATCGGTAATCGGCATCTTGTGACATTAACCGGAAATTATGGGCACTTGTTGGCTGTTTTGTGGTAGATTTATCAAATCGGCGCGGGTGTGCCACAGAAAAATTGCATTAAAAAATATATGCTGTCGGGAGGCGAACGAATAAGAAATTTTTACACTAATTTTTTCAAATTAATCGAATTACACGAATTTTTTACTTGCATAAATTTGAAATTCGTGTAATTCGATTAATTGTGTTAAGTGAGAAAAATAATTCGTGTGAAAATTTCTAACCGCGATTTTTTTTCGCGAACCGGCACAAGTACATGGCGCTGGCTTGCAGGCCGGGTACCCGTGACTTCTTGATCAACGAAGATTATCAATCGGGTTTTGCTAAACGCAGGCTTATTTTGCCCTTTGGGCAAAACAACACATATCAATCTGAAAATATGGTGGCGCTATTTTGTCAGTGCTTAGCATTGCTCAATCCGCTGATATGGAAAAACTTAAAAAACGGATAAAAAATCGCTGAAATATTCGCTGCCTCCTGTTCTGCATTTGAAACACCTTTGATTATTCCTTTAGGTTTTACTTATTGATAATCAATTGCTTAATGTTGTTTCGCTTTGTTTTTTAGGTGGCTGATTATCAATGTGTTTCACAAAAAAGGCGTTCCGCTGTTTCACTCTCAAAAAATGGAACATTACTGTTTTTTTAAAAAAAAAGCGGCCGCGGTTTTTTACTTTTTTGTGGGGAATCAAAAAATTGGGACACCTTATTTGTTACATTCAGATGCCGCTCTATGTTATCCATCTAACATAAATTGTCCATTGTAACCAAGCTTTTACCTCGGTTTTCGCGGGCTTATACTTTATTTTTGCGATAATCGTTTTAGCATTGAAAAAAAGCCAATATATTTAGCCCAACCTAAAAAAATGTTCACTTAATTTGCAATTAAAACGTTTTATCAAAATATGCCCTTAAACAGTTTTATACTTTTTAAGTCAGATACCTTGTACAAAGCAAAACAATGAAACCAACAGGAGCCGCCGCAACCAACCAACGCTATTTTAATGGCGGTTCTGATACTATAAAAACAACTATAATTTTATGAAAAAAATCATGCTTGGCCTGATGGCCATCCCGGCTTTTTGCCTGTCGGTATCGGCACAAACCAAACTGTTCGATGGGAAAACCACCAATGGCTGGCACACCTACTTAAAAAAGGAAGTTGTGGGCTGGAAGGTTGTTGACGGTGCTTTGCAACTCGATCCGCAGGCAGCAGAAGGCCATGGCGATCTGGTTACCGATGGCGAGTACGAAAACTACGAACTTACCTTAGAGTGGAATATCAGCAAAGAGGGTAACAGCGGTATTATTTTCGGGGTGCATGAAGACCCTCAATTTGACGCAACTTACTTAACCGGCATGGAAATGCAGGTGCTTGATAACAAAGATGCGAGCGACAACAAAAAAGCTAACCACCTTGCGGGCTCATTATATGATATGATTGCCCCTTCAAAAGATGTATGCAAACCGGCCGGCGAATGGAACAAAGTAAAATTGCGCAAAAAAGATGGTCAGCTTACTTTCTGGCTTAATGGTACCCAAATTGTTGATGTAAAAATGGGCAGCGACGAATGGAACAAAGTATTAGCTGATAGCAAGTTTAAAAACTGGAAAGGTTTTGCCCAATATCCTAAAGGCCACATTGCTTTGCAGGATCACGGTCACCTGGTTAGCTACCGTAACATTAAACTGAAAGAGCTTTAATATTTTTTATGAACAGGGTACGGATATAGTGCCCTGTTCATATCTTTATACCATAACTTAAATTGTGTTTTAACATGCTCCTGGCATGTGTAATTTCTCTTCGTATAAGAAAGAAGGATACTTTAATATAATATGAGCGATCTGCAAATTAAAAAATCATCAGCCACCTATGATGTGGTGATTGTTGGTTCGGGTGCCGGCGGAGGTATGGCCGGTTACGTATTAGCCAACGCCGGCATAAAAGTTTTAATGCTTGAAGCCGGTGCTTACTTTGACCCTGCTAAAGATTCACAACAGTTGAAATGGCCGTGGGAATCGCCACGCCGCGGCGCCGGTACTACCCGTCCTTTCGGCGATTTTGACGCGGCCTATGGCGGCTGGGAAATCGACGGCGAACCTTACACTACCAAAGATAAAACCGAGTTTTTCTGGTTCCGCTCGCGGATGCTGGGTGGCCGTACCAATCACTGGGGCCGGATCTCCTTAAGAATGGGCCCGCGTGATTTCCAGGCCAAAGACGGCCTTACCGACGACTGGCCAATCACCTATGATGATGTTAAGCCATACTATGATAAGGTTGACCGTATGATAGGTGTTTACGGAACCAAAGAAGGTTTGGAGAATGAGCCGGATGGCATCTTCTTACCTCCGCCAAAACCAAGACTTAATGAGCTTTATATAGTAAAAGGTGCTCAAAAAGCTGGCGTTAAAATTATCCCGGGCCGTGGTTCGGTATTAACAGAAGCTTTACCGGGTAATAAAGACCGTGGCGCTTGTTTCTTCTGCGGGCAGTGCGGTCGCAGCTGTAAAGTTTATGGTGACTTCTCGGCATCGTCATGTTTGGTAATCCCGGCTATTAAAACCGGTAACTTAAAAGTTATTACCAATGCTATGGTACGCGAGGTAATAACTAATGCCGAAGGCCTGGCTGTGGGTGTATCATACGTTAATAAAGAAGATTTGCAGGAGTACCAGGTAAACGCTAAAACAGTTATCCTTGGTGCAAGCGCAGGCGAATCGGCCAGGATCCTGCTTAACTCAAAATCGGCCCAGCATCCGGGCGGTTTGGCTAACAGCAGCGGTGTTGTAGGGCATTATCTGCATGACTCAACAGGCTCAAGCGCCGGTGGTTTCCTTCCACAGTTGATGGACCGCAAGCGTTACAATGAAGACGGCGTTGGCAGTGTGCACATCTACTCGCCATGGTGGTTAGATAATAAAAAGCTGGATTTTCCGCGTGGTTATCACATTGAGTATGGCGGTGGCTTACACATGCCGTCATATGGTTTTAGCGGTGGTATCCAGAATATGAACGGTGTAGTGCCGGGCCGCGATGGTAAAATGAAAGAGGCCGGTGGTTACGGAGCATCATTGAAAGATGACTACCGTCGTTTTTATGGTACCCAATTTGGCATGGCCGGTCGTGGTACTGCTATTGCCCGTTATGATAACTATTGCGAAATTGATCCTAACGTAGTTGATAAATACGGGATCCCGGTATTGCGTTTCCATTACAAATGGGCGCCTGATGAAATTAAACAGGCCAAACACATGCAGGAAACCTTCCAGGAAATTATGCACAATATGGGCGGTGCAATATACGGTCCGCCGCAAGGCCCTGAAACCAACTACGGTTTGGAAGCTCCGGGTAAGATCATTCACGAAGTAGGTACTATCCGTATGGGTAACGATCCTAAAAAATCGGCCTTAAATAAATGGTGCCAGGCGCATGATTGTAAAAACCTGTTTGTGGTTGACGCTGCTCCATTTGTGCAGCAGGGTGATAAAAACGCCACATGGACAATCCTTGCATTGTCAATGCGTACTGCAGAATACATTATTCAGGAAAGAAAAAAATTAAACGTTTAACAAGCTAACATAACAATTTTATGAACAGACGTGACTCCCTTAAAGCCCTGGGCTTAGGAACACTTTCGGCAGGATTATTACTGGAGGCCTGTAAAACCGATACTAAAAAAGGTGCAGAAGAAACAACTACCGCAGCTGCCGGTGACGAAGTTGGTCGCCAGCCGTTTGAGGTTGAGCGGGATAAAAAACTGCATGCTGATAAATTTTTTACCGCTGCCGAAATGGCTACCATCACTGTACTGGCCGATATCATTATCCCAAAAGATGAAAAATCGGGCAGCGCATCTGATGCCAAGGTGCCGGATTTTATTGAGTTTATTGTAAAAGATATGCCCGATCATCAAACTCCGATGCGCGGTGGTTTACGCTGGCTCGATTTGCAATGCCTTAACCGTTTCGGCAAGCCATTTACCGACTGCACTAAAGATCAGCAGATCCAGCTAATTGATATGATCGCTTACCCTAAAAAAGCCAAACCAGAAATGGCCCAGGGTGTAGCTTTCTTCAACCGCATGCGTGATCTTACCGCTTCAGGCTTTTTCACCAGCGAAATCGGGGTGAAAGATATTGGCTACGCAGGTAACCAACCCGGCAAGTGGACAGGTGTACCTGAAGATATCCTGAAACATTACGGCATGGAAAATGTGAAAGCTTCGGCTTCGATGTAAGCAGCCCCACCCAAACCCTCCCCGCATGGGGAGGGCTTAAAAAAACTATTCTTGCGCTCGTTACAAACGAGCGCAAGTTTTTACCTCAACTCCCAGGCTCCCACCCCAAGCGCCGGCAAATTAACCGCCAGCTTTCCTTCTTTCAATGTCGGTTTTACATCGCCAATAATGTTAACCGGATTGCCTCCGGCTTCAAAAGTCGCTCCTGTTTCTTTATCCGACAGGTTTATTGCCACCAATATTGTTTGCCCGGCACCCTTCCTTATAAAGCTAAAAACATGGTCATTATCATTGCTGATGGTTTTATAGCTGCCATCAACAAATGCCGGGTTTGCTTTGCGGATAGCGATCACCTGTTTATAGTAATTCCATAATGAGTTTGGGTCCTGTTTTTCTTCTTCGAGGGAGATACCATCATTAGGCTTATCGTTATTAAACTGATCTTTCCAGGGGCCGGTTTGTTTATACCACAGGGCCATACCTTTGCCGGCATCGCTTTTGTACCATTCAAAAGCTTCCCTGTCGGGAATTTCATTGGCATCGGTAGCGCCAAAATTTGTCGTAGTGCCGGTCATGCCCAACTCCTGCCCGTAGTAAATGGATGGAATGCCGCCCATTAACAGGTTAAATGCACAGCCGGCTTTTAGTTTAGCCAGATCGCCTTTAACCGCATAGCTAAACCTCGGCACATCGTGGTTCTCAATAAAAACTACCTGTTGTTTACCGGGCGGCAGCATGGCCAGTGTTGAATCGGCATTGGCCAACAGCAGTTTTTTGTCAAACGACCGGATAGCAAAACACAGCCGTAACCCAAATACCCGGTCAACACTGCCGTGTTCCAAGTATTCGGTGCCAAGGCTAAACCAATTGGCTTGTTCGGCTACTATTTTAATTTTAGGGTTGATGGCTCTTAGCTTGGTTAGTAAAGGGTTCCAGAAAGTATCAAATAAATGTGGAAGACGGCCTTTATTATCCAGGTCGTCCATCATATGGTCAAGCCGGAAACCATCTACCCCATCATCAAATTTGCCATCGCCGTTGGGGTCTATCCAGTAGCTGAACAGTTTGAGGTTGTAAGCTTTTGAGGCCGCGCTGTTAAGATTTGCGGTAGTTATTTTGCGGGATACGCTGTCGTAACCTGTCAGCCCGGTAAGGTTATATACTATGGTTGACGGCTTTTTGTTGTCCTTGTCGTCCCATAAAATATAATCGCTGTACGGTGATTTTGGATTTCCGAAAGCCTCCTTCCACCAGCGGGAATCTTGGGTTACATACTGGGCTTCCATATCCATATAAAATTTCATGCCCCGGCGGTGCAAGTCTTTGATCAATTTGAGATAATCGGCAAGGGAGCCGTATTTCGGGTCGATCTTTTCAAAATCAACGGCAAAGTAATTATGATAAAAAGCAGATTCGTAAAGCGGTGTAAGCAGTATGGATGTTACGCCAAGTTCCTGCAAATAATCAAGTTTTTGGCGGATGCCATTCAGGTCGCCGTGATAATCGCCATTGCTATCGTAAAAACTTCGCTGGAATATATGGTAAATAATTTCGTTGTTGCCCGGCGCACCCGTTTGGGCTTTAACACCGGAGGGAATTAAGCCGAACAATAAACGGCCCAGGATAATAAGCTTATTTAGTTTCATGGTTGTTATAATTGGAGTTTAAAGTAACCTAAAGAGTTGATTATTAACAATAACTACAGGTGTGAAAAACTGGTGTATTTTATCCGGGGATCCTTTAAAAATATTGTCAAATGCTATAAAAAGCGCCTGCGCGGATAATATAGGCTACTTTTTGGACAATTTGCTAAAGTTTTAGAATCATAGCTTAACCTATTTTTGTTGCATTCAGCACTGTTAATATGGCAAGCTATCGTGATTGCTATTATTTGCTCAACTGGTTTAACGGCGTATGAAAAGCG
Organism: Mucilaginibacter sp. NFR10; assembly: GCF_900100445.1. NCBI lineage: Bacteria > Pseudomonadati > Bacteroidota > Sphingobacteriia > Sphingobacteriales > Sphingobacteriaceae > Mucilaginibacter > Mucilaginibacter sp. NFR10. The sequence continues at coordinate 322,597 of NZ_FMTV01000006.1, read as the reverse complement.
TTTAACATATCCCCCAATTATGGCTATAATATGCAAGGCGGGTATTGCCAATGGAAAGGGTGGTTTTTCGGTACAGGATATTGTGGTGAACGAACCGAAAGAAGATGAAGTGCTGGTTAAAATAAAAGCGGCGGGACTTTGCCATACCGATCATGACTCGTTAAGCTGGGGAAAGCAGCTCATTATAGGGCATGAAGGCGCTGGTATTGTGGTTTCGGTTGGGAAAAATATTAGCAGTGTATTACCCGGGGATAAGGTGATCTTAAACTGGGCCATGCATTGCGGCAAATGCTTTCAATGCCTGGAGGGTAATCTGCATTTGTGTGAAGTAGCCTCGCCGGTTGCAGCCGGCGGCAATGGCTACACTCCGGGCCATGCCAGTCTCGACGGAACAACGCTTAATGGCGATCCCATTTTAAGGTCGTTTAATATTGGTACCATAGCCGGATATACTTTGGTAAAAGAGTCGGCGGTGGTAAAAAACACATCGGAAACCATGTCATTCCCTGCTGCAAGTATCATCAGCTGCGGGGTGATGACAGGCTACGGCTCAGTTGTAAATGCAGCCAGGCTAAAAGCAGGTTCATCAGCAGTTGTATTGGGTACCGGCGGTGTTGGCCTTAATGTGATGCAAGGTGCAAAAATTGCCGGCGCGGGTATGATCATAGCTATTGATATTAACCCCACCCGGCTTGAAATGGCTGTTAAGTTTGGTGCAACACACACTGTTTTAGCCACGAAAGATGATATAGGCCTGCTTAAAGCCGCCGAAGAAGTAAAAAAACTTACCGGTGGCCGCGGGGCAGATTACGCTTTTGAATGCACTGCCATACCCGAATTAGGTGCAGCCCCCTTAGCAATGGTGCGCAATGCCGGTACGGCCATACAGGTAAGCGGAATTGAACAGGAAATCACCATTGATATGCGCCTTTTTGAATGGGATAAGATTTACATTAACCCGCTTTATGGTAAGTGCCGCCCGCAAATTGATTTTCCGGATATAGTACAACATTATACCAGCGGGCACTTATTACTTGAAGAAATGATTACACGTACATATTCTATAAACGAACTTGATAAAGCTTTTGACGACATGCTGAAAGGCAGGAATGCCAAAGGGGTTATCGTGTTCGACTAAAAAAGCTCATGCCATTTAAAACAACAGAAATTTCCAATCCGCAATATGAAAGTAATCAGCTACGGTTTATAACTGTAAAAACGCCCAATTTAAAGGGCCGGGGTGATATTTGTGTATACGTTCCGCCCGGAGCCAATAAAAACGAGGTTTTACCTATTGTAATATTGCTGCACGGGGTGTATGGCAGCGCCTGGAGCTGGGCCATGAGCGGGGGCGTTCATTTAAAAACTAATGAGCTGATTGAAAAAGGCGAATTGCCAAAAATGATATTAGCCATGCCGTCAGACGGGCTTTGGGGCGATGGCTCAGGTTATTTGCCGCATAGCGGCTTTAATTTTGAACAGTGGATAGCCGAGGATGTGCCTACGGCTGTAATGGAGAATATTCCGGGTGCAAAAGAAAATTCACCGCTGTTTATAGCTGGCCTCTCTATGGGAGGATTTGGCGCTTTGAGGATCGGCGCAAAATACGGGCATAAATTTAAAGCTATCTCGGGCCTCTCATCTATAACAAGCTTGCCGCAAATCAAACTTTTTGCCGGCGAGCCCTTAAAAACCTATGCCCAGGATATTGTGGCCGACGAAGATGTGTTTGCAACATTTAAAAAATACAGGGCCCAACTGCCGCCTGTTCGGTTTGATTGCGGTATTAATGATCTGCTGATTAACTACAATCGTGACCTGCATAAAAAGCTGGATAAGGAAAAGATCCCTCATGTTTATGAGGAAAACCAGGGCGGACACGAGTGGTCATACTGGGCAAAACATATTATTTCAACCCTTAAATTTTTTGCCGGTAAGCTGTAGATGAGGCTGTTAATATACACTAAGGACTGGCTTGTAATGTGCGAATATCATTATTTTGTCAGTTTTAATTAGGCATACATACCATTATTGCACTTCGTAACGTTTATCTACTTTGTAGGTTAACGCCTGCAAATAGTGATAAGGTTTAGGTTTAAAGCCCCCAAGCAGCGAGTGCAAGGGGGCTTTTATTTTACAGCAGTTTTTCTTGCCAATAAAATTTGATCTTTTCACCTATTTTAGTCTTTTGTTTGATATCATAAATGGGCGATCTGAAGAAAGAATTACATCAATTATGTGTTAATCACGTGCGTAAAATCATGGAGGCCGCGGAACTTGCCATAGCCGATGCCCAAAGGGCGTCAACCGATGATACCAAAAGCAGCGCGGGTGATAAATATGAAACCGGGCGTGAAATGATGCAGCAGGAAACCAACCGCAATATGGCGCAGCTAAATGAAGCCAACAAACTATTGGTGGCTTTAAACCGCATCAATACCACCGGGGTATCGATGCATGCCGAATCCGGCAGTGTGATAATTACCAATAACGGCAATTTTTACCTGGCCATTAGCGCCGGTGTTTTGACACTCAATGGCAAAACATTTTTCGCGGTTTCGCCCGCATCTCCAATAGGCAATTTACTTAACGGCAAAAAAGCCGGAGATGAGTTTGCGCTAAATGGAAAACGCTATAAAATTGAGTCGGTTGTTTAGGTTTTTAATACCGATTTATCTTCGGAAAATAACTTTATGTTACTTTAATATTAAAAAAATACGGGCGGCCCATTCTTTCTATATTTATTTTACGAAAACACTATATTTTCAAAACAAAACGGATTGGCCTTTGTATTAATGGATTGGCTTTCACCATTTATTTCCTCAAAAGGGTCAAAAAAATAATTTTTTTTAAAATAAAAGCATTCATTCACATAAACATGCAGTAATCATCAAATATCTATTACTATATTTGATGTTAACAAAACGTGGGTAATTAACAAAGCATGCCCATTAAAAACTAAATATTAATGAACATATTCGTAGGAAGTCTTCCTTTTTCTTTAGGGGAAGCCGATTTAAAGCAGCTTTTCGAAGCTTATGGTGAAGTTAACTCCGTAAAAATTATTATTGACAGGGAATCAGGAAGAAGCAAAGGGTTCGGATTCATTGAAATGGCAGATGATGAGGCAGCACAACAAGCTATAAGCGGCCTAAACGGTTCTGAAGTTAAAGGTAGATCAATTGCAGTAAGCCAGGCAGAAGAGAAAAAACCAGGCGGTGACCGCAGAAGCAGTGGCGGTGGCTACGGTGGTGGTAACCGTGGCGGCGGTGGTTACGGTGGCGGCAACCGCGGTGGCGGTGGCGGCTATTCAAGAGATAACCGTGGCGGCGGCGGCAAAAGCTGGTAAAAATATAATCTAAGGTAAAATACCGGGCTTTTAGGCCGGTATTTTACCTTAAGCATTGCATCTATAATCTACCTTCAGGAAAATAACTTATTTAGGGATTTTTTTTGCCTACGCAAATCTTTATGCCCTATTATCCTCCGGACAGGTTCTTTTATTATTGCATTTTTTGCGGCAGCCTTACCTCAAATACAGTCCCTTCGCCAGGTTTTGAGTAGATACTGATTGTCCCTTTAAGGGTTTCAATCAGATGTTTTACTAGTGCCAGCCCAAAGCCAAAGCCGGCTTCGCCAGTTGTGCCTGCTGTTGACGCTGCATTGCCTTTCAGTATTTTTTCGATACCTTTTTCATCTATGCCAACACCACTGTCCTTCACCTGGATTTGCAGTATGTGGGTATGGTCGTTCAGTTCGAGACTCAGGTCTGCATTAACATAACCGCCGGCCGGAGTAAATTTTATGGCGTTTGAGATGAGGTTCCCCGTTATTTGTAATAGTTTATTCCGGGCAAAGGGAACCCGCTCCGATTCGGATGAGGTTGTAACCGTAAGCAAAATGTTTTTATTGCGGGCTTGTGGAATAAAAAGCCGTTCAATTTTATCTTTAAATACCAGCAGGTTAAATTCCGCCCCATTGGATATGCGTTTATGATCGTTTTTATCAGCACTCAGGATCTCATCTGCAAGCTCCAGTATCGACCGCCCGCTTTTATGGATCAGGTTGGTAAACTCCAGCACTTCTTCTATCTGGTTTGCCTCTCCCTGTTCGCTGATCAGCTGGGCGAGGCCGATGATCCCGCTTAACGGCCCGCGGATATCATGAGCCACCTTTTTTTGAATTTCGCCGGCTTCAGCAAGCTTACTTTTTAATTTGTTAATTACTTTCAGATCTTTTAACCTGCTTAGTATTTCATTAGCAATGATCTTTAAAAGTTCAACCTTTTCGGGAGTGAGTTCTTTAACGTTTTTATCAAGCACACATAAGGCCCCGATATTATGATCGTCGCCTACCTTTAGCGGTATGCCATAATAATATCTTAATTTGGGTCCGTCGGTTACATAAAATTTATCCCGGAAACGTTCGTCATTCCGTAAGTCTTCAACCTCAAAATACTCTCCGTCTATAATAGTATACTGACAAACCGAATCCTCACGCGGCATTTGTTCGATTTCTAAACCATGGCCACTGATGCTCCATTGGGTATAGGAGTCGATAAGGTTAACCAGCGAAACCTCCGTACCGGCAACCTTGGCTGCCAGCTTGGCCAGGTCCTTAAAACTGTCTTTGTGTTCGGTATAATCAAGATCAAACTCCGACAGGCTTAAAAGCCTTTCCATTTCATTATCAGGAATTGGCGGGACAGGCATATTAATATATATTGATAATTATTATATACGTGCTTTTACCCACATAAGATTCAATGGATAATAAACAGGCGTGCATTAAATTTTAGGTAATTGTGTATGCATTATCGTAAATTTATGCCGGTTAATCACATTAACCCCCGCAACTAAAACTATATTATCAACGTAATTGTTTTAACGCACATCAGCGTTAATTAACATAAAATTGAACCCTATGAAAAAACTGCTCTTATTTACATTATTTATCGGCATAGCCACTATAACTTCTGCGCAGCGCAAAATAGTTTGCTGCAGTAATCCATCGGCAACACAGCAGTTTGCCATGCTGGCCTCTGATACCCGGTTCAAAATGTCGCACAAAAATCCTTTGCCAATCCGCTTTCAAAGCAGTATAGGCGAGGTCATCACCTACAAAACATCCGACGGGAAACAGGCATCAGCATTTTTTATGAAAGCTAAAAAACCTACTAACAATTATCTATTGGTGATACATGAATGGTGGGGCCTTAATGACTATGTAAAAAAAGAATCAGAAAAGCTTTATAATGACCTGGGTAACGTCAACATCATTGACCTTGACCTATACGACGGCAAGGTAGCTGCCACACGCGAAGACGCGGGGAAATTTATGCAGGCGGTAAATGACGACAGGGCTCGTGCTATAGTAAACGGAGCCATAGCATATGCCGGCCCCAAAGCACATATCGCTACTATTGGCTGGTGCTTTGGCGGCGGGTGGAGTTTGCAAACCAGCTTACTTGCGGGTAAAAAGGCGGTAGCTTGTGTAATGTATTATGGCATGCCCGAGCAGGATGTAAATAAACTAAAAACCTTAAACGCCGATGTGCTGGGGAACTTCGCCAATAAAGATCAGTGGATTAACCCTAAGGTTGTAGCCAAATTTGATGCTGATATGAAAGCCGCCGGAAAAAAGGTTTATCTGCACCAGTATGATGCCGACCATGGTTTTGCAAACCCGAGCAATCCTATTTATAACAGCGATGCTACCAAATACGCTTATGCAAATACGCTGGTGTTTTTAAAAGCAAGATTGAAGTAAACAAAATTAACAGTATCGTGTTGTATGGGGCAAGCTTTGGCATGCCCCATTTTTTTGTAACATTGCATAAAAATTTATCTACTTGACACGTTCTGCTAAAAAGGTTGTTTCGTATCTTCTTAAGGCCGGTATATTGATAATTGCAGGGTGGTTTATTTACCGGCAGTTCAACAAAAAGAATAACGACCTAAAGCAGTTTGAACATTTCGCATCGCAAATAAGTACTACCCATGTTGTTATTGTTATGGGACTGGTAGTTATATTGATGTTTTTAAACTGGTTTCTGGAAGCGCTTAAATGGCGCTATGTAACCAAAACATTAATCAATATTTCTTTATGGGAAGCTGTTGAGGCGGTTTTTTGCGGCCTTACATGGGCAGTAACCACACCAAACAGGCTGGGCGAATATGGCGGACGTGTGATGTTTTTACCCCCCCGCAAACGTATTCCGGGTATTTTTGCCATGGGCGTAGGTTCATTTAGCCAGGGTTCGGTAACCAATGTTTTGGGCGTAATAGCCATGATCTGGTTCGTAGTCAATTTTATTCATGCCAATTTATTGCTGGCCTGGGGGGTAGTTGCTATCGGCGTTGTAATTGCAGCTATGCAGCTGATATTTTATTTTCATATCAAGTGGGCGGTTACTTTGCTTGACAGGGTTCCGTTCATCAAAAAATATCACCGCTTTTTTGAAGTAATGGGCCGGTATCACACCCACGAGCTTATCAAGATCATGGGTTTTAGCATTGCGCGGTATATCACGTTTTCAATGCAGTATTTTCTGGTTTTTCAGTTGTTGATGCCGCATATGGTTGTTGTACCGATGATGCTGATGCTGATGCTGTTTTTCGTGGTATCATCAGCTATCCCTTCGCTTGATCTTTTTGATATTGGTGTACGCGGCTTTACTGCTTCGCACCTGTTTGTGTATGTGACCGATCAAAATATCGCCGTAATAGCCGGTGTATCGTCAATATGGCTTATTAATTTATTTATTCCTGCTATTTTAGGATCGTTTTTTGTTTTAAAACTCAAATTCTTTTGACCGCGCTGATTAGTATTATTTCATTATTTTCCATGGGCCTTTATGTGCTGTTGCTCATCTATCTCCGGATAGGCTGGGCAAAGGTCACCACCCCTCCGGTTATTGCCCAAACATTTAGCACCAAAGTTACTGTGCTTATTGCGGCCCGTAATGAGGAAGAGAAGATTCACCTTACCATTGAAGATATTTTGGCCCAGGATTATCCCAAACACCTGGTGGAGGTCATTATTGTTGACGATCATTCAACCGATAATACCGCAGCTATCATCAGCAGCTATGCGGCACAGGGCGTAAAGCTGTTGCAGCTTAGGCTTGGCGAAACACTTAACTCCTATAAAAAGAAAGCGATAGCCGAAGCCATTAAGCTTTCAACAGGCGACTTAATGGTAGCAACAGATGCTGATTGCCGCATGGGTAATCAATGGCTGCGTACTATAGTTGGATTTTATGAGCAGCATGACCTGGTTATGATTTCTTCGCCGGTAACTTATTTCCAGGAGCAATCGGTATTTGAGCGCATGCAAACGCTTGATTTTTCATCGCTTATTGGCATGGGGGGCGCGTTTTTAGGCCATGGTTTTGCCGCCACCTGCAACGGGGCAAATTTTGCCTATCGTAAAGATGTATTTTATGAAGTTGGCGGTTTTACCGGCATTGATGACCTGGCCTCGGGCGATGATGAACTTTTGTTGCACAAGGTTGGAGAACGTTATCCCGGCAGGATAGCCTTTTTAAAACGGCGCGAGGCAATTGTATATACCCACGCAAAGCCTAATTTAAAAGAGTTTATGCAACAACGGCGCCGCTGGGCATCAAAATCAACCAAGTACAAAAATAAAAAAATGGTTGCCTTTGCGCTTAGTATCTGGCTGTGTAATTTTATGCTATTGTTAACCGCCGTGCTGGGTATTTTCGATAGCTGTTTCCTGAAATTGTTTTTGCTTACTATCGGAATTAAATATGCGATAGACTTGTTATACATGACACCGATCATGAACTTCTTAAAACGACGCGAACTGCTGCTGTACGTAAGCTTTGTTTTGCCGCTTAATATCCTTTATTTCGTCATTATCGGTTTTTTAGGAAAAAATAAGAAGTATGCCTGGAAAGGCAGAATCGTTAAATGAGCTAAAAACTCAAGGCTAAAAGCATAAAGCTGAAATTGGGGCTTAACCAAAGCAGACCAGATGTACTGGATTTAGTCATGCCAGGCTCGTAAGCTTTATGCTTTCGGCCTTCAGCTTTCTGCTTTGAGCTTTCAGCTATCTAAATGTAAAGAAAGCCGTCCTTATTGCTAATTGCACCTATTTAAGCGATATTTAGCCAGTACACATGAACTATTAACACATTGGCCAAAATTACACCAGCAAAACGCACCTGGCGTGTTTTTAAGCGTAATAAAATTGCTTTAGGCGGGCTTGCATTTATCCTGCTTACGCTGCTTGTTGCGATACTGGGCTACCTCATTATGCCCGATGATACGCCCCTGGCCAATAATATGGTCATACAGCTCAGTATAAAAAAGCCAGGCTCAACCTATATGATGTTAAAGCTCAGGAAAGCGGAGGCTGTTGATACCGTAAATTTGTTCAGCAGGATGCTGTATGGGCAGCCGTCGTTTTATAAAGAAGTTCCCGTTACCGGGTATCATTTCGTTAAAGATTCTATTTACGTTAACGGATATATTGGCGATGAAGATAAGCCCGAGAAAAAAGCCTACAATATTTTTGAGGTAATGACCGGGCAAAAGCCGGTTTATAAAAACGGGAGGGTTACTTTTAATTATAACGGCCAAATTGTTGCCCTGCCTGCAATCCCGGCTGTTTATCAAAAGTTTGAAGCCCGCTTACGGGAGGAGAATATCGGGGCTAAAACCTTTTTACTTGGTACTGATGGTTATGGCCGGGATATGCTAAGCCGCCTGCTGCTGGGCACACGGATCTCGCTTGCTGTTGGTTTAATGTCGGTTATCATCAGTATGCTGCTGGGCGTAACTGTAGGTGCGGTAGCGGGTTATTTGGGGGGATGGGTTGATGCCTCATTAAGCTGGCTGATGAATATTTTATGGGCGCTGCCGGCCCTGTTACTGGTGATAGCCATATCATTTGCGTTGGGTAAAGGACTATGGCAAATATTTATAGCCGTTGGCCTTTCCATGTGGGTTGAAGTGGCGCGCCTGGTGCGCGGTCAGGTAATGGGCCTTAAACAGGTGGAGTACATCGAGGCCGCAAGGGCATTGGGTTTTAGCAACAAGCGCATTATAGCTAAACATATTTTGCCCAACATAACCGGGCCAATACTGGTTTTGGCCTCCTCAAACTTTGCCTCAGCTATACTTTTAGAGGCGGGCCTTAGTTTTTTGGGTTTTGGTGCACAACCACCTATGCCAACCTGGGGCGGCATGATCAAGGAACATTATGGTTATATTGTTATGGATTCGGCTTTTTTGGCTATCATTCCTGGTATGGCAATTATGCTGCTGGTTTATGCTTTTAACCTGGTTACTGTTGGCTTGCGCGATGCCTTTGATATAAAATCACAAAGTACTCGTATTTAAAAATTATTTCTTCTATTTTAGTCAGCGTACTTATATCAATATGCTGAATATAGACGACGGTTCCGGCGAAGACGAATTGATCAGGCTTTTGCTCAAACGGCAGTCGGAATTAAATTCTTTATTGGAAATTACGCGGGCCATAAACAAAAACACCGCTACTCCTATCCTCATTCAAATGCTGGAAGTTATCCTGCAAAACTATTTGCAGGTAGGTAAACTCAGGTTTTTGATTGAAAAAGATGATAAATTTGCCTGTATAGCCAAGTATGGCGGCGACGTTGAATCGTCGGTAGTGCTGGCCCGTGCGTGTAAAAAGCTGAGTAAGGTTAAAGCACCTATAGCTATTGCCGGGCACCGCGACCCTGTCCTTAAAAAATATAATTACTTTATCCCGGTATATCACAAAAGCAAGGCACTTGCCTACGCCCTTATCGGCGATTTTAATACCTCGGGCGAGATGCTTAATAATGATCTCAATTTCATCCAAACGCTGATGAACGTGATCATTGTGGCACTTGAAAATAAAAAACTTTTCCGCGAACGGCTGCAATCAGAACGTTTTTTGCGCGAGATGGAGCTTGCCGTAGAAGTGCAGAATATGCTGATCCCCATGCGTGAGCATAAAGACGACAGTGTGGAGATCGGGGCTAAGTATCTTCCGCATCAAAACATAGGCGGTGATTATTTTGATTTTATCCGCCTTAATGAGCATGAGTTTTTATGGTGTATTGCCGATGTATCGGGTAAGGGTATTTCGGCTGCTTTGCTGATGGCCAATTTCCAGGCCAGCCTGCATGCCTGGGCGGCGGTTGAGGATGATTTGACCAATATTATTGACCGTTTAAACAAGATCGTGCTCAGCAATACCAAAGGCGAACGGTTTATCACCCTGTTCCTTGCGCGATATAATCAAAAAAAACGGCGGCTTAATTATATCAATGCAGGGCACAACCCAACTATACTTTATTCAGAAGGCGGGGCCATTCCACTTAAACTGGGTACCACCATGATTGGGGTTTTTGAAGATCTGCCTTTTTTAAACGAGGGCGAAGTTGATGTGGAGCCCGGCAGCCTGATCTTTAACTATACAGATGGGCTCATGGATTTTGAATCGCCCAGCACCAAAATATGGAATGAGGATAAATTACTTGATTTTGTGCTTGCGCATGGCGAGCTATCGCCCGATAATTTTAACCAGGCGCTGTTGGATTATTTGAGCAACGTTTATAAAAGCAAGCCTATTGATGATATTACCCTGCTTACGCTAAAAATTTTTTAAGCAAAGGATGCGTTAACCACATGTTGAAAAACTCATCATACTAATTGTTTTACTAACACGTTTACAACTCTTATTATATTTGCCGGATGTTATCAGCCAGGTACCAGTACGAATTTTTGGAAGCAGGATGCGATGAAGCGGGACGCGGATGTTTGGCCGGGCCTGTTTTTGCCGCCGCAGTTATTTTACCGCCTGATTTTGATCATCACCTGCTAAACGATTCTAAGCAAGTTACTGAAGAGATAAGGTACCAGCTTCGGGCCGAAATTGAGGAAAAAGCGGTGGCTTATGCCGTAGCATCTGTTGATAATCTGGAGATAGATGAGATCAATATTCTCAACGCGTCATTCCTGGCCATGCACCGGGCCATCGAAAAATTACATCTTGAACCCCAGTTTCTGATCATCGACGGCAATCGCTTCAAAAAATACCGGAACATCCCACATGAGTGTATTATACAAGGCGATGGAAAATATTTCAGCATAGCGGCTGCATCTATCCTAGCCAAAACCTACCGCGACGATTATATGATGCAAATAGCGGCCGAACACCCGGAATATGAATGGCATACCAATAAAGGCTATCCAACCATTAGGCACCGCGAAACCGTAATGAAGATTGGTTTTACGCCCTATCACCGCCGCACTTTCAGGGTTACCGATCCGCAGTTAAGTATTTTTTAATGAAGTTTTGAATACCACGTTCAGGATGGTATTTTTGTTAAAAACCAAATCCACCGTTTGAAGATCCTAATTTTAACACATCGTGTCCCATTTCCGCAGAATGGCGGTTACGCTATTGTGGTTTGCAATACCATAAAAGGGCTGATTGCACTTGGGCATGAAGTTGCATTGGTGGCTTTAAACGGGAAAAGATATCATGGTAGTGTACAAACAGACGAAGATGAGCTAATGCAGAAGATCAGGTACACATCATATGACATTAACATTAATATATCTGTACTTGATTCCATAACCAATCTGTTCAGCAAAAAATCAAACGACGTTGATCGTTATTACAATGCCGAATTTGAAAAACTCCTGCTACGCGAATTGCGCCAGACATCATACGATGTTATCCAGTTTGAAGGCCTGTTTGTAACGCCTTACCTGGCCGCTATGCGTAAGCATACCAAAGCCAGGTTGATTTACCGGTCGCATAATATTGAACACCAGGTATGGATGAGGCTGGCACAACGAAAAAGCGACCTGTTTAAGAAGTGGTACCTGCATTTGCTGGCCCGCCGGGTGAAAGATTATGAACTGCAGCAGCTTAATAAATTTGATGCCATTGCTGTATTTACCAATGAAGATAAAAAAACGCTGTTATCCTACGGTGTTACCATTCCGGTTGATATTTTTCCGGTAGGTATTTCCCTGACCGATTATAAGCCGGACTATAATAAAACGGAGTTTCCAAGTTTGTTTTTTTTAGGTTCGTTAGATTGGATGCCCAACCGGGAAGGGATTGAATGGTTTATTGAGAATTTTTATAAAGACCTTACCGAGGGCGATCTGCGCGTAAAATTTTATGTTGCCGGACATAACATCCCCGATAGCTTTGATGATTATGAAGCGATGGGAAAGATCTTTATCCAGGGTGAGGTTGACGATGCATCTGAGTTTGTGAATAGTAAGGCTATTATGGTAGTGCCCTTGCTTTCAAGTGGTGGCATGCGGGTTAAAATAGTAGAGGGTATGGCGATGGAAAAATGCATTATCTCTACCTCATTAGGTGCCGAAGGCATCAATTTTACCAATGGCACTAATATCCTTATTGCTAATAACCGGCAGGAGTTTTATGATGCCATTGAACGCTGTATTACCGACGAAGAATTTTGCCGTAATATTGGCCTCAACGCCCGCCGTTTAATTGAAGAACAGCACGATGTACATGTAATAGCACCGGGCCTTGTTGCTTTTTATCAAAGCCTGAACGTTGATTTACCTGAATAAGAGATTCCCTATACCGTTGTTGGTGTGACAACAATTTCTCCGCTGCCAACTGCCACTGAAAACTGCCACTGCCAACTAATCTACTGTTGCTGTTGTTGTTGCTGCTGAATGATCTCCATATATCGCTGATAGCTGTTTTTAGGAAATTCGGCTACCGTGTGCATAGCCGGCGATTCGTGGGTTTTATCCTCAAAAACAATAGTATCTGCATCGTCAACAATTACTGACACTTCCAGCTTGTGGCCGTAGGCGCCTTTATAAACACCTTTAACCGGCGAACAATCTGAAAAATTGCGGCCCACGGCCAGGCGTACGTGGGTTTCATTGGCAATACAGTTATTTGTAGGGTCGATGCCAAGCCAGCCATAGTCGGGCACATACACTTCGGCCCAGGCATGGGTTGCTCCCTCGCCGCGCATAGCGCTGCTATGGGTACAGATATAACCACTTACATAACGGGATGGTATTTTAAGCTGGCGGAGCATCACCATTAATATATGGGCAAAATCCTGGCAAACGCCGGCTTTAAGCTTCCATACTTCATCCAGTGTAGTTTCAACAGTGGTAACGCCTTTGATGTACTCAAAATTTTTATAAACCCAGCCGCAAAAACGAAGTGCTATCTGAAAGGGCGTTTCATCTTTACGCCGTTCCTGCTCAACTATTTCCTGTAGCTCGGGCAGGCCTTCAAAATATTCCTGCTTTAAAAAATCAATATAGGGCACCATGTATTGAAGCCGCTTAAGGTCCTCCCATTGCTGCTCCGGAAAAATATCATTAACCGGAAGGGGGCGCTGTCGGGTAATGACAACCAGCTTTGAGTTTATAACCAGCATATTATGCTGGTTGCTGTAGGTGAAACTGCCAACCTCGTTGCCATAGTAATCGATATGAGTATCAACAACCGGGCTGCCTGTTATATTTAGCTCCTGTTTTACCACTTCCTGGTATTCATCTTTTATCGGGAACAGGATGATTTGGTTGGCACTGTCACGAACAGGGCCTTCATAGGTGTATTTGGTGATATGTTGGATCTTAAATTCAGGCATTGTTTTAATTTTTTAATTTGAGGATTTGAAAATTTGAAAATGAAAAGATAGACCGGCATTTTCAAATCTTCAAATTGTGATCATGAATTAGCAAAGTAATGCTGGTTTAATGAATTGCCTATGCCGTATAGCTCACTCCTGATCTGGGTGAGGAACAAGTGCAAGCCCTCCTGCTTGATACTTTTTACCGAACTATACTTTATGCGGCTTTGCAACCGGCCTATCTGAAACGACATTTCCCTGTAGTCATCGGCATTGCTGTCATTCTTCAATCTGTCGAAATAACGCTGAATATTATTTACCGAATAAATAACCGAGCGCGGAAAATCGTTGTTCAGAACAACCTGCTCCAAAACATTTTCGGCCTCAAACCCCTCACGATAGGTTTTTAAATACAGTTCGTACCCACCCAATGAAAGCAGCAGGTGTTTCCAGTAAGTGGTATCCGTAAGCAGATCGGGGTTGTCGCTTATCGAGCTGAATTTAGTATCCAAAATATCAACCGACTGGATGGCCCGTTCCAGGTATTTGCCAATGTTCATAAATGCACGGCCTTCGCCGCGCTCCATAGTAATCTCCACTGTGCCGTAATAAAGCATTACTTGTTTTATCAGCACGTCCAGTACCCCTATCGGGTCTTCCCGGTGCAGGGCGCGTTCCAGTCGCGGATCTTTTACGGTGTGGTAATATTCATTCAGGCATTGCCAAAGGTCCTTGGTAATGTGCTCCTGTACGCCGCGTGCATTTTCACGCGCCAGTGTAATGATGTTGAGTATGGAATTAGGGTTGTTTTTCCCGGTAACCATATACTTTAAAACCGACCGGCTGTCGTTGTCCAGCTTTTCGGCTTCACCGGCGTTTAGTCCGGCAAAGATCCGCATTACGGGTTCCCAGGTAAATTCCTGCACCGTATCCTGCGATGACGCATAATTAATTTTGAGCATCCGCAGCATACCATCGCTGCGCTCAATGTAACGGCTTAACCAATAAAAACTTGCTGCAACCCTGCTTAACATATGATCTGAATTTCGGAATTAGGATGTTCAATTTCGGATTTACTTGGCTCCGCATCCTTCTTGTTTTTTATTTTGATTTAAAAGCCTTTTACCTCTCAGGCTAACACCCACGTGTCCTTACTGCCGCCACCCTGCGAACTGTTTACCACCAGTGAACCTTCTTTTAAAGCCACACGGGTTAAACCGCCGGGTACTATTTCAATGCCATCGGGGCCGTACAGCGCATATGGCCTTAAATCAACCCTGCGTGGCTTCAGTTCTCCCTGCATATAACAAGGCGCCGCCGAAAGACTGATGGTTGGCTGTGCTATGAAGTTACGCGGATCTTTCAGGATTTCCTTTTTATATTCATCTATTTCCTGTTCGCTTGCCGCATGTCCCATCAGCATCCCGTAGCCGCCGCTGCCATTGGTTTTTTTAACCACCATTTTATTGAGGTTTTTAAATACCATTTCGCGTTCATCCGGATTGCCTAACTGGTGTGTTGGTACGTTTTTGAGTATGGGTTCTTCGTTCAGATAATAGCGGATCATATCCGGTACATAGGCATAAACAGCCTTATCGTCGGCTACGCCGGTGCCTGTTGCATTTACTATGGCTACGTTTCCTTTACGGTAAGCGCCCATAAGGCCTGCCACGCCAAGCATACTTGCCGGGTTAAATACCAGAGGGTCAAGAAATTCATCGTCCACCCGGCGGTAGATCACATCAACCTGTTGCAGCCCGGTGGTGGTTTTCATGTACACTTTATGGTTGTTCACTACCAGGTCGCGTCCTTCTACCAATTCAACCCCCATCAGGCGGGCCAGCGTGGTATGCTCAAAATAGGCCGAATTATAAATACCCGGCGTAAGTAAAACAATAGTTGGGTTATGGATCTGCCGGGGTGAAAGCGCCAGCAGGTTTTTATATAGTATTGACGGATATTCGGTAACGCTGCGCACACTGCATTGCGGCAGCAGGTCGGGAAATAAGCGTTTGGTGATCTCCCTGTTCTCGAGCATATAGCTTACGCCCGATGGGGTGCGCAGGTTATCTTCGAGCACGTAAAAAGTGCCGTCTTCATCACGGATAAGGTCGATGCCCGAAATATGTACATAAATATCATAAGGCACCTGGAGCTGGTACATCTCGCGCAGAAAGTGCGGACACGAATAAATAATATCAATAGGTACTATGCCGTCCTTTACAATAAACTGATTATGGTATATATCCTTCAGAAATAAATTAAGCGCGTTAAGGCGCTGCTTGATGCCACGCTCAACAAAAGCCCATTCATCGGCAGTGATGATACGGGGGATAATATCAAAAGGAAAGATCTTTTCGATGCCTTCGCCGCTGTTATAAACGGTAAAGGTGATGCCCTGGCTCATGAAAAGGCGCTTGGCAAGCTCTTCCTTTTTGTTCAGGTCGTCGGCCGATTCCTTCGAAATGTAGTCAATAACTTTACGGTAATGTTCCCGAACATTAGCGTCCAAGCCATACATTTCGTCCCAAACATTATCAATTGGGCTGTATTTGTCAAAATAAGCTGATTCTTCCATGAAAAAATTACAATAAATTAAAAATTGACAATCAGTTATCTTTCAGAATTGTAATTTATGAAGTGTTTTTGATAAAAAAGCAAATTATTTTGAAATTTTTGAAGATATTTTAACCAAATTTTCAATTCGTGGTGGTTTTTAAAATATAATTCTTGTGTTTATCGGGGCGTTAATATAAAAATGACGGGCTTTAACGTATTAAACAAGGGCATTCAATTCTCCTCCCGCTTTCCTAAAATCCGAAGGGTTCATACTTCTGTATTTTTTAAAAATGCGGTTCAGGTGGCTTTCATCATTAAAACCAAGCTCATTGGCAATTTCAACCATACGCATGTTGCTGTGCAGTAAACGGTTCTCAATCAGCTTCAGTTTGTAATTGATGATATACTGCTGCATAGTTTCGCCGGTATGTTTTTTAAAATACTGACCAAGGTAGTTTTCAGAGATTCCGGCTTTATCGGCTATGACTTTAGCTTTTAGTTTTTCGGGGAAGTAGATGTTGGCCTGGATGTATTGCAGGATATCAAGCGTTTTTTCTTCGGTGTTCTCACTAACATCATCGGGCATGCTCATAGCCACATTACGAGCGGCGATTACTATAACCGTATTGATATATTGCTGAAGGAGCGCTTTACTGTAAAGCCCTTTTTTTTCTTTTTCACTGATGATGGCCTGCATAATGGGTTTTACAACGGCTTTGTCTTCATCGGTTTTTAATATGCATCCCGGTGCCTGGCCTGCGTTTTTTAGCAGAAAATTGAGATGCTCGGCTGTTTCGCTGCTAAGGCCGCGATCTTTAATGTAAAGTGGGTTGAAACGGATAAACAGAAACTGTGTTTCGGTTAGTATCTCAAAATAATGTGAATCATCAGGTGTAAGTAAAAACAGGTGACCGGGTTTATAGGTAAACTTGCTTTTGTTTATGCACTGCTTTCCGGTGCCGCTTATGATATAAATAAACTCGAAAAAGCTGTGTGAGTGTTCGCTGCGGGGACAGGCGCTGAGTGGTTCGCGCAAAACAACTTCAAAAGGCTGGTATAAATTATCTTTTACCATAGTGTAAATGTACAAATGTTACGAGGGATTGTACAAGGAATATGGCCGCCTCCTTGTATAATTTTGTATTGTAATTAAACAACAACACAATGGAAACTCAAAATACAACAATGCAGGCCCTTATCGCTCCTGAAGCAAATGCGCCTTTCACAATAACCGTAGTTGACCGCCCAATTGCCTCCAAAGGCCAGGTACTGGTGCGTATTATAGCCAGTGGCGTCAGCGTATTGGATAATAAGATCCGTACAGGTAAAGGGGGGCATGCCAGGCAGCCCTTACCTGCCATTTTAGGGATGGACTTTGCCGGCATAGTTGAAGCAGTTGGTGCTGATGTAAATACTTTTAAACCTGGCGACGAAGTGTATGGCCTTGCCGGTGGTATTGGTGGGCTACTGGGTACTTACGCGCAATATGCTGCCTTTGATGCAGACCTGCTTGCCATTAAACCATCTCACTTAAGTTTCAGACAGGCGGCTTCGATGCCGCTTAACTTTATTACTGCCTGGGAAGGCCTCGTAGACAGAGCAAATGTGCGTGAGGGACAAAAAGTGCTGGTACATGGTGGTGCCGGAGGCGTTGGCCATTTAGCGGTTCAGGTAGCGAAAGCCTTTGGCGCGGATGTATATGCTACCGGCAGCGCGGCCCAGCAACAATATATTGAAAGCATTGGCGCTACTTTTATCGATTATCGTGCCTCAACTGTTGACGAATATGTGAACAATTATACTAACGGCGAAGGGTTTGACATTGTATATGATACCCTGGGCGGAGCCACTTTAGATGCATCATTTAATGCGGTACGTTATTATACCGGTCATGTGGTAAGCTGCCTGGGTTGGGGTGAGCATAAGCTGGCGCCCTTATCATTCCGGGGAGCTACATATTCCGGGGTGTTTACTTTGATGCCGATGCTCACCGGTAGAGGCCGCAAACATCATGGTGAAATTATGCAGGAGGCTACAAAACTTGCTGAGGCCGGCAAAATTGTTCCGCTGGTGGATGAGCGTACATTTACATTGGCTACCGCCAATCAAGCCCACGAGATCTTAGAGAATGGTAAGACGAACGGTAAGCTGGTGATTGACGTTGCGGAGTAAGGTGGCTCGCCCTAAAATAAGCTGACCTCTCCATTTTAAAAGTCCTGTGCTTTAAAACGGCCTGAATAACGGGCGGCTGATCAATGGTGAAAACGACCAGGGGATGGAACTTAAAATAACCAGCAGGGCAATGGTTAGCCAAATGGCCGTGATTTTAAATTTGTCCTTATCAAGTGTTTTTCGTTTGGCTTTTGATGAGGCAATGGTGATCAGCGTAATGCCGATCAGCATCATGGTAACGTGCTCCATGCCAAAAAACCTGATCTGCCGCTCGTGCACCGCCTCTTTAAAATGGCTGATGAAGTAATTGGCTATCGGACTGATGAAATACAGCCAGAGCCCAATAGTTAGCTGGATATGGGCAATATTGGTGGTAATAACCCGTACGCGGTCGTCGAATTTTGAATAGCTTTTGTTAGTAAGCCATCCGCTGTAAGCGCGATAAAGGGCAAAAAGCAGGCTGGCCAAAACAAACCAGCGTGTAAGAGAGTGTAATGCTAAAATAAAAGCGTACATATATTAATGTATGACGACGGGCAAAGGAAAAGATTTTATCCGAAATAAAATTATTTTGATGCCGATCCCCTTATATAAATTTCACCGGGTTTATCAGTTGGGCGCCTTCCGGCAACAGGGCCTTTGCGGGCTTCAGGCGCCAGCATCCATATGTTGATCGTTACATCCGGCGACCCATCTTTATTCTTTTTCCAGGTTAGGTTTATTTCGTTGATGTCCTGCGCTGAAATGAGCGTACTTTCATCGTCAACAAAATAGCCGTCAACAGCAAACCTCACATTACCACTTACTCCAAACCTCCTTTTTATATCTTCAAAAGTATTTGTTTCAATTTTCACTCCTTTTTTAAGGGTTATCATTATTATACCAAACCTGCTTAGGTTGGCGACGTTTGCCGGAACATCCTTGTCTTTAAAAACGGTCAACCAGGTAACATCATTTGGATTTATATGGCCAAGACCGGTAATGATTTTGGAGTTAACAATAATTAATGGCTGCCGTTCCTTTGCATCAGGTAAATGGCGGTATAAGGAATCGGCGGGAGACTTAGATTGGTAGCTTTTATATGTATTAGTTGTGTCTTTAAACGAGGGGCTTTGATTGGGGTTTAACAAAGCTTTGCCGGTATCTGGCTTTGCCTGCAAAGGTTGAGCTGATTTGCTTTGCGGCGGTGGCGTTTGAGGTAGGACTGCCTGGGCAAAAGCGGTAATTCCATAAAATAAACACACTAAAACAGCCAAGAGATTTTTCATGTTGTGATTTTACGGATAAGATGCAGGCGCTGTGTAATTTCCATAAATTAAATTAATTAAAAGAAAGCAATTTGATATTTTAGTGCTCTACTAAACCTGGCCTTAAATATGAATAAGATTCAAGCCCTTTTGATCTGTTTTGCTTTATTTTTCATTGCACTATTCTGCTATATATACTATGAATATTCTATGTTTGACGACAAGCAGATTAGAGCGTATACACACACCAATCACTATAAAATAAAATCAGTTAGGAACGACCACTACCAATGGTATGTTCATATTATGGTAGATAAAAGCGATGGAAAACGAATCTTTAAATTATATCCATTTGAGCATAAATATTATTCGCAGGAAATAACCCTTATCCAAAACAGAGCTGATTCATGGTATTACCGTATTTCCCAAAAAGGGGCATTATATAGCGTAATTGCACTAAGCTCTGATATGCAATCTGTTGAGATATATGAATTAACGGGCGACTAAACCCTTTTATAACGGGTTAGTAATCCACCATGTATTTCCGAACGGATCTTTTACCCCTGCGCTCCTGCCGTATGGTTGATCGGCCGGCGGCATAATGCTTTCGGCCCCGCTATCAATGGCCTTCTGGTAAGTTTCGTCACAGTTTTCTACATATACAAACATACCTGCATTTTGCTGCTGATAAGTATCGGTACAATCGGCAAACATGATGGTGCTGCCATTGATGTTAACCTCGGCGTGCATAATGGTGTGTTCATCGCGCATGGTTTTAAACTGTTCCGTTGCACCAAAAACCTTTTGGGTAAACCCGATAAACAGAGCGCCATTTTTAACAATGAGGTAAGGCATTACAGCCTGGTAATTTTCGGGAATGTTTATTGTTGCCATAATTTGTTTTTTTCTCAAAATTAGCTGTCCCTCTGTTCTCAAAATTGTAAAAACCGGACATTATATGTTCCGGTATTCAGTTCCCTCAGCCTTGCCTGAAAAATAAAAGCCCGGATGATAGCCTGTAAACTCCTTCACATCATGAATAAAGTGCGACTGGTCATAATACCCGCATTCCAGTGCTATCTGCGTTAATGTTTTATCTGCATTATATTGAGTCAGAACATCCTGAAGGCGCACCAGCCGCATATAAGTTTTAGGGCTAAAGCCCGCTGACTCCTTAAATTTACGGTCGAACTGCCGTGAAGACAAGTTATAGGCCTCGGCCAGCTCGCCAACTGTTCTGTACTGTTTATTGTGGATCACATCCCTGATAGCGATCGCCATCCGTTCATCCTTTAACACATTTTGACGTAAGCGCACAATTAAAAAACGAGACAATATCTCTGCTCGTTTATAGTTATTTCCGGCTAACATGATCTGCTCTTCCAGCTCCCGGCCGGGCCGGCTTAAAAACGTATCGAAATCAAATGCGAGGTTGCTGGTTTGGCTGCTGGGGGTATTAAAAAAATAAGGCACGGCAAAAGGATAAATATAGGCGCCAAAAATGCCAAAGCTTTCGGTTGTTATAAACCTGCGGTATTGTGTAGTTTGAAATTGAATGCCTGATAAGCTTGGGCTTTGCTCATTCTTCTCCTTCAATTCATTAAACGATGAATGGTAGTGAAATACCAATTCGGCACAGGCATCAGCAACAGAACGATAAATATATGACGAATGATCCGGCTCCAGCTCATGCTCAAGCACCCAGTAAAATCTTACATAGGGTTTCAACTCGGCCGGTGGCTGGATCGTGAAATAGCGCATCGTTCTGATTTGGGATTGCGGATATTCGATTTCGGAATTAAATAAATTTAGGGTTTTTATTTAAAAGATGACCATCAGCCAGTTTAGTTATATGATAAAAATCCAGAGGTATTTTATTTCAGGATAACTTCTCTCCCAAGATGTGGGATATTATTTCGTATAATGAAATCTAAGTGAGTAAACTGTTATAATATGGTCTTCTACTTTGTAAACAATACGATGTTCCTGGTTAATGCGTCTTGACCATGCACCCGAAAGGTTGTGTTTTAGTGCTTCAGGTTTACCGATACCTTTGAACGGATCAATTTGTATTGCCTGCATCAATTGACGAATCCGTTTAAGAATAATGATATTTCCGCTCTTCTTCCAGTATTCGAGATCAGCCAGCGCTTCGTCAGTAAAATTTATAGTTTCCATATGTCATCAAGGTTAAGTTTGGTGACTTTACCTTGATGCTCTTGCTCAATTGATTTTTGCAGATGCTGAGCATTTGCTTCTGAAGAAAGCAAGTAAGCAGTATCATCCGTTATTTCACTCGTTTTATAATCAACATGCAGGGCATCCAAAAAAATCCGGATAGCAGTTTCCTGATCTGCATCTGCAGGATGTATGGTTAATGTTGTCATATATCAAATATACCCGTTTTTATTTCAACCGTCAAATCTGTCTAAAATACAACCCGATACAGCCCCTGCAAATAAGGGGGCAAATCCGAAATCAAAATCCCTAATTTCGAAATTCCCTTACAACCCTTTAGTTATAGCCTCATATACCACGTCCTGAATCCTCGGCCTGATATTAAGGCTCAGCAGCTTGCTGGCTACCGATGGGTTCACCCTGTTTGACAGGAATACATATACCAGGTTATATTTAGGATCAACCCAGATACAGGTGCCGGTAAAACCAGTATGTCCAAAAGCCTGGTCTGATGCCAGTTTTGAAGGATAATGTCTTTCGGCTATCGGATCCCAGCGGTCAAAACCCAGTCCGCGGCGGCTCACCGGCGATTGTTTGGACGTGAACAGGTCAACAACCTCCGGCTTAAAATATTGGGCACCGCCATAACTCCCCTTGTTTAAAACCATCTGGTATAATATAGCCACATCATTGGCACTGCCAAACAGACCGGCATGCCCGGCAACACCGCCCAAAAGCGCCGCTGTTGGGTCATGTACATATCCATCCAGTAATGACATGCGGTACTCCTTATCGTTTTCGGTAGGGATTATCCTGTCGGGCGTAAAGCGGTATAAGGGTAAAAAGCCTGCGGTTTGCATCCCCAGCGGGGTATAAAAATGCTGCTGTACATAAACGTTGAGCGGTACGGCAGTAATGTTTTCAACAACCTCCTGCATAAATAGCATGCTTACATCACTATATACGTACTGCCCCCTTGTTTTCAGCGGCGAGTTCAGCATGTCGGGCAGCATTACATCTTTGTAATAGTCTTTACGCAGGTAATAATGATCAGATACTTTTGTCGGGTAAGCGGCAGACGAATCTGTACTGTGATCAGTTGGCTTTACCTTCTCAAACGACTGGATATCGGGGATCAGGCCCGCCTGGTGCAGCAGCACTTCGCGGATCCGGATATCGTTTTTATTGCTTTTACGGGCAAGGGGAATATAATCGCCAAGGGTTTTCTCCAGGCTTAATTTACCCTGGTCGGTAAGCTGCATGGTTTCCATAGTGGTTGCCGATACTTTGGTCATGGAGGCAAGGTCAAATATATCGGTCAGCTTGTCGGGTATTACATTATCATAGGTATGATAACCGTAAGCTTTATTAAATATCACCTTGCCATCTTTGGCAACCAACACCACGCAGCCGGGGGTGGCATGCTCACGGATGGCTTCCTGTGCTATTTTATCTATTCCCTGCAGGTTGGCAGTATTTATGCCAGCTTCTTCAGGGACAGTATATTGCAGTCTCGTTTTCTCGGTAGCAAAACCCATCCCGGTTTTATAAACGGGACTATAGTTTTTTGCTAATTTTTGAGAGATACTTACCCCGCCAAATATTGCTTCGGCACTGTACATGGCCGATACCTGAGATACCCGTTCCGCCCAGATCACGGGGGCGGTTATAACATCAAGCTTGCTCAATAGCGAACCGCTGCCAAAAGCCGCGACAATTATGTTCTTGTTTTTTTGATTGGTGCTGATAAAGTCAATCACATCCGGATTGCTTAAATCGGCATCATTTACCTGTACTATAATGGTGTTGTAAAACTTCAGGTCGGAAGTAAGATTGGCCAGCGTTTTATTACCCGAATAAGCGGCACCATCAAACAGCTGTACATTGTCATATTTATTAAGTAAGCTATCAAAAACGGCGGCGTACTGGTTATTGAAATGTACACTGGCAATTTTCAAATCCTCCAGCTTTTGCAGCGGCACCAGGTATGAGGCATTGTTAAGCAACACAGTAGAGTTGCCAACCAACCTTTCTTCGGCAATGAAGGCCTGTCCTGTTAACGGCGGATTTTGCGCGCAAGCGGTATTAAATAAAGCAAATCCTAATAGTACTAAAGGAACACGGCCCCACTTATTTTTTATCATATACTTTAACTCCGTTTATATAGGTCTTTGTCACTTTGGTTGCCGGGATCTCGCTGCCTTTTATCTTCATAATATCCTTATCCAGTATCACGAAGTCGGCGTATTTACCAGGCTCGATGCTGCCTTTTTCCTTTTCTTCAAAATTGGCTTTGGCAGCCCATATGGTCATACCTTTTAACGCTTCAACCCGGCTCAGAGCGTTTTCAGGTTGAAAACCACCTTCCGGAAAACCTTTCAAATCCTTGCGCTCAACCGCTGCATAGAACGTATAAAGCGGATTAATGTTCTCAACCGGGAAATCGGTACCCAAAGGGATCCAACCGTTTTGCTTTAACAATTGTTTATAGGCATAAGCCGTTTTAAGCCGTTCGCGGCCCAGTCTTTTACCGGCCCAGTACATATCTGATGTCGCGTGTGTAGGCTGTACCGATGGAACAATACTGTATTGACCAAACATGTCCAGGTCTTGCGGTGATACTATCTGCGCGTGCTCGATACGCCACCTCAGGTCGTTTTTACCTTTTAAGTTAGCAGCATAAATCTTAAGCATTACCCGCACTGCCGAATCGCCGATGGCATGGGTACACATCTGAAAACCGCGGGCCGCTATTTTGGGAGCTATTTCTTCAAAATGTTTTGGGTTACTCAGTAAAAAGCCGCTCCATTTGGCCGAGTCGGCATAAGGTTTTAGCAGGCAGGCCCCTCTTGAACCGAGGGCGCCATCGGCATAAACTTTAAAAGCCCTTACATTTAACCGGGGTGTTTTAACAACTCCCTTCTTAAACAGGTAATCATAATTTTCCTGCCTGTCGGCCAGCATCACATACAGGCGCATTTTCAGGTCGCCTTTATTTTGCAGCTCGGCAATGGTGTTTACCATTGTATAAGGCAGCCCGCAATCATCAACGGTAGTTAAGCCAGCGGCAAAACAATTTTTTTGTGCCGATAGCAAGGCTGTATCTATAATAGCGGCTGTAGGTTCCGGAATTTTACGGGTAACTATACCTACCGCGTTATCAACCAAAATGCCGGTAAGTTTCCCGTTACTGGTTTCTATTTCGCCGCCATTAATGGTTTGCCCCGGTTTAACACCGGCAATGTTCAGTGCGGCCTGGTTGGCTATTGCGGCGTGCCCGTCAACGCGGCTAAGGATCACCGGCCTCATCGGGAACAGCGAATCCAGCTTTGCCTTATCGGGGAAATGTTTATTAGTCCAGTCGTTTTGGTCCCAGCCATTACCGATGATCCAGCCATCGGTATTACGTTCGGCATAAGCTTTTACCGAGTCAATAATTTCGGGCCAGCTGTGGGTGCCTACCAGGTTTACTTCCTGCAGGCCCATACCATATTCATAAAAATGGGCGTGGGCGTCAATAAAGCCGGGATAAACCGCGGCGCCCTGCGCGTCAACTACTTCGCGGGCGTTGTATTTTTGTTCAAGGGAATCGGCATTGCCTACTGCAAGTATCTTTCCTCCGCTTACTACAAATGCGCCTGCTGTTGTAAAATTGCTATCTACGGTGTACACAACCGCGTTTTTTACCAGCATATCGGCATTGTATTCCTTTTGTTTGCAGGCCGCTGCCAATAATAGCAGCGCGGGCAATAGTCTCTTCATAAAGTAATTGTATGTTTATTGTAATTGTATTAAACCACAAAAGTATATACAACTATCAAATCATAAAGTTATGCCTTCAAATATTTAATTTAGCATCGAAATAGAAATTGGAGGGAGTTTTTTTTAGATGTCAGACATTATTCAGCTTTTACCGGATGCCGTTGCCAACCAAATTGCCGCGGGCGAAGTAGTGCAGCGACCGGCTTCTGCGGTAAAGGAATTGGTTGAGAACGCTATTGACGCAGGTGCAGATAAGATCCAGCTTATTATTAAAGATGCGGGTAAATCACTGATCCAGGTTATTGATAATGGCTGCGGGATGAGCCTTACCGACGCCCGCATGTGCTTTGAGCGGCATGCAACTTCAAAAATACGCAAGGCCGAAGATCTGTTCGCGATCCGTACCATGGGTTTCAGGGGCGAAGCCATGGCGTCTATCGCCGCTATTGCCCAGGTAGAGCTGAAAACCCGCCGCCATGAAGACGAACTGGGCAGTTGTATAACTATTGAAGGCTCTGAAGTGATAAGCCAGGAACCATGTGCTGCTAACGCGGGCACATCAATCTCTATAAAAAACCTGTTTTATAATACCCCTGCCCGCCGTAATTTTTTAAAGAGCAACCCGGTAGAGATGCGGCATATTATTGACGAGTTTCAACGTGTGGCCTTAGCACATCCCGAAATCTTTTTCACCCTTCACCATGATAGCCAGGAAGTTTATCATTTGCCGGGCACAACGCTTAAACAAAGGATAGTACACCTGTTTGGCAATAATTATAACCAGCGGCTTGTACCGGTTGAAGAAGATACAACCATTATTAAGCTCCGCGGCTTTGTAGGTAAGCCTGAGTTTGCACGTAAAACCCGCGGCGAGCAGTTCTTTTTTGTAAACAACCGCTTCATCCGCGATTCGTACCTTAATCATGCTGTAACAACAGCGTTTGAAGAACTATTGCCGGATGATTGTTTTCCGTTTTATGTGTTGTTCATCGATATCGACCCTTCAAAAATTGATATCAACGTACACCCTACCAAAACTGAGATCAAATACCAGGATGAAAAGGCTATTTATGCCATAATCCGGTCGGCAGTGAAGCGGTCATTGGGCAGATATAACATTACGCCCAGCCTGGATTTTGACCAGGAAAACAGTATCGAGCACCTGATAACCCCCAAACCATTTGAGGAGATCATCGCCCCTACTATTTCTTTCAATCCAAACTTTAATCCCTTTGCCGATAAAGCAGAAAAACCCAGGCAGGAGCACCCATTTTTAAGGGAGAGCGGAGGTTATAAAAAAGACCCTATTCCACAAAACTGGGATACTTTGTATGAGATCAGTAAAAAGGAAACCCTTTTTCAGCACGAGATCCACGAGGAAAAAACCATAGCGGTTGATGAGCAGGATGTAAGTAAACCAAGCGAGCGGCAACTGTTCCAGATTCATAACCGGTTTATCCTGTCGCAAATAAAATCGGGCTTTATGCTCATTAACCAGCAGGCCGCGCATGAGCGTATTTTGTACGAACGCTTTTTGCAGCAGCTGCAAAATCATTCGGGGGTGAGCCAGCAAAGCTTATTTCCGCAATCGGTAACACTAAACGGTGCCGATTTTGAGTTATTGAAAGAGCTTTTGCCTGATATCCGGTCGCTGGGTTTTGACATCCGCGAATTTGGAAAAAACACTGTGGTAGTAGAGGGGATCCCGGCCGAACTGAACAACGTTGGCGAGCATGAGCTTTTAGAACATTTACTGGAAGGTTTTAAAAACAATATGGCCATCCTTAAATTAGATAAACGGGATAACCTGGCCAGGTCACTGGCCCGTAACGGCGCTATTAAATCAGGAACCAAGCTATCCCTGGAGGAAATGAACCAGCTTATCGACCAGCTTTTTGCCTGTGAGTCACCTAACCAGGCATTGAATGGTAAGCCCGTAATCAGTACCTTTACGATGAACGAATTAATGGAACGATTTGAAAAATAGCCCCAGGCTAAATTATATATGAACGGATACAATCAATCGCCTTTTGCTAATCTTACACCTGTTGTTAAAAACCTGTTGATCATAAATGTAATATGCTTTTTGCCATTTGTATTGTTCAGGCAATTTTATGAAACAACCGTAGTACATTGGTTAGGTGGCTTTTACTTTAACTCTCCTTACTTCGAGCCTTGGCAGATCGTTTCCTATATGTTTTTACATGGTGGCTGGGAGCATATTTTCTTCAACATGTTTGCCTTGTTTTCTTTTGGCCCTATTGTGGAATATGCTATCGGTTCAAAAAGATTTCTTAACCTCTATTTTTTATGCGGAATAGGGGCAATTCTGTTTCAAATTGCGGTACAGGCTATAGAGGTGCATGGTATAACTGGCGGTTTTACCATTGCTCATCCCTTGCTTCAGTCATCTTATTTAGACTATGGTGCAAATGCGCAAAAACTTTTTGATATTTATACTACACCTATAGTTGGAGCTTCCGGAGCGATATTTGGATTGCTTATTGCCTTTGGCATGCTGTTCCCAAATCTTGAACTGATGATATTGTTTATACCCGTACCCATCAAGGCTAAATATATTATACCGGTATATGTAGTGATAGAATTATTTTTAGGGGTAAAGCAATTTTCCGGAGATTCGGTGGCGCATTTTGCACACATTGGCGGCGCGCTTATCGGGTTTTTACTGGTTAAAATTTGGCGATTACAACGGCCAAACAATTTTTATTAATAACAGTAGTTATCTTTGTAATACAGCTTTATTATGAGCACCCTTTGGCAAAATATCCACTACAAAATGCTGCGCTCCGGCAATAGGCTGAACCTGCTTATCGGCATTAATGTGATTGTTTTTCTGGCGATAAACATTTCGGCAATAGTTGAACAGTTACTAACGCATTTTGGGGGAAGCATCATTTTACTTTATGCCGATAAATATTTAAACATGCCGGCATACCTGCCCGATTTGCTGAAGCGTTTTTGGACGCCTTTAACCTATATGTTCATGCATGCAGGTATACTTCATATCCTGTTCAATATGCTTTGGCTATATTGGATGGGACAAATATTTGAAGAGTACCTTGGTAATAAACGTACTATAGGCTTATACTTAATGGGCGGCCTGGCCGGTGCTTTGTTATACCTGCTGGCCTTAAACGTGCTGCCTGCATTTACCAGTGCTAACGCTGCACAGAACAGTACTATTGTTGGTGCATCGGCCAGTGTAATGGCCATTGTTGTGGCAACGGCCACCCTGTTGCCCAACTACACCATATCATTAATTTTATTTGGGCCGGTAAAATTAAAATGGCTGGTATTTGTAATTCTGGTTATTGATTTTTTGGGTATAGTTGGTGCAAACGCGGGCGGCGAAATAGCCCACCTTGGTGGTGCTTTAATGGGATTTGTGTATATTAAGCAATTACAAAAAGGCCATGATTGGGTGGGCGGAATAGCCGGGCTGTTTAAACGGAAACCCAGGTTAAAAGTGGTTTCAAATAATATGGGTAAAAACGCATCCGACTACCCGCGCCAGGAAGAAGTTGACCGTATTTTAGACAAAATATCGCAATCGGGCTATAATAGCTTAAGCAAACAGGAGCGGGAAATTTTATCGCGTGCAAGCAAACAGGAATAAATGATAAAAAAAAAGCAAAGTATTTTTAGCAGGGTGTTGTTATGGATAAACCTGTTTTTCTGTTTTGCTTTACTAATAGGATATTTAGCCCCCTCGGTTGATCCGCGCAAGTATTGGTTATTCGCTTTCTTCGGCCTTGCCTATCCTCCTATACTGTTGGTTAATATAATCATGATGCTGTATTGGCTGCTGCGCAAGCGCTGGCAGTTTTTATTTTCGCTGGTCAGTATTTTAATTGGCTGGGGAGTACTTAATAACAATATCGGGTTCAGATTTAAATCAAGTTTTTCGCTGCCCCCCGGGCTCAACGTTGTACATGTCATGACCTACAACGTGCATAACTTTAAACATTTTGGCTTCAATAACGATATATCAACCAAGCATGAAATCCTGGAGATCATCAATAGCGAGCAGCCGGATGTGATAGGGTTCCAGGAGTTTTATACCCGCAATAAAGGGCAGTATGAAACACGTGATTCGATCAACAAAATATTAGGCAGCAATAACTTTTACTTTGAACCCTTTAGTTTTAACAGCCGTGAAGCCATTGGCATGGCTATCTTTTCGAAATTCCCTATTCTATCAAGAGGGATGATCCGCCTTGCGGCCGACAGAACATCTGGTAACCAGTGCTTATATGCTGATATAAAAAAGGGGGATAAAATTTTTAGGTATTATAATATCCACCTGCAATCCATCAATTTTAACCCGGACGATTATAAATATATCGACAGCGTATCAAAAAAAGGAAAAACCGACATTAAATCAACCAAGCGCCTGGGGAGCAAGCTTAAAATAGCTTTTATGAAAAGGGCCGAGCAGGTTTTTAAAGTAAAGGCGCATGCTGCCCAATGTCCATATCCTTATATTATAGCCGGTGATTTTAATGATACCCCATCATCATTCGCGGTTAACCAAATGGCCAAAGGCTTAAACAACTCATTCCGCGAAAAAGGTTCAGGCTTAGGGCGCACATATAACGGCGACTTTCCCAATTACCAGATAGATTACATTATGAGCAGCCCGCAATTCTCAGTTTTCAACTACAAGGTGATCGAGAAAAAACTGTCAGACCATTATCCTTTACGCAGCGATCTCGTACTGAATTAACATAGGTCATTGCTCTTCGTTTGTAAAAATAAACCTGAAAGCCGGCAGGCAGTAACTTAAAATTGAAAAAATCGTAAGTTTGCGCTCATGCAACAAAATTTGTTTGTTTACAACACTTTAACCCGTAAAAAAGAATTATTTAAGCCCATTAACACGCCGCATGTTGGCATGTATGTTTGCGGGCCTACTGTTTATAGCGATGTTCACTTAGGCAACTGCCGTACTTATATATCTTTCGATCTTATGTTCAGGTACCTTACAGCTATTGGCTACAAGGTACGCTACGTACGTAATGTGACCGATGCGGGCCATCTTGAAGGTGATGCCGGCGACGAGGGTGAAGACAAAATTGCAAAAAAGGCCAAGCTTGCACAGCTTGAGCCAATGGAGATAGTGCAAAAATACACCGTTGGCTTCAGGGATGTGATGAGGATCCTGAACAACCTGCCCCCAAGTATTGAACCTACAGCTACCGGCCATATCATTGAGCAGATAGAAATGGTGAAGGAAATACTTGCCAGGGGCTATGCTTATGAGGTGGATGGTACCATTTATTTTGATGTTGAAAAATATAACAAAAGCCAGGATTATGGCATATTAAGCGGCCGTAATCTCGAAGACCTTTTAAATAATACCCGTACGCTTGGCGGTCAGCAGGAAAAACATGGCAAGCTTGATTTTGCCCTGTGGATAAAAGCCAAGCCCGAACACCTGATGAAATGGCCTTCGCCATGGGGTGTGGGCTTTCCGGGTTGGCACCTGGAATGCTCGGCCATGAGCCAGAAATACCTGGGCAGCCACTTTGACATTCATGGCGGCGGGATTGATCTTGTGCCAACGCACCATACCAATGAAATTGCCCAAAACGTAGCTTGCTGCGGTACCAACCCGGCCAATTACTGGGTGCATACCAATATGCTTACGGTAAACGGCCAAAAAATGTCTAAATCATTAGGCAACAGCTTTTTACCGCATGAACTGTTCAGCGGCGAAAACTCGATACTTAACAAAGGCTACAGCCCCATGACGGTAAGGTTCTTCATGCTGCAGGCCCATTACCGTAGTACACTTGATTTTGGCAATGAAGCTATGGAAGCATCCGAAAAAGGGTTTAAACGCCTTATGAACGCCTTTACCCTGCTAACCGACGGATTGAAAGCATCTGCCACTACCGAAGTTGAAATAGCATCATTAATGGAGCGTTGCTATGCCGCTATGAACGACGATTTTAACAGCCCGGTTTTAATTGCCGAGCTCTTTGAAGCATCGCGCATTATCAATTCGGTATATGATGGTAAATTGAAAATTGATGCCGCTAACCTTGAACAGTTAACCGCGCTTATGAATTTATTTGTGGTTGAAGTACTGGGTTTACAAAATGAGCAGGCAGCTAATGACGATCTGCCAAAAGTGTTAAATTTTATCGTCGATCTGCGCAGCGGTGCTAAAGCAAATAAGGATTATGCCACGTCGGATAAGATCCGTGACGGTTTATCACAGATAGGTTTCCAGCTAAAAGATAGTAAAGAAGGTACCACCTGGAGCAAAGCCTGATAACAGGACATGATTTTAAAGCGAGTTGTAGTAGCTGAATAATTTAGCTAAGGCAGCATCGCTTTTAAAATTAACTTTGTTGGTTTTGATATACTCCTGCATTTTATCGCCCTTGTCGCTCATTGCTGCTAGGATGGTTTTTTGCGACGGCCTGATCTTTGTCATTTGGTTATTGGCAAAAATGTAATAGCTGTTGGCCAGCGTGAAGGTTTTGGTGGTCACCTGCGAAGCAAAACCCGTTGACTCAAGTACTTTTTTCTTGTAATAACGGAGCAGTTTTACCTTCCCGTCTCCCACTACCTGGTAAAAAGTTTTTGGGGTTTGATCATCCACAGCCGGGAAGCCGCTGCTAAAGTTCATATCCGTTTGGTCACTTTCTTCAAGCGCAATGCCTTTTACTGAAAAACCTTTCACCGGGTCAACAAAGGCCTGTACCGATGAATCCCGGGGGCTCTTAAACAAAAGTTCATCCCCGTAAATATTATAGTTCAATATTGCATTAGCTGTTTTGCCGTTAACGAAATAAACAGTGCCATTCAGCCAGTTATCGGTAAGGAGGGCGCTGCCTTGTATGCCATCATTGGTTTTAAGATAATATGGACGGCCGGTATAATCAGAGAGATATTGCGCTTTTGCCTTTACACACAGTAATAAAAGTACAAATACGCAGTATAGCATATACTTTTTCATGAAAGCAATTTATATTGATTTAAACAAAAACAGATTAGTTGGGTTATGAAGTTAAGTGTTTTTTTATTCAACTTCATTATTAAGTAAATTTAAATATTTACGTGTATTTTATATGATCAAACCCGCGCCCTGCAATTATTTGCCCATATCTTCGTTTCAGGATAAAACAAAAATAATGCAATTGTTAAATTATGCTATGCTGTATAATGCATTTTGACTATTGCGTTTCCGACTTAAAATTTATTACTAAATTGCTCCCTAAAACCCGAATATAAATATGAAGAAAATAATATTAGCTGCTACATTTATTGGTTATAGTGCTTTTGCCCTGGCGCAGGACGCTGTTAATGTAAACAAGGTAGTTAGTGTTGAACAAGCTTTTGATAAGTTAGTTGAACGTAAAGGAATAAAAGATGGTTTCCTGGCAGTTGCCGATCCCGATGGCATCATATTTAAGCCCGATGTAGTAAAGATTGTTGATTTTTATAGTAAGATTGATAAACAGGCCGGCAAGCTTAGCTGGCAGCCCAAATTTGCCCGGATCTCGGCCAATGGGGACCTGGCTTTCACCGCGGGCCCTTATATATATCAAAACGGCAAAACTGATGATGATAAAGTGTTTGGCGATTATGTATCTATCTGGCGTACTAACGCCGACGGTAAATTAAAGCTACTCATCGACCTTGGTATCCAGCATCCTGAAGCTGAGGAAGAAGTTGTTACCGATTTTAAAGAACCCGACCCGGCGCACCGTTCAGGCCCAAGTAAGGATCCATTCGGCGCCAAAAATGTTATTATTGGTACCGATAAAACATTTAATCATGGGTTAACATTATCAGCCATGGCCAGCTATAAGGAATTTTTAAGCCCCGAAGGCCGCTATTATTTCCCCGGCTTTCCGCCAATGACCGGTACCGATGTGGTGATGAAGTTTATCAATAACGAAGCCATCAGCATCACTGCCGAAACTACCGATGGCGGCCGCGCCGCGAGTAATGACCTTGCTTATACCTATGGTCACGCCCGCATTACCAAAGGCAATGTTGTTGGAAACTACAATTATGTAAGGGTTTGGGAAATTGACAAAACAAAAAAATGGAATATCCTTCTTGAGATTTTCTCACCTATTGAGAATGAGTAATAGAGATTAGAGGTTTGTTGTGAGAGATTAGAGACTGGAGATCAGAGATTAGGGTAACAGGTTACCCGTAAGGACGCGGGCGCAATAAGTAATAGAAAGGCCTTGTAAACTATAAATTACAAGGCCTTTTTACTTTATCGACTATTAAAAACTAATCTTCAACCACTTCTAACCAAACCTCTGATCCCCAACCTCTAATCACTAAAATCAAAACAACTGCTCAATAATATCAGCTGCTGATAATCCTTCGGCTTCCGCATGATAACTGCGCACTATACGGTGGCTTAAAATAGGTTTGGCCACTGCCTGCACATCTTCAATATCGGGCGAGTATTTACCGTTAAGTACCGCGTGGCATTTAGCACCTAATACTAAAAACTGCGATGCTCGTGGTCCTGCGCCCCAGCTTAGCAAGCGGTTAATTTGTGGTGTGGCAAACTCGCTGTTTGGGCGGGTTTTGGATACCAGCTTCACCGCGTACTCCATCACATTATCGGTAACCGGGATATTGCGCACCAGTTGCTGAAAATAGATGATCTGCTGGGCGTTTAATATTTTATTTACTTCTGCTTTAGTAATACTGGTGGTGTTCTTAACAACCAGCAGCTCCTCTTTAAATGAAGGATAGTTGAGGGCTACATTAAACATAAACCTGTCCAGCTGTGCTTCGGGCAATGGATAAGTACCTTCCTGTTCAATAGGGTTTTGGGTAGCCAATACAAAAAAAGGCTGTGCAAGTTTGTGTGTTACGCCGGCTGCGGTAACCGCTTTTTCCTGCATGGCCTCAAGCAGGGCTGCCTGCGTTTTTGGCGGTGTACGGTTTATCTCATCGGCCAGGATAATGTTTGAAAAAACCGGCCCGTGGATAAATTTAAAATTGCGGTCTTCACCTAATATTTCAGAGCCAATGATGTCTGAAGGCATCAGGTCGGGCGTAAACTGAATCCTTTTAAAGTCAAGGTCAAGCACCTGCGATACCGTTTGCACCAGCAGGGTTTTTGCAAGCCCGGGCACACCAACCAATAAACAATGCCCGTTACTGAAAATAGAGATCAGCACAAATTTTATCACTTCATCCTGGCCTACTATTACCTTACCTATTTCGGCGCGGATTTGCTGGTAGGCCTGTTTTAAAGCGTTTGCGGCTTCTACATCAGAGCTGTGTTGCATAAATTATTTAGATGATGATTTGGTTTTGGTTTCGGGTATTACAGGCGAGGGATTGGTATTTACCCATTTCTTCAACACATCATATGCCTGATATTCTTTATCAATTTTAATGAAAGTTTCCTTGCGGCGTTTTTCGAACCATTGAGATACAGTTCTGTTAACCTTATCATTATAGGCATATTCCTTAAGTTTAGGGAAATCCTGCTCTAAATTAGCTTTATGGGCATTTGTGGCCGATTTAAGCATCAATATTTTGTAGCTCTTTTTACCATCGGCACCGGTAAACAGATCAGGTTTTGAAATGCTGCCGATTTTCATCGTATCGGTAATAAGCGCCACTTTAGGATCAAGTTTATCGGTAGGGATAAATGTTGAACGGCTTTGTACGTCTTCGGCATTAAGGATCATACCACCGTTGTATTTAGTGTCTTTATTGTCTGAGTAATAGGCTGCAGCGCTTGAAAAATCGACACCTACATTTTTATCTTTTATAAGTAAGTTATAAATACTATCGGCTTTTGCTTTTGCCCTATCCAAACTGGCCTGGGTAACAACAGGTGTAATGAGGATATGCCTCACGTGAACCTGTTCGCCGCGACGCTCAATCACCTGTAAAAAGTGGAAACCAAAATCCGTTTCAAATACCGGGGAAATTTCACCTGCTTTTAACTTGAAAGCGTTTGCGGTAAATTCCTTCACAAAAGTGGTACGGTCGGCAAACCCAAGGTCGCCTCCTTCAGGTGCCGAACCCGGATCCTGCGAATAAAGCCTGGCCAGTGTACCAAAGTCTTCGCCCTTTTTAACACGCTGCCTTAACTCTTCGGCCTTAGCTTTGTAAAGGTCTTTTTCTTCTTTAGTTAACTTAGGCTGAAAAACAATCTCACCAACTTCAACTTCTTTATTAAATGAAGGCAAGCTGTCCTTAGGGATTCCATCGTAATATTTTTTAACATCCTGAGGGGTAACATTCAGCTTCTCGGTAATGTGCTGCTGCATTTTTTGAGCAACCATCTGCTCTTTCAGGTCGGGCCTGATCTCATCTTTGTACTGGATAACCGAACGCCCTAAAAATGCTTCCAGTTTTTCCTGCCCGCCCGCGCGCTGTGTCATTTCGCGCATACGGCGGTCAACGTTGGCGTCAACATCTTCTTCCTTTACTTCAATACTATCAATTGCGGCTTGCTGGGCAAGCAGTTTTTGGGTTAACAAAGTTTGTAAAATTCGGGCTTTAACAGATGGGTCAGGTTGGTTTCCCTGTACCAGGAAGTTAGCGTATGACAGTTCAATGTCTGATAGCAATATTGGGCTGTTACCAACTACCGCTGCAATTTTATCAAGCGTTTTGCCGGGTGTGGGGGCAATAACCGAATCGGCTTTAACCAGTTTTTTTGCTGCTGTATCTGATGCTACCTGTGCCTTTGCAAATGTTATTGTTAAAATAAAACTTAGTACTAATACTCCTAACTTTCTCATGTAACGCTGTTATACTAAATAAAACGGGATAGTTAACCCGTTAAAAACTACGAATTTCGGTAAAATTTATTAATTATAACCGAACAAATATTTTCTGCAAAACCAACCGGCTATAATTGTGCTAATATGCCTATAAAGCTTGAAACCGTTTAACTACTTTTGGTTAAAATTTGTTAAAGTGAAAGTTGAGAACCCTGCCGCGTTTCGTTTTTTGTTAGAGGATGAACTTTACCTGCTCAATGCAGATAAAATGTTGTATGATAAAATTACTGAATCAGAACCTGCCGCGGCGGTACCACTACCTCCTGTAACTGAAAATGCCAAACCGGCCCCGGTAACCATTATCCCATCTTTAACTCCTGAACCTCAGGTAGTAATAAAAACGCCGGTTGATGAATTTAAGTATTTGGGTAAAAACTTAAAGAATTTTTTGGTGCTAACATGGTATAAAAATGCCGGGTTTATAATAGCCGAACATTTAACCGCCCTTGAAAATATCTTGAAGCGTAAAGAACTTAGCCCCGACGACGTGGCGATATTCAATCTGGCAAATTACAGTGAAACCAAATTTAGCCAGTTGAAAACATTTTTTAAACCAACCAAGGTACTGGTTTTGGGAGGGGATGCCCTGCCACAGGACATAAAGGTGCTTAAACCAAATAAACCGGTAACCTCAAACGGGATCACTGTGCTTTACAGTTATTCATTTGATGAGATGATGGATAATGTGGAGTATAAAAAAACCTTTTGGGAGTTGGTTAAAACATTATAAATAAAACACGCCACTAAGATATATGCAATTAGTTTTTGCTACCAATAACCGCCATAAGCTTGATGAGGTTTCGGCCAAGCTCAATGGCGCTATCCAGTTACTAACCCTGAACGACATTGGTTATCATGATGATATTGAGGAAACAGGTACAACTTTTAAAGCTAATGCCTCTATCAAAAGTCACCATGTGTATGCCGAATATAAGCTTAACTGCTTTGGCGATGACAGTGGGCTGGAAATTGACGCCCTGAACGGAGAGCCGGGTGTATACTCGGCCAGGTATGCAGGTACCCACGGTAACCACGCCGCCAACATTAGTAAAGTACTTGATAATTTAAAAGGTGAAGCAAACCGAAAGGCCCGCTTCCGTACCGTAATTTCCCTGATCTGGAACGGCGAAGAGTACTTTTTTGAAGGAACGGTTGAAGGCACCATCCGGCAAGAGCCGAGTGGTAATGGCGGTTTTGGCTATGATCCTATTTTTGAACCGGAAGGTTACGACATTACTTTTGCCGAAATGAGTATGGACAAAAAAAATAGCATTAGCCACCGTGCAAAAGCAATGGAAAAGTTGATCGCATTTTTAAATGAAGCTGGTGAATAATCATTTTAGTACACTCAGCCTCAACTTAGCGCGTTACAATAACAGTTATTTATAAATAATAAAGGTGCTTTTTTTCTAATGGTAAAACGTTTAACTAAATTTATTCGATATTAGCAGGAAGAAACGAAACCTTAGTGGTGTAAGCCCCGTAAAATAGAGCTATAAGGAATAACCTATGAACATTATTAAGCAAATCGGTAAAATTTTATCGGAAAGGGATACCAACCCTAAGTTTATTAATAGCCTTAAAAAAGTTCGGGAAGCCGACCAGATTGCCGAATCAATCAATAAAAGGTTAACTGAATTAGAAAAACGCACCCGCCAGCAGGCGGTGAATTTATAATTACACACTTTGGCAGGATTTATGCTATTTATGCATAAAATATACTGTCATGAAAAAGTTAATTCAGACCTCAATCGCAATCTTTTCACTTGTTTTGGTCATTTCGGCCTGCTCGTCAACCAAAAGCACAACTACGTCTAATGTATCGCGCGGTAAATTTGTTGGTACCTGGACCTGCAATAATGTAAGTTACGACGGCCTTGTACAAAATGCAGTACAGAGCGTATTTGATCAGGCTCCCCCCGAAGCCTTTATTGGCAGCACATGGAAGCTCACCAACAGTGGTAACGGTATCTACACTTTAACCAACGGAACATCGCAAACCATTTTCTGGTCGGTTTATAACGGTGGTACAACCGGTACACAATTCCAGTTCAAAAAACTTTTTGAAGGCGATAAAGCCAAAAACGTATCCGAAGGATATCGTTTGGATATTGCCAGCAACGATGGCTCAACCATGACCTTGAAATCGCCTGTTACCGTAGGCAATACCACCGGATACATTGTATATTCGTTTACTAAAAACCCTTAATTGAGGTTAAAGCTAAAAGGCGAAAGGTTAAAGGTTTCCTTTCCAGCTGATAAAATGAAAAAGGCGAAGTTCGGAATATCTCAAACTTCGCCTTTTTCATTTTCAGCGCGAGGCCAAACCTTTCACCTTTTACCTTTATCCTTTCACCTTCTTACTCGGCTGGTGCAAATTTTAAGCATACCGGGTTGCCGATATCAACTCTGATACCTGTTTGGGCAAGTTTGCCGGTGTTTTGATCTATTTTGAACACCCACATGTTATCGCTGTTCTGATTAGCTACTATCAGGAAATTACCTGTTGGGTCGATAGCAAAATCGCGTGGGTTTTTGCCATAGGTGGACTGGCGCGCTACAAAAGTAAGCAAGCCTGTTTCCTGGTTAACAGCATAAATATTGATCTCGTTGGTTTCTAAACGATTTGAAGCATACAGAAAACGGCCATCAGGCGACAGATGAATAGCGGCACCTGCAGTTTGGCCGGTAAAGCCATCTGGCAGCATGGTAATGGATTGTTTCTGTTTCAGCTTGCCGTTATTGTAATCAAACGCGATTACGTTCGATCCCATTTCAGTTACCAGGTAAACAGTTTTTTTATCAGCCGAAAACTCCAGGTGCCTCGGGCCTTCTCCTGCGGTAACACTTACAAAGGCCGGTGTTGCGGGTACAATACGGGGCTCTTTTGAAGGGCGGTAGCGGTAAACATTCATTTTATCGGTGCCAAGGTCATTATACAATACATATTTTTCATCGGGTGTCAGGACCGCCATATGCGCGTGTGCAGATTCCTGCCTTTCCTTGTTTATGCTATGGCCATCATCATGTACCGTTTGAATTCCGTTAGCTATTGAACCATCTTTATTCAAAGGCATTACCGCAACGTTGCCGCTTGAGTAGTTAGCTATGATCAGGTTTTTTTGTGCTTTGTCAACAGATATGTGACATGGGTCGGCGCCCAGTGTTGATTGCTTGTTGATAAAAGTCATTTTGCCCGTTTTGGGCTCAAACGAAAATGCGCTTACCTCGCCTTTAGGCAGTTCGTTAACCGCGTAAATAAATTTATTATTGGCGCTCAACGTTAAATACGACGGATTATTTACGCCATCAATCTCACTGAGATAAGCCAGTTTGCCGGTTTCGGCATAAAAACGGTATACCACAATACCTTTACTTTTGCCGGTGGTATAAGTACCAACCACCAGGTCGAAAGTTTTAGGCCCTGTTTTTTTATTTTGTGCAAATGTTAGCGCCGGTGAAAGCATAGCTATGATCAAAAGAAATTTTTTCATGGTCGATTATATAAGGTCTATTTAATTAATTCACAAATAGCAAAAATACTGACAATCATATAGCTTTAAGCTTTATGCATTCAGCTTAGCCTTACAATTATTGCTGTGCAAGATAACAAAATAGACAAAAAAAATGCCCCGCTGTTTAACGGGGCGTTTTATTATTTCATCAGGTGTTTTAACTGTATCACCTCTTTTTCATCAAGGTAACGCCAGCGCCCCCGTGGAAGGTCTTTTTTGGTTAGGTTGGCATAAACCACCCTGTCCAGTTTTACCACTTCGTATCCCAGGTGCTCAAACATGCGGCGCACAATACGGTTTTTGCCGCTGTGGATCTGGATCCCAATTTCACGTTTTGATCCGCCGGCTACATATGATACCGCGTCGGGCTTAATTACGCCATCTTCCAGCTCAAGGCCGAAAGTTAATTTATTCAGGTCGCCCTGGGTTAAGCTTTTGCTCAGTTCAACCTGGTATAATTTAGTAATGCTGTTACGCGGGTGCGATAGCTTATCGGCCAAATCACCATCGTTGGTCATTAATAATAAACCGGTGGTGTTACGGTCAAGACGGCCAACGGGGTAAATACGCTCGCGGCTTGCCTTTTCAACCAGGTGCATTACGGTACGGCGCTCCTGCGGATCATCTGTAGTTGTGATATAATCCTTTGGCTTATTTAACAATACATAAACCATTTTCTCGCGTTTCAGCGTTTCGCCGTTATATTTAATAGTATCCTTAAACGGATCAACTTTGGTACCTAATTCTGTTACCACTTCGCCGTTTACGGATACCACGCCCGCGGTAATCAGCTCATCGGCCTTACGGCGTGAGCAAATACCCGCGTTTGATATGTAACGGTTCAGGCGGATCAGCCCATCGTCTTCTGATTTTTTTGCAGGAGAATTTTTACGACTGCGCATGGTTTTAGGGGCATCCTGTTGGTTTTCCCTATCATGCGGTCTGTGTGCCGGCCTTTCGCCAAATGGTGATTTCTCTTTAAAACCGCCTTCGCGTTTTTTGAAGCTGCCCTCGGTTCCTCTTGGTGCAAATTTACGTTCGCCCCCTGCATCACCGCCAAAGCTTCTTTTAGGCTTGCCCTCAAAACTTGCTGATGAACGGGTACGTGGAGATGAGTAAGGTTTTTTTTCGCCTTGTGCTTCGCCGCCGAAACTTCTTTTCGGCCTGTCGTTATCACCGGTTGTTGGCCTGCCGCTGTAAGGTTTACGCGGGCCGCCACTAAATGACTTCCTTTCGCCTGCGCTGTCGCCGCCAAAATTTCTTTTTGGCCTGTCGTCGCTGTCGGAAGCAGGCCTGCCAGAGTAAGGCCTTGGCTTAGCGCCTGATCTTTTAGCGCCAGATGATTCCCCGCCCCTAAAATTGCTTTTGGGCTTATCGTCACTGAACCTGTTGCTTTGGAATGTTTTTTCCGGCCTGGAAAGTATTTTTTTCTCTCCGTTTGGAGTAGCTTTACCTTTTGGGGTTGATGCTGATTTTTTTGGTCGGTCGTCGGATCTTGAACTCCTTGATGACGACTTTCCGGGTTTGTCGTCGCGACTACCTGCTGGTCTCTTAAATACCATAATTTTTTGTTTAGCGCTTTCGCAGCGTGAGGGTCAAAGTTACGCTTTTTTGCCAATTTTTATCTAAAAAGATCAAAAAAATATCCGCTTGGAAAATCGCCGTTTAAACGGTTTTAAACGCCGTTTTTGAACCAAAAACCAACTCTAAAAAAGTTAGCAAAACGGTAAGTATTTGATTATGTGATCTGTATAGCCTACCTTTGCAGCACATTCTACCAAATGTATAGTTAAATGATAGGAAAAGAAATGATTAAAAAACACTTACTTACGTGCTCCGTAACACTGGTGCTGGTTCTCATTTCAGAGCTTAATATTTTCGGTACAACGATCATCGAAAAGGCTGCAAAAGCGGCAACTTTAAGCGCCCGAACCTCAGATTTTATTTTTCTCAAAAGCTCAAAGGCAGTTGCTTACAACTTTGCCAATGAGGCTTTACCAGTTAATGACGCAAGGGTTACGCGTAAACTCAACAAATCGCTCAGGCAGCACGACTATAAAAGCGTGCAAAGCAATATATTGCACCGCAAAGCCGAGCTATGGTTCCCCATTATCGAACCAATTTTGAAGTTTTATGGTATCCCCGAAGATTTTAAGTATGTACCGTTGGTCGAGTCAGGCCTTAAATCAGGTACATCATCTAAAGGAGCGTCGGGTTTTTGGCAATTTATGCCGGGTACTGCACGTACCTACGGACTTAGAGTAGGCCATGGTGTTGATGAGCGGAAAAACCTTCGCAAATCAACTATTGCAGCCTGCAAGTATATCAAAGAACTATACGATGAATTTAACAGCTGGACACTGGCGGCTGCCGCTTACAACAATGGCTCGATCAAATTAGCGCGCGCCATTAACAGGCAAAAAGAAGATAACTATTTTCGCATGAAGCTGAACCGCGAAACCGGTTCATATGTTTATAAGCTTATTGCCATGAAAGCAGTTATTGAGCAGCCAAAAGAGCACGGGTATGATAATTACTTTGTCATCCCGCCTGCATCACAGTTGCTGGCAATTAATTAACAGCAGGTAATCATACTGTAAATTAATTAAAAGATTACATTACGGAGCACTTTGAGGCTGGTCATCCACAGTGGATGATCGGCCTTTTTTGCTTATATTTGTAGCAAACTGTTGATGGTTTAAGCCAAAAATTTTAGGAAAGCAGGTTTTGTAAAAAACTGGTAACTATAATAATTAGCTTCAAACAATGTCAATAAATCCATATTAATAAAGTATGAGTACAAAACCTCTTGTTGACCTGGGCGAGCAAAGTGAAGTTGAAGTTTATGGTGCCCGGGTACATAACCTGAAAAATATAGATGTTTCCTTTCCTCGCAACCAACTGGTGGTAATTACCGGCTTAAGCGGCAGCGGTAAATCATCACTGGCGTTTGATACTATTTACGCCGAAGGCCAGCGCCGTTATATGGAAACATTTTCGGCCTACTCACGCCAGTTTATGGGCGGGATGGAGCGG
Organism: Mucilaginibacter sp. NFR10; assembly: GCF_900100445.1. NCBI lineage: Bacteria > Pseudomonadati > Bacteroidota > Sphingobacteriia > Sphingobacteriales > Sphingobacteriaceae > Mucilaginibacter > Mucilaginibacter sp. NFR10. The sequence continues at coordinate 279,675 of NZ_FMTV01000006.1, read as the reverse complement.
CCGGATGTGGATAAGGTGTCGGGCCTGAGCCCTGTTATTGCTATAGAGCAAAAAACCACCAGCAAAAACCCGCGTTCCACCGTAGGTACTATTACCGAAATCTATGATTTCATGCGCTTGCTCTTCGCCCGTGCCGGCGATGCTTATTCTTACACCACCGGTGAAAAGATGGAGCGCATGAGCGAAGACCAGATCCTCAAAACTATCAGCGAAAAATTTGACGGGCAGCCAGTTAATATCCTGGCTCCGGTGGTAAAGGCACGTAAAGGCCACTACCGCGAATTGTTCGAATCCATCCGCAAGCAAGGATTTTTAAAAGTTTGGGTAGATGGCGCCATTGCCGATGTTGAACCCAAAATGCAGGTTGACCGGTACAAGATCCACGATATTGATATTGTGGTTGACCGTTTGGTAGTGAGTGAAAAAGACAGCAAACGTTTATATACTTCCGTTCAGCAGGCTTTGAAAATTGCCAAGGGCATTATCCGTATTGCCGATAAGGATAATAACGTATCCTATTATAGTAAATACCTGATGGACCCGGTTTCGGGTATCTCGTATGATGAGCCCCAGCCAAATACATTTTCGTTTAACTCACCTTATGGCGCTTGTGAAAAATGTAATGGCTTGGGCTATATTTTTGAAGTGGATGAAGCTTCGGTAATCCCTAATCCGAAACTGAGCATCATGAACGGCGGTTTAGCCCCTATTGGTGAATACCGCGAAACATGGATTTTCCAGGTGTTGAAATCGCTGGCTAAAAAGTATGAATTCTCGCTCTCAACCCCTATCGAAAAGCTGAACCGCGATCAGTTGGATATGATCCTGAACGGCGCCCCTGAAACATTGAGCGTTGCTGTAGAATATAACAAATGGAATGTTCAAAGCTACCAGATCACTTTTGAAGGGATTATCCGCATGCTGGAGGAACAGCAGGAACGCCGCAACGATGAAGGAATGGACGATATGGAGAACTATCGTGTACTCCGTACCTGCCCGGTTTGCGAAGGTGCAAGGCTCAAAAAAGAGTCGCTGCATTTTAAGGTAGATGGTAAAAATATTTTCGAGCTGGCCTGTATGGATATCAATCACCTGCAGGAATGGTTTGATGGCCTGGAAGACCGCCTTAACGAGCGCCAGAATGTGATTGCTAAAGAGATCCTGAAAGAGATCCGCGCACGTATAGTGTTTTTACTGGATGTGGGTTTGAGTTATTTAACGCTTGATCGTACTGCTAAAACCCTATCGGGCGGTGAAGCACAACGGATCAGGCTGGCTACACAAATTGGTTCACAGTTGATGAATGTGATGTACATTTTGGATGAGCCAAGTATCGGTTTGCACCAACGCGATAACGAACGTTTGATCAACGCCCTTAAAAATCTGCGTGATTTAGGAAACACAGTACTGGTTGTTGAGCACGATAAAGACATGATCCTGGAAGCCGACCACGTAATTGACATGGGCCCGGCAGCCGGTGTACATGGTGGCCAGGTTGTTGCCGAAGGTACTCCGGCGCAGCTAATGGAAAAGCATACGCTTACCACTTCATATATCAATGGCGAGCGGGAGATTGCGGTGCCCAAAAAACGTCGCGAAGGAAATGGAAAAACCCTGAGCCTGAAAAAAGCTACCGGTCATAATCTTAAAAAAGTATCGGTTGATTTCCCTTTAGGTAAACTAATCGGCATAACCGGTGTATCGGGCAGCGGCAAATCAAGCCTGATCACCGAAACTTTATACCCTATATTAAACCATCATTTTTTTAGGGCGAAGAAACAACCGCTGCCTTATGAAAAAATTGAGGGGTTAGAGCATATTGATAAAGTAATTGAGATAGATCAAACACCAATCGGCCGTACACCGCGCTCAAACCCTGCCACTTATACCGGGGTGTTTTCGGACATCCGCAATCTGTTCGTGGCACTACCGGAATCAAGGATCAGGGGATATAAACCAGGTCGTTTCTCGTTTAACGTAAAGGGCGGCCGTTGCGAAACCTGCCAGGGTGCAGGCATGAAGGTAATTGAAATGAACTTTTTGCCCGATGTGCAGGTACCTTGCGAAGAGTGCGGCGGCAGGCGTTACAACCGCGAAACGCTGGAAGTGCGTTACCGGGGCAAGTCCATCAGCGATGTGCTGGATATGAGCATTGAGGACGCTACGCCATTCTTTGAACACATTCCATCTATCTATCGTAAAGTAAAAACGCTGAACGATGTAGGTTTGGGGTATATCACCTTAGGCCAGGCCTCAACCACGCTATCCGGCGGCGAAGCACAGCGTGTTAAACTGGCTACCGAGCTATCTAAAAAAGACACAGGAAACACCTTTTATATATTGGATGAACCTACTACAGGTTTACACTTTGAAGATATCAACGTATTGTTAGGTGTACTTAACCAATTGGTTGATAAAGGCAATACTGTTTTGGTAATTGAACATAATCTTGATGTTATTAAAGTGGCCGACCACGTAATTGACCTTGGCCCGGAGGGCGGTTCGGGCGGCGGTAATATCCTGTTCTCGGGCACGCCTGAAGGTTTGTGCAAAGTAAAGAACAGTTTTACAGGTAAGTTTTTGAAAAAAGAAATGGGGTTATAAGCATTAATCAAAACTTCATAAGTTTATCTCTTAACGTAAAACCAAAACAACATGTACAGAAACTTGTACATGTTGTTTTGGTTTTATACCTTTATAAAAACTAATTTGAATGGAGATCACAACTTACACTGCCTTCAGGCAGCAACTAAAATCTTTTTTAGATAAGGTGCGGAATGATCATAAGCCTTTGGTAGTGACAAGTGCCAATGCCGAAGATATTGTTGTGATATCGAAAGCTGATTACGAAAGCATGGAGGAAACTTTCTATCTTTTAAAAAGCCCTAAAAATGCAGAAAGATTACTTCATGGTATCCAGGAATATGAAAAAGGTTTAGGCAAGGAAAGAAAGCTACTTGAAGAGTGAAGATAATTTTCCAAAACCCTGCATGGGAAGATTACCTTTATTGGCAAACGACAGATAAATCTATTTTAAAGAAGATCAACTCTCTTATCAAAGAAATAGAACGAACTCCATATGAAGGAAGTGGAAAGCCCGAACCTTTAAAACATAATTTAGCTGGCTGGTGGTCGCGCCGGATAAATCTCGAACACAGGCTAATTTACAGAGTAGAAGCAGACGCGATATTTATTCTGCAATGCAGATATCATTATTGATTATATTTTCCCTTTCCGTAGCTTTATCGTTTAAACAACACCCTCATGAAAAAAATACTACTCATGCTATTCATAGCAGGTTCGTTTGCAGCCTGTAATCAACCTAAATCAACAGACACCGCCAGCGGCATTCCAGCCAATAAGGATCTCGCCAAAGTTTTTGAAGATTATTTTCAGGACGGCTTAAAACTTTACCCGCTTAATGCAACCTACATTGGCGACAGGCGCTATAATGACTTGCTACCTAACGATGGCTCTGCTGAGTTTTTGAAAAAGGCGCATGATTATAACTCGGTTTACTTGTCGAAAGTGAAAAACTTTGACCGCGCAGAACTGAACGAAGACGATAGGCTATCATACGATATATTTACCTACGAGGTGCAACTGGCCCTTGATAATTTCAAGTATCATTTTGAGTACATGCCTTTTAACCAGTTTTATGCCCTGCCAATTACCATGGGGCAGCTGGGCTCGGGCTCTGGCGCGCAGCCCTTTAAAACGGTTGTTGATTATAACGACTGGCTGAAACGTTTATCTGCTTTCCAGATCTGGGCGGATACCGCCATCTCCAATTTTAACAAAGGCATCAAAACAGGCGTAGTACTGCCAAAATCGTTAGTTGTTAAAATGATTCCCGAAATGCAAGACCTGGTATCAAAAGATGTAGAAAAAAGCCTGTTCTACGGACCTGTTAAGAATATGCCGAAGGATTTTTCGGACGCTGATAAAAAACAGCTGACGGAGGCTTATAAAAAAGCGATAACTACCATAGTTAACCCAACCTACCAAAAACTGGCCGATTACCTGAAAAATCAATACCTGCCCCACGCACGTGCAACCTCGGGTTTTTCATCCCTGCCGGATGGTACTGCTAAATACACCTATTTAGTTAAACAACAAACTACTACCGATAAAACTCCGGAAGAAATTTACCAATTGGGTTTGAAAGAAGTTGCCCGGATCCGTGGCTTAATGGATAGCATCAAAACCAGTGTTGGCTTTAAGGGCGATTTGAAGGCGTTTTTTGAATACATGAAAACCGACCCTAAGTTTACTCCTTACAAAACCCCGAAGGATGTACTTGATGCTTTTGAAAACATTCACAAACGCATGGAGCCAAACCTGAAAAAAATGTTTAACCATGTGCCTAAAACCCCTTTCGAGATCAGGCAAACCGAAGCCTTCCGCGCGGCATCGGCCAGTGCCGAATATAACCAGGGTTCGGCAGATGGTACCCGTCCCGGTATTTTTTACGTGCCGATATTAGATGCCACTAAGTTTAACACCACATCGGGCATGGAATCGTTGTTTTTGCATGAAGCAATTCCTGGTCACCATTATCAGATTTCGTTAACCCAGGAAAACGCTTCATTGCCAAAATTCCGTCGCTTTGATGGCGGGGAAACAGCCTATGTAGAAGGCTGGGCGCTGTATTGCGAATCATTAGGTAAAGAGCTTGGCTTATACACCGATCCGTACCAGTATATGGGCGCGTTAGGCGATGAGATTCACCGGGCTATCCGTTTGGTTGTCGATGTGGCTATCCACACCAAAGGCATGACCCGCGAGCAGGCTATTAAATATATGATGGATAATGAAGCCATCAGCGAGCAGGGTGCAACCGCAGAGATTGAGCGTTATATGGCCATCCCGGGTCAGGCCTTGAGCTATAAAATAGGCGCGTTGAAAATCCGTGAGCTACGCACCAAATATGAAAAACAGTTAGGCAGTAAATTTAATATCGCCGAATTTCATGACCAGGTGTTAAAAGATGGCGCCATGCCAATGGCGGTTTTTGAGGCTAAAATGGATGCCTGGGCTGCGAAGAAGTAAGGGAGAATAATAATTTAAGCGCGTCATTGCGAGGAACGAAGCAACCCCCGATAGGCAGAGCCACTCTGTACAGTTCGCGATTGCTTCGTGCCTCGCAATGACGTTTTTTATAAATTAAGGTTATTTCAACTAAACACCGCCAGCACTCCGAAATAAACCAGCATACAACCCGAGCTGATGAAATTCATACGCATGGCGTTTTTAAAATTAGCGTTGGCTGTCGATCGCCCTACTTTATAAAACCAATAATTAAAAAAGAAAAATATTGGCGCGGCGCATACTATAAAGAAATAAAAGTTAAGCATCATCCCAGCCAGGTGCCAATACCAGTAAGAAAGGGCTATCCCCGCGGCAAACAATACGCCCGAAAAAATAAAGGAGCCTTTGTAGCCTAAAACGATACTAAGCGTTTTATCGCCCCGCCTGCTGTCTTCTTCATGCTGATAAACCTGGGTTAAGGGGTATGATGCCCCAATGAGGCAGGAGCTGATAGCCCCCGGAATAATCAGGCCTAAATCCCAATGACCAAACAGGCTCGTACCGGTCAAAGCGGTATAGGTGGTGTAATAAATAAAACATCCCTGGAAAATAAACACCGTTAAAAAACTGATAATCGGATATTTTTTTAACCGGGTAGCAGGATGGCTGTATAATTTTGACATAATGCCATAAATGAGCACCGCAAAGGCAAACTCCCAGCTAATGATAAAGCCAAGCAAAAACGCAATAACCTCCAGCAGAATGGAAAAATAATACAGGCTGAGATCCACTTCGGGCGGTTTGGCTAACAGGGCAATGCTATCTTCATCCTTATCAAAATAACTGTTATAGCCATTGCTGGCCGGGAAAGCAAGGAAATGCCATATAAAAAATACAAGTACGGCTGTTGAAGCTTTCACCACATCGGCCTGGCTAAAGGCAAACAGGTACACCGGCAGCAAAAAAACAGAAAACACAAACCTTAAATGCGCAAATGCCGACCGGGTAGGGATAAATTGTTTAAACTTCATGGCGTGTTTTTACATTATAATTACTGCCGGAGGCAACATCAGGTTGCCTGATTATGGTTATAAACATACAACCTTAAGTACAAAATTCCTTCAGTATAAATTATTATGTTTGAAACAGCGTTAATGTAACATGAATAAGAAAATTTATATAGTTGTACTTTTAATTTTCGCGACGACAGCGGGCTTCGCGCAAACGGTATCTAAATCAGATATCAGCTTTAAGATTAAAAACCTTGGTTTTAATGTTGGGGGTACCTTCGGCGGTTTGCAGGCCGATATTAAGTTTAAGCCTAATGACCTGGAGGGCAGCTCTATTGAAGCGTCAGTGTTATCCAGCACTGTTAATACCGATAACGAAAGCCGCGATAGGCATCTTAAAAGCGAAGATTATTTTGACGTAATTAAATATCCAAAGATCACGCTAAAGTCAGTTTCCTTTAAACGTAAAAGCGGGAGCAACTATACCGGTAATTTTAACGTAACTATAAGAGATAAAACAAAGTTGATTGAAGTACCTTTTACGTATACGGAATCAGGTAATACAGCACAACTGAAAGGAAACTTTATGATTTTGAGGACAGATTTTGGCATAGGCGGCAAAAACCTGATCCTTTCAAATGAGGCCAATGTTTCGGTTGAGGCGGAGATCAGCAAATAAAACGCTTAATCATTTTTAATGGAGAGTTGCATTAGTGCTATCGGGATAGCAAATCCCGCCAATCGGATTGCCCAGCAGGATATTTACCATTTCATGGCTAACGCCTTTGGGCTGGATGCAACCAATGCAGCAAGATTAAAGGGGATTTATGACCATTCCGGAATTGATTACCGCTATTCGGTAATTCCTGATTTTGGCTATCGGGATGCGGCAGATTTCACCTTTTTTGAACAGTCGGCAGGGCTCGAACCATTCCCTGACACACAGAAAAGGTTAAAGCTTTACGAAAAGGAAGCTATCGCCATAGCTGTAAATGCCGCAAAAAGCTGTCTTCAAAAATTTGGAGATGACATTACCGGCAGCATTACACACCTGGTAACCATTAGCTGTACGGGTATGCACGCACCTGGGATTGATATCGAACTTGTGGACCGGCTGCAGCTAAACTGCGATACCGAACGTACCTGCATCAACTTTATGGGCTGCTACGGTGCCATAAACGGGCTCAAAGTAGCCGACTATATCTGCCGCGCCGATGCCGGTGCCAAAGTGCTTGTTGTTAGTGTAGAGCTTTGTACGCTTCATTTTCAAAAAGTGAATACGCTGGATAACTGGGTTGCTAATTCGCTATTTTCAGATGGGGCTGCTGCCGTTTTGGTCGAAAATACGGCCAATCGTTTAGGCAGCGGCAATTACTTTTTACTCAAAAACTTCTATTCAGAATTTGTTACTGAAGCACGTAATGAGATGGGTTGGTATGTGGGCAACACAGGTTTTGAAATGAAACTCACCTCCAAGGTATCCAAGCAAATTAAGAAACATATCAAATCACTTACCCAGCGCTTTTTGCAAAAGGCCAAAACTAAGATGGATGATATTACTGCTTATGCTGTTCACCCCGGCGGGCGCACCATTTTAGAAGCAGTGGAAGACGCCCTGGAATTACCTGAAGAAAGCAACGCCTTTGCTTACCAGGTTTTGCAGGAGTACGGTAATATGTCGTCGGCCACAATTTTGTTTGTACTGGATAAAATGCTGAAGGCAGGTAACCTGGTCGATCAAAAGATCCTGAGTTTTGCCTTCGGTCCGGGGTTAACCGTTGAAGGGATGATACTTGAAATGCATTAAGCCATCATGAGCGATGTAATTGTAATTGGCGGGGGCCTGGCCGGGTTGTTTAACGCCATATTGTTGAACGGTGCCGGTCTGAAGGTTACAGTTATTGAAAAAAAGACTTACCCCATGCACCGCGTTTGTGGTGAATATATCTCGAACGAGGTGATCCCTTTTTTGTCTTCGTTGGGCATCGACCTTGATGAACTAAACGTTGCCCGGATCAACAGGCTGGAGGTAACAGCAGCATCTGGTACCAAACTTTCGCAAAAGCTTGACCTGGGCGGTTTTGGTTTAAGCAGGTTTACTTTCGATAATTTTCTGTACCAAAAAGCCCTCGCCGAAGGAGTTGATATTTTAACAGGCACACGGGTGGAGGATATTCGTTTTGCTGGCGAAAAATTTGAAGTGGTAACTCCCGGCGAAACATTAACAGCCCCGTTGGCTATCGGCTCGTTTGGTAAACGATCCAACCTCGATCAAAAACTTAAACGACCGTTCTTTTATAAACGCAGCCCATACCTGGCCGTAAAATTCCATTTGCAGATGGATTTCCCACAGGACCTCATCCAGCTTAATAATTATAAAGACGGCTATTGTGGGGTAAGCAAAACAGATGGCGACAGGTATTGCATGTGCTATATGGCCCACCGCGATGAGCTCCGAAAGTATGGTACTTTACAGGCTCTGGAAGAGAACGTGATCCGCAAAAACCCTTACCTGGATGAGATCTTTCGTAACGCTAAATTTTTACTGGATAAGCCTGAAGTGATCAATGAGATCTCATTTGAGAGGAAGGCGCCTGTTGATAACCACATCCTGATGAGCGGAGACACCGCCGGGATGATAGCCCCACTTTGTGGCAACGGCATGACTATGGCCATTCATTCGGCTAAAATCCTTTCCGAAAAAATTATTACACACTATAAGCCGGGTAGCTTTAATGCTGAAAAGCGCGCTAACCTTGAGCAGGATTATACCCAAAGCTGGAACAAACAGTTTGCGCAAAGGCTTTGGGTTGGCAGGCAGTTACAGCGTTTGTTTGGTAACGATAATATGACAGCCTTTACTTTAAATACGCTCAATCACCTGCCTTCTGTTGCACAATACCTGATAAGTAAAACTCACGGCCAACCATTTGTATAGTTCAAGCGTATATATTATAGAAATTTAACCCAAAGTTGATAATTGGTTTTAATAATTAATTGCCAGCTCTTGGCTTTGTACATTTGATGCTATAATATATGCCTGATTTAAGTTACCGTACAGATACACTGGAGATCATGGACGATTTTAATCTCCCCTCTGCCGAAGTAGCTCCGGTGCTTGAAGGCCTGGGGAAGATGAACGCGTTATTTGGCGGCCATAAAAACATTATCAACTTATTGAATAAATTATCTGTAAGTACGGGCTATTCTGTTAGTGATTGGGGCTGTGGCGGAGGGGACACCCTGATAGCTATTGCTAAATGGGCCGAAAGCAAACAAATCGATCTTAACTTAAACGGCGTTGACGCAGCACGGGCTGCTGTTAATTATGCCCGAAAACAGGCGAAGGATTATAGCAATATTAATTTTATCCAAGCCGATGTTATTGACGAAGCATATCTCATTAAACCGGCTGATGTGATCATTTGCAGCCTGTTCACGCACCATTTTGATGATGAGCGCTGGATTAAGCTCATCAAAAACATGCAAGCCTCGGCACAAAAAGGAATTATCATTACCGACCTGCACCGGCACTGGCTTTTATACCATGCCATAGTGTTAATAACCCGTGTTTTTACCAGTAATGCCATGGCACAAAATGATGGCCCCCTTTCGGTTAAGCGTGGTTTTAAAAGGCACGAATTGTTGGCATTATTAAAAAAAGCACAAATTGATAACTTTAAATTAACATGGCGCTGGCCTTTCAGATGGGAGTTAATCATCTATAAATCGTAGCTTTACGCTATGAATTTGCGTGTACTGGTTTTAACAACCTCGCTTGGCGTGGCAATTACGCTCTCGGCAGTTAACTTTTATTTTCAGCATAAATGGTACGATGTAATGGTTACTTTTTCGGTGGCCCTTGGTGTAAGTTACTTCGTTTTCTACTACCTTATCGAAAAATATATTTACTCCCGTATCAAGTTAATTTATAAACTGATCCATAACCTGAAATTAGGCCGCGATCTTAGGGACGCCCTTGGCGAACACGTAAGCGCCAACCCCATTGCCGATGTAGAACAGGAGGTAAAGGAATGGGCCAAACAGAAAAAGACCGAGATAGACGAATTGCGTAAGCAGGAAAAGTTCCGCCGGGATTTTCTGTCCAATATTTCACACGAGTTTAAAACCCCGCTTTTTGCTATCCAGGGTTACATAGAAGCCCTGCAGGACGATGATCTGGAAGACAGGGAAATGGCCCGACAATTTTTGGAGAAGGCCTCGAAAAATGTAGACCGCCTAAGTTATCTGATTAAAGACCTTGATGAAATCTCCAAACTCGAATCGGGTGAGATGCCTATCAATTACACTAAATTCAAGATCAACGACCTGATCAAAGAGGTTTTTGAATCATTGGAGATTAAAGGCAAGCAGTACCACATCAAACTTATATTTAAGCAAAAGTATGATGAGCCTATTGTGGTGAATGCCGACAGGGAAAAAATAAGACAGGTGCTCGTGAACCTGATAGATAATTCGTTTAAGTACGGTAAAGAAGAAGGCAGCACTTCGGTAAGCCTTTTTGTACTGCACGACCAGGTTTTGGTTGAAGTTACCGATGACGGCATTGGTATTGAAGAAAAGTTTTTGCCAAGACTGTTTGAGCGTTTTTTCCGTACAGACAGCAGCCGTTCAAGGCAAATTGGAGGCTCCGGGCTGGGGCTTGCTATTGTAAAGCATATCATTGAAGCCCACCAGCAAACTATCAATGTGCGCAGTACAGAAGGGCTTGGTTCAACGTTTGGTTTTACCTTGGCAAGGGCTAAGCAAACCATTCCTTTCCCGAATTTACCTGTGTTAAAAAGTTAACAATAATTTAACATACTAACTGTACCTTTACACCAATTTCAAATCACTATGTCGCTAAACAGTATATTCCAGTATTTTGTACCCAAGGATAAAAAAATATTCTTCCCGCTGTTTGAACAAGCCGCGGCCAATGTTGTAGCCATGGCTACCATACTGGTTGAAGCAGTTAACTCAAACAACCCTGCAACCCGTGAGGATCTATATAAACAGATTGACAAGCTTGAAAACAAAGGCGACGAATACACCCACCAGATTTACCTGGAGCTTGGCAAAAACTTCATTACGCCTTTTGATCGTGAAGATATCCACGCCCTTGCAACAGCTATTGATGATGTGGCCGACTATATACAGGGCGCGGCAAACCGCATGAGCCTGTACAGGATAGATGATTTGAATGAGCATATCCGTAAGCTATCTGACCTGATACTGCAGGCCAGTGTTGATTTGGAAAAAGCTGTAAAAGAACTGAAAGACCTTAGGAATGTACGTAATATAGCCGATTCATGCATCAGGATAAACAGCGTTGAAAACCAGGCTGATTATGTTTTTGACCGCGCTGTAGCCGACTTGTTCCTGTATGAAAAAGATGCTATCCGCCTTATCAAATACAAAGAAATATTAGCCGCTCTTGAAACCGCTACCGATATGTGCGAAGACGCAGCTAATGTTATGGAGTCAATCTTAGTTAAAAACGCTTAAGTAAATCTTATCCCCAGCTAAATGGTTACTTCCCTACTTGTAGTTATTGTTGTACTCGCCCTGTTGTTTGATTACACCAATGGCTTCCATGATGCCGCAAACTCTATAGCTACCATTGTATCTACCAAAGTATTAACACCGTTTCAGGCAGTGTTAATGGCCGCGGTATTCAACTTTGCAGCTTACTTTTTTATAAAAGATCATAAGGTTGCTAATACCGTATCTAAAATTGTATTGGAGCACTATGTTACCCTGCATGTGATCCTGGCCGGTTTGGTAGCCGCCATCACCTGGAACTTGTTTACATGGTGGTTCGGAATCCCTTCAAGCTCGTCGCACACCCTTATTGGGGGCTTTGCCGGTGCCGGTATGACTAACGCGCTTTATATGGGTGCCAACGCCCTGCATGCTGTTGAAATGCAATATGTGCTTAAAATCGTTGCCTATATCGTACTTGCCCCGTTTATTGGTTTAATTATAGCTTATGTGGTAACCATTTTAATATTACACCTGTGCAAAGCTGCAAGGCCTGCCACTGCCGAGCGCTGGTTTAAACGCATGCAGTTAGTATCGTCGGCAGCTCTGAGTTTTGCTCACGGTGGTAACGATGCACAAAAAGTTATGGGGATCCTGTACGTAAGCCTTATTGCTTCAAAAGTGATAAAGCCAGGCTCAGTAATGCCGGAGTGGATCCCTTTAGCTTGTTACTCAGCTATTGCTGCAGGCACCATGTCGGGTGGTTGGAAGATCGTTAAAACCATGGGCTCAAAAATAACCAAGGTTACCCCGCTTGAAGGTGTAAGTGCCGAAACTGCTGGTGCTATCACCCTGTTTATTACCGAGCGTTTTGGGATCCCGGTTTCAACAACACATACTATCACCGGCTCAATTATAGGTGTGGGTTTAACTAAACGAGTATCGGCCGTGCGCTGGGGCGTAACCATTAACCTGGTTTGGGCCTGGATCATTACCATACCTATTTCGGCACTGATTGCCGCCGGTGTATTTGCATTATTACATTTCTTTGCCTAAACAAACCGGTAGTAATTTTGTTAGTTTTACTACTATGAAAACAAGACTACTCATTATCCCCGTCTTAATAGCTTTAATTACATTTACCAGCTGTGATACGCTAAACCAGGTAGCTAATGCCACTATTCAAAACCAGGGAACACCAACGTCGCTTGAAATAGGCAACGGTTTAAAACAGGCCCTTGAAATAGGCACAGGTAAAAGCTCGGATCAACTATCGGCAGTTAACGGATTTTTTGGCAATGCCGCTATCAAGATCCTTTTTCCGCCCGAAGCGCAAAAAGCTGAGAGAACCTTACGCGGGCTTGGCCTGAACAGCCTTTGTGATAATGTGATCCTTTCGCTTAACCGCGCAGCCGAAGACGCCGCAAAACAGGCAAAACCTATTTTTGTTGATGCTATTAAACAAATGACCCTGCAGGATGTTACCAATATTTTATTGGGCAGCCAGGATGCGGCAACACAATATTTTAAACGTACCACTACCGCGAAGCTAAGCCTGCAATTCAAACCCGTTATCCAGGGAAGCTTAAATAAAGTGAATGCTACCAAATACTATACTGATGCCGCCCAGGCCTACAATAAGGTTCCGTTTGTATCAAAGCTTAATCCTGATATCAGCGATTATGTGACCCAAAAGGCTATCGATGGCTTATTTGTGGAGATAGCCAAAGAAGAGCTTAATATTCGTCAAAATCTTGGGGCTCGTACAACGCCTTTATTGCAAAAAGTATTCGCTTTTGCTGATAGGAAAAAAACTGCAGGACAATAAATAGATAAAAGAAAGAGATACAAAATGGGCTGCGTCGATGTTATTCAACGCAGCTTTTTTATTGGGCATATTATTTTTGCTTTTGGAATTTAACCTTTACAGTAACAACTTCGGGTTTGTTGTTAGTACTGCCAACCCATGAGGGGCCATTCTTTATAAGCTCGATGGCCTTTTGATCGGCCGCTTCACTCAGGCTTTTTTTAATGCTAAACTCATCTGTGATGCCGCTCGGGAATATCGTAAATGTTACGGTCACGGTGCCGGCAGTACCATCAGGCAGTACGGCATTAGTTTGTAAATATTTTTTCAGGCTGCCCCAGCCCAGTTGCGGATGTGCCGCGGTGACACTTACCTCACCGTTGTCATCGTCTTTTTTAGTTACAACCACCTCGCTAAGGGCCCTGGAATCGGGCTTAAGCGCTACTTTAATGCTATCGCCGCGTGTGGCGTTAACCTGCCTCGGCTCATAACCAATATAAACCACATCAAGCGTCGCCTTATCTCCCGGCGAACTAAGTGCGAATTTTCCGTTAACGTCAGTTACCGTGCTCCGGTTGGTGCCTTTGATCCTGATAGCCGCACCAATTAAAGGCGAACCGTCATCTCTCGAAATAATAGTACCGGCAATGTATAATGATTGTGCCGCCGCTTTATTGCTGCCAAAAATAGTTGCTGGCGAAGATGTAACGCCGTCAACCTTTCCGGGTAATTTAAATTGCAGCGGGGCTTTTGATTTAGCTACAGTAGTATTCGCTCTTAATGCTATCACATCCTGGCTTACTGTATCTTTTTTTGCAATTGGAGCTGTGTATCCTGCTACTATCCGCTCACTTAAATTGCCTCCTTCTTTCAAAACAACTTTATCTTTAGCAGCAGCGGGCGGAGTTGCCGGTTCTGCTAAAGGATTGCTGCCCACAGGAGGCGGAACATCATTCGAAGCTGTTTTATTGTCGCCAGCGGAGATTTCCTGCTGATAAAGCGCATTAGCCGATTGCTTTGCCCGTCTTGATTTTTTATTTACTGCAACTGATGGGGCCTGTATGGGCGTATTGGCACTCGCTTTTTTAACTGTATCGCCGGTCTTTACGGTATCGGCGGCAGCTGCCATGGGCGGAATGGAATTTTTATTTCCTGCAATGTTATTACTTTGCAGTTCAGCTTTAGGAGATCTGTTAAGATAAAGGCCTCCCAAACTTAATGCTATTAAAACCGAAGCCGCTATGGGCCAAACGGTCCACGGCATTACACGGCCTTTATTTTCTCCGGTACGCTGCCGCAGTCTTGAGCTAAGGTCAGCAAGGTTTAATTGTTGACTTGTCCCCATGTTTTCATATCCTTCCAATGCATCCATCAAAAAAGGGTCGTTTAGTGCCTCCATCTCCAGTTTATGCATAGCACGGGCGTCAAGCTCTCCGTTGAGATACTTCTGTATTTGCAATATATTTGCCTTTTTACTATGCACTGTTCCGTTCGAGGCAAATTTTCAAATTCCTCTTACCGTTTTGGATATAACTCTTTACCTCATTTAAAGTATATCCTGTTATCCCGGCAATTTCTTTATAACACTTCTCTTTTAAATAAAACAGGTGGATACTTTGTTTTTGTCCGCCGGTTAACCCTGCTATGCAGTGCTCCAAAGCTTTCAAAGCCTCTTCCCTGTTATTATCCTCAGGATGCAAAAAGGGGGTAAATTCCACAACTTCATCTAAATTAACCAACTCCATCTTTTTACCGCTTCTTAACTGCATCAAGCAATAATTGCGCCCAAGTACATACACCCAATTCCTGAACTGGTTAATCTCATGCTTTTTAACCTTATCAACCAGCTCCTCAAAAATGCCCATTACCGCGTCTTTGGCCAGTTCTTCATCTTTCAGATATTTAAGGCAAACGCCATAAACAAGGGGCATATATCTTTCATATAAGCTGCCCAAAACTGTTAGGTTACCGCTTGCGCGATAATCACTAAGTAGTTCTTCGTCTGTTGATTTCCCTGGTTTTTGGGGTTTTATAAATAGGCTCATTAAACATACAAAATTAATTTATTAAAATGGTTTATGGAAATTAACCGCCTGCAGACAGCTCTATTTAAGGAAAATAAGCTAATAACCAGTTTTTTTTCATAGGTGTTGGTTCATTTCTGTTATAAACCATGAATACACTAAGTCCCGACTGAAAGGACAATAGCATAAAGTTTAAACAAAAAAAGCGATGCCGGAAGCATCGCTTTTCTATAAATATCGTAACAGTTTTACCTTGCAGGTTGTGGCTTTGGCAGCTCTTTGCGCGGGATCATTTCGGCACGTTGAGCCGTATGGTAAACAAATGAAGCAACAATGGTAGCGGCTTGTTTCAGGTCGTCTTCAATAAGACGATCGTAAGTGTCCTGATTACTATGATGGGTGCGTGAACCGTAATCAATAGCATCCTGGATAAACTGGAAGCCCGGAATACCAACGGCATCAAATGAAAGGTGATCGGTGCCGCCGGTATTACGAATGGTAAGCGTGCTGGCGCCAAGATCTTTAAAAGGGTCAAGCCAGGCCTTAAAGATAGGTGCTGCGGCCGAATCTCCCTGTAAATACACTCCACGGATCTTGCCGGTTCCATTATCAAGGTTGTAATAGGCCGAAAGCTTTGCTTGTTCGGGTTTAAGCTCCATCGTTTTAGGATCGCCAAAATGATTGGCCACATATCCGCGCGAACCAAATAAGCCCTGCTCTTCCGAACTCCATAAGGCGATGCGAATGGTGCGTTTGGGTTTAAAGTTAATCGCTTTTAAAATACGCATGGCCTCCAGCATTACCGCGCTGCCCGCTGCATTATCGGTAGCACCGGTAGCGGCATGCCATGAATCAAGGTGGCCGCCAAGCATTACTACCTGGTCTTTCAGCTTTTTGTCCGTTCCTGGAATTTCAGCGACTACATCATAGCCCTGCAGGTCGTCGGTAATGAATTGGGTTTTAATATCAGCTTCCAGTTGTACCGGCTGGCCACCTTTTATAAGGCGCAAAATGCGCTGGTAATCTTCGCTGCTGGTTTCAAGCTCGGGTGCTACCGCTTTTGCGGTATCGGCGTATGAAGCGCCGTTGGTGGTAAACACAGTACCATCAGTACCGCGGGCCTGGCTTAACACCAAGCCAGCTTTTTCATCAACCAAAAATTGGCTTAATGCAGTCCTGAATGCACGTAATTTACGGAATGCAGCCATTTGGGCGGCGTTGGGGTCTACAGCGTTCCTGCGCGGGCCGGCCGGCGTAGCTTTCGCGTTGGCCATTTCGGTAAGTTCCTCATCGGTATAACGGGCGGCATCCACTTTCCAGGTACGTTCTGTTGGTGCTTTAGTATCAAATATCACGATTTTGCCGGCCAGCTTACCTTTGTATTGCTCAAGCTCTGCTGCCGAATCGGCTTTGATTATCATCACTTCGCCTTTGATCAAGCCATTTGTACCCGGTGTCCATGCTTTAGGGATGGCGATAATTGCATGATAGTAAGGAACCGTGATAGCTGCATAGTTTTTTTGAACCTCCCAGCCTTTGCCAAATTTACCCCAGGCTTCCAACTTAGAGTTGGCCATGCCCCAGGTTTTAAGCTGATTAACAGCCCAGTTTTGGGCGCGCTTTAAGCCCGGAGAATTGGCAAGCCTTGGGCCCGAAACATCTGTAAGATAAAAAGCCGTTTCCATTACCTTTGAATGGTTAAGGCCTTCTTCCCTTATTTTTTGAACCATTGCCGCATCAACAGGTTCCTGTGCAAACGACGGTACTGCAATACCTGCCGTAATTAAACACGAAAAGAGTAGTTTTAATTTCATATACAATAAATAATAAGATCAGTTAATAACAAACCTATTTATTATAAATTAAAATTGGGAATATATTGTGTTAACAAAGTTGTTACACGGGGATTAAGTTAGCTGGTCCAAGTTAATCTTCAGTTAATGGTTAAATTTATGACGAAAGTTTTAGTAACTTAAGTGATTATAAATAATTGATTCCCCACCAAAGAAATAATTATGATAAAAGGAAGAAGTTGTAAAGTAATGCTTGGCTGTGCTTTATATACGACTCTCTCACTTGCTTCCTGTGCAAAGTCAAGTGGTTTTTATATTGACGTTAAAAAAGATGCTATAGTTTCATGCAATGGGGAGAGCTTAAATGAGATGTCACTGGAAGATGATTCAAGCAGTGTAACGCTACGGAGTTCCGAATCTGTTATATACTTCAATAAAAAGAATCTTGGACTTGCTGCTCAAATGGACTTTAATGGAGAGGTCATTAATGATTTTGATTTAAAACTCAAGCCAAAATGCGCTTATAAACTACGTAAACATATGGGCTATGATAGAGGGGCTTTCTCCGCTACGTTCAAAACCGATAGCTTAGGAAATATTATTATGACATCAAATGCCAATTGTCGATAATTTATTAACGGATCGAGGCTCAAGGACAGCCAAAACTCGACCAGTCCCGGAGTCCTCCTCTGAGAATACAGACTTACGAAGTTTCAAAAACTTCGTAAGTCTCCGCTTTGTGAGAAAGCCCCAACAAAAAAGGGCTTATCCGTTACAGATAAGCCCTTCAATATTATAAAGCTGATTATTCAATTACAGCTTGCGTTTTACTTCCACATTTTCGTACGCTTCAACAATATCGCCTACTTCAATGTTGTTAAAGTTGGCGATGTTCAAACCGCACTCGTAACCGGCACTTACCTCTTTCACATCGTCTTTATAACGTTTTAGTGAAGCCAGTTCGCCAGTGTAGATCACCACGCCATCGCGGATGATGCGGATCTTGCTGTTACGGTTAATTTTACCATCCAATACCATACAACCTGCAATAGTACCCACTTTGCTGATCTTGAAGGTTTCGCGGATCTCAACGTTAGCCACAATCTTCTCTTCAAAGGTTGGTGCAAGCATACCTTCCATCGCCGCTTTGATCTCGTTGATCGCATCGTAGATGATAGAGTACAGCCTGATATCGATCTGTTCAGCTTCGGCCAGTTTACGGGCACCGCCTGAAGGGCGTACCTGGAAACCGATGATGATCGCGTCGGATGCTGATGCCAGCAATACGTCTGATTCGGAGATCTGACCTACCGCTTTCGAGATGATGTTCACCTGGATCTGCTCGGTAGACAGTTTCAGCAATGAATCTGACAAGGCCTCGATAGAACCATCCACGTCACCTTTAACGATGATGTTAAGCTCCTTGAAGTTACCCACTGCTAAACGACGGCCGATCTCATCAAGGGTGATGTGTTTTTGTGTACGTAAGCCCTGCTCACGTTGTAACTGCAGGCGTTTGTTGGCAATTTCACGTGCCTCAACTTCGCTTTCAAGCGCATTGAACTTATCGCCCGCGGTTGGTGCGCCCTGCATACCCAATACCTGTACCGGTGTTGATGGTCCCGCTGAATCTACACGCTGGCCACGCTCGTTGGTTAACGCTTTAACACGACCGCTGTAGCAGCCTGCCAGTATCGGATCACCTACTTTTAAGCGGCCTGCCTGTACCAGGATGGTGGTAACAATACCACGGCCTTTATCTAAAGCTGCTTCAATAACAGTACCTACGGCACGTTTGTTAGGGTTAGCTTTCAGTTCAAGCAATTCGGCCTCAAGCAATACTTTTTCCAATAACAAGTCAACATTTAAGCCGGTTTTGGCCGAAATTTCCTGCGACTGGTATTTACCGCCCCACTCTTCAACCAAAATATTCATGGCCGATAATTGTTCCCTTACCTTATCGGCATTGGCACCCGGCTTGTCAATTTTGTTAAAGGCGAAGATGATTGGTGCACCTGCAGCCTGCGCGTGGTTTATGGCCTCGCGGGTTTGCGGCATCACGCTGTCATCGGCAGCTATCACTATAATTACAATATCTGTAACCTGCGCACCCCTTGCACGCATCGCGGTAAACGCTTCGTGACCCGGCGTATCCAGGAAGGTGATCTTTCCTTTGTTATCAGGCAATGTTACTTCGTAAGCACCAATGTGCTGGGTTATACCACCCGCTTCGCCGCCTATTACGTTGGTTTTGCGTATAAAGTCGAGCAATGAGGTTTTACCGTGGTCAACGTGGCCCATGATGGTTACGATTGGTGCACGAGTCACCAGGTCGGCCGGATCATCAGGCTGGTCAAGGTTGGCTTCCTCATCCTGCGGTTTAACAAATTCAACCTGGTAGCCAAACTCATCGGCCACAATTGAAAGTGTTTCGGCATCAAGCCTTTGGTTAATGGAAACAAACATACCTAGGCTCATACAGGTAGATATGATCTGGGTTACAGATACATCCATCATGCTTGCCAGCTCATTTGCCGTTACGAACTCGGTAACCTTCAATACTTTTGATTGGAGTTCCTGTTCCATTGCCAGTTCTTCGGCACTTGCAGCAACGTCATCACGTTTTTGACGACGGAATTTAGCGCGCTGTGCAAACTTGCCCGACTTACCTGCTCCACTTAAGCGTGCAAGTGTAGCCTTGATCTGGTCTTGTATGTCTTTTTCTGAAGGTTCTTCCTTCGGTCCTGTATGTTGAGGCGGATTATTGCGGTTGTTCCTGAAATCCGGGCGGTTACCACCGCCATGACCTCCCTGGCCCTGACCTGGCCCGCTGTTTCCGGGTGCTCCATGTGTACGGTTCCTGAAATCCGGGCGGTTAGGATTAATGGTACCACCACCGCTGGGCTGTTGACCTTGTTGCGGGTGATTGCCACCACCGCCCTGCTGGCCATGCGGATGGTTACCGCCGCCTTGCTGCGGGTTGCCCTGGTTATCTTTACGCTTACGTTTGCGTTTGTGATCGGCCGAGTTATTATTTGAATTTGATGATGAAGCTACCGGGTTGCGTTTTGGCGCGTTAACCGGCAACTGGATCTTACCAATAATGTTTGGCCCTGTTAAACGCTCGGCTTTAGCCCGGATCACGTCTGGCTCCTGGCTGTCATCAGCTACTGGTGCAGCCGGAGTTTCGGGAGCAGCCGGAGGTGTTGCAACCGGTGCTTTTTCAGCAACAGGCGCTTTAGGCTCTTCAGCTTTGGGTGCTTCGGCAACCGGAGCTGCCGGTTTTGGCGTTTCAACCTTTGGTGGTTCGGGCACAACCGGGGCTACCGGCTGTGGCGCTTCAACTTTTGGCTCGGCAGGTGCCGGAGCCGGTGTTGGCGCAGGTGCCTGTGCAACTGGCTCGGGTTGTTTAACAACTACTTCCGCTGGTTTTTCCGCAGGCTTCTCCGCCTGTGGCTTAGCATTCAGGTTGTTAAGGTCAATTTTTCCAACCACCTTAACACCAGGTAATACGTCATTGCGCTCATCAGAACGTGCAGGAGCTTGCGCTGCCGGAGCAGGCTCGGCCGGTTTTGGTTTTTCAACCTGCGGCTGTGCAAAGTGCCCTGTATTCTTGATCAGTATCTCTTCGTTCTCAAAATCGCGCGAACGGCGGTTCTCAACCGGCTTTTCAGGAAACTGTGCAGCAGGCTCTTCTTTCCTTATCTTTCCGATACTGATCTGCTTAGCTTCCTCCTTAATACTTTTGTCAACAGCAAATTCCTTTAACAGGGCATTGTACATGTCATTATCCAGCTTGGCCATAGGATGCTTGTCAACCTTGTATCCTTTGGTAGCTAAATAATCGACAAGGGTACCCATGCCAATGTTCAGTTCTTTTACTGCTTTAATTAATTTTATGGATTTGTCTTCTGACATTTAATATTACTTTCTCTGCTTATTTAGTGCAAAAATACGATTTTAATTTGCTTATTCCGCTTATTCAAACTCCGCATTCAATATTGATAGCACTTCTTTTACTGTTTCTTCCTCTAAATCGGTACGTTTTACCAATTCACCAACGGTTAAGGCCAGTACTGATTTTGCCGTATCTAAACCAATACGTTTAAATTCATCAATGATCCAGCCTTCAATCTCGTCAGAAAATTCTTCAATGTCCACATCCTCGTCATGCTCATCAGCCTCACGGTAAACATCAATTTCGTAGCCTGTCAATTTTCCTGCCAGCTTAATGTTGTGCCCGCCACGACCGATAGCTAATGATACCTGGTCGGGTTTTAAATACACAGCAGCTGTTTTTTTCTCATCATCTAATTTAATAGAAGTGATTTTGGCAGGCGACAATGCACGTTGAATATATAGCTGAACGTTGTTGGTAAAGTTAATAACGTCGATATTTTCATTTTTTAACTCACGTACTATACCGTGGATCCGAGAACCTTTCATACCTACGCAGGCACCAACCGGATCGATACGGTCGTCATATGATTCAACGGCAACTTTAGCACGTTCGCCCGGTTCGCGTACAATCTTCTTGATGGTAATTAAGCCATCAAAAATTTCCGGCACTTCAAGCTCAAACAAGCGCTGTAAAAACTCAGGCGCTGTACGTGAAATGATGATCTTAGGGTTACTGTTCAGCATATCTACCTTTGATACAACAGCTTTAACGCTATCGCCCTTTTTAAAGTAGTCTGCCGGGATCTGCTCTGTTTTTGGCAGTAACAGCTCGTTGCCTTCATCATCAAGAACCAAAGTTTCTTTTTTCCAAACCTGGTAAACCTCGCCTGTAACAATTTCACCTACGCGGTCTTTATATTTTTTGAAGATCTCGTCTTTCTCTAATTCCAGAATTTTTGATACCAGCGTTTGGCGGGCGGCTAAAATAGCACGGCGGCCAAAGCTTTCTAAAGTGATCTGTTCAATATAGTCATCACCAACTTCAAGGTCGGCGTCATACAGGTGTGCTTCGGCAAGTTCTATCTCCAGGTCATCATCTTCGCTAAAGCCATCTTCCATAACTTTACGTGTACGCCAGATCTCTAAGTCACCATTGTCGGTGTTCACAATTACGTCGCAATTTTCGTCCGTACCGTACTTTTTCCTGATCATGCTCCTGAAAACGTCTTCCAGTACGCTCATCATGGTAGGGCGGTCAATGTTCTTGAAATCTTTAAATTCCTGAAAAGAATCAATTAAATTAATATTGCTCATTTTTTACTTAAATGATATTAAAACCTTTGTTTCTGTTATTTGGTCCATTGGGATAACGCTTTCTATAACCTGCGCTTTTTTCCCTTTTTCTTTTACTTTTTCTTCAATGGTGATGGCATCCTCTGTAAGGCCGGTTAATGTGCCTTCGCGTTTAGCGCCATCTTTCATTTTAATGCCCAGGCTACGGCCAACATTTTTGGCGTATTGCCTTGGCGACGACAGCGGATAATCAATGCCGGGCGATGAAACCTCCAGGTTATAAGCGGTTTCAATCACGTTTTCCTCTTCCAGATGGAAACCTACGTGCCTGCTTACCTGTGCACATTCATCAATACCGATACCGTTATCGCCATCAAGCAGGATCACCAATTTACCGTTCGGGTGCATTTTAATGTCCACTATAAACAGGTTTGGTTTATCTGCTATCTTCTCTTCTACCAGTTCTTTTACCCTTTTTTCAATATTCATTACCCACCGGTGTTTTTGACAGAATAATTTTGATTGATAAAATAAAAGAGGGGACTAATTGCCCCCTCTTTTATTAACGGTTGCAAATATAATCAAAAATATTAAATTTTCAAGCATATAGGTAGTTTATTGCTTAAAAATCAAATCTGTATAGTGCAAGGTTCCGGGTTTGCTGCGGCTTTTTATCAAATCGGTCAGCGTACCACCGGCACTGAAATCATAGTAACGAAAAAAATACGTTTGCTGTGTACTAAAGGCTGTATCCGGCGTAAAAATAACAACATTATCTTTAACGGTGTAACTACCCGGCTGTGTGGGCTGCAGGTTTCGCATGCTGGTATCGGCAGGCATGCGGTAAACGGCCATGAGCGTTTCCCAGGCTTTGGCAGATGAATCACGGCTGATCTCGTTAATGATGGCTGGATCGAAACCGGTTATCTGCAATGCTTTCCCGTTATTAACTGTCTTAATGGTTACCAGTGTTTTGGTCGATGTTTCTGTACAACTGATTAAAAACATTAGCGGAAGTAATAAAGGAAAAAGTTTTTTCATTTGGCAAGATAGGTTTATTGTAATAAAAAGCGGATATTTCTGTTTACAACACAAAACCTGACACAATTGAAACCTTTATTCCTGCTTTTCTTAATATCTTTTTGCTGTGTTAAAGTTAATGCCGACGTGCCCCGTATGAACCTCAACCGCGTTAAAACAAAAGCTAAACAAAGCCTTTTATTTTGCCGGCAGCGTGGTTACAACACCCGCTATTGTATTTTAATTGATATGGCCCTGCCATCGGGTATTAAACGTTTTATGGTATGGGATTTCAGGAAAAACGATGTGCTGGTTTCCGGACTGGTGAGCCATGGCTGCGGCCGTAACCCCTGGAGTGGTGAATGGTCGAAAGACAAACCGGCGTTCAGTAACCTGGATGGCAGCCACTGTACTGCCCCCGGTAAGTACCAAATAGATGGACGGGCCTACAGCGCCTGGGGAATCCACGTAAAGTATTACCTCACCGGATTGGAAGCAACCAATAATAACGCTTTAGCAAGGCAGATTGTTTTTCATTCGTGGGAACAGGTAGCCGAAACGGAAGTTTACCCTAAAGGGACACCAGAAGGCTGGGGCTGTCCGGCTATATCAAATAATACCATGAAAATTGTGGATGCTTTGTTGAAGAAACAAAAGAAGCATGTGTTGATGTGGATATACAATAACATAATTTGCGACCGAGGGACACGGTCGCGGGGTTAAATTACACTCCTCCTTTCACTGTCAATATAATTAAACTGGCTTTCTTCTAATTTTTCTTCTAAAGCGTCCAGCCCATTTTGCATTTTATAGTTCCGTTCTCGTAATGTTATAGGGATAAGCCAATAAAAAAATATTGTTTTATGGTTATTGCCAGGATCAAACAATTCAAGATCAGGTCCATCTAAATAAGGTAAAGAAATTAAACCGTAGCTGCACTCTGAATTTTCCTGCCATGGCCTTCCAAAATTAACCGTATGCCCTAAATTGAGATTTTGATTAACATTATGGAAATAAACTACACTTGTTAACAATTCTAAAATAGAACTATCCTGAATGGCGGAAAATAAATGTAGTTCGACAGGTTTTTCATGCGAAAATGTAGACATGCCACATGTTGCGTAAGTCCACATTTTCCTCTTGACAGTTGGTTTAAATTCTAAAATTGTAAGCGGATTATCAAGTTCATTGATAGGCCCCGTTGTCCATATCTTCTCTTCATAATTGCTTCCCCAATTTGATATATAATGCTCTTTTATCAGTTTGTTGTAAATGCTCATCTTGTAACCCCATTATACTTATAATGAATTTAGGTTATTTATTGTATTGTACTTGTTTTCAGACGAATGCAGAATAAGGCTACTTTATAATAGTTTTTACAAATCCGTACATAGATATTGTATCGGAGTATTTGCTTTCCAACAAATGCGACGCGGCGATCTGAAAAGAAAACTTGCCCCTCAAAAGCTCACCCTTTACGTAGGTGTCTTTATCAAGAACAACGTTTTTATCTATCACTTTAAAAACAGGTTTTTTGTATGAGCTATCAGTAATTGAAAAAGTTTGATTGTATTTGGCTTCAAATACACCTGGTGATTTAACAAATTTCAATTCATAGCGGCCATCAGAAAAAGGAGTGTCCGTCAATTGAAAAACAAGAGCATTTTTATCGAGCGTCACTTCGCAATTTCTGAAATATTGCCTGACTTTACCTTCAATAACTGTCGTTTCTGATGTGTAATTACGTTTTGTTGTATCTTTCGTTTGCCTGCTAATTACATAGTTGAAATGTTCTTCTTTAAAAAAAGGCTCATCATAAAGTTTGCTTGAATAGTTTTTCGCTGGATACAAAGTTGGTGTTTTTACCAATTTTGATTGTTTTTGTATTGGCTGTGAACAGGAAAAAAGAAACAGTGCGAGTAAAATGGATGCCTTTTTCATAAATGATTGATTTTTTAGCTTATAACTTGGCTTAACTTGCGGCGTTTGGATATATAACCGCCCGGTACAGGATCCGATTGGCGCGTCACCTCCCTCGCTTGTCCCCCTTTGCAGCTCTTCTTAATTACCCTACTTTTTCAACGTGCTCTCAAATAACTTATAAATGCGTTTATACTCGTCGGCCCAACTGCTGGGTTGTTCAAAGCCGTGGTCTTCTACGGGGTACGAGGCAAGCTCCCAATTTTCTTTGTGCAGCTCTATCAGTTTTTGAGTTAGGCGAATGATATCCTGGTAGTTCACATTCTGATCTATCATGCCATGGAGCATCAGCAGGTTGCCTTTTAAGCCGTTGGCAAAATAAATAGGCGAACTTTTACGGTAAGCCTGTTCATCGGTGAAAGGTTCATTGAGGATATTTGAAGTATATTCATGGTTATAATGCGCCCAGTCGGTAACGGAGCGTATGGCGCCGCCTGCAGCAAAAACATCCGGTTCGGTAAACATACCCATAAGCGTAATGAAGCCACCGTATGAGCCGCCGTATAAACCGACATGCTTCGGGTTAACGCCATATTTTTCAACCAGCAATTTTACGCCATCAACCTGGTCGGTGAGGTCCTTGCCGCCCATATGGCGATAGATCCCTGTTCGGAAATCCCGGCCATAACCCGCGCTTGCGGTATAGTCGATATCTAAAACGGTGTATCCGTTATCGGCCAGCATATTGTTAAACATAAATTCGCGGAAATAGTAACTCCATGAATAGGTAACGTTTTGCAGGTATCCCGCTCCGTGGACAAAAACCACAGCGGGTTTTGCAGGATCTTGCTTTTTAGGCTGATACAGGCGTGCGTAAACATCAGCGCCATAACGGTTTTTAAAAGTGATGATCTCCGGGTCGCGCCAGGGGTACGACAGGTATTCGGCCGAAACGGAGTTGGTTATTTTTACCGCCTTTGCACCGGGTTTATTGGCCTGGATATATAATTCCCAGGGCCTGTTTGAATAAGAGTAGCGAATAGCCAGCCACTTTTCATCAGGCGAAAGTGTTACCTCGTTGCCGCCCTTCATGCCGGTAATTTTAACGGGGATGCCGCCGCTAACCGGGATCCTGTAAAAATGGATAATGCCCGGGTGATCGATATTGGCGGTAAAATAAAACGTCTTTTTATCCTGGCTTAGCTGCAAAGTCTGCACTTCCCATTTGCCGCTGGTGAGTTGTTTTTTGGCGCCGCTGGTTACATCAACCACATAAATATGCGAGTAACCGCTTGCTTCGCTCTGGTAATAAAAATGGTTATCATCAATAAAACCTGCATTTCCGGGATCATCAATGCCGGGGCCGCCAATCCAGGCCTCATCCCGCTGACGGTCAAGCAGGCTTAGTTTACCGCTTACCGGGTCTAAGCGCATGATCCAGCAGTCTTTATTATCCTGTGCTGAGATAATGACCACGGCATTGCCGCCGCTTTGATTCCATAAAACGCCATCGATATTTACCTGCCTGTCGGCGTTTTCCTTTTGACGGGCTTTTAATTCATCGGGATAATCTTTTAAATAGTCGGGCAGGTCTTTAATGCCGGGGATCTCTGATGTAATAACCGGGTAAACTGCTTCCCGGCGTTTATCGTAAATAAAAGTCTCTGATGTTGACGATGGCCGGCCTACCTTTGAACGGTTCGGAATATCCTCGGTGAAACCCGATGCGGTAACATAATTAGGTACAATCGCGTTTTGAACGCCATCGGCGCGTTTGGTAAGGCGATAGGTGATAAACCTGCCATCCGGACTGATCTGTACAGCGCTCAGTCTTTTATCGCCATAGGCAATCTCTTTCAGCTTGTCGGGCTTAAGCAATGCTGTTTCTGTTGAATCTTTTTTATCGTCTTTTGCTTCCTTTTTGATGATCTCAAACAACTCAAGCTGTTGTTTTTTGAGCCATTGTTCCTGCTCGCCGGGTTTATCCTTACTTTTTTTATCGCTTGCTGTCCGTACAAAATTGGTGAGCTGTACCAGGGTGCCGCCATTCAGGTTCAGGGCAAAGAGATTATTATCTTCTTTGTAAATGATCTTTGTTTCATCACCGCTGAAAACAGGGCTGTCTTCCTGCGCTACGGTATTTGTTAGCCGGGTGGTTTTGTTGGCTTTTACATCGTATAAAAATAAATCGCCGTTTTTACTGAATACCTTTTGGCTATGCTTTTTGTTCCATTCGCCGTAACCGGCTGCCAGATCGCGCTGCTCGGCAATGCTAACTTTTTGTACCTTGTTGTCGCCGGGGCTAACTGAATATAACCGGGTATTGCCCGAAGCATCATCATCCCATTTAAAATAGATCTTTTTATTATCGTTAGCCCAACGGATATTGGAGGGTGAAACCCCGATCCATTTAGGGTCGCGCATAATTTTTTCGATGCTAAGGGTATCCAGCTTTTGGGCAAAGGCGCCCGTTGCCGGGATCAGGAACAATAAGCCTAACAGTTTTTTCATATCTCAATAAAGCATGCAATTTAACAGTTTGGCTAATGATTGTTATTTTTAAGCATTTTATTGTTACAAAATGGAATTACAGGGCAACGGATTTTTATTGAGGGCGTGGCAACAGGGCGATGAAGCATCACTTCAAAAGCATGCGGATAACCCTAAAGTATCGGCTTTTTTGCGCGACAGGTTCCCGTATCCTTATACTATGGAGGATGCGCTATTTTGGGTAAACCTGGCCCAAAATCAGCAACCTTTAACCAACTTTGCCATAGTAGTTAACGGTGAAGCCTGCGGCGGCATTGGTGTTGAACTTTTTACCGACGAAAGCCGCATAACCGCCGAAATAGGCTATTGGCTTGGTGAAGAACATTGGGGAAAGGGCTTAGCAACCGAGGCTGTAAAACTGGTAACCACTTATGCTTTTGAACATTTTTCGCTATTGCGCTTAGAAGCCGGTGTGTATAATAGAAACACGGCATCCATACGGGTGCTCGAAAAAGCAGGCTATATTCAAGAGGCCGTACTACGAAGGTCAATTATTAAAAATGGCGAGGTGATGGATAAATATATGTATGCTATTTTTAAGGATTAACAACTAAATTCACAGGATGCCTAATTTGTATATTATAGCAGGTTGTAATGGTGCCGGTAAAACCACGGCAAGTTATACAGTTTTACCCGAATTGCTTAACTGTAATGAGTTTGTAAATGCAGATAACATCGCGGCGGGACTATCTCCCTTCGATCCGGAAAGTGTTGCATTCGAAGCCGGCCGGATCATGCTGCAGCGGATTGATGAGTTGCTGAACCGGGAAGTTGACTTTGCCTTTGAAACAACGCTTTCAACCCGGAGTTATGTATCCTTGGTTAAAAGAGCCCAGCAAACAGGATACGAAGTTACTTTATTGTTTTTTTGGTTGAGCTCTCCTGAAATGGCAAAGGAACGAGTAGCTAAACGCGTAAGCAAAGGTGGCCATAATATCCCGGCTGATGTAATAGAGCGGAGATATTATCGAGGAATAAGAAATTTGGTATCTTTGTATATACCTCTTTGTGATAAATGGTTTGTAATAAATAATATAAATACAGGCTCCCTGGTGGTGGCAAGAGGTTTCGGATCGTTAGAAGAAACAATAATAAAATCCGACGTTTGGAAAGTAATTTTAGATCAGGCAAATGACAACTAAAGCACAAAAAATGGGCATGGATGAGTTAGAGGCGAAAGTGCTTGAAGGCATGAAGCGGGCAAACCGCAAACTGGTTGAAACTGCCGCAGCCAATGATGAAAGCCTCATTATCGGTGATAAAGACGGCAGTTTCAAAGCTGTACCCGCAAAAGAGCTTTTAAAAACCCTTCCCGCCAAATAGCAATCAGCTATAGTTCCTTTCGCATTACATAATCGTTCATCCAGTATTTACCAATGGCTATATCCTCTTCATAGGCTATGGTAAACCCCATTTTTTCATAGAATGATTTGGCGTTATTGTACCTGTTGACGTTAAGTTCCAGCGTTTTCTTACCAGCATCTTTAGTTTTTTGGGCCACCTCGTTAATCAATACTTTTCCGTAGCCTTTGCCCTGCGTTTCGGGCAGGCAGTAAAGTTTATGCAATTTGTAGATCTCCGGATCCTCTTCGCGGGGCGAGTAGGCTGCAAATGCCACCGGATTGCCTTCTTCCTCCAGTAACAGGTAAGTTTGCTGATTTTCTTTAACCTGTTTGGTTATTTTCTCTGTCGAGTAAATCTCGCCAAGCATAAAGGATATCTGTTCGCGCTCAAGAATGGGGCTGTAGGTTACCCACCATGTTTTATCGGCAATATCACGGATAGTTTCCACATCATTTATAGTGGCTTTACGTATTGTATACATCTTCAAATTTAATTTTATGTTAATAAAGAAATGCCCGGTACTAACTTCTTTCTTCCCAGATCATGCACAGGTGCAAAATGGTTTCAACCGCTTTTTGCATATCCTGAATTGATACCCATTCGTGCCTGCTGTGAAAAGCATGTTCGCCTGCAAAAATGTTAGGACAAGGCAAGCCCATGAATGAAAGTCGTGAACCATCAGTACCACCCCGGATACTGCGCAATTTGGCGGTTAAGCCGGTACGGTTAATGGCCTCCATGGCATAATCAACAATTTGCGGATGCTGGTCGAGCACACCTTTCATATTGCGGTATTGCTGGCTCACGGCAATATCAAACGTTGAGCCCGGAAATTTCTTTAATACATTATCAGCAGTTTGGCGGATAACATCAACATGATCTGCAAGTTTGGCTTCATCAAAATCCCGGATTATAAAATCGATAGCGGCGGTTTCCACATGGCCTTCTATACCTACCGGATGCACAAACCCCTGCATGTCTTCGGTATACTCCGGCGAAAGTTCATCAGGCAGGGCGGCAATAATTTGCCCGGCAATTTTAATGGCGCTCTCCATTTTGCCTTTTGCAAATCCCGGATGGGAGCTTACGCCATTAATGGTAAGCCTGGCCCCATCTGCCGAAAAGGTTTCATTCTCCATATTACCCGCGCTTTCTCCATCCATAGTATAAGCAGCAAAGGCACCCAATTTGGCAATATCCACATGATCTACACCATGGCCAACTTCTTCGTCGGGCGTAAACAGGATCCTGATATCACCATGTTTTATTTCGGGATGGCTGATGAGCTGGTAGCAGGCATCCATTATTTCGGCCACACCGGCTTTATTATCGGCGCCGAGCAGCGTGGTACCGCTGGCTGTAATAACATCGTTACCCAACTGGTTCTTCAGATCGGTATGCTCGGCCATTCGGATCACCTGGGTATTATCATCAGGCAATATTAAATCCTGGCCCTGGTAATTTTTATGTACAATTGGTTTTACATCTTTTCCGCTGCAATCGGGCGCGGTATCCATATGCGAGCAAAAGCAAATTACGGGTACCTTTTTATCAGTATTTGACGGAATAGTAGCATAAACATAACCGTACTTATCCAAGTGAGCGTCGGCTATACCCATAGCCAACAGTTCATTAACCAGCAGCCGGCCAAGATCTTTTTGCTTTTCTGTTGATGGAAATGAAACCGAAGAAGGGTCTGATTGCGTATCAATGGTAACGTAGCGCAAGAAGCGTTCGGCTACTGTGAACTTAATGAATGAGCTAAAATTCATATAAAGCTTTTATATTAGGAGAAATTTAGGCGGTGGTTAATGCCATCTCCAGTTGTAAATATTGATTAAAATTATACATTGAAAAAATATTTTCTACTTTTTGTTTTGGCTTTCGTCACGTTTATGGCTGAAGCCCAAAGTGGTTACAACTATTATGAATGGGGTTTTGGCGGAGGTGTCAATTACGCTCGTGGGTTCGATGACCTTAAAAAGCAGGTTTGGCACCCGGGCGGCACGCTTAACTTAACCTATAACTACAGCCCGTATGTACCGATAGCCCTCGATTTTCATTTTGGGACCATTGAAGGCGGGGGACTTACTCCAGCAACGGATCAATTTGGCCGTAAATCAAAGAATAATTTCCTGGCGCTTGCCCTTCGTGCTGATTTGCAGATGGGAGAAATTATTGATTACGATAACAGCGGTGTTTTAAACGTACTTAAAAACTTTTATATAGGATCGGGCATCGGTGCGATAAAAAACAAAATGGCTTTTGTGCAGCGTTCAAACCCGCCAGGATATGAAAATCATGGGCCGGTTGGCGAAACAAGAGGTTTCGAGGGGAAAGATAAAAGTACTAACCTGATGATACCGATAAGGTTTGGTTATGAATTTAAGATTTACGATGACTATGATCAGGTAGGTTACACCATAACATTAGGAATACAACATAGCTATACTTTTGGCGAAGGGCTTGACGGATACAATGACAACCCTCAGATTTTCAAAAACAACGCGGCCGACCAGTTTGTTCAATATAGCATCGGTTTTAAATATAATTTTGGCAATACGGTATCCTATACCAAGCTGGTCAGAAACTTCAGACGATGAATATAGAGGAACTACGTGATTATTGTTTGCAAAAGCCGGGTGCAACGGAAGGCTTTCCTTTTGGTGAGGATACCCTGGTTTTTAAAATTGCCGAAAAGATATTTCTGTTAACCGGTTTACAAACCGGCGACAGGTTCAATGTTAAATGCGATCCTGAATGGGCTGTTGAACTCCGTGAACGCCACCCCGAAGTGCAGCCCGGTTACCACATGAATAAAAAAATGTGGAACACCGTGCAAATGAACGGTTCCCTCAGCCGTAAACAACTCTGCGAAATGATTGACCACTCATACAATGAAGTGGTTAAAAGCCTGCCTAAGAAAGTGCAGGCGGAGATAGCTGTATTATAAGCAAATTCATATTATACTCATGGGGCTATTCAGTTTTTTCGGTAAAAAGGACAGCGGACAATTTGTATCGGCAAAGGCGTTTGAGGAAAAATCGGCAATACAGCTCAACATGCTGCCGGTACTTATGGAAAAGCTCAGGGAGTTAAATGTTGACGAGGAAAGGGAACTGATGCTTGAGTTTTTCTTTTACACCAATACCTATCAAAAGGCCGGGGCATTTGCGCAGGAGCTATCCAATTTAAATTACCAGGTAAAATATGGCGTTTCTGAAGGGGCTAAAAATCTATTCATTATTACCGGCTGGTCTGCTAAAGTAAAAATGCAAGATGCAGTTGTAGCTTCATGGATTAGGCAGATGTGTAGCCTTGGTTATAAATTTGATTGTGAGTTCGACGGCTGGGGTACCATGCCCGATCAGTAATATTATTGTGTGCCGCACATCTAATTGGCATTCTTAAACTATATTTGAGCAACGTATTTACTCATGAAGATAGTTTTTGCCGCCCTGATTGCCTGTTTCGTTGCCTTATCTGCTAAAGCCCAGCTTACTCCCTTTGAGCTAAGTAAGGATAAAAATTATACCGCCACCTACGCCCAGGTAATTGATTACTATCAAAAGCTTAACAAGCTATACCCGCAGCAAATGAAACTTATCAATTACGGCACAACCGATGTGGGCAAACCCCTGACACTCGTTGTTCTTTCAAAAGATAAGTTATTTGACCCGGCTGTTATCAAAAAACAAAACAAAAGGGTATTGCTCATTAACAACGGCATTCACCCTGGCGAACCGGAAGGTATCGATGCCAGTATGATGCTGGTGCGTGATCTGCTTAAAAACAACACGTTGCCAAAAGATGTGGTGATCTGCCTTATAGCGCTGTATAATATCGACGGTAATCTTAACCGCGGCCTGAGCCGTGTAAGCCAGAACGGCCCATCGGCTTATGGTTTCAGGGGTAACTATCGCAATCTTGATTTAAACCGCGATTTTATTAAGGTCGATAGCCGCAATGCTTTAGCCTTTACACAGATCCTCACTACCTGGAAACCCGAAATCTTTTTAGATAACCATACCAGCGATGGCGCCGATTATCAGTATGTGATGACGCTCATTGAAACACAAAAAGAAAAACAAAACCCCATCCTGGCCGACTATACTACCAAAACACTTACGCCGTACCTGTACAGCAAAATGAAAAAGAGCGGGTACGAGATGATCCCTTACGGTGCAGGCGAAGAAGGGCTTCCTGATTCGGGTATCGTTAGTTTTTTAGAAACCCCACGCTTTGCCACCGGCTTTACTGCTCAGCATAATATCATCAGCTATATTACCGAAACACACATGCTGAAGCCTTTTGACAAGCGTGTGTACGCCACTTATGATTTTATGCAGCACCTGATTGAAATCAACCAGCGCGATGCTAAACTGATAGGCGAGTTGAAACGCAAGGCCGATGAAGAAGTAACACAGCAAAAAAACTTTGCTTTAAGCTGGGCGGTTGATAACAGCAAGGTTGATACCATCACCTTTAAAGGATATGAGGCCGGCTACAAAAACAGTGAAGTGAGCGGACTGCAAAGGCTGTATTATGACCGCAATAAGCCCTATACCAAAACCATAAAATATTACAATACCTATAAAGTTACCGCCACTGCCGATAAACCGGTAGCTTACGTAATTCCGCAGGCATGGGGTAAGGTGATTGACCTGTTTAAGCTGAACGGGGTACAGATGAAGCAACTGGCGCATGATACCACGCTTAACCTGCAGATGTATTACATAGCCGATCTGAAAACACCGGCCCGGCCATTTGAGGGCCATTACCTGCATACCGGCGTAAAACTAAACCCGGTGGATATGCCGGTTAAATTCTATACCGGCGATTACGTGGTGTATACTAATCAACCAATAAACCGTTATATCGTGGAAACGCTGGAACCACAGGGTGTCGACTCATTTTTTGCATGGAACTTTTTTGATTCGGTGCTGGGCGAAAAAGAGTATTTTTCGGACTATGTTTTTGAAGATATAGCCGCCGATCTGCTGAAAAAGGATCCATCGATTAGACAAAAACTGGACGATGCCAAAGCGAAAGACCCACAGCTGGCCAATAATGCCGGTGCGCAATTGTTCTTTGTTTACCGCAATTCGCCTTACTTTGAAAAAACTTTTATGCGCTACCCGGTAGGCAGGCTTTTAACAAATACTAAACTCGACCTTAAATAAATGGAATACTTACAAACGGCCCCGGTGGCCTGTGCTATTTTCGCAATAACAATTATTACTTCGCTTTTAGCTTTTTCAAATAATAACCTTTATGGCCGCATGATGCTGCACCCCTATACCGTTTCGCGCGGTAAGGATATTCACACCATCATCACCAGCGGGCTTATTCATCGCGACTGGATGCATTTGCTTTTCAATATGCTGTCGTTTTATTTTTTCGCGTTCGGGTTGGAGCCATTATTGGGCCACGTTCAATTTGCCATATTGTATACTGTAAGCTTAATTTTAAGCGATATGCCAACGGTGCTTAAGCATAAAGACCATTACAGTTATTATAGTTTGGGTGCGTCGGGTGCGGTAAGCGCGGTTATTTTTAGTGCTATACTATATAATCCGCTGGCCCGGATGGTGATATTGCCCATACCAATTCCTATCCCGGCAGTAATATTTGGTGTGTTATATTTGGTATATTGCCATTATGCCTCAAAGTATTCGCGCGATCAGATCAACCACGATGCCCACTTTTATGGCGCACTGAGCGGCTTGATGATCACCATTATATTTCACCATGAAATTTTGCCCGATTTTTGGCAGCAGATCACAACGGCAGTTTCAAATCTTGGCCATTGATAAACTCCCCATCAGCATTAAATAAAAAGCTCATAGGTTTTTCGGGGTTCTTGATGATCTCTAACAGCAGGAACCCCCAATTTTTCCAAAAGTTTTCCAGTACCTGTCCGTAGGTTTTGTTCATCCAGTCATCAAACAGGGGTTTGCTGCTGGTACCGCGCAGGGGCAGGGCTTCTAAGGATATGGTGTCACCAATATGGAAAATATCGTACTCGGGCAGCCGGTTAAATAAATAAGCCGAATAAAAGAAGCGGGCGTTCAACTCTTCAAACTGGATAGGATGCAGAGTGTGATCTGCAATTTTATCCAAAGCTTCTTTATGATAGCGGGCGTTGGCGCCGTTATCCTGCAGGCAAAGGATCAGGCCAAAATCTTTTATCCTCAATGAAAAGGTAAGCGTATTGATCTCATCGCGATAGCCAAAAACGTTCTCTGCATTATCAACCTTAAACAATACCAGGCTGTACGGCTTAAAACCATCAAACTCAACCGGCAGATTGAGGCTTTGCAGCATCATGTGCAGGTTATTGAACTTGTGGATAATGGATTGCGATATGTTAAACTCCTCGCCCTGCGAGTGCTGGAGTTTGATGCCGGCCTGAATCTCGTTAAAAATAATTCCGTACAGCAATTTGCCCGCCCACAGAAACAGTTTATCCTCATCAAGTGCCTTTACAGCTTCATAACCGCTATCAAAAGCAGCAGCAATTTCGTTTTCGAGCGGTTCAAGATAGCGTTCGTTAACTTCGGCTGTGCAGGGCAGTTTCAGGTCTTTATAAGTAGCCATGCTTTCGTCGAGCAACTTAAAGGGCTTGTCTTCCAGTTCGTAACGGCTCATGAGCCATTGTGGAAATACCTGGATCTGTTCCTCGGGCGAATTAAGGTTTTGCCCCGTAAGGAAACATTTATTGTTGCTGAAATTGAAATTGGTGAACGGTGAATAAATTTGTGCCGGCATGGCCGCAAAGATAAGCACGATTTTCGTACTAAAATTTTAGCTTTGGTTTTTAACATGGAACTGACATATCAACCCTACGAGCTTCAGCTGAAGCATGCTTTTACGATAGCCAAATTTTCGCGTACCTCTACCCCGGTTATGCTGGTGCAGATCAGCCATGAAGGCAAAACCGGTTACGGCGAGGCATCCATGGTGCCTTATATGGGCGAAAGCCATCAAAGCGCTACGGACTTTTTAAGTAAGGTAGATATCCGCCAGTTTAGCTACCCGTTTGATTTTGGAGCGGTCGTCAATTACCTTGATAGCATTGCTCCCAGCAATCCCGCCATTAAAGCGGCTATTGACATTGCCCTGCATGACCTGGATGGAAAATTGAAAAACCAGCCCTGCTGGCAGCTGTTAGGTAGCAACCCAGCGCTCATGCCTGTTACCAGTTTCACCATAGGTATTGATACGCCCGAAATGATCATCAAAAAAGTAAAAGAGGCCGAGGGATTTAAGGTGATTAAGGTTAAACTTGGCCGCGATACCGATAAAGAATTGATTACTACTATCCGTTCGGTTACCGATGTGCCGCTTTATGTAGATGCTAACCAGGGCTGGACAGATCTGCAGCAAAGCCTTGATATGACCTATTGGCTGCACGGACAAGACGTACAATTGATAGAGCAGCCCATGCTCAAAACTGATCCCGATAGTAATGCCTGGCTTACCGAGCGCAGTCCTATTCCCATTATAGGCGATGAATCCGTTCAGCGTTTTGAGGATGTGGAAAAGGCCAAAGGTGTTTATACTGGTATCAATATTAAACTCATGAAATCTGCAGGTTTATATGAAGCGAAAAGAATGATCGACAAAGCCCGCGAGCTTGATTTGAAAATAATGATAGGCTGTATGACCGAAACCAGTTGTGCTGCCCTTGCAGGTTTAGCCCTTGCACCACAGGCAGATTGGGTTGACCTTGACGGTCCCTTTTTAGTAAGCAATAACCCGTATCTGATGCCTGAATTTAATGATGGGAAATATATACTGAATGACGATGCAGGATTGGGGTTGCGTTTTTAAAGAGCTTTTAGCTTTCGGCATTCTGCCTTTGGCTTTCATACAACTCTAACATTCCTCAAACCATCCTTGTCTTTCAACCGTTATCCTGATACATCTAAATAAAAAAACATTATGGATAAATTAGAAATAAAAGGCGGATGGAACGAGCTGAAAGGCAAAATAAAACAAGCCTACGGCGACCTTACCGACGATGACCTTGCCTGGCAGGAAGGTAAAGACGATGAAACACTTGGCAAGCTCCAGCAAAAAACGGGCAAAACCCGCGATGAGCTGGTGAAGTGGATAAACAGTTTATAAAATTGAAAGCCTCAGTAACGGGGCTTTCACTATTTAAATAGCTTTGAAAGCTCCAGTTTAAAACCTGGAATTACTATTGAAGTTAGGTTTTCTGTTTTAAGCGCTTTCTGCTCTAAACTATAACCTTCATGAGTTAGCTTATACATATCGGCATTTTCCTGTACCGGATCTATAATGATATATTCTGCTACGCCGTATTTTTCATAAACATCCTTTTTTTGCCTTAAATCATAGTAAGCAGTAGAAGGAGAAAGGATTTCGATGATTAAATCTGGGGCTCCTTCTATCCTGTCTTTTACAAGGTCGGCAACCCTGCCTTCTTTTATATAAAGTATATCGGGCTGAAGTACATTTCCATCATCAAATTTTACATCCATTGGTGCGCTTACAAGAAAGCCATTATCATTTATGCTATCTAAAAAGTTAGACAATAGCTGTATAATTTTAGCAGATAACTGTTGGTGGGCAGGAATAGGTGAAGGCGACATAATTAAATCATAGTTAATCAACTGAAAAGGAGCACCTTCCTCAAGCATCAAATAATCATCAATGGTGTATTTTTTCTTATCAGCCGTCAGCATAAATCAAATATAACTAAAATTCATTTTGTTACCAATATAGCCGCCCTGTAAATAAACCCAATATTATTAAATATTATATATGCAACTATTCCGATGCGGGCGTGTCATATAAGTACTTATAACTACAAAACATGAAACTAAACCTCAACCATCTAATCTTATTTATTTTATTTTTTACATTCTCATCTACATTATCTGCACAGGAAAACGCTTTAGAAAAAGCCGCATCCAACGCCGAGAAAAGGATCAGCCAGATCCGGGTTAACAATAAGATCGACGCCGATTCAACCTTTAAACTGCTTAGCAACTGGCATGATTACCCGGATATAAAAGGTGGCAAAGACTATCTTTTCTACTATACTGATTCGCTGTTTGGTAAAGTGCCGTTCAGGGTGTTTGTGCCTGTTTCTTATAGTAACACACGTAAAACCACTTGTATACTATTACTTCATGGTGCCGTTGGCCAAAGTAGTTTCGCCGACGCAGACAGCATTCAAAAATTTGACGATGATATCATTTTTGCCATCCTTAAAAAGCAGGACAACATCATTATCAGGCCGATTGGTGACCCTAAAAAGTTCTTCAACTGGGTATTAAATAAAAAAGCTTTTCGCGATCGCGATGTGCCAAATTTTACCTATCAAACACTGGCCAATATATTAATTTCGGTAAAAAAGCAAGTTAACATCAACGACAGTAAAATATTTGCTTTGGGTCATTCAGATGGTTCGGACGGCGCAATTGGTTTGGGTCTTTACACGCCAAATCAATTCGCCGGCTTTATGGGGTATAATTCAATGTTCGACAATATCTTTGCCCGCGACTTTTATATCAGAAACATTATAAACAGTCCGCTATACGTGGTACATTCTGACCTCGACGATCTGCGCCCCATCCAACAAACCCGCATTATTATGGATTGGTTAAAAGATAGGCATGATCATCTGATTTACAAAGAATACATCGGCTACCAACATTACGATAAGCATTTAAACACCGACCTTCCTTATACACCCGTATTTATAAATAGTGTGAGCCGTAACTTATTCAAAAACAAAATATATTGGGAATGCTACAGCGATAAAATTTATAATTCGTACGCATGGATAAAACTAACGGGTAACGATACCGGGCTTAATCGTGCTGCCTGGCATCAGTCACTTACTTTTCCTAATTATGATAAGATCAAAAAAGAAATTGATACCAGGTACCGACAGTATCAGGGCCTGAACAAAAGCGCCGCCGTTAAAGGGACATTTTTCAATAATATATTCAACCTTGAAACATCGGGTGTAAAAGAAACAGAGATAATGATTAGCCCACTAATGGTAAACCTGGAGCAACCGGTTGTTGTAAACATAAACGGCAAACAGGTTTTCAGAGGCAAAATACAAGCGGACAAAAACTTTATGCTTCGGAATTTCAAAGCCAGTTTTGACAGGGATGCCATTTGGGTAAACTCGGTTAAATTAAAAGTAGAATAAGCCTGACCGGGTTACATTGTTGAGGATTGTTAACTTTGCCCAATGAAAGTTACCAAACCCACCATACTTGTTGTAAATGACGATGGCATTACCGCTCCGGGTATCAAAGCCCTGATGGATGCTATGGCCGAAATTGGCCGTGTTGTAGTTGTTGCCCCGGATAGCCCGCAATCGGGTATGGGGCATGCCATTACCATCGGCAAACCTTTACGGCTTGACCAGGTTGACATTTACGAGGGCATTGAAATGTACCGCTGCTCGGGCACTCCGGTTGATTGCGTAAAGCTGGCTGTTAACAAGATCTTTAAAGGTAAAAAGCCTGATCTTTGTGTTTCGGGCATTAACCATGGCCTTAATAACTCTATCAATGTGCTGTATTCGGGCACGATGTCGGCAGCGGTTGAGGGAGCCATTGAGGGTATCCCGTCGATAGGTTTTTCGTTAGATGATTATACTTTGCAAGCCGATTTTGAGCCTTGTATCAAGTTTGTAAAAGAACTTGCTTTACAGGTTTTAGCCCATGGTTTACCACAAGCCAGTTTGTTAAATGTAAACTTTCCTGGGACCAAACACATTAAAGGCATTAAAATATGCAGGCAGGCGGCTGCCAAATGGGCCGAAGAATTTGATGAACGCATAGATCCGCATAAAAGGCCTTATTACTGGCTTACCGGCGTTTTTCAATTAAATGATGGCGGCGAGGATACCGATGTGTGGGCTTTGGAACAGGGTTATGCTTCGGTTGTGCCGGTGCAGTTTGATATGACCGCACACCACGTTATCCCCTACTTAAACAACTGGAAATTCAACCTGTAATTATGCTAAACAAAAACGACGTATCCTTAGGCCTGCTCATTGGCGCCATACTGCCAGGTGTTAGTCTGTTTGTTTTTGGATTTCTGCTTAAAAATCAACTGGTTTTCATGCATAAGCCGGGCATTCCCTACTTTGTAGCTTTTGCTATCAATTTGTTTATCATCCGTTATTTTTATGGAAAAGGGGCCGATAAAACGGGAAACGGTATCGCTATGATCTCGCTTTTGTTTATGCTGGCCATATTCATTTTTAAATTGCAATCCTTATAATGAAATATTACCTGGTAGCCGGCGAAGCTTCGGGCGATTTGCACGGGGCTAATTTGATGAAAGCACTCAAATCGCTTGACCCTGATGCTGATTTCCGTTTTTTTGGCGGCGACCTGATGCAGGCCGAGGGCGGCACACTGGTAAAGCATTATGCCGATATGGCTTTTATGGGCTTTGTTGAAGTGGTTGCCAACCTGCAAACCATTCTTAAAAACATGCGATCGTGCAAGCGGGATATCTCTGCTTACCACCCCGACGTATTGATCCTGATAGATTTTCCCGGCTTTAACCTCAAAATAGCCGAATACGCCAAAGCTAACGGCATACCGGTTAACTACTATATTTCGCCCAAAGTTTGGGCCTGGAACCAGAAGCGGGTGTTAAAGATCAAACGCATTGTTGACCACCTGTTTTGCATATTGCCTTTTGAGGTGGCATTTTACAAAGAGTGGGGAATGGATGTTGATTACGTAGGCAACCCTTTGCTTGATGCGGTTTCGGCATTTGATCCTGACCCTGCTTTCCTGCAAAAAAATAAACTTGGCGTAAAAAAAATTATAGCACTGTTACCCGGCAGCCGCAAACAGGAAATCAGCAGGCTGCTGCCCGATATGATCCGGGCTTCGGCCAACTTTCCTGAATACCAGCGTGTAATTGCCGGGGCACCGGCTTTTCAGGCTGATTATTATGCGCCGTACTTAAACGGCGAAGAGATTCCCGTTGTATTTAACGGCACTTATGATCTGCTGAACCATGCCCATGCAGCTATTGTAGCTTCCGGCACCGCAACACTTGAAACCGCGCTGTTTAACGTGCCGCAGGTAGTGGTGTATAAAGGCGGGAAATTAACTATCGCCATAGCGCGCATGCTGGTTAAACTCAAATTTATATCGCTGGTTAACCTGATCATGGATAAAGCGGTAGTGAAGGAGTTGATCCAGGAAGAGTGTACGGCTGAAAGGATAGGCAATGAGCTTCATCAACTGATCAGTAATACAGAATATCGTCGGGAAATGCTTAATAACTATGACGAACTTGACTTGCGAATGGGACAACCGGGGGCATCAGCCAAAACAGCCAGGTTGATTGTTAAATACGCTATCGACAACAAGTAGAAAACGGCTATCATGCTGAGTATGTCGAAGGGTCGCGCTCAGAGGCTCAACTCACCATGCTTCGATGGACTACCAATGACACTCCAACTTCTCAGGATTCTATTTCCTTATCATTATTTTCTTCTGGTTTTAGTTCGGATTGGATGATATCCTGTTCCAGCTTTTTTTCATCTTTCTGGTTTCGCCTGATGATCCAAACCAGCAAAATAATAACAGCAATAACTACAATTGTTACTATGGGATAATTAACCTGGTCCATAATGTTTGTATTTATGTAGAGTATGTAATTTCACAGATAGCAATACACCATACAGACAATCAGTCTTTAGCTCCTGCTCGTGCAGGATCAATTGACCGTAACCGATTTGTTCATCACCTGGTTAACGGTACCACGCGTAAATAGATGGTGCAATATGGTGTTTAACTGCATAGGTCATTCGCCCGCCGCTTTATCCAAATAACCGTTTCAGGCATTTCCTTTAGGTGACTAAAGTGTTAATATATTGTTATTTAATATTATACAAAGATAGCATTAAGCTTGCCCGGCTTTACTAAAAAAAATAGAGCCCTGTTTTTGCAGGGCTCCACGTTTTCATAGGTGATGTTAGTACTCGATAGGTAGATATATATATGTTGATCAAGCGGCAGACAGCGTTTGCTGTGCTGCTACCTGCTTGTTGTTGCTCATGAATTGGGTTTTGGCCCTGTAGTTTTTCAGATCTTCCCTCAACAGCTCCAATAATTCGGCATCAAAGCGTGCAAGTAATTTAGTTATTGCGGGTGTTGGTTTATATGCTTTCATAGGTAGATGTAGTGTAGGTGATGTTTTTTATATTTAGTTTAAGCTGCCGGCGTTAAATAGGGCGTTTTAGTTTTGATAGCTTTCAAATCGCTCATGATGATGTTTTTAAGTGCATTATCAAAGCTTGCTATTAGTTTGGTGGTTGATGTTTGTTTTTGCGTTTTCATGTTGTAGGTTTTGAATGTTTTAATATTTTAATGTCTTCGTTTTAGTCTTTCTTTTTTTCGTTCCCGTTTTCGGTGAGGTTATCGTGGCGGCGTTTTGCTTCTTTATACTGCCTTAATATTTGTTCCTCATCGCGTGGGTCTGAAGTTTTTGTCGGTTCTACTGGGTTTTCCCACTCTTTCTCTTCTTCAGGTTTAACCGCTTTGTCTTTTGTTTTCATAACAACTGCGTTTGATAAGTACTAATCTAAATCAATGCCAAACTTTTATCGGAGAGCAAAAAAAGTCATTAAAAATTCAGATTTATTTTACAATACGATGTAAATGACTGTAATACAGCGATATTTTTTTAGAAGAAATTTTTACTTTTTTTGATCAATTCAATACCGGCAACTATTCAAAGCAGATAAACAGGCATACGTTACCGAACATCAGTAGCAGTAGCGGACGATTTTTTGTAGTTTAACAAATGCACTATGATCACTATTACTGATAAGGCAGTTCCAATAGCACACACTCCGTTCCACTCATAGTTTTTCCAAACTAAGCTGGCGAAGAACGTGCCTAAAGCCCCGCCTATAAAATAAGACACCATGTACACTGTATTGATACGATTGCGGGCTTCCGGGATCAATGCAAAAATAATAGACTGGTTAGAGATATGAGTAGCCTGCACACCCATATCAAGCAGAATAACCCCGATGATGAGCCCTATTATACTATGGCTCGAAAAATAGAATACAATAAAAGAGATCAGGATGAGCGAAAGTGTATAAATTGATAATTTGTATGCATCCATTTTATCACTCAGGCGGCCCATAAAGCCAACGGCTACCGCACCGAAAGCGCCAACAAGGCCAAACATACCCGCAGCGGCGCTGCCCTCATTAAACTGAGGCTGTTTTAACAGGAATACCAGCGTTGTCCAAAATGCGCTGAAACCGGCAAAACATAAAGCCCCTCTGAATGCTGCCAATCTTAATTTAGGTTGGGTTTTTACTAAATGGATCAATGATTTCATCAATTTACCGTAATTGCCTTTATAATCGGGTTCAATTTCGGGCAAAAACAAAAATATCATAACCCAGATGAGCAACATTAACCCGGCGGCTATATAAAACATGCTTCGCCAGCCGAAATGCTCGCCTATAAAGCCGCTTAATGTGCGTGACAGCAAAATGCCGATTAATAAGCCGCTCATTACAAAGCCAATCTTCTTACCCCGCTCATGTGGCCTGGCTAAGTGGGCCGCCATTGGGATCAGCAATTGCGGAATAATCGATGATACGCCCACCAAAAAACCCGCTATCATAAGTATAGTTACGGAAGGCGCCATGGCGCTGGCTATTAACGATATGATCATGAGCACAAAATCAATTAAAATAAGACGCTTACGCTTAAGCATATCCGCCAATGGCACTATAAATAATAAACCCGTAGCGTAGCCAATTTGCGTAAAAAGCGATATTTGCTGCGCTTTTTTATCGCTTACGCCAAAAGTATTCGCCATATCGGCCAGTAATGGTTGGTTATAATATATGTTGGCTACCACC
The DNA here is from genome assembly GCF_900100445.1 of Mucilaginibacter sp. NFR10. Lineage (NCBI taxonomy): Bacteria > Pseudomonadati > Bacteroidota > Sphingobacteriia > Sphingobacteriales > Sphingobacteriaceae > Mucilaginibacter > Mucilaginibacter sp. NFR10. The sequence goes on along the minus strand of NZ_FMTV01000006.1, from coordinate 235,582 downwards.
AAACCGGTAGCTATGGTCATGATCCATAAAGTTAATGGCGTAAGATGCGGGTGTTGTTTTGCGGTATGTGTTGATGACATATTTTAAAAGGCAGTATATTTTTGCTGCAAAAGTGTTAAAGCATCTTTAAAAAAAAGCCTTTGTAAAGTAATTTTTATTATGTAACTGCGTTTAGAACATAAATTGTTTTAGCAGGCAATCGTTCTTTAAAGAGCTAAAAGCAGTATTAAGGCAAAAAAAATGTGGTATTTTGGAGTTTTTTAAAGAAAAATTGGCGATTGTTTTGCTTTAAGCATACGATATGCTTTGAAATTTAATTTTAATAGGGATTTAGATTCTAATTTTACTTTAAAAATCATTTAAAATTAAATTTTTGTAAACTTTATAAATAAAACCGCGTCTTTTTTTGATGAAAATGAACGAAGCGGTAATTATTATAAAATAATTTGAAAAAATTAGTAATTTAATAATGTTTTATTCTTATTTTTGACAATAAGATACCGGATGGCAATGTAACTGATAAAACTTACAAAACAATTACAAAATATATTTTCCGAATATCAAAACTTAGTGTTACTTTTACACCGTGTTAAAAATAACGCAATACATAAAGTAGTCTTCTCATAATTTAGGTTTATAATTGGTTAGTAAAGGCCCCTGCCCATCAGGGGCTTTACTTTTTTATAGGCTTTTGTTCCCGCCCGTGAAGCAATTTAGGGCAAACCAGGTGCAGGTATATTTTAAGTTTAAATTAAACAAGCCGACGGTAAAGGCGCTGAGACAGGATCGGATAAAATAAATAACAATAGAATTTCATTTTAATTCACAAAATTCTATATTTGCAGCCCACCACGGGGGATTAGCTCAGCTGGCTAGAGCGCTTGCATGGCATGCAAGAGGTCATCGGTTCGACTCCGATATTCTCCACTTTGATAATCAGCCACTTACGAAAACAGTAAGTGGCTTTTTTTGTGCTTTATCAGATTGTTTAGGGGCTTATTCAAGAAATTTTTTTTTCAAAAATTACGTCATATTCACCACCAAAACAGGCTAAAATCGCTTAGATAAAGCTTTCTAAAAAGTTCTTCATGAAAAAAGCATGCAAGAGGTTGCTCCGGAACGCTTAAGGTCAATTGTTCAAGGTAATCAATCAATGCGTCTAAATGATAAACCGACAAAGCACTTTCGGTGTTGATCTTTGTAACCATTAATAGAGATGAAGAGGTCTTGCGTATTTTAGGTATTTGCCGCAAAATGGGCTTATGCTCGACAAAGCGGAAAGGATCCTAAGAGTTTCAACTTAGTTGGCGTCAGTATGCGTAATAGAATTCCTGTTTAGCTTATTTTTTAAACAAGAATTTACGGTGCGTAACTCCCCAGGCCGAAATAGCTTCAATTACTCCGCTTAAAGTCTTACCATGTTCTGTTAACTCATATTCCACCGTTATCGGCTTCGTAGGCATCACGGTCCGGGCTACTATTTGATTTTGCTCCAGTTCCTGTAACTCTTTAGAAAGCATTTTGGCAGCAATACCATCTATTCCACGCAGCAGATCCATAAACCGCACCTTGCCATATAGCAGAAGCCATCCGATAATCTGAATTTTCCATTTCCCCGATAATAAGATCATCGTATCCTTTATCGCAATCAATTGCTCTTTACAATCAGGTATTTCCGGGGCTTGCTTTTTTGTATTCATATTACTGCAAAATTACGATGGTCGATTTATGGTTAGCGGCTTAGTTTCATAGAGGAAACCGGTTTCCAAAGGGTAACAGATAACATTTATAAAGTTACTTCAAAATAATTTTGTGCCGTAAATATTTGAACCATGCAGAAAGAAAAAAGAATTTATTGGATAGTTATCATTATCGCCATGGCGCTGATTGTGCTGCCGTCCTATTTTGCCCCGAAAGCGTATTTAATAGAGTCCATACACAGACTTGGCTTCCCGGCTTACTTTGGTCTGGAATTAGACATCTGTAAGATCGTTGGCGCCATAATTATCCTCATCCCCGCCGTGCCCGTTATGTTCAAAGAATGGGCTTATGTCGCTTTCGGAATATTGCTGCTTTCCGCAAGCCTGGGGCACTGGCTCGCTGATGGCCCCGCAAAAGGTATAGCACCGCTGATCCCGTTTGCCATACTATGTGTATCCTACTACTATTTCAGAAAACTAAACTATCCGGTGACCGCAAAACTGTAAATAGTAATGCCGTTTAAAAAAGAAAGCACAAAAAAATGAAAATAGAGATCTGGAGCGATGTGATATGCCCGTTTTGCTATATCGGCAAAAGGAACTTTGAAGCTGCCCTGGAAAAATTTCCTGACAGGGACAATATGGAGGTGGAATGGAAGAGTTTCCAGCTTGACCCTGTCATGTCGGAAGTGCCTCAGTATCAGGAAAACATGTACCAGTTTGTGGCTGCAAGGAAAGGGATCAGCTATGAGCGCTCGGTTGCCATGCACGGACAGGTAGGAATAATGGCTAAGAATGCGGGACTGCAATACAATTTCGATAAAATGCTTGTCACTAACTCGCTGAAAGCGCATCGTATTATCCAAATGGCAAAAACAAAGGGACTGGGAGAAAAAGCAGAAGAACGCCTGTTTTATGCCTATTTCACAGAGGGCAAGAATCTTTCTGATGATGCGGTTCTAACAGAACTTGGAATTAGTATAGGCCTGACGGCTACAGAGGTGAAAGAAGCCCTCACCAATCCTGTTTTTCAACATCAGGTGGAAGCAGACGGTGCAGAAGCATCCAGGCTGGGGGCAAAAGGGGTTCCTTTCTTTGTAATAGATCGCAAATATGCCATCGCTGGCGCTCAGCCCGGTACTGAAATTCTTAAAGTACTGCAAACTGCTTACACTGAATGGAAGAAGGACAACCCCGGCCTGATCCATGTTAGACGGGGTTATACCTGTGTGCCCGGTAATGACTGTACAAATTAACTGATCAATGAAAAAACAAAAAAGAATAAAGATGAAAAAAACAATAGCCATTGTCGGTGCGGGTCCAGGTGTAGGATTTGCCGTGGCAGAAAAATTCGGAATTGAAGGCTACAATGTTGCGCTGCTTGCGAGAAATGTGGAAAAACTAAATGCGCTGAAAGACGATCTGTTAAAAAAGGCATTGAGGCTGCAACTTTCCAGGCCGATATATTAGACCGGGGACAGTTGACACGCGCACTGCAAGAGGTTATCCACCATTACGGAGCAATTGATATATTGGAATTCAGTCCGACCCCCACCTGGGAAAGTATGCGGACTGCCCGGAATATAGATATAGCAAATGAACAATATCATCTCGACTACCAGGTACTCGCTGCAATAACTGCCGTGCAGGTTGTACTCCCACAAATGCTGGAAAGGAAAGACGGTAGCGTCTTGTTTACTACTGCGTCCTCCGCCCAGCATCCAGTAAACAGAACCGCCAGCTTCGGCGTTGCCGCAGGCGCTTTATTAAATTATGCGCGGTTGCTCAACATGGACCTGAAAGAGGACAGCATTTTTGCTGGTATTGTGTCAATTGGTGCTTTGGTTGTAAGTGAGGGTAAACACAAAGGGGATTTTCCGGATGGAATGCCAACGATAACAGCAGCAGAGGTGGCAGAAGCGCATTGGAATCTTTATAACCAACGCAATGTTGCAGAAATCATGTTGCCTTAATTTGGCGGCGGAGTTTGATTATCAGCGTTGAAGCAGATCCATGCAAATGCAATCGAATAAAAGTTTTTCGCGTTCGATTAGATCAAATATATGGATATTTCGGAGGTCTTGGCCATTATGTTCCATGCGCTTGAGGGCACCGTTTTGTGTTGATAGTAAAGACAATCAAAAGTCAGTCAAATTCACAATGAGGGAATAAAAAACTACTCCCAGAGCCCAAAAACCGTGTTTGGGAGTTGTTTTTGAGGCCCTGAATAATCCGATCTCCACATCTTTTCCGCAAAATCCGCCGAGTTTCGCACGAAATCGGCGGATTTTCTTTTTTTACATACGTTTTTAAACAGTCTGGGATGTCCCAAAAATGATGGCGAATAAGACCCGCTGCCGCCTGATAAAAAGACGAAACCTTTGAGAATAAGCCTGGAAATACCCTATAGTCATAAATTAACAAGGATATTTGCATCAATCAGGTTATATTTGTCAAAACAACACCAATTAAAATAAATTACTGAATTCTTTATTGGTTGCTACGAGTGACTATTCATCAAATTTTAATCATGCTTAAGTTTAAAAGCTGTTATATATTGACATGCCTGCTCTTTTTGTGCGTCCCATCTCAAATTTATGGACAGGCTGCTATAAACTTTACATCTATTACAATAAAAGAAGGATTGTCCTCGAATACCGTAAATACCATTATAAAAGACCGGTTTGGATTGATGTGGTTCGGAACCGGAAACGGGCTTAATAAATTCGATGGCAGTAATTTCGTTATTTACAGGCATGGCGCATCTGGTAATAGTATTCCTTCCAACGAAGTCTTGTCAATGTTTGAAGATAAAAGTGGGCGGATATGGGTTGGTACCAGCGGAGGGGGGCTTTCTTATTACAACCGCAAGTTTGATCGGTTCGAACCTTTCAGGGGAGATGGTTCCTGGCGAGAAATTTCAGACATATCAGTCAGGGCTATTTGCCAGGACCACCAAGGCAAATTATGGGTAGGCACCTATGAAGATCTCCGGATAATTGATGCGAAAACCGGCAGAATTACGCCTGTTAAGATTCCGGAACCTGATAAAAAGGACGCGGGCGCGTTTGTCGTCCTCTCTTTGTTCGAAGATAGTCGACAGCGGATGTGGATTGGTACCAATTACGGGTTATACCTGTATGAATGGTCGTCAAATTCCTTCAAAAGGTTTTCGCACAATGAACAGGGCAGGTACACGTTAAGTAATAACACGGTTAAAGCAATCATTGAAGATAGAAAAGGCAGCATTTGGTTTGGTACGTACGACGGGCTGAACAAGTGGACAGACGATGGGCATTTTGAAATTTTTCGTTCTGGCAATCAATCGCCCCTGGGTCTGGACAATAATGCAATTTTCACGATGTGCCTGGCTAAAGACGGAAAGATCTGGATCGGAACAGAGGGTGGGGTCAATTTATTCGATCCTCAACTGGAGGTTTTTCAGCAATTGACCGCAGATCCCAGGAATGCGGGTAGCCTGAAAAGCAATTCCATACGCAGCATATTTATTGACCCTGCAGGTATATATTGGGTTGGAACTTTTACCGAAGGGATCGGAAAATACGACCCTCATCTTGCACTCTTCAATCACAAGAAAAGTGACCCTTTCGATCCTCTCGGTCTAAAATCTCCGCTTGTAACCGCTTTCGCGGAATGTAGCAACGGGGGCATTTTTGTAGGGACCGACGCAGGTATTGCTTTGCTCGACAAAAAGACAGGCCTTTTGCATTCGTATGATATACAAAGTAAGTTGAAACGCCGCGGAAGCTCACTGGCCGTAACATCACTTTATATAGACAGGAAAGGAAACTTGTGGGCGGGAACTTACCATAACGGGCTTTTCCGAATCGACACCGCTACTCATAGATATGTACAATATACAGCTGAGGGCAATGGTCATGGAATTTGTAGCAATGATATTACTTGTATTAACGCCGACGCGAGTGGCAGAATTTGGATAGGTACACTGGGTCGGGGAATAGATATATATGATGAAAATAGCCATTCATTTTCACATCTCACAAGTCAAAACGGGGCCGGCGGCCAGAGCCGGAGTTTACCCGTTAACGGTTTTATTTCTTCTATTATTCCGGGCCGGGACGGGCGCATGTGGATTGCCTCGATGGGAACTGGAATCGTAGTGCTTGATACTGAGCATCAAAAGTGGACGCATTACAATAAAAAAAATTCGGCACTGGCCGACGACGTGGTACTGAACTTATTTATAACTAATGACGGGAGTGTTTGGTCTGGCACCAAACAGGGGATTAGCTACTTCGACGAAAATCAAAAAAAATTCATTTCTTACGGTGAAGATCAGGGCCTGGCTAATTCCTTCGTAAAATCAATTTTGCAAGACGATAAAGGTTTCCTGTGGTTAAGCACAGATCGCGGAATCAGTTCGTTTGATTACAAAAGAAGGGTTTTCCGCAATTTTACTAACGAAAACGGCGTACAGCAAGGAGCTTTTTCTTCAGGCTCAGGAATAAAAACCAGGGACGGCAATCTTTATTTTGGAGGTCAGGACGGCTTTAATTTTTTTAATCCATCGAGATTACCGGTTGTCTCTCGTCCCGGACGGGTAATTCTAAGCAATTTAACCGTTGATAATGCGATAGTAAATCCGGGAAATGAGTCACCGATTCATGAGCATATCAGTACCGCAAAAGAAATCACTTTGAAATACGGCCAAAATTTTTCCATCGGTTATGTGGCACTGGATTATACATCTCCTAAACAGAATTTATATGCTTATCGGCTAAAAGGTTTTGATAAAGCCTGGAATTATGTTCAAAATATTCGAACAGCCAGCTATACCAATATTGATCCCGGGACCTACAGTTTTGAGGTGATGGCCAGTAAAGATGAAAACCACTGGAATAACCCGGTGACGACGATCAGGATAACTATATTGCCGCCGTTCTGGCGAACAGTTTATGCTTATATTGCTTACGTGGTTATTTTAGGATCGGCTTTGTTTTTCATAAGGAGACGTGGTATTCAGAAGATCCGGAGGCAATTCGAGCAGGCCCAGGAGAAACTTCAAGTCAGTCAGCTTATTGAACAGGAAAGGCGGGAAGCTGAACGTTTGCATGAGCTGGACTTGCTGAAAATAAAGTTTTTAACAGATCTAAGCCACGAGTTTCGAACCCCGGTGTCGCTGATCCTGGCCCCGGTCGAAAAACTGCTTGAAAAATCTGTTCCGGGGAATGACATCGAGGATCTGAAAATGATCAATAGAAATGGTCGCAGGTTACTCAACCTGGTCAACCAGTTGCTTGACTTTCGTAAAATGGAAGAACAAAAGTTGAAGCTCAGCCTTTCGGCGGGAGAGATTATGTCTTTTATCACCGAGTCGTGCGAAGCGTTTCAGGATCTTGCTTTAAAAAAACAGGTTACACTGGAGGTTGATGTGCAACAGGAAGAGGTGCGGGCTTACTTTGACCCCGATAAGCTGGAGCGGGTTATTTTCAACTTGTTGTCTAACGCATTTAAATTCACCCCTGCCGGCGGGGTAGTTTCTGTCAGCGCCCGGGCTGAAAAGAGTTCGTTGTTGAGCACAGGCCTGCTGCTTAAGGTTACTGATACCGGAATTGGCATACAGGCCGATGATCTCGAAAAAATATTTGAACGCTTTTATCAATCGCGCCAAAGCAGTGCAATAGTCAACCAGGGTACCGGCATCGGCCTCTCCATAACCAAGGAATTTATAGAGCTTCACGGCGGCACCATTCAGGCGGAAAGTATAGCCGGACAGGGAACAAGCTTTTTAGTAAGGCTTCCGCTCACCGCTGCGGTGGAAGCCGGTACCTCCGAAACACCTCCCGTTTCTGATAGAGAAAACGCTAAAGAAAGGCAGGCCAGAAGCGAAAACCCTGAACTAAAGCCAACCGTACTATTGGTAGAGGACAATGACGAATTCCGCTCTTATTTGTCGGATCACCTGAAAAAATACTATCATATTATTGAGGCGGCCCACGGTAAAGAAGGATGGCAAAAAACACTTGGCGCGCATGTTAACCTGGTTGTCAGTGATATCAACATGCCCCACATGGATGGGATTGAGTTGAGCAAAAAAATTAAAGCCGATAAGCGCACCTGCCATACCCCTGTAATATTATTAACGGCAACAACCGGGGAAGAGCATCAGTTAAAAGGCCTCAAAACAGGCGCTAATGACTATCTTACGAAGCCTTTCAATTTCCAAATCCTGCAAACCAAGATCGATAACCTTCTTGATCTGAACAAAAATCTAAAGGATACATATTCCAGGCAAATACAGATGGTTAGCCCCCAGGTTGAAATGGAGTCGGCCGATGTAAAGCTTTTAAATTCGGTCATGAAATATATAGAAGACCAATTAAGTGAGCCGGGGTTGTCAGTTGAAGAACTGAGCCGGCATGTGGGCATGAGCCGGGGGTCACTTTATTACAAACTTCTGGAAATTACCGGGCAAACCCCGGTGGAGTACATCCGCAACGTCAAACTTGACAAAGCAGCCCAGTTGCTGGAGATCAGTGATTATAATGTAGCTCAGATCGCCTATATTACAGGCTTCGGCACACCCAGTTATTTTTCGCGGATCTTTAAAACACGCTTCGGCATGTTACCGTCGGAGTACATGATCATCAAAAGGAATATGTCTAAAAACAAGGCCACTCCTGCAATTTAAGGCGTCCTATAGCCTCCGCAGCCATCTTTTTACACAATGGTACATGTATCGGAAGCAGCATTCCGGATATTCGCGTGGTCGCGCGCTCAAGTCAAAGTAATTCGGCAACACTGCAGAAACCACCCATAATGGCATCATTGAACAAATGTATCACGAATTTTGCGATTTGTCCTACCCTAATCCCTTTAAAGCGATGATCTTCGGCATAGCTATGAGGGCATTCCTGCCGCCATATACAATTTATAAACTAAAAAAAACATTCTGATTTATTTGATATCGTCCGGATTAAGCTCCGCATTATGTCACCATCAATTTCGCAATCGATTGCGAAGCTGGTCATAATAAAGTTATCGTTGTGATTTAACAAACTATAAAATGAAAAACCTGATTAGGGGCCCGGACGGGAAGCATATTAAACTCAAACCTGGGCGAATTGTTCCATGGCACAAAAACTTCAATTTTTTTAAACCTGAATTATGAAAAAATCATTACAAACTATTCAAAAGAAACCTTTCTTGCTGCTGCTGGCGGTTTTGCTTTCCAGCCTTACAGCATTTGGGCAAGGCAGGAAAATAAACGGTACCGTAGTCGATGAGAAGGGTCTGCCTTTACCGGGCGCTACCGTAAGGGCAAAAACAGCTAAAGCAACATCAGTAACCGATGTTGCCGGCAATTTCACCATAACTGTCCCTCCAACCGAGAAGGCGCTTATTGTGACTTTTATTGGTTATGCCGACCAGGAAATCCAGATTAACGGGCAAACACATTTATCCATTCGTCTTAGCCAAAGCAGTAACAGCCTTAACGATGTGATCGTTATCGGCTATGGTAGCCAAAGGCGGGAAGCTGTAACGGGTTCAGTCGCGTCGATCAGCGGCGAACGGATCCGTGATATTCCCGCGCCTAATATCAGCCAGGCTATACAAGGCAGGTTGCCCGGCGTAGAGGTCTCTCAAACTTCTACAAAACCAGGTGCAACGATGCAGATCCTGATCAGGGGCCAACGGTCGCTTACTGCAAGCAATGACCCTTTGATCGTACTTGACGGTATCCCTTTTACCGGCTCTCTTGGTGATATTAACCCTAACGACGTTAAAAGTATCGATATTCTTAAGGATGCTTCCGCCACAGCTATTTACGGCTCGAGGGGAGCAAACGGCGTTGTACTTATTACCACGAATAGGGGCCAGGTGGGAGGAGCCGCTAAAATTACCTATAACGCCTATTATGGGGAGCAAAAACTTTTCGCCAGGTACCCGATGATGACCGGTCCCGAATTTTTAAAACTACGTAAAGCGGCGGGCCTGTACACCAACGCCGTAGACGAAGCTGACGATGTTAATACCGACTGGCAGAAGCTTTTTTACAGAAGCGGTATGGTTTTCAGTAATGACGTAGGTGTTTCCGGAGGCAGCCAAACGGGTACATATAATTTCGGCGGCGGCTATTATAAAAATCAGGGCCTTATTCCCACGCAGCAATATACCCGCTACTCCATGAGAGGATCTGTTGACCAGAATGTAGGCAAATACGTTAAAGTTGGCTTTACCACTAACAATAACTATAACCTTACCGAAGGCAGCCAGGTTGGCGTTGGCAGTGTTTTGGGACTTTCGCCCCTTGCCAATCCCTATAATGCGGACGGAAGCCTGAAAAGAACCGTTAAAACGCCACTGTCTGAAAGTTTCGTTTTGACCAAAGGCATCATCAATAACCTCCACGATCAATGGCTCAACGAAACAAGAAATTACGCCACATACAACTCCGTTTATGGCGAAGTAAAAATTCCGTGGGTGGAAGGCCTGAAATACAGGGTAAACCTTGGTCTCGATTATGTGCAAAGCAACAACGGCAATTATACCGGAGTTGGGATTGGCAGTGCCACGCCGACAACGCCGTCAACAGCGGGCGTAAGCAACTCAGCCCAATATCACTGGGCGGTTGAAAATTTGCTGACCTACGACCATACTTTCGCTCAAAAGCATAACATAAATGTCGTGGCCCTGTATTCTACCGAGCAAACCAGGTATAATTCTTCCAGCATGTCAGCCAAAGATATTCCAGCTGATGCTTTCCAGTTTTATAACCTGGGTGCAGCAACCGGCGAGATCACAATCGGCAACGGCAACTACAGCCAGAGCGGCCTGATGTCATACATGGGTCGTGTGATGTATTCATACGATGACCGCTTCCTGCTGTCTGCCACCGTGCGCTCGGATGCCTCTTCCCGTTTAGCTCCAGGGCATAAATGGCACACTTATCCTGCAGTTTCAGCAGGCTGGAATATCATGAACGAATCTTTCATGAAAGGCATTTCGGTTATAGATAATCTGAAACTGCGTGCAGGCTTTGGGCAAACCTCAAACCAGGCAGTAAACGCTTATCAGACATTAGGTACTTTGGGTACGCGTCAGTATAATTTCGGCGACACAAACTATGCTACGGGTTATTATGTAACCCAGCTTCCAAGTCCAACTTTAGGTTGGGAATATTCAAAGACATGGAACTATGGAATAGACTTTTCTTTGTTTAAACATCGCTTATCAGGTACTGTTGAATATTATGTTACAAATACAAACGATATCTTACTGGGCGTAGGGCTGCCGCCTACCGCGGGGGTTGGAAGCTATACAGCAAACGTTGGGCGGACTCAGAACAAGGGGCTTGAGTTAAGTTTGAATGGTACGCTCATCAATAAAAACGGGTTTACCTGGGATTTGGGTATTAATATCTATGGAAACAGGAATAAACTTGTGGCGCTCGCTTCAGGTCAGACACGTGATGAGGGCAACGCATGGTTCGTAGGCCATAATATAAACGCCATATACGATTACAAGAAAATAGGATTGTGGCAGTCTGGCGACCCTTACCTGAGCACCCTTGAACCGGGCGGAAATGTGGGCATGATCAAAGTGTTGTATACCGGAACTTATGACGCCAACGGTCAGCCAACAAGGGCTATCGGGGCCGCCGATCGTCAGATCATCGATGTTGATCCTAAATTCGAAGGCGGCTTTAATACGCGTGTGGCATATAAAGGCTTTGATTTCAGTGTTGTAGGTGCCTTTAAGAAAGGGGGCACGCTCATCAGTAGCCTGTACGGCTCCGGGGGCTATCTGAACCTGATGACAGGCCGCAGTAATAACGTTCAGGAAGATTACTGGACGCCGGATAACACAGGTGCAAAATATCCGAAACCAGGCGGTATCCTGAGTGGCGATAATCCGAAATATGGCAGTACGCTCGGTTACTTTGATGCATCCTATCTCAAGATCCGGACAATGACGCTTGGTTATGATTTCAGCAAGCTGCTCTCAAAGCACGCGAACATGCGCCTGCGCACTTATTTCACGGTGCAAAATCCATTTGTATTTTTCTCGCCTTATCACAAAGAGTCAGGGATGGATCCTGAACCAAACTCTTATGGTAATGAAAACGCGGCGGTGCCCCTGTCAAACAGTCTAAGACGATTCTTGACAGTCGGCAGCAACGCCCCTTCGACCACGAATTATGTACTTGGATTGAATTTGACATTTTAACATTATCAACATGAAAACTTTAAAGATAAAAAGCGTCATAAAATCCACGCTTTTGCTAACGGTCTTATCTACGGGATGTAAAAAAGTGCTTGATGAGCAACCGCGTTCCTCCTTCACCCCGGAATATTTTAAAACGGTACAGGGTGTTAATGGGGGATTAACGGCCATGTACGCGCACCTGCGTAATATTTACGGGCAGGCTTATTACTATAATTCGGGTGTTACCGGTACCGATGAAGCTACATGGGGCCAGAGCGCCGACGGAAACTTCAAAGATCTGGATTGCTCAGGCGTCGGTATCATATCTTCAACCAGTTATCCTACCAGTATCATATGGGGCGAGTCTTTTACCGACATCAATACTGCCAGCGGCGTAATCGAAAACGCCAGTGCCGTGGGGATTTCCAGCGCTCTGATTGCTGAGGCCCGCTTCTTCAGGGCATTTGATTATTTTTTGCTGGTGCAATCCTACGGCGGCGTACCGCTTGATCTGGGTTCGGGAGCGTTGAAATTTAATATCACGCCTTCAAGGACGTCGGTGCGTAATACGGTACCCGAAGTTTATACAAAGGCGATTTTCCCGGATTTACTGCAGGCGATCAATGATCTGCCGGAAACCGGCCGGGTAACCGGCGGACTGACCAAAACGGCAGCTCGTCTTTTCCTGTCTAAGGCCTATTTAACTTATGCATGGTGGTTGCAAAATCCCAATAGTATCCCGACCTATCCCGCAAGTAACCGGACAGATCCCAATGGACACGATGCTGCGTGGTATTTTCAAAACGCCTACGATATCGCCACCACCGCAATTGATAATCCGGGCTCGTTCAAATTACAGCCAACATTTTACGATGTGAATGTTGGCACAAACGACCGTAACAGCGAAATGGTGCTCTATGCAGACCATACTCAAAGCAGTGAAAAATATAACGGTTCGAGTTTGACCTACGGAAGCGGCGGCGCTCCGGATAACTTTGCCGGCTGGATGATGACCTGGAACTATCCCAACATAATCAGTGGCGGGGTGAACTCCGTTCTGCGTGAGGCAGATCAACATTTAGGTCGGCCCTGGGTTCGCATGGCCCCTACTGTTGAAGTACTGAAAAACACTTTCGCTGATAAAGTAAACGATTCACGATATGACGGAACTTTCACAACCGTATATCGCGGAAACTGGCAAAAGGGCGGAAACACGGCCCAGACCTTAGCTAACGCCAACGGCTTGCCCGTTGCACAGGGGGGCGCGATACTCTCGTTCCTGGATAATGACGATCCGAACGTGGTGTATGCCAAAGGAAACGGGAATGTTGGTGCCGGGCTGCTGCCAGGTAGATCAGATTGGGTGGTCAACCCTGGCGATATAAGCCGGATAATTTATCCGGGACTCTGGAAACTGGGGCCTTATCGTACAGATAACGGCACAGGTTTGGGACAGCCAAATGCCGGTAGTACGCGTCCTTATCCAATAGCAAAATTCTCGGAGCTATACCTGATCGCAGCGGAGGCGGCAGTTAAAGGCGCCACTGTTAAACCAGGAAAATCAGCACGTGAACTCGTTAACGTGCTGCGGGCACGCGCAGGAAAGTGGCGTTTCAATAATAATGGTAATGTAGTAAAGATTGAAGACGATAGCCAGGCTATGATGGCGGCTACTCCCGCAATCATCGACATGAACTATGTATTAGCGGAGCGTTCCCGGGAATTTTATGCAGAAGGCGGCCGCTGGTTCGATCTGGTACGGACACAAAAGTGGGGGGAACTTGCTGCTTCCTTTACAATTGCAGGAACCACCTTTGGAGACCATACGCCGGTTAAAGTTACACGTTCCATCGACTCGCATCTCTATCTTCGCCCTATTCCGCAGGGGCAAATAGATGCATTAGTTATGAGCGCTGCTGATAAGGCTGCCTACCAGAATCCGGGCTACTAAGCTGGAGAAATAATGATTTTTTAACGAGGCTGTTCAATGTGAACAGCCTCTTAATTTCTTCCGGTCGGTGATGCTTAGCGTACAGCATTTGCATAATTATACGATGATCTTTCTCGTGTTTGAGGGGCAATTTATACGGCTTAATGCAGCTTTCCGGTTTAACATTTGCGCAATTGTATTGCGCAGGCCTATTCGGCGAACCCTGTTTTCTTTAAAACGGAGCTTGTTCGAAAATCAATCGGGATAATTAATCCGGGGATAAAATATTGTTCATAAGGCTAATAGTCAATATATTGTAAGAAAAAAGCAGCCATACTTAAAAAGTGACTTGCGCTATAACCCAATAAACTGACTTGCAAACCGGCACGGGCTTGTATACCCCTGTCATAACTAAACTGATAAAATTGAAAAAGACATTTTTAGCAATGATTGCAGGCCTTTTTTGTGCCGTCGCCTGGGGACAAAATAATCAATCCGCTCTTCGGGATCTGCGTTATAGGCTATGGTACACCAGGCCCGCCACCAACTGGAATGAGGCCCTGCCGATAGGGAATGGTTTTATAGGTGGAATGGTCTTTGGCGGCGTACAGCAGGAACGCATCCAGCTCAACGAATCTACCATCTGGGGAGGCGCCCCCAACAACAACATTGATTCGGCCGCTAAGCCTCATATTGAAGAAGTACGCGTGCTTTTGGCGCAAAAAAAATACCTGGAGGCGCAGGCGGCTGCCAATAAATATCTCGGCCCGAAGGGCAACAGCGGCATGCCCTATCAGCTCGCTGGCAATTTGTATATCAATTTTCCCGGCCAGACGGACGTTAGCAATTATTACCGCAACCTGGATATTGAACATGCCACAGCCACAGTACGTTACAGCTCGGGAGGCGTTCAGTATAAGCGGGAATACTTTACCTCTTTCAAAGAACATGTGTTACTGGTACGGCTGAGTGCTGATAAACCGGGAATGATCAATTGCAAGGTAAGGCTCCAGAGCCCGCTTGTACAAGAGATTAGCGCAGCTAACCAGGAAATCGTTCTTTCAGGTAAAAGCAGCGATCACGAAAATCAAAAAGGCCAGGTCAGGTTTAACATGATCGCCCGTGTAAAAAATCATGGGGGCACGATACAAACGGATACTTCCGGGATGACCATCGCCCATGCGGACACGGCGACTATTTATCTCTCCATCGGCACTAATTTCATCAACTATCACAACCTGTCAGGAAACGCGCCTGGGCGGGCCCGCAACGATATGCAGGCTGCCTGTACCAAATCGTTTAATACCCTGCGCCAATCTAATATCAGGTTTTATCAGTCGTACTTTAACCGGATAAAACTGGACCTGGGCATGACAAACGCGATCAAGCTGCCCACAGATGTGCGGATACAAAACTTTGCAGGTAACAACGACGCCCAACTGGCCGAACTGTATTTTCAATTCGGGCGTTACCTACTGATCTGTTCGTCACAACCGGGATCACAACCGGCCAACCTTCAGGGCATATGGAACGGGGAACTGAAAGGTCCGTGGGATAGTAAGTATACCGTCAATATCAATTCTGAAATGAACTATTGGCCGGCGGAGGCCACCCAACTATCTGAGCTGGGCACGCCTTTATTTAACCTCATCAAAGATGTTTCCGTAACCGGTAAGGCGACAGCCAGGCAGATGTATGGGGCCAGGGGCTGGATGCTTCATCATAATACAGACATCTGGCGGATTACCGGTATAGTGGATGGCGCATTCTGGGGCTTATGGCCAACCGCAAATGCCTGGCTGTGCCAGCATCTGTGGGAGCATTATCTTTTCACGGGAGATAAAAAATTTCTGAAGCAATATTACCCGGTAATGAGAGGTGCCGCTACCTATTTCGTTGATGTGCTGCAAAAAGAACCGGATCATGGCTGGCTCGTCGTAAGCCCGTCTGTTTCGCCCGAGCACGAATACATAACCGGGAGCCATGAGGTGTCGGTTGCTGCCGGGACCACGATGGATAACCAATTGGTATATGGCTTATTTACAGATGTTATATATGCTGCGGCAGACCTGAATACAGACAAAATATTTGCCGATTCGCTGAAAGCGCTGCGCGAAAAATTGCCGCCAATGCAGGTGGGCCGGTACGGGCAATTGCAGGAGTGGCTGGACGACCTTGACCGGCCAACTGACAATCACCGCCACGTATCGCACCTTTACGGACTTTTCCCGGGGAACCAGATCTCTCCTTTTATACATCCGGAATTATTCGCCGCGGCCAAAAATTCATTGGTATACCGTGGTGACGTATCTACCGGCTGGTCAATGGCCTGGAAGATTAATTTGTGGGCCCGGTTATTAGACGGCAATCACGCTTACAAGCTAATCAAAGACCAGATAAAACCAGTCATGACCGGATCCGGAGGCACATATCCCAATTTATTTGACGCACATCCCCCCTTTCAGATTGACGGCAATTTTGGCTGTACTTCGGGGATCACCGAAATGTTGATGCAAAGCCATGATGCTGCAATCTATCTGCTGCCTGCTATGCCCGACGACTGGGATAAAGGCAGCGTAAACGGACTGATGGCCCGTGGCGGATTCAAGATAGACCTGGCATGGTCAGGCCGTCACCTAACAAAACTCGTTATACATTCGGCCCTTGGCGGGAATTGCCGGCTGCGTGTTAACGAACTGCTGAACAACCGGATGTTAAAAAAAGCAAACGGGGTTAACAGCAATCGATTCTATCGTATCACCGACATCGCGCAACCCATCATCAAAAAAAACGATAAAGATCTAAACGTAAAACTCCCGAAAAGTTATTTATATGATCTTCCAACCCTGGCAGGTAAAACATACCGCATTATTTGAGTAATTAATAAGATGAGTTGTAGTAGCAATTTCCCGCTATAAACATATAAAAGGGAATTGGCCGGCGATATGATGAAAAAATGCCGGACAACCCGGGCTATCCAGCCCCGTCAAATTAAACATCGAGGTATAAATGCCCTGCCTGCTGCCTTTGGAAAACAATATTAACAAAGATGAAACAAACCCAATTTAAACTTATCTGCACACTCATGGCGGCGGTTTTCACCGTAAATCAGGCCGCCGCCCAAACAAAACAAAAACAAACCTTTTTATCTCCTCCCCTCATCAGGTCGATTTATACCGCAGATCCCTCCGCACATGTTTTCAATGGTAAAATTTATATTTACCCTTCTCATGACATTGACACAGCCGTAACCGACAACGGCGGCGGCGATCACTTCGCGATGAGGGATTATCATATCCTTTCGCTCGATCATATCAACGGGCCGGTAACCGATCACGGGGTAGCCCTCGATATAAAAAATATCCCCTGGGCAGGAAGGCAGCTATGGGCGCCGGATTGTGCTTACAAAAATGGCGTGTATTACCTTTACTTTCCGGTGAAGGATAAACAAGATGTTTTCCATATTGGCGTTGCTACTTCCAAAGATCCCGCCGGGCCTTTTAAAGCCGAACCACAGCCAATTGAAGGCAGTTTTAGTATCGATCCGGCGGTATATACAGATTCGGATGGCCAAAGTTATATGTATTTTGGCGGTATCTGGGGAGGTCAGTTACAGCAATGGGCCACGGGCCAATACCAGCCCAACGGTTCTAAAACCGACCTTCAGAACGACGATGCCCCGGCGCTCAGTTGTAAAGTGGTCAGGCTAAGTTCGGATATGAAGCATTTTGAGGGGCCGGTGAAGGATGTTATTATCCTGGACGAGAGCGGGCGCCCGCTGCTGGGAAAAGACCATAACAGGCGTTTTTTTGAAGGGCCCTGGATGCATAAATTTGAAGGTAAATACTATTTCACCTACTCTACAGGCGACACGCATTACCTGGCGTACGCTACAAGTGATAAGCCATTCGGCCCCTTCCGCTATAAAGGAATATTTTTGAAACCGGTGCAGGGCTGGACCACGCACCATTCTATTGTGGAGTTTAAAGGAAAATGGTACCTGTTTTACCACGACACGGAAATCTCCGGCAAAACGCACCTGAGAAATGTTAAGGTAACGCCGCTTTACCATCGTTCAGATGGCAGTATTGCCCTGATTGACCCGTTTAAATCAAAATAAATTTAGAATAAGCCATATGATGAAGCGTAAAGGAGGATCAATTTGCTTAACATTTCGGAATGGATGCAAAAATTAAAGAAAGGCGACACTGCTTTTTTCAAACCACCCAAAGGCAAATTACTGGCAGACAACAGTGCCAAAAATTTCGAGCTCATTAATGATATTACTTCATTGTCGCATTTATACGAAATCAACTGCAATCTTGCAGTCAGCAAATCCATTTTCGGCTTTATTTATGCCGGACAGGATGGCAATTTTTTCCCGGACATAGATGGCAATTTTGTATTCACTCATCATATAATTATAACTGTAGTGACAAATACCATCGTCAGTAAAATCATTACCCATCTACCCAAAAATCTAAATGATGCCATTGCTTCGGGCATTCCGAATCTGCATCGCTTTGTATAACCATTTAAAGCACGATAAAACGATGCCATTTCAAAACTTACAGACAAAACCATCCTGGAAAACGGAAAGGCAAAAGCCGATAACGGTTAATAAAATTTCTAAATTTACAAAATGCATGAAAAGTTATTTGCACTCCTATCCCAAACAATCACGCCGGAAGATAGGGCCTTGTGCAAAGACTTTTTTGAGTATGTACTTTTCCCCAAAAACCACATCTGTGAAAAAGAGGGAAGCATTCCGAAGTATCTTTATTTCGTGGTTTCTGGCTATGTACGACTATTTTATTACAACGAGAACGGAGATGAGGTAACCACACATATCAATTGTCCGCCAGGATTTATTACTTCCTACTTCCACTTTGTCAACCAAACAAAATCCAACGAAAATCTGGAATGTGTAACGGAATGTGAATTATTGAGAATTACGAAAACGAATCTGGATCAACTAACACAGCAAAGCACAGTCTTCAGGGATTTCAGCATCTCGGTTTTCCAGCAATCACTTGCCTATAACGAAAACCGCTCAACAGAACTGGCAACACTAAGTGCCGAAGAACGCTATCGCAAATTAATGAAAAACTATCCGCAGATCTTACAAAACGTACCGCTGCAACACATCGCATCTTTTTTAGGAATGAACCCTAAAAGCCTAAGCAGAATACGAAAGGAAATCATTAAGTAACATTTGTGAAGTGCCTTTAAAAAGCCAATCTTGAATTTTGTACCATCATTTAAACATCAAAAACTATGGCACAGAAAAATTTGGCATTGGTTACAGGTGCAAACGGACATCTGGGCAATAACCTTGTGAGATTGCTTATCGAAAAAGGCATTCCTGTCCGGGCTTCGGTTCGCAACATTAAAAACCAGGAATCTTTTGCAGGACTCAATTGCGAAGTGGTTCAGGCTGACATCACCGACAAACAATCCCTGGCTAACGCCTTGCAGGATGTAGATGTTTTTTATGCCGTAGGTGCATCGTTCAAACTTTGGGCAAATAACCCGAAAAAAGAAATTTATGACGTCAATCTTTCCGGGGCGAAAAACATGATTGAAGCCGCCGCAGAAGCCGGTGTAAAACGGATTGTATATGTAAGTTCCATAGCGGCGTTAGATTATTCCAGACTTCCTACAAAGGAGAGCTATGGCTACAATCCCGACCGCAGGGATATGTATTACAACTCGAAAAATGACGGTGAAAAACTGGCGTTCGAGTTGGCTAAGAAACGTAACATTGAGCTGGTTGCCGTACTGCCTTCCGCAATGATTGGCAGTGAAGCATTTGCACCATTGAACGTTTCCTATAACATCATCCACCTGATTTTGAAAAAACAAATTCCTGTTGAAACCAACATTACGCTCAATTGGATTGATGTAAAAGACGTTGCCGAAGGTTGTTATCTGGCTGCAACAAAAGGCAGGGATGGTGAGCGGTACATTCTGGCAAACGAAAAATGTATGTCGATAAAAGAAACTACCAAAATCGCCCAGGAACTCTTCCCTGAACTGAATATAAAACTGCCAGCCGCCGTTCCAAAACCCATACTTTTGACCATTGCCTGGCTGATGGAAACCGGAAGCAGAATCACGGGAAAAGCACCATTGCTCACTACCAAAGACATTAAAATGTTTTCAGGACTTCAACAAAATTTTGATATTTCAAAGTCCAGAACAGAATTGGGATTTATTCCAAGAAACCCGGTGCAGGTAGTGAAAGAAGCAATGGTCTATTTGATTAAAAATCGGAACAAAATATATTAGTTGAGATAGTCGGATATATAACATAAATGATTTTTAACCTCCTTGTTTTCCGGATCTGAAATAATTACGGTTACGCTCTGATAGTCCAAGTAGAAAATCCTCATTAGAGATGCTTTAATCGCATTTGTATTTGAGGATTTTCAGTTGGCTTTAAAAATAACGTAGCATCGCTGAAAAACTTATACCTTCCGGTGCTCTCATCTTCTTTGGCTTCCTTTCCTGTTAAGCCTGGGCGGTTTGAAATTCTGTTTACTCCTTTGTTTGCAATTGCTTGTACTGCTGTACCATTTTTTTCTGCGGTTTTCATTTTTAAATGATAAAAAAGGTAAGGATAGCAATCGGGAAGCAAGGAGAGCGCCTGCCTTTATAACCAGTTAGTTTCGGGCAGGGGCAGCTTATTTAAACAATAATGATCTTATCGCCAAAGCATTCTTAGATCCCTTTATCTTAACATATAGATCATGCTGACCGGCAATGGCGGGTATCTTTGCAGATATGGCCGACCATTTATTCAATGAGCCCGTACTTTTAACTGGTATAACGGCGATTCTCCTGCCGTCTTTGTTTAGGTCATCGATCCATATTTCAACGCTGCCGTTATTAAGCGCCGCGGCGGTCAAAGAAATACTGGTTGCTTTGTTTGCCCCTCTCCCCATATCCACTCCGCCCAACATCACCCAACCTCCGGCATCATTGTTTAAGATAACGCCATCAACCTGAGATAACGTAACGCCCCAATAATTATTGGCGCCTGCTAAGGGCTGCTCCGAATAACCGTCTTTATAAACGAAAAGATCGAAATCCGCTTCCCTGCCTTCAGCAAAAAGGCCCAGGCTGGTACCTACCCACGAATTAAAATTAGGCTGGGCTTTGTCCAGTTCACTTGCATTGATGACCGTACCGATTTGATGCCATTGCAGACCATCAGAACTGTAGTAACCGGTTAGCTCATGCGCTTTTCGCTCCAGTTTCAGCCATACGCTTTCCCCAATTTTGTTTTCTGTGCTGAACGACTGGCCGCCCATCGCGAAATTGAATATTTTTCTGCCTTCTTCAAACCCAGTACAAAGACGCACGTTTACCGATTCATTGCCGGAAGCAAGGTAAATCCCCGCCTCTTGCCCCGATGCCAGTGCATTCAGCCTTACCCGCGTAACGAGCGAATAATAATGTCCCGCCTCTTTTTGCAGAATGTGGGTCCTGCCAATTTTCGGCTTAAGCCTAAGCCAGCCTTTATTGTCAGTGACTGAATACTGTTGCGCAGCGTTCTTGTTGAAAAAATGCCAATACAACGACAAATTTGAACTTGAAAATTCATCCGACCTCGGTAAGCGCCAGGCCAGGCCGTTATTTGTAAGATTTGGACGTGCAAGGGGCATATCTGAGGGATAAGGAACAAACGGACGGCCGTCGGCTGTCCACTGAACCTGCAAAATCAGGTCCTGCCTTCCCTGGCCGCTCCAGTCATCCCCTTTGGGCGCATCATAACTTTGCGCGATACACCACCAGGTACCGTCGCTTAACCGAAATGGGGACGACATGTGATTGACTGATCTGAACCTGTTATCCGGATCTTTTGAAAACGCGAATATTTTTCCAAGGTTCTCCCATTTCGCTGAATCCGCGGTAAGTGATCTTGAACGAAGTACATACTGCCCGCCTGTAACATCACCAGCCATGAAGTAATAATACCAGCCCTCCCTCTTACACATCACAGGGCCCTCAGCCCAGCTATATTTCTTGTCATGATTGATCCAGTCCAGGTTAATCAATTTGCCTGTCAGGTGGCCGGAACGATCGATCTGCTGTATGCGGTTAGCTGTCTGACTGGCTTTAATGATCATGTAAGGTGTGCCGTCGTCATCTACGAAAATAGAATTATCGTAGCCGATAGGGCCTGTATCCGGGGTTGTTTTAACTTTTTCAGGCGCAGACCATGGCCCCGACGGTTTCGCGGCGCTTGACATGTATTGCCCGCCTCCTGCGCTGTTTGAAAAATAAATACGATAAACGCCATAAAAATAGGTTATTGCGCCTTGCCAAATGCCGGCACCCGGCGCCCCGGACTTTAACTCATCCCAATCCGCGGGCACAACCCTTGAAATGAGCTCCCAATGCAACAGGTCTTTGGAATGGAGAATCGGTAAGTTAGGGACGAAATGAAAACTGGAGCCGCACATGTAAAAGTCATCGCCAACCTTTAAGAGTGTCGGATCCGGATGATCCCCGGCGAGCACCGGATTGACATAAGTTCTAACCAGGGTTGCTGCATCCTGGGGGTAAGGGGCCGGCTTGATATCTTCTACCTTATTGAACTGGGCCATAGCGCCATGATACCAGAAAAAAGAACAAACAACTATTAAACTACAACGGGAAATAATGGATTTGAAAGTCATCAGTGTACAAATGAATATAAGACCTAAAAGTATGATTACAGCATTCGCCCGGATGTCCTGTATGTAACTAATCGTACAACGAATGTGCAAAACCGCCATATTGATAACGCTCATTGCAGATATCGAATAGCTGATTATCCATATTGTCATTAGACTTTAGGTGACATGATCAAAGGTGCCGAATTATCAAAACAAGGCTATTGTTCCATTTTTAAGTCATTGCGGCAATAGTAATGAGTATAAAAAAAGGTAAAAAGTGTCTTTCCTGTATGTGCCTTTTTATAAAAAACTGTTAAGAGTTGTACTGTGTGCTTTCCTGCTGATATAGTGAGTATCGTCCGGGCTGAACATGTGCAAGGCGTCCGATTTGTCACTTATAATGACTATAACAAATGATAAACATTAGGCACAATTGGCGTATTATCAAGCCTTTTGTAATATCCGACAGGCCGGTTGATTTAAATTTTCGGCGAATTAAAAAAATATTCAATTTTAATTATTTAAGACACGTTTATGAAAACAGTTGTCAGGTATCTTATTAATGCTTCAGCGCTGTTGTTTTGCTTTCAAACTTCAACAGCACAACAGTTTGTCCATCCGGGGCTGCTTCAAAGCCGCGAAGACCTGGCCAGAATAAAAAACGGTGTTGCCATGCGCATTGAGCCCATTTTTACGGGCTATAATGAATTAAAAGAGAATCGCCAGTCGCAGTTCGATTATAAAATGCAGGGGCCAATGGAGATGGTTGGCCGAAATCCTACCGTCGGCCAGGGTGTTTATGATGCTGACGCCAATGCGGCCTATCAGAACGCCATCATGTGGACCATAACAGCCGATCAACGTTATGCGGAAAAAGCAAAACAAATTGTTGATGCCTGGGCATCGACATTAAAATCCATAACAGGCCGTGACGCCGTATTAATGGCCGGTCTTGGACCGTTCAAAATGGTTAATGCCGCGGAAATTTTGCGCTATACCAATTCAAACTGGGCACCTGTCAAAATTAAGCAAGCTGAGAAGCACTTTAAAGAAGTGATTTATCCGATTATTAAGGATTTTGCACCTTTTGCTAACGGCAACTGGGATTCAGCTGCACTAAAAACAATGATGGCCATAGCAGTATTCTGCAATGACCGGCCAATGTTTGAACGCGCGATTGTTTACTATCAATACGGCGAAGGCAACGGCAGCCTTCCTAATTATATTATTAATGAAGAAGGCCAGTGCCAGGAAAGCGGAAGAGACCAATCGCATACGCAATTAGGTATAGCGCATCTTGCCGATTGCGCCGAGATCGCGTGGCAACAGGGACTAAACCTTTACGGTATACTCAATGATCGCCTGCTCAGGGGCTTCGAGTATACCGCGAAATATAATTTGGGGGGGGATGTTCCTTATTTGCCCGCAATGGACCAGACCGGAAAATATTTGCATGCTCAGATAGCTACAGAAGGGCGCGGCAAACTGCGTGCGGTTTATGAAGAGGTATTTAATCACTATGTTCACCGGGCGAATAAAACAGCCACTTTTACGCAGAAAGCTGCTGAAAAAGTACGACCGGAACCGCAGGGCACACCAGGTGCAGACCATATTGGCTTTGGTACTTTATTGTACTCACGCAGCCCGCAAACTATTGACCCCTATGCAAAGGTTAAGCCGTGCACTCCGTCGGGATTGACGGCCATGCCTGAGAACAGATCCATTCAATTGACGTGGGTACCGGTACGGGGAGCCATTTTTTATCAGGTTAAAAGGGCAATCAATAGGAAAGGGAAGTTTAAGATAATTTCCACCAGGGTTACTAATGCACAGTTTCAGGATAAAAACGTAGCCCCGGGGCGCAAGTATGTGTATACGGTATCGGCAGTGAATAATAAAGGCAGAAGCACGGATGCCTATCCTGCTGCTGTTACAGCGGGATTGCCTGCCGGATGGTCGGTTACCGATCTCGACCCCAAATCAAAAAAAGGACAAGCACGGTCATTGGAATCTGGTTTTACTGTTGAAGGTAACGGCTTGGGATTTACCGGAAACGAAGAGCAGGCTACCTACATCCATCACAAATTAGTGCCTTATCAAACGCTCGCCATTCATTACCAGCCGCAGTTGACTTCGCAGTTCACCGGTTTCGGCATTTCGTTCCGGCAGTCTGCAAAGGAAAAGGGGACCGGGGTAAATTTGCTGATCTATCCAGAAGTTTCGCAACAACTTGAGGCCCCCAAATGGGTAGTAACCTGTACGGCTCGGCTTCACCCGGGCGATAGTTTAACACAGGTGGGAGCGACGCTCGATATAAAAGAACCCGTGATATCTTTTAACCGTATGACGGGCGGTTGCTGGTTGAAGTTGGTTCAGGAGCAAAACCAGGTAAACGCGTTTTATTCCGCGGATGGTAAAGATTGGCAACTGATCGGGACTGTTGCGCGAAACCTATCGCTGACAGAAGCCGGCATAATTGTTTTTTCAGGGCTTGAAGCGGTATCTACAACGGTCAGGTTTGATCAGGTTAGGTTAGAATAATCTTTTAAAAATATTAGTATAGCCGGAAATGCTGACATCGTCAGGTCGGGTTTATATAACAAAAAGTCTATTTGGAACAACAATATTCTTTTTGATACCCATAAATTCGTTAACCATTTAGCTTGAGCAAACAAACCCGTGATCATATCTGCTGGTTGCACCATCAATTTTGGTGTGCCTGCGGTCGAAAAGCCCGGATTTTTACAGGACTTGATAAGCCGGGGCAACTGAGGTGCAATTATAAACTTTGTTTAAACTGGTTATGACGTTACAGAATTTTAAACCGGAAAAATGAAAACTAAGCTTTCCCTGATTTTTTAATACTATGTTCGGTAATATTTCTTTTGCGCCCATTATTGCTGGCCTTGTTTCAGCCCTGCTTTGTTTTAATAAAGCCAGTTGCCAGCCTAAACAAGTAGCCCAGTTATGGGGCAGCTGGACTCACTGGGGCGACCAACCCGACGGCACTTACCGTAACCCTGTCTTACCTGGTGATTACAGCGATGTAGATTGCATCCGGGTGGGTGCTGACTATTATGCCGTATCCTCTACGTTTCAGTATTCGCCTGGTTTTGTGATCCTGCACTCTAAGGACCTGGTGAACTGGCGCATCCTGGGGCACGCCGTCAACGATATTTCGGTGATTTCGCCGGCTATGAATTACACCAGGATGGACCGTTACGGCCGTGGGATCTGGGCGGGGGCCATACGCTATCATAACAACCGTTTCTGGATCTACTTCGGAGATCCGGACGAGGGTTATTTTATGAGTTCGGCTACACGGCCCGAAGGCCCCTGGGCACCTTTAAAACATGTACTGAGCGAAAAAGGCTGGGACGACTGCTGCCCGTTTTGGGATGATGACGGCCAGGGCTACCTGATAGGCACCAGGTTTGCCGACAACTATAAAATCCACCTGTTTAAAATGTCGGCCGATGGCTCGGTGATTGAACGGGAAAGCGACAAGGTGATTTACCAGTCGCAGGGCAGCGAGGCAAACAAGCTGTACAAAATTAATGGCTATTATTACCACCTGTTTAGCGAGGTGCGCAACAACGTAAGGGTGCTCATGATGGAGCGGGCCAAAGATATCCGGGGTCCTTACGAAGGCCCGCAGCAATTGAGCGAAGGTCAGCCGCAATTTAACGAACCCAACCAGGGCGGATTAGTGCAGGCAGCTGACGGTAAGTGGTACTTTTTGACCCACCATGGCTCGGGCGATTGGTCGGGCCGGATATTGAGCCTGTTACCTGTAACCTGGACTAATGGCTGGCCTATCATTGGCCAGCCTAATGCTGCGGGCCTTGGCGAAATGGTGTGGCAGGCCCCCATGCCCGTAACCGGCACCGACCGGGCTGTTCCGCAAAGCTCTGATGAGTTTACCGGCAACACGCCCGGACCACAGTGGGAATGGAACTACCAGCCCCGCGCCGGCAAATGGTCCTTAACCCAACGAAAAGGCTGGCTCAGGCTGCACGCCTTCAAGCCGCTCAAAAACGATTTGCTATATGCCGGCAACACCATAACCCAGCGCTGCTACCGCACCAACGCCAACGAGGCCACCGTTAAAATTGAGCTGAGCGGTATGGCTAACGGCCAGCGCGCCGGGCTATCGCACTTTGGAGCACCCCATTATGCGGCGGCCGGTGTAGTGCAAACCAACAGCGGTAAACAGTTGCAGTTCTTTACTGAAAATGCCGTAACCGACGGCCCTATCATTAAGGGCAATAGCATTTGGTTACGCACTGTGTGGGGCCTGGATGGCAAAAGTAATTTTACGTACAGCACGGATGGCAGGCATTTTAAACCCATTGGCGAAACCTATCAGTTAAGATGGGGATCTTACAGGGGCGACAGGCTGGCCATTTACAGTTTTAACGATCTGCAAGATGCCGGTTTTATTGATGTTGATTACCTGCACTATCAATATTCTCATTAACAACAGCTCTAAAAGGGGTGCAGACTGACTGACCCTATACATGCATAATCCCTACCAACCCGATGATACGCTTAATATCCGCACTGCAATTATTACTCGTTTACAGTATATTGACCACGGCCCCGGCCGCCGCGCAATCCTGGACGGCCGACAATGGTAACGGCACCTACACCAACCCGTTGTTCTACGACGAATTTTCAGATCCCGACCTGATCCGGGTAAATAACGATTTCTACATCACAGGTACCACCATGCATAGCGTACCGGGCCTGCCGGTGCTGCACTCTACCGATTTGGTGAACTGGCGGCTGGTGAGTTACGCACTTCCGCGTTTTGACGACAGCGATGATTTTAACCTGCGCAACGGTAAAGAAGCTTATGGGCAGGGGATCTGGGCGCCCTGTATCAGGTACCACAACGGTACATTTTATATTTTCTCCAACATAAACCGGCACGGCCTGCAGGTATTTACCGCTAAAAGCGCGGCCGGCCCCTGGAAACAATACGACCTTAAAAAGCCTGTTTATGACCTTTCGGTTCTGTTCGAAAACAACAGGATCTACATCGTTTACGGGCAAAGCGAAATCAGAATGATTGAACTCAAGCCCGACTTTAGCGGCTTTGAACCCAATACCGACAGGCTGCTCATCGCACGAACCGAGGCTATGGGTGAAGGCAACCATTTTTATAAAATCAACGGTAAATATTACATCACCAATGCCGATGGCGGCCGCTTGCAGTGCGCCCGGTCTGCCAATATCTACGGCCCTTACGAAACTACGGTGATAAGCGCCAAAGAGACCATGGGCACTTCGCTGGGCTGGTTTACCAACAACATGGGCCAGGGCACGCCCGCACCTTCCCCCACCGAAAACCTGACCATGGTTAAGCGTAATGACCAGCTGTTAGCCTCCGTGCCCATGCACCAGGGCGGTATTGTAGATATGCCAAATGGCAAGTGGTGGGGCTTTTCGATGATGGACTTCAGGTCGGTGGGCCGCACTACGTTCCTCTCGCCTGTTACCTGGCAGGATGGCTGGCCTTACTTTGGCCTGGCGGGCAACCTGGGCCGCTCGCCCAAAACCTGGTTTAAGCCTAACAACACATCAGCACCGCATGCCCCTTACGTGCGGAGCGACGATTTTAAATCAGGCCAATTGGCTTCCGCCTGGCAATGGAACCATAACCCCATCAACACTCACTGGAAACTTAAAGCCGGCGAACTACAGCTGCACACCCTGCCCGCCAAAGATTTTTTATGGGCACACAACACACTTACCCAACGCTGCGTGGGCCCCGAGAGCGAAGCTACAGTAATCCTGGATGCCTCGCACTTGAAGGAAGGAGATATCGCCGGTTTAGGCCTGATGAACATCCCTTACGCCTGGGTGGCCGTACTGCGTGAGGGTAACGGGTATACGCTGCGTTTTTTTGACCAGTATAAGCATCAAACTATTGATAAGCCGCTACAATCGCCGCAGGTGAGCTTACGGGCTTTTGGCGATTTTGATAACGATATTGCCAGGTTGAGCTACAGCATTAACGGAACGGGGTTTGAAAGCCTTGGCGATACCATTCGCCTGCCTTACCAGTTAAAAACATTCCAGGGTACCCGTTTTGCGCTGTTTGCCTATAATACCCAAAATAAAGAAGGCGGCTATGCCGCATTCAGTAAATTTGAACTGAAGGAGCCCCTGGCTGACCGATCCACAAACCTGCCCATCGGAAAAACAATTACACTAACCAACCTGGCCGACGGCCGCATGGTATGGGCCGATCCCCACGGCATGCTCGTCCCCGGACGGAGTTACCGGACCAACGAAAAAGACACGAGCTGCAATTTCAGGGTGATTGACCGGGGAAATGGCCGCGTTGTGCTGCAGGCCATGAACGGTGCCGGCTTTGTAACCATTACCGGCCAGGGTATGGCGGCCGATGTTCGGCTCAGCCAACAGGAAACTGCCGCCAGCCTGCTGCTGTGGCAGGATATGCTGCGAGGCCAGTGCATGCTGCTCTCATTACATACCAACCGTTTTGTGGGACTGAACCCCCATACCGGCGAATTGTATGGGGCCGACTGGCCCGGAACCCTGCCCGGCAAAAAAGATGGTACCGTTTTCAGCTGGCAGGAAATTGCTCCATAAACCCGCGACAAGTTTACCTATATGATGCAGGCCTATACGGTGCAATTATCGGCTGTTTCATTTGGCCAGCGATGCCTGTCTGTGAAAAAACTTAGCTGTTTTTGAACCGGTGCCCTCCCTTATTTACCTATAAACACAGGAATGTGAACCTTTTGATTTAACACCAATTCGATTTAAAATTTAATTTTTGATTAATATTAATTCTGGAGAGTATAAACAATTTACTTTATTGTCTTATAATGGAGTTTTGCTCAGATTATAAGCTAAAATATTGCTCACTAAATTTAATTATATCTACAAAATGAAAAGTAAATCAATTCAATTGGCTATTTGTGTCATAGCCTCGCTGTGCGGATGCAGCAAACCGGTATCTGTTCAGAGCGTAACAACCGGCGGTAAAGACAGTGTAGCAGGCAAAAATTTAACGTCATATTCGTTGGGTAGCGTAACAACCATTGTTCACCCGGGAATGCTGCATTCGGCAGCGGATTTTGCCCGGATGACGGCCAAAGTAAATGCCGGGGCGCAACCCTGGCTCGACGGCTGGAACAAGCTCGTCGCTAACGGCCATTCATCTGCTACGTATGTTCCCAGGCCGGTAGATACTATTGTGCGCGGGAAGGCGGCAAGCGGAAAGGGCGAGAATTACATACTGGCTTGCCAGGACGCGGCCGCGGCTTATCAAAATGCATTACGCTGGAAAATTAAGGGCGATACCGCCTGCGGGAATAATGCCGTAGCTATTATGAACGCGTGGGCGGCAAAATGCAAACTGATTGACGGCGATAGTAACAAACAGCTTGCAGCCGGCCTGCAGGGTTACCAATGGGCCAACGCGGCCGAAATTATGCGTAGCTACAGTGGCTGGTCGGCAACCGATTTTACCGCTTTCAAAAACTTTATGCTTAATGTGTATTATCCCGTATCAAGCGATTTCCTGGCGAGGCATAATAATACCTGCGGAACACATTACTGGTTAAATTGGGATATGTCAAACCTTTGTACCGTGCTGGCCATTGGCATTCTTTGTGATGATATCAGTAAAGTTAATTACGCTATCAATTATTACCAGCACAGTGGTGTTGGTACAGCGTATATAGGGCGTGTAACCACCGCTACCTATCCCAACGGAATGGACCAGGCGCAGGAAGCCGGAAGAGACCAGGGGCACGCCACCATGGAAGTTCCGCTCTTTGGCACTTTTTGCCAGATGTTATACAACCAGGGGCAAAACTTTTTCGACTATAATCCCTGGAACCACGTTAACCCACCACTTTTGGGAGTAAGCGAATATATCGCGGCTTACAACATCAATACAACCAACACTGTCCCTTATACAACTTATAATAACTGTGAAAATTCAAACCAAACCGTTATTTCAAGCGGAGGCCGGGGCAATGTTCGCCCGGGTTGGGAACTTGTTTATAACTATTATGTTAAAGTAAAGGGAAAGACAGCCACTTACACTACTCAATTTGCAACTAAAGTACGCCCCGAAGGAGGTGGCGGTGACTACGGAGGTAATAGTGGCGGCTATGATCAATTAGGTTTTGGCACACTGACCTTCTCCCGTTAAACAACAAACAACTAAACAGGCTGCACTGGCTTTGTCAGATACCGACGAAGCCAGTGCTTTCCTATGGTAATAGATCCGCGCAGTTTAAATCATAAACAACAAGCGCTGGCGATGGAAATTGTAGCTACTTTGCGGCCCAAACCTGCAAACTAAATAGCCGCTTCTTGATATTTCGAATTAAATTCTATCTTTGCATCCAATTCCTGATTTGTTAATCTTTAAATATCAAGGAATCATGACAGAGCAAATCTACATATCGCCCCTTTCGCTCATTGCCTGATCAGGCAGGCAAACCCTGTATTTTATTAAATAATTAAACGGTTGCGTCAGTAACCTGTGCATTATTTTGCCTGCCCCCAAATTCACTGGATTTTTTGAGCGCTCTAACAAGGGTATATCCTTACTCAAGGACGAACTGAGATCAAAAATCAAATTCAGGAAAATTAAATGAAAGTGTGATGAACACACATGAATGGCCGCGCTGTATCAAATCGGCACGGCGCAAAAGGCGGCTCGTTAAAACCGGTCGGGATAAACAACTGATACAGCTTCACAAACGGCGCGATGAACTAAGGGAGCAAAGAAGGCTTTTGCCTATGGTTGCGCTTGAACACCCGTATCAACGTGGCTGGAAACGTTTTTTTGTGTTGCGGGATGACCAGAAGCATAACCCGGGGAATGACTTTTATGAAGCCTTGCTAATGAAAATTAACACGGTTGAATATCATCAGGACAAATCCTTCAAACGGAAAAAACGACGCAAACAACGTTATGTGTACCAGGCAAAACCGCAAATACTGCGTGAATTGTCGCAGCATAGCTGGGATATCAACAGGATCAATTTAACCGAACAGGAAAAGACTTGCTTTACCCGTGTTGAAACTTTTGATGTTAAAACCTACCGTACCGAGGTGAAATACGTGTTTGCCGAGCCCTGGCGATATGTGCTAAAGGTAGCGCCGCATATGGTAACACATACTAAAATGATCGATGCGGATATTGAAAGGGAATTAGCGTGGATAGACGAACACATTGATAACAACCACTTGTGGCCGCGCATTAACCTGTTAACCCGTGGCCGGAGCTATCGCTGGAAAGATGAGTTTAACGACCGGCCAAAATACATTAACAAATTTAAAAACATACCAAGGTATGCCTGTAAAGAAGGTTACCTGGAATTAGAAACATAACCCACATGGGCAATTTAAGAACAAAAGATTTAAGTAAAATAGGTTATCATAATGATCAGCTGCGAAGCCTGGTTATTGGTATAATCTCTAAAAATTTCAAGCACTATAGTAAGCAGCAGCTACTGGATCTATTGGTGGATATTAAGAACGATCCGGAAGCATTTCTGGATAATGAGTTAACAAGCAAGATAGCCGAAAAGGTAATTGGCAAAACGGATGCACCATCCTTTAAAACGTTTGCACTGCGTGATGAACCGGTGTACTGCAAAACTTACGGTGGCAAGGGCATTGAGCAATCGGCCAAAAAACAAATGGAGCTGGCTAATATGCTGCCTGTAAGCGTTCAAGGTGCATTAATGCCTGACGCGCATATGGGTTTTGGTTTGCCTATTGGTGGCGTACTCGCTGCAAACAACGCGGTAATTCCCTATGCTGTAGGTATGGATATTGGCTGTCGCATGGCGTTGTCGATTATCGATGAGAGCGAGGGTTTTCTAAAACGGTTCGAATATCAAATTAAACAAGCCTTAAAAAATCATACTCATTTTGGTATGGAAGGAGGCCTGGATGTAAGGCAGGAGCATGAAGTGCTGGATAGCAGGGTATTTGATGAGGTCCCATTTTTGAAACCGCTGCGGAGTAAGGCGGTACGGCAATTAGGCACCTCGGGCAACGGAAACCACTTTGTGGAGTTTGGCGAGATCGAACTTTTGGCTGATAACGCTTTAGGTTTACCCGCTAAAAAGTATACGGCCTTGTTAACACATTCAGGCAGCCGGGGTTTAGGCTCGGCAATAGCAAGGCAG
The DNA here is from genome assembly GCF_900100445.1 of Mucilaginibacter sp. NFR10. Lineage (NCBI taxonomy): Bacteria > Pseudomonadati > Bacteroidota > Sphingobacteriia > Sphingobacteriales > Sphingobacteriaceae > Mucilaginibacter > Mucilaginibacter sp. NFR10. The sequence continues at coordinate 202,899 of NZ_FMTV01000006.1, read as the reverse complement.
TACACGCAGATAGCCATGAATACCTGCAAACTGCCACGCCACGCACAGCAACTGGCCTGGTTGGATATGAACAGTGAGGCGGGTCAGGAATATTGGTTAACCATGACCCTGGCCGGAGATTATGCCAAAGCTTGTCACGAGCGCATACACGCCAACCTGTTAAAGGCTTTAGGCTTGAAAGCTTTGCACGTGGTGGAAAACCACCACAATTTTGCCTGGAAAGAACAATTGGCTGACGGCCGGGAGGTTATTATTCATCGCAAAGGCGCGACACCGGCGCATCAAGGCGAGCTGGGTATTATCCCCGGCAGCATGACCACGCCGGCTTACCTGGTATCGGGCAAAGGCGCAAATGATGCTTTATATTCTGCATCGCACGGTGCCGGCCGGGCCATGAGCAGGCAAAAGGCTAAGGACAGCATGACGGTTTCGGCCATGAAAAAGTTGCTGACCAATGCAGGTGTAACCTTAATTGGCGGTACCGTTGAAGAGAACCCCTTAGCTTATAAGGATATCGAGGCCGTAATGGCGGTGCAAAGCGACCTGGTTGATATCCAGGGCAAGTTTTATCCACGTATCGTTCGAATGAATAAGGAGTAGTGATGAAAAAGATGATGATACAAATCACTTCAGGCAAAGGCCCGGCAGAATGCTGCCGGGTTGTAGCCCCCGCGTACAAAACCTGATGTTGAAGCAAGCCAAACAGCAAGGCATTCAGCTTGAAGTACTGGAAAACAAAGCCGGCGGGTTAAACGGCACTTTACTATCCGCTACGATGATGGCTACAGGTAATAACCTGGATGCCTTTGTAAAAGAATGGACCGGCACTATACAATGGATAGCGCAAAGTCCGTATCGAAAATACCATAAACGTAAAAACTGGTTTGTAGGCGTATCTGTTTTTGACGTAAAAGAACTGATGCAATGGAACCCTAAAGATGTAAAGCTGGAAACCTGTCGTTCGTCGGGGCCAGGCGGTCAAAATGTAAACAAGGTGGAAACCGCGGTTCGGGGAACACATTTACCATCGGGGCTGCAAGTTATGGCAATGGATACCCGGTCGCAGCTCGAAAACAAGAAGCTTTGTTTAGCCCGGCTGGAAGCCAAAATATTGATCTGGCAAACTGAACAATTAATAGAGCAACAGCAAAGCCAATGGCAGGAGCATAACGCCCTGGAGCGTGGTAATCCGGTTAAAACCATCAGGGCAGTAATTTAAAACAGGCGGCAAAAGTAACCGGGTTTTTTCGTAAAAGCCTCAAAACGGCGTTTGGCTGTTGTTTTAGAGGTTTTGAACACTCTGATATTCTCCACATATCGATTACCAGGCTTTTAGATTAATTTCTAAAAGCCTGTTTTTTATGGGTACTACACCGGCACAACACTTTCCGTAAGTTTTATTGATATGTTCCAATCCCAATCTGCGTGAAAAGTAGACTTGTAAGGTTTTTGGCCAAAACGTTGTTGTCCCAGCGGAAAGTATCTTGTCATCCGTTTTGTTAATGAATTAACTATCGGCTGATCCTATTGATACTGTCGACACAGCACCAGCATATTAATTATTTATCTGGTTTGAAAGTGAATATCACAATGCGGCAACCACTGCTTTAACTGTGTCTTGTCTTCTTTTGATAAGTAATTGTCATCCAATCTTATCTCTTTTAATTTTGTTAATTTTTTGATTTCAGGAGAAATATAACGAAGTGGGTTATTCCAAATTTCAAGTTTTTCGAGATTAACCAACGAACCTATACAGTTAGGGATACTATCTATTTGGTTATCAAAAATTAGTAATTCTCTAAGATTTGACAGATAGCGAATATTATCAGAGATGCCTTTAATCTTATTGCTATAGACCTGTAATGTTTGAAGCCCACTTAATTTATTATCTACGAAGCCCAAATCTTTAAACTCATTTTCTTCAATTGAGAGCCATTTTAGGTGGGGAACAGTCTTGATTTTTTCAGGAAACATTGACAATTTATTGCCAGAAATATCAAGGTATTCTAAACTATCAAGATTTGAAAGATCTGTTTTAATTTCGTTGATTTCCGTTTTTCCTACCAGCAGGCTTTTTAGCCCTCGCATTTTATACAAATCATCAGGAAGTGACTTTATGGGGTTTGCACCCAAATAAACACTATGAAGTGATTTAATTTTATAAAGCTGTGAGGGTATTGTTGTAAATTTATTCTGTGCGAGGTAAATTGTATTAATTGGTAATGTGCTGACAGCATCGGGCAGGTAAGCAAGTCCGGCACCTTGAAGATTTAGATACGCTCCCTCATTAGCCATTACAATTGACACTCCTGAAGACGTATAAAGGGTTTTCAACTTGCCTGCATCAATTTTGTTCACAATTTCTACTATACGCTTCTGCGCTAATGAATCGGATTGCCCCCTTTTGCTAAATAACCATGCCTTTACTATTCCCTTGCTTTTAATGCAGGGATATTGAAAGTTTGGGTTCCATTCAATGTCATTCGTTTCAACTGCAGATCTATCGGAGTACCGGTATCGTTGCCAGGTTGGCATCTCTTCCTCTTTTGTAGACGTGATGACAATACCGCTATCCGGGATGATAACAGTTTTAGTCCAAAGAAAAGCTGGAGGTAGCTCAGGGTAACCTTGAATTCCGAAAACTATCCCTGCTGCGCCCCTGGATGCTTTAGAGAAGATAAAAGTTGTATGTTCCTGCCATTTCAAAGCACAATAAGAAACAGTAAGAATATATACTGCCGATACTCCCATCTGTATTAGTTTAAAATGTTTAGTCTTGGAAGCAAAATAATTAATGAGATAAAGTAATATTGAACTTATCATCATCAATATCCCTATTCCTAGTCCAAACCCACCGGTGAAGTAAATTATTGCAAGGCCTAAACAGATGGCCAATATGGCAAGGGCTTTGAGCGGAGTTATGTTTGATCTTTTCAATTTTGTCAAGCTTGGAATCGCTAATACTAATATGGCAACAACCAGGAATCCTTCCCTGTACTCAGATCGTAATGATAAACTCCCGCGCGCATGCCTGCGTAAATAATATTATTTCTGATAACCATTGAATTGGGATAAAGAGCCGCGTACCATAATCCTTTATCTACTAAAAAAAATATTTGTGCATTTCGACCTACTTTTAACAAACTTTTAGAAGTAATAATGATAAAGTTATCTTGATGATCTAATGCGATAGCTTCTGGTGCTGTTGGTAGTTTTAAGTGTTCTCTCACAGCCCACTTATCATTTGGTTTGTAGATTTCAATAATGCTTCCTTCCGAGGTTCCTAAGTGTGCAAGCCCTTCAATGGCGTATTGTTTGCCTCCTCTATTAATAAACTGCACTATCTCATGACTTGATATTTTATAATAATTCTTACCATCACTTGAAACCCAGTATAGAGCACCACCCCATTCACCTCTGTAAAAGCCTACTAAATAACCATCTTCTACTTTCAAGATTGAAGCCCTTCCTCCAAAGTCACGACTATCAGCTTTTTTAACTTTAATTTTAAAAGGTAATTGAGGAGATGGAAGTTCTTTCTTATCTACCACAAAAACAGAATCGTTTTTCTTATAGACAGCCCATTCGTGAAAAGAGAAACCATATTTTCTGAGGCTGTCCGGATTAGTAGGAATTGGATGCGTATTCCAGTTACTGATTAGCTTTTTATCAGTTTGGCCTAAACAACTTTCGAGGCTAAATACTATTAATATAATAAGTAGGTTAACTTTCATAAGTTGTAGAAAGAATTAATTAATAATCATAAATATGCTCTATCGTCACTCCTTTTAGTTTAAGTGTTCTTACAAGCGAGCTAAGGTTTCCCACCGTTGTCACTATAGCAACCCTGCTTAAGCCCGGCTTGGTAAAGATTGGCTGAGTAAATAGTATTTTATAATTACCGGTAACATTTAAAGGCCTGTCAGTTAAAACAGTAAGCATAATAGCACTTTTATTTGCGGCAATCTCAGTAAAACCAACACCATTTTCTGCCAGCTTATTAACCGCTGTATTGAATTCAGCATAACGGGGTAAATTAGCCAGCACCATACCATTTGGCAATACTTTTATATTATGCATAAATCCGGTTGTATCCAACCCTGTGGGTAGCCTATCCATCACTACTGCTGTTTGCAACGAGGCTGTTTCATAAGCCGATTTGGTGCCGAGGCCAATCAACCAGCCATAGCCACTTTTAACCAATAGTTCGGTGGTTAGATAATAGCGCCTCTCCAGTTTACGCAGCAAATGCGGACCGGAGAAAGAGGTGCTGCTCCACAACATTTTAAGCTGATGGTTAAAATCATACTCGTACCATGGCAACGCCTCAATAAATTTCACATAGCTGTATTCATAGTCGGCGTTAAACTTATCTTCGGCGGTCATTTCTTCGTTGGGGCTGATATCGGTCACCCGGCCAATAACGGTCTCGTAAAATGATTTAATACCGTACTCAACGGTTGTGCTGCCGGCTATTACCCATATCATCACATGGTAGCCGGTATTGAAAGGGAAATTGCCTTTAATCTGATCGTACATTACACCGTAACCACCCCACATCTGGTCAACATGTTTCAGGTATGGAAAGGTGGTTGAAGTATGGGTTTTAAAGTAATCTGCCTGCTCAGCCGGACTAAACACCAGGAACCATTCGGGGTAGGTCAGAAAAGTTTGATCAGGCGGACGTACGGCTGCCTGAGGTGTTAGCGGGTGCTTATTGATTGACAGCCAGGCTTTATCCACCAACAAACCCTTCCCGGAAGGCACAGTGGATGGCTCCCTGTTTTTAACAACAAAAGTTATGATAGCCAGTAGCAGCGCAATTAATGTCAGTATCCTTAGCCTTTTCATGCCTATATTTTGGTAAACAACATTAAGGTATTATCGGATGGGTCTTTATCTTGTAGTATTCGTTTACCGGCATCTTTAAATCCCGCCTGCTCAATAATGGCTGCCCATTCATCTGCGGACTTGAAGTTTTTAAAATCTCTGGCTTCAAACTCCCAGGTTTCGTTCAATCCCACATTAAATACCGTATGCACCAAAGAAACAAAGGTGGCCATTTCTGGCGTTTTAACATTATGGTCGCGGATAACAAACGAGCCGCCGGGCCGTAGGATTCGGTATATCGATTCCACAAACCCATCCAGCTTCGCTACCGGGCAGTGGTGTAAACCAATATAGCACGTAACCACGTCCAGGCTTGCATCAGGAATAGTTAAACTACTAATTGGGTTATAGCCATTAATATCCACAAAATTGCCCAGCTTGCCCAGCTGCCCCCGCTCCATAATGTCTCCCGGCGAATTGGTTGGCGCGAGATCATTAATAAGATATATCGGGCCGGTGACCTTGATTTCTTTTCTTAGCTGACTAATATAACGACCGGTAGAACCAATCTCGGCATAACCCGAGATCTGTTTAACATCGCCCAATAACCCCAGTGTTTGCCTGACTATTTCTTTTTTTTGCTTTTTAAGCGCTGGCAAGGCATAAGTCAGTTCTGATAAGAATGGCTTAATGCTTTTCAATTTGCTTTGAACTGATTTATAGATCTCCTCATCGGTTTTGCCTATGGCGGTTTCTTCTTTTATTAATTGATGGAATTTATCCTCGGGATACAAATGAAATATCACCTGCAAAAAGCGGTAAAAATCGTCGCTCCATTTGGTATCGTTAAATACTGCTTTAAATTCGGATGTATTAGCCATTGCTTGTGGGTTTTAATGGTTGATAATAGGTGTCCCAAAAAATGTTCCTGAATTTATAGTCAGGATCAAGCTTGGTTTTCAGGTCGAATAACTTTTGCGCGTTAGGATATGCTTTATGAAACTGTGCCGCGGTTGGATGTACCTGGTAAGGTAAATAATAAGCGCCGTTTACAGCAATTACGGCATCAGCCAGCTCACGGGTCCATACAGCAACAGCATGTTTAGATGCCGGATCTGTGCGTTGCTTGTAATAAACCACAAAAGCAAATACCTCTTCCCGTGCCCATGCCAGGTAGGTGCCCGGATCGGCTTTGGCATGTCTGATGGATACATTAAGCACGTTAACATTAAAACGGATAAATATTTCGGCCATGGCTTGTTCAAATTCCTCAAAGCGCTGAACAGGAACAAAGTATTCCAATAATACATAAGTGCTGTTGATTCGTGATTTGGGTTCCAGTTCGGCAACATCATAACCGGCTTCGTAGTTGCGCCAGTGGATCTTTTTGCCCCTGAACAGTAAAGGGTCAATTATAAACTCCCGGTAAGGCTTGCCTAATGGTCTTTCTGTAAACGCCCACAGGAAATACCGTTCCAGCGGATAGGATTCTTTCAGTGGCATCAGCCGGGTTTTAACTGTCGGCTTTTCGGTGGTTTCTATCCAGCTTACAGCTCTTAAACGCGTGTATTTTGGTGGGTAGATATCGCCGTTATGGAAAACTACCTGTGAATTATCGCGTATGGTTTTGAAGAAGTAATCTTTATATTCTTCAATTTTCATTTTTTTATCAATTCGTTTAATGGCCAGGTTATCGGCTAACTCGAGTTCGGCCTGAACGATAACGCCAATGCCATTATAACCGCCAATTGCGCCAAAGAATACTTCCGGGTTTGCTGTTTTAGTAGCATGCACTAACGAGCCATCGGCTAACACAACATCAATTGACCGTACTGATAAAACAACCGGCCCCATGCCCATATATCGCCCATGGGCATTAACACTCAATGCGCCGCCTACCGTGAAATTGGCGTAGGTTTGCATGACCTTGATGCTCAGGTCATACTCATCAATATATTGCTGAATATCGCACCAGCGGATACCCGTCTGTACTTTGATGAGTTTATCTGCTGCTGAAAACTCCAGTACTTTGTTCATTCCGCGCATATCAATATGCAGACTATGCGGGCTTGCTGTTTGTCCACCCATGCTGAAACGGCCGCCGCCTACGGAGATAGCGCCGGTAGCGTTTTTAACAATTTCGCAGATTTCTTCGACCGAAGTTGGACGCGCAATTTTACTAACCAATACGGGGTTCAGCCGGGTTACATCGTCAATAATACGCTCATCGGTTTTAAGGTGGGGGATCTCTTTACCTTCATCGTTTTTCAAATAATCTGGCGCCGACCCGGGTACCGGGCCGTATTGGTTTGGCGTATAATCCCCTTTTTTGAAACCTAACCGCCAGAATAACCATAATGGCCCAAGCACGGGTATTAAAACAGTAAACAGCCAATAGCCTGAATAGCCCTGATCATGCAGGCGCTTAATAGAAGTAGCTATAATGATCCAGAATAATAAAGGATATAGGATAAACGTAGCTCCTTCGCCAGCAAGCAATAAAAAGTTGTACAACACGTAAAAAGTGCACCAGTAAAACAGGGAAGCCAGCCAAAAAGCCCCTTTTGATAAGCGGCCGTTAAAAGAAAATAGCAGATAGGTTACAGGTAGTTTTTGTTTCAGGCGCATGGATGGTCTTGGCAATACGCTAATATATCATTACTTTCAATTATAATTATAGCCGCGTATATAGATGTAACATGATACCCAGAGGTAAATTATATATCAGCTATAAGAATTTGGTTGAAGGTGCTTATTACTGCCTTACTGATCGCTTTCGCTCACCAGGGCCGGATGTTGATCAATGCGCTAACGAAATGGTTTGCCTCTCGGTGAGAACTGGAATCGATCTGGTATTAAATGCTTTGAATTTTCCGCCGGGCTTCGAGATGATTGTTACTGATATCAATATCCCGGATATGTTCGCCATAATTAACTGGCACGAATTAACGCTTGTTCCCATCCCGGTTAATAAGTATACCTTAAATATGTCCCCGGCCCAGGTGGAAGCAGCAATTACACCTGCAACCAAAGCCATACTGATCACTCACCTTTTTGGCGGTATCATGGAAATTGAAGCGATAGTTGCCATAGCAAAAAAGCATAACCTTATTATATTTGAGGATTGCGCACAAGCATATGCCGGTAATTTATATAGCGGGAATCCCGCATCAGACGTAGTGATGTTTAGCTTTGGCTTTATTAAAACCAATACGGCTATTAGCGGGGCGATGATCAAAATAAAAGACCCGGGTTTGTACGCTGAGGTTGTTGCGCAAAATAGGCGCTACCATCAACAAAGTACTGCAGGCTATTTTAAAAAGCTTTTTAAAGTGCTGTTTGTAAAGCTGCTCACCAATAAAGGTATTTATACCGGGTTTTATAATTTAGTAATGGCTTTGGGAAAGGACTTTGAACAGGTATTAGGTGGCTTTACAAAAGGCTTCCCCGGCAACGATATTTTTAGACAGATCCGGCATCAGCCTTCCTCGCCAAATCAAAGGCTGCTCCGAAAAAAACTTGCTAACTTTGATCAAAATAGTATTACTAAAAGGATCCAATTAGCTAAAGATATTTTATCAAAGATCCCCGATAATTATAAAATTGGTTTTGAGAACAAGAGGCATTCTTACTGGGTGATGCCTGTTGAAACCCATAATCCGGATGCACTGATCAAACACTTGCGTAATAACGGTTTTGATGCTTCGCAAAAAGCATCAAGCTTAATCAAGTTGAGCGAGGCGGGCGGCGTTCCCAAACCTGAAGAATTAGCATTAGACAATCTTGTTTATTTACCAGTATATCCCGCTATGAGCGCAAAAGACCGTAATAAACTAATACAATTAATAATCAATTTTTCGCACTGATCTCTTCTTATGCTGACAGGTTGTGGTGCTTTAACGTTTTCCATAACTGGGCTTCAATTGCTTAACCATATCCCTGGCCGAAAGATATCCGTTTATTAATAAAAAATAGCCCGAACTATCCCACCCCACCCATCCAAATCCACTTTTAAAAAAATATCATCAACAGCAATGAGGGTAAAACGCTTCAGGCGTGTTTAAGAGACAAATTTAATAATCGTCTTAACAACACAAATGCTATGAAAGCAACATTCCCGATCTATCTTGTTATCTTTTTGATTTCGTTTAAATTTACTGCAGGCGCCCAGCAAAAAACGGCAACCAATGCCGATTCAGTATTTAAACCCAAAATCGGATCATTTGATGCCGGTTACTCCTACTCGCCGTTTACCGTTAAAAATAAAAACATGAACATCAGGCAAGTGAATGCTTCGCTCAACTTACCGCTGATAAATAATTTCAGGGACGGAAAGCTTGATTTTTTACTTGCCGGCGTTAGTTACAGCGGGCTTTCCTTATCCGGAACAGGAAAATCGTTCGGCGGTACTGATTTTTATTCTATTTCGGTGCCCATCACTTTTCAAAAATCGTTTTCTGCAAAGTACGCGCTGCTGGTGTCAGCAATCCCTACCTTATCATCCGACCTGAAAGATGTTTCGGGCGAAGACATGCTATATTCAGGCTTTGCCATGCTCAAGATCCGTAAGTCTAAAACCTTTTCCTACGCCGTAGGTGTGGGTTATTCAAGGCAGTTTTTTGGTACGATACTGCTGCCGGTTATCGGGATAGAATGGCAGATCAGCGAAAAACTGAGCCTTAGCGGCACCCTGCCCGTTTCCGAAAAATTAAAGTACCAGCTCAACGATAAAAGTATCATTGGTTTCAGCAGCGACTTTGGCATTGGCGGGGGCTCGTATCGCCTATCAAAAAAAACAGGGTCAAATTATTTACAGGTACAGCAGTATAAAAACACGCTTTTTTATAATTACCAGCTGGCTAAAAACTTTTCGGTACAAATAAGCGGTGGTTACAATTTTGTGCAACAGCTTGACTTGTACAACAAAGATCAAAAAGTTAACTGGGCACCATTTAACGACCTGAACAAACGTGTTCCCCTGGTCGAACTGAAAAAGACCGGCTTTACCGTCGAATCAGGGATCAGCTACCGGTTTTAACCCGAAGCAGGCGCAAGTATTCCTTATCAACGTATAACATCAATCAACCGCAGCAATGGAAACAACTATTAATTCAATGGTCGAGGTTTTTAAAACAAATGTTGAGGATCCGGCGCAGGCAGCAAAATTGGTGGGCCTGCTTCAAAAACGCATTACCAATAGCAGTGTAAATTTTGACCTGGAAGATTGTGATAAAGTATTGAGGATAGAGGGCCCGGATGTTTCACCGCAATCGATCGTGGGCATCCTTAAAGATTATGGCTACAAGTGCCAGCCGCTCGAATAAACACAAAGCCCGGATTATAACACTTGTATGCCTATTCGCTTGTCAAATAAACCCGAAGAGCTGTTAAAAAACAGATGAAACGCGTTATTGAGAAAGCATCAAGGCAATCTGAAAAAAGCCGTTATGGCATGTAAAATATATTTTAGGGATATTATGCGGGGCCGTGTTAGGGATTGCAGTGCAAAGCCCGCAGCGCGGATGGGGATTGCGGGCCGGAAAAGCGAGGACTTGTAACGTAAAGCCCGGGCCGCAGGCAACGCCCAAATCTATAAAGTCAATCGAAAACATACTTATAATCAATAGCTTACAATCATAAGGAACGAAGCAATCCCGAACTATACGGAGCAACTCTGCTAACCGGGGATTGCTTCGTTCCTTGCAATGACGGCTTTTTCAATAAGATTTTATCAAACCATTTTAAACTGCATCCAGGGTAATTATTTTAGCACAAAGCAGGAAGAAGGGTGGGCCCTGTCGTTGTAAATATCGTTAAGCTGCGTTGGTCCCGAAACCGTATCAAAAACCATGATATTGCTTTCGCCGGCTACAAAATGTGGCCATTGCTTATCATTAACCAGGCCCGGAGCTATGCCTTTTATAAAGTTTACCCAGGTTTGGTGTATTTGGTTAGCCAGTTTTAGTTCTGTATCGTTAAAGTTGTTTTGTTTAGGTAAAAACCAAACATAGCCTAATTCATCGGCATGGGTTGCACCGGTACCATCGCGCTTGTAATCAAAACGGTACATCCAAACGTGGCTGCCTGCCTGTGCTAATGTGTTAGCCAGCCGGTAGCTGTGCATCTGGTACATGTATTGGGTGAGTACTTTTATGGCGGCGCTATCTGCACTGCCATTTTTAGCCTCACTTTCAAAGTTCGATAAAATATAACGGTAATTATCACCAAACCAACCATATAGCACCGTGCTATCGGGGTGGTTGAGACGTTTATCAAAATTCATAAACATTTTACTTTCAAACTTATTGGTACCGATGAGGAAGCGTACTTTATCATTCCTGTTTTTGAGGATATATTGATATGGATCCTGCGAAATCACCGCGCCATCTATCACCGGGCCAAAATAGTTGGTACCCTGTGCCCCATTGCTGATGTTTGCTTGTGCTGCTATAAGTTTTTCGGCGGAGATTTTGAGAAGGTCGGCGGGTTTGCTAACACCCAGCTCGGTCATTAACCGCTGCCTGATGCCTTTAGCGGCAGCAGAATCCCGGATGCATTGCACGGCGCCGCTTTCTAAAATCTGCTGGTTGAAATAGCCTTTGGATTGTGGTGTTGCCAACAGGGCACTGGTGAGTTTTGCGCCTGCCGATTCGCCCATGACGGTAACCTTCGAAGCATCACCGCCCATAGCCGCAATATTTTGTCTGATCCATTTCAGCGCCATGATCAGATCGAGCAATCCATTATTGCCGGATGATTGGTAAGCTTTGTTTACATCGCCCAAATACATAAAGCCGAAAACGCCAAGGCGATAATTAATGGTAACGGTAACAACGCTGTCATCGTCGGCAAAAGCGTGCCCGTTCATTCCCATACCCGAGCCGCCTGTAAGCGAGCCGCCATGTACCCATACCAGCACCGGAAGCCTGGCATCCCTTGCTGTTGTTGGTGTATAAACGTTCAATGTCAGGCAATCTTCACTGCCTTTTAGTCCGCCTGTGCCGCCGCCCTGCGATGCCGGGCTTCCAAATTTTTCGCATGAAAGCGTGTCTTTCCATGCCGTCATGGGCTGAGGGGGCATAAAACGCAAAGGGCCAACCGGTGGTTTAGCATACGGGATGCCTTTAAACACCAGGGTTGGCCCTTCTTCGATACCTTTTATCCATCCACCTGATACTTTTGTTACAACTGTTTGGGCAGAGGTGGTAAAACCTAAAAATATGCCCAGTAAAAACGTGTATACCGGAATCAAGCGGATGATATTTTTCATAAAATGGTTGATCTTAATAAGTGGCAGCCAGCTGAAGCGCGTTATAAGCATTAACAACGCCGCCGGTTACACAAAGATCGGTAAACGGAACTTCTTTTTTAGTCTCTCCATCTTTAATCTCCACATTATGCGATATTTTTACTACCGATTTCATGATGATCTCCTTAACCTGTACAGCCGTTAATTTAGGATAATATGAACGGATAAGCGCTGCCAGACCGGTTACAACCGGTGCCGCCATACTGGTACCATCATGCTCGGCATAGGCTGATTTTGGTGTGGTTGAATTGATGGCTACGCCCGGTGCAAACACATCAACACTGGTTTTGCCATAATTGGAGAAAGATGCTTTCAGCGTTTCATCATCTTTAGGGCCCGATGCGCCAACTTCTATCCAGGCACCGGCTACGCCGCTTTTGTCCTCATAAATACGGTTAGGGACGTTCAGTTCAACTTCGGTGTTATTGTTGTCATTACCCGCGGCATGTACCAGCAACACATCCTTGCTTAAAGCAAATTTCACTGCTTCATCAACAGCTTTTTTATTGTACGAGTAACTTTTGCCGAAGCTCATGTTGATCACCTTAGCGCCGTTAGCCGCAGCATAACGAATAGCGTTTGCTACATCCTTATCGCGTTCATCGCCGGTAGGTACTGTACGTACCGACATAATAGCTACATCATTGGCCACACCCATAACACCAAGATTGTTATCCCGTATCGCGCCAATGATCCCGGCAACGTGGGTGCCATGATCAGCATCCGGGCCGGTTACGTCATTATTGCCGTAAAAACGCTCATTAGCATTGTTATAGTTATCGCCCACGGTATCCCTCGAATTGAAATTAAGGTTGAGGTGATAATCCAACTGCTCTTTAAAGTGAGTTAAGCCGCCGTTTACCTCTTTCTCCCTGAACTCGGCTACATTTTTAAACGAAGGCAGGGCGCTTACCAATACACGTTTAACATAGGCCTCGCCATTATCTTTAGGCTCAAATTTGGTGATATCATCAAGGCTTGGGTTTTGGTTGCCCAGCTTGGTCAGTACCCCATCAAGCAGGGTATTGAATTTATTGATCACCGTATAGGTTTGCTGTGCTTTGGCAACCTGCTTATCCATATCAGCTTTCATAGCGCTGTATGCTTTAAAATCGGCAAGGTCTTTCCCGGTAAGTTTCGTACTGTCGGCATTGGCAAAGCGGGCGTTGTTGATCCGTACAAGGCGGGTTAGCTCCAGGTTATCATAATGTACATCTCCCTTGGCCGAGCCAATAAAATCCCAGCCGTGCACGTCATCAGCATAACCGTTTTTATCATCATCCTTTTTATTCGCGGCGGTTTCTTGCGGGTTGTTCCAGATCACCTTTTTAAGGTCTTCATGGTCCACATCAATACCCCCATCAATTACGGCTACCAGCACGGTAACGTGTTTTTTGCCTTTTAACAGTTCGTTGTATGCTTTTTCGGTACTGATCCCAAATACAGAATCGGTTTTAAGATCAAGGTTTTGCCAGTTAGGTTTAGTTTTTGGAGCTTCCTGCGCATAAGTGAATACAGGTAAGCAAAGCCCGGCTACCAGCACAAGCTTTTTAAGCGGAAAATTGTTTATCATTAATACTTTCAGTAATAGTTTATAAGTACAAAAACTCTAAAGTAGGTTTTTAATTGTTTAAAAAATGTGCGGGTTTGGTGATTTTAACACGTTTTCAGGAAAAATATCTTGCTTGTCACTCTACTTTTTGCTCAAAAATATGTTCAATTATAAATTTTGATTCTTCTACGTAAACCTTTTTCCTGATCAGTTCCCGTAAATCGTCGGTGGCGCCATCCCTTATCTCATACTTCTTTTCTTTACAGGTTTTTATAAAACCTGTATACAATTGTTTCGCTTTGCCTGTTTCGCCTTTTGCAAGTGTGGCAAGCGCTATATTAAACATGGCGTAAGTGGCGTCATCCTGGTATTTCAGCGCCTTGTAAGAATATTTTATACAGTCATCAAACTTACCGGCGCAATAACATGACCACCCCAGGTTACCCAAGGCATTGGCATAGGTGCTGTCAATAGCTATTGCTTTTTTGGCGGCATCAATAGCTTCGAGGTAGTTACCCGATTGCGTATAGCTTAAATTGAGCCCAACATAGGCGTATTTATAGGTCGGGTCGGCCTTTACTGCTTTCTGATGATAAGTTATAGCTGTTTCATATTGCTTTTTCTGATAGTAGCAATCGCCTATCCTGTCGTATGGAAAAGGATATGATTTATCAATGCTGATAGCTTTTTGGAGATCTTTTATGGCATCGTCCAATTTATCTGCGTAATAATAAGCGTCGCCGCGATCAACATAAAAAGTCCGTCGGTCGGGTTCCAGGTTGATGGCCTGTGTATACAGACTGATAGCTGTTTCGTATTCGCTCCTGTCACAGTAAATATCACCTTTCAGGTTATAGCCATCACCATCGTCGGCATTTTGGTTAATATGCTGATTGATAAAATAAAGGGCGCTATCAGGCATATCCATATTTTTGTAGCACCTGGTGAGGTTGTAGTAAGTCCAACTATAATTGGGCTTTAACCGTAATGTCAATCGCAGATCAGTTGCTGCTTCCTTATATTTTTCAAGGTCGATCAGGCAGTCGGCCCGGTCATAATAAAGTACAAAATAGCCCGGGAAAAATTTAATGGCCTGGTTGTAATCAGCTATCGCCTTGTCAAGCTCATCAAGATTATAATAGCACTTAGCCCGCATCTGGTACGCATGGGCATACTGTGGCCATACCGCCAATATTTGATCACAATACGTTATACATTCGTGGTATTTATGTTCATCAAACAACATTTCTGCTTTCATTGTGTTGGTCGAAATCAATCCCGGGCTGTCCTTTAGCAATCGGTTCAATTCAGTACCTGCGGCCGATTTTCCTTTAAATGACGCGGTAAGTAATTTTAATCGTTTAGCAAAAACGGTGTTAGGGGCATTTTTAAAAAAGCCGTCTAAAATTTTATCGGCATTTTTATCGCCGGGCTGTGATGTGAATACCAATTTAAAAAAATCTTTCCCCAGCTGTTTTTCCGCAGGCGAAAGATTGCTATTGTCAGCAATATCCTTAACAAGGCTAAAAACTTCATATCCCTGATAGGGCATGATCCGTGTTACATCTTTTTGTAAAGTGATGTTTTTAATGCTTTTGGATAGTAACATCATTCCTTTATCAATGCTGTCTTGTCTGAAACAGGTGATAGCCTCTTTTAAATTGGATGCATAGTCGCTGATCTGATAACCAGGTGCGGTTATTGGTACAGAAATTTTTTTACTGGAAGTATCCGCCGGTACTAAAGCCCAGGTGGTTAAGGGGCCTAAAATGAACAGCCAAAAAGCTATTGGTTTGAATGATAAGGTCATGCTATAAAAATAGCATATCCGGTTAATATTAAAAAATGGAAATGGGTTGCCGGTTTAATCCTATTTACCCAGTTCAGCCCTAACCTTTTTTACCTCAGCCGCGGTAACCAGGCTGCTGTTATTACCAAAATTATTGCGGATATAGGTAAGTACCGCCGCGATATCAGCATCACTTAAAAAATTATGCTTGGGCATGGCGCTGTTGTAAGGCCTGTTTTTCACCTTGATAGGGCCATCCAGACCATTAAGCAGTACCCTTATAGCGAGGTCTTTTTCCATAAACTTACCACCGGTTACCCATTCAGATCCGCTAAGCGGCGGGATCATATTACCATCGCCCCGGCCGTTTTTTTGGTGACAGTTGGCACAATAGGTATTGTAAATTTTAGCGCCGCCTTTGAGCATCCCGGTTTGCAGATCGCTCTTTAAAACATCGGGCAACCTGAAACCCGGCAGTTTTTTACGGAGCTCCATTTTGGCCAGTTCGGCCTTGCCAAACCCGGCTTTGTTACCCGTATAGGAAATTTTCCAGATCTTTCCTTCCTCTGTTTCGCTGATGTATAAGGAGCCATCCGGACCCATGGCCAGCCCCATTGGCCGGTAAGCCGCGTCACTTACACTTACTACCGTGTTTTTTCCGGTAAAGCCATCGGCAAAAATTTCCCATTGCCCAAAAGGTTTGCCGTTTTTAAAGGGTACAAAGCATACAAAAAAGCCAGCCTGCGGATAAGGCGATCTGTTGGTTGAACCATGAAAGGCAATGAAGGCCCCATTTTTATATCTTGCCGGGAACTGATCGCCGGTATAAAAAAACAGGTCGTTGGGGGCCCAGTGCGCGGGGAAAGCCATAATAGGCTGGGTGTATTTAGCACCGTTGCCGGCTTTTATGCCATCGCCGCCATATTCGGGGTTCAGAAGTTTTTTCTTTTTAATAGGATCGTAATAATAATATGGCCAGCCTACATCAGTGCCCTTTTTTACTTTTATAAATTCTTCGGCGGGCAGCACAGCGCTTTGCCAGGCACTGAATATTTTAGGGAACTGCAGACGCAGGTCGTCGCGACCGTGGGCCACCACATACAGGCAATTATCGGCAGTATTCCAGTCCATAGCAACAACGCTGCGCATACCTGTGGCATAGCGGATACCATCAGCCTGTACTTGATTAGGTTTAGCCTCATCAAACTGCCAGATGCCCCCATATTGCTGCAGCAAGGGGCAGCCCTTGATCCCTTTTGAACCGGGCACCCTGTTTTGCTCCTGGCAGGCGTTTGAGGGCGCGCCAAATGCCACGTACATGTGCCCGGCATTATCAAAGGCCAAAGGTTTGGCGTCATGCTCATGCGGGGCGGCAGCATCATGCAAAATCAATTCCAGGGGGCCATCGGGCACCAGCGATTGCGGATTTAATTTTGTTCGATAAACATTTGCCTCCGAGCTGAAGTACAGGTATCCTTTATGTACCCTCATGCCTGTGCCATAGGGACCTTTGTCTTCATAATTGGCAAACTTTTTAATGATGTCAGCCCGGCCATCGCCGTTAGTATCACGCAGGGCAACGTTGCCGCCGATAGAATCGGGGAAGCGGAGTTTTACATAAACATCGCCATTGGTGTTCACCGCGATATGACGTGCGCGGCCTTCCAAACTATCCACCACCACAACCGCTTTAAATTTGCCGGGCAGGAATAAGCCGCCATTGGTGGTGTCAGCAGCAGGCGGTACAGTGTTATGGCCTATATTTTTAAAACTGATAATCAACAGTGCACACAGCACCAGCATCACGCCGGTCATAGTTTTTTTGCTTTTCATTTGAGACGAACAGGTTATCTAAATGCAGGATTGGTATTAAACGGCAATGCCCTGCTATAAAAGCGATTTTGCAGGTAAATGTTTAGGAAGATTCATTTTTATTGGCTGAGAGACTAAATATTATAACATGGGCCGGATGTAAGGATATCATGTTATCCCAAAAAATCCTATCTTTTCAACAAAACAAAAGATCCATGCCCGAAACTCATCCCGAAAAAAACAAATTAGGCCTGTGGACCAGTACTTCGCTGGTGATTGGCAATATGATTGGCGCAGGTATTTTCCTGATGCCGGCGGCTATGGCTTCGTTCGGGAGTATTGGTTTGCTGGGCTGGGTGTTCTCGGCAATAGGCTCGTTCTTTTTAGCCCGGGTTTTCAGTAACCTGAGCAAGCTGTTGCCCCATGCTACCGGCGGGCCGTATGCCTATACCCGCGACGGGCTGGGCGATTTTATTGGATTTTTAGTGGCCTGGGGATATTACCTTGCTGTGGCCTGCGCCAACGCGGCCATTACTATTTCGTTTGTGAGCGCCTTAAGTACCTTTTTTCCAATATTGGGAAGCAGCAGTGTTATTGCTGTGATTACCGGTTTATGTTCTATCTGGTTATTAGCTTATATCAATACATTGGGCGTCGTTACCGGCGGCAAGCTGCAATTGGTTACCACCATTTTAAAGGTGTTACCACTGTTGCTGGTAGCTATCGGCGGTTTGTTTTTCATTAAGGCGGCCAACTTTAAACCTTTTAACGCCAGCGGGACAGGCATAGTCAGCGCCCTGCAGGCAACCGCTACCATGACTATGTTTGCGTTTATTGGTATTGAAAGCGCCACCGTACCGTCGGGCAGCGTGGCCAATCCCGAAAAAACAGTGGCCAGGGCAACCATGCTGGGGCTGCTCATCACCACCTTTATCTATATACTGGGGAGTGTAAGCGTTATCGGTATTATCCCGGCGGCGCAGCTGCAAAAATCACTTACGCCCTATGCCGATACCGCGGTGATCATCTACGGCAGCAGCGCCCGCTACTGGGTAAGCGCAGGTATTGCCATCGCCGCTTTCGGCTCGCTGAACGGCTGGACGTTATTGCAGGGGCAAGTGCCTTATGCCATTTCAAAAGATCAACTTTTCCCGCCGATATTCAGCCGCACTAATAAAAAGGGTGTACCTTATATGGGTATTATCATCAGCAGTATCATGGTATCACTGTTCATGACCATGAATTATACCAAAGGCCTGGTAACACAATTTAAATTCCTGCTGCTGCTTTCGCTGTTGAGCGTTTTGATCCCCTATTTGTTATCGGCAGCGGCTTACCTGGTTATCCGGGTACGAAAAAGCCCAAAGGCAGGCGGCTGGGCCGGAGCTATAGCACTGGCTATGCTGGCTTTTGCCTATGCGCTTTGGGCTATTGCAGGAGCCGGGCAGGAGGCTGTATATTACGGCTTTTTACTGCTGATGGCCGGGATCCCGTTTTATGTTTGGGCCGCATTCACAAAAAATGCGAATTAGTTTTTCTTAAATATTATAAGGCCCCTGCCTTGATCTCGTCAACTACTGCCGGATCAAGCAAAGTACTGGTATCGCCCAGGTTTGAGGTATCGCCCTCGGCTATCTTGCGCAAAATGCGGCGCATGATCTTGCCCGAACGGGTTTTTGGCAAGCCGGTTACAAACTGGATCTTATCAGGCTTGGCTATCGGGCCAATGATACGTGATACCGTCATGATGATGTCCTTGCGGGTAATGTCCTCATCGCCATGCTTATCGGGGCTCACCACATAGGCATAAACACCCTGGCCTTTAATGTCATGCGGATAACCCACCACCGCCGATTCAACCACGCTGCTATGCATGTTGATGGCATTCTCCACTTCGGCAGTACCTATACGGTGACCTGATACGTTCAGTACGTCATCCACGCGACCGGTAATGCGGTAATAGCCGTCCTCATCGCGCAGACAGCCATCCCCGGTGAAATACATGTTTTCGTAAGTGGCGAAGTAAGTGGTGCGGCAGCGCTCATGATCGCCATAAGTAGTGCGCAGCATGCCCGGCCACGGAAATTTGATACACAGGTTGCCGCTTACACCGTTGCCTTCAATCACTTTGCCGTTTTCGTCAACCAACACGGGTTGCACGCCTGGTAATGGTAAGGTAGCATAACCCGGTTTGGTTGGGGTAATGCCGGCGATAGGAGAAATCATGATACCGCCATTTTCGGTTTGCCACCAGGTGTCAACAATCGGGCAGCGGTTTTTCCCGATATTGTCATCAAACCAATGCCATGCTTCTTCATTGATAGGCTCACCTACAGAGCCTAATTTTTTGAGTGAGCTCAGGTCTTTATTATTTACATTGTCCAGCCCAAAACTCATCAGTGAGCGGATAGCTGTTGGCGCGGTATATAATATGTTTACTTTGAATTTATCCACAATCTCCCAGAAACGGCCACAATCAGGATAAGTTGGGATCCCTTCAAACATCAGCGTGGTAGCGCCCTGCGAAAGCGGGCCATATACGATATAAGAGTGACCGGTGATCCAACCGATATCGGCAGTACAGAAATATACCTCGCCCTGGTTGTACTGAAATACGTTGGCAAAAGTATAACCGGTATAAACCATATAGCCGCCACAGGTATGTACCACTCCTTTGGGTTTACCGGTTGAGCCAGATGTGTACAGGATGAAGAGCATATCTTCGGCATCCATTACCTCGGCAGGGCAGCTTGGGTTACCTTGTGTTTCCACTTTTTTGATCTCATCTTCCCACCAAACATCGCGGCCTTTGATCATGGATACCGGCGTGCGGCTGCGGGTAAGCACAATCACTTTTTTAACCGAACGGCATTGTACCAAAGCATCATCAATCACAGTTTTAAGCGGTACTTCTTTGTTGCCGCGTTTACCGCCATCGCAGGTGATCACGATGTTACACTCGGCATCGTTGATCCTATCGGCAATGGACTGTGCAGAAAAACCACCAAACACTACTGAGTGGATAGCACCGATACGTGCACAAGCCAAAACAGCAATAGCCAGCTCGGGGATCATGGGCATATAAATACAAACACGGTCACCTTTTTTTGCGCCGTTATTTTTAAGTACGTTGGCAAACTGGCAAACCTTATCATGCAACTGGCGGTATGTTAAAATGCGGTGATCCTCTTCCGGGTCGTTAGGTTCCCAGATGATGGCCGGTTTATCGCCAAGAGTTTCGAGGTGACGGTCGAGACAGTTTTCGGTAATATTGAGTTTTGCACCCTGGAACCATTTGATCTTAGGCTCCTTAAAGTTCCAGTCCAGTACGGTGTCCCACTTTTTTTGCCATAAAAAATTATCGGCAATGCCGGCCCAAAACTGCTCGGGCTGCTCAACACTTTGCTGGTAAACTTTTTTGTACTCTTCAAATGATGTAATTTTCATCGGTTGGTTGTTTGGTTGATGAAGCTGTTCCGGGTTTAAATTGTTTGTTTTTTTGTTGCCCCGCACCAGTTTCATGCTGGTTTAAATGGTGGGCGTAATTTAATAATTTATGTGTGATGTATATATTAAAATTCTTACTTTTTAAAATATTTTAAAAAGTAAGAATTGGACTATTGCAGGCTTTAGATTTTGGTATTGTTATTGGTTTGTGCAGGAGGCGCGTTAGGGATAGAAGTGGAAAGCCCGCAGCGAACGAGGGGGAGCGTAGGGGCAATGCGAGGACTTGCAACGGATAGCCCGGGCCGCAGGCAACGCCCATGTTATAAACCCGATTGGGAGGCCATCTCCTTGCATTGGATACCCGAGGTGTGGGACGCCGATATATCCGGCATGGCTTCCTGTTTTGACTGGCCAATAATACACAACCGAATATGCTATGATAATGCGCACAGCCGCCTAAAATTTTGTTACTTTTGCTCATATTGCTATACTAATTTATGAGCGAAGAAAGATCACTGAACTTTATAGAGGAAATTGTTGAAGAAGATTTGGCTGCCGGTAAAAACGACAACCGTGTACTTACCCGTTTCCCGCCCGAACCTAATGGTTACCTGCATATTGGTCATGCCAAGTCAATTTGCCTTAACTTTGGTTTGGCAAAAAAATACAATGGCCTTACCAACCTCCGTTTTGACGATACCAACCCCGTTAAGGAGGATGTTGAATATGTTGACAGTATTAAGGAAGATGTAAAATGGCTTGGCTTTGATTGGGCCAATGAGCTTTATGCTTCTGATTATTTCGATCAGCTGTATGCCTTTGCCGTTGAACTGATCAAAAATAACCTGGCCTATGTTGATGACAGCACAGCCGAAGAAATAGCCGCCCAGAAAGGTACGCCTACCGAACCGGGCACACCAAACCAATACCGCAGTCGCTCAGTAGAGGAAAACCTGCAGCTGTTTGCCGATATGAAAGATGGCAAATATCCTGACGGTGCGAAAGTACTGCGTGCAAAGGTTGACCTCGCGTCGCCCAACATGCACCTGCGCGACCCATTGATGTACCGTATTAAACACGCTCATCACCATCGTACAGGCGATAAATGGTGTATTTACCCCATGTATGATTTTGCTCACGGACAATCGGATGCTATTGAGGAGATCACCCACTCTATCTGTACGCTGGAGTTTGTACCTCACCGTCCGTTGTACGATTGGTTTATTGAAAAACTGAATATTTTCCCGTCAAAACAATACGAGTTCGCCCGCTTAAACCTGAACTATACGGTAATGAGCAAGCGCAAATTGCTGCAACTGGTTAACGAAAACTATGTTGATGGCTGGGACGATCCGCGTATGCCTACCATCAGCGGTTTACGCCGCCGTGGTTATACCCCTGCTTCTATCCGTGAGTTTTGCGAGCGTATTGGCGTTGCCAAACGCGAAAACATGATAGATGTTGGCTTGCTGGAGTTCTGTATCCGCGAGGACCTGAACAAAACCGCATGGCGCCGTATGGCTGTGCTTGATCCGGTTAAGCTGATCCTGGATAATTATCCTGAAGGCGAAACCGAAGTGATGCATGGCGAAAATAACCCCGAAGTTGAAGGCGGCGATGGCGGCAGGGATATCCCTTTCGGCCGTGAGTTGTGGATAGAGCGTGAGGATTTTATGGAGGTTGCACCTAAAAAGTTCTTCCGCCTGGGTATCGGGCTGATGGTTCGCCTTAAAAACGCTTATATCATTAAAGGTGAAAGCATTGTTAAAGATGCCGATGGTAATATCACCGAAATTCATTGCAGCTACCTGCCCGAATCAAAATCGGGCCATGATACCAGCGGCATTAATGTAAAAGGCACCATCCACTGGGTGAGTGTTGAACACGCCAAAACTGCCGAGGTGAGGTTATACGACCGTTTATTCCAGGTTGAAGACCCTTCAAATGAGGATGGCGACTTTAAAGATTATATCAACCCTAACAGCCTGCATGTATTATCAACCGTATACATTGAACCAGATTTAGTTAATGCCGAGTTAGGCAAGCCGGTTCAGTTTATGCGAAAAGGCTATTTTACTTTAGATAAAAACTCGACTGATGATAAACTGGTGTTTAACCGCACCGTTACATTGAAGGACGGTTGGGGTAAAAAGTAATCACCCCTGGCCCCCTTAAAAAAATCATGTCATTGCGAGCGTAGCGTGGCAATCGCACGGAAGAATATCCGCCCTGTATAGCATGCGATTGCTTCGTCGTTCCTCCTCGCAATGACATGTTTTTTGTGTTCCGGACACCCGTGACGACAACAACGGCATAGCCTTGAGTTTTCCGCTTTTAGCTTCTATTCTCCTTTAAATTCAGCCTTCCGTTTTTCCATAAAGGCTGCTACGCCTTCTTTAAAATCTTTTGTGCCGAAGCATTTGCCAAACTCGGTTATTTCAGTTTCATAGCCATTAATACCATCGGTATAAGCGGCATTAATACTGCGGATAGCAGCAGCAAGCGCTAAAGGGGCACGGGATAATATTTTATTCAGGATCTCTTCGGCTTTAGTTAATAGTTCTTCGGGGTTAACTACGTGGGTAACCAGGCCATATTGAAGGGCATCGCCCGCGGTGATCATATCTGCGGTCAGGATCATTTCCATCGCTTTGCCTTTACCAACCAGTTGGGTAAGGCGTTGTGTACCCCCATAACCGGGGATCAGGCCTAAAGTTACTTCAGGCAGGCCCATTTTAGCATTGTCAGATGCTATGCGGATGTGGCAGGCCATGGCCAGTTCGAGCCCACCGCCCAAAGCAAACCCATTTACCGCCGCTATTACAGGCTTGCTGCCGTTAGCTATTAAATCAAAAACTGCGGTGTGGCCAGTACGCGAAAGCTGTGCACCCCCTTCAATATTCAGCGCTGCAAACTCACTGATATCAGCCCCGGCAACAAATGCTTTTGGTCCGGCTCCGGTAATGATGATACCACCAACCTCCGGATTTTGGAAAGCCAGGGTAAAAGCGCTATGCAGTTCGGCCAGCGTATCTTTATTAAGAGCGTTCAGTTTGCTTTCGCGATTAATAGTGATTTGTTGAACGCGGCCCTTGTTTGTTATCAGTAAATTTTGAAATTTCATAGATATTAGAAATTGCGGTGTTCATGTACCCAAGCGGTTATATATTTTACAATATCCTGCGTGCTGGTGCCGGGCGGAAAAAGCTCGCCAACACCCAGCTTTTGCAGCTCAAGCATATCTTCATGCGGAATAATACCACCGCCGGTAACCAAAACATCATCCATTTTTTTCTCTTTAATGAGATTAATGATGCGCGGAAATACCGTCATATGCGCGCCCGAAAGTATAGAAATGCCAATGGCGTCCACATCCTCCTGCAGGGCTGTATTCACCACCATTTCGGGGGTTTGGCGTAGCCCGGTATAAATAACTTCCATACCTGCATCGCGCAGCGAAGTGGCAATAATGCGCGCGCCGCGGTCATGGCCATCGAGCCCTACTTTGGCAACTAAAACACGGATTGGTCGGTTAAAGGTATTACTCATGAATAACCTATTGGTTTTTGTAAAAGTAATAAGAAAATTATGGAAGTTTATTTATGTTTCATGCAATGTAGGGAAACCTCATAATTCAATCCGTTTTACCAATTTTATACTAAAAAATTTCTACACAAATGCTTTACAAGCTCTCCACAATTAATCGAATTACACGAATATTAAATTGATTCAATTCGTGTAATTCGATTAATACGTAAAAATTAGTGTAAAATTTTTCATTTATTATTTTTCAATCCGCATGTGGTTAAAAGCGATTGCCCTGTCTCGCAAAGGCGCTAAGAAGCAATTTATTATTGTTTAATAGCTGGTGACTTCAAAAAGGCCGGACCCCTCCATAAAAGAAGAGCCCGGCAGATATAGTGATTAGGATTAGGCCAAGTTTAACTGTGCTATCTTTAAATAGAATTGCTTTAAGGTTTTTCATGTCTTATAAATTAAAAGTACTTTGTAATTCAAAGTTTATGAATAAAAAAAATTACATTTTTTGTTGTTTGATCAAATTTTCGAGGGCAAGGAGGTGCAATTTGAAGGCGGCCCGGCCTTTTTCGGATGCCAGGTAACGTGTATTGGGTTTGCGGCCGATGAAAGTTTTCTCCACCTGAATGTATTCTTCCTTCTCCAGCGCTTTCAGGTGCGACGCCAGGTTACCGTCGGTAAGGTTAAGCAATTCTTTAAGCGAGTTAAAGTCGTAGCTTTCATTAGCAACCAATACGCTCATGATTTGCAGGCGGATGCGGTTTTCAAAGGCTTTATCAAACTGATCTAATGATATCTTCACTTATCGTATCTAAAATGCATTACAGTACCATAAATAATGTGGAGCAGACCGAAACCCACGCTCCAGAAAATTAAGCCGTAACCCGGCATTACAGCACACAGCAAACCTAATAAAATCTCCAATATCCCCAAGCTCCTAATACCCGAATATGTATAATGACTGCCTGCAACTAACGACATGCCATAAAAAATCAATGTAGCAGGCGCCACAACACCATAATAACCACGATAAACAAGTATAATAGTAAATAAACCGCCGCTTACCAGTGGGATTGCCATATTAATGAGCAGGCGTTTGCTGCCGGCGCTCCAAAATGGCTGACCGTTTTTTTTAGCTTTGCGTACCGATAACCAGATCCCCGTGCCAATGGACAATACAAGCACCGCAATTGCCACGATAAATAATTTTATGATCAGCAATTCTTCATTGTAAGTACGGCGCTCCCTGAGGGTAGTATACTCGCCCTGCAGCAAACTGTATCCTATGCCGGCGCCGGCGAAGGCATAGATGCCCGCCATCACACCCGAAAGGCCGCTAAGCGAAATAAACTTGGCCGAACGTTCCATCAGGTCGCGGATGGAACTTAACTCTGCATGAATATCTTGTTCTTTCATCAAAAGTACTTTGTTGTTCAAAGTTAAATATAAGATTTGATTTTGCAAGAGGGGACAGGAAAAGTTTATCGAATTATTTTATAAAGTATGGCTTCCCGTTCACCTAATTCATCTACATCATTCAAAACCCTAACTATGCCTTCCTTTTTTTCGAGGTTTGTGATATTAACTAAGTAGATATATGCTTCCCTGGGATTCGATTTAAATGTACTAAGTTCATTACTTGTGAGATATATTTCCCCTGTATTATTTACGTTCGATTTTACTTCTATAAATCTTACCTTTTTATTGAAATCACTATAAATATCAAACCCAGCGTTAGCGTTTATTTTAGAGGTATGGGTGATATAATTCAATGGTGAGCTTGCCCCAAGTTTCAATAGCCTATCTGCTTCGTAAGTAATAGCAATTTCTTCGCCTGTAGCACCTATCCGTTTCTTAAAGTCTAATAAAATCTCCAATTCATCTTGAGTTATTGACCTTTTATTCTGCGCTTTTACTTTTTTTAGAAGCTTTGCTTCGATGGTTAAAAAGTTGGCATTATAGATATTATAATGTGGAAAAAAGGATTCAATCCATTGCTTGAATGCCTTTTGAATGTTTTTTGCTATTCCCTCATATGGCTCCCATTGTCTATTGACCACTTTCTCAATATGTTTTTGGGTTTTACCCCCATCAGTCTCACGCCGCTTTCCTGAAAGATAATCATCGCTTGTAATGTCCTTGAACGCACAAAATTTTGACAACCCGAATAAATGTTGTTCTCCTATAATTGTGTGGACAAAATATAAAGGTTTGTTTCCAACCATTTTTCTGTGATAAATGGGCTCCTTATTAAATTCAATTAAAGATTGAACCAATTCAGTTTCATCGCGGATAAATTTATAGGTTGTCATACACTAAATATCGGTGAAATAATATGTTAAATATGTAGGGTAGTGGTTAATTTAAATTTCAGTATTTATTGAAAGTTTAAAATATATTGTATATTTGTTTCAGAAAACACTGAAAGTTATGAAAGCGCTCAAGAACCACATGATCCTGTTTGATGCAGAATGCCCGATGTGCCGTGCTTATACTGGTGCCTTTGTAAAAACAGGGATGCTTGATGCTGATGGCCGCGCTGCGTACCAGGAAGCACATGCAGGTACCTGCCCTGTTTATGACAGGCAACGGGCTGTTAACGAAATAGCCTTAATTAACCTGAAAAGCGGCGAGGTTACCTACGGTGTTAAAAGCCTTTTCAAAATAATTGCCAATACCTGGCCTGTATTTACTCCCTTATTTGCTTTTAAACCATTCATCTGGCTCATGAGCAAGGTTTATGCTTTTATATCATACAATAGGAGGGTAATTATCCCTGCTGCCGAAACCGGCTTCGAATACCAGCCTGCGTTTAAGCTGCATTATCGTTTATTGTATTTGCTTTTCACCTGGTTTTGTACAGGGTTTATCCTTACCGCTTATGCACATCTGCTTAGGGGGATTGTTCCTTTAGGCAGCCCCTATCGTGAGTACCTGATTTGTGGCGGGCAGATCCTTTTTCAGGGAGCAGCTATATGCAGCTTTGACCGCCGTAACCTGTGGACCTACCTCGGCAACATGATGACCATCTCTTTTGCCGGCAGCTTATTACTGCTGATGGGGTTGGTTGTAAATCACTTTTTTCAATTCGGCCCGCTGATTTACACCCTGTATTTTATGGCGGTAGCAGGTTTAATGCTCCTTGAACACGTCCGCCGTACCAAATTGCTTGGGCTTGGCTGGGTGCTCACCGTTACCTGGGTAACTTATCGTATTGTTTTATTATTACTTATTTTAAACCTTAACTGATCATGAAAGCTTATAAAAAAATCGTACTGGCCGGCGGCAACGGTTATCTCGGTACCGTGCTGGCCAAATACTACCGCGATTTGGCAGACGAGGTGATCATCCTGGCCCGCAAACAAAAACCTGTTGATGGCAATGTACATACCGCTGTTTGGAATGGTGAAACCGAAGGGGGATGGACGGTTCACCTTGCCGGTGCCGATATGCTGATCAACCTGTGCGGCAAAAATGTAAACTGCCGCTATACCGAAAAGAACAAGCGGGAGATCATCCGTTCAAGGGTGGTACCTACCGAACTATTAGGCAGGGTGATCCATAAGATGGAAAACCCGCCAAAGGTTTGGATCAATGTAACTTCTGCCACCATCTATCGGCATGCTGAAGACCGTCCGCAGGATGAGGATACCGGTGAGATTGGTTATGGCTTTTCTATTGATGTTTGCAACATCTGGGAAAACACTTTCTTTAAAACAGATACGCCCCATACCCGTAAAATTGCCCTGCGCATGGGCATTGTGTTAGGCCGAAGCGACAGCGTTTTTCCGCGGTTGCTTAACCTGGTTAGGTTTGGCCTCGGCGGCAAACAAGGCGATGGGCAGCAATACATAGCCTGGGTGCATGAGCATGATGTAGCCCGGAGCACCCAATGGCTGTTAGACCACCCCGAATTAAATGGCATATTTAACTGCACTGCCCCTGAAGCCGCAAAGAATACTGATATGATGCAGATTATCCGCAAGGCTTATGGTGCGCCTTTCGGTTTACCTGCCCCTCAGTGGCTGCTGGAAGTCGGCGCGATGGTAATCGGTACCGAAACCGAACTGATATTAAAAAGCCGGTGGGTAATGCCCAAACGCTTACTGGATAGCGGGTTTATATTTCAATACCCAAAAGCGGAGCATGCGGTGCATGATATTTTGAGTTTGAAGAGGTAGCAGGTTAATAATATGGCAACGCGTGATGAATTTCTTCAACACGGACGCTGCCGGGAGTCTGGGCTTTAAATAGCGAAACTTAATAAGCAGGTATTGGTAAGAATAGTTTTTACTATGAACTAAAACTACTTCAGCCCCCGATATACTTCGCTATCCAAAGTCGGAGACTTCAGCAGTGCAAACATTGCTGAAACATTTAGGGCTATGAACCATCAACTATGATCCATGAACTAAAAATTACTTGAGCCAATGGTATACGATAAAGCTCGCCGTATAAGCCAGCGCGGTCATATAGGCAAACTGGGCAGCGGGCCAGCGCCAGTCTTTGGTTTCGCGGTAAACAACGGCCACTGTACTGGCACATTGCATGGCGAAGGCATAAAACATCATGAGGGAGAAAGCCACCGCTAAGGTAAATACCGGCTCTCCGGTTTGCGGATTTTTAGCCTCGTGCATTTTTTGCTGAACCGATTGCATCTTATCGGCATCGCCCTCCACGCTGTAAATGGTGGCCATGGTGCCCACAAATACCTCGCGGGCAGCAAAGGAGCTGATGAGGGCTATACCTATCTTCCAGTCGAAGCCAAGGGGTTTAATAACGGGTTCAATAACATGACCAAATACGCCGGCGTATGAGTTTTCCAGTTTTTCGGATGCGATAACTTTGCTGAGGCTATCCGGCGTCATGGTTTTGGTATATTGAGGCTGGGCGTATTGTTTATCTATCTGGGCAAACCTGTCGCCGGGGCCATATGATTTCATTACCCACAGGATCACCGAGACCGCAATGATCACTTTACCGGCCTGCAGTACGAACGTTTTTGAACGGTCATACATCGTAAAGATCACGTTTTTCCACCTTGGCATGCGGTACACGGGCAGTTCCATAATAAAATAGCCGCGTTCGCGGGCTTTGAGGATAAACTTCATCACAAAAGCCACAATAATAGCCGAAAAGATGCTGAGCACATACATGGCAGTAAGCGCGAGGCCCTTCATATTAAAGATCCACCAAACGTTGCGGTTGGGCACTACCAATGAAATAAGCAAGGTATAAACCGGTAAACGGGCAGAGCAGGCTACCAGGGGGGTAACCATAATGGTGATCATCCTGTCTTTCCAGTTTTCGATAGTTCGGGTACTCATGATAGACGGTACAGCGCAGGCAAAACCGCCAATAAGGGGTACTACTGATTTGCCGTTAAGCCCTACCTTGCGCATCACCTTATCCATCATAAAAGTAACGCGCGACATATAGCCCGTATCTTCCAAAATAGAAATAAGCGCGAAGAGGATGGCGATCTGCGGGATAAATACCAATACTCCGCTCAGGCCGGCCAATACCCCATCGATGATGAGGCTGCTCAGCGGACCGGCAGGCAGTATTTTAGCGGCGCCGGCCTGCAGCCAGATAAACAGGTTTTCGATGAGCGACATCGGGTATTCCGACCATGAAAAGATAGCCTGGAATATGAACAGTAAGATGGCGAAGAAGATCACAAAGCCAAATACTTTATGGGTAAGGATCTTATCTATCTTGTTGCTTATGGTTTCGTCGTGCGCCGTTTCAGCTTTTTTAACCGTATCGTAAAGCAGGTCGTTGATGAAGTTGTACCGGGCGATGGTTTCCGTAGCCTGCGCCTTTTGCGAGTGGAAAGAATGCTCCTGCTCCAGTTGTTCAATCCGGTCGCTCTCGGCTGCTGAAAGGTAGCTTAGCGTTTCGTGCTGGTGGGCAAGTTGCAAGGCTATATATGGATTTTCAACCTGCATCTCCCCTTTTATTTGCGCTATGATGCCTGGCGCGATGCTTTCAATATCAATGGTATCCTGCTGCAGCGGCACACTGTTGGCAAAAGCAATGGCGCTTTTAAGCTTGTCAATGCCTGTATTTTTCCTGGCGGAGATAGGGACTACCGGAACGCCCAGTTTTTTGGCAAAAAGATCAATATTGATTTTGATGCCCGCCTTGTCCGACACATCTACCATGTTAAGCGCCACCACTACGGGGATCTTGAGGTCCGCAACCTGGGTATAAAGCAGCAGGTTGCGTTTTAAATTGGATGCATCAAGGATCACCACAACCAAATCGGGCACCATGCCTTTTGATTTATCGGCCAGTACCGAAAATACGATGGATTCGTCTTTACTTTTGGGATAGATGCTGTAAGTACCCGGAAGGTCAATTATTTCGGCGGTGCGGCCGTCAGGCAGTTGGCAAAAGCCTGTTTTTTTATCAACAGTAACCCCCGGAAAGTTCCCGATTTTTTGATTTAACCCGGTTAATATATTAAAGAGAGTTGATTTACCGGTATTTGGATTTCCTACAAGTGCAACTCTTATATTGGTTTTCAACGCTTACAAACTACTGCAAAATGATGGTGGATGCTTCAAACCTGCGTAAGCTAAGCTGGTAGCCTGATACGCTGATGGCAATAGGATCGCCAAGAGGGGCGATGCGTGAAATGCGGACCTCTTCGCCGGGTAAACAGCCCATCTCCATCAGTTTTACTGACATTTCAAGATCGGTAAATTCCTTTACAATACCAGTTTCGCCTATTTCCAGTTGTGACAGCTTCATCATTTATAATATATAACGTAGCAAATGTAAGCTTATTTATATTAAATCCAAATAAGATTTGCTATGATGTGCAGATTTTAAACAGGCAGGTGATTTTTGATTTGTAAATGACAATTCGAGATGCAGTTGTGAGGATTTAGATGTGCAGATTCCGGATCGGCAAAGCATATATTGGGTGCCTTCACTGACACGATTATGTCAGTGTTCAATTTTTAAAAAGCGGGTGTTCAACGTTTAATTTCTAAAAAATGCAAGTCGCTGATTATCAATGATGATGTGTTCATGTTGGGTACTTTGCTAATAGTTAGCAAAATTAAGTAGCTGATTATCAGTGGTGTTTTTTTTGAAAATAATTGCAAGTGTTTACACTTTAAAAAATTGAACACCCGCAAATTGAATAGTAAATGTGCTTTGCTGATATAGATTTACCTGGCTAAGCCATCATTTGCACATCTGCACATCTGGAGTCGGCGGATTTAATTTTCCCGAAATGCGGACAGCCGCAACCCTTATGGAAAATGCCGCATGATGAACCTGCCGTTAAGAACAGCGCGCCCAATAAAATGACCAGTTTATTTTTTTTCATTTTTTCCAATTGCCTCAACAGTTAGCATTACACTAAAAATCCCCATACAAGCTCCAAGTACATCGCAAAAAAGATCGTTCCAGTCGCCGCTGCGCCAGGTGAAAACAGATGCCTGCAGCACTTCAATAAGCGCCCCGAAAAATACACTGGTTGCCCATATCACGAATGCCCTTGTATACGTAATCCGCCGTGGTTTTTGTTGCCTGATAACACCAAAACAAACCAGTACAATAAGGGTGAAAAACAAACCGCAGTGCGTGAGTTTATCAAAGCCCCTAAAAAACAGCGGGGATTTATCAACAGAATCAAGATGTACCGAGCAAATAATTAAAACAAATAAGGCCCACAAAATAGCGGGCCCATGATATTTTAAAAACAGCTTCATCTTATACGCCGATAACCGTTTTATAATCGCCGGCAGATAAAAGTGAGTCAGCATCGGCAGCATCAGCTACGGTGATCTTTACCATCCAGCCTTCGCCATATGGGTCGGTGTTAACCAGTTCGGGTTGGTTATTTAATGCCGGGTTAACTTCTGTTACGGTGCCGGCAACAGGCATAAACAGGTCTGATACCGTTTTTACTGCTTCAACGGTGCCAAAAACTTCGTCTTTAGCAACCTCTTTACCTAATGAAGTAATATCAACATACACAATGTCGCCCAGTTCGCTTTGAGCAAATTCGGTGATGCCTACGGTAGCTACATTGCCTTCAACCTTAATCCACTCGTGGTCTTTGGTGTATTTTAATTCAGCCGGAAAATTCATGTCGTTAAATTTTGTGTGCTCAAAAATAGTAAAACTTTGGCTTTCGCAATTATTGATATGTAAATTATAAAATCATCATTTTCTATATGGCATAGCAATGATTTATCAGCGATAAATTTGTAATTAAAACTTTCTTTCGGCAGATGCCATCCAGTCATCCAGGGCCTTCCGTTGGTCTGGGTTGTTTTGCAGCCACTTTGCTCCCGCTGTTTTATCGGCGCTTAAGCTAATTAATTTAACTGCTGTTGAAAAGCTTTGAGATTGGGCCAGCTTATAAAAGAAAGCCGCGTAATAATCCCAAAAGAAGGATTGCCTGCCCGGCTTTTCGCCAAGTTTGCCAACCGCCGTAAAAATGTTTTTCAACTGGGTTTCCAGCTGACCGCCAGAAACCGAAACGGCGGCGCTTAGGGTTTTATTGAGTAACAGGGTTTCCGGATCCGCTTTAGCTGCTTTCAGGTCGCCGCCTTTTAGTAAACTTTGCAGGTTGGTATAGGCTTCATCTGCACGGGGTCCCTCCGGGTCAAGTAAAAGGAAACTACACAAACCCATTAATGCCGGTACCCTTTTGTTTTGGTGGAAAGTTACCAGCCCGTATAAGCGTTGGCTATTAGCATGTTTAGGATCAAGTTTAATAGCTTCAATGGCAGCCTGCTCGGCCTCGGCATATTTTTGCGCGCGGAAATAGGCTATCCCCAGGTTGAAATATAATGGCTGATACCCCGGCTTCAATTTGATCCCTTCTTTATAAGCGTCGATGGCCTGTTGGGGTTGACGTGCAGTATCATAAATGCTGCCCATTAATTCATAAGCAGGCCCAGTTAGGTCGCCACCTGTTTTTATCACTTTGTTGAGATAAGGCACCGCTTCCGTACCCTTGCCTGATGCAGCAAGGCTGAAGGCCAGCTGATAGTTGGCCTGCGCGTTATCTGGCTCGGCGGCAAGTGCCTCTTTATATTTTTCAATAGCCGCCGAATAATTTTTATCGCTGTTAAGCCTGATGCCTTCCTTAATAATACTATTGACATCTGTATTTTGAGCATGCGCCAACCCTGTGCTAAGCACGAGAGCTATAATAAACAAGCCTTTTTTCAACAAAATCATACTTAAACATACTAATTGTGCTAACTAACAGAAAATTTTAAAACTTTAATCAATACCTGCTGTATAATTTCTAATTTTCGCATTCGTTTAGTGTGAGATAAATTGATTATGAGATTAGTGTACAAAAGCCTGGTAGTGTTTGCTGCCCCCCTGTTACTGTTAGCCTGTTCATCCAAAAATAAAAACAAAGACCAATCGCAATCGCAGCTTGCCGCCAGGCCGCTTGATACCACGGCGTTGCTGGCCTACAATCCTAAAAATGCTGATAAAAAGATAGACGCCGTAATGCAGGAGCTGCACCGTACCCGCGGTTTTAACGGTAATGTGCTGGTGGCAAAAAAAGGCAAAATAGTTTATGAAAAAGCCATAGGCTGGGCCGACTACCTGCATCGCGACAGTCTGAAAATAGGTTCGCAGTTTGAACTGGCTTCGGTAACTAAAACTATGACATCAACCGCCATCCTCCTGCTGATGGAACGCGGCAAATTGAAGCTTGACGATGACGTTAAAAAGTTTTTCCCTGATTTTCCCTACGATGGTGTAACTATTCGCTTGTTACTTACGCACCGCTCGGGTATGATGAATTATGTATATTTTATCGACGATATTTACCGGAAAAATCATCTGAACCAACGCAAAGGGCTTACCAATGCTGAGGCTATGAAAATGATTGCCGATTATAAGCCAACGCGCTTCAACGAGCCCAATAAGCGTTTCCTGTATAACAACTCCAACTTTATGGTGCTTGGTTCCATCATTGAAAAAGTGAGCGGAATGAGCTATGCCCAATTTATGCAGGAAAATGTGTTTAAACCAGCCAGTATGGCACATACCCATGTTTACTCAAAAGCGGTTTATGATAAAATCCCGGTTGATGTGGTGGGGCACGACCGCGGCCAGTGGCGTTATTCGGTAGTGCAGAACTTTTTGGACGGCCCGGTGGGTGATAAAGGCATTTACAGCACGGTTGGTGACCTGTTCCTGTTTGATCGTGCTCTGCGCGCGGGGTTGTTATTAAAACCGGCTACGCTTGATTCGGCCTATGTGCCACGCAACCCGATGGTGCACGGACATTTCAACTACGGCTACGGCTGGCGTACATTTACAGCACCGGGCGAGGAGGTAATTTATCATACCGGCTGGTGGCATGGGTTCAGGCATATTTACCTACGGGATATGAAACACGACATTACCATAGTATTGCTGACCAACCTGGCCAACGGCAGTTTATTAAAGCTCGATGACCTGTTTAAAGCTGCTGGCATGCCTATTGTACGTAAAAGTGCATACAATGGTAATGGCGATACCAGTGATGATTAATTTTTTTGGTGAGTGGTTGATAGAGTTGATTTGGTAAGTGGTTTTAATAAACCGAATGATCATCTTTCCTCTGTCCGTATTCCAACCATTCACCTAATTAACCACTTACTAAAAACTAAAAAATCATGTTTGATAAATTAATGGAAGCCCAGCAAAAGGCTGGTGAAATGAAAAAACGCCTTGATGCTATCAGTGTATCAGGCACAGCCGAAGGCGGCAAAATAGTTGTGAACGCTAATGCCAATAAAGTGATCCAATCGGTACAGATCGATCCTGATTTTTTAGCTGATGCCGACAAAGAAGAACTGGAAGAGTTGCTGGTTGTTGCGATCAACAAAGCGCTTGAACAGGCTGAAAACATCAGCCAAAGCGAAATGGCTGCCATGACCCAAAGCATGTTTGGCGGCTTAGGAGGCCTGGGTAATATGTTTGGTAAATAAAATTATACCATCCCATCTTAAAAATGTCATTTCGATGAGCGAGGGCGGGCAACAGCGGCAGCGCTAAGAGAAATCGTATACGCCATTCATAACAAACTATTCATGGCGGGTTCACAGGCTTAGGAGATTCCCCCTCGCACAATGCACAAGTCAACATGGCTCGCTCTAAATGACATTTCTTTAAACTTGCAATTCTCTCTATCTGTTTGAACACCTATGTGTAACTTTTCTGCCACTAAATCAAATCGTTGACATAACTGTTTACTTTTGATCAGATCATAAAATAACATTCTATGAAAACTACTTATTATGGGCAGTCGGCCCTTGAGATTGTAGCTGGTGGAAAGAAACTGCTTTTCGACCCATTTATAAGCCCTAACCCACTGGCAAAGGATATTGACATTCACAGCTTAAAACCCGATTATATCCTGGTATCGCATGGGCATGGCGACCATGTGGCGGATCTGCTGGAAATTGCTAAAAGTAGCGGTGCAAAGGTAATTTGCATTGCCGAAATTGCCGGATGGCTTGGTAATAAAGGCATTGAAAATGTACATGGCATGAACATAGGCGGCGGTTTTAACTTTGATTTTGGCAGGGTTAAAATGGTAAACGCGGTACATTCAAGTACCTTGCCTGATGGCTCGCCGGGCGGTAATCCTGCCGGATTTTTAATTTATGCAGAAGGGAAAGTGATCTATTTTGCAGGCGATACTGCGCTTACCTATGATATGAAACTCCTGGCTGACGAAAATCTCGACTGGGCATTTCTGCCTATAGGCGATAATTACACTATGGGAGCAGATGATGCCATTAAAGCGTCGGCGTTTATCAATTGTAAAAACATCATCGGCATTCATTATGATTCATTCCCGGTTATTAAAATTGATAAGGATGAAGTAACAGAGAAGTTTATCAAAGCAGGGTTGAATTTAAAGTTGCCGGCTATTGGCGAAACTATAGAGTTGTAAGGGAAAATCGCATTAAAATTATGGCCTGTCGGTCTGAGCCTGTCGAAGACTCGTGCGGAGATGCCTCACACCATGCTTCGACAAGCTCAACATGACACCCTTTTTAAAACGCAAACAGCCCCGGCAAAATGCCGGGGCTGTTTCTGTTTGATACCACCGGACTTAAAACTTCCGGCTTCAGACTAAAGACTTATTTCCTTTTCATCTTCATGGTGTCTTTTTTCATGATGGTATCTTTTTTCATTTTCTTCGTTTTCTTCTTCTTGGTAGTATCAGTTTGCATAATGCCTTTTGAGGGGCGAACTACTGTACCGTAAGCGAAAACGCTGCTGAACGAGATCGCTGCTAAAGCGATCATACATAGTGCCTTTTTCATAGTTGATTATGTTTTAGATGGTTAGTTCTATCTATAACAAATTAACTATGGTTTGTTTTTTTTATTTTTTAATTAAATAACCGTGCCGCTTGGTATTATAGCCCGTTTCTTAACTACAACAATGCCATCCTGCACGGTATGGGTTCCATAGTCACCGTCTTCAAGTTTTTCGCCGCAGTTGATGGTTACGTTATTACCGATGTAAGTATTTTTATCAATAATGGCGTTTTGGATATGGCAATTATCGCCGATGCCCATAATTGGCGAACCGCTTTCTTTACATTCGGCAATTTCCTCAAGGGTTTGATAATTGTCGCTGCCCATTACGTAACAGTTTTCGATAATGGTATTAACTCCAATGCGGGTACGAATCCCTATTATAGAATGGATGATCTGTTTGGCATTGATAATACAGCCGTCGGCAACAATAGATTTTTCCATCAGCGTGCCTGATATTTTTGACGGCGGCAACATGCGCGCACGGGTGTAGATCGGGTTTTTATCAAACAGGTTAAACTTGGGGATGTTATCGGTTAAACCCAGGTTGGCCTCGAAAAATGAGGGGATAGTACCAATATCTGTCCAGTAGCCTTCGTATTGATAGCTGGCTACGCGATGGCCTTCAATTGATTGTGGGATGATCTCTTTACCAAAGTCGGTACGCTCGTTGCCTTCAAGCAATTCATATAGCAATTTTCGATTAAAGATGTAGATACCCATTGACGCCAGGTATACACGGCCTTCAGCTTCCATCTCCGGACTAACCTCTGACGCCCAACTTTCAAAATTGCTTTTAGGTTTTTCGATAAATGAGGTGATCATGTTGTTTTCGTCAGTTTTCAGGATCCCGAAACCCGGAACGTCAGCCGCATCAACAGGGATGGTAGCTATCGAAATCTCGGCATTGGTTTCGATATGATGGTTGATCATATCTTCAAAATCCATCTGGTACAACTGATCGCCCGACAGGATCAGCACATACTCAAACTCATGGACCGCCAAGTGGTGTAAGCTTTGCCTCACAGCATCGGCCGTACCCTGAAACCAGGCCACGCTTGATGGTGTTTGCTCTGCCGCAAGAATATCAACAAAAGCATCACTAAAACTGCTGAAGTGGTAGGTGTTTTTGATGTGCTTGTTTAACGAGGCCGAGTTAAATTGCGTTAACACATAAATACGCGTAATACCCGAGTGCAAACAGTTTGAAATGGGAATATCCACCAAACGATATTTACCCGCAATTGGAACTGCCGGCTTTGACCGCGTTGCGGTAAGCGGTGATAAACGGCTGCCCTGGCCGCCACCGAGCACAATGGAGATTACTTTGGATGTCATAAAGTTAGTTTTAAGCTTTCGTATAGTTCAGTGTATTGTTGTGTTGAGCGTGCCCATGAAAAATCAAGGGCCATCATTTGCTTGCGGAGCTGCTGCATTTTTGCGCTATCCTGGTAAAGTTGTTTTGCCCTGAAAACCGAGTGGCAAATATCTTGTACGCTGGCCTGTACAAAGCGGATCCCGTAGCCTCCCTCATCGCCAAAATCAATGACAGAATCTTTCAATCCACCAGTAGTACGTACAATTGGCATGGTGCCGTAACGCAGTGCATAAAGCTGATTAAGGCCGCAGGGCTCTACCCGCGATGGCATCAACAGGAAATCGGCCCCGGCATAAATCAGGTGCGCCAATGACTCGTCATAGCCAATAAAAGCATTACAATGTTCAGGATATTTATTTTTAAGCTGAAGCAGCGCCAGTTCATTTTCCTTATCGCCGGCCCCTAATATGATAAAGTTTACTTCGCCTTCATTTTCGAGCAGGCTGCGCTCAATGGCGGCTGGCAACAGGTCGGCCCCTTTTTCAACAACCAGGCGACCGATAAAAGTGAATAACGGTTTTTCGGGATCGAGCTCAAAGCGTTTGCAAATAGCTTCTTTATTAGCCCTTTTGCCTTTGGCCAGTGTTTTAGCCGAAAATTTGGTTGGGATCATCGGGTCGGTTTGCGGGTTCCAAACCTCGGTGTCGATGCCGTTCATGATACCGTAGCCCTTTGCCCGTTCAATGTAAAACAGGTACTCCAAACCATTGGAGTTATAAGTAAGCTCCTCCAAATAAGTTGGAGACACCGTTGTATAACGCCAGCTGCATTTAACCGCGGCGGCAAGTGGGTTGATCCCGCCCGCCCAGTCAAGCAAGCCCGTTTTGGTCAGGTCAATTTCAGGTAATAAGGATAGCCTGTCCCAGCCGAAAGCGCCGTGGTACTGGCCGTTGTGTATGGTAAATATGGTTGGGGTATTGGCCAGCCTTGTATATAGTTTGGAATGATAAAGTAAAAACGGGACTAACCCGGCGTGGTGGTCATGACAATGGATCAAATCAGGCGTTTGCTGTGAATAACTGATCCAATCTAAAAATGCCAATTGAAAAGCCATGAACTGGTCGCGCTCATCAGGGTAACTGTAGATATTTTCCCTGTCGAGCAAGCCAGGAATTTTTACTAAATAAAGTTCAAAACCAAGTTTATTTGTTTTCTCTTTCAGTATCTCGAAGAAAAGACGGCGGTTACCGAGCAAGGTTGCAGCAGCAAACACAATTTCAAAGTCGTTTTCCTGGGTAAACTTACGATCGTAAAAAGGCATAACAACCGCAGCCTGCAAACCCGCAAGGTTCTGGTACTTAGGCAATGCGCCAACAACATCGGCAAGCCCGCCAACTTTAGCAACGGGATAGCACTCGGCACTCAAATGGTATATTTTCATTCAGGTTTTATTGGCTCAATTTAAGCAAAGATTACCAAAAGAGAAACCCGCGGCAATTAATATAGTTTTGTAAAATTTAGATTAAAAGCGCTGAAATTTTATTACCGTTAAGATGTTATAGTTGTAAAAATGATAGGGAAAAAGGGAAGGGATAAGTATAGGTTAGTGTATTATGAAGGGGAAAGAATTGTCTTGTATTGCAAAATGCATCATAAATTATAGATATGTCAATGCGGTATCCGCCAGGGTAGCCCGAAAAATTAACTTGCGCTCGTTTGCAACGAGTGCTTAACACGGTTAGGCGATTGCATCGCCAGAGATGCGTTTTAAACGCAAGCCCATATTAAGCGCTCGTTACAAACGAGCGCAAGGATCACATTTTTTAGAAGCTCCCCTTTAGGGGGCTGGGGGGCTAATGCGCCTCCAGCCAGTTCAATCCGGTTCCGATCTCTACCATGATGGGTACCTCGGTTTTGATGGCGGTTTTCATGTTATGCATAATGATCGGTTTCACGATCTCTACCTCGTTGTTAGGCACGTCAAATACCAACTCATCATGTACCTGCATGGTCATACGGGCATCCAGCTTTTGGGCTTTGAACTCCCGGTGAATATTGATCATGGCTATTTTGATCATATCGGCAGCCGAACCCTGTATAGGGGCGTTAATGGCATTTCGTTCGGCAAAACCACGAACGGTTGCATTGGCCGAATTGATATCGCGCAAATAGCGGCGGCGGCCCATCAAGGTGCACACGTAGCCATTTTCGCGGGCGAAGTTCATGGTATCGCTCATGTATTGTTTAATACCGGCAAACTGGATAAAATATTGTTCAATAATTTCGGCAGCTTCTTTACGCGGTATGCCCAGGCTTTGCGATAAGCCAAAGGCCGACTGCCCGTAAATAATGCCGAAATTAACCGCCTTGGCGTTGCGGCGCTGATCGCTGGTTACCTCGTCAAGCCCGATTCCGTAAACGTTGGCAGCT
Organism: Mucilaginibacter sp. NFR10; assembly: GCF_900100445.1. Classification (NCBI taxonomy): domain Bacteria; kingdom Pseudomonadati; phylum Bacteroidota; class Sphingobacteriia; order Sphingobacteriales; family Sphingobacteriaceae; genus Mucilaginibacter; species Mucilaginibacter sp. NFR10. The sequence continues at coordinate 162,558 of NZ_FMTV01000006.1, read as the reverse complement.
GTTGCCGTGTGGATATCGTGGTTATTGATAAAGGCCTGCATCATGTTAGGATCTTTGCTGATCTCGGCAATGATGCGTAGTTCGATCTGCGAATAATCCGCAGATACTATGGTATGATTGCTATCCCTCGGGATAAACGCCTTTCTCACTTCACGGCCGCGCTCGGTACGGATAGGGATATTTTGCAGGTTGGGATTAACGCTGCTTAAACGGCCCGTTGCAGCAACTGCCTGGTTGTATGAAGTGTGTACCCGGCCTGTTTTAGGATTTACCATCTGCGGTAGCGCGTCAACATAGGTCGACTTTAATTTTTGCAGCTGGCGGAAATCAAGAATATCGCGCACAATATCGCTCTTCGCGGCTAATGAAAGCAATACATCCTCACCGGTTTGATACTGGCCGGTTTTGGTTTTTTTAGCTTTAGGATCAAGCATCAGTTTTTCGAACAGCACTTCTCCCAATTGTTTTGGTGAGGCAATGTTGAATTTTACACCTGCTTTTTCATATACCGTTTTTTCGTATTGGGCAATATCGGTTTCGAGTGTTTTGCTAAACTCACGAAGGGTGTCATGGTCTATTTTTACGCCCTCATACTCCATATCGGCGAGTACGTAAATTAGCGGGTGCTCTATTTCATTCACCAGTTTTTCGCCCTCAACCTCTTTTAGTTTAGGCTCAAAAATATCTTTTAGCTGCAGGGTGATATCAGCATCCTCGGCGGCGTATTCTTTTATTTTTTCAAAATCTACATCGCGCATATTGCCCTGGTTTTTGCCTTTGGGGCCTATAAGCTCGGTTATGGAAACCGGTTTGTAGCTAAGGTAATTTTCGGACAGGATATCCATATTGTGGCGGGTATCCGGATCAAGGATATAGTGTGCCAGCATGGTATCAAATAAGGTGCCATTTACCTCAATATTGTACCACTTCAGCATCAGGATATCAAACTTAATGTTCTGCCCTATTTTGCCGATATTTTCATTTTCAAGCACTGTTCTAAATTCGGTAACAATGCTTTGCGCCTCGGTTTGATCGGCAGGGACAGGCACATACCAGCCTTGCCCAGGTTTAACAGAAAACGACAGGCCTACCAGTTCGCAATGATTAGGATCGGTACCGGTGGTTTCGGTATCAAAGCAAATGGTTGGCTGCTGCGCTAATATTTTGATCAGTTCGGCCCGTTTTTCAAGGGTGTCGGCCAAATGATACTCATGCGGCGTATTGTTAATATTTTTGGCAGCGATGATCAGGTCCTCACGAATATCTTCCACATCAACCGTCATGGTGGTACGACCAGTTGCCGTTGGATTGCCAAAAAGATCTATCTGGGTTCCGGCAGGCTTTAACTCGGTTATGCTGAAATCATCGCCAAAAACGCGCTTGCCTAAGGTACGGAACTCCAATTCGGCAAAAAGCGGCTCTAATAGTTCCTTACTTGGAGCGCATACTTCGAGGCCTTCTTCATCCAGTTCAACCGGTACATTTAGCAATATGGTAGCCAATTTTTTCGACATCAGGCCCTGCTCTTTAAACTGTTCAACGTTTTCGCGCTGTTTGCCTTTAAGCTCGTGGCTATGCTCAAAGATGTTTTCCATCGAGCCATATTGTTTAATAAGGGCTTTGGCCGTTTTTTCGCCGATGCCCGGAATGCCCGGAATGCCATCTACCGCATCACCCCATAGGCCTAAAATATCTATCACCTGGTCAACACGCTCAATTTCCCATTTCGCCAATATCTCTTTAACGCCCTGTATTTCCATCTCGTTGCCCATGCGGGCCGGTTTGTAAATGAAAATATTATCTGATACCAGTTGGCCAAAATCCTTATCAGGAGTCATACAATAAACAGTGTAGCCCTTTTGCTCAGCTTTTTTTGCAAGGGTACCGATGATATCGTCGGCCTCGTATCCATCGGAGGTGATAACCGGGATGTTAAAACCCAATATGATTTTTATAACATAAGGTAAAGCCTTCGCCAAATCTTCGGGCATGGCTTCACGATGGGCTTTGTAGCCTTCAAAATCGGTATGTCGTTCGGTTGGTGCTTCGGTATCAAAAACCACGGCCATGTGGGTGGGGGCCTCCTTTTTCAAAACGTCCAGCAGGGTGTTGGTAAACCCCATCATTGCCGAGGTGTTTAGCCCGTTTGAGGTAAACCGTGGTGTTTTACTTAAAGCAAAATGCGCCCGGTAAATAAGGGCCATGCCATCCAAAAGAAATAGTTTTTTCATAATATCATTGACACTAATTGCACGAATTTAAGCTAATTGACTCGAATTTTTTGATGCCGGTGTTTATGCAAAGAACACGATTTTTAATGAATTGCATAGTTTTAATTTCATTATCAATTTGTGTAGTTCGGTCACATTCGTGAAGATTCGTGTTTGTTTTATTTGAAGCTGCAATCAGGAATGTGATCATTTACCATACCGGTAGCCTGCATGTGGGCATAACAAATAGTACTGCCGAAAAACTTAAAACCCCGCTTTTTCATATCCTTACTGATGGCGTCAGATTCGGGGCTGGTAGCCGGTATTTTGTGCGAATGATTTACGATTGGCTTTCCATCGGGCATAAAGCTATACAGGTATCTATCAAACGAACCAAATTCTTTTTGTATACCGATGAACAGTTTAGCATTGTTGATAGTGGCTAATATTTTAAGTCTGTTACGGATGATACCCTCGTCATGCATTAAGCGCTCAACATCTTCATCGGTAAAAGCTGCCACTTTTTGCACATCAAAATTAGCAAATGCCTTGCGGTAGCCTTCGCGGCGGCGCAATATAGTGATCCAGCTAAGCCCGGCCTGTGCGGATTCTAATATCAGAAATTCAAATAAGGTATGATCGTCATGAACTTCTTTGCCCCATTCCTCGTCATGGTATTTGATATATAATTCGTCGGTGCCTGCCCAGGAGCAGCGGGTTAAGTTGTTAGTTTGATTGCTCATTATATTGTCTTAGGTAGGAATAAATGATTGAAAATTTGGTGATTTTTTGCTGGCCTAACATGTCTATTACATTTTTGATCTCGGGGTAAGGGGTTTCTCCGTCGGCCATAATAAAAATACGTGTTAAACTATTATGTTTTTCGAATGTAGCTTTGCGCGATTCTTTTATCCATTCGGCTAATTCATCGAGCCTTAATCCCGGTTGATTGTAATAGTCTGTAGCGTTGTAGTAACCCGAAATATATTTTTTGATTTGAGCCAATGGCGTTCCGATCACATCCGTTTCGCCAAATTTATTTATCTCAGCTGGTGTGAAATCAGTGTTGTATTTATTTCCTATTTGTTTGAGTGTTGCTTCGCGTATATCTGGAGCATCAAGCTTTAGCATTAACTTTTTTTGTCCGATAAGTATAGTGGTAATGGTGAAGTAGCTATCAGGATCTGCAGTATTAAAAGAAGACCCCGTTGGCAAATTGATCAAAATAGGATAACGTATTGCGGGACGACCACTCAGCATGAGAAATGATAACACGATCAATAATAAATTGAACATCGGAAACATGTCTACGTCAAAATGCTTTCTGCGGAATTTAGGTCTGTACATGGTGTGAAAAGGTTAAGTAAAGGATTAAACAACGTCATTACAAGGAGCGAATCCTATACTGCTAAACAGGAACTCGCTTCACTCCTTATAACGACGTTGTTGCGTACTTATTTCACTTCATTTAACTCATCCCAATACTCAACAGCTCTGCGGTAATGCGGAATAACTATTGATCCGCCAACCAAATTGGCAATCATAAAGATCTCGTTCATTTCATCATGGTTGACGCCGGCTTCGTGGCATTTGCCGAGGTGGTATTTGATACAATCGTCGCAGCGTAAAACCATACTGGCTACCAGGCCGAGCATTTCTTTGGTTTTAACATCCAGTGCACCTTCGGCATAGCTGGTGGTATCAAGCGCAAAAAAGCGTTTAATGTTGGTATTGGCGGTTTCCATGATCCTGTCGTTCATTTTAGAGCGATAGGCGTCAAATTCTTCTACAAGTTTTCCCACGGGATGTTGAATTAATTATCGAGTAAATATTTAAGCTAATTAAGCTAAAATAATTAGCAATTAAAAGTATAAATCTTTATTTTTATCCGGTAACATTAATAACAAAATTTACCGGATAATTATGGAAAGCCTATCGCCCAATATTTTTGTGAAAGACATCGCCGCAACCATCAGCTTCTATGAACTGCTTGGTTTTAAAGTAGCCATGAGTGTACCCGAAACCGGTACTGATCTTGTTTGGGCCATGATGACCAATGGCAGCGTTACCATGATGTTCCAAACGTTTAGCAGTTTAGCCAATGACCTGCCTGAGATAAGCCGAGTTGATGGCGGCTCATTACTGTTGTACATCAACCTGAAAAATATCCGTACCTTTTTTGAAGAGATAAAGGATAAAGTAACCGTATTAAAAGTACTTGAAGCAACCTTTTATGGTGCAACCGAATTCTCGATAAAAGATAATAATGGTTATGTGCTTACTTTTGCCGAGCATGAATAATTAACTTATTGATTAACAAATCGTCATTGCGGAGACGAAGTAATCCCCAAACAGCAGAGCGACTAAGCAAGTTTCTCTGTATAGTTCGCGATTGCTTCGTACCTCGCAATGACGCCTTTTTCATAATATGATCAACTTTAAACGCGCCGACCATATCCAGGTTTGTGTTCCGTTGGAACGGCTGGAAGAAGCGAGGATTTTTTATACCGACGTTGTGGGTTTGCAACGGATAGAACGACCAGCCTTTAATTCAAAGGGCTACTGGTTTCAGATATCAGATATCCAGCTTCATTTAAGTACTGAAGATGCTTTACCGCGCACATCGCGACATACCGCCTTTGAGGTTACTGATATTGCAGAAGCGCGCCGCCATTTGGAAAGCTATGGCGTTGAGTTTTGGGAAGAACCTGTTCTTCCGGATCGCACGCGGTTTTCATTTATCGATCCGTTTGGGAACAGGATGGAATTGCTGCAGTTTACGGAGTGAATTAAATTAACAGATGATGAGATAAAAATATGTCGTTGCAGTAACCATCAGGGAATCCTGGAAAAAAACTAAATGACGTCTCCGCGTTGGTATATTTAAGGTATGGTGCGTAGGGCAGCGTTAGGGATAGTAGCGGATAGCCCACAGCGTGCGGAGACCTTGTGTGTGGGCAAGGCGAGGACTTGTAGCGGATAGCCCGGGCCGGAGGCAACGCCCACATTATCATTAAAAACCAAAATTCACTTTTGATAATCAATAACTTACAATCACGTCATTATAAGGAGAAACGACGAAGCAACCACATACTATACAGGGCGGTTATGCTTCCGTGCGATTGCCGCGCTGCGCAATGACATGGTTAAATGAGTTTAGCGGGAGTTTACAACGCCAGCTCCACCATCGGGTCCCAAAAATGCGATTTGAAATCCTGGATCTGATCATCAACTACTTTTACTCCTTCACTTTCCAGCATTTCGGCCATGCGGTTACCGCCAAAGTGGGCTTTTGCTGTCAACAAGCCCTGACGGTTTACTACCCGGTGCGCTGGCACCGGAGGTTTTACGTTCCCGGCTGCCTGCATTGCCCAGCCTACCATCCGCGATGAGCCTTTGGTACCAAGATAGGCTGCAATAGCGCCATAGGAGGTTACCCGTCCGGGTGGAATGAGCCGGGCTACCTGGTATACTTTTTCAAAAAAATTAATGTCCTCCATCAGGCGTTTTCAGGAAATGAAAACTTAAGGTAGTTAATGTTTTTGTTATCCTTTAAATATTTTTTCTCGTAGTAAGTTTTGATAGAAAGCACATCGTCTGCATATTCCGAATGATAAAGGTCTTCGGTTCTGGCGTGAAGGTTTAGCTTTAGCTCGTCAATTTTTTCGACGGTATAGGCGTGTAAGCCATCATTATCCGTTTTAAGGTTAACACAGCCGCCCGGCTTTAGCGTGATGATGTATTTATCCAAAAACCGGGGCGATGTCAGTCGCTTTTTTTCGCGGCTTATCTGCGGTTGCGGATCGGGAAAGGTGATCCAGATCTCATCTACTTCGCCGGGAGCGAAATAATCGAGCAGGTTCTCGATCTGAATGCGCAGGAAAGCAACATTGGGCACACCATCTTCAATAGCTGTTTTTGCACCGCGCCAGATGCGGTTGCCTTTATAGTCGATACCAATGAAATTTTTATCAGGGAACATGCGGGCAAGGTTCACGGTATATTCACCTTTGCCGCAGGCCAGTTCAAGCACTACCGGGTTGTCGTTCTTGAAAAATTCGCGGCTCCATTGGCCTTTGAAAGGTTTGCCGGCATCTAATTGCAATACATTACTAAAGGTTTCAACCTCGGCAAAGCGCCTTAACTTATCTTTTCCCACTTTACGTTTTTAAAATAAAGCGCAAAAATATTGAAATTATTTTAACACGAATGATTTGCGTGCTGTAGAGCAATTAAATCGGATTACACGAATTGGTTTAATGGATCTGTATAGCAGGTTTGAGAAATTCGAATAATTGGAAAAATTCATGTAGAAATTATTAACACGAATTGATTTGTTTATCGCTGAACAATTAAATCGAATTGCACGAGTTAAAAAAATGAATTTAATTCTAATTCGTGAAATTCGTCTCAATTCGAAAAATTCGTGTAAAAATTATTATACTACTGCCCCGCCCACCGGCTTAACATAGGGCGCGGGCTTATATTCAGCATCTTCTTTCTTTTTAGTGAACTTGGCGAAAAGCGCTTTTGCTTTGTCCCAAATGCTGCTCACGGTATCCTCATTAACATAATTTGAAGCTTTTTGTGATACCAGGCCAACCAGTGTTTTTACCAAAAAGTTGGAGTGTTTAAAAAGCGTTTTATTCAAGGTAAGCGGAATCACGAACCTGGAGATGAGGTTGAGAATATCGGGATGAAAAAAGCTGGTATTTTTTACACCATCAGTATCATTTGAACGCGGGAACAGCGTAAGCACAGTTGAAAATAAAGCAGAGGGGCTGTTAACGCGCGCCTTTAAAGCCACCGATTGCTGTTTTTCAAGTGTTTTTAACCTGAATATTTCGGCTTGCAGATCGCTGATGTTGGTGATATGAAGATCCATGGTTTATCTTTTAAATATTTTTTGAATAAAGATGTTGATAAGCGGCCTTTCAAGGTGTCGTTTAAATATCTTGATAAACATGGCTATCAAAAAGTAAAGCACGGCAATACATCCAAAACCCATCCAGTAAGAGTGTAAAATATCGGCAAGAAAAAAGCCTAAAGTAACACTTGCAAAAAGAAAAGCCAGTACCATGCTTATTACAGTCACCAAATCGGCAATGATGCTTGCTAATATGGAGGTACCACCTTCAATCGCTTCGTATTTTAAAAGCTTAAACCGGGTTTCGGCATATTCCTTTAACTGATCAACTATTGGGGGTACTGGTGGTTGAGTCTCTTTTTTATCTTCCATGAGTAAGGTTATATATCCCGGATGTTTTATCCGCATCCGGGATTGGTGTTATACATGCTTATGCGTGCTCCAGGTCGTCCTGATATTCTTCTTCGGCACCTTTAATTTTCGACTTGATGTTTTCAACAACTTTGTCTTTTAAGCCAACCAGATTGTCAATTTCGGCAGCGGCAGTATCTTTTATCGACTCTCCAAGGTTTTTTAATGATTCGGTAAGCTTGTCGCGGGTTTCATTGCCTTTATCAGGTGCAAACAAAATACCTAACGCTGCCCCTGCTGCTAAACCGGCAAGCAATGCAACAACTACTTTTGAGTTATCATTCATTGTAATATAATTAAAAGTTGAACATTTTATTAGTTACGTGTAAATATCCTGCCAAATATGTGCATTTGGCACAATTATTTTTATTTAAGTATAAATTAACTTTTATCAGTCAAATAAATTTTACCCTGTGTTCACAAAACTATTCAGGGCTGTACGATATATTTTATATGCTGTTAATCCGTTCAAGCCTGTCGGCCGCCATGCGGTTTGTTTCATAAATTTCCATCAGCAGCAGGAAATAGGATAGCAGTACCGGGCCAAACACCAGGCCCAGGATCCCGAAAAGGGGCAGGCCTATAAAAACGCCTATTATCGAAATAATAGGGTGTGTGTTGGCAACGCGTTTATTAATGATCATGCGCAAAAAATTATCAATATTGCCAATGAACAATAAACCGTAAGCCAGTAATGCTACTCCCTGCCAGTTGTGCCCCTGTGCAAACAATACAATGCTTGCCGGGATACATAGCGTTGGTGCTCCTACAACGGGTAAAAACGAAATAAAGATAGCGATAACCCCCCAAAAAATCGGGTCGGGAATGCCAAATATCCAAAATCCGTTGGCGAGTAGTATTCCCTGTGTAAGTGCTATAATTCCTTGGCCTAAAACGTTTGAATAGGTAGAATCGCGCAGGGCATTGGCAAATTTCAATGCGTGCTGCTCCCTGAATGGCGCATATTTCAACAACCCGGCCTCAAATTCACGTATTTGGGTAAACATGAAATACAGTATAATATACAATACCAGCAGGGTCAATATGGTGTTGGCCGCGCTGCCCAGTATAGACGGGAAAAGACCGGTGGCAAAAGTGCCTAATTTTTGTAATGTCTCTTCGGCAAAATGAGGTTGATTAAGGTTTGCGCCGGCAAATGCGTCAATTTTTGAGATCCATTGGTCAATCGGGAGATCTTTAAGGTTGATGCTTGAAATTTTGCCCACAACCATTATGCTTAGTGTTAAGAAAGGGATCACGATAACAATAAGCGATATAAAAATAATAAGCAGGGCCACCAGCGAGCGGTTCCACCCTTTGTTTTCGGCAAGATTAATGTAAAGGGGACGAAAAATGGTGAACAGCACTACTGCGCCAAGAATTGAGCTAAACAAGCTGCTGAGCGCATATAATAAGAAACAGCCAAGTATAATGATACTCGCCAGGATAATATTGTTGCGCTGCTTATAATTGAAGACTGACATGTAGGCTGTTGATTGATACTTGCTTAAACAAAAAAACGCCAAAAAGTTTTAGCGTTTCAAGCATTAATTGCAACGCCTTTAATTGGTATCGTTAAGCAGGGTATTGATCCGGATTGAACTTATTTCTATGGTATCCATGTAAAACAAACAGTCTGATGTTGGATTGGGTATTTCATACCGTAATTGCTCAAGCGCCAGGTGAATGTTTGATAATTGATTTTTTATATCGTGCCTTAATTTGCGCATGGCCTCAGCATCGTCCTTTTCTTCATGAGCACCCATTTTACTTAAGGTTAATGGCCTTCATTTTATTATAGAGGGTTTTGCGGTCGATATTCAGGATCTCGGCAGCTTTGGTTTTGTTGAAATTAACTTCCCTTAATACCCTTATAATTGTTTCATATTCGGCCTCGAGCGCGGCATTTTTAAGGTCATGACGGGGTTCTTTAGCCTCGGGCGCTTCTACCGCATGTGCTGTGGTATGATGATGCTGCGTATAATGATTAGCCGTTTCGTACGATAATTTATAGGTCGACATTTCAAGCGGCAATGCTTTAAGCGTGATCTCATTGCCCTCGGCTAAAAGCGCTGCACGGCGGATCACATTTTTAAGTTCTCGGATATTGCCCGGCCAGCGGTAGTTCATAAAGCAATCCACGACCTCCTGCGAAAACGATTCAACATTGCGCCCGAGCTCCTGGTTGGCTATTTTTAAAAAATGTTCGGCCAGTAATATAATATCATGGCCGCGCTCACGTAAAGGCGGCATGTAAATACTAAACTCGTTAAAGCGATGATAAAGATCTTCGCGGAAACGGCCTTTCTGGATCCCCTCCTGCAGGTTCTCGTTGGTGGCAATGATAATACGTACATCAAGATCGATCTCCTTGGTGCTGCCTATTCTTTTGACCTTACGTTCCTGTACAGTACGAAGTAAAGCTGCCTGGATCTCGTACGAAAGGTTGCCCACTTCATCTAAAAATAAAGTACCTCCGTTAGCCATTTCAAAGTGGCCTATTTTAGTATATAAAGCGCCGGTAAATGAACCCTTTTCGTGGCCAAAAAATTCACTTGCCGCGAGCTCCTTGGTTAAAGAACCGCAATCCATTGCTATAAAAGGCTGGTTATGCCGCGGACTGTTAAGGTGAATGCTTTTCGCTACGGATTCTTTTCCGGTACCGCTTTCGCCTAAAATAATAACACTGTAGTTTGTTGGTGCCACCAGTTCTATCTGCCGGGCGAGCTCTTTTGACGCGCGGCTGGTGCCGGTTACAAATTCGGCTGCAAAAACGGTTTTTTTTACAGTGTTAACTTTAGTTTTCTCAGGTAAAATAGTCGCCTGGGGCTCCTCGTCAATTTCAACCAGGGCATGGTGTGTTTCAAGGGCCTTATTAATAGTATTTAATATTTCATCGGGATACAGCGGCTTGGTGATATAATCATAGGCCCCCATTTTAATAAGCTCAACCGCCATTTTAATATCTGAATAGCCGGTGATGATGATAACCCCTGTTTTAGGATATTGAATTTTAATATTGCGGAGCATTTCGCGGCCGTCGGTATCTTCGAGCCTGAAATCACATAGTACAAGTTGATATTCACCATTTTTCAACGCTTCCATCCCACCGGTACCGCTTGATGCCGTACTAACGTCAAACCCATTCCGCGTCAAAAACTTCGATAGCAATAACGCCACATTAACTTCATCATCAATGATGAGAATCCTTTTCATATTCAGCAATTATTGTGCGGTAAATGTAATATTACGTGTCAAAATACAAACAATGTGCTAATTTATACGATTTATTTAATTATAAAGGTTCATATCAACTAAAAAAACATAATAAAAAAGGGGAGCCGAATGAGCTCCCCTTTTTATATCAAGGTATATGTAGGGCCATATATTAAAAGCCGTAGGCTACACGTAAACCTATAAAGTTAACCTTGCTTGCATCAACGCCGGTAGCATATTTGGTAGTTGCTTCATAGCGGATACCAGCATCAATAAAGCTGCTTGCACTTACCGGGAACTGAACACCAACTTGCGGAGCATAAACAAATGCAGTTGATTTATTAGCGCCAACATCAGATTTGTTTAACAGGAATGCAGCACCTGCTTCACCTTGTACGTAGAAGTTGCTGATTGGGAAGTATTTCAAACCTGCTTTAACCGGGATCAAATGAAAATCAGTTTGATCAAGGCCTTGTACACCGCCGATATCTTTTTTACCAAAAATGTTATTGTAACCTGCGTTAACTGTAACAAATAACTGGTTTGAAAGAACCGGGATATCAGCTTGTACCGAACCGCCTAAATTCCACTTGTAGTTATCTTTGAAATCGCCAAGAGGAATGCCTGCGTCAACACCGATGCTGTAACGGATGCCGCTTTTAGTTGTAGTTGATGTTGTAGTAGTGGTGGTAGGTGTAGATGTTTGTGCTTTTGCACCAAATGCTAAGCCTGCAAATGCAAGGGCTAATGCTGAAACTTTGAATAAATTTTTCATAACTATTGTTGTGTTTTTGATATATGTTGTTTTAAACACACAGCAAATTAACAACACAAATCAGATGCGATTTTTCATCCAAAAGTCATGAATATTTAATCGATTGATTAATAGTAATTTATTTTTTGACCCTATTGGTATTTTAGTCAGGGCAGTGTAAAATGCCGTCGTAATTGCTGTTTTTCTGTCAAAATTAACATTGGCTTAACATGTGTTTTTGACCCGAAAAATGATGAATTCTGCGTGAAATTGGGCGAAACGATTAAATATCGAAAAAAAATCCTGTGAATTTAATGTACAATGTGCATCCGGTAATCATTATAGAACCGCCAAAACAAAAAGGGCTTAAGCAAATGCCCAAGCCCTTTAGTTGCTAAAATAATAGCGGATATTATTCTTTATTCTCCAATTCGGCAGCAGCCGGTTCGTCGAGGAACCATTCTACTTCGCCGGATATGGAATCAATAAGCTGCGCCGGATAAAGCTCAATGTCCTCATCATCTTCCAGGATGTGTTTTACAGCTTCGGCCTTGCCTGCGCCGTAAACTAAGAATGCTATTTGAGCAGCATCATTAATAAGCGGTGCGTTGAGGGTAATGCGCCATACCTGCTGGTCTTCAAGCCATACTTCCTTTACGCCGGGTACACGGTCATGCAGCACCGGTGTATAAGGGAATAATGATGCGGTGTGCGAGTTATCGCCTAAGCCTAACAGCACGAGATCAAAGCTTGCTTCGCCATCATCAAAAAACGCTGAGATCACTTCCCAGTATTTGGCAGCGGCTTCGGCAGGGCCAAACGATGTCTCAACCGGGAAAATCTGCGCCGGACTGATCATCAATGGCTCAAACAAGGCCTTTTTTGCCATCAGGTAATTGCTATCCTTATGGTCATGAGGTACGTTGCGCTCATCGCCAAAAAAGAAGAAAACTTTTTCCCAGTTCACCTGGTCGGCGTATGTTGTTGAAGCTAATAGTTCGTATAGCTTTTTAGGTGAGCTGCCGCCCGAAAGCGCCACACTGAACTTCCCGTTTTTGTTAATAGCTTCGGTAGCCAGGGTAACAAAGTGATCTGCCAGCCCGGTTAAAACTTCACCTTCCGTGTTATAGATATTCAGTTTCATCAGCTTTTTATTTTTTACCGTTTACAGGTAAAGTAAACCAATTATAACCATCACGGGCAATTAAAGCTTCTGCAGCTTCAGGGCCCCATGAATCGGCCGAATAATTAGGGAAGTTAAGGCTCTTTTTATTTTGCCATGTGTTTAGTATCGGCATTACCAGTTCCCATGCTGCCTCAACCTGGTCACCACGCATAAACAGGGTTTGATCGCCCATCATGGTATCCAGGATCAGTGTTTCATAAGCTTCAGGCGCCTGGTTGGTATAAGTACCTTTATAGTCAAACACCATATCAACGGCGTTTAATACCATATCGATACCCGGGCGTTTAGCCTGAACCTGCAAACGGATGCTCATCTCTGGCTGAATGCTGATGATCAACCTGTTTTGCTGCCAGCTTTCAGTAGCTTCGGCCGGGAAAATCTGGTGAGGGACATCTTTAAACTGGATAGTGATAACTGAAGATGACTGGTGCATTCTTTTACCTGTACGCAAGTAGAATGGTACACCTTGCCAGCGCCAGTTGTCGATGAAGAACTTAATTGCTGCAAAAGTTTCGGTATTTGATTCCGGATTAACTTTTGGTTCTTCGCGGTATCCCGGTACTTCTTTACCTTTCATCCATCCGCTGCCGTATTGGCCCCTAACTGTTGAGTTACGTACGTCTTCAGCGGTAAACTTGCGCATTGCTTTCAATACGTCAACTTTGCGGTCGCGTACTTCGTCGGCGCTAAAACTGATAGGAGGTTCCATAGCCACGTGGCAAAGCAATTGCAGCAGGTGGTTTTGGATCATATCCCTCATCGCACCTGAGCCATCATAATAGTCGCCGCGTTCTTCAACGCCCAATTGCTCGGTAACTGAAATTTGTACGTGCTCAATATGGTTACGGTTCCATAACGGCTCCATAATGGAGTTGGCAAAACGGAAAGCCATGATATTTTGAACAGTTTCTTTACCCAGGTAATGATCGATACGATAGATCTGGCATTCATCAAAAATGCTTTTCAATAACTGGTTCAGATCTTTTGCAGTTTCCAGGTCGTGTCCAAATGGTTTCTCAATGATGATCCTTACACGTTTTTTATCATCGGCCAATTTAGCTTTTGATATGTTTGAGGCAATGATCGGGAAGAAATTAGGCGCTACCGCAAGGTAAAACAACACGTTTGCCTTAGTTTTCCACTCGGCGTTGTGTTTTTCAATGCGTTTGCCAAATTCTTTGTATGTTTCAAAATCAGTAGCGTCAGATACCTGGTAATAAACGTTTTTTACAAATTCGGCCCATTGTTTATCATCCGTTTTACCGCTGCGCGAAAACTGGTTGATATCTTTATATAGGTTTTCTCTGAACTGCTCGTCGGTTAGCTTGGTACGACCGGTACCAATAATGGAAAATTGTTTGGGCATCCATCCATCTAAAAATAGATTATATAGGGCCGGCGCAATTTTCCGGGAGTTCAAATCTCCCGTTCCACCAAAAATGATAAATATGGTAGGGTCTGATTTAGCTGTTGTGCTCATTGTTTTGTTTTAATTAATAGCGTCAATTAGTCGTTTGCCGGAGCCCATTGTGTATGGAAGGTGCCTTCTTTACCAATCAGCTCATAAGTGTGCGCGCCAAAATAATCACGCTGGGCCTGGGTAAGGTTTGAAGGCATTCTTTCGCTGCGGAAAGCATCAAAATAGCTCAGTGCTGAAGCATAACCGGGAGCAGCAACACCGGCAGCAATAGTAGCCGATAATACTTTCCTGATGCCTGGTAAGGTACCGGCAACCAATGCCTGTATATCACTGTCAAGCAACAGGTGAGGCAGTGCCTGATCTTTATTGTAAGCATTGTAAATGTCATTCAAAAATTCTGAACGGATGATACAGCCGCCTCTCCAGATCTTGGCAATTTCGCCCAAATGAAGGTCATATTTATACTCTTCAGATGCTTTGGTAAGCAGGTGCATACCCTGTGCATAAGTAAGGATGCTGGTAAAATAGAAAGCCTGCTCTAAAGCAACCAATAACTCCTCCTTATCGCCTTTAAGCTCGATAGGGTCGTTATAAAGGGCAGAAGCTTTTTCGCGCAGTGATTTGTATTTTGAAAGATCGCGCATAGATACCGATGTATCGATGGTTGGGATTGGGGTTACCAAATCCATAGCCACCTGCGACGTCCATTTACCTGTGCCTTTAGCTTTCGCTTCGTCTTTAATATCATCTAACAATAAATGATCGGTTCCAGGTGCTTTGTATTTGAAAATATCTTTGGTGATATCTAAAAGGAATGACTGTAAACGGCCTTCGTTCCATTTGGTGAACAGATCGCCAATTTCATCGTTACCTAACTTTAAGCCTTTTTTAAGGATCTCATAAGTTTCGGCAATTACCTGCATAATACCGTACTCGATGCCGTTGTGAACCATTTTAACAAAGTGACCTGATGCGCCAGGGCCAATGTAAGTAACACAAGGTTCGCCATTAACTTTAGCAGCGATGGCTTCAAAAATAGGTTTCATCACAGCATAAGCATCCTTATCGCCGCCCGGCATCATGCTTGGGCCACGACGGGCACCTTCTTCACCGCCTGATACGCCCATACCGAAGAAATGCAGGCCTTTAGCCTCCAGTTCCTCAACACGACGGTTTGTATCAGTGAAGTGCGAGTTACCGCCATCAATCAAGATATCGCCTTTTTCCAATAACGGGGTTAATTCCTCAATTACAGCGTCAACAATTTTACCGGCAGGCACTAACATCATGATAGCCCTTGGTGTGGTAAGGCTCTGTATAAATTCTTTAACATCGGCAAAGCCCTTAGCGGCCCTGTTACCAGCTTCCTGGTTCAATGAATCTACTTTACCGGTATCTTTATCGTGCCCGGCCACCGCGAAGCCATGATCGGCCATATTTAGCAGCAGGCTGCGACCCATAACACCCAGGCCTATCATGCCAAAGGCGTATTTGTTTTCTGTTGCGCTCATTTTGTTTTGAGGTTTTCTTTTTTAAGAGTTTCTAAAATTTTCTTGGTGCTTTCGAGGCTGGTATGCTGAAAAGAACGGATCCCCAGTTTTTGGGCGGTATCAACAAACATCTTTCTGTCGTCAAAATACACGCATTGTTGAGGCGATACCTGGGCTATACCCATAGCTAACTGCCATATGCCGGGGTCGGGTTTGCGCATTTTTACTTCGCATGATGATACAAAGGCATCAAAACATTCATGCAGTTTAAATTTACGCACCCGGTAGTCGTTCAGCTCCTTGCCTTCGTTGTTCACTGAAATAATACGGAAGCCACAATCTTTTTTCCAGTCTTTAAGGAATTGCAGCATAGGCAATTCAACAGAGGTAGAATAGATAAAATCCTTAAAATCTTCGCGTACAAAATCCCGCGGGTGGTTAAATATCACCGTATCAAGGTATTCGTCGAGCGTGATACTGCCAATTTCATATACGTTAAAAATGAAATTATGCAGCGCGTTAACTTCTTCGTAATCAAGGTTAAAACGTTTGGCCGCTTCTTCGCGCGCCTCATGCCCCCATCCGTTCGACAGCAAAATGCCGCCCACGTCAAAAAAAAGGATCTTCAGATCAGCAACTTCCATAGATGTATTTGTATTGAAGTCGTTAGTCTAAAGTCCTAAGTTCAAAGTCAAAGAGATAATCCCGACTTCGAACTTAAGACTTCCGACTTAAGACTTAGAACTTGATTACTTATTCTTCTGTGTTTCGATGGCGTTCAACAACTTTTCAAATGGCTTGTTGAATTTTTCGATGCCTTCATCTTCTAACTGCTGGGTTACAGCAGCAAGGTCGATACCTAAAGATGGTAGTTTGGCTAAGATCTCGTTAGCTTTATCTAAACCGGTTTCTAACGTGTTTGCAGCAACACCATGATCACGGAAAGCGTCAACAGTTTCCAAAGGAACGGTATCAACTGTGTCCGGGCCAATTAATGCCTCAACATATTTGGTATCTTTAAATGCAGGGTTTTTACTACCTGTACTTGCCCATAATAAACGCTGTGGTTGTGCGCCTTGCTCGGCAAGTTTTTTCCACCTTTCGCTGCTGAATACCCTTTTATAAATTTCGTATGCTTTTTTAGCTGATGCGATTGCGACCTCACCATACAGCTCTTTTTCGCCTTTTGCTTCAATGATCGGGTCTACAATAACATCAATACGGCTCAGGAAGAAACTGGCTACTGACGCGATGTGGGCAATTTTATGACCTGCAGCTAAATGCTCTTCCAGGCCTGCAATGTAAGCTTCAGTTACTTCTTCGTAACGCTCTAAACCAAACAGCAGTGTAACATTGATGTTGATACCTTTTGCAATTGATTGCTGAATAGCAGCCAAACCTGGTTTAGTACCAGGGATTTTGATCATTACGTTTTCGCGGTCAACTTTTTTCCAAAGTTCTTCGGCTTGTTTAGCAGTACCTTCGGTATCTAAAGCCAGGAACGGAGAAACCTCAAGGCTTACGTAACCATCAACTTTGTTTGATTCTTCGTAAACACCTTTAAAAAGGTCGGCAGCGGCCTGGATATCTTTAACAGCTATCTCAAAAAACAGCTTTTCGTTGTCGCTTTCAGATTTAAGAGCAGCGATATCAGCATCGTAATCAGAACTGCTGCTGATAGCCTTTTCAAAAATTGCAGGGTTTGAAGTAACGCCGCGTACGCCGTCAACGTCAATTAATTGTTTAAGTTTTCCTGATGAAATGATCTCACGGTCAATAAAATCAAGCCAGATACTCTGACCAAAACCATGTATCTGCGCTACGTTATTAGTTGCCATAATAGGGTTTGTTTTTGTGTTTGTTAATTATTTTGTTAAAAGCGCGATGAAGGTAGTAAAAATTGCTACCAAATCGGTCTATTATGTAAAGTTCTTAATAAGAATGTCAGTAATTGTAAGATTTATATCATACTTTGTTAACATTTCCGGGGTAAGTCTGCAGTTTTTAGCAGTAAATGCCGGTTTTTAGTCTTAAATTAGAATTAGCAAATCAAAAGTCTCATTTTCTTTAAGATTTCGGACTAAAGATGTCGACTTAAGGCTAAATCTAACTGTTCGAGGCCATGATAATATTTACATCAAAGCCGATAAAAAGCCCGCTTTCAATTACACCTGTTATCGATTTAATATCCCTTTCAAAACTTTTACCAATTTCATCGAATTTGCAATCCAATACAAGGTTGCCATTTTCTGAAATTATTGGGCCGTCTTTACCTTTTGCCGGACGGATAGCTATTTCGATGGCCCCTAAACTTTTCAGCTTCTTTTCCACATGAGGCAATGCCTGCGGGAAAACCTCGATAGGTACCGGAAATTTCGAGCCTAATTTATCAACCATTTTCGACTCATCAACTATAATATAACTTACTTCACTTGAGCTGATGAGCAACTTCTCTTTAAACATAGCCCCGCCGCGCCCTTTGATCAGGCTTTTGTCGGGGTCAACCTCATCTGCTCCGTCAAAAAGCCAATCGGGTTTATATTCATACAGTGTTGTAACAGGCAAACCTAATTTGGCGCAAAACATAGAAAGCTCTACCGAAGTAGGGATAGCCTTTACATTCAGCTTTTCATCTTTTACCCTTTGGGCAATGGCCACCAAAGCCAGGTATGATGTTGAACCCGAGCCAACACCTATAATATCGCCATCCTTAACTTTCGCCGCTATTTCGGCAGCTACCTTTTGTTTGCCTTCGATATTGATAATCTTATCGGCCCACTCCAGGTTATTTATCAGGTTGCTGTTCCAGTTCATTTTGATTAGAATCAAGAAGTCAAGAACCAAGAGACAAGAAGAAAAACTTATCTTCTTACCGTTTGATTCTTACTTGTATATTTTTTAAATCAAGAGCCAGGAAAATCTTGATTCCTGACTCTTGATTTCTTGCCTCTATAAAAGAGCTTTTGCTTTTTTAACAACGTTATCAACAGTAAAGCCGAAATGTTTGTACAGGTCTTCGGCAGGGGCCGATTCACCGAAGGTTGTCATGCCTAACATATCGCCTTCGTCAGTGATGTATTTGTGCCAGCCCATTGGTGATGCCATTTCAACCGCCAAACGTTTTTTACTTGCTTTAGGGAATACTGATTCTTTGTAAGCCGCATCCTGTTTTTCAAACAATTCCCATGATGGCATGCTTACCACGCGGGTTGAAATGCCTTCAGCTTCCAGTTTTTCCTGTGCCTGTATAATTAAAGCGACTTCAGATCCGGTAGCGATCAGGATCAAATCAGGGCCTTTGCTGCCTTCTGAAAGGATGTAAGCACCTTTTTCCAGGTTTTCGGCTTTGCCATATTTGTCCTGATCAAGGATAGGTAAGCCCTGACGGGTGAAGATCAGCACAGTTGGGCCGCCTTTTTTCTCGATGGCAACACGCCATGCATGCGCGCTTTCGTTGGCATCAGCCGGACGGATCACGGTTAAGTTTGGTATCGAACGTAAAGAAGCCAATTGCTCAATAGGCTGGTGAGTAGTACCATCCTCGCCCAAGCCGATACTGTCATGGGTATAAACAAAAATCGGGTTTATTTTCATGATGGCTGCCAAACGGATTGGCGGGCGCATATACTCAGAGAACATCAGGAACGTAGCACCAAATGGCAATAAGCCTTTGGTTAAAGCCATACCATTTAAAGCCGAACCCATGGCATGCTCACGGATTCCGAAGTGGAAGTTGCGGCCTGCACGGTTTTCTGATGTAAACGAATCGTACTCTTTCAGGTTGGTTTCTGTTGATGGGGCAAGGTCGGCCGCACCGCCAATAAGGTTTGGCAATGCCGGCGCAATAGCGTTTAATACTTTGCCTGAAGCCTGGCGGGTTGCCATTTTAGGGTCCGAACCTTTAAATACCGGCAATTTATCTTTCCAGCCCGCAGGTAGTTCGCCTTTCGCGGCAGCTTCGTATTCGGCTGCTAATTCAGGGAATTTTGCTTTATAATCTGCAAATAATTTGTTCCATTTTTCTTCAACTGCAGCGCCGCGTGCACCTTTTTTGTGATAGTAATCCAGCACCTCGTCGGGTACGTTGAATGATTTTTCAGGATCGAAACCGAAGAATTGTTTTACCAGTTTAATTTCATCGGCGCCAAGCGGCGAACCATGTGAACCTGCAGTGCCCGATTTATTAGGGCTGCCATAAGCTATCAGCGAACGAACGCGGATAAATGACGGTTTCTGAGTTTCGGCTTTAGCATTGATGAGGGCCAGCTCAAGCGCATGGGTGTCATTAACATCTGTCAAATCCTGTACGTGCCAGCCGTATGCGCGAAAACGGGCGCTTACATCTTCATTAAAAGCAATATCAGTGCTGCCTTCAATTGAGATGTGGTTGTCATCATATAAATAGATCAGGTTACCCAATTGCAGGTGACCTGCCAGTGATGCCGCTTCGGAAGTTACACCTTCCATCAAGTCGCCATCGCTGCAGATGGTGTAAATATTGTAGTTGAACAGCTCAAAACCAGGTTTGTTGTAACGGGCAGCCAGGTGTTTTTGAGCAATGGCAAAGCCCACAGCATTGGCAAAACCCTGTCCCAGCGGACCAGTAGTTACTTCAATGCCCGGCGCCAATCCATATTCGGGGTGACCGGCCGTTTTGCTGTTTAGCTGACGGAACTGTTTGATATCATCTAAAGAAAGATCGTAGCCCATTAAGTATAAAAAGTTGTACTGTAAAATACAAGCATGGCCTGCCGAAAGGATAAACCTGTCGCGGTTTGCCCAATCAGGGTTTTTAGGGTTGTAGTTTAAAAACTTTGTCCATAAAACGTGGCCCATTGGTGCCAGCGCCATAGCTGTACCCGGGTGGCCTGAGTTTGCTTTTTGCACAGCATCGGCTGCCAATACCCTTACGGTATCAATCGCCAATTTTTCTATGTCTTGTTGGTTTTCCATTTTGTTATCAGGTATTGTAGTTAGTGTTAGTTTTTAATTTACTCGGTAGGTGTTGCTATTTTGCGCTTGGTTTTACTTTCGTCCTCGCTGAGCCAAAGCCTTGCGCCGCCTTTGATACCATCGGCATTGGTAACTATTTTCATGTTTTTGTCGAGCTTAAAGGTAAGCTCATCTGAATTGCCGCCGCCAATGTATAAAGTATCGTAATTGAATACAGTTTTCAATATTTTGAAAACCTTTTTCATGCGTTTGTTCCATTTCTCTTTGCCTTCTTTCTCCAAAGCTTTCTCGCCGATATAGTTATCATAGGTAATGCCTTCTTTTATCGGGAGGTGTGCCAGCTCAAAGTGGGGCAATAAATGACCGTCCATTAACAAAGCAGTACCAAAACCTGTGCCCAGGGTTATCACCATTTCGAGGCCTTTCCCGGCAACTACGCCAAGCCCCTGCATATCGGCATCGTTTACCACCTGTGTTGGTTTGCCTAATGCTTTTTCCAGTTTTTTGCTTAAATCAACATCGGCCCAGTAATCGGTACCAAGGTTAGGCGCGGTTTTAACAACCCCGTTTTTTACATAACCCGGAAAACCAACCGATATTTTATCATATGCCGGAAAATCCTTCACAAGGGTGTTGATAGCTTTTATAACGTTTTCGGGATTTGCAGGAGCGGGAGTAGGTATCTTGTCGTACTCCATTTTTAAATCCCCTTTTTTATTCAGGATAGTGGCTTTAATGTGTGATCCACCGATATCGATTGAGAGAACCCTTAATTGGGATGGTGTTTTTTTCATTTAGCGTAATTTATTTAGCTGGTTGGCAATTTGGTGAAAACCTTAGTTCCCAGCGCATAAATATCACATTTTAATAATATCAAATTGTTAAATAATGTGATAAAGTCAATTTATCCCATTGAAGCAACAAAGGTAAAGTTAGCGTTGCTTTTATTTAACGAGTCAATATTTAAAAGTATTTTACTTATGCGTGGCAAAATCAGTGCAATTAAGGTAAATGTAAATACCCTGGTTATTTTTTTCAAATGCTTAAACTGTTATTACCTGTTTTAAGTGTAAAAGTTTTTCCTTTCCACACAAAAATGCCCGATGTGTTTTTGGGGAGCGCTATGTTGATACTCCATTTTCCTTTATCGAACACATATTTGGCATAAACTTTTCCGTTAGGGTGAGGCACTTCGCCGCTAATGTTTTTGATCTGGCCCAAATGCGGCTCAATTTTTATTTTGCTGAACCCCGGCGCGTAGGTATCCACCCCTAAAATGGTACGGTAAAATTCAATGTTCGGGCTTGCTCCCCAGGCGTGACAATCGGAGCGGTTATGGTCAAGGTCGGAGATTTCGGCCCAGGTGGTTAAGCCCATTTTGATATTATCCCGCCAGATGTTAAGCCAGTTTAAATAATCATCGCCGAAACCGCCTTTAACCATGGCCTGGTGCAGGTAATATTTAAAGTAGATAGTGCATTTGGTGAGTGTGCTGTCATTCAATAATTTTAAGCTGATGTTATGCGCTGTGGCATTGGATACCATACCTGCTAATATTGCTATAGAATTGGTATGCTGCGAAAATAATTGCTTGTCCTCGGTATCGGCATAAAGTTTTTTGCCAGCATCCCAGTATTTACTTTGGATAGCGGTTTTTAATTGCGCTGCTTTGGCCTTGTACATTTCAGCAAACGCGGGCATTCCCATTTTTGCTTCTATTTCGGCGGCCTGCCGATAGGCCCACATCAACTGCAGGTCTAATATAGCCGAAGTGCCTTTGGCGCTTTTGGGGGCCTGGCCAAAATCCCAGCCTTTGTCATTAACCCAGTCAACAAATGTCCAGTAGGGTGTATCTTTTAAGGAGCCATCGGCTTGCTGATACTTGCTGAAAAAATTGAGCACATCGCGCATGCCGGGCAGCTTGTCTTTAATAAATAAACTATCGGGCCGGTACATCCAGTAATCATGCAGCATGCCGATATACCAGAGCGAAAAGGTGGAAATAATTTGGGGCGAGAACGAGGGGTGACGGCTTAGCGTGATCCCTTCGGCCAGGCGGGAATGATCCATCTGGTTGATGGCGTTGCGCACCAGGCGGTCGTCGCCGCTATTATAAAAAGATACCAGCGCCTGGATGCGGGTATCGCCAACGTATTGCAGCTGTTCATAGTATGGACAGTCGGTATAAGTTTCGCCGGCGCAAAGGCGGGCGGTGCGCCAGCCGATATCCAGCATTTGCTGTAATTCGGGGTTGGGCGTTTCCAGTTTGGCATTCATTTTAAACGGATACCCGGTAAACGTTCCGTAAATATCATCGATAATTAATGGTTCATCTTTGGTGGTTATTTTCACTTCGATGTACCTGAATGTGCGCCATGTTAAAGTAGTAAATGAATTGCCGGAGGCGCCGTCAGCAACTATGCTGTCGCGCCTGCCAACAAAGATCTTTCCATCCACATCATTCCGGTTACCTTTAACCGGGCCTTCCGGGCCACTTAAGCTTTTAAAAAGCGATTCGGTATAAGTAATGCCAATACCGGCGTTTTTGCCCTTGCTGAAATTGAGGGTTAAAAACGCGTTAGTTAAATAGGTTTGATCGAGCAATAAAGTAGCCGACGTATTAGCCGGGATAATACCCGCTGTTTTTGTTGCCGGGAATGTAGATGAAACAGTTACCCCATCCGCCTTCCGTAAAACCGGGATCCTTTGCAAGGTCATTTCCATGGCGGGTATTGACGATGGAACCAGCATCCAGCCAAAGGCATTGGTTACGCCTTTGGGATTTCCGTTGTCAATACGGATAGCATTTTTCCAGCTACTGTCATCAAGCCCGGTCGTGTTCCAATCTTTTATAGAGAGGTTTAAATCTATCCGCTCGCCCGGCCCGGCAACATAATAGGGATGCCAGCCTATACCGGTGATAGGCTTAAATGATTTATCACGGATACATTTCCAGGTTTTATTGGTATTGATTATTTCTTCATTTGGCGTATCGCCCTGCATAATGAAACCTGTTTGCAGCGAGATCTGCGCTTCGGGGCGATAATCGCCATCGTTCCAAACCACAGCAGCGATGATATTTTTGCCCGGTTGAAGATATGGTGCCAGATCAACCGTTTCATAATTCCAGTAATAAGTATCTCCGCGTGCAGGGCCTAATGAAACCAAGGTTTGGTTAACATAAAGCTTATACCGGTTATCGGCAGATACATGAACAATAAAGGATGAAGGTTTAGCGGCAAGGTCAATGTTTTTCCTGAAATAATAAACCCCGTATTCCTTTAAAGATTCCTGCGGAACGGTGATCCAGGAGGCTTTCCACTGATGTTTTAAAAGCGCCGGACTGATGGTTTGCGCATAGGTGGATGCTGTAACAAAAAGAAAACACAAAAAAAAGTAACGTTTAAAAGATGTCTTCATGAAATAGGATGGTTTATAGGTGATTGGCAGTTGCCCGTACAGCTAAATTACAATTAAAGCTTTAATTTATATGCAATATGCCTATTGACGGGCATGCCTGATAGTGGATTATTTCATAATTCCGTTATCTTTATTTTTTACAAACCTAAAACTATGGATGTATTAGCCGTCTTTTTATTAGTGGTTGTCATTATCATGATGCTGAACCACAAGGGCAGTTTAAACAATAAGATCAAAGAACTTGAATTTAGAATATTCGAACTAAAAGGTATTATTGAACAGCTTAAGATAACCCGGCCGGGTGCTGAAGATGTCAAAAAAGCAGAAGAACGGGCACCTGCAATCATAGCTCCGCCACCTGCACCTTTTATACCAGAACATCCTGTTGAAAAACCGAAAGCTCCTGTTGAGGCAGAGATAAAACCAGAACCTATTACACCTCCAAAAATTGAACGGCAGCCCGAAGTTATTGAAGACAGCCAGTCGATTATCAATCGCCCTATAAAAACACGCGATTTTAGGCCCGCGAAACCTTTGCAGCCCAGGCCGTCTTTCTTTGAGCGCCATCCCGACCTGGAAAAATTCATTGGCGAAAATCTCATCAATAAAATAGGCATAGCCATCCTGGTGCTGGCCATTGGCTTCTTTGTAAAATATGCTATTGATAACGATTGGATAGGCTTAGTAGGCCGTGTGGGTATAGGTATTGTTTGCGGCGGAATTTTAATTGCGGTTGCACATGTGCTGCGTAATAGTTATAAGGCCTTTAGCTCGGTGCTTGTAGGCGGTGGATTGGCCGTGTTTTATTTTACCATAACATTGGCATTTCAGCAGTTTCATTTGTTTAATCAAACAACGGCATTCATTATTTTAATTGTGATCACCGTTTTTGCGGTGCTGCTTTCCTTATTATATGATAAGCAGGAACTGGCCGTAATTGCATTGGTAGGTGGGTTTGCCAGTCCGTTTATGGTAAGTAATGGCAGCGCCAATTATAATGCCCTGTTCATTTACCTGCTGATATTGAATACCGGCTTGCTCATTATTGCTTATTACAAAGCATGGAGGGTGCTTAATATCGTATCGTTCGCTTTTACGGTGATCGTTTTTTCAACGGTGCTGTATACTCTTACACCTCCTACCTACCATTTCGGCTTTATTTACGCCAGCATTTTTTACGCGCTTTACTTTACTATCAACATAGCTAACAACGTACGCGAGAACAAAAAATTTATCGCGTCCGATTTCAGCATTTTGCTTCTTAATACCGGGTTATATTTTGCTACCGGCCTGTACCTGTTAACCATGATGCATGCTGAGCAATACCGGGGTTTGTTTTGTATTTGCCTGGCTGTGGTAAACCTGGTGCTTTCATACGTCCTGTTCCGCAATCGTAAGGTGGATACTAATATTTTGTACCTGCTTATCGGCATTACGCTCACGTTTATTTCGTTAGCTGCTCCTATTCAGTTGCATGGCAAT
Organism: Mucilaginibacter sp. NFR10; assembly: GCF_900100445.1. Classification (NCBI taxonomy): domain Bacteria; kingdom Pseudomonadati; phylum Bacteroidota; class Sphingobacteriia; order Sphingobacteriales; family Sphingobacteriaceae; genus Mucilaginibacter; species Mucilaginibacter sp. NFR10. The sequence continues at coordinate 137,149 of NZ_FMTV01000006.1, read as the reverse complement.
AACATTACCATTTTCTGGGCTTCAGAAACGGTGTTGCTTTATTGGCTGTACCTGCGCTCTGGCATTCAGCTCATGAAATATACAGCTGTGTTTTTATGGATAGCCATGTTGCTAAGCTTGCTAATGGACATGTACCAGACTTATAGTAACTACAGTTTGAGTTTAACCATAATTGCAAATAAGGGTTTCATCACTACGCTATTTGCTGCTGTGAGTTCATTTTTACTTTCGGTATTAGTTAAAAAGGACTCAACCAAGGTGGAGCACACCAATGTTTTTACTGAGCAGCTTTTTGGGGTAGCCGCACTTGTGCTTCTTTATTTAAGCGGCCTGCTGGAGATCAACCACCAGTTCCTGAACCATTACCCGGATACCAACCTTAATATTTTATATGCGATGGTGTATACGCCTGTGTTTGTATTTATCTACTATACGTCATCGCCCAAAATACAAGTTATCAATTTTAGCAGCAACACAAAATTTGTGATACTGTTCATCTGCCTGGTTGTTTACCTGTTACTTACACCACAATATTATTCCCTGCAACATTTGATGCTCGAAACTAAGAAGCCGTCGACCAGTCATTTTATGGCACATTGGATTGGTGCTGTATTTATCGGTCTGTTGTTTTACAGGGTGATCCGCTTATGTCAGCAAAATATGAACGAAGGCCTGAAAAAAGCGTTTACCTGGGTATTAAGCGCGGGCGTTGTATTGTTTTTAAGTTTTGAGGTGAGCCTGATGAGCAACCTGCTATTTTTTAGTAAAGCTAATTCTATCGATCAAATAGAAACCGTATACGTAAAAACCGGCTTACCCGTATTATGGGGACTGCTTTCCTTCGCATTGATGTGGCTGGGCATGAGGTACAAACTGCGGGTGATGCGTGTAGCTTCGCTAACGCTGTTCTCGCTCACACTATTAAAATTATTTTTGTTCGATATTAAAAACATCCCGGTTTGGGGTAAAATAGCTGCTTTCTTTTGTTTGGGAGTACTATTGCTTATTGTGGCCTTTATGTACCAGCGAACAGCAAAAAGATCCATTGCCGATGATGAAGCTAAAAAAAATGAATAAGCTAATACTTTTAACACTGCTGCTTTGCGGGGCTATATTACCGGCATCGGCACAAAAAAATTTTAAATATAAAGCCGCGCTGCACAAGATTGACAGCACCGGTTTTTACCGCATTGGCTTACAGCCGGAATTGGTAGCAAAGGCCAAACCCGACCTGTCGGACATTCGCATTGCAGACGCGAAAGGCGACTTTGTGCCTTACATCCAGGCTGGCAGCCTGCCGCAAAGAAGCCAGCAAAGCTTTGTTGTTTTCCCGGAGATCAGTAACACGCCAAAAACCGATACCAGTACTGTTTTTATCATAGAAAATAAAACCGGACTGGTACTCGACCGCCTTTGGATCAGGCTGCAAAACACAGCCGTAAAACGTAAAGTGAACCTGCTGGGCAGCGATGATCTGAAACAGTGGTTTGCCATCCAGGAAGAGATCCCCTTGCAGGAAGCTGTACAAAACAGTGAAGGCACCTACCTGCAATCGTTATCGTTTCCGGCGAGTAATTATCGCTATTTAAAAATCCAGGTAAACGATAAAAACAAAAACCCGGTTAAGTTTTTGGAGGCCGGCATTTATACAGAGTACGCATCAACAGTTCAAAGTTACACGCCTGTTGCGCCTTTAAATATCACCCGTACCGATAGTAATAAAACTACCTTTATCGACATTAAGCTGAACGATAATTACCAGGTAAATAAGTTGCACCTCAATATCAGCGCGCCGAGGTATTATAAACGGAGTGTTACCGTTTACCAGTTTGTAAACAATGGCAGGGAGCTCTTGAGCGAAGCCGAGCTGTCATCAGATAAAACGCCTGATCTGTTAATTGCTGCAAAAACCAATCACCTGTTAATAGAAATAAGCAATGGCGATAACCAACCGCTGAGCATCGGCGAGATCAAAGCGTTTCAATCCGACGAATATTTGATCAGCTACCTTGAAACTAAGCAAAGCTACCGGTTCCTGGTCGGTGACCCCTCGGCTCAGGTCCCGGAATATGATCTTAAGTTTTTTGCTGATAGTATTGGAGGGAACACCCCGGTTATTAAACATGAGGCTGTTGTTAAAAATACCGGCTATGCAGTGGCAGCAAAACCTGCCGGGAAAGATTACACTGTACTGATTTGGGTTGCTATTATTGTTTCGTTAGGGTTGTTGTTGTTGTTGACTTTGAAGATGACCAGGGAGGTGAAGAAAAAGGAAGGGGAAAGATAAAATTTACACCCTTTAAATTTAGGATGAGATTGGATGTAGAGGTTTGCCCATCCCGGCAGACTTATACTTTAGAGCAAATAACCGTCAGCAGAAGCTTAGAGAGTAAATCAAAGTTTTACAAACCATCGACTATGGTTTATGGACTATCAACCACAAATTCTTACATTTGTATTGAGGTAAAAATTGGATAAAGTAAAAGTTTTAGAGAAATATCTACCGGCAGAAGCGGCCCCGCTCATTGCCCGGTGGATTGACTACTTCAAATGTGAATTTAAAATTTCGCGCAACCGTAACAGTAAATTTGGCGATTACCGCTCACCTTATGGCGGCAAAGGTCACCGTATCTCGGTTAATTACGACCTTAACCCCTATGCTTTCCTGGTAACTACAGTGCATGAGTTTGCACACCTGCATACCTGGAACGAGCATAAGCAAAAAGCCAAACCTCACGGAACAGAATGGAAAAACAATTTCAAAAAAATGATGCAGCCATTTTTTGAAAAAGAGATTTTCCCGGCAGATGTTAAAAAGGCTATTGTAAACTACCTGGATAACCCGGCGGCGTCAAGCTGCTCAGATTTGAACCTGTACCGCTCGCTGCGCAAATATGATCCCCCCAAAACATCCGAAGCAATTTTAACGGTAGAAAAGATCCCGCTTAAGGCATTGTTTAAGCTAAAGGACGGTAGAGTGTTCCGCAAAGACGAAAAGCTGCGTAAGCGCTTTAAATGTACCGAAGTAGCTACTAAGCGTATCTATCTGTTTAGCCCGGTAGCGGAGGTGGAGTTGATTGAAGGGGCAACGGCGGCGTAGCATACTTTTTTATTTAAGCCGTTTTAACTAAATTAGCATAAAAGTATTTACAACATGAGTCCTACCATCCCTGCAACTGCTGTCGATATATACCGGAGGCTGCCCGAGGGTACCAGATGCGAAGTGTTGTACAACCAACTCATCATGACCCCGGCACCCAACACCGACCATCAATTCATTTCCGTAAAACTTTCGGCCCTGCTTTATAATTTTTTGGAAGAAACAGGTAAGGGCGTAATACTGCATGCTCCTGCTGATGTTTATTTCGAACAAGAACAATCCGTTTTACAGCCGGATGTACTGGTGATCCTGAATGAAAATAAGTCAATTATCCAAAAGGATGGCATTCATGGTGCACCTGATGTTGTTTTTGAAATACTATCCGGTAATCGTATTCATGACACTTTAAAAAAGAAAAACCTGTACGAAAAAGTGGGGGTAAAGGAATATTTCATTATTGATCCTGAAGATAAAAAGGTGGTCATGTTCGCTTATAATGAAGCGCACCAATACGAACTGGTATATGAACTAACCGGCAAAATCACCTCTGAAGTTTTAGGGTGTAGTTTTAATTTGTAACCGTCGGTATTTGCGTATATGATTCGCTTCTACGGATCGTACTTATCCCAATCAATTTATTCCGTACTTTTACCGCATGGCAAAAGTTATATCATTTGTAAATAACCCTTACCAGGAAAATACTTATGTTTTGTATGATGAAACCGGCGAATGTGTGATCATTGACCCGGGCATGTATACCGCGCCCGAGCAAAACACTGTTGTTAGCTTTATCAAAAACAATAACCTGAAGCCTGTTATGCTGCTCAACACCCATTGCCATATCGATCATGTGCTGGGCAATAAATTTGTGTTCGACCAGTATGGCCTTAAGCCCCGTTTCCACGTTGGCGAGTCGGAAGTATTGGCAGCCGTAGTAGCTTATGCACCATCTATGGGCTTCCGTTACGATGTATCGCCTATGCCAGATGAATTTTTGCCTGAAACCGGCAGTGTTCACTTTGGCAATACTACGCTGCATCTGATATTCGCACCCGGCCATTCACCCGCTCACTTGTGTTTTTATGATAAAGAGGCTAAGATATTGATAGGGGGCGATGTCCTGTTCAGGCAAAGCATCGGTCGCACGGATTTGCCGGGAGGTAACTTCACCCAACTGATTGATAACATCGAAACCAAACTGTTTACCCTGCCTGATGATGTTACCGTTTATCCTGGCCACGGTCCCGAAACAACCATCGGCTACGAAAAACAAAACAATCCGTTTTTAACTTAGTTAACATCATAGCAACGTTTTACTGAGCATAAGCAAAACCTGAACGCATAATTCCCACACAATTGAACACCTCCATTTACATAGCAAAGCGTTACCTGTTCTCGGGCAAAAAAATGCATGCTATCAACATTATTTCGGGTATATCCATGTTGGGGGTGCTCATTGGCAGCGCGGCTTTGCTTATCATTCTTTCGGTGTTCAATGGTTTTGAAAAATTTATCCTTTCGCAATACAGTAATTTTACGCCCGAAATAAAGATAGAAGCCAAGGTTGGCAAAACCTTCAATCCCAATACATCTTATTTCGCCTCTTTGCATAAAGATGCGCGCGTATTTTCATTTACCGAAGTATTGCAGGAAAAAGCCCTGATCAAATATGGCGATAAACCATTTTTAGGTACCGTAATGGGCGTGAGCGATGATTTTTTGAAAAACAACCAGCTCGACAGTACCATAGCCAGCGGCTCATTCACGCTTAAAAGCGGCGATCAAAATTTTGCCGTTATTGGCGCTACCATACAGGGGAGCTTAAGTATTAATGTTCATGACGAGCTTTCGTCCATGCAGATCTATTCGCCGCGGCGCGATGCGGAAAACTCGGCTAATCCTTTAAATGAATTTGTTGTACGCAGCATTAACCCATCGGGCGTATTCGACACACAACAGGAGTTTGATGATATAGCCATAACCCCCATAGAGTTTGCCCGCGACCTGCTTGACCAGCCGGTAAATGTTTCTTCACTACAGCTTAATTTTAAGCGCGGCACCAATATCGATGCCATGCAAAAAGACATCCAGGATAAAATAGGGAAAGACTTTACCGTAAAAAACCGCAAGGAACAAAACAGCGAACTTTACAAAACCCTTAATTACGAAAGCTGGGCGGTTTACATGATCCTTACCTTTGTGCTTATCATCGCAATATTTAATATCATTGGCTCGTTAACCATGCTGGTTATTGATAAGCGCAAGGACATTGCCATTTTAAGCGGACTGGGCGCCAATAAAAATATGATCCAGGGGATTTTCTTTTTTGAGGGAATGATGATCACCGCTATTGGCTGTATTATCGGCATAACGCTGGGCACCATTTTTTGCCTGTTGCAGCAGCATTACGGATGGATAAAAATGGGGGCCAAAATGTCGGTGTTAGACTCGTATCCTATCGACCTTAAAATTAAGGATTTTGGCCTGGTGCTGCTAACCGTTGGCGGCATTTCGGTAATAGCTGCCGGCATCAGCGCCCGTTTAAGTATTAAAGGATTGGATGAAATCAAACAGGATTTGTAAATTTGTTAAATGGGTATGAGGTATATCAAAGTTTTTGTTCTGCTGCTTGTTGTTATTGCTGTTTACGCATGTAATAATGATGCCCATAAAAAAGACGGGGTTACGCTTTATAAAGGCTTGTATAGTGCAGGTCCTGAAATTAAATCATTTAAAGATTGCGATAGCGGCCAGGAGTTTTGGGCTGTTGACAGTTCGGCCCAACTGGAGCTTCAGTATTCGCAGCTCAATTTCGAAAAACCCTACGAACCGGTTTACGTTGAGGTTGAGGGCATCAAATCAAAATCGGGCGATGTTGGTCGCGGGTCTGAATATGACAGTACACTCGTTGTAAAAAAAGTAGTAAAAATAACCAAAGAGATCCCGCAGGACGTATGTAATTAACCCCCTGCCGCCATTGTTAATAAAAGCCTAAAACAATAACTTAGGCTTTTGCATTAAGCATTAAACACTCATCTGCCTTATCGGCGTAACTAACAACCCATGGAATCAAAACGTCAGCAAAAATTTGCCGGAGTAATACAGGAAGACCTTGCAGCTATTTTTCAGCGCGAAGGCATGAATTATTTGCCTAATACACTGGTAACCATAACCAAGGTACGCGTAACGCCCGATTTGGCCATAGCCCGTATATTTTTAAGCTTTTTGGGCAATCCCAATGTGCAAACCGCTTTGCATACCATCAAATCGCACGCTTCGGAAATCAGGTACAAACTGGGCGCCCGCATCAAAGACCAGGTAAGGATCATTCCGCAGCTTGAGTTTTTTGTTGATGACACCAGCGAATACGTTGAGCGTATGGACAAGATCTTTGATAAGATCAGTAAAGAGGAACGCCAGCCCGATACCGAAGAAAACTAATAGTCACTGATGGACCGGCACACGCTGTTTGCTAATTACGTTAACAATCATCCCGAAGCCATTGGCAAAGTGGTTGATTTTGATGCAGATCATGACCGCCTTTACCATTTTGACCTTACCGCCGCCAATAAGGAATTGACGGCTGAGGTTATTAACAAGCCGTGGATGTTTAGCCAGTTAGTAAACGAAAAGCTGCATGACAACCATTGCCGTTACGGTATTGGCGGGTATATGGAACACCGTACCATTTATGCCTTTAGCAGTCATTTTGACACAGATGATGAGCCCCGGCGCCTGCATTTGGGTGTCGATATCTGGAGCGACGCCGGAACGCCGGTATATGCCCCGCTTGATGGCATGGTACACAGTTACCAGGATAATAATACCATTGGTGATTACGGCCCAACCATTATTTTACAACACGACCTTGATGGCTTAACACTTTATAGCCTGTACGGGCATTTAAGCCGTAAAAGCCTGAACGGGCTTTCTAAAGGGGTGCCTGTGTCTAAAAACAGCCAAATAGCAACCATTGGCAATGCCGATGAAAACGGCCATTGGCCACCGCATTTGCATTTCCAGCTGATGTTTGATATGGAAGGTAAACAAGGCGATTATCCCGGCGTAGCTAAGTTTTCGGAAAAAGAGATCTGGCGGAAGAATATACCTGACCCCGGCTTGATATTGAAGTTTCCGAGAGCGGTAAATGTAAGGTAGGCCTCATAAAGACGCATAATTGCGTCTTCCCCACCACCCCATCTGGCGCAAGTTTTTCGTAATTGCCGGTGCTGGGATAACTTTTGCTTCCTGCTGTCATTTTTCCGTTAATACCGTAAACTTAAAATCAAGCGGTTCAAACAGGCGGATAAGCTCATCAATAAAAGTTTGCCCCCATTTTACATACATGAGGCCGAAGTTTTCAGAACGCTCCTGCAGGCTGTCTTTAGGGAAGAGCTCGGCTTTGACAGCGGTTAGCTGCTCCAACCGTACACTGTAATTTCTTTTTTCGGCACGGATCAGCTTCTTTTCAAGGTTATCCATTGCCTTTTTAAGGCGGGCCTGTACAGCCGCAGCTGATGGTGAAAGCGTAGGGTCGATCTTGTATGCGCGGAGTTTTATTTTCTCAAAAAGGTTTTCCATTTCGCGCCATTCTTCGGCAATGCTCAGGTTATGGCCGCTGTGCTTTTTGATCCAATAGGTTTGCAGGGCATCGCTTTGTTTAAACAAGGCAAGTGCATCCAGATCCATACGTGATATCTTGGCAGCTTGTTCTTTCTTGATTACCAAAGCCGAGTTGCGAAGGATGAGGATAGGGAAATCAATTTTGTAATGATCAAAATTGGATTTCAACTCGAGCCAGTAAACTACCTCTGCACCACCACCGATGTAGGCAATGTTTGGTAAAATACATTCCTGGTACAGCGGGCGCATCACCACATTAGGGCTAAAGCGTTCGGGATATTCGGCGATCTCCTTTTTCAGCTCAGCTTCAGTAAACCTGATTTCGGCATTGAGCACATGATAGCTGTCATTCTCGAAAACTATCCGCTCGCGAAGCTGATCTTTCAGGTAAAAGAAATTGATCTCGCGTGGGTTAACCTGGATGTGTACACCAAGCTCATGCAGCTTTTGGTTAGTTTCGGTAATGTTTTTAAAACTATGCTGACCGATGATGTCCTGCTCCATAAAAGGCGCGAACTCTTTTTTAAACTCATGGTCATCGGCATCGATGATCACCAAACCGTACTGCCCAAAAAGTGAGTTAACAAGATATCTTGTAGCGTCGGCAAGCTTATCAAATTTGGTATAGGCGGTTTCAACAATTTCGGCCAGCTCGGTTGCATGGCCTTCCATACCTAAAACGCCTTTGTACTGGTTAAGTGCCTGGCGCATGCTCACCGGGTCGATACGGCCGGTTGCCCCCGAGGCTTCATACCACCAATGTACTTTTTTACCGCCAATGTTGGTATAGTTGATCTCGGCAAAGTCGTGGTCTTCGCTGGCCATCCAGTAAACAGGCACAAAATTTTTATCGGGATGGGCGGTTTTCAATTGCCGAGCCAGTTTGATAGCCGTTGCAATTTTATAAAGGAAATATAAAGGCCCGGCGAAGATATTAAGCTGGTGGCCGGTTGTAATGGTAAAGGTATTATCCTGCTTTAACAGCTCCAGGTTTTGGGCTGTAAGGGCAGTTGAATAAGTACATAATTTACCCGGCTCTTTGCTTAAACACTCATATTGCTTAGTTAAAACACGTACCAGCACTTCGCGGTCAGCAACTACCTTTTTGTTTTTCAGAAATTCGGCAAAACCGGCCATATCCGGACGGTAACCATAAAAAGGGCGTAGTTCGGGTTTATTGTCGATATATTCGGCAACTGTGCTTGAAAAAAAACCGGTGTCTTTATAACTTATACAGGATGCGTCCATTGTTGATTTCGGGTTTTGGATGCTCAGTTCAGATTTCCCCTAAAACAAAACATCAGCAAATAAAATTAAATGCTGATGTCGAAATTAGATTATAAATCGCAAATCGCTTTACAGCCGACCGCAAATTAACATTATTTTACAATTTGTCCATAAAGGTCAAAGTCTTCTGCACTGTCTATCTTTACGTTAACAAAGCTGCCAACGGTAGCATAATCAATGCTTGCATCAATCAAAACTTCGTTATCAACCTCGGGCGAATCAAATTCTGTACGGCCAACAAAATAGCCGCCATCCTTTTTGTCAATCAGCACTTTATAGGTATTGCCGATCTTTTCCTGGTTTTTATCAAAAGAAATGCCCTGCTGGATTTCCATAATGGCATCGGCACGCTCCTGTTTTACTTCTTCAGGTACATCATCAACCAAAGTATGAGCGTGGGTCTTTTCCTCGTGCGAATAGGTGAAACAGCCCAAACGGTCGAACTTGGTATCCTCAACCCATTGTGCCATCTCTTCAAAATCCTGCTGGGTTTCGCCCGGGTAACCGGTGATTAACGTAGTACGCATAGCAATGCCCGGTACACGATCGCGGATCTCGTTCACAATATCAATGGTTTTTTGCTTGGTAATACCACGGCGCATCGATTTCAGCATGTTATCGGTGATGTGTTGCAAAGGCATGTCAAGGTATTTACAGATGTTTTCGCGCTCGTTCATCACATCCAGGATCTCCATCGGGAAACCTGAAGGATAAGCATATTGCAACCTGATCCATTCGATACCGTTCACATCAGATAAACGGCGAAGCAGCTCATCCAGATTGCGTTTGCCGTAAAGGTCGAGACCGTAATAGGTTAAATCCTGTGCAATCAGGATCAATTCTTTTGTTCCGTTTTTAGCGAGTTTTTTTGCATCCTCAACCAATTGTTCAATCGGCGAACTCAGGTGTTTACCCCTCATTAAAGGGATGGCACAAAACGAGCACGGACGGTTACAGCCCTCAGCAATTTTAAAATAAGCAAAATGCGATGGCGTTGTTAATAAACGCTCGCCAATAAGTTCGTGCTTGTAATTTGCACCTACAGAAGCCAGCAGGTTTTGCAGATCATTGGTACCGAAATAGGCATCAACGTTGGTGATCTCGGCTTCAAGCTCAGGCTTGTAACGCTCGCTCAGGCAGCCGGTAACAATTACCTTACCTACTTTGCCCTGCTCCTTAAGTTCGCTGTATTGCAGAATAGTATCTATCGATTCCTGCTTGGCATTATCAATAAAGCCACAGGTATTAATTACTATAATATCATTTTTGCCTACCTTCTCGGCCTCATGCACCACATCAAACTGGTTGCCCTTCAGTTGGCCCATCAATATTTCCGAATCGTAAATATTTTTTGAACAGCCTAACGTAACCACGTTTACACGGGGTTTGGCCTGCTTAACAGATGGACGGGAAATTTCTTTTGTCTTCATTATTTCCAATTGATTTCAGTGATTTTTTTGATTTCACTGATTCCATTTATACAGACAGTCTTTTAATTGAACAACTTACATTGCCAAAGTTAATCAATAAGCCTGTCTTGATTTTACTTGCTTTTAAATAGGATAAGAGTTGCTTTTGGAAAATTATCGGTAAAAAAGGGCCGGTCACTGCTTTTAGTTCAACAATAACTTTGCCTTCAATAAAAAAATCACATCTAAATTCTCCAACACACTTTTCCTTAAAATATAATTCGAATTTCTTTTCTGTTTCGAAAGCTAAACCTTCTATTTGTAACTGATGTTGTAAAGCTTTTGAGTATACTTTTTCGATAAACCCTGGCCCTAAATGTTTATGAACTTCAAAGCAACAGCCTATTATTCTCTCTGTTAATGAATCGTTTTCATAACTTGCCATGGGTAATCGGTGAAATCAAAAAAATCACTGAAATCAAAAAATCAAGCTTTAAACAAGCTGTCAACAAACGCCTGCCTGTCAAACAGCTGCAGGTGATCCATTCCCTCGCCAACACCTATATATTTAACCGGAATCTTAAACTGATCTGATATTCCTATAACCACACCACCTTTAGCTGTACCATCCAATTTGGTTAGCGCCAGGGCGTTTACATTGGTAGCTTCGGTAAACTGCTTGCATTGCTCAATGGCGTTTTGCCCGGTTGAGGCGTCCAGTACCAGCAGTATCTCATGCGGAGCACCGGGGATCACCTTTTGCATCACGTTCTTGATTTTGGTTAGCTCGTTCATCAAACCAACTTTATTATGCAAACGGCCGGCAGTATCTATAATAGCTACATCATCGCCATTGGCCACAGCCGAACGAAGGGTATCATAAGCAACTGAAGCAGGATCGGAACCCATAGCCTGAGCAACAACTTTTACACCAACACGTTCACCCCAAAGTTTAATCTGGTCAACCGCGGCTGCACGAAAGGTATCGGCAGCGCCTAAAACAACCTGGTTGCCAGCCTGCTTAAGCTTATGGGCCAGCTTGCCTATGGTGGTGGTTTTACCTACGCCGTTAACGCCAACTACCATAATTACGTATGGCTTATGATCGCCATATTCAAAATTGCGGAAGTCGTTACTGTTGTTTTCGGCAAGCAGTTGTTGAATTTCATCTTTTAACAGGGTGTTCAGCTCGTTGGTGCTTACATATTTATCCCGGGCAACACGGGCCTGGATCCTGTCAATGATCTTGAGCGTGGTGCTTACGCCAACGTCGGATGTAACCAGGATCTCTTCCAGCTCATCCAGCACATCATCATCAACGGTTGATTTACCGGCGATGGCTTTGGTGATCTTTGAAAAAAAGTTATCCTTGGTTTTTTCCAAACCGGTATCAAGCGCCTGCTGTTCCTGCTGCGTGTTTTCCTTTTTCTTAAAAAAATCAAATAATCCCATGTTCGTTGATATGCAAATGTGCTAATTTCAGATGTGCAGATTGTTTGTTCAATGTACTAATTTCAGTATTCAAATATGTTGCCATATCAAATCACCTTTCTTCATCTGCGCATTTGCACACCTGAAATTTGCACATCTAATATCATTCAACAAAAAAAGCCCTCTCGTTAAAACAAGACGGCTTCAATATTTTAATCAAAGAGTGATTATATAGTTTTACCTGCAATTGCATCCTTAACTAAATCGTTAGGGACAATTTGCTCTTTGAATGAATAAGCACCAGTTTTAGGTGATTTATTCATGGTGATCACTTTTGAATATTCTTTGCCTTTACCTGCTACTTTCAGCGTTGCAACTACTTTCTTTGCCATGTTGTTTAATTATTGATTTAGTGAATTATTGAGTTGGCTATATCAAGATAAAACTTAATGAGCCAATCAATCCGGTCAACTAATTATTTAATCTCTTTGTGAACGGTTACTTTCCTCAAAACAGGGTTGAATTTTTTCAACTCTAATCTTTCAGTTGTATTTTTTTTGTTCTTAGTGGTGATATAGCGAGACATGCCTGGCATACCGCTTGTTTTGTGTTCGGTGCACTCTAAAATCACCTGAACCCTGTTGCCTTTTTTTGCCATTTTCTTTTTATGTTGTACGTGTCACCTCACGGCTTACGTAATTTTTCAATTTTATTATACTGCTAAACTTGAAAGCCGACTACTAAATGTAGCCTTTTTTAACAAATTTATTGATGCAGGCGGTAATACCGTTTTTGCTGATAGTTTTTACAGCAGAAGTAGATACCTTTAAGGTAATCCATTTATCTTCTTCAGGAATATAAAACTTTTTAAGTTTCAAGTTAGGATGAAACCTGCGTTTTGTTTTAACGTTTGAGTTTGAAACGTTGTTACCTACGATAGATCCTTTTCCTGTTAGATCACAAATTCTTGACATGACAAATATTTTTAATTATCAACCCTTTATCCAAAAAGAGTTTGCAAATATCAGACTTTTAAATCAAATATTCAACAGTGATTTAAAAAAATTTCAAAAAAGATTTGCAGTAGTGCCAGGCGCTTATCTATTTAGCTAATAACAGGTTATTCTTACCTGTGTTGCTGTCGCCTGAACTCGAATTGATGGAATTTGATCAATTAACAGAATGCTAAGCAAATTCGATGAATTCTTTTAATTTCATAAATTCGAGTTCAGACAAAATCGGCGAGTAATTTACCGGGTTCTTGAAAATCAATTACTTACGAATTAAGTAACAACTCTGCCACTTCCTCACCTACCAAGCTCCCCATGGCAACGCCCATGCCATTGCATCTCACAGCGCAAAAAATATTAGGCTGCACCTGTTTTACTATCGGGCTGATCTCCTGCCCGAAACCCATGATGCCGCTCCACCAATAATCAATCTCTACATTTTGGCCGGGGAGGATCACCTGGTTCAGATAGTTTATCAATTGCTGTTTAACTTCATCGGTATGCCCAAAATCCCAGGTTTCTTCCGCTTTATAATTGAGGTTACGGCCGCCGCCAAACAATACCCGCCCATCAATATTGCGGAAGTAGTAATAACCCTGGTTAAAATGATAAGTGCCTTTAAGTTTTAACCCTGGAACAGGCTTGGTAACCATTACCTGTCCGCGGCCGGGTACTACATCAAGCTGAGGATATAGCTGGCTTGCAAAAGCATTTGTAGCCAGGATCACTTTGCCCGCTTTAAAAATACCTTGCGAGGTACTTAGCCTGATGTGCTGATCTTCCTGCCCGATAACGGAAATGCCACAATTATTAAGTACCAATACGCCGAGTTGGTATGCTTTATATAATAGAGCACGCATCATTTTGCCGGTGTGAATCTGTCCTTCAAAAGGGTTGTATATGATATGCTTCACTTTATTGAAGCCAAAACCTGCAATTTTTTCATCGGCTACTGAATAAATGTCAGCATGGCCTATAGCATGTTTTAATAATTTGTTAAGGTGATCTATTTGATCAATACACTCACGTGCGTGGCTTTCCTCATGATCCATAAACAGTTCATGCCCGCCATATTGATAATAATCGATGTTAGCATCACCCAAATTTTCCCTTAAACGTTGCAGTCCTTTCCACTTGTAAGCTACCAGGTGCATGGCCTCCGTTTCTGATGAATGATTTATTGCTTCAATTTGCTCCGAAACTGTACCAAAACAGGCAAAACCAGCGTTTTTAGTACTGGCGCCTGATGGTAAGAAGCCGCGTTCCAACACTAAAACTTTTAAGGTTGGTTGCTGTTTTTTTAACTGAAGGGCGGCGCTAAGGCCAACAAGTCCGCTGCCAATAATGATAACATCGGCGTTATCGGTAAAGGCTGTACGCTCCCAGTATGAAAATGATGGCTCCAACATGTTCAAAAATAGCTATTCGGGAAGCAAAAACTTTGAGGTAACCTAATGCTTTTAAACTTTTTGCTCAAAGCGGAATAGTTTTTGAACAAGCGCTGTAACGTTTGTAAGGTTTCAACCTACTTAGTTTTAACTTATATTTATCAATATCATATGAATCACATATCATTAATTATGGGATACATCGCGCCGAACTCGGCCTGGTTCCTGATGATTATTGTTGCCCTGGTAAGCTTTATTGTACAATGGCGGTTCAGGAGTAAAATTAAGCAGTATTCTGAAATTGGCTTAATGTCTGGCTTATCGGGACAGGAAGTAGCCGTGAAGATGCTGCGCGCCCATGGTATCTTTGATGTACAGGTAATTTGTGTTGAAGGACAGCTTACGGATCATTATAACCCCGAAACAAAAACAGTGAACCTGAGTACCGATGTTTTTTACAGCCGCAGCATTGCCGCTGCCGCTGTCGCCGCACATGAATGCGGCCATGCTGTGCAACATGCCGAAGCTTACGGCTGGTTAAGTTTCAGATCGGCTATGGTGCCCGTTATCAACGTGGCATCAACTATTACCCAGTGGACTTTGTTCATCGGCATTATGCTGTTATTCTTTTCAGGTAGCCCTTATGTTTTGGCAGTTGGTGTTGCCGCGCTTGCACTGGTTACATTTTTTAGCTTTATAACCCTGCCGGTTGAGTTTGATGCAAGTCGCCGGGCGTTGGCGTGGCTGGATAACAATTATGCTGTGGTACAAACCGGACAAGAACATGAAATGGCAAAAGATGCCCTCTGGTGGGCTGCCATGACCTATGTAGTTGCCGCGTTGAGCGCTCTGGCTACGCTGGTTTACTATGCATCGTTTTTATTTAACAGGAGGAATTAACCCCCTAACCCCCTAAAGGGGGAAGGATTGTTGTAATTATAAAGGCCTGTTTCATTCGGAAACAGGCCTTTGTGTTTTAAAATGACACTTGCACTCCCCCTTTAGGGGGCCGGGGGGCTTTTAATCTTCATGATCTGTTCATTTAACAGGCCGAAACTTAATGTAATGTTCATGTTACACGGGTAGGTTTGGGTAAAATCATATATCATGAAAAAAATAGCAAGTGTATTTATGGTGCTTTTGATAGTGTCAGCAGCATCCGTTAAAGCCTATGCACAAATCAGTATAGGTGTTTCTGTAAATATAGCGCCGCCTGTATTGCCTACCTATACCCAGCCGCCCTGCCCTGTTGATGGATATTTATGGACACCCGGTTATTGGGCTTATGACCAGGATGGCGGATATTACTGGGTTCCGGGAGTGTGGGTGAGTCCACCCAGGGTGGGTTATTTGTGGACGCCTGGTTACTGGGGATACGATGGTGCAGTATACGTTTTTCATGAAGGCTACTGGGCCCCGCACATTGGGTTTTATGGCGGTGTAAACTACGGCTACGGTTATGTTGGAACCGGCTATGTTGGCGGGCGCTGGGCCGGTAATTCATTTCAGTACAATACCGCTGTTGTGAATGTTAATAACACGGTTGTGCATAATACCTATATCAACAAAACTGTTATCAATAACAACGTTACCGTTAATAATAACAGTTTTAACGGACCGGGTGGTGTGACCGCAAAACCACAGCCGCAAGAGCAGGCTGCCGAAAAGGAAAGTCATATACAGCCTACGGCTGATCAAATTACCCACCGGCAGGTTGCGGTAAAAGACCCAAGCCAATTTGCAAAAAATAATAACGGGCATCCGGCAACCGCTGCCATGAACAAGGTCAACGGAAGCCGTTTTACACAAGAAGGAAGCAGGGCACAACCCTCAGTAAGAGCAAATGCAGCAGCTAATCCGGCTCATGCTGGTAATGCTGCACCATCTGCCGACAATTCCGCTAACAGCCATTCTCCAGCCAGGAGGACAAATGTCGCGGCAGTAAATAATGGTGCTGCAAGGGCTGCCGCTCAGCATAGCAACAGAGCTCCCCGCAGGCAAGCTTTGGCTCCGCGCGAAGAAAGACCGCATAGGGAAAGACAACGATAGCCCCAATCTTAAAACCATATATAAAGAAAAGCCCTAACGGAGTGATTCCGTTAGGGCTTTTCTTTATATTTTTGATTTGTCTTTCTTGTTTCTTGAATCTTGCCGTCTTGACTCTCAATTCAGCCTGTATGGCGCTATCAGATAAAACTCCGGGATTTGTACATTGAAGTTGGCGTTATCCAACAGGCGGATCATGTGGTATTCGCCTTTCATGTTGCCCATGTCGGTTTTAAGGTTACAGCCTGATACATACTCATGGGTATGGCCCGGCTCAATAACAGGCTGCTGGCCTACTACACCTTCGCCTTCCACTTCGCGCTTTGCACCGTTTGAGTCAAATATATACCAGTGACGGCTCATCAACCTGATGGCGTAGTTGGTCATGTTTTCGATGCTTACCTTGTAGGCAAACATAAAATGATCGTTTGCCGGGTTTGAATACTCCGGCTGATATATGGTTTCGATGGAAACCTTAACACCCTCAGTTATAGTGGTAACCATGTGACAAGTATCGTTTATTTCAAATATATGGAAAGGGAGCAAATATTAAGCCATTTCGATGGCATATTTTTCTTCGATCTCGGCCAAAATCTGGTCAACTGCTTCAAGATCAGGGGCGGTAACAAAACGCATCCTGAACTCTTTGAAATGATCTATCCCTTTAAAGTAGTTAGAGTAATGCCTGCGCATCTCGAAAATGCCCGTTTTAGGGCCTTTCCACTCTATTGATTTGTATAAATGGGCCCGGCAGGCTGCAACGCGCTCGGCAATTGTTGGCTTATCCAGGTATTCGCCGGTTTTAAAATAATGCTTTACTTCACGAAAAATCCATGGATAACCAATCGCCGCACGACCGATCATCATGCCGTCAACCTCATATTCCATGCGCCAAGCGGCTGCTTTTTCGGGCGAATCGATGTCGCCATTGCCGAAAATGGGGATTTTTATCCGCGGATTTTTTTTGATATCCCTGATCAACGACCAATCGGCTTCGCCTTTATACATCTGCGAGCGGGTACGGCCGTGTATAGTAAGTGCCTTGATCCCCACATCCTGCAGGCGTTCGGCAACTTCGTAAACATTTTTAGTGTTATCGTCCCAGCCCAGGCGGGTTTTTACGGTTACCGGTAAATGTGTGGCCTCAACAACCGCTTTGGTCATGGCTACCATTTTATCAATATTCTGTAAAAGGCTTGCGCCGGCACCGCGGCAGGCCACCTGTTTTACCGGGCAGCCATAGTTAATATCCATTAAATCGGGATTGGCCAGCGTAGCTATTTCGGTAGCTTCGCGCATATGGTCAATATCACTCCCGAAGATCTGGATGCCGATAGGCCTTTCGTATTCAAAAATATCCAGCTTTTGCCTGCTTTTTGCCGCATCGCGGATAAGGCCTTCGCTTGAAATAAACTCTGTATACATCATATCCGCGCCGTTTTGCTTACACACATAGCGGAAGGGCGGATCACTCACATCCTCCATCGGCGCCAGCAGCAGCGGGAACTCCCCTAAATCAATATTTCCTATTTGTACAGACATCCTTATCTTTAGCCTGCAAAAATACGAATTTTACATCGAATGATAAAAGCCTCATATCAAAGCCCTCAGCCACAGGGAAGTCAAATAACGCCGTTTTTACAATTTATAATACTGATTGCGCTAACTATAGGGATGCTGATTGTGTGCGGTTTAATAGCTGCCGGGATTATCGGGGTAATATTCGGATCACAAACACTTACGGATACATTTACTTTTAATACCCGAAATCCGCATGTTGGTGCCGCTTTATGGACGTTGCAAATCATCAGTACTACGTTGCCCTTATATCTTGCCCCTGTAATTTTTGCGCGCTTTATAGTAAGGGAACCTGTAGATTATTTGAAGATTACCCCCAAATTTCCACCGGTGCTGTTATTGCTGATCCTCTCTATCATGATCTGTTCATCCCCGGTTATGGAGGTATTAGTAAATGTTAACCAGAAACTGGTTTTGCCGGCCCCATTAAAAAGTTTGGAAGATGCGTTGCGCGCAATGGAGGCCCAGGCCCAAAAAGCCACCGAAGCCATGCTTCAAATGAAGACCATATCCGACATGCTTTTTGCGGTTTTAGTAGTTGGGTTGTTAACTGCCATTGCCGAAGAGTTTTTATTCAGGGGGTGTTTGCAAACCATCATGATCCGGTGGACAGGAAATCCGCATGCAGCTATCTGGATCACGGCTATCCTTTTCAGTGCTTTTCATATGGAGTTTTTTACCTTTTTACCGCGTGTGGCGCTGGGCGTGTTTTTTGGCTATTTTGTAATGTGGAGCGGCAGTATCTGGACAAGTGTTTGGGCGCATTTTTTAAATAATGCCACCCAGGTTGTGATCCTGTATCTGTATTCGCAAAAGCGCATTACGCTTGATCCTAACGATCAGCACGTTTTTAATTACCAGAGCTATGCATTAAGCCTGATAATTATTTTAATTTTGCTTTTTATGTACAGAAATACTGCTAAAGGAAAAAGCCCGCTGTTGAGTTAAATGGAAAAAAACTGGGTCAAAATTTTTACTTCAACTAATTTTTACCAATCAGAAATTGTTAAGCAAATGCTTACCGGGAATCATATTGATACCGTTTTGCTGAATAAACAGGATTCATCGCACCGGAGCTTTGGCGAAATAGAAGTTTACATTCACCAGGAGGATTTTAGTAAGGCTATTGAGATCATGATCCTCAATCAAATTAATATATGAAACAACGCGCCATCACTGGCTTATTTTTTATTATCGTAATGATTGGGTCTAATTTATTAGGCCCTTATGTATTTAGTGTTTTTTACCTGCTATTGAGCCTGTTTTGCTTGCTGGAGTTTTACAAACTGGTTAAACAGGGCGGTATGCAGCCCGAGCGTTTTACCGGGGCACTTGCCGGCGTAATCATGTTCTTCTTTTTTGCGGCTAACTGCTATTTCCCGGCATATAAATACATTATACTGCTACCCATACTGCTTAGCTTTATTCCGATAGGCGAGTTATATAAAAAATCTACCGCGCCATTCACTAATATTGGCTTCACTTATTTGGGTTTGCTGATGGCTGTTGTGCCGTTCATGTTTTTCCATGCCATGGCTTTTACGCGGGGAGATGGTGTTTTTAACTTTCACGTGCCGCTTGGCTTTTTAATTATGCTGTGGAGCAATGATACCGGGGCTTACCTGGTGGGCAGCAAATTTGGCCGTAACAAGTTGTTTGAAAGACATTCGCCTAAAAAATCATGGGAAGGCTTTATCGGGGGCATCCTGATCTGCGCTTTGGCGGCATATATTTTGAGCCGTTTTTATACAGAATACAATTGTTTCGACTGGATCATTATGTCGCTTATCATCTCAAACTTTGGTACCATGGGTGATCTGGTTGAATCCATGTTCAAGCGCAGCCTTAACGTAAAAGATTCGGGGGGCATATTACCAGGCCATGGCGGCCTGCTCGACAGGTTTGACGGCTTGCTGATGGCCGCGCCAATTGTATATGCATACCTGTACTTAATTTCAAATTAGTAGTTTTGTATTAAACACAATAAATAATGACCATACATAAAGAAGGCTATACCTCACTCGCTATTACTATCCTGTTCATTTTTGTTTTAAATGCGCTCATCCAGTTTTACATGCCAACTGCGCATACGCTGAAATGGATAGTTTATATTTTTTCGGGTGCTTTATTTTTGATCATCCTGCAGTTTTTCCGCAGTCCATTCTTTGATATTGAAACCGCCGAAAATACTATCCTTTGCCCTGCCGATGGCAAGGTTGTAGTGATTGAAGAAACTGAAGAAACCGAATTTTTAAAAGATAAACGTATTCAATTATCGGTTTTCATGTCGCCGGTTAATGTGCACGTGAACCGTAACCCTATTGCAGGTGTGGTAAGTTATTTTAAATACCATAAAGGTAAATACCTGGTGGCCTGGCATCCTAAATCATCAACCGAGAACGAACGTACAACTATAGCTATTGAAAACAGCAAAGGTGTAACTGTATTGTTCAGACAGATAGCCGGTGCACTGGCCCGCCGCATAGTTTGGTATGTTAAACAAGGGGATATTGTTGAGCAGGGCCAACAGTTCGGTTTTATTAAGTTTGGCTCGAGAGTGGATGTTTTCCTGCCGCTGGGTACTAAGATCCTGGTAAATATTGGCGATGTAGTAAAAGGCGGTCGTACGGTTTTGGCTGAGCTGGTTGATCCGGAGCCGGTAAAAGAAGCTGCAAAGCCTGATGCAATTGTTGTTCCTGAGCCGCCTGCAGCTCCAGTTGAGCCAGCCGTTTTGGTAGAGGAAACACCTACTATGAACAGTATTACTCCTGCTCCGTCACTGGTGGTTGATCATCCTGAGACAGCTGAAAATCCGGCAGTGGAAGAAAGCGCCGCAGAGAAACCTGTTAAGAAAAAAACAGCATCAAAAGCTAAAAAAGATGATAGTGGTGATGCGGCAAAGGAAGCGGATAGCGAATAATTAGCGTACGTTTTATATAAAGAAAGGCAGATGGGGAACTCATCTGCTTTTTTTGTGCTTTTTCGAAAAGCTATTTAAATGCGTCATTGCGAGGTAAGAAGCAATCCTCTATTAGTATAGCGGCTATGCAAATTCGCTCTGTAAAGTTGGGGATTGCTTCGCAATGACGTGGTTTTTATGGCTGTTGCACTGTCGCAGGTTTAGTGGCGGCGTAATCTGTGATTCGATATCGTTGAAACTGAAAGCTTAAGCCATGGTTCACCACGGGTTACAAACCCGCGTTAGTTTACTTTGATAGCTTGCCTTTGCCTTCGTATTTGAAAATCAACAGATTAAGAGGACCGTTTTTCAAAAACCATCACATGGCAAAAGGCCTTACCGAAATTATTTCAGAAAGGCCTTTTAATCTTTTATATACCGCTAAGCGGTTGGGTAAATTAAACGCGTTTTGATTTGATACGAGCTGCTTTACCAGTAAGGGCACGCAGGTAGTATAGTTTAGAACGACGAACTTTACCAACGCTGTTAACTTCGATCTTGTCGATGTTTGGAGAGTTAACAGGGAAGATACGCTCAACGCCAATGCCATTTGATACTTTACGCACAGTAAAAGTTTCGCTTACACCAACGCTGTTACGCTGAATAACAACACCTTGGTAAACCTGAACGCGTTCTTTATTTCCTTCTCTGATTTTATAGTGAACACTTACAGTATCACCAGCTTTGAAGGATGGAAGCTGCTTTTTTTCTACTGATTGCTCTTCAACAAATTTTACTAAATCCATGATTTTAAGCTCTTAATGCGATTTTTAGCCCGTAAAAATCGGATTGCAAGTATAGGGATTATTTTCAATAAAAGAAAGCCAAATTTAAAAATTTCCACATTTAGTTTTTTTATTAACAACGCGTTGTGGTTTTTTCCGGTATTAACTGAATTTTTAATCCAGTATTTCAAATATTGAAAGTTATAAAGCGCAGATATAGTCAAAATATTTACTTAAAGTTTTTACCTTGACTATTTATCAGACTTCTCATGCGCCAATCAATTCATCCAGTTTCCCAAGCCACAATAATTGCTAAATGGTTGTTTTTTATTAACCTCGTTCCTGCCCTTTTAGCCGGCGTTGTTACAATTCTTACATTTACCAACCTTGTTTTAAGCCGTTTTAAAAGTATTTACGATTGGGTTCTTATCGCTTTGTTATTGCTTGGACTGATGGCTCAATATATTTACTATCAGCAGATGACGAATACTGATCATGTCATTAACCCGTCGGGGTGGAAATACTCGATAATTATCAACATATTTTTTATAATAGGACATTTGGCAAACTTTATTAGAAATCCTTCATTGGTAATACTGATGGTTGTTTACCCTGCCATTTTTCTTGCTATTAGCATCAAGGGATTAAAATTGATAAGACATTCCGAGGCTTCATCCATTTCGTAATGCTCAGATAGGTTTTTATTTTTTGATGGCTTCCGGCACCGGCTTCTTCTCCGTGAAATAAGCAATTAGTGTATATACCAGTCCAATCAAAAGCAGGTTAAATACAAAATTAATGAGCGTATCACTCACCGAATGCGAGCGTTTATCGATATCAATAAACGTAAAAACAGCATAAGCAAGTGCAATGATCAATATGATCCAGCCAATGATGGATACAGGCAGGTAGACGATCCCTTTGCGGGTAAACCAGTTTAATTTCATGATGATTAGTTTTTGATGGAGATGTTTTCTGTCATGGCGAAATTGATGAACGCGAACACGATGGCAAGGCTGATGAGGATCAATACAATGTTCCACAGTTTTAACCTGATACTGATATTGAGCTCTTTTATTTTGCGCCTGTCGGGATCTATTGGCCGAACCTGTACATGAATAATGGAAAGCAGGTTGATAACTATGCAAACAACAGGCAGGATGAATAATACCAACGGGCCGATATAATCGATATAGGGCACCTGTTCCAGCTGTACCATCACGCTGAACATGGAACTAAACCAGTTTGCATTAATGTGGAAGTGATAATACATGAATACGCACAGCAAAAAGTAGCAGGGCACTATCACCAGCCATAATCCCAGGGCTGCCGAACGCCCGGCGTTCATGATGGCCATTTTCACCATGTCCTGGTGTTGGGATGGGTTTACATCGGGTACTTTTAAATTTTCCATTCGCTTTAAAAATTCTTCTTGATCTTTCATGTTAATTACCCTTATAATGCATTAATTGGTTTTGGTTGCAGTGCTTAAAGCATGTTTCTTAATTTCTCCAGCCCGCGCGAAAGCAACGATTTTACCGTGCCTTCATTTTTATCCAGGATCTCGCTGATCTCGGTATTTGTTTTCTGTTCAAAATATCTTAAGGAAATAACTTCCTGGTATTTAATATCAAGCTTAAGCAGGTTTTGACGGATCTGGTTGTAATCATTGTAAGCTTTCAGTTCCTGCTCCATCATCTCGCGCTCGTTGCCGGCATGGTCATGCAGCAGCTTTTCCATCTGCGGGTTTTCCAGCAGTTGCTGTAACGATTCCGGTTTGTATTTACTGCTGCGGTAATACTGATTAAGCTCATTGGTGGCAATGCGGTAAAGCCATGACGACAGGCCTATCCCCCTCCATTTAAATGAACCTATCTTCAAAAAAGCTTTTAGGAAAGTTTCGGCTGCGATATCCCTTGCCAGGTCATAATCCCCACAGCGACGCATAATGTAGCCGAATACCGGTTTATACCAACGGTCGAACACCTGCCCGAAAGCAGTCGGGCTGGTTCGGCATTGTTCAATAAGCTGGGCTTCGGTGTGGTTAGGGTTCATAGCTGCAACGCCATTATAATGCAGTGAGCATTATTTGGTTGCAATCTAATTTAAGGAAAAACACAGTGTTAATATAACCGCTATGTTTTAACAAAGCGTTGAATTTTGAATAATTATATCCGGAGATAGGCTATAAATTGGTATCATTGATACATGCCATATCATATGCGTTTTAATGTAAAGCAAAACCCCTATTTCCTGTTTTCACCGTTCCTTGTTTATTACGTTTATCGTGTATTGAAATTTAAATATCCTGTGTTGTATGGCGATGAGCCCAGGTACGTAGGTTTTGCATCTAACTTAATTCATGGTTTTTATTCGCCCCCCGCGCCTGATATCAATTTATGGAGTGGCCCGGGTTATCCTGTTGTACTTATGCCTTGTGCCGCGTTGCATTTGCCGGTTATTTGGTATCCCTTATTAAACGCGCTTTTCTTTTATCTGTCGGTAGTGTTTTTTTATCAGGCCCTGCGGTATATGGTCAAGGAAAAACTGGCGATGCTATTTGCCGTTATATGGGCATTTTATATTAATCTTTACCAGTTTTTACCCGCTATTTATACTGAAGTTTTTACTTCATTTTTAATAGTAAGTATTGTATACAGCGTCACCTTGTATTTTGTGAAGCATAAAACAATATACCTTGTACTTTCAGGTTTTCTGATTGGTTTCCTGGCCTTAACCAAAATCATTTTCGGTTATGTAATATTGCTTTGTTTGATTATCTGTTTGCTGTTAAGTATCATAAAGGCGATAAGAATATCTTGTATTAATGCGGTATATATCTTCGCTATAGCCTTGCTTACTACAGTGCCCTATCTTTCCTATACCCAACACCTTACCGGAAAGATTTTTTACTGGGGAAATTCCGGAGGGATGAGTTTGTACTGGATGAGTTCGCCTTATGATTTGGAATATGGCGACTGGAAGGCTCCCTATCTGTCTAACTCCATACTCCCGATGCCGTTTAAATCAACCGAAGGCGATTCGCTGCTGCAAGCAAATCATGCCAAAGAAATATCTTTTATCATGGCGCATCAAGGTGTTGAGCAGGATGAGCTTTTTAAAAAAGCGGCAATCAGGAATATTAAATCCGCACCTAAAAAATTTGTAAAAAATTACTTCTACAACATCTCGCGAATGCTTTTTGATTTTCCTTATTCATATACCTACCAGGTTACTCAAACAATAAGCAACATTATTACAGGATCCTTGCTTTTGTGGGCTTCCGTTATTTGTTTAGTCATAAGTGTAATTAACCGAAAGCAGATCATCTATCCGGTTAAACTAACAATGCTGCTTTTTACGGTTTACTTTTTGCTTAGCGGCTTTGCAAGTGCTTACGTGAGGCAATTGGATGTTGTGGTGCCGATACTGCTTTTTTGGATAGCCTGTACTATTGATAAACTTCCAAAAATGAGCCTTAAGTTTAAAGAAACGGCTGTTTAATCTTTATCCAAAAGATCCGGCCGTCGTGCTTTCGTACGCTCTAATGCCTGCTCGTGGCGCCATTTTTCTATTTCGGGTGTGTTGCCTCCTAAAAGTATTTCGGGGACCTTGTGGCCGTTCCAGTCGGCCGGACGGGTATAAACAGGGGCATCCAGCAGGTCATCCTGGAATGAATCAGATAATGCGGATGTTTCATCACTCAACACGCCGGGGATTAGCCTTACTACGGCATCAACCAGTACGGCGGCGGGCAGTTCGCCGCCCGAAAGTACATAATCGCCTATCGAGATCTCACGGGTAACGTAAATGTCGCGGATGCGTTGATCGATACCTTTGTAATGACCGCAAAGGATAATGATATTTTTTTTGATGGAAAGCTGGTTAGCGATAGCCTGATTGAGGGTTTCGCCATCGGGCGACATGAAGATGATCTCGTCATAATCACGCTCTGATTTTAGCTTTTCGATGCATGCCGCAAAAGGTGGAATGGTCATCACCATACCGCTGCCTCCACCGTAAGGATAATCATCCACGCTTTTTTGCTTATTGGTGGCATAATCCCTCAGGTTATGAACAACAATTTCAGAAATCCCCTTTTTCTGTGCACGCTGTAAAATAGAATGTGCAAAAGGGCTTTCAAGCAAACTGGGCAATACAGAGATGATATCGAAACGCATATTTTCTTCAGACTCAGGATAAAAGAATCAGGATGCAAGATTACTGAAAAATGTCCTCTCTCCGAAATTGTCTTGATTCCTGAGTCTTGCAGTCTTGCTTCTATGAGTTATCCTCTATGCTGATAAATTCCCCATAAATTACCCGCCGGATCAGTAAAATGTGCGGTAATTTCCGGAAAATCCTTACCAATGGGTTGAACAATGATACCCCCATTGGCCTCTATCAGTTTAAGTGTTGCTTCTGCATCATCAACCATAATGGAGATCAATAACCCAGCTTTGCCCATCGGTTCGCGGCCAGTTACCCACATGCCGCTTACTTCGCCTACGCCGTCATCAAACGAGGCGGAGCCGTGATTATCCGTACGGATATGCCAGCCGAAAACAGTTGCAAAAAATTTTGACGATATCTTGATATCGATGGCTGGGATTTCGATATAGCATATTTTGCCGTTGCCGCAGGTGGGTTGCTTTGCCATAATGGTGCTTTTTATCTTGTCTCTTGATTCTTGTTGCTTGCTTCTATATCAACTATATCACCTTCTCAATCATCCACCGATGCCCGAAAGGGTCAATAAAGTCACCCTGGCGGTAACCATAGTCCCAATCTGTTACTTCCGAAGCTATTGTTGCGCCTGCCTGCCTCGCAGCTTCCATCACAGCATGCACATCATCAACAAAAAGACCGATGGTTACAGTGGTAGCCTTTGTAGTATCGGGGCAAAGCACAGCCGTTCGTTCGGTTTCTTCATGCAGGTGAAAAATAGTTCCGTCTATCGAAAGCTCCGATACATGGATGCTGCCATCATCATTGCTAAAACGCCTGAGTTCTACCGCGCCCAAAGCTTTAATGTAAAAGCTGATATCGGTTACACCATGCGGAATGGCTAACTGCGGTGCGAAGCTTGGTTTTGTTGCCATGGTTATATTGGTTTAATTAATCCTCTTCGTCTAACGAAAAAATATCTTCAACAGGTTTGCCAAATACACGGGCTATTTTTAAAGCCAGCACGGTAGATGGCACGTACCTGTTGCTTTCGATGGTATTGATGGTTTGCCGCGACACCCCGATAAGCTCTGCAAGCTCGGCCTGGGTTATGTTTTTGATGGCGCGCTCAACCCTAATGTTATTTTTCATGCCTGCCCCTCTTCCTTATTGATGAGGCGGTTGTTCTGAAAAATTTTCCACCTGAAACGCACAATGAAAAACACAAGCGGTACCAATAAATTTAAAAACAAAATATGTTCGGTGTCTTTACTTAATATTAAACTCACAACCAAAAGTATATAATTTACATAAATGGCCCATTGCAATGAGTCGAGCCGGAGTTTAAAGATCTGTTCGTCTTCAATGCGTTCTTTTGCGAAAGCGATAAAGAATAAACCTATGGCCATGAGCAGTGTGGTAGTCATGAAAAAGATATGATGGCTGTTAAACAGGTCGTCGCTTACAGGTTCTTCATGCATGCTAAAGCCCATCTCTTTTTTAAACATTACGATGGGGATATGGATCAGGAAAAGTGCAAGTCCCAAATATCTAAACCAGTGCGGAAATAAGAAGTGTGATTTCATGATTGTAAAGTTTGCTCGAAACACAGGATGGCTGTATTCTGAATTTTTCTTATTGAATCAAGTATAGTTTAATTTGATTCTTTTGCGAGGCTTCTATTTAATAAAAAAACCTTCCATCTAAACCGGATGATAAAGAATATCAAAGGAGTAATGACATTGTAGGCTACAATTTCGAGAAATTTAAAGCCATGTATCAAAACGACTAAGATCAGAAAAAGGCAATAGTTTACATATATCGCCCATTGTAATGAGTCCAATCGCAGCTGTGAAATATGCTCATCTTCATCTTTTTCTTTGGAGAAAGCTATAAGCAATAATCCGATGATAACGATGATAATATTAAAGTCGTTTGTGATATTCATCCAGATATTGGGAGTATCTCCTGTTTGGGCGAAGCCCTGGGGATAAATAAATTTTAAAGCAACGGCTTTTAATATATCTATGACAAAACACAAGTAACCGATTAGCCGACAATAATGCGGAAATAAAAAGCGTGATTTCATAATTGTAAAGTTTGGCTTACCAAAAGTAAAATAAACTTTACAAATGTCAAATATTTTTGACAAGTATTTTTTAAAATTCCGTTAAAAAAAAATGCCCGTGAGACGGGCATGAGGGAATCTTATTTCTTTAATCTAAAAGCCTTTACTCTCAAACTTAACCGTCCAGGTAAATATCCAGCAACCCTTCGGGCAGGTCAATGTAAATCTCACCGCCTTCAACATCAATACCTTTAATGATCTCTAAGTTAAGCGGGAAAAGTACTTCCTTATTTTTGTATTGAACTGTGGCTATCAATTGCTGGGGATATTCCTGCACCGATAATATTTCGCCCAGTTCACCGTGGGTTTCATCTATAGCAATAAAGCCTTCCACGTCATTCAGGGTAAATTCGCTCTTTTTCTTTTTAGGTTTTAGCTTACCTGGCAGGTAGATATCCCGCTTTACCAGGGTTGATGCTTTTTCAATGGTATCAACATCTTCCAGGTTTAAGTAGGCGTTGTTTTTTTGCAGGTACTTTATTGATGATACAAAATAAGGGATCATTTTACCCGCAATGTCAATAAACACCGCGTTAAATTTAATGGCTTCAATGCCATCAAAATCAACGTAGATCTGTAGCTCGCCCTTTAAGCCTTTGGTTTTTAGGACGCTGCCTATCCTGAAATGCTCTTCGGTTTTCATTTAAAAATATAATTAAACAATAATGGCGAAGCTGTTTGCCTCGCCATTATTCGGATTTAAGAAATCAAACGTATAGATTCAAGATAAATTACTTTTCCTGCGTTCTGTACGCTTTTTTCAAAATTATTCTGCGCTTTCAGTTTCTTCAGTTGCTGCATCTTCTGCAGGAGCTTCTTCTTCGGCAACAGGAGCGTTTTTAGCAGCAATAGCAGCAGCTTTTTCTTCGCTCTTTTTAGCTTCAGCAGCTAAAGCAGCTTTGCGGGCTTCGTCTTTAGCAACATTAAGGCTGGTTTTTTTACCGGTGATTTTGCTGTCTTTCTGGTCAAGCCACTCAGCAAATTTGGTTTCAAGTTGCTCTTCGGTTAAAGCGCCTTTTTTAACACCGCCTTGTAAGTGTTTTTTGTACAGCACACCTTTGTATGAAAGGATAGCACGACAAGTATCGGTAGGCTGGGCACCGTTGTTAACCCAATCCAAAGTTTTGTCGAAATTGATGTCAATAGTTGCGGGGTTGGTGTTTGGGTTGTATGAACCTAAACGCTCAATGAAGCGTCCATCACGTGGAGCGCGTGAGTCTGCTACTACGATATAATAAAAAGGTTTGCCTTTTTTACCGTGTCTTTGTAGTCTGATCTTAGTTGCCATTGTAAATTTTTATGTATTCAACATTATCCCCGGAGTTCTTTCTGCGGGGATGCAAAGGTATTAATTTTTATCATAATTAAAAATGGTTGATAATTAATTATTTATGGTTGAAGTGAATGGCTGATTGGGTTGACTGGTGAATGGTTGTTTTTGTAGGACATAGTTTGGTTTATTTAGCTGTTTTTTAAACTTAACATTGCAATAATTTAAAAAAATCGGAACTTACCCGCCATGAGCATTAACAGAAAAATACGGATAGCTATTGATATGGATGAAGTTATTGCCGATACCATTGGCAAATTCATCAGCATGTATAAAGAAAGGCATGGCGAAGAAATAAGCCTGGGCAATATGGAAGGTAAGGAGTTTAGGGAAATCCTGCCACCGCACTTAAGCGAAACCTTGCGGGTTTATATTAATGAACGGGGCTTTTTCAGGGATATCCCGGTAATGCCGGATGCGCAGGAAGTAGTGAAGGCCCTGCACGAAAAGTACGATGTGTACATAGCATCGGCCGCTATGGAGTTCAAGTACTCGCTGGAGGATAAGCAGGAATGGCTGGAAGAACATTTTCCATTTATTTCGTGGACAAACATTATTTTTTGCGGGCACAAGATTTTGGACGCGGATATCATGATAGATGACCGGATCAAAAACTTCACCACGTTTAATGGCCGGAAGATCCTGTATACCTCACCGCATAACATGCTGCTTACCGACTATGAGCGGGTAAATACCTGGAAGGAAGTCGCAGCGAAATTATTGTAGTTGTTTGTTTATCATGTAAATAGCCATATCTTTAAGTATTCACAGCTTGTTTATATGTTTAACCCAAACCCGGCTGCAACCGGAAATTGTACAATTGTTTTTGATATCGATGAACAGAAATACCTGTTTGTAAGTGAAAGCTTTTACAGCCTTTTTGAAGTAGGCGCTGATCACCTTCGTCAAAATGTTGATTTTTTGATTGGATTGGTAAAGCCCGAAACGTTTGCCGGTGTAAAGCAGCTTACTGAAGGACTTGCTATGAACGAGTCGATCCAAATAACTTATCACCTGGAGGCCAGCCAAAAGCAGCTAACCGAAAAACGGACATTTGCTACTGATGGGCTCACCGGTCATAAAATCATATTAAGTAACATCACCTCTGCCCTGGAAGGTGTGCGTACCCCGATCCCTTTTATCAAACCCGGGCTGAGCGAGCAGTTCCTCAATTCGCTTATTGATTCGCAAACAAATTTCCTGGTACGGATAGATATTAATGGCAGATTTAGCTTTGCTAACCGCAGGTTTTTTAAAACCTTCGGTTATGATGAGGCTGACATAATAGGTCATCACTTTTCAAAAACAACCATTCCGGAAGATGCGCAGCTGTGCCAGGAGGCTTTTGTGGAATGTATTAATAATCCCGGCAAGATCGTCAGGCTCGCTCACAAAAAGCCTGCTAAAAATGGGAACCTGCATGATACCGAATGGGAGTTTGTATCCATCGCCGACGATAACGGAATGGTAGTTGAAATACAGGGCATAGGCAGGGACATTACATCTCAAATGCAAATGCGGGAAGAGGCTTTGCATATGAAAGACAGCCTTGAAGCATTGATCAATAATACCCGTGACCATATCTGGTCGGTTGATAAGGAGTTGCGTTATTTGTACATGAACCAGGCCTATGTTGAGCAGGTGACTCATTTAACGGGCCAAAAACCTTTTAAAGGTGAATACTCCTATAAACATCAGGGCTTTGGCAAGCAATTAATTGACGATTGGACTGTTTACTATAACCGTGCTTTAAGCGGAGAAAGGTATGATATTATCAGTGAAAGCATCGATCCGGTAAATGGACAGCGTTTGTATTATGAAGTTAATTTTAATCCTATTTACACCGCTGCAGGCGACATAATAGGTGCAGGTTGTTTTGGTCATGATATTACCGAAAGGCTCAAAATACAGAAAGAACTCGTGAGCCAGAACGATCGTTTAAGAAATGTTGCTTCTTTAAGCTCGCACGAGCTGCGCCGGCCTGTGGCAAGTATGCTTGGGCTTATCAGCTTAATGGACCATGAAGATTTTTTTAACCCCGAAAACAAGGAGATCATAGCGCACCTGTTTACTGTGAGTGCTGAAATTGATACCGCGATAAGGCTTGTTGTTGACAGTACTATTGCCAAATAAAATAGCCCCGGCTTGATTAAGACGGGGCTGTTTTTATTTATCGTTTTAGCTTAAATTACATAGAAAGCATTTCAACCAGTTTAATCATGTTTGGATCAATGCCCTGGTGGTGTTTAATAGCATGCTCAAACGGGGTATAAGCAATTTCACCATTGATAAGGCCTATCATTTCGTTGCGGTGCCCATCTCTTAAAGCTTCAACTGCGGCAGCGCCGACACGGCTTGCCAATACCCTGTCCATACAGCTTGGCGCACCGCCGCGTTGTATGTGACCTAAAATAGAGATCCGGGTATCATAATTAGGGAACTTTTCCTGCACTAACCTGCCCACTTCAAACGCGCCCCCCGCATCTTCACCCTCGGCAACAATTACTATACGCGATGTTTTATCTTTACGGCCAAATTCAAGGCGGTTTAACAAACCTTCGAGCCCGGTTTTGCTTTCGGGAATCAGGATAGCCTCGGCACCGGTAGCAATACCTGTACGTAAAGCAATCAGGCCTGAGTCGCGGCCCATTACTTCAACAATAAATAAACGGTCGTGCGATTCTGCAGTATCCCTGATCTTGTCAACGGCGTCAACAACAGTATTAATGGCGGTATCGTAACCAATGGTAAAATCGGTGCCTACAAGGTCATTGTCAATTGTACCTGGTAAACCAACCACCGGAATATCATACTCGCTGCCAAAAACTTTAGCGCCGGTAAAAGTACCATCGCCGCCAATGGCTACCAATGCGTCAACTTTATTTTTTACCAGGTGCTCATATGCTGCCTTACGACCTTCGGGTGTTCTGAACTCATCACACCTTGCAGTTTTAAGGATTGTACCGCCACGCTGGATAATGTTTGAAACGGATTTACGGTTCATGGTAAAAAAATCACCTTTGCCCATGCCGTCGTAACCACGGCGGATCCCCGTGACTTCAATTCCGTAATACATGGCGGCACGTACCACCGCCCTTATGGCAGCATTCATTCCGGGGGCATCACCACCTGAAGTAAAAACGCCGATATTTTTGATCTGAGTCATTTTTTTGTTTTGTTATGAACAGGCTAACCTATTCATAACTAATTAGGGTTGTAAATATTGTTCATTATTCAAACGCTGCGCCTAACCAATAAAACGCGGAATTTGAATTTTGCGCGAATTTACACTTATTTTTTTAACCCGATCCCTATTTTTTGTAAGCAGCTATGCCACTATCCAAAAATTTAAGATAGCTGGCTATGTCATAATTTGCAGGTGATGTAGGGATCTCGGCACCCGACGCATCTTTAAGCAAGTTACCATCACTATTAAGCATAACATATAATGGCTGCGAATTGGAGTTGAAGCGCTGTGCCTCCAGGTT
The DNA here is from genome assembly GCF_900100445.1 of Mucilaginibacter sp. NFR10. Classification (NCBI taxonomy): domain Bacteria; kingdom Pseudomonadati; phylum Bacteroidota; class Sphingobacteriia; order Sphingobacteriales; family Sphingobacteriaceae; genus Mucilaginibacter; species Mucilaginibacter sp. NFR10. The sequence continues at coordinate 104,480 of NZ_FMTV01000006.1, read as the reverse complement.
GCTCCATTTACCGCCAAGCGTTGTGATCTTTTTACCGCTGTAATCTGATACAAACTGTTCGGCAACAGGTAATTCGGCTTTATCGTCAACAACCAGCTGCAGCAATATAAAATCATTTTTCAAGCGGCTAAACACCTGCGGATCTGACCATACGTTAGCTTCCATTTTACGGCAGTTAACACAGTTAAAGCCAGTAAAGTCAATGAGTATCGGTTTATGCAGGGCCTTTGATACCTGTAAAGCTTGATCATAATCATACCATGCATCCAACCCTTTGGTTTTGATGCGGGTATAGTTGGCAGCATACTTGCGTTCGCCAATGCCCGCGGGTATGGCCGCTGATGGACTTGCTGCTGATGAGCCTGAACCATCCGGAATATTTGAAAGGTTGAAATCCTGAGTGGCTTCGGGAGGTAAAAACGCGCTAATTGATTTTAAAGGCGCACCCCACAAGCCCGGGATCATGTAAATAACAAACGCAAATACGATTATAGCCAGGAACGTGCGCGGAATAGTAAGGAATTTTACATCGCTATCATGCGAAAACTTGATTTTGCCAATCAGGTAAAGCCCGATTAGTAAGCCAATGGCTATCCACAACGATAAAAATATTTCCCGGTCAAACCAGTTCCAGTGATAAGCCAAATCAACGTTTGATAAAAACTTCAAAGCAAATGCCAGTTCAAGGAAACCCAATACAACTTTAACGCTGTTAAGCCATCCGCCCGATTTCGGAAGTGTTTTCAGTGCTGAAGGGAATAAAGCGAATATGGTAAAAGGCAGTGCTAAAGCCAGAGAAAAGCCGAACATGCCCATTGCCGGGCCAAGGCGGTCACCTTTTGAGGCTGCATCAACCAGCAATGTTCCTATAATAGGGCCTGTACAGGAAAACGAAACAACAACCAATGTTGAAGCCATAAAGAAGATACCTGCAAGACCGCCTTTATCCGAATTTGCATCCAGCTTATTAGCCAGCGAACTTGGTAGTGTAATTTCAAATGCGCCCAAAAAGGAAATACCAAATACAATGAGCAGCAAAAAGAAGAAAATATTAAATATACCGTTCGTTGCCAGTTCGTTAAGTGCATCCGAGCCAAAAATGATGGAGATCAGCAAGCCCAGTGTAACATAAATTACTATGATTGATACCCCATATATAAGCGATTGCATAACAGCTTTGCTCTTGCTGCCGCTTTTTTTGGTGAAAAAGCTTACGGTTAAGGGCAGTAAAGGATAAATACATGGCAAAATCACCGCGGTGAAACCGCCAAGTAACCCCTCAATAAAGATTTGCCAAAGTGATTTTGGCTTTTCTGCTGTTTTTGAAGCAGCAGCAGGCGCTTTTGATGCCTTTGCCGCTTCTGCCTTTTTTACCGAATCGGCTTGCTTTTTCCTGATAGCTAAGCTATCGGCAGCAGTGGGAATATCCGTAAATGTAACATCGGCAGCTGACACAGAAGTGTCGGCTGCTTTTTTTTGCACAGCATAAGCCGGGTTTGCTCCGGTTATGTTAAAGATAATAAGGGAAATTAATGTGATAAGCCCGGCGCGCAGGTAAGCACCTTTATTTAATAATTTCATGACTACTGTTAAGGTGTGTTGAATTATTTACCTAAAGGGATAGTGAAATCAACATCTTCCGGTGGCAGGCATTTCATATCGTTACAGGTCATGTAGGTTAGTTTACCTGTAACTGCTGTTGTTTTGGGTGATTTTAAACTGATTTTTTGGCTAAAAACAACTTCCTTTTCAAAGTAGCTAACATTCATGCTGAATGCTTTTTCGTATTTGGTTACCGGGGTAGGCTCAGTAGTTTTGCCAACGGCAGCATATAATTTTGATGGGGTAAAATCAAATGAAGTTTTTATTGGGCCGCCGTCTTTTACGGTTTGTGAATAAATGTGCCAGCCGTTTTGTATGGTTGCTTTTAAAAATACAACAGCTTCTTTGTCATTTACCTTTTTTGCCGCGTATGACCACCTCACCGGCGATTCGATCTGAGCGTAAGCGCCAACGCTGATGATAAGCGCGGTTACCAATACCAATAGTTTCTTCATTTGTTTGTTACGGTTATTATTTATTTAAAAATTTCAATTCTTTGAGGTTAAACTCCGTTTGTTGCCCGTTAGTATCTTCAATAAGCAATAAGCCATTTGGCAGTACATTTTTTACAATGCCATTGAATACCCTGCCCTTTGACTCAAAACTTTTAGCCTCGTTTAACCAGTACAGCCGGCTTAAGTAAGTATTCCTTACAAAATCAATTTGCCCGGCTTTCAGTTTAAGATAGTATACCTCAATGTATTTGCAAATTTCCGATAATAACAGTGTTAAATCATAATCCTTTTGTAAGATTTGTTTTACAGAGGTGGCATTTGAGGCACCGGGTGGAAAATTTTCCTGGTTTATATTTAAACCAATGCCAATAACCGAGTCTTTGAGCTGCCCGCCCTGTATAGTATTTTCGATGAGCATGCCACCCAGTTTCCTGTCGGCATAGTAAATGTCATTAGGCCATTTTATTTTTAGCTCACCACCTAATAATAGATGCAGGGCGTCATACACCCCTAAACTTACCGCACGGTTTAAATCAAACTGGGCATCAACGGGTAAAAAATGGGGTTTTAATAAAAGGCTGAAAGTAAGGTTTTTTCCGGGTTCGCTATGCCAGGTATTTTGCTGCTGGCCCCGGCCGGCGTACTGCTCTTCTGCCATAATGACCGTACCTTCGGGTACTGGCTTGGAATTTGACAGTAGATTTTTAAGAAAACTATTTGTTGAGTCAACTTGTTTAATTGTTACTAAATTTTGACCAACAAATAATCCTGAAAATATGTTATTTTGCAAAGTGTAATAATTTTATACTCAAAAACGTTCAAAACTAATTCTTTTTGATGGTAAAAAACAAAGTGTTAAGTGAATCTGCCTATATTTCAGAGTTGGCAATACATGGTATCCAGGAAAAAAAAGGCAATGATATTATTAGGTTAGACCTTCGTAATATATTCAGTTCGGTATCAGATTATTTCGTGATCTGTCATGCTGATTCGTCGACACAGGTAAAAGCTATAGCAAATAGCATTGAGGATGAAATTTTCAAAGCCACCCAAACCGAGCCCTGGCGCAAAGAGGGTTTTGAGTATGGCGAGTGGATACTGCTTGATTATGTGGATGTTGTGATCCACGTGTTCAGGACCGATAAACGTGAGTTTTATGGAGTGGAAGATTTGTGGGGCGATGCAGATATTAAATATTATAAAAGTGCATAAACATCCGTCACAAAAAGGCTCAACGCATAGTCTTACTGTTACCGCGTAAAATTTAAATTATAGATTGTAAGTTTGAGCTCGTAAAAAGAAATGAAAGATATTAAAGATTCTAAATCAGAAAATCCAAGACCTATCCGTAAAATTGTGAACAAGAAGCCCTCACCAAAACCGCCCAAATTTAATATCATGTGGCTATATGGTATTGTTATTTTGGCCTTTTTATTGATTCCGGCCTTGTTAAACGGCGGATCGGGCAAACCGGTTACTTTCCAGGAATTTGAGGCAAACATGCTTCGTACAAATGATGTTCAAAAAATTGTAGCTTATAAAAGCGGCGACCTAGTAATGGCAGATGTTTACATCAAACAACAAAGCTTGTCAAAGCCATATTTTGCCAGTAACATATCTAAAGACAAAAACTTTTTTAATACCAGTACCAACAGTGGTCCACAGTTTACTTTTACAGATGCCTCATATGAGAGCCTGAAAAAGTCTATTGCCGATGCTCAAAAAGATGTACCTGATGACCAAAAAGTATCTTTACAATTTGAGCAGGGCCATGAAAGCCTGTTATCAAACTGGTTGGTACAAGGCGTTATTATGGTGATATTGTTTGCCGGTGTATGGATCTTTATCATGCGCAGGATGAGCGGTGGTTCGGGCGGTGGCCCGGGCGGCCAGATCTTTAACATCGGTAAGTCAAAAGCTACCCTGTTTGATAAAGAAGCCCAGGTAACCGTTACATTTAATGATGTTGCCGGTTTGGAAGAAGCCAAGCAGGAGGTAATGGAAATTGTCGATTTCCTTAAAAACCCTAAGAAGTATACTAACCTGGGTGGTAAAATTCCTAAAGGCGCGCTGTTGGTAGGCTCGCCGGGTACCGGTAAAACCTTATTGGCCAAAGCTGTTGCAGGCGAAGCTCAGGTGCCTTTCTTCTCCCTTTCAGGATCAGACTTTGTGGAGATGTTTGTAGGTGTGGGTGCATCACGCGTACGTGATCTGTTCCGCCAGGCAAAAGATAAAGCGCCATGCATCATCTTTATCGATGAGATTGATGCTATCGGTCGTGCCCGTGGTAAAAACAATATTGTAGGTGGTAACGATGAGCGCGAAAACACCCTGAACCAGTTACTGGTTGAAATGGATGGTTTTGGTACCGATTCGGGTATTATCATCTTAGCTGCAACCAACCGTCCGGATGTACTGGATTCAGCGCTATTGCGTCCGGGCCGTTTTGACAGGCAGGTATCTATCGATAAACCGGATTTGATTGGTCGTGAGCAGATCTTCAAAGTTCACCTGAAACCTATCAAATTATCTGATGGTGTTGATGCTAAAAAACTATCGGCACAAACCCCGGGTTTCGCGGGTGCCGAAATTGCCAACGTTTGTAACGAAGCTGCGCTGATTGCTGCCCGTAAAAACAAAGAGGCGGTTGATATGACCGATTTCCAGGATGCTATCGACCGTGTTATTGGTGGTTTAGAGAAGAAAAACAAAATCATCTCTCCTGAAGAGAAACGCATTGTTGCTTACCACGAAGCTGGTCACGCTATTGCAGGCTGGTTCCTTGAACATGCCGATCCTTTGGTTAAGGTATCAATTGTGCCTCGTGGCGTCGCTGCGTTAGGTTATGCCCAATATCTGCCAAAAGAGCAGTTTTTGTACACTACCGAGCAATTGCTTGACGAAATGAGTGTATCTATGGGCGGTCGTGTTGCCGAGGACATCGTTTTCGGTAAAATTTCTACCGGTGCACTGAGCGATTTGGAGCGTATCACAAAACTTGCTTATGCCATGACCAAAATTTATGGTATGAACGATAGTGTTGGTAATGTATCATTCTATGATCCGCAGGGCGAGTACCAGTTTAACAAACCATACTCAGATACTACTGCCGAAATGATTGACGCTGAAGTACGAAAGCTGGTTGATGTGGTTTATCAAAAAACCAAAGACTTGCTGAATGCTAAACGTGATGGCCTTGAAAAGATAGCTCAGAAACTATTGGAAAAAGAAGTTCTTTTCCAAAGTGATCTGGAAGAAATTTTGGGTAAGCGTCCGTTTGACGAGCGCACAACTTATGATAAGTTTGTAAACGGTGAAGCCGCGTTAAATCCGGATGTGGATAACAATGCTATTCCAGACTCGCTGACTAATCCTGAACTTTCAAGAATAGAAAGCGAAGATCCGAAACTTTAATTTTTAAATTATAATACAAAGCCACCGGCAAAGCTGGTGGCTTTTCTTTTTTAGCCATGAGGGATATCACTACATCAAAAGAAAAACTGCTTAAAAAAATCAGGAAAGCACTTTTGGAGAAAAGGGATAACCCATACCCTCAACTGGAAGACCAGCCCCTTTATCCTGCAACGGATGAAATGCCCGAGGTAGTCTTCGCCGAACAGTTTACCAACGTAGCAGGCCAGTTTGTTTTTTGTGAGGATGAGCTGCAATTTATTGAAAACCTGCTTACCCTTGCCGAAGAACGTAAATGGCACAAAATTTACTGTTGGGAACCTAAGTTGCGGGAGATCCTGAACCAGTTTGAATACCCGCACTACGAAACTGATAAAGATTTTGAACAAGCCGAAGTTGGGTTTACCCTTTGCGAGGCTTTGATTGCCCGTAACGGCAGTATTTTGCTTTCAAACGGTAACATGGCTGGCAGAAGGTTAAGCATCTATCCATCGGTGCATATTGTACTGGCTTATACTTCGCAAATGGTTATGGACTTGAAAGATGGTTTTAAACTCATCAAAACCAAATATGGCAACCAACTGCCATCCATGATCAGCACGGTAACCGGCCCAAGCCGTACCGCTGACATTGAGAAAACACTGGTATTAGGCGCCCACGGCCCTAAAGAGCTTTTTGTTTTTATGCTGGAAGGCTGACCGTTGATTTTTTGATTACGATGATTTCGTTGATTTTTTCTTTTTAGGATTACACCGATTGATTTTTTGATTTCTCCGATTGAGGTTAGCCTGTTGTCTTTCGCCTTACCTCGGTCTTAAAATAGCTCTTCCAGCCTGCACTCCTCCAGTATTATTCTTTCACTTTGGTTTTGTGCGTTATATTCCCATTTTACGAGGCGGATTTGGCCATCGGCAATTTCAATGCCTGTTATATCGCCATCATCGTAACAACAGCAGCCGCTATTGAAATAGCTTGGGTCGCATGCGCTAAAATCGGGGGCCACGTCACCTTTAACTTGCCGGTTAACGATCTGTTTATTTAGTTCATCGGCCAGTTTATCGTTTCCCGCTTTCCTTGCTTTCGCGATATCGTTATACAGTTTTTCGAGGTGGGTTAATGACCTGAATACCGGCTGATGCGTGTGCCCGGTTATAAGCAGCGTGTTTTTTTGCCTCTGGCTCCATTCATACATAATGCGGTTATGATCTGTTTTGAGCAGGTCATTATTTGCCGGGGTATTAATATTAACCTTAAGATATGCCTGGAAAGGTGCCCAAACATTGGATACAAACCATTTACTGAACCAGTTGCCATCGCTTTGCAAATCGCCCTGGTGGCCATGCGTCATGAATATATTTAGTGGTTTACCATTAACTGTTGTTTGTAGTACAGCTCCTTCATAGATCTTAATTACTTCATCATAAATTTGCTTTAATCCAACTGCCGCTAAAGGGTCATTGTCCCAAAACAGATCATGATTGCCAAATATTTTCATGAATTCTTTACGTTGTATGAACCGTTTTTCGCTTTCAAATGTGGCTTTGTTGTGCTTTTTTATGGTGATGAATAAGTTTTCCCAAAGCTCCTCGCTGTCGCCAAGATTGATGTAGAAAAATTGTTGGCTGTAGTAATAATCAAGTGCTGTAAGGTAGTTCTTCTCGGCAAGGGCGAAGATATCCATATCGTCCCGAGCTCCCTTGTGTTGATCAGAAAAGATAATGAATCTACCTTTTTCTGCATCAAAGGGTATTAAAAGGCCTTTTTTACCCGACCCGGTTAGCAGGCTTTTGTATAACCGGTTCAATGATCTGTTAACCCGCTTCTTATCCGGTCGTGATGAGAGCCTGTCGGCCAACCGGGCAACCGGCTTAGTTAACAGTTTTTGTAAAAACTTGCGCATGACTTTTTAACGTATGATATAGTGTATTGTGTTGTAAGTTGACAGTTACTTTTACCGTGTTTAAACGGGATAAAAAACGGTGAAATGACGGATGTGATATTTAGCAATAATTATATAGATTGGAGGCTAAATTTAATCCCCCAATTATATGGAAATTATTGACTTAAAAGCAGCCCGCGAAATGGTGGAAAGGTATAAAAATACCCGTAAAACCCTTATTGATAAGGAACATAGCGTTCGTGACACGGAGTCTACATGGATCCCGATTGATAAATTAAAAGCGTTTATTGACAATTTACCGGCGCATGCTACCGGGGTAAGGTTACACTTTGGTGTTCACGCCGCCGACCATGGCTATGCGCCGCACCAAACATCAGTTGCTATTGTTGGTACAGTGGCCGGAACAGGGGAGGATGAACATATTGATGCTATACAATCGGATGCTGTTGAGGCATTGGCAGGCAGTGGGCTTCAGGCTTTGAGTTCAGGAAAAGAATGTCCGCCAATGTGCAAGGCATAGAATAAATTAACCATTTGCATGAATGCTGAAATAGATGCGTTATTTTAGCATTCATGTTAGAGAGTTTTTATTTTGTAACGGATGTGGTGGCTTTTTTTTGCTGCCTTTTTACATACCGGTTGCTCGACAAGAATTTTAGAACCTTGTTGCCGCTGTTAAGTTTTATCCTTGTTTACGATTTTGTAAACCTTTTTAACTGGCTAAATCTTCATCATTCAAACGCATGGTGTAATAATATTGAAGATATCCTGTTGTTTGCTTTTTTTACAAGGTTTATACAGGCATTTGATGAACGGTCCAAAAGGCGTAAAAAGGTTTTTATTGCTGCCGGTATTGTTATATTACTCTCAATTGCTGATATTTTGTTTATACAGGGGGTATTTAAAAGAGCAACCGCAGCCACAGTTATTCAAGATTTGTTTTTGATATGGATGATCTGTAATTATTATTACCGCCTTCTGAACAATGATACTGACGAATATATTGAGCTGATAACTCATCCCCCGTTTCTGGCATTAACAGGCATTTTTTTTTATTACTTATCTACAACGTTTTTTTATTCATGTTTCAGTTATATGGTTTATCGAAATAATTATCATTTTTATCTGATAGCGGCAACGCTGCTTAACCTAACAACTTTTGCATTGAATTTTTTATTTTCAATAGCCTTTATATGCTCTTTCAGGAAGAACAGGTTATCCTCGTTATAATAGCGGGTTCTGCGCTAATGCTGTTGCTTGGCGTATTTATCATTGGCTTTATGCTGATGTATCAAAAAAAGCAAAATAAGAACCAGCTTGAAAAAGAACATCTTAAAGCCTCATTTAAGCAGGAGATGCTTAAAACGCAGATAGAGATCCAGGAGCAAACGCTTAACGATATAAGCCGTGAGATCCATGATAACATTACACAGGTTTTATCATTTGTAAAATTGAACCTGGGCCTGCTTAACAATAGCCTTGATGAAGAAAAAAAAGCCCGTGTAAATGAGAACCGCGAACTGGTTTCGCAAACCATTAATGATTTGAGGCACCTTTCAAAAAGCATGAGCTTTGAGCATATCAGCTCACAGGGGCTTATAAAAACCCTCGAAACCGAAACCGAACGTTTAACCCGCAGCGGTATCATCAATGTTATTTTTGATGTTGACGGTGATGTATATAGTTTAGGCGAGCAGCGCGAACTGGTGATATTCCGGATCTTCCAGGAAGCGGTAAATAATACTTTGAAATACGCTAAGGCAGCTAACCTTAAAATCGGTTTGTATTATACTGCACAAATGTTTAATTTGCTCATCGAAGATGATGGTGCTGGTTTCAATACCGAAAAGGTTGATAATAAGGGCGGTTCGGGATTGCGGAACATTGAAAACAGGGCAGCTTTAGTAGGCGCGGACGTAATTATTGCCAGCTCGCCTGGTAAGGGTTGCCAGATAAAATTGTCGTTCAATCCCCTGGTACAACAAATTTATGCTAAAGGAACCCATTCAAATAGCCTTAGTTGATGATCATAAACTCTTCAGGAGCGGTATGGCTGCTCTCGTCACCAACTTTAAAAGATACAATATACTATTTGAAGCCGCAAACGGGCAGGAACTAATTGATACCATAAGCAAAGGCATAGTCCCTGATATAATACTGCTGGATATCAGCATGCCGGTTATGGACGGCGTTGAAGCCGCACAAGTGCTCAGGACTAAATATCCCGCTGTCAGGGTCATCATATTATCTATGTTTGAAGACGCCGAAAAGGTGCTGCTCATGGTAAAAATGGGTGTTAAAGGCTATCTGCTCAAAGATTCGGAGCCTTATGAAGTTGAAGATGCACTTTTGAAAGTTTCGCAAGGCGAACTTTATTATCCTGAATTTGTAACCCGCCACCTGATCACCAATTTTAACAGCAAATTAGAGAATATCAAACTTAACCCGCGCGAGATAGAGTTTCTGCGCCTTACCGGTACCGAGCTTACTTATAAGGAAATTGCTGAAGCTATGAATATCAGTGTACGTACGGTTGATAGTTACCGCGACCAGCTTTTTGAAAAGCTCCAGATCAAAAGCCGCGTGGGGCTGGTTTTATACAGCATAAAAAATAAACTGATTGAATTGTGATTTGCTAATAAATTTAGCAAATTTGTTCAATGTCACATGAGGAAAATCCGGATTTTTTTAAGGGACGCGGCGCACAGGTAAATACGCACAATAAGTTTCTGAAAAACAAGTATGTACTTGATCATATCGAAGGCATTGACGAGCCTTTGCTTGAAAATTCAAACACGCAGCTTTTTGAAGAAACGCCCAAAAAAATAGTAAGCGAATCCAACAGTCCCGATCTGAGCCATATGTACTCCATAAACCCCTACCAGGGTTGCGAGCATGGTTGTATTTACTGTTATGCCCGCAATAGCCATGAATATTACGGTTTTAGCGCCGGGCTCGATTTTGAACGGAAGATCATCATTAAACCCAATGCGCCCGAGCTGCTTGAACAATATTTCAACAAAAAAAATTACAGACCGGTTTGCATTATGCTCTCAGGCAATACCGATTGCTATCAGCCTGTGGAACGCAAGCTTAAAATAACTCAGGCCCTGCTGGAAGTTTTCTGGAAGTATAAAAATCCGGTAAGCATTATCACTAAAAATAATGTGATACTGCGCGATATCGACCTGCTTGCTGATATGGCTAAGTTAAACCTGGTGCACGTAAACGTATCTATTACCTCGCTTAACGAGCAGTTGCGCCAAAAACTGGAACCGCGTACAGTAACTGCAACAGGCAGGCTGGCGGTGGTGCAGAAGCTATCAGAAAGAGGCATCCCGGTGCGTGTAATGGCCGCTCCTATTATTCCCGGATTGAATAGTAATGAAGTCCCCAACATCATCAAAGCCGCTGCCGATAGGGGCGCTTTGGCCGCTGGTTTTACCATGGTACGCCTGAACGGTAGTATTGCCGAAATTTTCAGCGATTGGATCTACAAAGCTTTTCCAGATCGCGCCGAAAAGGTGCTGAACATGATCCGTTCAACTCATGACGGCAAGCTTAATGACAGCGACTACGGTCGCCGGATGAGTGGTGAGGGCAAAATAGCCGAATCCATTCACCAGATGTTTAAAATGGCTTGCAAACGCTTTATGAGCGATAGGCAGATGCCAGAATATGATTATAGTTTATTTGTACCAAGGAAAGGGAAACAGACGAGTATGTTTTGAAGAGGATATTTATGTAAAAAACATTAAATTTGTTATGAAAGGATTGATATGGTATTGGTATTAAAAAAGGGAGCATCCAAAAAGGATATAGAGGCTATTGAAAAGGCGCTTTATAAGGAAGCCCCATCTATGGGTTTCGACGCAAAAAAATACAATGGAAAAGTACCATTAAAAGAAGATCCATTGACCATTCAAACTAAATTAAGAGATGAGTGGGAAAGAAATATTAGTTGATATGAACATTATATTGTACTTGCTGGATGGGAAAAGTTATTGCAGGGTAAGCAGATCTATATTTCATTTATAACCGAGCTGGAATTAATAGGATTTAAAAACCTTTCAGATCGCGATGAAAAACAAATACACAGCTTATTAAGTGATTGTTCAATTATTCAGATGAATAACAAATTGAAAGAACAATACGTAACAATAAGAAAAAAATATAGTTTAAAACTACCAGATGCTATCATAGCAGTAACAGCCATTACATTCAATCTCCCGTTTATAACATCTGACAAACAATTCAGAACTATAAATAAGCTAAAACTTATTTCTTATGAGATTTGAAATTTTTTAACCCTAAGCTGTCAATTCCAACCCCTATCCCCACCCCAATAACATAACACAACAAATCGCTCCATAAAAAGCCCTCGCCTAAAACGAGCCTGCCAAACAGGGTATGCCTCAGGTCATTTATCCAGGGCGCTTTATAAAGCTGGCTAAACTCTATCACGAAGCAAAACGCCAACGCAGCTACAACAGTAAACATACGGGGCTTGCTAATAAACAGGAACCGCATAATAAAGTAAACCATGGCAGCCCATAAAATATCGCCAATAAATAAAGGGATAAATTTAAAGTGACGGGATAGCAAGCCGAAGATAATGGTTGCTATTGTTAATATAAAGTAGGTTATCCTGGTTTTAGGCATAAAATAAATATCGGCTAAATAAATGCAACAAAAAAGGCACCCATTGGGCGCCTTTGATATATTTAACTTTATAAATGGTTGCTTATGCTTCTTCAGCTTCTAAAGCCATTTGCTCGTCAACAAGGATACGTCCGCAATGCTCGCAAACGATGATCTTTTTACGCTGACGGATGTCTGACTGGCGCTGAGGCGGGATTTGGTTAAAGCAACCAGAGCATGAATCACGTTGGATAGTTACAACCGCAAGACCGTTTTTTGCGTTTTGACGTAAACGGGTGTAAGCAGTTAATAAACGCTCTTCGATGTTATCCATAGCTTTTGCAGCCTGGGCATTCAACTCGGTTTCTTCTTTTTCAGTTTCGGCAGTAATGGTGCCTAATTCTTCTTTCTTGGCGTCAAGGTCGGCCTGGCGGGCTTCCAGATCGGCCAATGCTTTTTCGTAAACCTGGGTTTTGTTGGTGATTTCGAAGCCGTATTCGCGAATCTTCTTTTCACTTACCTGTATATCTAAGCCCTGGATCTCAATTTCTTTTGAGATTGCATCATATTCGCGGTTGTTTTTAACCTCGTTAAGCTGGCCTTCGTATTTTTTGATGTTTGCCTGAGCTTCTTTGATCAGGTTTTTACGGGTAACTATGTCATCTTCCACATCGTCAAGTTCACCTTTGATCTTTTGGATGCGGGTTTCAAGGCCTGCAACGTCGTCCTCAAGGTCGGCAACTTCCATTGGCAATTCGCCCCTTACCTGGCGGATCCTGTCAATCTTGGTGTGGATAGTTTGTAGTTCGTATAAAGCTTTAAGCTTTTGTTCTACGGTTTGTTCCATTAAATAAAATATTTGACGGGGTTTGTATTTACTTCTGTTAAACGGACGGCAAAGATAGGGAATTTTTTTCTAATTATTTCATACAATAATTGCTGCGTAAATTGTTCACTCTCAAAGTGTCCGATATCTGCAATAACTATCTTTCCTTCGGCATCAAAAAACTCATGATACTTGTAATCGGCCGTGATAAAAACGTCGGCTCCTGCGGCTATGGCATGCTTTAGCAAAAAGCCCCCCGAACCGCCGCACACAGCTACTTTTTTAACGTGTTTGCCCAATAATTTAGTATGCCGTATCACATGCGTGCGCATCTTATCCTTTACATGAAGCAGGAAACTTTCTTCATTAAGCGGCATTTCCAACTCGCCTATCATACCCGAGCCTACCTGCTGGTGCTGGTTGGTTAAATTGTAAAGATCATAGGCAACTTCTTCATACGGATGGGCCAGGATCAAAGCCATCAGGATCTTGCTCTCCAAATTGGCCGGATACACCGTTTCAATGCGGATCTCATCTTCCTTGTGGCGTTTGCCAATTTCGCCCACATAAGGGGTTGCGGCATCATTGCCTTTAAATGTCCCTGTTCCCTGTGCATTAAAACTAACCTCGCTGTAATTGCCAATGTTGCCTGCTCCTGCATTAAACAAAGCATCGCGTACAGTGTCGGCATGGTTTAGCGGAACGTAAGTAACCAGTTTTTTGATCAGGTTATGTTTGGGCAGCAGTATTCGGCTGTTTTTTAAACCCAAAGTTTCACAGATACGGGCATTAACACCGGTCATGATGCTATCCAAATTGGTGTGAATAGCGTATATGGCAATACCTTTACGAATAGCTTTTTCAACTACCCGTTCCACATAGGTTTTGCCGTTGAATTTTTTTAACCCCTTGAAAACGATAGGGTGGTGCGATATGATCACCTGGCAGCCGGTAGCAATAGCCTCATCAACCACAGCTTCGGTACAGTCAAGAGAGATCAGGGCCTGGCTTACCTCCTGCTCCGGGTTGCCAACTATCAGGCCAGAATTGTCATAATCTTCCTGATAGTTGAGCGGTGCGAGGCTTTCAAGGTAAGCGGTTAGGGCAGATAGTTTCATTAAGTTTTTTTAGAGATAAATAGCCGCTTTGTTTAGCTGCTCATTTTAGCCATTTGGTAGCTTTCATAAGCCATATTCTTATTATACTCCAAAGTTATCGACTTATTGTTGATCAAATCCACAATAGTGCCAATCCAGCAAAAGCCTACTGTTAGCAAATAAACAATACCCATCCCAATCTGGCCTAATACAAAGCGCTGAATGCCGGCAAAACCTACAAAACCAAGCAAGGTAAACAACAATATATCCTGCGAGTTTTTGCGCTTATTGCTGTAAACCATGTAAAAATATTTTTTCTGGCTTTCTGTAAGATCGGGGGTGGCGTGCTGTAAAAATCCCAACTCTTCCGGCGAAAAACCGGCAAACGTACTATGCGGGTCCTGGTACATGTTCATATAGGTAAGGCTTATTAAAAAGTAATAAGCCAAATTTAAATATTTACCGCATTAAAACTATAGGTTAAAAATGATTTAAAAATTCTTTTCCATACATAGGGGTAAACAATAGTGAGGTTGTAATACCTGTATGAAAGTTTTAGTAACCGGGGCAACAGGGTTTATTGGCAGGCAGCTCACGTTATCGCTGGCTATGCAGGGCTATGATGTTAAAGCCTTATGCCGTAATACCGATCACCCTTATTTAATAGAGCATAAAAATATCGAACCGGTTACCGGCAATATCCTGTACCGGCAAAGCCTGGGCAGGGCAATGCAGGGCTGCCAGCAGGTGTATCATACAGCCGCCATGGCCAAAATGTGGTGCCGTAACCCCGATGATTACCATGAAACCAATGTTGTTGGTACCCGTAACGTGCTTGAAGTTGCGGCAGGTGCCGGTGTACAGAAAATAGTTTACACCTCAACCTGCGGTGTTTGGGGCCCAACAGTAAAACATCCCATGAGCGAGAATGATCCAAGAATAGCTGGTTTCCCCATTGCTTACGAGCGTACCAAATACCTGGCCGAGCTTGAAGTGCAAAATTTTGCAAAGCAGGGAGGGATTTACATCGTTACAGTAAATCCATCACGCGTATATGGCGAAGGGCCTGTTACCGAAAGTAATACAGTAGGTAAAATGGTTTCGGCCTATTTACGCGGCAAATGGCATTTTATTCCTGGCAATGGCGAACAGGTAGCCAATTATGCTTTTTTAACCGATGTGGTTGATGGACATTTGGCGGCTATGAATAATGGAACCAGCGGCGAACGCTATATTTTAGGCGGAGAGGATATTAGTTTTAATGATTTTTTCAAAACAGTACATCAGGTATCAGGTAAACAACATCGTCTCATTCATCTGCCGTTAAAGACTATTGAATTTTATAGCCATTTTGAAAAGCTTAAATCACAGCTTACCGGGCTGCGCCCTTTCTTTTTGCCTGAGTTTGCCGAACGTTTAAAGTATGATCAAAAATACAGCAGCAATAAAGCCATAACGCAGCTTGGTTACCGGATAACCCCTTTTACAGAGGGGATGCATAAAACCATTAATTACCTTCAACAAGCCTGAAGCATGATAGATCAGACAGCCATTATAACCGGAGCCAGCGAAGGGTTGGGTAAATCGTTTGCCATTGAACTGGCGTCGCGGCAAATAAACCTGGTACTGGTATCATTGCCAGCTACCGGATTGCCTGAGCTGGCATCCTTTATCCGTAAAAACTTTGAGGTTAAAGTGAATTATTTGGAAATTGATTTAACACTTGCCGAAAGTTACCCTGCAATTTTTAATTACCTTAGTGATGAGCAAATTACGGCCCACCTGCTCATCAATAATGCGGGTTTAGGTAACTGGTCGTGGTTTGAAGATTTGAACATTGGGTTTTATAAAAAGCAAATTGAACTGAACGTGATTACACCTGTACTGCTTACACGCTTGTTCCTGGCCCAGGCCGATGTCTCTGCTACCTCTTATATATTGAATGTAGGGAGTTTGGGCGGCTTGTTTGTGGTGCCTAAAAAGCAGGTTTACGGTGCTACCAAATCATTTATCAGGTATTTTACCAAATGTTTGCAGCTGGAACTTCATGGCTCAAATGTGAAGATCAGCTTGCTTAGTCCTGGAGGGATCAATACCAAGCCCGAGTTGCTGGTAATGAATAATAAACTCAAAGGCATATCAAAGGCAACCATTATGGAGCCCGGGCACGTAGCACGTATAGCGGTGGATGGTTTGCTGAAAGGGAAAAAAGAGATCATCCCGGGTGTGGTAAACCGGATGCTTGTTTTATTAAACAGTTTGCTGCCTGCCGGTGTTAAAGAAATCATTATAAGGCAGCGACTGGCCACCATTATTAAAAGCTGACAGCATGATCATTTCATTACTTACCTATCGGCATATTAAAAACCTGTGCAGCTTTTTTAAGCGTACCCGCAATAGCTTTAAGCTTATTAACAACGAACGCATTGTTATCCTTTCGGGCAGTATGCGCGGGTTGGTATTGTATTTTGACCGGGATGCCTGCGAGGTGAAAAATGGAGAAACAGATTTTATCAGTATTGACATAACCCGCGATTTTTCGGTAGATATGCTGATGCGGATCCTGGTTAATCACAATATCATAACCCCTGTTTTGGAAGGCTGAAGAGGTGAAAGCAAATCCGCATCATCTCCGTAACATAAATGAACACCCGGCTGTCCGTATCCGAACGATAGTATATTGGGTAGTTTTATAAAATTCTGATAATTAGTTGTTTATAATATTGGCACCATTTTAATTAGGTGTTGCCTGATAAAGCCGATATTATTATGCTGAAAAACTATATCAAAACCGCCTGGCGGAACCTTGTCCGCAATAAGTTTTATTCGGTGATCAATATTGCCGGGTTAACTGTAGGCCTCGCCATTGGGATTCTGATCCTGCTTTGGGTGCAGGACGAATTTAGCTTTGATAGCTTTCATAAAAACGCATCAAATATTTACCGGGTAGAGCTTTTTGGCGGTACAGGGGCCAGCAAGCAGATCTGGCAAACAACAGTGGCACCGATGGGGCCTCTGGCTAAACAGGAACTGCCCGTTGTGCAAGATCAGGTGCGCATAACCAATAACTGGTTTTTCTCATTATTTAAATACCAGGATAAAATTTTTAACGAGCAGGCGGTAGGCTTTGCTGATCCCTCCCTGTTTACTGTTTTTGATTTTCCGCTGATTGAAGGTAACAAGGCAAAACCTTTTACCAGCGATAATTCGGTAGTGATCACAAAAAGAACGGCAAAAAAATATTTCGGTAATGAAGATGCTTTAGGAAAAGTTATTGTGGCCGATAACAAAGAGAATTTTACTGTATCGGGCGTTATTGATGATTTCCCGCTTAACTCAAGCATTCATTATGATATGATCATGCCCATGAGCTATCATATCAAATATATGTTTACCAACAATAAGGTTGATCTGAACCATGATTTCAGCAATTACGCTTATGAAACCTATTTGTTGTTGAAACCGGGCACTTCTTTAAAAAAGCTATCGGCCGATTTGAATAAAGTTCACCTGAAACGGAAGCCTGAAGATACTGATGCCGATTACCTCTTGCTGCCCGCAACTAAAATGCATCTTTATAATGCAGACGGTACCGACCGGGGGATCAGCACTGTACATATCTTTATCATTATCGCCTTAGTAATATTAGTGATTGCCTGTATCAACTATGTTAACCTTTCAACCGCGCGGGCCATGCTGCGCGCCAAGGAAATAAGCATGCGAAAGATCATCGGCGCGGCAAAAACACAATTGTTTATGCAGTTTGTGGTAGAAACGGCTTTGCTGTTTATCCTTTCGTCGGTTTTAGCAGTGTTGGTAATTTATAACGTAATTCCTGTATTTAATGAAATCGCGGGTAAGCAACTGGTATTTAATCTTTCCAACTACCATATCTGGTTAGTTATTGCGGGTACCATTACTGCTACACTTTTATTGTCCAGTATTTACCCGGCGCTACTGCTTTCATCTTTTGAACCGTTAAAAGCACTCAAGGGTAAAATCTCCAATGGTATTGGAGATGTGCTTTTCCGTAAGATCCTGGTAGTGGTGCAGTTTACCTTTTCAGTAGTATTGATCATCAGTACCATTGTGATCACCAGCCAGCTTAATTACATCCGGTCAAAAAATTTAGGCTATGATAAAAGTCACGTGTTTGCTTTTTGGATGCGCGATATGAAAGATCATTATGATGCTGTTAAAGCCGAACTTTTGAAACAACCGGGTGTTGAAGCCGTAACGCGTTCAAGCGGCAATATTGTTAATAATGGTGGTATTTCCGGCGATAACGATTGGGATGGTAAAGCCACCGGTCAAACGTTTATTGTACATCCCCAAGGAATTGATAAAGATTTTATTTCTTTTTTCAAGATAAAAATGGCTGCAGGTCGCGGTTTTGATGGCTCGGTGAGTGATTCGGCTCATTATATACTGAATGAGGCGGCAATTAAGGAGTTGGGCATGAAAGACCCGATTGGCAAACGTTTCAGGTTACGTAAAACCGAAGGGACAATCATAGGCGTGGTAAAGGATTTCCATTTTGCAAGTATGCGTGAAAAAATTGGGCCGATGGTGTTTTTCTACGCCCCGGATACGTATGCTTCACTGTATATTAAAACAACCGGCGATGGTGCGCCAAAAGCCATAGCAGCTGCCGAAAAAGAGTTTAAACAATACAATGGGCAATTTCCGTTTGGTTACACTTTCCTGGATGACATATTCAACAAACTTTACCAGGGCGAACAGCGGGAAGGTACATTGTTTAACTATTTTGCGGGGATAGCTATTTTAATCTCCTGCCTTGGCCTGCTTGGTTTGGCAGCTTACACCGCTCAGGTACGTACCCGCGAAATTGGTGTGCGGAAAGTTTTGGGTGCTACCGTAACAAATGTTGTTGCCTTGTTAGCAAAAGATTTTATTAAGCTGGTGCTTATTGCTATCGTTGTGGCTTTCCCGATTGCCTGGCTGGCCATGAGCCACTGGCTTGATGAATTTGCTTACCGAGTTGGCATAAGCTGGACAGCCTTTGTATTAGCTGCCGTGATTGCCCTATTGATTGCCTTTATCACTATCAGTTTTCAATCGGTTAAGGCCGCGTTGGCTAATCCGGTTGATAGTTTGCGGAGGGAATAATAGTTGGTTCAAATTGGTAGAGACTCATCACATGCGTTTCCCGAATACTGAAGACTTACGAAGTTTTCAAAACTTCGTAAGTCTTCAGTAATGATTGATATGGAAATGTAGAGACGCATTATATGCGTCTTCCGAATGCAGGACCTGCAAATTGATTGCTTACCCGTTCTCATGGGAAACACATATAATGCGTCTTTACTTTGAAAACTTAAAACAATTCCACCAACCGCTCTAAAGCCATTCCTCTTGATCCTTTGATCAGGATAGTTGAATTGGTAATAGGCTGTGCTTTCAAAGCAGCAATGGCATCTTCGGCAGTTTCATAAAACTTGTCCATGGTCCATGGTCCATGGTCCACGGACTGCGAAGCACCTAAAAAATCCTTTCCGATAAAGATGCGTTCATCAACAGCGGTATCCATAGCTTTGCGGATAACAGATGCATGTTCAACAGCCGCTTCCGGCCCCATTTCAAACATATCGCCCAAAATAAGTACCTTCCTTTTTGCTTCAATTTTGCCCACGTTTTCAATGGCTACAAACATGCTGCTTGGGTTGGCATTGTAATAATCGCAAATGAGCGTATTAGTAGCTGTTTGTACAATTTGCGAGCGGTTGTTTTTAGGCTGATAACCCTCGATACCGGCGTTGATTTCATTAGCCGGTAAACCGAGATATGTTCCGATACATATGGCTACTAAAATATTGGGCAGGTTATAAGTACCAGTTAGCTGGGTTTTAACTTGATAGCTGTCGCCGGTTTTATTATTGGTCCACTCCAAAGTAAGTAAGGGAGAGTTTTCCAACAGTTCACCGCTAATGAGATTATCAATGGCATCAGTACCATAATACTCCACATGACGCAAACGACGGGCCGCAGCCATCTCCATTAAAACAGTATCATCGCTATTGATAAAGACAGCACCATCTGTTTTGCTTACTCTCCCTTTAGGGGGCAGGGGGGCAAAATAATCATACAACTCTCCTTTACCCTTCTTTACACCTTCAACTCCGCCAAAACCTTCCAGATGCGCTTTACCAACATTGGTAATTAAGCCAAGCGATGGTTGAGCAATGCTGCAAAGCAGCTCGATCTCTTTTTGGTGATTGGCCCCCATTTCAATAACGGCCACCTCGTGGCTGGCATCAATGGTTAAAATGGTAAGTGGTACACCAATATGGTTATTTAAATTGCCTTGGGTAGCCTGGGTTTTAAAATGCTGCGATAATACGGCATTGATCAGTTCTTTGGTGGTGGTTTTGCCGTTGGTACCTGTAAGTCCGATAACCGGGATGTCAAGCTGACGGCGATGATAACGCGCTAAATCCTGCAAGGTAGTTAAAACATCCTCAACCAATAAATACTGTTCGCCCAGTTGATATTCGGCGTTGTCAATTACCGCGTAAGCTGCACCGGCCTCAACTGCTTTTTGTGCAAAAGTGTTGGCGTCAAACTTATCGCCTTTGAGGGCGAAGAACAGACTGCCAGGCACGATCTTCCGGGTGTCGGTGCTAATTACGGGGTGTTTGAGGTATATATCGTACAGTTGGGTTGTGGTAGTCATGTGTGTTGAACAAATACAATTCAAAAATATGTCATCATTAGCTTGCGCACGTTTGCAATGAGTGCTTAACGTGGCTCGGCGATTGTATCGCCGGGCTTGCGTTTTAAACGCAAGCCCATTTTAAGCGCTCGTTGCAAACGAGCGCAAGATTGTTCTTTCAAACTTAACAAAAATTATTCCCCCTTGTTCATCCAGCCAATTACAGCTTTGATTTCACCGTAGCTGTAATCATCGCCTAAAACTTCTTTTAAGGGCGATAGTCTTTCAGTTCCATAACTTTCAACGGCGTCGGCAATAACAGCGATCTTTTTCTGCGGAACTATTTCGGTGATATCCAGATCGCCGTTTTGTACATAATAACTCAGGTGTGTTTCTATGGTAGCTGTAGTGAACCCGCGCTCAGTAGCTATTTCGGCAACGGTTTTTCCGGAGCGATATAGGTTAAACGTTTCGGCTTTAGTATCATTGCTTCGCGAAGAAGATTTGGTTTGCCCCGGTGATTTCGCCTTCCGCTCCCGTTTAGGCGATTTCTGTTTTATTTTTGAGCCGAGGCCTTTTTCAGCACAATAAATCTTAACCGGTTCAAGCAGTTCGCGACCATAACGGGCCAGTTTAATATCGCCAAAACCAGAAATCATTCGCAGTTCATCCAAACTTTGCGGTAGGTAGGTAGCCATTTCCTGCAGTGTAGCATCGGATACAATAACATAAGCCGGTACATTTTCACCCTCGGCAATGCCCCGCCTAACTTCCCTTAACCGGTTGAATAACGGAATCTCATAAGGCAGGTTTTCTTCATGGTGAACCTCTTCAACTTTTTCTATCTCAATAAACTCAACCTTTTGCCCGCCCTTTAATACGTCGGTGCTCTGCGCGGTAAGTTTTAATACCGGGTATTCATCGCCGGCGGTTTGCAGATAGCCCATACTAATCAACTCGCGGATGTGGTGCTGCCAGTCGGCCTTGCTGATATCTGCACCGATACCGTAGGTTTTTAACTGCTTATGTTCTTCACGGATCTTATCGCTTTTTGATCCCCGCAAAAAATCTATTACATAGTTAGCCCCGAAACGTTCATTTAACCGGGCTACCGCCGAGAGCGCTTTTTGAGCGATCAGCGTGCCATCAAAACGTTTATATTCGGTTAAGCAAACATCGCATGAGCCGCATTTGGCCGGGAATTCTTCGTCGAAGTATTTCATCAGGTATTGCCTGCGGCACGATAGCAGCTGGCAATATTTAACCATATCATTAAGCTTATTAAGCATGATGCGGCTTTGCTGCTCATTGCCTTCTACTTTGGCAAAAGCCTGCAATTTCATTGCATCGCCGGGCGAGTAAAGCAACAATGCTTCCGACGGAAGCCCATCGCGTCCTGCCCTGCCGGTTTCCTGATAGTAACCTTCAATGTTTTTTGGCAGATCGACATGCACCACATAGCGCACGTTTGATTTGTTGATGCCCATGCCGAAAGCGATGGTTGCCACAATGATCTTCAGGTCATCTCGCAAAAATGCTTCCTGATTACGGGCTTTTATTTCGTTACTTAACCCGGCATGGTAGGCTTCTGCAGCAAAGCCTTCATCTTTTAAATCCTCGGCCAATGCCTCGGTAGATTTGCGGGATAGGCAATAAATAATCCCCGACTCATCCTTATGTTCATTTAAAAAGGCGATGAGCTGTTTAAAGCTGTTCTTTTTAGGCGCCACGCGGTAAGTAATATTTGCCCTGTTAAATGAGGATACAAATATTGCCGGCTTATGAAGGTTGAGCTTTTCAAGGATATCTTTTTGCGTAAGCTTATCGGCTGTAGCCGTAAGTGCTATAACCGGCACCGACGGAAACTCTTCCTTAAGCCCGGCAAGCATTAAATACTCAGGCCTGAAATCATGTCCCCAAGAGGAGATACAATGTGCCTCGTCAATAGCTATCTGTGCAACTTTCAGCGTTTTTAAAAAAGGAATAAGCTTACTTTCTTTATTTTCTTTGCTTTCGGCACTGAACAAACGTTCGGGGGCAAGGTAAAGTAGTTTGATCTCATTGTTTCGGAGCCGGTTTACAAGCACCCTCGTTTCCTCGGGATTTAACGACGAATTGAGGAAAGCCGCAGGGATGCCGTTAACGTTCAGGCTATCTACCTGGTCTTTCATCAGCGCAATAAGCGGTGATATTACAATGGTCAGCCCATCGAGCAGAACAGCAGGTAACTGGTAGCACAATGATTTGCCGCCACCGGTAGGCATCAGCGCCATTACATCCTGCCCCTTAAGTATATTTTGAATGATAGCCTCCTGCTCATGCCTGAAGGTACTATAACCAAAGTATTTTTGCAGGGCCTGGATAGGTGTCATGTTTGTTAATTGCAGATATGCAAATGTGCAGATTTCAGATTATAAATGTGCGGATTTCAGATGTGCAAATTTTAGATAATGCGCATCCTATTTGTTTTGTGTTTTTATAAATAAATTCAGTGTATTTTCTAATCATTTACATATCTGCACATCTGAAATTTGCACATCTAACAATTTGCCAATATTTTTCTGCATATTAGCTTATCTCTTTTCTCCTATATATCTATTATTTATTTATGATAAAAAAACATTTACTCCTTTTTGTATTTGTAAGTTTTTTTTGCCCGGCCTTTGCGCAAAAGATCCAATCGCCGCAGGAGTTCCTGGGTTATAAACTGGGTGAGCATTTTACTCCACATTATCGTATCGCCGAATATTTTAGATACGTTGCGTCGGTTTCAAAAAATGTAAAACTTCAGCAGTTTGGTACTACCAACGAGGGCCGGCCTTTACTGGCGATGTTCATCGCTTCTGATGAAAATATTGGCAGGCTGGAAGAGATCCGTCATAATAACCTTAAACTGGCCGGGATTGAAAGCGGTGGCGGCAGCACTGCCATGCCTGTTGTTACCTGGCTAAGCTATAATGTACATGGTAACGAGCCTGCATCAAGCGAAGCTTCGATGTGGACTTTGTTTGACATGGTTGATTCGGCAAATGCTGCTACTAAAGCCTGGCTTAAAAATATGGTTGTTGTTATCGATCCTTGTTTAAACCCCGATGGGCGCGATCGCTATGTTAATTTTTATAATTCGGTAGTTGGCGCTGCGCCAGATCCCAGCCCAACATCGCGCGAGCACGTTGAACCATGGCCGGGAGGCAGGGTAAACCATTTTTATTTTGACCTTAACCGCGATTGGGCCTGGCAGCAGCAAAAAGAAACCCAGGCCCGCGTAGGCTTATACAACCAATGGCTGCCGCAGGTTCATGTTGACTACCATGAGCAGGGTTACAACGCACCTTATTACTTTGCCCCTGCTGCCGAGCCTTACCATAAAGATATTACCCAATGGCAACGCCAGTTTCAGATCACCATTGGTAAAAACAATGCCAAGTACTTTGACCAGAACGGCTGGATGTATTTTACAAAATACGAGTTTGATTTACTGTACCCATCATATGGCGATACTTATCCTTTATACAATGGCTCTATCGGCATGACGTATGAGCAAGGTGGTATCAGTGCCGGTTTGGCTGTGGTTACCCGCAGTGGCGATACCCTTACCTTGGTGCAACGTGTGGCCCATCACCATTCAACAAGTTTAAGCACGCTTGAAATAGCCGCGTTAAATACTCAAAAGCTTTTGGATGAGTATAAAAAGTTTTTTGACAACAGTCGGGCCAATCCCCCGGGCGATTACAAAACCTATGTTATTAAAAACGATAACAATAATAAAATTAACGCGTTGGCAAAAATGCTGGGCCGCAACGGCATCCAGTATGGTTTTGGCTTAGCTAATAAAACCGTTACTGGCTTTAACTATGTTACCCAAAAAACGGAGCAATATAATGTTGGCGCAAACGATCTGGTAGTTAATGCCTATCAGCCTAAAGCAGTATTACTGCATGTGCTTTTGGAGCCCAAAACTTTTATCCCGGACTCTAATACATATGATATTACAGCATGGTCGCTTCCATACGCTTATGGTTTAAAGGCCTATGGGTTAAAAGAATCATTTAAGCCTGCCAGCACCGAGTGGAGTGTTGCTGCACCTAAGCCGCTGGTAAATACCCATGCCTATGCTTATGTATCGGCATGGCAATCGGTTAACGATGTGAAATTTTTGGCCGCTTTGCTTAAAAAGAAGATTAAAGTGCGTTATGCCGAAAAGCCATTTGAAGCAGGGGGCAGGCAATTCACAGCAGGTTCATTAATTGTTACCCGTGCAGGCAACGATCTGGCCGATTTTGACCAGGTGGTTACTCAAACCGCTGCATCACTTAATCAGGAGATCACCCCTATTTCAACAGGCTTTGTTGATAAAGGATCGGATATCGGTTCGGATGCGGTAAGGTATATCCATCAGCCTAAAATAGCATTGATTGCCGGAGATGGTATAAACTCCGAAGCAATGGGTGAGGTTTGGCATTTGTTTGAGGCACAAATTGGATATCCGGTCACTTTAATAAGGTACCAGGATTTAAGTCGCACAAAACTGGGCGAGTTTGACGTAGTGATTTGTCCCGATGGGCGTTATGAAGATTTTCCTTCAGAGAAATTACAGAACTGGATCCGTGATGGCGGTAAGCTGATAGCCGTGGATAATGCTGTATCATTACTGGTTGATAAAAAAGGCTTCCTGATTAAGCATAAGGAAGAGAAAAAAGAAGACAAGGATAAAGAAAAGGACAAGGATAAAACCGTTAAATTATATGGAGATCGCGACCGGTTAGCGCTTAGCGAGTCCATCCCCGGTGCTATTTATAAACTGAACCTTGATAATACACATCCGCTTGGCTTCGGTTTGCCTGATTATTACTATTCGTTAAAGCTGAATGACGATATCTACGATCTTTTTTCGGGCGATGACGGCTGGAACGTGGGCACCATAAAAAAGGATGGCTACGTATCGGGCTTTGTTGGTGCGGAATCAAAAAAGAAGATCAACAATGGCTTGCTGCTTGGCGTACAACCCATGGGGCGTGGTTCGGTAGTTTATATGGTTGATGACCCGCTGTTCCGCAGCTTCTGGGAAAACGGTAAGCTGTTATTCAGTAATGCCGTATTTATGGTGGGACAGTAACCCCCCAGCCCCCTGAAGGGGGAGCAGCGACATCGCTTTAAAAGTAAAGGGCTTGTTCCATTTTGGAAACAAGCCCTTTACTTTTAACTTATAGCCATGCTAATCAAAGGCTCCCCCTTCAGGGGGCTGGGGGGTTAATTATTCCCCTTTACCCTTCCTTTTTCATCATCGGCGCCGCTGCGGTGCTGACGCATTTTGATAGAACTGTTACCAAAGTTATAAGTAAAAGTAAGGCGCATTACCCGGGTATCATTTTTTTGTTTGATAACAAAGTTATTGTTCACCACCTGGCTGCTCAAGTCATTGCGGCGGATGTTGAAGATGTCATCGCATGAAGCTTTGATGTTGAATTTCTTTTCCATGAATGATTTACTGACACCCATATCTACTGAGTAGCGTGGTCTGATCTTGTAAATGCCGTAGGTTAATGATGATTGATAATCGCCGGTTACTTCAAAGCGGTAGCCTGCAAACTTGAATGTTTGTGTTGTACGGCCCTGGAAAGCCCATTGCCCATCATTGAACTTTTGACCAGCAAGGGTATCCGACTTAAAGCCCAGGTAAAACGCGGTTGCGTTAACATTGCCCTCCCACCATTTGGTAATGGTGAATGGTGTGTTGATGTTGACATTGTAACCGGTTTGTGTTTGCAGGTTTTGATGTGTTTCAAATGAACGCTTGCCTTCTGTTAAAATCAGCTCTGTAATAGCATCGGTTGTGTGACTGTAACCAAGGCTTACATTGATAGTTTTATTATAAGTATAATTAAGCTCAAAGTTTTGAGTGTATTGCGGGTTCAGGAACGCATTACCTTGCGAATAAGTGTAAGGGTCAAGGTAATAAACAAAAGGGTTCAGATCGTCATAGCCCGGACGGTCGATACGGCGGCTGTATGAAAAGCTTATCTCGTTTTTATCATTAATGGTTTGGTTAATAAATACGCTTGGGAACAGGTTTAAATAACTCCTCTTAACAGGTGTACTGCCAATCAGGTTACCTGTAGACCGGGTTTGCTCGGCACGTAAGCCTAATTGTACCGAGAATTTTTTGAACTGTTTGTTCAGGTTCAAATATCCGGCGTTGATTTTTTCGGTATAAATAAACCGGTTGGTACGTGTAGTATCATTAATATAAGCACCGTTGCTGAAGATCTGCGCTTGCAGGTCATTATCGGTTTTAACACTGCTGAATTTTACCCCGGCTTCCAGTTTGATGGTTTTGGTAAGCGGTTTGGTGTAGTCAGCTTTACCGGTGTAGATGCTTATGGTTGAAGGTGTTTGGTTACGCAGCATTTGTGGTTCATGCTGTATACTTCCATCAGGTAAAAAATAATCGGTATTGTACATGGCATTGGAGTTGTTTTTGAATTTAGAGTAATCCAAATCAATGCTCAGCTCCTGGCCGTTGGTATCAAGCTTAAGCCTGTCGTTAAGGTTAAGGGCGAAGTTTTTATAGGTTTGCCTGATATCTGATGTAGTGCGCAACGATGAATCGGGTACGCCAAATTGTTTGCCGATAATTGTGCGGTTATCATTCAAGTCTTTTTCGCTGTTTGAATAGCCGCTTACCACAAAACCTATGGTATGTTTTGGGGTTAGGTCATAATCGGCACCTAAACGATAGTTGTTGTAATGGTTGATGCTTGGCAGGCTTGATTTCTGGTTGAAATAAGTTTTATTGCCAAGCGAATCAGTAATGATACGGTCAATGCCAATATCATGGCCGCGTTTGTTATCACCCCTGCTTAATGAGGTAAATACATTGAGATTGCCTTGTTTGTGATTAAGGTTTAGGCTACTGTTATCGCGCCAGTATTTGCTTTTGGCACCACCTACAGTGATACTGCCGTTTGTGCCCGATTGTGTATTCTTTTTTAATTTGATGTTGATGATCCCTGAGTTTCCTGCTGCATCATATTTTGCCGATGGGTTGGTAATGATCTCGATAGATTTAATGGTATTGCCATCAGTTGAACGCAGTAAAGTAGCCAGCTGCGCTGCTGTAAGATAGGTTAGCTTGTCATTGATCATGACAGTTACGCCTTGTTTGCCTTTCAGGCTGATGTTATCGTCCTTATCAACAGTAACGCCCGGTGCACGTTCCAAAATTTCCATGGCTGTGTTGCCAGCTGCAAGTACGCTGTTTTCAACGTTCATTACCGTACGGTCAATTTTACGTTCAATGAGCGGTTTGGTAGCAGTAATAGTTACTCCCTTTAATTCGGTACTGCCTGTCTGCAGGTTCAAAGCCGGAGCTGTAACATGCGGTGTATTTGCAGGCACGGTGAAGCTTTTGCTTACAGCTTTTTGATAGCCAACAACAGTGGCTTTAATAATATAGTTGCCCGCTTTTATGTTGTCAAAAACATAAACACCGGCATCGTTACTTAATGCTCCTTTAACCACGGTTGAATCGGAGGCGCGTAAAAGGCTTACAGTTGCATAGTCAAGTGGTTTGCCCTGCTCGTTAACTAAGGCTCCAGATACCTTGGCGGCAGGCGCGGCCTGCTGGGCAAAGGATACACTACAGCTGATAGCAACAAGCAGCAGTGTATAAAATATGTTGTGTATGATAGCTTTCATTTTTAGTTCGGTTTAAAATTAAGGGCAATACAATGCCACTAAAGGATTGCTCCTTTTTTAAAATTTGCAAATAAGTGTTAGTTGTACCCGGTGTGTTTTATCCGGTTTTTAGGGTTTAGTAGTTATGAGATATAGGCGATTGTTTTCATAGTATTCCTGCTTTTGATTTAAATTGTTGGCAAAACAATCCCACCTGGCTTTTAGGCCATTTTTTAACGATTATTAAATTTATGTTGCCGGATCACCCGGAAATGGTAACTGTGTTGCTTTTTATAGTAAGATGCAAAAACAGGGGTGTTGGTTACAGATTATTTTCACTTTTTAATGCAGGCATTAAATTTTTTGCCATATTCTTAATAATCCGGAAGGTAATTGGCATTTCATTTTGGCGAATAATCTTTGATTTGAGGTTTGTTACCCTGCTGTTTAAAAGCGGGTTACCGCTTGTTTGAAGCAGGAAATAGAAGGGTATAATAAGCCCGCTAAAAATTAGCAGGCTTATATATTTAAAAAGTGTTTTCACAGGGAAATGGTTTATTGTGCTTTTGCTGTATCGGCGGGGCTTGCCGGTAAGGTATCCTGTTCCTGTTTGAGCGCCTTTAGGCTATCTGCTTTGAATTTGGCTGCCTTTATCGGGTCAACTTTGCATTCCAGCCCATTGGTGGTCATGATATAGGTGGCTGTGGTAATGCCATCACCATCGCTTTTGCACTCATATATGTTAAAGTTGATGTTACGGTCGAGTTTTTGATCAATGATGATCTTAGCGTTAAGCGGTACTTTTAGGGTTAGATGTAATTCCTGCCCGCGCCATAAAAAGCCTTTAGGCATTTCCAGGTGACGATCGAAATTTAAAACAGAATCTTTTTGCTCAAAACGATAGGAAGCGCTGCGGGCGTTGATCAAGGCTTCCTCAAGGTTGCTGCCACGGGCGCTGAAGGTTTCGACCAGTACAGGTTGCGGCACATCGCTTTTTTCGATATCGATAGTAACATTACGGTTTGGCATATCATTGCCATTAAAATCGTCATCTAAAATGATCATGCCTTTAAAGCGTTCATTTATTTTAAGGCGGGTGCTATCCTCATTGCTTAAATACTTGGTGTCATTCAGCTGTAGGTAATACGTGTTGTTTGTAGTTGGCTTAAGTTTAACTGTTTGCGTAAACTTACCACCCTCACGGAAGCTGGCCGCTGTTTTTACGCCATAGTATGAAACCGCGCCCAGCGAGGCCAACCAGATACATAATAAGGTAGTACCAATTGAACGGTTAAATGAAGCTTTTTTAAACAGGAAGCCTATCGTTGATAAAATAATAGCTAATAAAGGTATAGATAACACTAAAAAGCCGCTCGCCATGAAAATACCATTAGCCTGGTGATTAGTGATGTTGAATGGGAACAGGTTATAGATTCCCATATTACCTGCGGCAAATAAACCGATAAGCGAAACTATGAGCGCTATGGTCATGCCAAGGCAGGTTAATAAAATGGCTGCGGCTAATAGTTTACCCAGTAAACTGCCCGTACCTCTTAAAAAGGCGCCAAGATGTTCAAAGATATCGCTGATCAGATCGCGCACCTGGTAAATGAACGGTTTGGCTTCATGCTTAAAGTTTTGAAGGTTTTCGCGTACAGTGCTCAACTCTTCTTCAAAGTTCTTTTTAAAACCCTTCAAATCCTGCTTTTCACCCTTCATAGCCATACGGTCGGCACGGGTTATGGCTTTCGGCACAACCATCCATAATATAATATATATAACAAGGCCCATGGCGGCAAAAGGCACTAGGATAACAAAGGCCAACCTTACCCAGGCCGGGTTAATGTCAAAATAATTGGCAATGCCGGCGCATACACCACTGATGAGGTGATCGTCCGGATCGCGGAAAAGCCTGCGGCGTTCGGTATTGTACTCAAACGGATTGCCACCTGCAGTTTTGGCGTCGGTTTCGGCGGTTTCAAAATCCTGTACGCTGCCCATTTGTTCTGTAACTTCCTTAACGTCGGTCTCAACAATAACTTGTTTGGCGTCTCGTGCCAGGATCTCGTTAAACATTTCGGCAATGCGGTTTTCAATGTCGGTTGTGATCTCCAGGCTATCGGCCGAAGTAGAAAAATGACGCTTTACATCCGTCATATAGTTCTTCAACACTTCGTAGGCATCTTCTTCAATGTGAAAAACCATGCCGTTTATATTTATGATAATTGTTTTGTTCATGATTATAGTGAGTTTGTAGGTTTTTCTATTTTCTATCGCCGATAGCTGTTTGAACAGCAAATACCAGCTCCTGCCAGGTTTTATCTAATTGTTCAAGTACGGCACGGCCTTCGTCCGAGAGCACATAGTACTTTCGGGGCGGCCCTGAAATTGACTCCACCCAGTTATAGGTGAGCAGTCCGTTATTTTTTAAACGGGTTAAAAGAGGATACAGAGTACCCTCAACTACAAGCAGTTGGGCTTTCTTAAGTTCAGCAATTATGTCTGATGCATATGTTTCGCCCTTAGCTATGATGGAGAGGATGCAATACTCCAGTATGCCTTTCCTCATTTGGGTTTGGGTGTTTTCGACGATCATAATACAAAGATATATGTTTTAGATTGTATTATGCAATACATAGTACTATAATTATTATTCTTTTAGCTGAAACTTGGCTTTTTGAAAAAAAAATGACGTTTTCAAAGAAATTACTTGACTTTTTGATAACGTAACATTACTTTTATGATTAATTAACTATTAACTGATCTTATTATTAACGAAATGAAAAAACTTCTACTCGTAAGTTTGTGCTTACTTGTGTTGTCCATGACGCAAGTATTCGCGCAAAATCGTACAGTTACTGGTACAGTTACGGCCAAAGATGACGGCCTTCCCATCCCTGGGGTAACAGTAAAAGTAAAGGGTTCAACAATCGGGACCCAAACCAACGCAGCCGGTAAATTTTCTCTAAGTATCCCGGAAAATGCGGTCCTTGTTTTCTCTTTTATCAGCTACGAAAGCCAGGAAATCTCTTCAGTTCAGCGTTCTACTTTCAATGTTGTGTTGGTTAGCGCCAGCAGGCAGTTAGGTGAGGTTGTTGTGCAGGCGGCTTACGGCGTTCAAAAGCAAGCA
This sequence comes from Mucilaginibacter sp. NFR10, assembly GCF_900100445.1. Taxonomy (NCBI): domain Bacteria; kingdom Pseudomonadati; phylum Bacteroidota; class Sphingobacteriia; order Sphingobacteriales; family Sphingobacteriaceae; genus Mucilaginibacter; species Mucilaginibacter sp. NFR10. Next base: position 73,068 of record NZ_FMTV01000006.1, on the reverse strand, counting down.
CGTGCGGTTGGTTATGCTTCAACTACTGTTGACAGCAAATTATTAACCGAATCAAAAGTAACCAACATTGCTAACGGCTTAACCGGTAAAGTAGCCGGTTTGCAGATCAACACTGTGAATAACGGTGTTAACCCCGACGTTCGTATCGTGTTACGTGGTAACAGAAGTATCAACGGTAACAACCAGGCTTTGGTTGTTGTTGACGGTACGCCGGTATCAAGCAACTTCCTTAACCAGATCAACCCTAACGATATTGATAACGTTACTGTACTGAAAGGTGCAGGCGCGTCAGCAATCTATGGTTCTGAAGGTTCAAACGGTGTGCTTTTGGTAACTACCAAACGTGGTTCTGGTGTTCCAACCATTACTTACAGTAACACTACTCAAATCGAAAACTTCTCTTACTTCCCTAAATTACAAAGGCAATTTGGTGGTGGCGCAGGTGAGGTGATCGATCCTAACACTGGTTTCTACGGTTATGTTCCTTACGAAAACCAGTCTTACGGTCCTAAATACGATGGCTCTACTGTAGATATCGGTTTACCAACAGCAGATGGCAGCCAGCAAAAAGGTGTTTATGCTTCAACAGGCAAAGATCCTCGTATGGCTTTTTTTGATACCGGTTTAACCGAGCAAAATGATATTTCGTATTCAACAGGTGATGCAAATAGTAGTTTTTACATGTCTGCTCAGGATGTTTATACTAAAGGTGTAGTTCCGAATGATAGGAATCGTAGAACAGGTCTTAGAGTGGCGGCTATGAGAAAATTCGGTATCTTCAAAACCGATTATTCAATTGGTTACACCCGTACAAATACTAACGTAGCAGGTCCCGACTTTTTCCAGGGAAGAGGTGTTTATTGGAACGTACTTAACCAGCAAGCTAACGTTGACTTAAGGAAATATCAAAACCTTACTGATAAATATTCTGATGTAAACGGTTACTATAACTCTTATTATCCAAACCCTTACTGGCAAACAGTAAACTCACGCCAGGTAACCAGGAAAGACGCGTTAGTAGGTAACGTTACTTTCTCGGTTTCTCCAACCAAATGGTTTGATGCTTCTTATAAAGTGTCTGCATCTTACGGATGGCAACAATATAGGGCTACCAACGCCGAAGTTGATTTTAGTCCGTATGCATTAAGCGATCCGGGAGGTACCCACAATATCGCTTCTCAGGTTAAATTTAAACCAGGTAGCGTAGCCGATGCTGATTATTTTGGCGATGGTGGTAATGGTTACTCTCGTTTACAAGGTGACTTTTTCTTAACCTTTAAACACAAAATCGGTGATTTTGCCGGCAACTTATTATTAGGAAATTCAATCAATACGCAATATGTTAAGTACGTATCAAACGGCTCCAACAACTTGCTTATTAAAGATTTCTATAACTTAAGCTACAGAACAGGTGAGCCATTGGCGGGGGAAGGCGAATTCAGGAAAAACCTTATCGGTTTATTTGCTGATTTGAACTTATCTTACAAAGATTGGGCATTTTTAGAGGTAACCGGTCGTAATGACTGGAGCTCTTTACTTTCAAGTGCAAATCGCTCATTCTTCTATCCATCAGCTAAATTAACTGTTGTTTTAACCGATGCTATCCCTGCATTGAAAGACAACAAATGGTTATCATATGCCAAAGTAAGAGGAAGCTATAGTAAAGTTGGTCAGGTAAATATTGATCCATACTCATTACAAAATGTATTTGCAAGTACTTTAGGTGCCCCATTCGGTTCAACACCGGCGCTTTCATTAAGCTCAAAATTGAATAACCCTAACCTTAAACCAGAGCTTTCATACGAGCAGGAATATGGTTTGGAGTTAGGCTTCCTCGACAACCGTTTTTACCTTGCGTCAACTTACTATAATACACACACTAAAAACCAAACATTCCCTGTAGCTATTTCTCCTGCTTCTGGTTATTCATCAGCAGTACAAAACTTAGGTGAAGTACAAAACAAAGGCTTTGAGTTTGAAGTAAAAGGCTCGTTGATCAAATCAACTGACTTTTCATGGGATTTAGGTGGTAACTTAGCTTTATTGCGTAACAAAGTATTATCCTTACAAGAAGGCACTACCGAATTCCAGTTATTATATAACAGTGGTGCTGCAAGTAATAGCTATGCTATTGTTGGTCAGCCATTCCCTTATATTAAAGGTTCTGACCTGGTACGTGATCCTCAGGGCCATGTTATTATCGACGCTTCAACCGGCTTACCAAGTTTAACCGCAGGTGTAGTGCCTTTGGGTAATGCTGCTCCAAAAACAATTTTGGGTGTTAATACAGCAGTGAGGTATAAATTCATTACATTATCGGCCGTTGCTGAATATCGTGGTGGTTACTTTATCAATAACATAGTAGGTCAGGCCTTAAACTTTACAGGTACTTCTTATGTATCTGCAACTGCCGGCCGTCAGCGTTTTATTTATCCTAACTCAGTTATTCAAACAGGTCCTAATACTTATGTTCCTAATACCAGTATTTCAATTCCTGATGGTAACTCTGGCTTCTGGACAAGCTCTGCATATTACAATGCTACCAGTACTTATGTAAACAGCGCTGCATTCTGGAAATTAAGGGAGGTTGCTTTAAACTTTGATTTAACCCGTTTCATCAAAGGTCAAAAGGTTATTAAAGGCTTGCAATTTGGCTTAGTGGGTCGTAACTTGTTATTGTTCAGGCCTAAGAGCAACCCATGGACAGATCCTGAGTATAGCATAGATAATTCGAATGCTGTAGGTACAACCAACGAAAATCAAACGCCGCCTACCAGGATCTACGGTGCTAACCTTACAGTTAAATTTTAATTTGTATAATCATGAAAAAATATATAGCATATTCACTGATTTTACTTACTGCCACGCTTAGCAGTTGTAAGAAAAGTTTTCTTGACCAAACCGTAAACCCTAACCAGCCAACTGTTGCTACACCTGCGTTAGTATTAACCGGTGCATTAACAACAACGGCCCGTAACATCAATACAGGTTTTACGCTTGAAGGGTATTTGATGGGGTATTGGTCGCCGGCTGCGGGTTACGCTCCAAGCAACTCATTGCTTACCTATAACTACACCACAGCCGATTACCAGGTATTTACTCCGTATTACCTGAACCTGGCTAACTACGATTATATCATTAAACAGGCATCTGCAGATAAGTCGCAGGTTTATTATGTAGCTATCGCACAAGTTATGGAGGCCTATAACTTCCAGATTTTGGTTGATAATTATAATAATGTTCCTTATAGCGATGCTTTTCAAGGGGCAAAAGGACTTACCCCTAAATATGACAAGGGTACAGATATCTATAAAAGCCTGATCGCAAAAGTTGATGCAGCTATTGCCGCTATAAACGGTGCCGACGCCTCTGTTGCAGTAACGCCTAAAGCTTCGGAAGACGTAATGTTTAAAGGTGATATGACCAAATGGAAAAAGTTTGCCAATACCTTAAAGCTACGTTTGGTAATGAGGCAGGTTCCAAATGTTATAGATGCGGCGGCAGCCAAAACTTTGATGGCCAATAACTTATCAGAAGGGTTCCTTGGAGCTGGTGAAGATGCTACTGTAAACCCAGGTTACACTAATATTGATTCTAAGCAAAGCCCTTTCTGGGAACGATATGGCGCTAACCAGGCTGGCTCTAACGCTGCACCGAATATTACTGCCGGAGATTTTGCCGTTAAATTCCTTAACAACAATAATGACCCAAGAGCTACTGCATTTTACCAGCCACTTTCAAATGGTAGTGTAGTGGGTAACGTGTTTGGTACACTTGTTCCAGTCACCGCAAGTAATATTGGTAGGGTTGATCTTTATGGAAGCAATGCCTCTAATAATATAGGTTTGTTGAAAAACCCATCTATGAACGCCGTGGTTCTTTCTGCTGCTGAAGCCTTATTTTTACAGGCAGAAGGGGTTCAACGAGGAATTATTACTTCCAGCCTTAGCGCTCAGGCTCTTTACGAGGCAGGTATCACCGCATCATTTGTTTATGCAGGTTTGACCGCAGCTCAGGCTACTACCTATTATCAACAGGCTACTACAAACGTTGGATGGAATTCGTCAACCGATAAAATTCAGGCAATCATTGTTCAAAAATGGGTTTCATTAAATGGTTATGGTAACCTTGAAGCTTACAACGAATATAGAAGAACTGGTTTTCCTAACCCTCCGGTTTCAATTTATACAGGTGTAACTACTAAAGTTATACCAAGCAGAATCCTTTATCCTTCTTCTGAGTATTCTCAAAACGCTGTTAATGTTCAGGCGCAGGGAAGTATAAATCAATTTACGTCGAAAATATTTTGGGCGAAATATTAAACTGACTTTTAATCTAAAAAGAAATGAAAAAGAAATATATAACCCTATACTCGGTACTGGCTTTTCTGACTGTGCTTTTTAGCTCATGTCTGAAAAATGAAGCTAACTACACAGATTTTAGTAAAGTAGGAGCTTTAGTGGAGTTGCCATTATCTGCATACACGGGTGCTGGAAAACTTACACCTGTAGCATTGCCTATACAAGCCGCGGCACAACCTATTTCTATAGTTGTTAACCTTGCGGCGCCACAACCACTTAAAAGCAATCTAACGGTAACTTTAGCATTAGATCCGGCTGCATTGAAAGCTTACAACGATAAGAATATAGCTCAATACAAAGCTGATAGTACTGCAGCAGCTAACGATGCTACAGGCGGTACTGCAGAGCCAACTTATCCTACAATTTATACAATGCTGCCATCAACTTTTTTTACGTTGAGCGCTCTTACCGCGGTGATTCCAGCTAATCAAAATACTGCTTCAATCACTGCAAATGTTGTTACTAAAGATTTTGACTTATCTGCTAATTATGTTTTGCCTATTAGTATTACTGACGCAAGCGGTCAAAAAATCAGCAACTATAAAACAATCTTATTTAACGTACAGGCAAAAAATAAATATGATGGTGTATACACCGTTACCGGTACGTTGAGTGATGCTAACGTCGGAACTATTACGGGTAAATATCCATTGACAGGCGTGTATCTGAAGACACAAAGCGCTACAACCGCGGTGATGTTTGATCCAGGATTGAACGGTGGTACTTACGGACACCAGATACTGAACAATGGTGCCGGAAGTTACTACGGTAATTTTGCCCCTATTTTCACATTTGGTGCTAATGATGTAATTACTACCGTAACAAATTATTATGGGCAGGGTACTAACTCTTCATCAAGAGCTGCTCAACTTGCAACCGGAAGCACTCCAACAGCAACAGGTACTCCTGGAACTACCGGATTTTCTTTCACTGTTAAATATATTATGGTACAAGGTGGTAGTCCAAGAACAACTATAACCGAAACTTGGAAATACACAGGCGCAAGACCGTAAGAATATTATTATTTCAAACTTTTACAAGCCTCACATTTTGTGGGGCTTGTTTGTTTAAACAACAACAATTGAATTTTTATATTTGATAATATCATCCTATTTTAAAGCATCTATAACTAAAATAAAATATGAAAGCAATCCTAACCTCAACGCTGGCCTTATTTATTGGCGCTAACAGCTTTGCACAATCACAAAACATTAAAGGTGTAGTAAATGATCAGCAGGGTGAACATGTGCCCTATGCTTTTTTGGTTGACGTGGAACATAAGAATGCTACTTATGCTGACTCAACCGGAGCGTTCAACATGCAGGTCGCTCCTGAGGCAAAAATCGTTGTAATTGCCGGTGGCCATAAAGAATATACGTTTAGTCCGGACAATAAAGCCAATTATAACATTGTTTTAGAAGGAAAAAATGAGGGAGCAAATAGCGATACAAAAATCAAAAGGTCTATAGTTCAAAATTTTGATACGTTCAATTCACGGGTTAACACCATGAACGCGACCGGAAATGGTACTGTATCAGTGACTACGCGTCAGGAAGCTACTCAGGGCAGCAGGTATTTATATGATTATTGGGTACACGGTTATGTGATCAGTGCTGCTGACTCAATAGTGCAAAACACGCATTACCTGTTTAACTACGACAAGATGAATGGCAGCTTAATGGTGAACAAAGACAATAACACCGTGCTTCAGATAGACGGTAACAGCTTTAAATCATTCGTATTGTTTGATAAACAGGTTAGCAACCATGTTTTTGTGAAGGTGCCTGCTATTTCGCCACAACGTTATGTTGAAGTAATTGCCGATGGGCCTAAATATAAAATATATAAAGATATAGCTACTAAGTTCCATAAGGCTGATTTTTCGACTAATGGTATTGCCTCAACAGGTAATAACTATGATGAGTATATTGATCAGAATTTTTATTATGTTATTAAAGATGGCGGACAACCTGTTAAACTTCAATTGAAAAAGAAGGCGCTTAAAGAAGCCTTTGCGGCTGATGCCGATAAATTGAACAAGTTTATGTCGGTAGCAGGTTCAGGAGATATTGATGAAGTTTATCTGAAACAGTTGGGGGAGGCGATGAATAAATAACGGATAAAAACACCAAATTAATAAACAAGGAATGCCCGTTATTGGGCATTTCTTGTTTTAAATCTTGTTGTCACTTTGTTATGACAGATCCTGAGTAATGTCAAAATCAAAATAAGTACCATCTGCACGATAAACGCGTCCATGATAGTGAAATATCCCTGTTCCGTCTGTATGTGTATAATTTCCGGTCGCTTGTATGCTTGTTCCCCGTAATGTTCCGGATGCAATAACACCTTTTGATCCGCTTAGAAAATAGGTGTCGGTGGTATGGTCAGGGTCAACAACCTGAAATGTAGCATTAGGGATCGTTATTGGCGCGGCAGTAGGCAAAGGATAATCAATGGTGGCTAATGCCCAATGTGAACCTGTAGTTACTCTGATTAACTTCCCTGTTACAGATATTGGAGCCGCTGTATAACTACTTTGAATGTAATCGGAAGGTGCAGGGTAGCCGCCAGAGGAGCCGGAACTCCATTGGCTTACTGCATTGCTGTATTTATCCAATGCGTTTTGGAAGGCTATTAAGTTTATTCCGTTTGTTGAACCTACGGTTAATAAAACAAAGTCTTCTCCTCCCGAGATGTAACTGTTGATTGAGTTGCTTCCCTCCGTAACAGAATAAGATCCCCATAACGCAGGTACTCCATTTTGTAAAGTTGGATATAATGCAGTGTTCCAAGACGGTGTCCCCCTCATTACTACCTCTGCCCCCGAAAATACACATTTGTATGTATCTAATGTTTCTCCTGGTTGACGGGGGAGTAATATAAAATCAGCATAAGAGTGTTGCACCACATTTACCTTTGTGCTTTTACCTTTACCGCTTTCATCATTAACAGGTTTAAAAGAATCCTTTTTGCATGAGCTAAAACCTGCCATGAACAGCAGCATGCCCCATAATAATTGTTTTTCTCATATTGATTTGTGATATATTTCTATAAATATATAAATCAATATATTTCGTAGCAATAGGTGTTTTAACGGTATTTGATAAATATTTAATTGATAATAGCGGAGATGGTTGCTTTAATATTAAATTAATGTAATTATTTTTTATCAACACTATATTTCCCCGGCCCAATAAATATTAAACCGGCAAACGTAACAGCATCTTCAATGGCATGAGCGGCACCGCCCAGCCCGTCGCCGGTACCCAGGTGCATTAAGGCCGCAACTATAAGGTTGATAAGCATCAGGATACAAACCGGCCTGAATGCCAGCCCGATGATAAGCAGGAAACCTCCAAAACATTCTGTAACAGCTGCAAGTAATCCCCAAACCACCGGCCAGAAATGGATTCCTACATATTTCATTGATTCGCCAATATCTTTCCAGTTTTGGGTACCACCCATCAGTTTGGGATAGCCATGATAGATAAACATAATACCCAACCCGATGCGGATGACCAGAAGTCCAAGATTTTTGTAATTGCTTAAATTGCCTAAAAGTGCCATTTAAAGATATTTTGTTGATATGAGGGCTTAAGGTAATAAAAATGTTGGAGGGTAGTAAAATATGGGACTTAATTCCCAGGGAAATCGCGTTTAAAATAATTCGATCTGTTTTACTAATCTCATACTGAGAAATTTTTACACTAATGCATTGCAAGTTCTCTACAATTAATCGAATTACACGAATCTTAACTTAATTCAATTCGTGTAATTTGATTAATACGTAAAAATTAGTGTCAAAATTTCTCAGTTATTGTTTTTCAATCCACATGTGGTTAAAAGCGATTTCCCTGACTTAATTCCGTTTTTGAACGGACATAAGCTTCTTAATGGGAGCTACGCAATTCTGCGCTTTTTCTTCCTTAAGTTAACGGCTACCCGGCTCCGGTTTATCAACGAATTAGGTAACCCTTGTTGGCTTGTTAAAAGGTTGATTTTTAATGATTTGTATATTAAAAATCGAAATTGTGTTAACTCTGTTAACCCCCTTTTAGCCCCCGAGTTAACGGCTATGTACTCGCATAAAAAGAATCGTGCTTCCCTGCTTTTTTGATTGTGGCTCATAGCCGGTGCTTCTCAATCTACCATATTCAAACTATTGTGCTTATATTACTATCACTAAACAACCCGTATGAAAGCAAGCCTTATTTTATCCTTATGTGTTTTTTCGTTACAAGCATTGGCGCAAAAAAACCCGCTGCGCCAGCATGTAAATGCTAAAGCCGATGCCTTGCAGGAGCAGGTAACAACCTGGCGGCGTGATTTTCATGAACATCCCGAACTGGGTAACCATGAGGTACGCACTTCGGCCATTATCGCCAAACATTTACAATCATTAGGTATTGAGGTAAAAACCGGCATAGCCACTACCGGTGTGGTTGGGGTGTTGAAAGGCGGGCATCCGGGCCCGGTTGTGGCTTTGAGGGCGGATATGGACGGGTTGCCGGTTATTGAGCGTACGCCTGTGCCGTTTGCATCTAAAGTAAAAACTACTTATAACGGACAGGAGGTTGGCGTGATGCATGCCTGCGGGCACGATTCGCACATGGCCATACTGATGGCGGTTGCGCAGGTGCTATCGTCAATGAAAGCAGACTTGCACGGAACCGTAAAATTCATTTTTCAACCCGCCGAAGAGGGCGTTGAACCCGGTCAAAAAGGCGGGGCAGAGCAAATGGTAAAAGAGGGCGTGCTGGAAAACCCCAAAGTTGACGTGGTTTTCGGGCTGCACATTAATTCGCAAACGGAGGTTGGCAAAATAACCTACCGGCCGGGCGGTACAATGGCCGGGGTTAATGATATGCAGATCATCGTAAAAGGGCGGTCGGCCCACGGGGCTTATCCATGGTCGAGCGTTGACCCTATCGTAACCTCGGCCCAGATCATCAATAACCTGCAAACCATAGTGAGCCGCAATATCAATGTAACCGAAAACCCGGCAGTGGTAACTATAGGTGCTATAAAAGGCGGTAACCGCTCAAACATCATCCCCGAATCGGTTGAAATGCTGGGTACCCTCCGCTCCTTCACCCCTGCTGACGAAAAAATGCTGGTTACCAGGGTAACCGAAATTGCCACCAAAACAGCCGAAGCGCAGGGAGCAACAGCTACGGTAAAAATACCCTACAGCAACCACTATCCTGTAACTTATAACGACCCTGAGCTCACTCAAAAAATGCTGCCAAGCCTGCAGCAAACTGCCGGCGTTGCTAACGTACTATTACGCCCGCCGGTAACCGGTGCCGAAGATTTTAGCTTTTACCAGGAAAAGGTACCGGGCTTGTTCATATTTTTGGGCGGTATGCCAAAGGGGGGCGATCCGCTGAAAGCACCATCGCACCATACACCCGATTTTTATATTGATGAAAGCGGCTTTAGTTTAGGTGTAAAAGCCTTGTGTAATATGACCATTGATTACATGAACAACTAGAAATAAGTATTCAGTATCCGATAGTTCTTTTTAATTGCAGCTGAAACAATAGCGATCAAAAAGTATTTTTACAACGGCTTATTCGTATATTGAACGGCTTTAATAGCATAGTGTGAAATCGTTAAGATCATGAAAAAGCATTTACTACCCCTTTTATGCCTGTGCATGTTTATGAGCAGTTTGCCTGGTATTGCAGCTTCGGCAAAAATGATGCTGCCTGCCGATACGGTAGCTAAATTAAAGCCCGAGGTACGCCAGGTTGTTGAAACGGTAATAAAAGCTTCCGGCACTTTCAGTATCGAAGCGGTATCTGATCTTTATGCTCCTAATGCCGTAGTGGCCGATGAACAGCCTCCCTTTTCGTGGAACGGGCAACTGGCCGGTGTGCAATGGATAAATTCGGTACAAAAAGCGGTTAAGGATTTTAAGATAAGGGATTTTAAAGTGGATTTGCAGCGCATCAAAACTTTTCAGCAAACCGACGAAATAGTTTACCTCATAGCTCCTGTTGAATATACAGGCCTTGTGAATGGCGAACATTTTGAAGAACAGGGGGCTTTTTCGTTCGTATTAAGGATAGTGAGCGGCAAATGGCTCATTAAAAGCCAGGCCTGGGTACCGCGCAACGGCATGTAAAACACCAGTCTGTATCATAAGCCGGGCTACTTTTGCAATCTGAATTTAAAATTAAGATTGACAAATTCCCCTTTAGAGATGGCCCCGGTTTTATTTATAACTTAGCTTTTATGAACGCTATCCTACATATATTAAATGGCGATGCCGCGTTAGATGGTTTTGATCAAACCGGTCTCGATGGCGATGTTATGGTTTGGCGCGAGGTGTTTTCTGAAGGCCCTTTACAGGAAAATATCCTTTCAGGAAGTTTCTGGACCGCGCGCCGCGATTGGATTGAGAGAACATTCGATGCCCCGGCAGATGAATATCAGCATAAAGTGATAGATGAGCTTGGCAAACTAAACAGCCGGTATACCGAGATTAACCTGTGGTTTGAATTTGATTTGCATTGCCAGGTAAACCTGCTGGGCGTATTGGAAATGCTTTCGCTGAAAACCGATATGTCGGCCCCGGCCATTTATCTCATTTGCCTGGCCGATTGTGTTCAGTTTGATAATAAGAAAGGCCTGGGTGAATTAACCGGCGAACAATTTGAAGAATTGTATGATGCCCGCGAGCGCCTGAACGAATGGGAGCTCGGCCTGGCCGCCGATGCCTGGAGGCTATATGTTAATAATGACCTCGCCGGGTTAGAAAAATGGCTAAACGAAAATACCTTTTGGGGCGGCCTCCCGCTGCTTAAGCCCGCACTACAGGCACACCTTAAACGGATGCAAACCAATGCGGATGGGTTGAGCTATATCGAACAAAAACTACTGGATATTTATAATGGTGGCGCTACAACCAAGACGGCCATTTACCACGCCTTTTGGAAAAATGAAAGTATTTTTGGCATGGGCGATAGTGAGATCGATATCTACCTCAATAAACTGAAAGAAAAAGGGTTGATTGAGTTATAAGTTGTGTCATTTCCTGACTGAGCAGAGAGGGGCTGAACATTGGGGTGAAAGAGAAATTATATACCCGGCTTAAACGCCTTGCATAGCCGCTTGATATAGTGCATAGGAGATTTCTCACTCGTTCCTCGTTTCGAAATGACAACGGGATATTAACGTATTATGGAACCGTGACCGCTATTGTTGGCGACCTTTCACTCTCATTCTTCATCCTATCTAATGCTGTGATTACATAGAAATAGGTTTTACCCCTAATAACAGTATTATCGTCGTATCCAAGCGTGGGATCATATTTGATTTTGAGAATGTTTTTAGGATTGTCGATGTCTATCTTTTCGCCATCGTTAAAGCGGTAGATCACATAGCCGTAAACCGGCTCTTCGTCTTTAGCTAAAGTTGGAGTAAGCCACCTCACTGCTACACTTTTACCTACGGCTTTGGCCGTAACCTGTTGAGGGGCGTTAGGCGGTATCGAATCGCGCCATAGCATTACCGGCGGCAGTGCAGGGTATTGGTAATAATTGTCGCGGAGCGAGTCGGTAAAGCCAAGCGGGTTGCTGGTGAGCGAATTGGAACTAAAGTAAACACTGCCCTGAACCCTTGGGTTGTTGCGAATAAGTTCTATTTGCTGAGGTAGCTGAGCCGGGTTTCTGAAAGCCTGAACTTTGCGCTCATTGATGCGGTAAGCCGCCTGGCCTACATACAAATGCCTGCCATAAGTATTGTCGCCCCACCAGTCGAGCAGCTTTTGAAAATCGGCAGCACGGTTGCCTATCTGCCAGTAAAGCTGCGGATTGATATAATCTATCCAGCCTTCTTTTACCCACTTGCGGGTATCGGCGTAGTTTTCATAATATGAGGAACCGCCATTGGTTTCGGAACCTTCCTCATTTTGCGCTTTATTAGCCCAGATGCCAAAAGGGCTCACGCCAAATTTCATGTTAGGATCATGCGCATGAACGCTGTCGGCAATCATATGTATCAGCAGGTCCACATTATGGCGGCGCCAGTCTTTAATATTATCGTAACCCTCACCGTACTTTCTAAATGTTTCCTCGTCGTTTATTTTTTGACCGGCAATGGGATATGGATAAAAATAATCGTCCATGTGTACGCCGTCTATGTCGTAATTGTCTACAACATCCAGTATTACCTGTACAATATAATCGCGCACTTCGGGCAGGCCGGGGTTAAAAGTTTTAATACCGCCGTAAGTAAAGAACCATTCAGGCTTTATTTTGGTAATATGCTGCGGACTAAGCGCTGCAAAGTTGCCGTCAAAAGTAGCGCGGTAAGGGTTAAACCAGGCGTGCAGCTCCATGCCGCGTTTATGTGCTTCGGTGATGGCAAATTCAAGCGGGTCATAATTAGGGCTGGGGGCCTGGCCCTGTTTACCGGTTAAATATTTCGACCAGGGCTCACGGCTTTTGGCATAAAATGCATCGGCAGCGGGCCGCACCTGCAGCATAACTGCATTGATCCCGGTTTCCTGGTGCGAGTTTAATATATCGATAAGCTCTTGTTTCTGCTTTTCTGAAGGAGATTTGGAGTTGGTTGGCCAGTCGATGTTAACCACTGTGGCTATCCATACTCCCCTGAATTCGCGTTTGGGCTGCATTTTTACATCAACCGGTGCCGGTACAAGATCGGCCGGCTGCGCATTAACTGTTAAACTTGTAAACAGGATTATAATCAGAAGTATGAACCGTTGGTATATATGCATCAAATAGAATTAAATTGAAAGTTGCAAAGATATAAACTCATAACGTAGCAGGTTTATTATGAAGTATAAAAATTGAAGCCTTATTGTGTTTTAAACATTTTGTAGTTATTTTAGCTCAACGCCTAAAACAATTGATGTAATAATTTTTTAAAAAATCATATTTTTAGTGTTTTAACGTTCAATATGTTAACCATTAAGGATAAACGCATCTGTATATACTTGCAGGAAAGCGCTTTACATCAATTAACAGTTGATATTTCGTTAAAAACTAAACACTATAGCTAAGCTTTTGTTATACCACTTGCTTAACTATGCTAAAACTTAACATTTAATTGCTATGGAAAACCAATCTGGGCAACAACAACCTAAGAAAAACTCAAACGTCATTTATTTTCTTATTGTAGTAGTGCTTGCTTTATTGGGTACCGACGTGTATCTGTACCTGCAAAAAAACAACTCCGATAAAAAAATAGTTTATCAGCATGATGAGCAAACAAGGCTGCAAACCGAGCTCGACAGTCTTGAATCGCAGGTTGAACAGGTCACTGCAGGCAAAGCCAAAATGACCGCGGCACTAACCGCAAAAAACGACTCGTTGAAGTCGACCATTAAAGTTCTGAGGGCTAAACTGGCTAAAGGTAAACTTACCGCACAGGAACTTGCCAAAGTACAGGAGGATGTAAAACAACTCCGTTATTTTGTAACCAAGTATACTGCCGACATTGATGAGCTCAAAAAACAAAATACATCGCTCACCACCGAAAGGGATACTTTAAAAACTAATTTGGCAACGGTTGCTAAAAAGGTGGATACGCTATCAAAACAAAATGAGGATCTTGGTGCTAAAGTTAAAGTAGCCCAGGCACTCAAGTTGGCAACATCCGATGTGGTGGCCTATAAAATAAAAGGGAGCGGAAAAGAGGTTGACGTAACCCGTGCAAACCCAGCAAAAAAACTGAAGATCAACTTCACTGTGGCCAGCAATACTTTGGCTACAAAAACTATGCATGATATTTATGTACGCGTGATTGATCCAACCGGCAACCTGATCACAGCTCCTGATTCAGGAACTTTCAGCGCCGATGGCCAGGACCTGCAATACACCTACAAAACATCAATTGATTTTAAGGATGATGGCACACAATACACCATCGACTGGATAAATCCAGCCCTGCCATTCCAAAAAGGAACCTATACCATTATGCTATATGCTGATGGCGGCACCATGGGAAAAACAGGTATTACACTTAAATAATATTGACACCAATTTTTTCGAATTAGGACGAATTTCACGAATAAAAAGAAGAGGCCAGGTTTGCATAGCAAACCTGGCCTCTTTGTGTTTGATGTCCCAATGAACCGTTATTGCAATGATGGCATTACTCCAATTCGTGTAATTCGCCCTAATTCGAAAAATTAGTGATCATTACATCTTCATCAGCGCCGGGCTTATCCTTAAATAAACTTCAAAGCCAATAGGCGTACTACCATAAAGCGGCTTTAACGCCGATGGTGAAACATTGAGCGTAGCCTGTACACCGCCGGTAACATTGGTGTTTTTGAAGCTGCTTAAAATACGGTTTACGCCCAAGGTTAAAGCATTGATATTAAAGTTGGGGTTAAGCGGATAGGCATCGTGCATGTCCAGTTCTTCGGCGTCTTTTTGCACAAATTCATATCGGCCATAAACAGCGGTTTTGTTGAGCTGTAAAGTATTCTCCAATAAAACAGACGGCTGCGTTTTATGATTGTCCGAGTAATGGTTTTGTCCGTAAACCAGTGTAGTTGCTACATAACTGTTTTTGCTTAACATTTTGGTATGGACGGCTGATGCAGTGAACCTGTTTATGTTTTGCCCCGGCTCAGCTTCTTCCGCGCTGTGGATCCATCCGTCTGATACCTGCAGGGCCCACTCTTTGGATGGATTATAGGATAAACGGGCCGAGTATGAGTCAAACCGCATTTTATCAAAATCATAGCGGTGCTCATCCGGCTCACGGCCGGTAAATATGGATCCTTCCAGCTTTACATTTTTTAAGCGGAAGCCCAATGTTGCGACACCAAAAGTGATATGTGTAGCATCCTGATAATGGTGACCAAGCGGCGCATCGGGATCATTGATGGCCGAAAGGCGGTGCATAAACACCGGCGGACCTAAAGCTGGCTCTCCCGGGTAACCGAATGAGAGATAGAGGTCAGCATCCTTAGCCACGCGTTGGGTATAAGCTATACTCAACTCAGCAAAGAGATCATGCGGGTGCTGTTTGTCGACCAATTTTTGTCCTTTGTATGATTCGCCGGTTTGATACAGGAGGGGATAACCGCCGTTGCCCACCAAAAAGGGATCGAACGAGAACATGGTATTAATGGAGAACAGCCCATTATTGCCTACTTTTCGCTGGGTCATGAACATAAGCCAGTTGGGTACATCAATCCTGTTACTGCCACCTCTCTTGCCCGAATTAAACAGGTCCTGGTTGTTATACCGCGCAAAAAAGCTACCATGTACCATGCTCATCCATTTTTTACCATGGATCATGTAGGCATACATCGGAGTTTCATCAGGCACCCACGAAGTACCTGAACCATCGCGGTTCATGGGGAGATCGCGCGAGAACTGGCTCGTCATCATCATATGGTGCATGGGCGTATCCATTTTCATATTGCCCATATCCATACCATCCATAATCATGGGTTTGGTGCTGTTCATGCGCATATTCTTTTTTGTGGTATCACCCATCTTCATATCATGATGGTGCTGGGCGGATGCGCCCACGGCAGCCAGGCTTAGGGCAACGAACACAATATATGCTTTCATAGCAGTGTAGGTTAAAGATTAAAAAAGTTGTACTCCAGCCTGATGAGGTACATGTTTTTAGTATTCCGTTGCATCTCATTATAGATAGGCGTACGGTACGAGAAATCAAGCCGGCAGGTACTGTTAAAGATCAGTTGCAAAGCGGGTGCAACATCCAGATAACTTTCGCTATGCCCTGGGTTGATTTTGCCCAGCAGTTCACAATACAAGTTTAAATTTACCTGCTTGTAGTCGCGATAATTACGTGGCAAAAGCAAATAGCCGCCAGATAAGGTATAAGCCGCGGCATTACGTACTCTATGGGTTGAAATTTCATAGTTACCACTGTTATTAAACGCCCGCAAATAGCTTGCCGAACCTGAAAGCGCCAGTTTATGCAGCAACTGGGTGAAAACCACCCCGCCTTGTGCTCCGCTGTTATCCCCTTCCAAAGTAATTTCACGGTTTACTATGGGGTTGTTGATGCTTGCCAGTTTGGCAAAAAATGCCCCCCTTAAATGCCGCTGAACGGTATCGATAGATAGGAACCGGTACTTGGCGTACACGCTGCCACCTTCAAAGTGCTGGCTTGAATTATAATAATCAGACATGTAAACCGAGCCATGCACCATCAAATGCCGGCTAACACCATACATGGCCTCAATAGTACTGCGGTTTTTGTACGATGGCTTAAAGTATCCCTGGTTTTCCACGCGGATGCCCAATGAGCCGGTTGCCATATTGCTGGCCGGTTCCGTATTTACATACAGTTCCTGCGCCAATACAGGGCGTGCCATTGCCATAAGGCAAGCAGCCAATAATATCCTCTTCATAAAAAACGATGTTAAATGAAGAATTTAGATAGCTAAATGATAAACGCGGCCACTTGCAGGGGCAGTATCGGTAACCTGGCCAAGGTATTTTTTTGATACCGATTTGGGTGCGAAACCATTGTCAACCACGGTAAAGCTCACATCGCCGGTAAATGATTTATCGGCAGCGTTAAGCAGGCGGTAAGTATCGCCCCCGTAGTTAAATGTATTCTCGGCAACTTTGGTATTGGCAAAATTATAAGTGGCTTTTAAACTGTTAACCGAAAATCCCGAGCCCTGAACCTTTTTGCTGATCTGCTCGAAATTTACCGGCACGTCATTTTTAAAGGTAATGAGGTAAGTGTTACGGATCAGATCAGTTTTGATCTCGCCAATAAACGGCAGTGTGCGTAATGCTTTTTCGGTTGATTTGGCGCACAGGGCGCAGGTAAGGCCGCTAACCTGGAGTTCGGCTTTGGTAAATTGGGCTTTAGCTGCTGTTACTGAAAGCGCAAATATGATGATGAATATTTTTAAAGTTTTCATGTTGATCGTGTAATTAATTGTTAGAGAATAAACTATTGATGAGGTTTACCGGGTTTAACAATTAACAGATCAAATGCGGAAGATACAGTTGCGGATAAATGTGGCGATGCCCTGAACCGATGGATCGGGAGGGCTGCGGTCATAAAATTTGTCGGAAGAAGAAGATGGCAAGGCCGGAAATAGGTTGTCGAACGACCAGCTTGGCAGTTCAAAGCCAAACATCTTTGCTAAAAACGAAGTTGATTCGCCCTGGTGAGCGTCTTTTACTTTTACTTCAAGCTGTTTATCCTTGCAGCATTTCATTTTGCCGCCTTTTTGGTCCATTTTGCAGTTAACCGCCGGGGCATCAATTTTTACAGATGCAACATAGTCGCCGCAAATATGGAAATTAAGAGCAAAGCCCAATACCGTAACTGTGTACAGCATAGTGAGTAATATCGCTCCTGATCTTTTTACCATACTGCAAAAGTAGGTGATTAACTTGTTGATTACAAAATGTTTTTATCAGTTGGGATAACACATTGTTTAACAAATGTGCGAATAGTGATTTTGGCATATACCAAAAAGCCCCGGTTTTGTGCCGGGGGCTTCCTCTTTAAACTATTAACTGATCTTATTATTACGCTATGTTACTGGGCAGCTTGTTTAGCTTGCTCCTTCATTTTTTCGTTTGCCACAATGGTGATCTCAACCCTGCGGTTTTGTGCGCGGCCATCGGCAGTGGTATTATCGGCAATTGGTTCGCTTTCGCCTTTACCGGTCACTGTCATACGTGATGAAGCTACATTACCCGCAACTAAATATGATTTTACAGCATCCGCCCTCTTTACTGAAAGTGTTTGATTATAACTGTCAGATCCGGTATTATCGGTATGGCCGATGATGGTAATGTTAGTTTCAGGGTTTTTTTGTAACGACGCTGCAAGGTTTTGCAGGTTAGTTTGAGCGGCAGATTTTAAATCTGATTTATCAGTATCAAATAAAATACCTGAATCAAATTTAACCAAAATGCCTTCACCTTCGCGGGTTACTGTGGCGCCAGGCACTGTTTGTTTAATTTCGGCAGCTTGCCTGTCCATATTACGGCCGATAAAAGCACCCGCGGTACCACCTACAGCACCACCTATAATAGCACCTAAAGCGGTATTACCGGCAGCTTTACCAATAAAAGCACCTACTGTACCACCGGCACCCGCGCCAATAGCAGCACCTTTTTGCGTTTTTGTAAGTGAATTACATCCTGAGCCTAATATGCCTGCTGTAGCTAATGCTATACCAAGGGTGGCTACTTTTAATTTAAGCGTTCTCATCGTACTTGTATATTATGTTATACCGTACTTTTTACAAAGCAGATGCCAAAAAAAGCGGATGGCAGTATTATGCGCCGCTTCTATCAAAAGAACATCTCCCATCAATCATAGCAACATTTTTTTAATGATAAGTAAAGTTAATTTCAATGAAGTAAAGAATACGGGATTATTGATTTTTGCAACACTGCCCGATTTTTAGTACAAAGCAGCAGTAAAATTTTTGCTACAGTACAATTTGGCATGCCTTTTTGCAGTTTTAGGAAATTACTATCAGTGTAGCCGGGAAAATAAGTTTAAAGGTACTTCCTTTATCTTTTTCAGAAATTACATTGATTTCAATATCATGAAAGGCCGCTATTGATTTTACAATAGGCAGGCCCAATCCAAAGCTGTCTTGTTGTAATGACTGTCTGAATTTTTTAAAGCGGTTAAAGATCAGCGGGATGGCGTCTTCATCTATACCGATGCCGGTATCAGCTATACTGATCATATACTTATCATTTACAGCAATGCCTGTTACCTTAATGCTGCCGCCCTCATGATTGTATTTAATGGCATTGTTGATAAGATTAAAGAACAGGTTAAAGAGTAAAAATTTATTGATGTTGACAAAATGCCAGTTCTCTGGCATCAACATTTCATAGCTGATGTTTTTATCCTGCAGACGAATGGAGATCTCGTCATAAACCTCCTGCAATAGTTCGGATACCGATACCTTGTCTTCTTTTAAAAACTGTTCGTTCTCTATCTGGGAAATGAGTAGCAGCGTTTTCGTAATGCTCTTCAACCGGTTCAGGATCTTTTGCATTTCCAATAACCTGCCTTTAAGCTCATCGTTGATATCCTCCTCCTCAAACATATTCTCGATTTTTGACTGAAGAATAGAGATGGGTGTCATAAGCTCATGCGATGCGTTGGAAATAAACTCCCGCTCTTTATGAAACTTATCGGCAATGGTTTCGATCATGTTATGGATACTGATATCCAGATGCTGAAAATCTGATGTGGTAGTACGTACCTGCCGGTAGGTATGAAAATTAGGGAATTTTTGCCCTATAAGCTTGGTTTTAATAATAAGCCGTAAAGGTTTAAGTACATAGGTTGAATATACCTGGTCGGCCAGTACGGTCAGCAAGATCATTCCCAGCAATACCTGGAAAGCTATATTTTGCAGGGGAACGCTGGTTTCATCCAAAGTATCCACACTTTTGCCAATTTCCAGCAGGTAATTTTTGTTCTTAACCTTAAAAGTGTGACTTAATATGCGATACTCTAAAGTATCCCCTTCACTAAAAAGCCGCTTGCCTCTTTTTATAGTATCCAGGAAATAATCGGGATCAACTTCGTCCAGGCTGATATATTCTTCCTTAAGCGGGAGGTAGCTGCCGTAGCCTTCGCCGTTTTCGATGTAGGTTTCAATGCCCTTGCTTTTTACAATTTGCAGCAGCTTGTTTTTTTGTTTGATAAGCTTGCTGTCGACATAATTACGGCTGATATTTTTGATCAATACAGGAACAAGCAATACAAACAGTATCACGATAACCAGCTTGGAGATGGCGTTAAAAAGTGTAAGTTTTGTTCCTAATTTCAAATACTCAGGCGTTGATCTTTATTTTATAACCCAAACCACGTACCGTTTCCAGCCAGTCGGGCGGGGCATAGGCATTTAATTTTTTACGGATATTTTTAATATGCGCGTCAATATAATTGCTGTCATAGTCATTATTCACCACGCTGCCCCAAATATGCTCGCTCAGCTGCATGCGGGTAAGCGTACGGTTTTTATGTAAAATTAAATAGGCTATGAGGTCAAATTCTTTTTTGGTAATGGTATTAACAACGCTGTTATAATAGGATATAGTACGTGCGGTAAGGTCGATCAGGAAACCACCCAGTTCAACAATGTTATTTTTAACCCCAAACTTACGCCTGATGATGGCCTGCATACGGCTTTGCAGCTCAAGCAACGAAAAAGGCTTAGGCAGATAATCGTCGGCGCCAAGGTCGAGGCCTTTGATCCGGTCGTTGATCTCTGCACGGGCGGTGAGTATAATACATGCCGCCTCCGAATTAGTCTTTTTTGATTCCCTGAGCAGATCAAGGCCGTCATAATCGGGCAGGCCCAGGTCTATCAATATAAAATCATACAGGTTTGTGGCAATTTTTTCGGATGCCGAAGTGCCGTCAAAACAAACCTCGCAGATATAGTTATAGTTTGAAAGAAAAATTTCAAGTTCGTGGGCAAGTGCTGTTTCGTCTTCTATTATTAAAACATTCATGTATTATGATTAATAAAAAACGTAGTAAAAAGTTAAATTATAAAATGACTCGCGCCGGTTAAGCAATACTCCTTCTACGTTAACCGGGATAGAATATTTGTACGAAAATTCAAACGTATAATGTGGCCGGTTATAAGCCACCGGGATTTTGAAGCTGTAATTAAGCATGTTGAACCGGCGGTTACGGCTCGCATAACGCGGGTCATATTGTATAGAAATATTGGCGGCCTCGTCCCTGAAATGATGATCAAGTGAATAGCGCTGAACAAAATTCTGCGTGCCCAGGATAAAATTAAAGGAAGGGTTAAAGGAAAGAAAATCCTGGTCGTCAAAAATGCTCCAGCTGCTTTCCCAGTATTTTGAATTGCTTATTGTTAAAAAAATATCGTTCGATTTGCCGAAAAGATAATCAAGCACGGCACTTGTTTTCAGGTAATGCCAATCGTATGAATTTTTAAAATTGATATCATTTGAGGAGGCCGACTTGATAACCTGTGCTGCATCCCTGGCAAAAAAGAACCGCGTATAACTTACTGAGCCGGAAAAGGCTTTCGAAAATTTGTAAAAATACCCTCCGCCCAAATCAACCTCATCAACAGGGGCATAACCCAAAACTTTAAAGGCCGAGCCATATAAAAAGATACCCGACTTGGTATTATAAATCAGATCGGCAGTAACAAAAGGATATTTTACCGGGCCGGTACGACCAAAAAACAGCACGTCGCTGCCATAACTTACCCCGGCCGAAATTGACCGCTTACGAATAATGGTATCAGAATCGGCTACTAAGGGGTGCTTACCGGCAAAAAGGCGCAAATCAGTATCCGCACCAAATACGGTACCGCTTGCAGCCATAAAAAAAAGTAAGCAAAGGTATTTCATCAATATGGTAAATTGTTTAACCGGTTTAACTGCCATTTCTCCTCGGTATTTCGGGCGGGCGCTCCATGCCTTCGGGGCGGCGCTGCCTTTTGGGTTTGGGCTTAGGCGGTACGGCATCATCGTCAACAGTAGCCGGCTTAGCCTGCCGCTTTGCTTTGGCTATTTCTTTGATTTTTTTCTTTTCATCCTCCAGTTGCTTTTTGGTTTTGGTAGTAGTATCAGCCGCTAATAAAGTATACGACAACGCACCCGGTTTTTTGTTACCGGCATGAGCAAGCGCATCAATGTTTTTTGTAAGGGCATTGGCAAATGATATACGTGTTGCAAATATCAATAACAGGACAATATACGCAAACCACTTTATCATTGAGGAGAAGAAAAGGTAAAAATAAGGCTCAAATAAAGGACAATTTAAATGTTTACACCAAAATGAGAAAGGTACAACAAATAACAATTCATTTGCAGGAGCACTTGTAAAAATGCCGATGCAAATGAATTATCCGAATCACAATTATGATGAAAGGTTTATGAGTGTACTTTAATGTTTGAAAGTCAGAGAGCGATGTCTTTTGACGGATAAACCCGGTTTTGATCATCAATAATAACGCAGGCCACCTGGTTAAGCTGATTGATCATGTATAGGCCGGCGTTAACACCTATGGTGAGTATTGGTGTGGCCAAAGCGTCGGCAAATTCGGCGGTAGGGCTAAGGATGCTTACGCTTGTAATACCGCTAACCGGAAACCCTTTTTTAGGGTTAAATACGTTGGTGAATTTTTTATTGCTGATACTTGCATATTTTTCGGCATTAACCGATGTTGCAAAAGCAAGATTACTGATCTCCAAATCAGCAAAGGGTTGGTTTAGCTGGCTAATGTCGGCATCGGCAACAGTCCAGGGCTGCAGGTTTGGCTGTAAGCCCCATGCAAGCAGGTCACCACCAAAATTGATCACGCCGCTGCTTACACCGTTCATTTGCAATACATATTTGGCCCTGTCGGCGGCGTAACCTTTGCCGTTTGCGCCAAAACCTATGCGCATCCCTTTTTCTTTTAGAAAAACAGTTTGTTTTACAGCATCAAGCACTATGTTTTTATAGCTGGCCAGTGGAAGCGTACGTTTGGCAGTTTTTACCGAATTGTTTTCGG
The DNA here is from genome assembly GCF_900100445.1 of Mucilaginibacter sp. NFR10. Lineage (NCBI taxonomy): Bacteria > Pseudomonadati > Bacteroidota > Sphingobacteriia > Sphingobacteriales > Sphingobacteriaceae > Mucilaginibacter > Mucilaginibacter sp. NFR10. The sequence continues at coordinate 50,181 of NZ_FMTV01000006.1, read as the reverse complement.
CTGTGGTTTCGTTAAACGCGTTATCAGCCAGGTAAGTAATATCAAAAGCGCCGTAAGTAAGTTCTGATATTTGCAGTGCCCTGTTAATGAGCCTGAATGTTTCACCATCGGCTTTAACCGGGGCAACACCGGCATTACGGTTTATGTGGTTGATGCTGCTGTCATCGCTAAAAGCCGAAAGCAATTTTTCAACCCTGTTAATTTCATCAATGGCAATGTCAATTTGCTCATCGGCCAACAGGGGGTTATTGCCCACTACACTAATCTCAAATTTATCGCCCATTAAACGTATGTTGCGTTTGTAGACTGTTAAATTATCGGTTAAAGTTTTTATAGCCAGCATAATAATAATCTTTTAAGTATCTAAAAATGAACACACAATGCACCGTAAATTACCTTACGCGAGTTTGATCAATTACGCTACATCACTCCTTTACAAAAACTAAAGTAGCGGCGCTTTATGAAATTGAGATGAAAAAGGCTTTTTAATTAATATAATTAACTGATTTTGACATTTTTTAACACTTAAATGATAAAAAGAGTTAAAGCGGACAGAAGCGCTAACTGAAGAGGGCAGTGTTGAAGCAACATCGAAATAAAATATCTTTTTTCCTCTGCTTTTATAAATCTTCAGCAGGATATGGTGTTGAAGATCCTGAAAGTAATATAGTCCATATAAAACCTGATTATGTCCATTTATCAGCTTGTTTTATTATCGAAAATTACGGACCAATTATCAATCAAAGAAAAGTTTATGAGAAAGAATCAAATCCTTTCAGCGATAGCTGTTACACTGGCTTGCGCTGTTTTGTCCTGTCGTAAAAATGCTGTCCCTCCTGCACAGCAACGCGTGAATCAGCCAGTTATAAATTCCGTTCAAAGCGGGGGAAGCATAACTGTAGGAATAGGAAGCCCCCTCCAGAAGATTGACCTTATAGGAGCGGGCTGCTATTTTTATAGTGGGCACCTGGTAAACGGGATAACTAATTTTACTGATGCAAGCAACTGGCTTTGGCATGACCTTAATGTAAATGTTTTTAAAATTGTACTTAGAGCTGATGGAGTGGAGGATGTGAATGATAACACAGACCCGAATAACACAGATTTTTCTAAATTTAATTTTACCGGCAATTCTAACCTGGTTGACCAGATAACAGCGTTAAAAAAAGCGCAGCTTACAAATCCGGCTATTAAAGTTTGGGCTATTGTATTATCTCCGCCTAAATATTTGAAAACTAACAATAGCGTTAATAATGGAGGAACGCTTAATGCTAGTGTAACCAATGCTTATAGCGAGTTCGGCGAATTTTTGTATGCTCATATTAAAAATCTAAAAGACAATGGAATAACTGTTAATTATTTGAGCTTAATGAATGAGCCCGATTACCCGTCTTCGGGTATAGCATATGAATCGGCGGAGTTTACCACAGCGCAAGCCCAAAGTGTATATACAAGCACTGCCGGATGGCTTAAAACTAAATTACAGTCATTGAGTATCTCTGCACCTGTTTTTGCATCTCCGGATTGTATTGATGTAACCCATACCGGATCATATGTTTCGGGGCTTAATGCCTCGGGGAACGTAAGTCTTTTCACCACTCATCAATATTTAAATAGTTCGGCTGCTAACTTTTCAGCGGCCTCTTCATCAGCGGGTGCCAAGGGCCTGTATATGACGGAGTGGCACGCTGGCTTTGGTATGGGAACTACACCGGATGAATTAACGGCTGCCCTTGACCTTGTTAATAAATTTCACGATGCCTTTAGGGGCGGAGCGAAAGGCTGGCTGTATTTTGAATGGGGTAATCCTGAAACTAATTTTGGCGGGCTGCTGTATACTCCCTGGGGAGCGCCGGCGGTACGAAAGAAAAATTACTACGTTTTTCAACAATATACGGCTAACCTGCTTAACGAAAATTATATTCCTACAACCTTAACCGGCATAACGAACTTTGGAGCGGATAACGTAAGCGCTTTTACAACCTCAAACAAGGCCGATATTAATGTAGTTAACTGGAATACCGATCCCCAAAACAGGGTTAGGCTGTACTTTGGCGGCAATATAAGTACAATAAGGATTTACAGGACCAGTGCAACGGAAAATAACGCGTTGATTTGGAGCCAGGATAATGTGAATCAAAATTATTATGATGTTGATTATGCCGGAAAATCTTTCACTACAGTTAGGGTGACATGGTAATCGGGTCATGAATATTCCCTTTTAACGCTCGATAGTCCGTTTTTTGGGTAATTCAATTTAAGGTTTTCATAAAACAAACGCCTATAGCCCGGTAAAAACCAGGCTGTAGGCGTTTCAATAATTTGAGTAAAATTTATTCCAGCGTTATTTGCCTCCTGATACTTTCTTCAAGCGAAATGAAGGTTTCGGTACGTTGAATGCCTCTTACACCCTGGATCTGCTCGTTCAAAACTTCACGCAGGTGAGTGGTATCATGACATACAATTTTAGCAAAAATGCTCCATTCGCCGGTAGTGTAATGCAACTCGACAATTTCTTTAATTGTTTTTAATTGCTTTACAGCTTCATTATACTGTGATCCTTTTTCGAGGTAAATACCCAGGAATGCAGTGATGTCATATCCTAACTTTTGCGGATCTACCTCAAGGCTGGCCCCTTTTATTACACCCATCTCCTCTAACTTTTTCATCCGCACGTGTATGGTTCCGCCAGAAACAATCAACTCTTTAGCTATCTCGGTGTATGGAGTGGTAGCATTTTTCATTAATATTGATAAAATCTGGATGTCAAGATTATCAATTTCTAAATTTTGAGCTTTTCTGTGGGACATAAATTTGAATATCTATATTGAAATACAAGTTTAATTAAAATTCGATTAAAAATAAAATATTTTTGTTGAAATATTTGCAAGAAATAGATAGTCCTATTAAATTTGTATCAAGCAAAAGGGAAATGCTTAATGTTCTTTAAAGTAAAAACAATGTTGGGTGGTGAAATTTTTGGCAGACACACCTCCTTGTCCCGGTGGCGGAGATCATGGAAAACCCGAAGCGGGCTAACCACTCTGTGAAGGTTCGAATCCTTCCCCAACAGCGAGTTTAAGTACAAAGTCAGAAGTCTTAAGTCAAAAGACTTAGAACTTCAGACTAACGACTTAAGACTTACAACACTGTAGGATGGTGAAATTTTTGGCAGACACACCTCCTTGTCGCGGTGGCGGAGAAATTGGGAAACTTTTAGCAATAAAAATAACCACTCCGTGAAGGTTCGACTCCTTCTCCTACAGCTCTTCTCATAATTTAGGTTTATAATTGGTTAGTAAAGGCCCCTGCCCATCAGGGGCTTTGCTGTTTTTACAGCTTTTTTATTTTGCACTCTCCAAAATATTGTAATCAGCCTAAGCCAATTCGCATAACATCATCCGGATAGCTTCACGGGCACCTGCCGAAAAAAGCAGGAAAGGAAATAACCTTTCTATATATGACCGGACGCAGCAAAAACCGTCAAAATTACAGTAAAAATAATGTGTCAGTTTTACACATTGGATATTGTTTCGTAAAGATTTAGTTATAAATTTGGTTGGCAACAATTTATTGCAATCGATTGTGGTATATTGCTGCCTTAAGTCCTGAAACCGATCCGAACACCAATTAACCCAATCTGCAATTAAGTCGATATGAAAAAAATCGTCCTGATGGTTCTTGTGGCATTCAGCTGCATTTACTTATCCTGTAACAAAACACGCCCCAATAAACCGCGCGTGCTTATCTTTTCAAAAACCATGGGCTTTCACCATGCATCCATCGATGCAGGCATAGCCGCTATCAAAAAGCTTGGCGCCGAAAATGGCTTTGAGGTAGACACTACAAAAAACTCGGCCATGTTTAACGAGGATACCCTCAAAAAGTATTCAACTGTTATTTTCTTGAGCACCACCGCCGATGTACTTGATTACAGGCAGGAAGCGGCCTTTGAACGTTATATTCAGGCGGGAGGCGGTTATGTAGGCATTCACGCCGCCGCCGATACAGAATATGACTGGGGGTGGTATGGTCGCCTGGTTGGCGCCTGGTTTTATGACCACCCGGGTATCCATGATAAAAACCCGAATGTACAGCCCGGCACTTATAATATAGTTGATGCCAACAACGATGCAACTAAAGATCTGCCTAAAGTATGGAAACGCACCGATGAGTTTTATAGTTTCCGCAAGCCATTAGCCACAGATGTACATGTACTCATTACCCTTGATGAAAACAGTTACAAAGGAGGGAAGCGTATGGGTAACCACCCTGCCACCTGGTATCATGATTTTGACGGGGGCCGTGCATTTTATACAGCCATGGGCCATACCGACGAAAGTTATAAAGAAACAGGCTACCTGAAAATGCTGCTTGCCGGTATTAAATATGCCATAGGCGAAAATAAGGAATTGGATTACAGCAAGGCTAAAACCCAACTGCCACCCGATGAGGATCGCTTTAAAAAGACACAATTATCAACCGGCGAATTTTTTGAGCCAACCGAGATGACCATATTGCCGAACCTGGATATTATGGTGATCCAGCGCCGCGGCGAGATCATGCTGTACAAGCACGATACCCAGAAGGTAAAGCAGGTTGGTTTTTTTGACGTGTATTGGAAAGCCCATGTGCCCAATGTAAATGCCGAAGAAGGGATGCTTGGCCTGGCCAAAGACCCTGAGTTTGAAAAAAACAACTGGATTTACATTTATTACAGTCCTGCCGATAGTTCGGTAAACCGCCTTTCAAGGTTTACGTTTAAAAACGACACACTGGATAAAAAAACCGAGAAAGTTATTTTGGAGGTAAAAGCACAGCGCGAGATCTGCTGCCACACAGGGGGCTCAATAGCCTTTGGTCCGGGGCCTGATAAAACCCTGTTCTTCTCGGCCGGGGATAATTCAACTCCGTTTAATGAAAAAGGACAGAAATATGTAAGCAGTGGTTATGCTCCGCTTGATGACAGGCCGGGTCACCTGCAATTTGATGCACGCCGCTCGGCCGGTAATACCAATGACCTTCGCGGTAAAATTATGCGTATCAACCTTAAGGATGATGGTACATATGAAATCCCCGAAGGCAACCTGTTCCCGAAAGGTACGCCAAAAACCCGCCCGGAGATTTATGTAATGGGCGACAGGAACCCATACCGGATTTCGGTAGATCAGAAAAACGGCTACCTGTACTGGGGCGAAGTGGGTCCGGATGCGCATAATGACAGCCTTGACAACCGTGGCCCCATGGGGTACGACGAGGTTAACCAGGCTAAAAAAGCGGGTAACTTTGGCTGGCCATATTTTGTGGGCGATAACAAACCGTACCATCTTTATGATTATGCCACAGGCAAATCGGGCCCGGCGTTTGATCCTAAGCACCCGGTTAACAACTCGCGTAATAACACAGGTTTAACCGATCTGCCGCCGGCGCAACCTGCATTTATCTGGTACCCTTATGGTCCATCGGCAGATTTTCCGCAGGTTGGCGCAGGTGGCAGGAACGCTATGGCTGGTCCGGTTTATTATACCGATATGTTCCCCGAAGAAACCCGCCTGCCTGATTATTATAACGGCAAGTTTTTAGCATACGACTGGATGCGCGGCTGGATAAAGGCCATCACGCTAACTCCTGAAGGTGATTTTGACAAAATGGAACCTTTCTTCCCTAAGCTGAAGGTAAACTCCATGATTGATATGGAAGTTGGTCCAGATGGCAGGCTTTATGGGTTGGAGTACGGCAGTGGCTGGTTCTCGCATAACCCGGATGCAGGCCTGTTCCGCATTGACTATATTTCAGGCAACCGTCCTCCCGAAATTTCATCTTTCAAAGCTGATAAAACATCTGGCGTGCTGCCTTTTACTGTTAAGCTGACTGCCAAAGCCACTGATCCGGAAAAAGATAATATTTCTTACACCTGGAACCTGGGTAATGGTGTAACTAAAGAAACAACCACCCCGTCGCTTAGCTATACTTACACAACAGTTGGCGATTACAAAATTACTGTTGAAGCAAAAGACGATAAAGGAGCGGCAAGCAAAAGCGCGCCGGTTAGTATTTACGCGGGTAATGAGCAACCAACTGTTACTATCGCTATTACAGGCGGCAATAAGTCATTTTACCTGCCTGGTGTGCCGTTCAAATACACGGTTAACGTAACCGATGGACCTGACACCAAAGCGATAGATCCAAAACGCATTTATGTTGGGCTTGATTATATCGAAGGCTTCGATAAAGCACAATCAGCCACACAGCATGAGCAGGGCGAGCCCGAAAATCGTGGCAAAACCCTCATGCTCACTATGGATTGCAAAAGCTGCCACAAAGAAGATGGCAAATCCATAGGCCCGTCATTTGTTCAGGTTGCGGCCAGGTACAAAAAAGATCCTAATGCCATGGCCAAACTCACCCAAAAGGTAATTAAAGGTGGTGCCGGTGTTTGGGGTGAAACCGCAATGTCTGCCCATCCAAACATTAAGCAGGGCGACCTTGATCAGATCATTAACTGGGTGCTTTCCCTCGATAACAGCAATCAGAAGCCTTCGTTAGCTGCATCTGGCACTATTATGCCTGCTCCGCCTGAAAAACAACAAGCGGCGGCGCTGGTACTATCGGCCAAATACACAGATGACGGCGGTAATGACATTAAGAAGTTGACCGGAAGCGCCATTGTATCATTAAACAGCAGTACTTACCAGTTTAAAGGCACCGAAAAATTCAACGGGTTTACCGCCTTTAAATACAATGGCATTAACCTGATGATCTATCCGGGAACCGACGGTTGGTTTGCATTGGAGAATATCGATTTAACAGGCGTACGCTCTATTAACCTAACCAATTTCTGGCAAGCACCACCTACTGCTCCGCTTAATTTTGAATTAAGGCTCGATTCGGAAACAGGAACCCTTGCAGGTAAAGGAAGTATGCCTGTGCCTGCTAAGGATGCTAAAGGCGGTGCTGTTCACCTGGTACTTACGCCGGTAACTGACGGTAAAACGCATAAGCTGTTCTTCATATACAAACCGGCAAGTAAAGCCGCTATGACAGCAGGGGTAACATCAGTTGTGTTTAGTGCAAAGTAGATGCCCCCTCTAAATCTCCCCCTAAAAGGGGAGACTTTAAAGAATGCAACTCTTTTTTCGGAGAGAGCCTTATAAAACAAAACGGCCCGGCAGGTTAACCTGCCGGGCCGTTTTACATTCCCAAAGTTCGTGTTCCCACGAACTCTCGATAATCTTTAAAAAATCTTAAAGCCCACACTCAGTGCCCAAAGGTTTTGGCGTTTAGCAAAGCTATCGCTAACTTTGGTTAAACCGCCTTCGTAACGCAAATCGGCAGTGATTGAACCTATATCAACACCGGCTCCGGCCTGGAAACCAATATTGCTTTTGTTAAAATCATTGAATGCATTACCTACGTTATTACTTACGCTGGTGCTTTGATCAAGCGTGTAAGTATAAATAGGACCTGCCATAATGCGGAAGTTCAGATCTTTTTGGCCAAATGACTTACCTACCAATAACGGCACATTGAGGTTAGTGAACCTTACCTTGCCACTAAATACGGTATTATTATCATTTGATTCAAATTTACCGCCGGTGCCGCTCAGATAAAGCTCTGGCTGTAAGTAAACGCCGTTGCCCACGCGGGCAAATAAACCAGCCTGGTAACCGGTCAGGTTTTTGTCGTTAAAATTATCGGAGCCAATTTTTGAAAAATTGACACCTCCTTTTACGCCTAAAGAAAATTGTGCTTTTGCACTGATGCTTACAGCTATCAGCAATACTGCACTTAATAGATACTTTTTCATGATTTTCGATGTTAAATGTAAAGCCATAAACGCACGTTATCCTTTAAATTGTATACGGCTCTACGCTATTAATTTACTTTGGTTATAACCCGGCCCATTTTTGAGCCGTATCAGGTATTATCAATACACGAGCCAAACAATTAACAGTAGCAACTTGGTATTTTTTATATTTTTGCTGAAAATAAATTGAACATGGCTGAAATCAGTATTACCAACAAGGATTGGGAACGCGTAAAAATTAAGATTCAACGTAAATACAACCACCTTACAGACGAGCAGTTAAAATACAGCGAAGGGCAGGAAGAAAGCTTGATTACCAAACTGATGGATCTGGTAAACCGCGATCGCAAATATGTGGTTTTCACCCTAAAAAAGGCGCTGGTGAATATTGATACCAACCGACTGTAAAATAGACACTGCGGTTATACAAACTGGATAGCTTTTTTGTATTTTTATTTTTTTCGAGGATAAATGATGAAACAGGGGTTAGTGTTCAAAAAAGGATACAAAAGAGCAGGCTTATTTGCAGGTATTGCATTGCTGGCCGCGGGCATAGTGGGTTTTAATGACGACCTGTTCCAGATCTCGAAGAACCTTGATGTTTTTGCCTCTGTTTATAAAGAGGTTAATATCAATTACGTTGATGACATCAATTCGGCCAAGCTGGTAAAAACCGGTGTTGATGCCATGCTCGATGGTCTTGACCCTTATACTGAGTTTGTGCCCGAATCGGAAATTGAAGATTATAAGCTGCATTACGTAAGTACCCAGTATGGCGGCATTGGCGCCAGTATTTTTTTGCGTAACGGTAAAGTATTTGTATCGGAAGTGTTTGCGGGCTTCCCGGCCCAAAAAGGAGATGTACACCCCGGAGATCAGCTCCTGAAGATAAACGATGTTGACCTTAACGGCAAAAATAATGACCAGGTGAGCCAGCTGCTGAAAGGCTCAAAGGGCGCGGCCATAAAATTGTTCATAAAACGGGATAATACACCTCAGCCATTTGAAAAGAACCTGGTTCGTGACGAGATCAAACAGCCCAATGTATCGTACTTTGGCATGGTTGATGGCAACATGGGGTATATTAAACTGGATAAATTCCTTGAAAATTCCGCTGCCGAAGTTACCAATGCGCTCGTCGAGCTAAAAAAGAAAAATCCCAACGGTATCATTCTTGATCTTCGCTCAAACGGCGGCGGCATATTACAGGAAGCCGTAAAAATAGTGAACCTTTTTGTGCAGAAAGATGTGGAGATCGTATCGCAAAAAGGGAAGATAAAGGAAAAGAACTTTACTTACAGCACCATCAGCGCACCGCTCGAACCCGATTTGCCTTTGGTGGTATTGGTAAACAGCCATTCGGCATCGGCAAGTGAAATTGTTGCCGGCGCCCTGCAGGACCTCGACCGCGCGGTGATTATCGGGCAGCGCAGTTATGGCAAAGGCCTGGTACAGCAAACTTTCAATTTACCATACAATAGCCTGGTAAAAATTACCATTGCCAAATACTATGTGCCTTCGGGCCGTTGTATCCAGGAGCTGGATTATACCCACCGTAAGGATGATGGCAGTGTGGTAAAAGTGGCCGATTCGCTGATCCATGAATTTAAAACAAAAAACGGCCGTTCTGTTTATGACGGCAGCGGTATTTACCCGGACCTGTTTATCAAACAGGAAAAATTTGCCAATGTTACCCAGGCATTGGTGGGCAAACTGCTGATATTTGATTATGCCACCGTTTACCACGATAAGCACGTTAAAATTGCCGATGCCCGTTCGTTTACGCTATCTGACGGTGAATACAATGACTTTATAAAATACCTGGCCGATAAAAACTATAGCTACACCACCGCATCCGAAAAATTGTTAAGCTCCTTAAAAGTTGAAGCCACCAAGGATAAACAGTTCAACGATATCCAGGCCGAGTATGAAGGCTTGAAAACCAAACTTATTGCCAGCAAAAAGAATGACCTCATTCAACACAAGGACGAAATAAAACAAGTACTTGAAAACGAAATAGCGTCACGCTATTACTACGAAAAAGGACGCTACGAAACCAACTTTAAATACGATAAGGAACTTGCGCAGAGCGTAAAAACCATGCAGGACAAGGCTCAGCTGGCGTCAATACTAAAAGGCGAAGGCACATATAAAGTTATCGGGAAACCTGTATTGGCCATGGCAGCTAAAAAAGCAGCCGATAAAGATAACGACGACGAATAGGCTGAACACCAGTCTGTTTCAGTTCAAAATACACATTGTATCTAATTAGTTACCCGTTGCAACATGTAGCGGGTTAAACTTTTATGCACGGTTATTGTCATACCTACAAACAAAACAATAACACAACATGAAAAAGATAATTTTAACAGCTGCTATTTTATTAAGCAGCTTAACTGTAAAAATAGCCAGTGCCCAAATAAGCTTAAATATTAATATCGGTAGCCAACCTGCCTGGGGCCCCGTAGGTTATGACCATGTAGATTATTATTACCTGCCCGATATTGATTCTTATTACGATATCAATGCCCACCAGTATGTTTATTTTGATAATAATGTTTGGGTTCATGGGGCTATGTTGCCGCCACGTTTTGGTAACTATGATGTATATCGCAGCTACAAGGTAGTAGTTAACGAGCGCACCCCTTGGGTTAGGAACGATGTTTACAAACGTAAATATGCCTCGTACAAAGGCCGTCATGATCAGGTTGTAATTCGTGATAGCCACGATGAAAAATACCGTAACCATTGGGTTGAACGTAAAACCGTGCGCAGGGTTGACGTAAAACAAAAATCAAATGGTAATAAACGCGGACATGATGGTCATGACAATCACGGCAATGGCCACCGCGATTAAGTTTTTATATTGTTATAATTTTGATTGTTTTTATAAAGGACTGTCCTTTTTGGGGGACAGTCCTTTTTTCTTGCAATTCCCCTTATATCTTCCCTTAAGGGGCATAGTTGGCCTTCGGCACAAAAGTTGCCCCTTTATGTCACATTCCGGTTAACTTTAATAGTTTACCTGTATAGGTTAGCTATAAACGGACATTATATTCGTTACTTAGCTAACCGATTTATTGTTAAACGATTTAAATCAAATTACACTATGAAATATCGAATATCCATTTTGGCCCTGCTTGTAACAGCAGTATTAGGCCAAAGCTGTGTAAGCAGCAAAAAATACAAAGAGCTGGATGCTAATTACACACAATTGCAGAACAGCACCAAAGACCTGAGCATTAAATACCAAACCAGCGAACAGGCCCTTGCCGTGGCACGTGGCCGTAACAAAAGCCTTGAAGAGCAAATTGAGCAGCAAAAAACAAATGTAACCGCTTTGCAGGATGCCTTGAACAAATGTTTAAACTCAAGCAGCCAGGGCAATGTGAATATATCAAAGCTGGTTGATGAGATCAATGCTTCAAACCGCTATATACAGCAGTTGGTTAACGCTAAAAACAAAAGCGATTCGCTTAACATGGTGTTGACCAACAACCTTACCCGCTCATTAACTCCGCAGGAAACCCAGGATGTTGATGTAAAGGTATTGAAGGGAGTGGTTTACATTTCATTATCTGATAATATGTTATATAAATCAGGTAGTTATGAAATATCTGATAAGGCTGGCGCTACTTTAAGCAAGATAGCCAAGATCATTATGGACTATAGCAATTATGATGTGCTGATTGAAGGTAATACGGATAATGTTCCTATCTCGCAGAAAAACATCCGCAACAACTGGGATTTAAGTGCTTTACGTGCCTCATCAGTAGTGCAGGCCCTGCAAACCACTTACCAGGTTGATCCTAAACGTTTAACTGCCGGTGGCCGTGGTGAGTATAATCCTATCGCGGATAACTCAACCCCGAGTGGTAAAGCACAAAACAGGCGTACTCAAATTATCATAACACCAAAATTGGATCAATTTATGGACCTGATAGGCAAAGCACCGGCCGATCAGCCCGCGCCGCCTAAACAATAATTGTAGTTTAGCTATCAATTTCAAGCCACCCGGTTGGGGTGGCTTTTTTGTGCGGCTATTTTCGTATGTTTTTGCAGACAGTATTGCAAGGGCTGAAGCAGGGCGCCGGGAGGGCCGGAAAGCTTTTATTTTCCATACAATTATTAACCGAATGATAACAAAATGCAATTTTTTTAATTTGGAATATTGCTCATTTAATTAAGATGGAAAATAACTAACATTTGCTGTGTTACAATTAATTGAGCTTGCTTCATTACACTAAGGTTGCCATTACAATGGCATTTGTTTTGAATAAATGGAGCAACAGATATTGAGACAGGTTAAACCATGGGCTTTAACCGTAGTCATATAAATATAACTTATTACACGCGTTATGAAAAAGATGATTTTATCGGCAGTTATTTTGTTAAGCTGCTTTACTGCAAAAATAGCTTCTGCACAGGTTAGTATTGGTTTAGGGATCAACATAGGCAGCCAGCCCGATTGGGGGCCTGTAGGCTATGATCATGTTGACTATTATTACATGCCTGATATTGATGCTTACTACGATGTGCCAACCCATAATTATATTTACTATGAAAACAACGTATGGGTACACCGCAGGTATTTACCTGTAAGGTATCGTAACTATAATGTTTACAATGGATATAAAGTTGTGGTAAATGAGCGTAACCCATGGATACGCAACGCATACTACAGGGATCATTATTCCGGCTATCGCGGCCGTCATGATCAGGTGATCATCCGTAACAGCCGTGATGTAAGATATGCCAATCACTGGCGCGGCGGCGATCGCGGATGGCATGGCGGTAACCCAAACAGAGGCGGATGGCACGGCGGCGGTGATCATGGTCATGGTGGCGGGCACGGTGGTGACGGCGGACATGGTCACGGTGGTGGTCACGGGCATCACTAATAAACATTATTATATAGCAAATAGGCTTCCTGACAAGGAGGCCTATTTTGTTTCTAAGGCATATCTATAAGGTCATTGAGGCTCAGTTTAAGGCATATTTACCTTCCAGCCTTCAAATGGTTTTACCGTAGCACAAATGGGACTGCCGTCTTTTGCTGTTCCCGGAAAGCTCGTTATAAGGAATGCAGTCGAATGGTGGCCAAGCTGGGTTATCATGTCCCAGGTTACTCCGGAAAGCGGAACTTTAACTCTGCGGCTCCAGCCTCCCACCTGGCCTGCATATTCACCAACGTCAATATAAAGGAATTGACTTGCGGGCTGTCCCTGTACAAACGGCCCCGAAAATCGAGGATCATTGATCTTCTGCGGATCGCTTTTTAATTGGATCGTCAGATTAAATTGGATATCCAGCCCATCGGATCGTTGTGTCTGAATGGTTTCATATCTGTTTCCGCTGCCCTTTTGAATTCCGAAATCTACCCCCGCCGGAGGATTTTGCAGAATAATACAAAGTTGAATATCCATATACAATTATAATTAAAACCAATCTTCAAAAGTTTTATCCGGAGTATTTTCTTTTAAGCTGAGGCACTACCTAACGTTCAGGATGTAATAAGCGCTTTACTTTTGCTTATGTTTGTGTTTTATCAAATTGATTACTGATGTATACGCTTTCGGAAGAAAACTATTTAAAAGCTATTTATCGCCTTGCATTACAAGGGAAGGATTTTAAAATAACGCCCACCGCCATTGCCGAATCGCTCAGCAATAACCCGGCCTCGGTGGTAGATATGATCCGTAAGCTTACCGAAAAACAATTGATAGAATATGATAAAAAGAATGGTGTAAGGTTAACCCAGCAGGGCTTAAAGGATGCTACATTAATTGTACGCCGCCATCGCCTTTGGGAAGTTTTTTTACTGGAGAAATTAGGCTATCACTGGGATGAGATCCACGATATTGCCGAAGAACTGGAACACATTAACGACGCCACCCTTGCCGACAGGCTGGATAAATTCCTGGGATTTCCTGAATATGACCCGCATGGCGACCCTATACCAAAGGCGAACGGTAAAGTGCCTAAATCCTATTCCGTAAGCCTTTCTGAGCTTAAACCTGGTGCCCAAAGCCATGTTGCCGCCGTGCGTGACACCAGCAGTTCATTTTTGCAATACCTTCAACGGCTGAACATAGGGATAGGAACAAAAATTCAGTTGATTGAAAAAATTCCGTACGACAGTTCGCTGGTGATAAAAATTGAAAACCGCGGGGATACCACGGTTTCGCAAAAGTTTGGCGAGAATATATTGGTGGACTAATTTTAGGTTAAAGGCGAAAGGATAAAGATGAAAGGTTCAGTTAATCTTTACAAAAAAAGCCTTTTGCCTTTCGCCTTTTACCTCTTTTATGGTTTCCCCGTTACTCTTGATGATTCGGCAAGTTCACCATCAACGTCTATATCAAAGTAGAGGCGGTAGATCTCCCATTCATTTTTGGGTTTGTAAAACATAAACGTCATGCGGGCCGGTTGGCCTTCGTGTTTAAGCAGATAGCTGTACAGAACCAGGCTATTTGAAGCCTTGCGTTGCATGATCAGGTCCTTGCCGAGATATTTGCCTATTACACTTCGCATGGAATCTATTTTGACAATAATCCCGGTAAGCCGGGTTGAATCCATCTGCTTGTTGCTTTTAAAAATGTCAATCACTGCACGGGCCGTGCCTTGCTTGTCGTATTCTTTAAAAAACTTATCAATAAAGGTTTGTACCCCGGTTACCGGAGCCGCGGCCGGAGTTGCCGCCTGGGTTTGTGCCAAGGCAACATTGCCGGTGAATACCAGCGCCGATACAATAAAAAATAAGGGTTTAAATGCTTTAAAGTAGGTGTATCGCATGTTCAAAAATGTTAATTTTTAAAAGTAGGCATTTTTTACAAATCCCCCAATAATAGCTATTAAGATGATTGAAATGTGGCAAAGCGGGCAACTAAAATAAAGTTTCTAAAAACAAAGAGCCCGGTATGAAATACCGGGCCCAATTGAATATTTTGTTTAAGAAAACAATTACTTGGTAACGTACATTACTTCTTTAACCGCTTTGATCACCCTTTCAGGGTTTGGCAGGTACTCCTGGATCAAAGTTGGAGCGTAAGGAAGCGGAACATCGCCACCCATGATACGCAGGATAGGAGCGTCAAGGTAATCGAACGCATCTTTTTGAACTTTGAAAGCAACCTCGGTAGCAATTGAACCTAACGGCCAGCTTTCTTCAATAATTACCAGGCGGTTTGTTTTCTTTACCGATTCAATAACTGTAGCATAATCGATAGGGCGTACAGTACGCAGGTCGATCACCTCAGCGTGGATACCTTCTTTTTCAAGTTCGGCAGCAGCAGCGATAACCACTTTCATGATCTTGCCAAAGCCAACTAAAGTAACGTCAGTACCTTCTTTAACAACTTTTGCTTTACCCAATGGGATATAGTAAGTTTCTTCAGGCACTTCACCTTTATCGCCATACATTAATTCCGACTCCATAAAAATAACCGGATCAGGATCAAGGATGGCTGATTTTAATAAACCTTTAGCATCGTATGGGTTTGATGGTACAACCACTTTTAAGCCAGGGCAGTTGGCATACCAGTTTTCAAAGCACTGGCTGTGCTGTGAGCTAAGCATACCTGCATTACCGGTAGGGCCGCGGAAAACAATCGGCACCGAAAACTGGCCGCCGCTCATTGACATCATTTTGGCAGCGCCATTGATGATCTGGTCGATAGCTACCAGTGAAAAGTTGAAAGTCATGAACTCGATGATAGGGCGTAAGCCGTTCATTGCCGAGCCGATGCCGATACCGGCGAAACCCAATTCAGAGATGGGCGTATCTATAACACGCTTTGCGCCAAATTCGTCCAGCATTCCCTGGCTTACTTTGTACGCGCCGTTATATTCGGCAACCTCTTCACCCATCAGGTATATATTCTCGTCGCTGCGCATTTCTTCGACCATGGCCTCTCTTAGCGCTTCTCTGAATTGTATTTCTCTCATTATCGTAAAATGATGTTTTTTTGCGAACGCAAATATAAACACTAATGTGTTAAATGCAATTAACCGTGGTATTGGTTTGATTTTTAATACATATATTTTACATTTTCATCATTCTGCAAGAAGTAAAACCTCAAACCGAACCTCAAAAACACAAATAAATACTACATTAGTTCCTAAACCTCACACAAATGAAATTCCCGTCATTAAAAAACCTGTTACAAAGCGCGGTAAATACCATTAAACGTTATCCGTTTGAAACACTTTTTGCCTTAGCTGGCACCATAGCAGCTACTATAGAGATCGAACTTAATCACCTTAACCGTATAAGCGAAAACTGGTGCATGCGCACTATCATGATAGCCAACCTTGGTTTCCTGCTTAGTCTTTCAGCTACGCTGTACACGCAAAGCAAAGGATGGAAAACAACCAAAATAGTATTAGCAAAAATTGCAGCGGCTGTGATAGCTGTACTGTTCATATTTATTATTAATCCCCCCGAACGACAGGCAGATTATACCCGGTTCTTTTTGCTTAGCCTGGCTTTTCATTTAATGGTTTCTTTTGCTGCCTTTACCGGCAAAGGCCAGATACGAGGATTTTGGCAGTTTAATAAAACTCTTTTTTTACGCTTTTTGGCATGTATGCTGTATGGCGTAGTATTGTTTGCTGGGCTGGCCGCAGCAATAGGAGCTACCAACTTTCTGTTTAATTTTAAGTTTGAGTGGGATACTTATCAGATTTTATGGGTATGGATCACAGGGATGTTCACTACTACCTTCTTTTTAGCGGGAGTACCAACAAACACTCGCGCGCTTAATGAAGATGAAAGCTACCCCAAAGGCCTAAAGATCTTCACCCAATATGTACTCATCCCGCTATCAACAGTATATGTGCTCATTTTACTGGCTTATGAAATCAAAATACTCATTGAATGGAAGCTGCCCAAAGGCCTTGTATCAAACCTGATATTAGGTTATGCCGTATTTGGCATATTATCGCTCCTGTTGGTATACCCCATCCGCGAGCAAAACGAAAACAAATGGCTCAAAACCTATACCCGCAGCTTTTACTTTTTATTAATCCCATTGCAGATATTGCTGTTTGTTGCCGTTGGCACAAGGGTATTTAGCTATGGCGTTACCGAATTCAGGTATTTTTTGATAGCACTTGCTTTGTGGCTGCTGTTCATCTCGCTTTATTTTTTACTGTTTAAAAAACAGAATATTAAGATCATTCCCATCTCACTCTGCATGCTAACCCTGCTTAGTATCTACGGGCCACAAAGCGCGTTTACCATGAGTATGTATTCGCAAAGGGGTATGGTGATTAAATTTTTTAAAAAGCATAATGGATTTAAAGAAGGTAAACTGGTGCCTGTTGACGGTATGAAAATCGACATGCTGGAGGGAAGTCTTGGCGCAAGCAGGCTCAATTATTTCATTTACCATTATGACCTTATGGGCCTGCAACCTTATTTTAATAAAAATCTCAGCATAGTTAGCGATTCTTTAGCTAAACAAAAAAACGACTATGATAACCTTCTTGTTGACAGGGAAGGCTTACGCACACTAAAATACCAATGGGCAAAGAAACAACTTGGCCTCAATCGCTTTACCGATTATCTTTACTTTGAAAGTGAAATGGTAACGGACGGGCAGATAGGCTATGTTTTTACACAAAAAAATTACATCACGGTTGTAACCGGCTATGATATTGTTTTCGCAAATGATCGTACGGCTGATAGCGTTGTTTATAATTTTAATGGGATAAAGATTATTTCAACTCAAACCGCTAATATTCGCACATCAAAATTCATCTATACATTAGGGCTCAATAATGAGACATTTAAATTCGATCCTCTTGATGTCGTAAATAAGATAGTTGCCGATACGACGAAGATGAAAACCTATTTTGTAAAAGAAGATTCAGAGACCTCACGGAAATATGAACTACCAGGAAACTTAATACGAATAACAAAAGAAACGCCGGCCTATACTGTGACATTTCAGTTTAATGAGATCTACTTTGATCTTCCTAAGAAAGGCGGCCCTATTATAAGAGGCGGAAGAGGGCAGTATCTCATCAAAATAAAGTAAAACTGTCTGCTTATATCTTAATCCTAATATTAATCTTATCCAACAAACCCGTAAGCCATACCATTACAAAAGCAAATACAATACATTTGATTAAGCCCCCGGTGCCCTGGCTCAGGTATTCGGGATAGCCAATCCTGCTCATTTCATATATAGGGTAAAACAGGAAGGGAACTATATAACAGGTAAAAGTATTGGTACCGGCGGGCTCTATCACCTTAAACCAGTTGTATTTGTTTTTAACATCAACCAGGAAAATAAAAAAGGCATACACCACCAAACTTATCCCGGTACAAATAAGCACCCATGAAGGGGTATCGCGCTCTTTAGAGATGCCGCCGCTGAAATACCGCACTATAAAACCAAGGTTAAACAAAATTATTGCAATCAGGATCATGGCCACCCAAAGCATCTTCATTTCGTTATTGGCCTTGAGGCGCATGTACAATACAGAAATAAATACCCCTGCCATTGTGAACGATTGCATGGCGCCATTACCCGCAATCCAGATATAGCCCTGCAGCTTGTCGATAAAATCGAGAAAGCCGAAGTGCACATCCAGGTTAAAGAAAATGAAGAACATCCAGGCCGCCAGCTGTACCCATAAATGCCCGTCGGAATAGTAATAGATAAGTGCGCAAAGCATGTATGACCAGCCTATCAGGCCTAAAATACCCCACCAGGTAAAGTGAAGCCAGGTATGCCCAGGGTCGCTGGTACGATATAGCAACGCCATGCCTGCAAGTAACAATATACCGAAGCCCTGCAGCATATAGCGTTTAGTGGCTGACGTATCCTTACCGTAATCTAAAAAAATAAAGAAGAAGCTGAATGTAACCAGGCTTTCCCAAACGGGTTTGGGTAACAGGGTGGTAGCTTCATTGTAGGTTTCCATGTTGGCATGAAAGAAACCTATAAAAATGAGCGCGAACGAGCGGCTCACTATCCGTGATAGTAGCTTGAAATTGTCGCCCTGCTTTAACCTGTTTTGAAAAGCAAAGGGAATTGAAAGCCCGACTATAAATAAAAACGCGGGGAAAATAGTATCTGCCAAACCCAGCGCATCAACATTTGAGCCCGCGTGTTTAAGCCATGTTGGGGTATTCGGAATGCCATCCAGGTCATTCACAAATATCATGAGGAACATTGTTACAGCGCGGAATGCATCTATTGAACGTATGCGGCTAAGAAAATTATTCATTCAGTCATGTAAATGCAACAAGCAGCGTAAATGTTTTAATTTAACGGTAATTAAATTGAAACATTACTATTACAAGGCTTTTTTAATCTCTGTCGCGGCTTAGCTTGCTGAATAAAAGTGGATTTTCATTAAGTTCGAGTCCTTCCCTGCGGTTTTTGACAATGTGGATAGCTGTAAACAGCGCTTCGCGGAAGGAGACCTCAGAAGCCTGGTTTTTTCCTGCTATATCATACGCAGTTCCGTGATCGGGCGAGGTGCGCACAAAGTTTAGCCCGGCTGTAAAATTAACACCTGTTTCAAAGGCGATCTGTTTAAAAGGGATCAGGCCCTGGTCGTGATACATAGCCAGTACAGCATCGAACTGCAGGTAAGTGCCATTGGCAAAAAAACCATCGGCCGAGTATGGGCCAAATGCCAGTATATTATTTGAGCGGGCTTCTTCAATAGCAGGTATAATGATATCTTTTTCTTCGCTGCCGATGAGGCCGTTATCGCCGGCGTGGGGGTTAAGCCCCAATACGGCTATTTTTGGCTTGCGCACCCAGAAATCATTTTGCAAACTATGGTTCATTAGCTTCAGTTTGGCCAATATTTTTTCGGCGGTAATGCTTTCGGCAATTTTTGATACCGGGATATGACCTGTAACCACGCCAACGCGTAAAGTATCGCTCACTAAAAACATCAGCGATTCGGCAGCACCATCGTATTGCTGTAAATATTCGGTATGGCCGGGAAAGTGGAATTTATCGTTCTGTATATTATCCTTGTTAATAGGAGCGGTAACCAATGCATCTATATAACCTTCCTTCAGGTCATAAACAGCGCGCTCCAATGATTTAAAAGCGTACTTGCCTCCTGCTTCCGTAACCTGCCCGATATCAATCTTTACATCCTCTTCCCAACAGTTGATCATGTTAGGTTTGCGGAAATGAGTTTGTGAAGGATCATTGATCACCAAAAAATTAAGCTCATTAACCTGGGTTGCACGGCGGTGGAACGAAGCCACTTTGGTATGCCCGTAAACAATAGGCGTACAATAATCATAAATCTTACTATCGGCCAAAGTTTTAATAATTATCTCTAAACCGATGCCGTTTACATCGCCAATGCTGATTCCAATTTTTAATTTATCGCTCATTATTTTTTTATGATTTCACTGAGTTTTATGATTTCACCGATTTTTTTAAGCGGTGATTTCAATATTTTAACAGTGATGATTATTAATGGTTTATAAAGCTAAACGACCTTTTGCCTTTTGCCTTTCGCCTTTAACCTTCAACTTAGGCAAACCTTTTACCTTTAACCTTTCGCCTTTAACCTATCTTTACACCTGCAAATAAAAGATTTTAAGCTTATAGTTCCTGATAAAAGCACAAATATGATTTAATTTGCTCAAATATTTGATTAATAATGACATTGGTAAGGGCAAAAAAACATTTAGGGCAACATTTTCTTACTGATAAAAACATAGCAGCAAAGATAGTGGACAGCCTGAAACCCGAAGGGCGTTTCGGCCATGTGCTTGAGGTGGGACCGGGCATGGGAGTACTGTCTGATTTCCTGCTGCAAAAAAGCGAGTACGAAACATCACTCATTGATATTGATACCGAATCGTACGATTTTCTGAAAAAAAAATACCCGCAATTAGGTGCCCGCCTTATCAATGCCGATTTTTTGGAGCTTGATTTTAAAAGCATTTTTCCCGAAAACTTTGCCATTATCGGTAATTTCCCCTATAACATCTCATCGCAAATACTTTTTAAGGTGCTTGACAACCGCCAGCAGGTGGTTGAGGTAGTGGGCATGTTCCAGAAAGAGGTTGCTGAACGCTGTGCCGCCAAACCAGGCAGCAAGGAATATGGTATACTCAGCGTGTTTTTACAAGCCTATTATAAAGTGGAATACCTGTTTACGGTGAAGGCCGGTGTATTTAATCCTCCGCCCAAGGTGCTTTCGGCAGTGATCAGGCTTACACGCAACGATAAACAAACACTTGATTGCGACGAGAAACTGTTTTGGCAAATTGTAAAAGCCGGGTTTAATCAGCGCCGCAAAACCCTGCGCAACGCCATATCATCACTCATCAACAAAGAAAAATTGACTGATGAGCCTGTCCTCGACCTGCGTGCGGAAAGATTGAGTGTGGAGGATTTTGTTAAACTTACTAACGCGGTTTCAGCGAGCAGATAGGTAATTAAGGTTTTGCGCCCTCTAAATCTCCCCCAAAAAGGGAAGACTCACAATGATGTCGCCATATTTTTAACCCGCTACTAAACCTGCAACTGCTGCTAAAAAATCAATGCTTATTTCCAAATCCAAACTCCCTGTATGAATTTGGTACGTCATCGGTATTGCTGAAGGCAAAGGTGAAAGTAGTGCTCCAGTTTTCATAGTCGGCTTTTTTATCCTGCGATGGTTCAACATGGGTTGAGCTGACCATATATACCCCCTCACGGCTCAGTTTAAAAAATACCAGGCCATTGCTGTCGCTCAATAATTTTTGCGGAACGATGGTGCCGTTCAAAGTACGTACATATTGCATCACCACAGCATCCTTCATAGGTTTACCTCTAAAAAGCACCTGGGCGGTAACATCATCGCCATAGCTTGATTTATAGGGGTTTTGTTGTATTACAATTTCATATTCCTCACCCAGGGGTTTATCAAAGTCCTTACCGTTAGCTTTATCAACAGAAATAAGGGTTTTGCTTGACTGGTGATACTTTTCAACAAAGTATTGCTGACTACTGGCCCGGGCTTCTTCGGCCATTTTATCGAGGCCTTCACTTTCAAGCGCCCTGATAAATTTATTCCTTTCCGATTCTGTTTCATCATCCCTTACCAGTTCAAAAAGTGCAAGACCGGAGTTTTGCAGCTCATAGACAAGCAGACTGCTATCGGCAGAGTTACTGACTTTTGAAAGGTCCGTTTTCTTTGAGCCTTCATACAGCATAAATTTAGTTGCCTTTGCTGTGGCAAGTTTAAATTCATTTTCGGGTTTAAACTCGTTGCCGCTCAACAAATGCAGGTTAAGCTTATCGCCTTTGTGAACGTAAAAATTATGTGGCAATAAGAAAAAATCCTGCGAACTGGCCGCAAAGCCGATCATGAGCAGTAATATAATGATGAAAATAGAGGTGCGCTTCATAGTTTTTGGATAGTATCACCAAACATACAAAGTTTTAAAAACTTCAGTAGTTTTACGTTATGATTTTTGACAGGAAAAACCTCGATAATGATACTTTGCTGGAATTTTATAAAAAAATGCTGTTTCCGCGCATGGTTGAAGAGAAGATGCTGATCCTGCTGAGGCAGGGCCGCATTGGCAAATGGTTTTCGGGTATTGGCCAGGAAGCCATAGCAGTTGGCAGCGCCCTTGCTATGAATGCCGACGAATATATTTTGCCTATGCACCGCAACCTCGGTGTTTTTACATCGAGAAATATCCCTTTGTCGCGGTTAATGGCGCAATGGCAGGGCAAACCCTCGGGCTTTACTAAAGGGCGTGACCGCTCCTTCCACTTCGGTACCCAGGAGTATAAGATCATTGGGATGATATCCCATCTCGGTCCGCAGCTTGCCCTGGCCGATGGCATTGCCTTAGCGGATGTATTATCGGCTAAAAAAAAATCAACCCTCGTTTTTACCGGCGAGGGTGCCACCAGTGAAGGGGACTTTCACGAAGCACTTAACATAGCTTCTGTTTGGAAACTGCCGGTAATATTTCTGATCGAAAATAATGGCTATGCCCTTTCAACCCCAACCAACGAACAATATAATTGCCGCGAACTGGTTGATAAAGCCGTAGGCTACGGTATTGAAGGCCGCCGTATTGACGGCAATAACCTGCTTGAAGTTTATAACACCATAACCTCACTTAATAAAGCTATTCGTGAAAATCCGCGCCCTGTTTTGCTGGAATGTATGACCTTCAGGATGCGTGGCCATGAGGAAGCATCAGGCACCAAATATGTTCCCACTAATTTATTTGAGTGGTGGGCAGGAAAGGACCCGGTTACAAACTTTGAAAAGTACCTGATTACCGAAGGGGTTTTGTTTAAAGACATGATCTCTGTTATCCGTAAGGAGTTCGCCGCCCTTATTGAAACCGAAATTGAAAAGGCTTATGCCGAAACAGATATTATACCGGATGTGGCCACCGAGGTGCAGGATATGTACAAGCCTTACAGCTTTCCTGCTGTACAGCCAAAATCATCGCCGGTTGCCAGTAAGCGCTATATAGATGCCATTAGCGACGGGCTTAAACAAGCTATGCACAAACACCCCAACCTGGTGATCATGGGACAGGACATTGCCGAATACGGCGGCGCATTTAAAATTACCCGGGGCTTTGTTGAGGAGTTTGGTAAGGCCCGTGTACGTAACACCCCCATTTGCGAATCGGCAATTGTTGGTGCAGGCATGGGGCTTGCCCTTAACGGCTACAAAGCCGTTGTTGAAATGCAATTTGCAGATTTTGTTACCTGTGGCTTTAACCAGGTTATTAATAACCTGGCAAAAACGCATTATCGCTGGGGGCAGGGCGTTGATGTGGTAATACGGATGCCCGCGGGTGCAGGTACCGGGGCAGGCCCCTTCCACTCGCAAAGCAATGAAGCCTGGTTTACCAAAACTCCTGGCTTAAAAGTGGTTTATCCGGCTTTCCCGGCAGATGCCAAAGCGCTGCTGCTTGCTGCCATTGACGATCCTAACCCGGTAATTTATTTCGAACACAAATACCTGTACCGCAGTATCAGCGCCGATGTGCCCGATAATGATGTAATGATAGAGATAGGCAAGGCTAATATGATTAAGCAAGGCGAAAAGGCCAGTATAATTACATTTGGTCTTGGTGTACACTGGGCATTGGAGTATGCAGACAAACATCCCGATCAATCCATAGAGATCATCGACCTGCGCAGTCTGCAACCCTGGGATCAGGAAGCGGTGGAAACCAGTGTTAAAAAAACAGGCCGGGTGCTGATTTTGCATGAAGATACACTCACCAATGGTTTCGGCGCCGAAATTGCGGCCCATTTGGCCGAACATTGCTTTAAATATCTTGATGCCCCCGTAATGCGTTGTGGTAGCCTCGATACAGCCATCCCCATGAACAAAGCTTTGGAAGATCAGTTTTTGGCCAAGGCGCGATTGGAAGAAAGCATGGAACGGCTGCTGGCTTATTAGCAGGGCCCCCGAGCTATACTTCTATTCCTTTAGGTTTCATGTAGCGCTGGGCAGCACCGTTAAATATTTCGTTAACTCTTGATCTTAACTGATTATTGGCGATCAATTCGGGTATAATAAAAGACTATACTGCTTATTTCATTGCCTTTTAGGTGAAACACATTGAGTTTTTAGAAGAAGCATAACTACGGTTAATATTAAAAGTGTTTCAATTATTTTTCAATAAAAAAGGATTGTTCAACGGGCATTGCCGTTTGCAGTTTAGGCTCATGGCTATTACCATATTGCCAGGCTACCACGGTAACTTTTACCGGGAAACGGCTTCTCGGCGGAATAGCTGTAATATTTAATGTATTGCCTGATAGCTCCGCCGGGCCTTCTAATACATAAAACCCCACAGACACCTGTGCATCTGAGCTGGCATCCAATTTTATTCCCTTTGCATGTGCCTTTTGGTTGGGGACCGGAAAAAATGTAATATGCTGCTCCTTCCCCGCTGTATTGTGTGGTGGCACAAGCATTTGTGATTGCTGTACGGCCGGTTTATACTCAGCATCTCCAGGATGGGTAGCAGCAAACCACAACTCATAACTATGCGGGTTCTCCCAAAAACCGGCCTGCGGGCTCAATCTGAAAGTGGAATCATTTATCTTGATAACCGGGCCTGTAATGCGGTTAATAGCAATAGGAATATTCCCGGCAGCATGCCCTATAGCGGAACCAACCGGCATGCCAGCCCAAACAGGTAAGCGGGGACTGCCCCCGGGTACCGTATCATAAAATGCAGCATGGAGTTTAAAAGTGATGCCATCGGCTTCAGGTTCAAATTTCAGGTTTACCTGCTGGTGCGTACTACGCTGTTCAACCACCCCGCCATGCTGTACACAACCTATGAGCTGTGGTTTTTGATTGCGATGTTTTGCCTGGTAGGTTATTGTTGCCCGAGCTGTTTCTTCATCAAAATACCAAAAGGCTTTTGAAGCATCCCCCTTATACCTTCCTACAGGTGCTGCATCCGCAGCGGGCAATTCATTATAACGCCATTTATCAACCAGCCAGCCGGTTTTTGTCGGATCGATATCAATCAATTTCGGAACAGTACCCGGCGGTACATTTTTTGGCAAGCGGTACTGCATGGCTTTTTTAATGTAGAAGGCCAGGTAACCGGTTTTTTCAAGCGTGGCAGCGAAATGCCCTTGTGCAGGGTTGGATAGCATACTCAACGGCAGCAACGGATGTTCCTGTCTTTCTTTTAATCCCTCATCGCTCCAGGTGTTGGCAGCTTCGTATTCGCCCATTGTTTCCAAACAAGGGATATAGTCCAGGCTTTGATCTTTACGCCAGATATCGGGAGCAAAAACGTTTCTTACATATGGCCATTGCCCGCTTACCGAGATGCAAGCAAGCGTACGCGAAGGGTTCCATGCACCAAAATAATAAGGTGCGCTTGCCGCTGCCGAATGCCCGATAGGGATCACCGGCGCTGTTTTCAATTCGCTATAACCTGAAATATCAGCGAGGTCATTGATCAACGTGTTAAACTGATCTCCGGCGCCCGCATTAAACAAAAACTTAAGATTGAAAGCCGGGCTAACCCAAATCTCCGCAACACCCAACTTGCCCATTTCCTTTCTGAATTGAGGATCTTCCAATATGGATTGCTCCTCCATATTGTTCTGGGCGAATATGACCGCCTTCACTTGCTTACAATTCGGCGATATCCATAAAAAAGCCCTTGACGGATCCCGCTTGGTACCAGCAGGCTTAACCGCCACCGACCATTGCCAAACAGCCGCTTGTGCTACCGGCAGATCTACCAACATCAGCGAGCTTAAAAAAATAAAATAGAGACAATACCTTCTCATAATTTTAATTCAATACAATTTCAGCATCGGCGCTTGCCGGCATATTAAAACACCATTGTTTATTGAAGCCCTGGTTTACCGGCTCGGCTTTTATCGTTACATTATTGAGTGTGATAGTATGGTGTGCAGGCAATATGTGGGTTGATATGTTTCTCCGGGCACTTTTCATTAGTGTTTAACTTTATAAAATTTAGCGCCGAATAAAAAGATCACCGCGTAGCAGATGATCGGAAGGTAATAAGCGTG
Source organism: Mucilaginibacter sp. NFR10 (assembly GCF_900100445.1). Classification (NCBI taxonomy): domain Bacteria; kingdom Pseudomonadati; phylum Bacteroidota; class Sphingobacteriia; order Sphingobacteriales; family Sphingobacteriaceae; genus Mucilaginibacter; species Mucilaginibacter sp. NFR10. Next base: position 23,835 of record NZ_FMTV01000006.1, on the reverse strand, counting down.
AGCGACACTATGATTGGCTATCTGCCCCATTATCATTGGAAATACCGCGCCGCCCACTACCCCCATCGCTATAAAAGATGAAGCCTGTTGTGTATGACTGCCCAGGTTTTTGATCCCCAAACTAAAAATGGTGGGGAACATAATGCTAAAAAAGAAGTTGATCATGAGCAGGGCGATGTATGACGTCCAGCCCAGGCTCTGTGCAACTATCAGGCACATTAAGATGCTGCCGCAGGCAAATGCCGCTAATAATTTATTGGGTGCGATATAGGTCATTAACGAAGTGCCCACAATACGCCCCAGTGCCATCATCCCCATAAAAATAATCATAAAGTAGCCGGCCTTTTTATTACTGAAATGCATAATATCCACACCGTAGTTGATAAAATATGCCCATGTGCCGGCTTGCGCCGCCACGTTAAAAAACTGTGCCGCAACTGCCCATACGAAATGCGAATGCTGATATAGTTTTTTTGATGGCTCCACGTCTACATTAACCACATCAGGATCGACGGCCGAAGTTTCTGCATGCGGATCTGTTAAAACCGGAATTTTCAAAAACATAAAAGCAACTGCTATAAGTATAATCACGCAGCCGATGGCCACATACAGCGCTTTTACTGAGCTTAGGTCGGTTGTGTGGATAGCTTTAGGTCCGAATAAAAAATACGTGCCAATACCGGGACCAATCATAGTACCCAATGCATTAAAGGTTTGCGCAAAATTTACCCGCTGGTCGCTCCGGCGCTGATCGCCCAGGGCAGCCGCAAATGGATGCGCAACAGTTTCTAAAGTAGCCATACCACAGCCCATAATAAATAAAGCTATCCTGAAAAAAGTAAATGAAGCCGCGTTGGCCGCAGGCACAAACAGGAATAAGCCCGAGGCAAATAAAATCAGTCCCAGGATTACGCCCGGTTTATAGCCAAACTTCTTTAAAAAATATCCTGCGGGGATACTCATAATAAAATAAGCCCCAAACACGGAGAACTGGATTAAGCCGGATTGGGATTTGGAGAGATTAAGCACATTTTGAAAATGCTTGTTCAGGATATCGCTCATGGAATGCAGTAAGCCCCACATTAAAAATAGTGAGGTTACAAATACAAAGGTTACGATGAATTTTTTCTCGGTAAAAGCTGGTTTATTGGTCATATTGTTATTAAAATTAATTACCCGGATGATTGGCGTTAAATAAGATATTAAGTCCCCGCCTGCTATCAAAAGCCGCAGCAGCACCCATCAGCGCCGCGTCTTCTCCCAATAAAGCTAATTTTATTTTTAAACTTTCAGCATATGCTGTTAACCTGGCGGTAAGTTCATCCAGAAACATGCCCGACGCTTTTGCAATATTGCCACCGATAACAATTACATCAGGACCTTCGGTTTGGATAATATCCCGAAGGAATAAAGACAGGTTGACCGTAAACTCATCAAAGATGTTCCTGACTACAGCGCTGTGTTTGGACATTGATATCAACGAGCTCACTCCGGTAGCGGACAGTCCGGTTGTTTCATGATATCGCCGTAAGAACCATCTTGTAGAGAAATAATCATCTGCAATGCTATCTTTATAAGGTTCGCCGCCCAGGTTTAAATCGTTCACAATACCATCAACGCACAAAGCTGAACCAAACCCTGTGCCCAGCGTAAGCCCAAGAACCTTACGGGAGCCGGTGCCTGCTCCCGCCACAACTTCCCCTTGTAAAAATGCTTCGGCATCATTTCGGAACAGGATATCTGCAGCATCTATCCTGAGCTCTTCAGACAGGTATAACTTAATATTTAAACCATAAATGGCCTCATACTTATGCAGGTCTTTGATCAGTGAAATCCCATTTTCATAATCAAATGGACCAGGCATGGCCAGGGCAACCTGCTGAGCCGGAGATCCGAATTTTTCATAAGCCTGTGTTAATGCTTCCGCCCAGGTTTTAAGTATTTCAGTTGCCGTTCCAAGCGAGTCCACAGTTAACCTGGTACGGGTATCTTCAATGATCATCTTTTTTTCCAGATCAACGACCGCTGCCGTAATATGCGTACCGCCGATATCTGCACTGATTACATAATTATTTTTACGCTGTTGGCTCATGTATGCTATATATATTATGGATTATTTTTCGGGAGTAAGATAAACCGCCTCGCCGCCCGATGGCAGCAGGGCAAATTTTAATACTGTTTTACTATTAACAGTTTTACTGCTGACCCTAACATGCGTTTCAGTGTTAACCGATGAGTCATCGCTATAAATAGTCGCTTTATACTTTTTACCGGGTTCTAAAAAACTTAGGTCAAGTTTGATTTCACGTGCATCATTGTTGGTGACAGTACCTACAAACCAATCTTTTCCGCTCCTGCGGGCTGTAGAAATGTATTCGCCCGGTGTTCCCTGCACTATTTTCGTTTCGTCCCATATGGTTGGGATTTTGTCCCAAAATTCCAGCTCGGGCTCATTATGCGCCGCCGAAGGCTTATCATACCAATACAGCGTTTGCAGCGGGCTGTAGTAAATTGCTGCCAGCGCCAATTGATGGGCATGGGTAGTTTTAATACGTTTATCAAAATAACAGAAGGTATAATCGGCTGCTCCGGCAATATACCGCGTAAAAGGCAGCACGGTATTGTGCGTAGCATCGGGCATTTCCTCGTTGCCACGGATCCCTTCGGCCGACATCAGGTTTGGCCAGGTACGCTGCTCGCCGGTTGGCCGCCAGTCGTCATGAATATTTACCATGATCTGGGCAGCGGCCGCCTGTTGAATTGCTTTTTCCACCCAGGTTGTCCAGCGGTGCGAGCCCTGCTGCACAAAACCAAATTTTACGCCTTTTACACCCCATTTATGATAAATAGCAAATAAACTATCACTTTGGGCTAATAAACCCTGCTGATTAACATATAACCAAACACCAACACCCTTATCATTGCCATATTTGATTATACCAGGCAGGTCAAAATCAGGTATAGCAACCTTGGTAGCATCCGAGCTAAAGCTAAATGCCGGTCCGTACCATTTCCAATCAAACAGAATATATTGCAGGTTATGCTTTACCGCGAAATCAATATTGGTTTTTGCATCATTTGTTGTCATGGCCATTACCCGCATGATTTTACCGGGTTTAATCCAATTAGTGTTGGCTATTGCCGATGGCTCATTAAGATTTAACATCATGTAATTATGTTCAATCAGGTCGCCCGGTTTTTCAGCTATCATGATTGCCCGCCATGGCGTGCCTACCGGCGAGATAAGCTGCGCCCCGCCAAACATAGAGGTTACCAGGGTGGATGGTTTATCGGCACTCAGCTTAAATTTAGTGCGTGCATAATCAATTAGTTGTGCTTCCCCCAGCGCTGCAAAAAGGCCGTTAGGCAATTCGATGGTTAACGGCCGTTCGCTTTCGCCGGGCCAGTTTTTTAGCGACAGTTTGTAATACGGCGCTTGTGCCCAATTGGCAAACCAGGCCTGGGTGCCTTCAGGCAGGTGAAACTCGGTGTTTTCCGCAGTGATGTTGTAGTAGGTTCCTTTAGGGTTTTCGGGGAAATAATACCGGAATGCAACCCCCTCGTTATAAACCCTTACCTGCACCTGCATTACATAAATGGGATTGTCATCCTTTACCAGCGTAATATTGATTGCGTTGTAATGATCCCGGATCATAGCCCGCTCTCCGGTAACTGGTGCCCATGTGGTATCATGCCGGGATGAATCAACGCCGGTGATCAACAGGTTTTCGCACCAGTTTCTATGCTGATCTACCTTCAGCGCCATTGCTTTTTCTGAAAGGTCATTATCCAGTTGCAGATCGAGAACCGACTGCAGAATTACCGGTTTGTTTTTATAATCCACGCTATAGTACATGGCACGTTTCCCGGCCTCAACTTTTTGACGAAACCTGAATGTTATATTTTTATCCGGCGACCGAAGGCTAAGTACAGAATCTTTTATTCCCTGTCCCCGAACCACACTGATAAAGCAGCTTAACCATAAACCGGTAATCAATATTATTGCGTTTTTTTTCATGTCAGATAGTATTTATCCAGGTAAGACAAATAATTTCACGATTTATAATCATATGAAAAGCAATTAGCAGTAATAATTATAAAGTTGATTCCGATCTTCTTGAGAGATAGTATATTACAGATAGGTAAGGGTAGATAAATAGGAGCTAAAAAAGTGAGAGCCTGACATGTGCGAGTATGTGCCAATTGAACCGGCCACTTTTAACCGCCCGTTGGCAGCCTTCATGGTTGAATTTTCGGCCCAGGGTATGATTCTCCTTCCGGAGAGTTCATCAAACTCTCATCTTAAATGCCCGGGCTTGCCATAAGCTCTTCAACGTTGCAAAAGCCTAACCGGGAGGAGCGTTGTTTCATGCGCGATTCAGGGTTTGCCCGATAGGTAAACGTAATAGGCAACAGTGCCACCCTTGCTTCCTGAATAAAAATAATTTGATAAGCACTTACGCAGCATTCGAAATATACTTCACCAGGCTTCTTTTGGCCACCGGCAGCAGTGTTTGCTCAAGCGGAAAAGTGATATCGCTGTGTACATAGTAAACCGCGGGGTTGGGCATAAACTTGTTCCGGTTTATGAGATGCAGTTTAATACTTTCGGGGGTATTGGTGATACTTTGTTCGTAGGCATCAACAAAAGCTACGTTAATGCCCCGGTATTTATCATCCTTACCTTCAAAAATAGTGATCTGGTACTCGTAGACCCGGTTGGTGCGTTCTTTGCCATTCTGTAACGAAAAATAACCGTGATAGGGCATTAAAGGGATAATGCCCACCGGATCAATATTCACATGGCTTTCTACAAAATCATAAATGTCCCTGCCGGTTTTTATAGCCGGGTCCATTTTGCCTAAGGCATAGGTAATGATCTGCTCTATCTCCTGCATGCTTTGATCATCCATAATGATCTTTTGATAGGTAAGCTTTACGGCGTCGATATCAGCCTGTGTTAAGCGTTGCGGAAAAGCCTGCTGTAACAGCGATTTATTCTTTTTAAAATCGATGAGGTTGTTATAATGAAATATCAGGTCGGCCAGGTTGGGATATAACCGGCTGTTATCAAAGTGACTGTTAATTTCCTGCAGGTAGCTTAACAGGATATATTTTTTGTATTCAAAATCAATATGACCTTCAATAAACCAGTTTGCGCCTAATTGCCTCATTTTTCAGCCTCCTTTTGATAGCTTAAATTAAACAAAAAACACCAACTTTGCAATATGCCCTATGGAACCCTTTATTTAATTCCCGTACCGCTGGCCGATGACGCGGCTGCAAAATCATTTACACCATACCTTACTGATACCATAAACAGTATCAAGGAGTACATCGTGGAGAATGAAAAAACCGCCCGTCGCTTTTTAAAAGAGGCCGGCTTGAAAACCCCGCAAAGCGAGCTTTTGATCCATGATTATGGCAAGCATAACCGCGACATGGGTAAGGCTGACTTTTTTAAAGGCCTGCAAGCAGGTAATGATGTGGGTTTGATGAGTGAAGCCGGCTGTCCCGGTGTTGCTGATCCCGGTGCCGAGATTGTGGATAAAGCCCACCGCATGGGCATTAAGGTTGTACCCCTGGTTGGCCCAAGTTCTATTTTGCTGGCGCTGATGGCTTCAGGCTTCAGCGGACAAAGTTTTGCATTTCACGGCTATCTGCCTATTGATAAAGTGCTTCGTGCTAAAAAGATCAAAGAGCTGGAAAGCACAGCCATAAAGCTTGATCAAACCCAGCTATTTATCGAAACACCTTTCCGCAATAACCCCATGCTTGAGGAGATCCTGAAAACAGGCAATCCCAAAACCAAGCTTTGTATAGCCCGCGACCTGACCTCCGCAACTGAGTTTGTGCAAACTAAAACCATTGCCGAATGGCAAAAGAAAGTGCCTGACCTGCACAAGCGCCCAACCATCTTTTTACTCTATCACGGCAATAAATGACCATAAGCCAGCAGCATACCCCGGTTGTAATAGTAGGCGCCGGTCCGTCAGGTTTGATGATGGCCGCCCAGCTTTTGCGCTATGGTGTGCAGCCGGTAATTGTTGATAGCAAGCAGGGACCAACCACCCATTCAAAGGCGCTTGCAGTTCAGGCACGGTCTATGGAGATTTATCGGCAGATGGGCATTGTCGATAAAGTGCTCAATGATGGTAAACGGGGAGGAGGTGTACAGTTTAACCAGGACGGTGAAGAGGTTGCCAGTCTTTCGCTTGCCAATGTTGGCGAAATGCAAACGGCTTTTCCATTTATCCAGATGTACCCGCAGAGCAAAAACGAGCGGTTATTGCTGGATTTTATTACCCTCAACTGCTGCCCGGTATACTGGAACACATCGTTGCTGTCACTAAGCCAGGATGCTGATAAGGTAACACTGAAACTGCAAAGCGGCGAGGATAAAGAAACCATTACCTGCGATTGGCTGGTTGCGGCAGATGGTGCCCATAGCACTGTGCGCAAGCAACTGAATATTCCTTTTAATGGGGATACCTACCAGCACCAATTTTATTTGGCCGATATAAAAATAGACTCCGACTTTGGCGATAAGGTTAACCTGTTCCTCTCAAAAAAAGGTTTCGCGGGCTTTTTCCCCATGCCCGATGAACGGAGCTATCGTGTGGTAGGCAACCTGCCCGATGAGTTTGATAAAAAAGACGAGCTTCAAATTGAAGAGGTGTTACCGCATTTGCGGGATGTAACCCAACAACAGATCATTGTTGAACATACCAACTGGTTCACTACCTACCGCCTGCATCACCGCATGGCCGATAAATTCAGGAAGCAGCGCTGCTTTTTAATTGGCGATGCCGCGCATATCCACTCGCCGGTTGGCGGCCAGGGGATGAATACCGGTTTGCAGGACGCCTATAACCTGGCCTGGAAACTGGCAGGTGTGGTTAATAACCAGCTTAAGGTATCGGTGTTAGATAGCTATGCGCAGGAAAGGATGCCTGTAGCAAAAGAATTGCTCAATACTACCGACCGGATCTTTAAAATGATCCTGTCGCGTAACTGGTTCATTAACTTATTAAAGAAATATTTGCTGCCTGTTGTTTTAAAATGGGTATGGAGGAAGCCCAGCCTTCGCGAAGCCTTTTTTAAACGGGTATCGCAAACCGGTATCTCCTATCGCGATAGCGCCATAAACCTTAACTTAAGCCATGCCAGCCAGATCAAAGCAGGCGACAGGCTTCCTTATCTCAAAGTGTTCGACGAAAAACGGGAGGTGGAAACCGACCTGCATGAATGGTGCAGTAAACCGGGTTTTACGCTCATCTGTTTAGGCAAGCTCAAAGAGCTCGACCTGTTTACCATCGCCAAATGGATAACCCAAAACTATGGGGCCAGTCTCAACTTTTTTTACCTGCCGCCTTCAACAAAAAATCAACACATTTTCGATGCTTTCGCCATCAAAGAAAACCAAAAGAAAGCCCTCATCATACGCCCGGATATGCATATCGGTTTTTTAAATGATGTGGTGGATATTGATATGATGGATAATTATTTGCTGAATGTAGCGGGGATGAAGTCCATAGACGATGGTCAATAGTCCATAGCTCTTGAAGTTAAAAGTCACCTGTAGAAGTCAAAGCCTCATTTCTGTCACATTTACCATGGACTATCGACTATTGGCCATGGACTAATAAACCACCATCACCCAGCCGCTCATTAAATTCCAATTCTTTAAATCTATTATATAGTAATATATTCCTGACGGAATATCTCGGTAATGCTCACCACAGGATCGCCAAGGCTTTGCGCGTTTGTTTTGCGAACTGATAAAAAGAAAAAAAAAAGGCTGATTAGGGGGAGTAACTTTTTTGCTTCCAACGGAATACTGTTTTTAAAAAAGCGCCTGCATGTAACTACTAACATACAGACGCTACTATCGCAACTATTATGAAAAGGGGTATTAATAAACCATTTATGGGGTTATAATTGGTTTATGATATAAATATGGGGGCAAAGCCGGTTTTTATCAATAATGTATCGATGAATAGCGCTTTTGTATTGGTGAATGTAAAAGGAGTGGAAAATAGTTTAAACGCCTGTAAATAACCAGTTAATCAGTATCTGATCCGTTTGGATAACCGTAAACAGGGCAGCTCCACCAGGCGATAAAACAGGTAAGCAAAACTGATACTCACAGCAATGCCTGTTAAAAATTCAAACGCCCTGAATCCAAATGTTTTTGGCAGGTGCATACCCATAAAAGCTACAAGACTGCTCCCAACAACATCATGGGTAAGGTATAGCGAAAAAGAGATTTTGGAAAAAAACGCAATAACCGGATAGCGTTTTAACGGCAGTATTAAAAGGACAAGTGCCAGAAGGCCGGCAGCCATAGGAAGCCACCCCGCACCATATAAACCAATGGCAGTTACAGCTACGCCATATATCAAAACCTCAGCTACCCCCTTTTTACCTGTCAGGTACAGGTAATATAATATCCCAAGAGCAAAAAAAGGAAAAACGTTTAACAGTGTTGATCCGGGTACGGGTATAAATAAAGGCAATAAGCAAATCAGGGGCAGGGAGATGGCGCCCCATTTTTTTATAATAATTGGAAAGAAAACGCCGATGAACAGGTAATATTGCAACTCAATCCCCAGCGTCCAGTAAACGGGGTTTAGGTATGGGCGACCAGTAAAATTGTTGATATAAGCTAAGTGGGTTAATATGTTACTGATATCGGGCCGATAATTTGTGTTTAATAAATACCCGGCCAAAATGGTTAATAATATGGAGGCTATGTAAGGCGGCTCAATGCGTGCTATTCTTTTTAAAATGTACTTGGGGAATAAGGCCCAGCTATAATTTTCAGGAATAGCCCAGCAAATTATAAAGCCTGACAACAGGAAAAACATTTGAACGCCCAGCCAGCCGTAGTGCAGGCCGGGTAATGATTTGCCGCCAAGATGAAACAAAGCTACCGCCAATGAAGCTATTGCCCTGATATAATCAACCTGCTGGATATGTTGCCTGGTTTTATTCTCTGTTAAAGTCATTATATAAAAGCCAGTTGATTAATTGTTATTGATAAGCCAATCATGATAATTGCATTCATTTTACTTCTGTTTCGACCAGTTGCGTGCAAAATCATTATAGCTTTCGCTTACCGGCAGCTCAACATTTGTAAGCCGCACCTTACGATTTTGAATAGACCGGATCTTGTTGACAGGTACGATATAGCTGCGGTGAATGCGCTGAAATTTGGCGGAGGGCAATTTCTCCAATACCTTTTTCATGGGTATCAGCGTAAGGATGGTTTTATCATTAGTGATATGGATCTTGATATAATCCTCCATACTTTCAATATATTCAATAGTATCCAGATCTATTTTAACCATGCGGTATTCGGAGTATACATACAGGCTTTCGTCAGTTTCGTCGTCGGTGGGCTTGTTTTTGTACTTGTAGTAATCAAACGCCTTTTCAACAGCTTTGGTGAAGCGTTTAATATCTATCGGTTTTAAAATATAATCAATCGCTTCCAGTTCAAAACCCTCATACGCAAACTTTTTATAGGCGGTAGTAAATATTACCATGGGTTTAGTCTGCAAAGAGCGCACAAGGTCAATGCCGGTAACATCGGGCATGTTGATATCAACAAAAAGAAGATCTATTGGGGTGTTTTTTAAAAATTCGGCGCCGGTTATAGCATCTTCAAAAGTATTAACCATTTGCAATGCCGGGAAGCGTGATACATATTCGCTTATAAGCCTTAAGGCCAGCGGTTCATCATCAATGGCTATACATTTAAGCACCATAATTTAAGTTTGTAAAGTAAGTTGAACAATATACTCATTATTCAGGCTGCTTATATTGAACAAATGCCTGCCAGGATATCAATGTCCAGGCGCTGTTTGGTGTTGTTTATGCCGATGCCGGTATGCTGGTAATCACTTTTCCGTAAACCAAAAACCCGGTTTTTGCAGTAAAATGAAATATTGCGCTCATTAATATTAATTCTAATATCAATAGCAGCAGGTTCGCGCTTGCTTACGCCATATTTGCACTGGCCCCGGGTATTTAAAAAAACAGCGGAAAGGCCATGAACAGTCTTAACTTAAAAGTCTGTAGTTTAAGTAGTAAGTAAAGCGTACAGGTCAACACGTCAAAGCTTCGATTCAGACTCAAAACTTACCCATGAATAGTTTCACCTTTACCGTAGTTCTGAATTACCTGGGCTTCATACTCCAGAAATTGTTTCCAGCGGGCTTCAACATCAATTTCTTCAGCGTATTTTTTGGCCAGCCGAATAAACATAGAGTAGTGGGTTGCTTCGCTTACCATTAGTTCGTGGTAAAAAGTTGCCAGTTGTTCATCATTAATATTTTCGGACAGCACTTTGAAGCGTTCGCAGCTCCTGGCCTCTATCATGGCCGAAAACAGCAGCCTGTCAATTAGCTGGGCTTCGCGGCCTCCGCCGGTGATGATAAATTTTCTGAGCTCGTTCACATAGTTGTCCTTCCGCTCGCGGCCGAGAATATAACCGCGTTCCAATATAATATCATGTACGCGTTTAAAATGATCCATTTCTTCCTGCACCAGCAGGGCCATTTCCTGTACCAATTCGCTCAGGTTTGGGTTTTGAACAATAAGGGTAATGGCATTGCTGGCAGCCTTTTGTTCACAAAAAGCATGATCGGTCAAAATTTCTTCAATATTGCTCTCTACCACGTTTTTAACCCAAAGCGGATCGGTAGGCAACTGCAGTTTTAGGATGGTTTTCTCACTCACAGTACAAAGATAGTTTTTGGAGGTGAAAGGTTAAAGGCGAAAGGTAAAAGGTATTTTTACCGTGGAAATTAAAAAATGAAGACCATCTTTATGGGATAGCCTTCGTTATTGGCGCTTGATCCGGTATGAGTACCGGTTGCCGTGTTTAGCACATCATGCCGGCAGTAAAAACCATACCAGCAAGGTTTTTCTATAGCATTAGTTAAATCAACTAAAACTAAGCAGATCAATTGTAAATACCAAAACCGAATTTGCGGGGATGCTTCCGGCCGCACTATTGCCGTAGCCTTCTCTTGAGGGGATCACCAAAATAATCCGACCGCCGGTTTTTACATACGGCAGGCCCGATTGCCAACCCTTGATAAGGCCCTGCAGGCTTTGGTTAATGGTGCCCGAGTCAAATGTAGTTCCATCCAATAGTTTGCCGGTATAAGTTACTTTAACAGTCGATTTAATGGTTGGATTTGCACCTGTTCCCTGGATTACTATCTTGTAATAAACACCAGAGCCATCAGCAGTAGTATGAAAAGCAGTGTCAGTACCGATATAAGCTTTAATAGCGGCATCATCCGTGGCTGCCTGTTTTGAGGCATCGAATTTGTCTTTTGAGCACGAGGTGAGGATCACCAATGGGGCGAATACGAATAATAGAAATTTCTTCATTAGTTAATAGTTCTGTTTGGATTAATTTGACGCGCAAAAGCTACAGAACGCTACAATAATTGAACTTATTTTGGGAAGATTAGTTAAATTCTGTTAAATCGACGGTGAACACCAATACCGAATTTTCGGGGATGCGGCCTACGCCATTGGCACCATAGGCGAGGCCCGAGGGTACAATGAGCAATACGGTGCCGCCCGCTTTTACCAACGGGATGCCTATTTGCCAGCCTTTAATCAAACGGTCTAACGAGCTTGAAAAACCGCTTGCTTTATCAACCACCATATCATTTAACAGCGCTGCGGTATAATTTACAGTGACCAACGAATTTTCGTTAGGATTTCTCCCCTTGCCTTCGGATAAAACCTGGTAATAAATACCGGAGGGGTGTTTCTGCACTTTGATCTGCGGGTTGGCCTTCAGGTAAACGCGTATCAGCGAATCATCTGTTTGGGCTTGTTTAGCACGGTTTAATTTCGCTGAGTTATCACATGACATCATCAGTGTAATAATAACCGCGCTTAGCAATAGAACGTATTTTTTCATGAGGGTTGGCCAAATAAAAGCCCCCTTTGCAATAAAGGAGGCTCAGTGTATGTTTTGGGTTGGTTAAACCGTTGTTTTTATTTTTAGTTCGGTCATTTGTGCTTCGGCAATGGTTGATGGTGAATCGATCATCACATCGCGGCCCGAATTATTTTTAGGAAATGCGATCACATCGCGAATTGAATCCAAACCTGCAAATATCGATGCCAAACGATCGAAACCAAAAGCAATACCACCATGCGGAGGTGCTCCATATTCAAAAGCATCCATCAAAAAGCCAAACTGTTTTTGTGCTTCCTCCGGCGAGAAACCAAGGTGCTTGAACATCAATGATTGCAAGCCGCGGTCGTGGATCCGGATAGAGCCACCACCAATTTCGGTACCGTTGATCACCAAATCATAAGCATTGGCACGTACAGCTCCCGGTTCGGTATCCAGCATGGCAATGTCTTCGGGTTTTGGCGAGGTGAACGGATGGTGCATAGCATGATAACGGCCACTTTCTTCGTCCCACTCCAGCAACGGGAAGTCAACAACCCATAGTGGTGCAAAAGTATTTTTATCGCGCAGGCCTAAACGGTTGCCCATTTCCAAACGTAGCTCATTCAGTTGTTTGCGTACTTTATCGGCACCACCGGCCAGGATCAGCATTAAATCGCCTTTTTCGGCATTGAAAGCAGCGGCCCAGTTGGTCAGCTCATCTTCATTATAGAATTTATCGACTGATGACTTCAGAGTACCATCCTCATTGTAACGGCAGTATATCATGCCGGTTACACCGATTTGCGGGCGTTTTAACCACTCGGTAAGCTCATCAACCTGTTTACGGGTATAACCTGCGCAGCCTTTGGCGTTGACGCCAACAACCAGTTCTGCATTGTCAAAAATGCTAAATCCTTTGCCTTTAACAATGTCATTCAGCTCAACAAACTCCATCCCAAACCGCAGGTCGGGTTTGTCAGATCCGTATAAACGCATAGCATCTGAATACAACATGCGCGGCAGTTCAACCAAATCAATACCTTTTACAGTTTTGAACAGGTGACGGGTAAGGCCTTCAAATATATTCAGAATATCTTCCTGGCTTACAAATGAAAGTTCACAGTCGATCTGCGTAAATTCAGGTTGGCGGTCGGCACGTAAGTCCTCATCCCTGAAACATTTTACGATCTGGAAATAACGGTCAAAGCCGCTTACCATCAATAATTGCTTAAAAGTTTGGGGCGATTGCGGGAGGGCGTAAAATTCACCTGCGTTCATGCGGCTTGGCACCACAAAGTCACGCGCGCCTTCTGGAGTCGATTTGATCAGTACCGGGGTTTCAACTTCGATGAAATCAAGCTTATCTAAATATTTACGCACTTCCTGCGCCATCTTATGGCGAAGTACCAGGTTGTTGCGGATAGGGTTACGGCGCAGGTCGAGGTAGCGATATTTGGCACGCAGTTCCTCGCCGCCATCGGTTTCGTCCTCAATCAGGAACGGCGGCAGCTTGGCGGCATTAAGCACTTCAATATCAGTAACGGCAATTTCAATTTCGCCGGTTGGGATTTTGGTATTCTTGCTGGCCCGTTCAATTACATCACCGGTAACTTTGATCACAAACTCACGACCAAGCCCGCGGCTTTTTTCGCGCAGGGTAGCATCTGTATCTGTGTTAAATATCAATTGGGTTAAACCATAACGGTCGCGCACATCGATAAAAGTGGTACCGCCCAAATCGCGCGATTTTTGTACCCAACCGCATAAAGTAACGGTTTGGCCTAAATGGCTGATATTTAATTCGCCGCAGGTATGAGTTCTAAGCATAACAATGTTTTATAAAAGTCTGCAAAAGTAGGGTTTTAGTTGGAAGTCTGGAAGTCCGAAAGTCGGAAAGTCCGAAAGTAACAGTATTCTTTCTGCATAATCTATAGGCTTACTGGCTTTTGAGTGCAGATATTCAGCTTTCGGACTTCCTGACCATTGACTTTCGGACTTAAATCCTATCTTTGCCTCAATAATTCTCAAGGGGTGCCTTGCTTTGGTTGCAAAACAAACTGCAGATTGTTTTACCAAACTGAAAGACGGGCTGAGATCATACCCAGGGAGTAAGTCAATAAGTACTAAGTTTTAAGCCTTAAGTCAAAGCGACTTTGGACTAACGACTTCCGGCTCACGACTTCCCCCCACACCTGATCCGGATAATGCCGGCGGAGGGATAAAGGTAAATAAGTTAAGTGTACTGCCGCGTTACCCTGGCGCGCAGATGGTTTAACTCAATTTTTGTTACAACATTTTGAAAAATTTATTTGTGGCTGTTATGGCCCTGTTGTTGCCTGTTATGGCATCGGCCCAGCTTTCCATTTCGGGGAAAGTAACCAATCAATCCGGCGAAGCATTGCCCGGCGCAACTATCACTATTTTAAACCCGCAGCAAAGCACTATTACAGACGCTGCAGGTAAGTATAGTTTTAACGATCTGAAAAAAGGCAATTATACCGTTAAAGTCAGCTATATCGGCTATCAACCTTTAACCAAAAGTGTTACACTTGCTGCTAATCAATCAATCAACTTTTTATTGGGCGGCAGTACATTTACTGCTGATGAGGTTACTGTAACAGCTACCCGTGCAGGTAAAAACTCACCTACAGCATTCACTAACCTCAGCAAAAAAGATCTCGAAAAAAACAACTTTGGTCAGGACCTGCCTTATTTGTTAAATCAAACGCCATCAGTGGTAATCAACTCGGATGCAGGTACAGGTATAGGTTATACAGGGATCCGGATCCGCGGGTCGGACGCATCGCGTATTAACGTAACCGTTAACGGCATTCCTTTAAATGATGCTGAAAGCCAGGGCGCATATTTTGTCGATCTGCCCGATTTTGCATCATCTATCAACACCCTGCAAATCCAGCGTGGTGTGGGTACTTCAACCAATGGCGCAGGTGCCTTTGGCGGTAGTATCAATGTACAAACCGCTACCCGCAGGGACACCGCCTATGCTCAGCTCGATAACTCAGCAGGTTCATACGGTTCACTAAAAAACACCGTAAGTGTAGGGACAGGTCTGCTTGGCGGCAGGTTTAGTATCGACGGGAGGTTATCGCGCATTCGATCTGATGGGTACATCGCCCGTGCATCATCCCGTCTGAAATCTTTTTTTGTGAGCGGTGCTTACTATGGTGATAACAGCACCTTGAGGCTTAATGTATTCTCGGGCCATGAGCGTACCTACCAGGCCTGGAACGGCGTGGCCGATTATGTAATAGGTGATGATACCCGCCCGGATAACCGCACTTATAACGAATTGGGAGATATGGGTAACGGAACCTTTTATAAAGACCAGGTTGACGATTACCTGCAAAACCATTACCAGTTACTGTACGATAAAAAGTTTTCGGATAAACTGTCGTTCAGCGGGGCCCTGCATTACACTCATGGCGAAGGTTATTACGAAGAGTACAGGAAAGGTGATGCGGTAAGTAATTATGGTTTATCACCTGTTATTTATGGTACCGATACTATTTCAACCACTAATCTTGTTCGCAGGCTGTGGCTTAATAATGATTTTTATGGTGTTACTTATGCCTTAAAATATCAGCCTACTACCAAACTGAACTTCAATCTTGGTGGCGCCTACAATGAATATAAAGGTGCGCATTATGGTAATATTATTTCTGCCGAAGAAAGTATAGGCGTTGGTCCTAACTATCAATACTATCGGGATGATGCCAAAAAGAAAGATTTTAACATTTTTGGCCGTGCCGAATGGCATGTAGATAAATTTTTGTTGTATGCCGATATGCAATACCGCCACATTAATTATTCGTTCTTCGGTATCGACAAAAACCTTAACAATGCGCAGCAAACAGCGCAGTTAAACTTCTTTAACCCTAAAGCAGGTGTTACTTACCAGTTTAATGAGCACAGTAATGTGTATGCCTCCTTTGCGGTGGGCAACCATGAGCCCAACCGCGATGATTATGTCGACTCGCCTCCGCAAAACCGGCCGAAACCAGAAAACCTGAAAGATTTTGAGGCCGGCTACCGCTTCAGCTCACCTGTTTTTAGCGGGGAGTTGAATGGTTTCTACATGCTATATAAAAATCAACTGGTATTAACCGGCTCATTGAATGATGTAGGCAGCCCGGTGCGTACCAACGTAAAGGACAGCTACCGCGCGGGTTTGGAATTCAGCGGAAAAGTGAAAATCACTGATCAGTTAAACTGGAGCGCTACCGCAACGCTCAGTACTAACAAGATTAAAAACTATCACCAGTTTTTCTCTAATTATGACGATGGCTCGCTGGTTGAAGAAACTTTTGCCAAAACAGATATTGCCTATTCGCCGTCTTTCACAGGTTCAAGCGTAATCAGTTACAGTCCTGTTAAAGGCGGAGAAATTGCCTTCATCAGCAAATATGTGGGTAAGCAATATTTAGATAATACCATGAACCATAATCCCGAAGGTTTTGGCATAGCACCCGATAATGCCGCTAATCCTTATGCCGCCAACCGTTTGCTGAACAGCTTTTTTGTGAACGATGTGAGGCTGAGGTACAGCTTCAGTGTTCGCTCAGTTAAAAACATAACTATAGGCTTGCAGGTTAATAATATCTTCAGCGAGAAGTATGAAAATAATGGGGCTACCTACCCGGATATTGAAGGAGGACATGTAATTAACTACAACTATTACTTCCCGCAGGCGCCCCGGAACTTTATGGCATCGTTGAGTCTGGGATTTTAATGGGCACTAATTTTATATCGAAACAAATTTTACGAATTGGATCGAATTTCACGAATTGAAAATTAGGATATGCAACACTGGCTCGACCTGTTCATTGAACAAATAAAGGAAACTACCTGGCTGCAATGGCTTGCTGTTGCGCTGGGTGTTACCGAGGTGCTGCTGGCCCGCGTAAATAACATATTGTTGTACCCGGCAGGAATATTGGGTACGGCCATCTCGATATTTCTGCTGATGGAAGTTCATTTATATGCCGAATCGGTACTGAACGGCTACTACATTGTAATGAGCGTTTATGGCTGGATCTACTGGATAAAGAAGCGTAACGAGCCTCCGGTAAAAATTACCTACTCCACCAAAAATGAATGGATAATAAGTTTGGCGATCAGCATTGTGGGTGGGGTGGTATTTTATTACATGATCAAAAACCTACCTGCTAAGTATTTTACACCGTCAAACGTGCCCGGCTGGGATGCTTTGGTATCCTCTACCGCCTGGGCAGGTATGTGGTTGCTGGCACGCCGTAAAATGGAGAATTGGATTTTTTTGAACATTTCCAACTTCTTCGCGGTGCCGCTTCTGTTTTACAAAAAGCTGCCTATGTTTGCCATGCTCACCATCTTCCTGTTTATTATAGCGATATGGGGCTATTTTGAATGGAAGAAACAAGTCGAGGCAGAGCGGTTGGTGGTTGGAGATTAGAGGTTAGGAAGAATGTTCAATGGCCAGGTTGTACCAGGTGTTCAATTTTAAAAAGTGTAAACACCCGGCGTTTTTTGAAAAATAAACATGGTTGATAACCAATGCTTTACGAATTGATTAAAATTCAATTTTAATCAAATTGAACGCCTTGGTTCTGGTAATCAGTACTTTGTGTTTTTAAGGAGCCGAATCATTGAACACCCGTTTTTCAAAAATTGAACACTGACAAAATACTGTCAGTATCTTTTGTTATCCTGATGGTAAATTGAGTATTGTCTGTTACGCTTTAAGCCTTTTGCTTTCAGCTTTAAGCTAAATAAAAAATGCATCCATCACAAAATTTAAAACCCGAATGGGTAGATATCATCCGGAAAGCAGCTCCTGCAGCTGAGCAGGCCGGCAAGCTGCAGCCCGATCAGCTGGCGCTTATTTATGAACAGGGCTGGTTTAAATTTTTAGTGCCGAAAGCTTATTCCGGTTTGCAATTGGCCTTGCCGCAAATGGTACGACTGGAAGAAAGTTTGGCCTGGGCCAATGGCAGTTTGGGTTGGGTTGTGACCCTTTGTGCCGGTGCAGGTTGGTTTGGTGGATTTCTGGATCCGGCTTTAGCTGCAGAGATCATGACCAATCCGCAATTGTGCCTGGCAGGTAGCGGTGCATCAACAGGTACAGCTACCATTAGCGGAGATGGCTATATCATCAACGGTACCTGGAAATATGCCAGCGGTGCACATCATGCCACACATATCACTGCAAATTGCATCATTAAAAAAGGCGATGAAACTGTTTTGAATGATGATGGTGAGCCACTGATATTACCTTTTATTTTTGATAAAAAAGATGTACGCGTTTTACCGGCCTGGAGGTACGTTGGCATGATGGCCACCGGAAGTGATGCCTATGAAGTAAAAGACCTGTACGTTGATAAAAATCGTTGTTTTAAGATCGACCCGCAGTATACGGTTGTAAACGAACCTTTATATCGCTACCCCTTTCTGCAATTAGCCGAAGCAACGCTGGCCGCTAACCTTTCGGGATTAGCTGTTCATTTTCTTGACCTCTGCGGACCGGCGTTTGATGAACGGATGAAAAACCCGCGTTTAACCAACCCTCAAAAAAGATACATTAAACAATTACTGGCCGATCAAACCACCTTACTCAATGAAATCCGTGCGGAATTTTACGAGGTTGTTGATAACTCATGGAACAACTTTGACTCGGATGATAATAATGGCTTACCGGAAGTAAGTTTAATGAGCCGGAAGCTGGCCAAAGTTTCGCGCGAAAGTGTGGATAGGCTTTATACCTACTGTGGTTTATCTGCCGCCAACCCCGATACGGAAATTAACCAGGTATGGCGGGACCTGCATACCGCAGGTCAGCATTCGCTGTTAACCTTTGAATCGATTGATTAAAAGATATTCAGTTAGCTCGTTCGTAACCCCGTAAAAAATCGGAATGACGTTTGAAATTTATTTAAAGATGGTGCATGGAGCTGCGTTAGGGATGGGAGCGGATACCGGCCTGTGGCTAAGGCCTTGTGCAGTATGAGCGTACAGCCCGGGCCGCAGGCAACGCCCATATTTATAAATCAATTAAAAAACGCATCCGATAATCAATAACTTACATTTACGTCATAACGTCCCTTCAGAGCCTCTCGCAGAGAGACCCTGAGGGAACATAAACTTGATTCCGGTAAAACACACCTTTCGCCTTTTACCTTTATCCTTTCACCTCAAATCAAACCTTCGCAAACTTCTTCACCGTTTCGGTTACATGTGCCAAATGGTGGTTGCTGTGCCATGCGTACAGGGCCAGTCCTTTTTTCAGCGATATCGTTTCGCCCGAGGCCGGATGTACAAATGTGCGTGCCCATTCGTTTTCGGTGAAACTTTCAAACAGGGCTACAAAATGCTGATGGATGCCTTCCAGCATTTTTAATGATGGCTCAACCGGCAGGCGGTAATCTGGCAGCAATGCCCAGTCGGCCTCTTCATATGGCTTTATAGTTGGGTTATTTTCAGTAAGGGCAAGCTTAAAGCGGGTAATGGAATTCATGTGGCTATCGGCCAAATGGTGAATCACCTGGCGTAGTGTCCAGCCGCCGGTGCGGTATGGCGTATCCAGTTCCTGGTAATTAAGGCCGGCAATTGCATGACGCAGCTTCCCCGGCAGGGTAGCAATATCTTCAATCCAGCCGCGCATATCTTCGGTAGTGTATGAAGCCGGGGGCGCAAACTTCCCAATAGGGTATTTCATTTGTTCGTCTGTCATCATAAATGTTAAAAAAATTTAAATTAGGCATTATTTTATACTACCACAAGCTTTTGGCCTATTTTAGCGTTCTGTAGATTGTTAATTTAACTAATGATAAAAAAGTTACTGGCGGTACTTTTAGTTTTTAACTGTACGCTATCCTTTGCGCAAACCATTAAAACCGACATATTAGTTGTAGGCGGAAGCGCAAGCGGAACAGCAGCCGCAATACAAGGTGCACGAAGCAAACTGAAAACCATGCTAGTTGAACAAAGCCCCTGGCTTGGCGGCAGCATGACAGCTGGCGGGATGAGCATAGTTGAAGGTAACCGCAATTTACCAACAGGCATCTGGGGCGAGTTCAGGCGCAGGGTGCGGGATTTTTATAGCAAAACCCCGGGTTATGATACGGCTTACAATGCTACGCTAAGATTTGAACCATATACCGGGGCCGCTATCCTCAAAAAAATAACCGATACGGTAAAAAACCTCACTGTAAAACTAAATACCCCATTTACAGGCATTAAAAGAGATGGCACCGGTTGGGATGTAACTATCACCCTCGACGGGAAAACCGCTACCGTAAAAGCTAAAGTAGTTATTGATGCTACCGAAACCGGTGATGTGGCCGCCAAAGCAGGCGAAACCTACGTTTATGGTTTTGAGGCTAAAAAGCAAACTAACGAAGCCCTGGCGCCTGATAATGAATCGGCACAGTTGCAGGACCTTAGCTGGATTGTTATTTTGAAAGATTTTGGTGCCGCGGCAGATAAGACCATTGCCAGGCCCGAAGGCTATGATGCCGCGGCGTACACTTGCCTTAAGGGTAAGAATATTAAAAAAATGCTTGATGATGGCAGGCTGCCCAATGATAAATACATGATCAAATGGGCCGAATGCGGAAACCAGTTCCCAGTTGCCCCTGATAATTTAAAGCCGGAAAACCGGGAAGCTTTTTATGCCAAAGCACGCTTGCATACTTTAGGATTGATCTACTATCTGCAAACCGAACTGGGCTACAAAAACCTCGGTTTGGACGAAGACTTTACTACCCCCGATCATTTGCCATATCTTCCATATTTGCGCGAGGCAGGTCGCGCGACAAAAGGTTTGGTGAGGATGATGCTGGATGATGTGTACAAACCTTACGACCGCGAATCAAAACTTTACCGTACAGCCATTGCCGTTGGCGATGCCTCGCCGGGGCAGCATTATACAGATGCCAATGCTCCGAAAGTTATTTACCCGCCTTTCCCTGCTTATGGAGTGCCGTTAGGAGCTATCGTATTGAAAGATCTGGATAATTTACTGGTAACGGAAAAAGCCATGTCGGTAACGCACCTGGTAAATGCCAGTACCATGTACCCATCCGTACAAATGGCCATTGGACAGGGTGCCGGTGCAACCGCAGCCTATTGCGCCTTTTTTAAAACCACTACGCAAAACTTAAATGTGCGGATAATCCAGGGCGAGCTGCTCGACTTTAAAGCCTGGATCATGCCCTTTGCCGATATTAAACCAACCGACCCGTATTTCCGGGCCATGCAACAGATAGGAGCTTCAGGGTTATTAAAAGGTGTACAAAAAGCAGATGGCAATACCGCGCGTTTGTTATTTCAGCCTGATTCCTTAGTTGCCACAGCCGAAATCAAACCAACGCTGGAAGAGATTTATACTCGGGGCTTTTTATGGTTCAATAAAGAGAAGCCCGGCCCGGTGTTCACGGTAGGAAACCTATTATCGTTTATCAGCGAAACTACGCTAACCGATCCGCATACTTTGGAGATTGCCATGCAAAAGGTCTGGAAAGATCAATATAAATTCAGTTCTGCTTTTGATATGAAACGGCCGGTAACCCGTCGTGAATTTGCTATACTGGCCAACAGGTTTTTTAATCCTTTTGCGCGGTCGGTGGATATTGCGGGGAGGATGGTGAATTGACGATCATTTAAAATATCATTTTGACCTAAAAAGAGAAGTGCTGTTCGAAGTCTCTGACTTCGAATTAAGTATGCCTGCAGTCTGAGACGACAGAACCCAAAACATTTCCTGTAGTTACAAACTACAAATATAATGGTCCAAAGTCAAAGACTTCGGGCAGTAGGGGTGACATGATTAAAAACGGGTGTCATGCTGAGTGATTTAAATCCGTTGGATTCTGAAGGAGCAATGACATCTCCTCCACGTCATTGCTGAGTTACGAAGCAATCTCTTATAGGCAGACAAGGTGCTTAGTGGTATTGAACTTACATCGTCGCGCTCTTGGCCGCGCGGGGCCAGATACTTTTGTCTTGACACAAAAGTATCCAAAAAGTCAAGTCAGCAGATAGGCTTCTTTGCGCTCACCCACCCCACAACCCGTCGCGCCGGCCTTTGCCCTGCAAAACGGGCAGAACCACGGGCTGCAATTATTTTGCCCGCTACGCTCGCGCTTTCCCAATGCTTCTGCAAAAACTTGCTATGCCCCTTCCAGCGCTCAAGGTCACCATTGTTCTGCCCGCTTTCATCCGAAGCTTACCTGCTGACGGGAACATTCTTTATTTATTATGTCATGGGTAGCCTGTCGAAGCATAGCGGGCTGGGCCTCTGTGCGCGACCCTTCGACAGGCTCAGGGTGACAGGCCCTCTTTTGTCATTTCGCTTTGAGAGCCCGCCGGATTTAAACGCTACTCATGACAAAAAACAGGTAATGATAAACCTGTCTCGGCAATCGTTAACATGCCCCTGCAGAACCAAGTTTTTATAACTCCAATTCCAACTGATCTCCCGGCCCAAGCTCTTTATCATCCCGCTGCTTAACCGGCAATTCGCCAAAGTTTGAAAGCGAAATGCCCAACAGCCGCACTTTTACATCATCAACACCTGTGGCAGCCATCAATTGTTTGGCCGTATGGCTGATTGTTTCCAGATCGTTTACCGGTGTGGGGAAGGATTGATTGCGGGTGATCTGTTTAAAATCGTGGTATTTTACCTTGAGGGTAATGGTGCGGCCTTTCAATTCATATTTAAGCAGCCGGTTATGTACCGTGATCGCTATTTTATCCAGTTCAGCCTCCATTTCCTCAAGAGTTGTCAGGTCATAAGCGAAAGTATCTTCGGCGCCCAGTGATTTGGTTTCGCGGTGGGGTTGCACTTCGCGGTTATCAATGCCGCGCACTATCTGGTAGTAAAATTTGCCAACCTTGCCAAAGTGTTTTACAAGGTCACTTTCTTCCATTCGTTTCAGATCGGCTCCGGTGTGCAGGCCCATCTGTTTCATTTTTTGAGCGGTCACCTTACCTACACCAAAGAATTTTTCGACGGGCAGCTGCTCCATAAAGTTTTCGATGCTTGATGGTCCGATAAACTTCAGGCCATCGGGCTTATTGATGTCAGATGCTATTTTGGCTACAAATTTATTGATAGACACTCCTGCCGATGCGGTGAGCTGCAGTTCGTCCTTAATAGCCTGTTTGATAAGTTTGGCTATTTCAATGGCTGAGCCGATGTCCTGCTTATCGTTGGTTACATCCAGGAAAGCTTCATCTAAAGAGAGCGGTTCTATCAGGTCGGTATAACGGCTAAAGATCTCCCGGATATGCTGTGATACCTCCCGGTATACATTAAACCTTGGCCTTACAAACAAAGCATGCGGGCAAAGCTGTAATGCCTTTTTCGATGACATTGCCGAACGGATGCCAAATTTTCGGGCCTCGTAACTGGCGGTAGCCACCACACCTCCCCGGCCTTCGGGCAAACCGCCCACCACCAAAGGTTTACCCCGGTATTCCGGAAAATCCCGCTGCTCAACCGACGCGTAAAACGCATCCATATCAATATGGATAATTTTACGATGGGTATTGGGTGATTGCTCGGTCATGGTGATAAGAACAAATATAGGCGGGTTGCAGGTTTGCTGCAATTGAGCTAAGGCTGCAATTGTGGGGATTGAGCAGAAAGTGGCTGGATATGCTCGAACAGCTTCCATTTTATAAACCGCTTAAAGAGCAGAAAAAAGGAAGGTCCAAAACAGGAAAATTATAATTATTTGATAATCAATATATTAAATGCTATCTTTAGGTGTAAATAAAAAGAAAGGCAGAACCCTTCACCGGTCTGCCTTTCAAAAAAATAGAAATAAAACTATGAGAGCAAAAATACATAAAGTTTGCCTTTACGGGCAAACTACGTTCTGCCCTCAATCTCAAAAAAA
>NZ_FMTV01000023.1:0-2231 GCF_900100445.1 Mucilaginibacter sp. NFR10 | reverse complement strand
TAAAAGTCTCTGTAAAGGAGAAGCGTGACAACATTGTTTCTTTCATCTGGAATAAGTTTATTCCAAAACTGTAAACCTATAGCCGTATGAGACCGTTTAACTGCTAAATCCTGTTATACGTTTACAATATTAATTAATCCTAACCCCCCGCTGCCGCAAGCGTCCTCGCTTGTGGCCCGCGTTCAGGTCTATAACATGACGATCCGCTTGCATAACTTAGCATGATGTCCACAAGCGAGGACGCTTGCGGGAGCGTTGAATTTATAAACTAATCTATTTCTACCTTAACCAGCCCTTTAATACCAGCATAATCTCGTGCGCTGCTATAGAAATATTCATAATCATTTTCAACAAAACCGGCAACTACCGGATTATTGTGGGTATAATCTATTTTTTGTTGTATAACATGATTACTCCAAAGTTCGATAGGTTGGTTGTGTTGTTGCCAAAATTGATTTTTTGTATTATTTGAGTTTGCTGCGCCAGCTTTTTTAAATGAATTTAAAAGCCATTCGCGTCTGCTCTCTTGTATATTTTCATCAATCAACTTGATAAGTTGTCTCGATGTTACAGATTTAAAACCACCTATCAACTCCTCGGGTTTAATCTGCTCTGATCGAAATACCAAATGAACATGGCTTGGCATAATACACCAGGCATATACTTCCATTCCCTTCTCACGCACACAAAAATTAAGATTATCTACCACGCAATCAAAGTATAATCGCCGCACAAATACATCTATCCAAAACACTGTGGCAAAACTCACGAAATACATTCCTTCGGAGTTATGGAATTTATAATTACGGCTCATATTTAAAAATACATTTTATCTTTCTCTATCCCAAGCATCTCCTTATAACCCACATCTAGTTAATCAACCAGCCTGTTGTTTTAGCATGATGTCCACAAGCGAGGACGCTTGCGGTAGCGTTTGCTATATCAGTTTTACTAAATCGCTTTTAAACAGCTTATCAGAAGCTACAAATTACTTTAATACCCGGAATATACTTGAAACCGGCATCCTGTGCATATACCTGTTGATTTATAACTTGGGGAGTTGCCCTGAATGATAGATTATTATCAACTGAATAAGAATGCAGGAACTTCGCATCGATGTATGCATCAATTGCCTGGATGCCCCAAACTGCCAGAAAGCCCATTATACTCAAATCCCTGTTTCTTCTTGAATTTTCCCGCGCATCGCTCAATCGGGCATCCGAAACCTGATAATCCCTGAAAAGAATATATTGATTGTAATAGGGGGCGCCAGGGCTTGGCGGATCACCCTGACGGTATCGCGATATGGAGAGGTATTCGTTGTATTGGTGCTGGTTATAGATTATTGCCGAGGCAAGTAGGCCCAGGCCACCATAAATCAACGGGACTTTCCACCATCTGCGGTTATAGATCTGTCCATAACCTGGAATCATTAAGGAACGCATAACTGCCTTGTGCGGAATATGGGAACTATCCGGATGATATATTCTCTCTCGTGACTGATCAATTTTGGGCGCAAAAGAAGCAGATAGGGATCGAACAGGCGAATGTTTTTTTGATGTATCGATTATGCCGGTTTCTATCCTATCTAAGGTTTGAGCGTTGATGATAGATGATAAAAAGCTCATCAAGAAAAGAATTAGCAGAAATTTCAGCATTGATGATTTGTGACTTGAAGTAAGGTTCAGATTTGTAACTAAGCTTATTAACGATTTAATTATAACTTATGATATTACTTTTTATTATTTCTTTTAAAATGATAAAAAGCACCTGAAACATGGCTGTCGCAGTGGCTGGTTAAACTCCCCTTGGCTGGTGCTCATGTGTAGCAGGTTCTCAACACTGACTATCTTATAGTTCATGGTGTTTACACGCACAATTTCTACCTTTATAAATACCATGCTAATCCACAAAGAAGTCAAAGATCGCGAACTCTACGTATACATGAACGGCAAACTCATCTACAAAAGATGGCTTGATACAGGGGCATCAAAAGTATTTGATGTTATGGCTTATGATAAATATACTCTTGCGAGTATCAGGGAAATAAAGCAGGAAGAACACCAACTAATTTCTGTTAAAGCTTTAATAAAGCTAAAAGCAACCAAAGATGGCGGAAGACGAACAGGGATATTAAGCGGATACCGGCCAATGTCATTAAGTTAAGGATTATATTGCTCTTTTGTAATTAGTTAAGGTTTTGTATTTACCAGACCTACGTTTGAGTTTTT
>NZ_FMTV01000024.1:0-2176 GCF_900100445.1 Mucilaginibacter sp. NFR10 | reverse complement strand
CATTCGGCTGCCTTATTGGTAAATGTCAGGTCCCCATTGTTTCGGTAGGCATAGTTAGGCACAGCCTCCGAGGGCATACTATCTATTAGCTTCTTGTAATTTATGCCTTTATTTGTCCAAACACTTCCCATCACGTTCCGATCGGATAAACGTTGAATATAGTCCTGGTTTGTTAAGTCCTTATAAATACCGTTAGCGATAAAAACATCTTTGAATCCATCATTGTCAAGGTCAGTGATCAACGCGCCCCAGCTCCAATCGGTTGCATGAACACCTGCAAGCCGGCCTATCTCGCTAAAAGTTCCGTTGCCATTGTTCAACTGGAGCGTGTTCCTGGTAAACTGGTGATAATAATCATATCTTAAATCAAGCTGGTATTTATCCCAGTTTTCAAAAGTGGTATTTGTTTTAAGCCTTGATTCTGATGCCGGAAGCATATCCGTCACAAAAATATCAGGATGTGCATCGTTGTTGATGTCGGCCAGGTCGGCCCCCATCGATGCATTACTAATACTTTTCATCTGATCCTCAAGCGATTCTTTAAACATACCGTTGTGATTATTAATATATAGGTAATCACGTTCAAAAAAATCATTGGAAACATAGATGTCGTCCCAGCCATCCCCATTTACATCTCCCACACTTACCCCCAAACCAAAACCAATTACACTACCATAAATACCGGCCTGTTCACTCACATCGGTAAAATGGCCGCCATCATTCCTGAATAATTTTTGCCCTCCCAATAAATCTCTTTTATTCCGTTCATTATTCTGAATATTAAAGCTACCGATTGCCTTAAAAGAATTGCTTAACATAAAGAGATCCAGGTCTCCGTCATGATCATAATCAAAGAAAACAGCGTGGGTTGAGTATCCATTTACGCCAATTCCATATTCCTTTGCCCGTTCGGTAAAGGTGAGATTACCGTTGTTGATGTATAATTCATTCTGCTTATGATCGCCTTTAACATCGCCACTATTGCAAACATAAATATCCAACAACCCATCACCATTAACATCGGCCATAGTAACACCGGTAGACCATCTGCCGAGCTTGGTAATTCCGGCTTTCCCGGTTATGTCTTCAAACTGAAAATTGCCTTTGTTTAAATATAGATGACTGGGCACCATGTTGCCCACCAAAAAAATATCCGGCAATCCGTCATTATTGATATCTCCTATTGCTACACCGCCACCGTTATAAAAATTACGATAAGTAAAAATATTGAAATTAGCATCATACGATAATTGGTTAACAAAATCGATATGCGTTTCATTGGAATTTAAAAGTTCAAAAAGCTTATTGCCACCTCCGCTTTGCTTTTTCTGGCAACTGGTTAAAGCCAACAAAAAGAACACAAAACAGTACCTGATGCTAAAAACATCATGAATAGTTTTTTCTGTCAAAAAAGTAAAATTCACCTTATTTTTTTTCATCTGTCAGTAAATCAGTGTAATCTACTTTTACATGGGCGTCATCATATTTCCCGATGATAATTCTGCGGTTACCATCTACCTGCACAAAAATCGTCCCTTTAGCCGGGTCCGTTATACGGATAAAGTCCTTTTCCTTATACCATTTTTTCAGCATATTTAATACATCCAACTGCAGGCTATCAGCAAACATTTGTTTATTCCAAGGAGCGAAAGCATCGTAACTAAAACTCACTCTCATTTTGCTAATCTTACCTTGCCGAAAATCAGGATAGAAATTCATGGAAGCCGGATATTTCAATTCCTTATTTAGTTTGTATAAAACTGTTGTATTGCCGGGGCCTGCAAAAAAGATCCCTTTTTTATTCATTTCCCAACAGTGGGTATAAAACTCTTTTGAGGTCATCCCTAATTTTATTCCCTGAAACAGGCTATCTCTTCTCACCCCCCGCGAAAGTTCACTCGCTACTACGTTTTCATACTTTCTGTCGTCTGAATTACAAGAAAATACAGAAATGAGGCATAAAACAACCAGGATCCCTTTAAAATATCTCATAGTTAACCACCATCTTATTTAAAACTCAACACCTCTGTTTTATCATTATTTTTAGCTACGATCAGCAGCTTATTGTTTCCGGCTTTAATCTCTTTCATATCACGTACGGCCCCTTTTATTACGATGCCGCTTACCTGAGGCTTAACTGCCGTAAAGCCACCTTTCCCGTCTCCTTTAAGCAGCA
>NZ_FMTV01000011.1:0-96668 GCF_900100445.1 Mucilaginibacter sp. NFR10 | reverse complement strand
GTGATTAAGGTTAATTTTTTCATGTGATTGGTTCTAATTTGTTATTGTCCCTGGTAATGGTAATCTGTATGTTTAACGATGTTGCCGTCTTTATCCCTGATGTTTTGCAAACGTCCGAGGCCGTCATATTCGTAGTACGAGGCATTGTTCTTCGGATCTATCGAACCGGTCACGCCGATCAGCGGCGAATAAGTATAGGTGGTCATCTGAGCGCCCTTCGGATATAACCTGAGTTCATCAATATTACCTGTACCTGATACGGCAACTGTCGTCTGCCCGGTAACCTGGTGCTCGTAATAGGTCCACCCGTTAATAGTCCCTCCTTTCAGCGGGTAACCGGCTACGGTACCAGCTATGGTTAACGCCGATCCATTGCGGGTCCAGTACGATATTACATAGGTATTAGCTGCGGTCAAGTTGACTTTGGTTATAGCGCCGTTTGAGAGGTTATAGGATTTGTTACCAGTAAATGCGGCGGTGATATCGCGCTGGCTTGATGCAATAGTCCAATTCCCTGTACCATCGGCCTCAAAGCTGGTATAAGCAACTGAATCAGCACCTGCATTGATAATCTGTGCCACCGGAAAAGCCCTCTGATAATCCCAGATATATCGTTGGGTTGGCCCACCCTGTTTGGATACAGTCAGAATGTTGCCCTTGGTATCGTACTTCTGATAATTCAGCCGTATTTCTGAGGGGTTGGCCATGGTTTGTAATTCAACCGTTTGTGGTTCTATCAAGTTATTGGTAACCGCATAATTTGTCCTTGATTTCATCAATTGTGTCCCGTTCTTTGATTCGGCGAACTCGATGGCTGGACTGATCATATTGGCTGTTGTCATGGCTGCATAGATGCCGGTTGGGTCTTTACCTGCATTGACCATATCCTGCGGATAACTGATTTGTTTTTGCAGCGTTTCACTTCTGCTGCTTTTTTGAGTGATCCTGGTTGGAAAGACGTGGTTTAGATTGTCATAATAGTAATTAACCGTGTCCTGTACTAATTTTTTTATGCCGTCCGTATCGTAATTGACCGTGATTGTTTGCTTGGGCACACGGCTGCCGGAAGAGATCGGGTAATCAAAAAAGATAAAGTTATCAATCGGGTGAAATGGCCAATTGTAAGGATTGAAATTAACCGTTTCGTAGCGAGGCCCGATAAACAATCCCTGGCCTCCGGTTCTCGCGAAATCATAATAATCATTAAATTTTTCCTGCAAAACGGCATATTGATTGTTCCCTTTGTTTAAATAATGGGCTTCGTAGATTATTTGACCATTTTTCCAGGTTACAGGAATCGGCTTCACGCCGTTTTGGTAATAACTATCCACTATCAGTAAACTGTCAGGGTAATTGCCATACACATACACACTTTTGCCGACATTCATTACGCTATCGCCATTAAACTGAGTCACTGCGCCGTAGCTTATCGGACTGCCACTAAGGGTGGATAACGAATAGATCGAATTATTGGCATATATAATCTCTTCCGCAGTACAAATAGCTGGAGCCTGATGAATCTGATCGTTGAAAAATCCATAAAAAATGCGTCGGTTAGCGTTTAAGAATACCAAGCTACCATTCATGAGTTCTCCAACGCCGCTCATACTTGAACCGTATTTATACGTTTCGGTCGTCGCAAGCGCCCCGGAACGTTCATAGTGTTTTATCGTACGTATTCTTATACCCCCTCCTATTTTCACCGTTGGCGGACTTGTTACCTGTACCGTGTATTTGATACTGATACTTGCTGTTGGCAATTGGTCTGTGCTCATTGAAGACGTCCCTCCTTTCGACAGCGCATAAAGACGATATTGGGTACTGGGTTCTAATTGGATTATCTCCGTGCTATTAATATCGGTTGTAGTATTCGCATATTTCAAGTATATGTTTCCTCCTGTAGAAACCTTAAAGATTGCCACGTAAGGCGTTTCTGGCAATTGCCCCGGAAAGCTGCTTGTGTGTTTCAGCAGTACGGTAAGAATGCCTGGCACTGTCGACCCGCTTGTGGCAGCTCCGGTCGTAAAGTAAGTCGACTTAGTTTCGCTGTAATAACCCACGGAACTGGCAAGGGCGGTTTGCTGTTGGCTCGTGGTCTGGGAATAATCAAGATACCGGTGAGGCTCATAGTTAAATACAGTATATCCATGTGTTGGATAAATTACCTTTTCCAGCATACCAGCCTTCATATAGACAGAATCTGGCTGCCGGTCTGCCCCTGCAGACCCTGCCACGGTGTACACGTCGCTGCCGGCAGCATATTGTTTGGATTCAAGTAAGGTCTGATTACCGTTTTTTCCATTATAGTATCCCCAATAATCCTGCGCACACAGGTTCATCGGCGGCAAGAGCATCGGGTTGTATTCAAATTTATGTGATCGTATGGAAACATTATTTTTATCCGTCTCCGCCACACTGTCTAATTTCAAACGGTATTTGTTGATTACTACGATGCCGTCCGATGTTGGATTGTTTAAATCGTTAAACCAATACCCCGTATACAATTTGAAGCCTTTTATTCGCCCGTACTTTTTTTCCTGATAGTCGTAATTGGATACTATTACAGAGTCGAGCGAAAAGTGCGCGCCATCGAGCCGGCCGCTTTTGGCAACAAAATCAACTTTACCGCCTCTAAATAGAATTTGTTTGATGTAAGTTGGATTGACCACCGTGTTTACATTCCTTGTTCTTGTTACCGACGCCGGCCATAAACTTGAGGTGGTGTTACACGTCGTTCCATCCATATATGGGCCATAATTCTGCGTATAGCTGTATGAGTATTGGTTATAATTTACAGGGTCAACCTGATAGATAAACTTCACCGTATCAGAGCGGTCAGCGGAGATCATCTGGCTCAAATACCAACTTGAGGCTCCGGAAAGCGATGTGCTAATGCCGCTTGCAGTGGATTCTATATCGTTAAATAAATATGCGTTGCCGCTCTCATCTACTATAGTGAAGGTTTTAGTTGTAGAGGTGAGGTTGAATGTAATTTTTATCGGCTTATATGGAGTGAGCACCGGAACTTTGTCGCTGCCAAAAACAAAAGCACCTGATTTATCAAGGAAATTATAAAAAAAGTTATCAGGCTGAGTGTCATATGCTGGCGGATGGTTTGTTGCCTCCTTCAAGTAGGTTGTGTCATTGGTATTCCTAATCTGGGAGGCTGTTTTGGACGGATAAGAAAGATAATTATCTTCATCTGGTAAATTCACGATACTTCGGGTAATTACCCCGCCTGCATTTAATGACCATCCAGTACCTACCCACGTTGCCATCTCGTCAACTTTAATGCCTGAAGCATGGTAAGACAAAGATATGGGTATACTGAATCGCGGTGTTTTGATCTCGTACAAAGGAATAGCTATCTGTGGAATCCCTGAATTTTTGTCAATAGGGATCTGACCATATTTTCCTAACGCTGCTGCTTCTGGCGCAGGTGGCGTTATTCGCGGAGATTTGA
Organism: Mucilaginibacter sp. NFR10; assembly: GCF_900100445.1. Classification (NCBI taxonomy): domain Bacteria; kingdom Pseudomonadati; phylum Bacteroidota; class Sphingobacteriia; order Sphingobacteriales; family Sphingobacteriaceae; genus Mucilaginibacter; species Mucilaginibacter sp. NFR10. Next base: position 93,205 of record NZ_FMTV01000011.1, on the reverse strand, counting down.
TGTCGGCTAAAGACTGTGCTTTTGCGTATTGAGAACAAAAGAATACCAATAAAATAATGAAGAAACTCTTGTGCATAAGGTTATAATGATAAATTAAAGATGCAAATGAAGCGAGATAGAAAATGACTGAAGGGATATAGTATCGTTTATAAAAAAGCTACTACGATACACTCACGTGCATTGAATAGTATGTGGTTGTTTCATCGTGATAAAGTTTTCTGTGAATTTATTATTCAGGCAATCCAAATATAGATAAAAATATCCGGCAGAAATAATACTCTATATCAAATAATCGTAGCCTTATGCGGTGTCGCGCATAGTGTTAACGACGCTTCATGTACGAACGTGTCTCGTTCGCCGCTATAGGTAAATCGCTCCAAATCATTAACCCCGCCGTATGTTATGACGGTTCCAGGTGTCCGATTGCGGCGTCTTGCTCAGTGCCGTTACAAACCATACCAATCAACTAAAACACCATCCCATTTCCATCTCCAATTATTTTGCCTTCCCACTAAAGCTCCCTTCCACTAAAAAGAATCTCATTCATTAATGAGTATAATAAAATCCTGCGTGTGTCTTTATGGTGATTGAGCGGATAGGGCCAATCATTACACTAAGTCACAAACCTAAAAATTTAAAAACTATGAGTTTTTTTTACCAAAAAAAGTATTCGGCAAGGTGCCTTTTAGTTTTTTTGCTGCTGGTAGGCATGGGCTATCATGCCGCGGCGCAAAGCCGTCAAATCAGCGGTACTGTAACAGATTCTGTCTCCAGGGACCCTTTGCCTGGTGTAACTGTGCAGGTTATTGGCACTACCAATGGCATTCAAACTGATGTAAACGGCAAGTACAAACTAACCGTTAACCCCGGAGCAAAGTTATCTTTCGCTTTTATAGGTTATAACACGCGTAAAGTGACCGTTGGCGATGACCCTGTTATCAACATTCAGTTATCAAACAAAAGAAGCGATCTGGAAGAGGTTGTAGTGGTTGCTTACGGTACACAAAAAAAACCATCGGTGGTAGGCGCCATTGCCACGGTGAGCTCAAAAGTTTTTGAAGACCGCGGACCAACTAATAACCCTATTGCCAATTTACAGGGCCAGGTTCCGGGCATGGTGGTAACCAGGAGCTCGGCGCAGCCGGGTCGCGAAAACTGGAACTTTCAGATCCGCGGTGCAACCTCCGTTAACGGACAGGATCCCTTGGTCATTTTGGATGGGGTTGCCCTTAACAATAACAACGAGCTAAACTCTATCAACCCTAATGATATCGACAATATCTCAGTTTTGAAGGATGGCTCGGCTTCAATATATGGTGCCCGTGCAGCTTATGGTGTTGTACTGATCACTACCAAAAAAGGTAAAGCGGGTAAAATGGTGATCCAGTATGACCCTTCTGTGTCTCAGAAATTATTAGGCCTTCAGCCCAAGATGACCAACATTGATCAGTGGGCAAATGGCCTGCTTCAGGCCCGAACAAATGATAATTATGGAGTAGCGCCAACAACCGACCTTTGGTACCAACTGGCCAATTTCGCGCTGGCCAATAAAGGCACGGTGGTACTGGCATCGCAGATTCCCGGAAACACCACCGGAGGTATCACTGCAAATTCGTTTTATAACGGCTTGCCTGTACCGGCATTCCTCGATGTAAAGGAACTTGACTTTATTGATGTATCACTACAACAGTACATATGGGGAAGGGCTACTTCAACACAACACAATTTTTCGGTATCAGGCGGAACAGAAAAAAACACTTATCGTGTTTCGTTAGGGTATTTAAATGACGGCAGCCAGCTCCGGATTGGCAATAACGGTAATCAACGCTACAATCTCAGACTTAATAACAGCTACAGATTCAGCGATAAAGTGCAACTGGAAACCAATATTGCGCTTGAGCAAAATAATATTCAACAGCCAACCATGTATACTTCGGGAAGTTACAGTGCGCTCGGAAACGGATTTCAGATCGGTTTGCCTATGTTCACGCAATCTGGCCGGCCATATCAATGGGGAGGAGTAACAAGTCCCGCGGGACTATTAAGGGATGGAGGCGACAACCTGGAAAATAATAGCCGGGCACTGTTAAACTCAACGCTTACCTATAATTTCATGAAGCACCTTACCTTTACCGGAACAGCGGGATATAACGTTTGGTGGCAGGATGACCGTGTGCAAACCAAAACGGTTCGCCTTTATTCATACGATGATAAATACCTGACCGGGACTACCGCGCCGGCAGGTGGTACTTCGGGAGGGAGCCAAAACTATTTTCGTGCTAATATCAATGATAAATATTATAACCTCATTGGCCGCGTAACCTATGCCAATACTTTCAACCATGTACATGATGTATCGTTAATGATCGGCAGCTCCTACGAAAGGGATGAGTATGATATGTTTAATACCCGTACCTACAATTTGGGCAGCGATGATGTGCCTTCTTTAAATTTGGGGCTAAGCAGTTCGTTGGCCGGTTTTGTAACCAACGACGAACAGCGCAACCACTACGCCCTGGGTTCATATTTTGCAAGAGCTACCTACGCATATAAAGACAAATATCTGTTTGAAGGAACCGGCAGGTATGATGGTTCTTCAAAATTTATTGCAGATAAACGCTGGAAACCATTTTACAGCCTCATGGGCGGCTGGCGCTTAGGCGAAGAAAGCTTCATCAAGAAAACAAATATTTTTAGCGAGTTAAAGCTACGGGCCTCTTACGCTACGTCGGGCAGCCAGGGTGGCATCGGCCTTTATGATTACCTGCAATCGCTTAATGTCGGGAACAGCAATACCCTTTTAGGTTCAGCGCTCGCAACCGCCACTACCACCACCGGAAACCTGGTTTCGCTTAACAGGACCTGGGAAACAGTGATTAAACGGAACATTGGTATTGATTTCGGTTTGCTGAACGGCCGCTTAAACGGAACTTTTGAAGTGTTCCGCAATCAGAATAAAAACATGCTGGTGAGTGTTACCTATCCGGCGGTTTTGGGTATCGGCGCGCCCCAGTCAAATAACGGCGACCTGAAAACCTGGGGATGGGAAGGGCAATTAACCTGGAGAGACCACGTTGGGCAGGTAACTTATAGTATTTCGGGTAATATTACCAACAGCCAAAACAAATTGGTATATTTTAACGGCGTTCCGGCATTAGGTGCGGGTTATAATGCTACCGTTGAGAGTTATCCGCTTGGGTCATATTTCGGCCTTAAATACGGAGGCCGTTTCCAAACACAGGCACAGGTTGATACCTATAACTCCACCTATTATGCCCCCGGCGGAGTGATCAATACTATCGGCATACCTGTAGCCACCCCTTTAACCAACCTGCCGGGTCAAAACTCAGGCTTACGTCCGGGAGATAATTATTTTGTTGATGTTAACCACGATGGTAAGCTTACTACAGGTACATCGGCAAAAGATATGGGCGACCTTGTTTATTTAGGCAGCGACATTCCGCGCTATACTTTTGGTTTGACATTAAGCCTGCAATGGAAAGGTTTTGATTTTACAAGCATTTTTCAAGGGGTTGGTAAGCGGACAATATTCAGGGCCAATGGTGGTGCAAATAACTGGCGCGTACCTTTTGCCGCCGTTTACCAGGCGCAAACCACCCAATGGGTTGGTAAAACCTGGACTCCTGAAAACACAAGTGCCTATTACCCTAACCTGCATAGCAATGGAATTAATGGTTACAATTACCAGATTTCAAGCTGGTCTGTTGAAAACGGGGCATATGTACGCCTGAAAAACCTTGTTATCGGTTATACTCTACCTAAGTCGTTATTGGAGCATACCAAAGCTATCAGCCGTTTAAGGTTTTACATTTCGGGAAGCGACCTGTGGGAATACAGCAAAATTCATGATGGCTGGGATCCTGAAATGACCAGGACCACCGCAGGCAATGAGCGTTATCCATTTTACAGGTATGTAACCGTAGGCGCAAACATTACTTTTTAATTGAAATGATTATGAAAAATATTTACCGGAGGATCTTCAGTATCCTTTCAATAATTATTGTTACAGGTTTGTTCGCCTGCAACAAGTCACTTAACCTCAAACCGCAGGACCAGCTATCGGATGCGGCATATTTTAAGTCGGCCAATGATTTTAAAACATTTGCTAACCAATATTATGGTTATCTCCGTAATTTCAACAATTCGTTTGCAGATAACCCTCATTATGACGGGCGTGCCGATGTATTTGGCGGAGGTGGCGTTTATGGCGCAGGTATTAATACAGTACCGGCAAGTGATTCGTACTGGAATAATAATTACTCCCGGATCAGGAATTGCAACTACTTACTTGAAAAGGCCGCCACTTTCCCCGATCAGGCCAGCATCAGCCAGTTTGTTGCCGAAGCCAAATTTTTCAGGGCTTACTGTTACTTTGAATTACTGCAATTGTATGGCGGGGTTCCGCTGATCACCAAAACGCTGAACCTTGATTCGCCCGAACTTTATGGAACCAGGGCATCACGCGATCAGATAGTTGATCAGATTGTTGCCGATCTGGAAGCAGCCATACCAAATCTGCCTGCATCCATCTTAGCCAATTCTGCAGATTTTGGCCGGGTGAGCAAACCCGCCGCGCAAGCGTTTTTAGGCAGGGTTGCACTTTATGAAGGCACCTGGCAAAAATTCAGAAACGGCGATGCAACCCGTTATAATATGCTGCTCGATAAATCAGCCGCGGCTTCCAACGCGGTGATAACCAGCAATCAGTTTGCACTTTTCGGTACAGCGGCTTCAAATGCCCTGGGTGGTAACAGTACCATATTGGGCGACTCTGCACAGAAATACCTTTTCATCCTCGAAAATCCAAAATCAAACCCGGCTTCAGTTACCAAAACTGCTAATCATGAGTACCTTTTATCGTACCGTTATGACGATGTCAGCAAAACAATCGGAACAAATATCAGCCGGCAGGGAACGCAGATTGGGCCTCAGCATAAATACGTGAACGCATTTTTATGCCAGGATGGATTGCCTATTGAGAAATCGCCCCTGTTCCAGGGTTTTGAAACTTACGGATCGGAATTTATAAACCGCGATAATCGTTTAAAGTATACTATCCAGGTTAACAATATGTACTACTGGTATGGCAACGCCAATTACCGGGTAACCTGGCTAAATGATGCCGCTGATATCGCTTTATCTATGGGAAAAGTTGTTAAGATTGGCGGTTATACCAATCAAAAATGGGTAACCGAACGCAACTGCCCGGATACCAAAGAGTCGGAAGATTACCCGGTGATCCGCTATGCCGAAGTATTGCTGAACTATGCTGAAGCGGTTTATGAACGTGACGGTGCCATAACAGATGCCGATCTCAACAAATCGCTCAACCTGGTGCGCCTGCGTGTTAATAAAAATATGCCGCCATTAACCAATGGTTTCGCAGGTGCAAACGGATTGGATCTGCGTACGGAGATCAGAAGGGAACGCTTTATTGAGCTTTATTATGAAAACTTCAGGTTTGACGATATTAAGCGCTGGCATAGTGCCGCTACCGACCTGGTTAGCAACACCGGCGGTACCGCCTATGGAAACATCAGTGCTTTTGTAAGCCCGTGGCCGGTAGGTATTAAATTTAAAGGTACGCAGGCCGATGTTGGGCCAAACCCTTTAAAGCCTGCTCCTACCAACGCGTTAGATGCTAACGGTCAACTGATCCTTGACAATACAGCGCGTAATTTTTCGGAAAAAAATTATTTATACCCGATTCCGGCGCAACAAATTACCCTTAATCCCGCGTTAGCGCAAAATCCGGGCTGGTAAATTTATTTAAAACAATCAAAAGGCTGCCTCAGGGACAGCCTTTTGATTGTTATGTGTTATCACCCTATAATTACAAACCTGGCCTAAATAGATCCTCCGTTTAGAACGTTTAACAAGAAGGTAGTTGTTAATTTTGACATTGCCAATTTATAGCAGGCGTTGCTCTACCTGATCCTGATCAGATAAAATTGATCCAAAGTAGTACTCCTCTTCTTTTTGATGATAAAGGGCAGGCTCAGGTTTTCATGAGGAAAATCATGGAAAGCTTTTATTATAGTATAAGCAATCTCTTTGTCTTTTAATTCGGCTACCGCTTTTTCATCGGCTACTATAATCCGGCTTTTCAGACTGTCTGTTTTTAGAATATCATCAATGTTACTATAAGTCGCTTCGCCTTTGTAATAAAAATCGAAGGTATTTGATAAAACCGCCGCACTCACTTTTTGCCGCGGGTAATTTTGATTAAGATATTCGGCGGCCGAAAGATCCCCGCGGTAATCAACAATAATAGGATAAGCTACGGTCACCAGGTAAGCATTCACTAAAACAGACACGGCGCAGGTAAATAAAAATACAGGCTGATAAATTGGTGTCGGATTTTTATAAATGTAGATGGACAATCCAATAAACCCTGCAATCAACAAAACAAATACCGGCCAGCATTCGGGCGCGAAAATGAAATTAAGCACCATAACAGCAACCAATAAAAGCCCTGTCATGATATATTGAGCCATCTTGAAAAACTTTAACCCGGCGCCAGCTTTTAATGAACTAATAAAAACCGCGGTTATAATAGCAAAAAACGGGAACAGGATATTAGTGTAAAATGGCAGCTGAAATTTGGAAGCTGAAAAGATCAGCAGCATTAATACGCTTCCCGAGATACACAGATATTCGGGCTGGGTTATGCGTTTAATCATTTTCCTGACGGTAGCATATAGTGCATAGAACAGGAGAATAGCCCATGGCGCGAAAGCCCACAGCAGGGTATGAACAAAAAATAGTTTGTCGCCGTGTGTATTCGTAATGTAACCGTTATTGTTGAAACGCCCGAACTGGCTGTCCCACAAAAACCAGTGGATGCCTGAAATCCCGGTGCGACCGAAAACAACTTTTTCGGGGTGAAGATCAAACTGGGTATACACCGAATAAATTTCGGGTAAAGTAAATATCACCACCAATATAAACGAGAGCAGCCATTTCCAGTGGAACACGCCTTTGATATTTCCTTTAAATAAATATTCGCCGATGATAGCCGTCCCTATCGGGATGAGCAGGTAGATGCCCTTAGTCATTACCGCGCAAGCTGTAAATATGGATGCCAGCAGCACATGGGCCATGCTGAACCGTTCTTTTACCTTATAAAAGTGATAAACAGCGCCCATCAGCAAGCCCATGATATAAGGCTCGGCACGTACATCCGTATTTGACATTACGCCGTGTTGAGCGGTAAGCAGGATCAGGATAGCGATAATAGCTGTTTCATCGCCATAAAACTTTTTGGCAAGCTTGTAAGTGTACGCCACCGACATGAAAAAGAACAGCAGGGCGGGCAATTTATAAGCAAAAGTATTGATGCCGAAAATCTTAAAACTGATAGCGATAATCCAGAAGGGGAAATGCGGTTTATCCAGCCAGTCGGCACCGTGATACATCAGATCGGTAAAGTTATTGCTTTGTGCCATGCTCCGGGCCAGGGCCGAATACAACGCCCCATCATCAGTAAAGAATTTGATGCCGATACCGGCTACATTGAGCACGATAGCCAATAACAGCACAATAAGATAAGGCCGCTTTTGTAAAGAGAAAATTGAAGCTGATGAACTATCCACTAAAAATATTTATGTTCAAAAATAGCCGAATTTTAATTATTCCAAGGCAGGTATTTAGGCTGATCACGGTTGATCAGTTCGGGCCTGACTGAATTTAACACTTGACCATTCAAAACCCGTTCGTACAGGGCTAAATATTCCTTTGCCATCTTGCCGATACTGAAATTATCGACAGCATACTCATGACAATATTGTTTATTAAAGCTTTCAACATTTTTTAGTCCGGCTGCTAATTCTGTTTTACTTATAGAAAGCAAGCCAACTTCAGCGGGCACCAGCTCGGGCAACGATCCGTAAGGCGTACCAAAAACCGGGCAGCCAAAATACAGGCTTTCAACAATAGCTATCCCAAATGGCTCATGCCACAGCACCGGGAAAAGCAGGGCTTTTGAACTGTTCATTACAACTGACTTCGCTTCATCGCCCACCATCCCTTTGAAACGGACATTTAAGTTGGGTGTAAAGCGTAATCCCATTTTCAGGTTGAGGCGGGTACCTCCAAGTACCACCAGTTTATTACCACTCATGGTAGCTACATCGATGGCCCCTTTTACATTTTTAATCCGCCAGGCAGCTTTAGCCAGAAAATGGGTATGGGTGCGCTTATTATCGAGCATAGGTTCTTGATAATCGGCAGTGTCTATCGCGTTATGCACAAAAACTGTTGAGCCGTGCCTTTGTGCATGATTGGCCGACACAAATACCGAGTTAACATCTAATTGCAAACCACCAGGGTTATTATGAACAGTTACGATATAAGGCTTTTTAGTAAAACCACTCACCTGGAATTGGAAGTGTACCACGTCAATATCATCAGGCACCTGTTGGTTGATATCAACAGTCGGATCGTAGATGAGCACTTTTGCAAAGGGACAGGTTGAGCCTGCTCCTACCAGGTAAGTAACCTTGTGACCAAGCCTGTTTAACTCACGGCCAAGCCACCAGATGATACGCTCGGTACCACCATATTTAGTAGCAGGAATTGGGGTGTTGTTTACGATGAGGATGTTCATAGATGTTGGAGGCAAAGGTAATAATCTGCGTATTCTATTTCAGCCTTTAACAAAATGCATTAATAGTTTTAAGAGATTTGTATATTCACTCAAAAATCTATTTCCTGTCACAATGAAACTTAAGTTAACATTTCTATCGATAGCTGTTACCTGCTTTATTCAGCCAATTTTTGCCCAAAACTACATGGCCGATTTTAAGGCTCTTGTTGCTAAAGATGATACCGCCGCTGCATTTAAAATATTACAAGCCTGGCAAAAGACCGGTATAAATGATCCTGATTTTTATATAGCCAGCTATAATTATTATGCCAAAAAGGGGCTAACCGAAGTACTCAGCCTTCAAAAAGACCAGCCGGCGGGTCAAAGTTTTCAGCTTACCGATAGTACGGGCAAAGTTGCCGGCTATCTTGGTGGTGGCCAAACTTCTTATAATTTAATTTATCTGAATAAGGGGTTCGAATATATTGATACCGGCATAGTTAAATTTCCGGCGCGACTGGACATGCGTTTCGGCAAAGTTTATCTGCTCGGCAAAATTGAAAACTACAAAGCTTTTTCAGAAGAAATTATCAAGGCTGTTAACTACGGCCAAACTATCGGTTTTAAATGGATCTGGAGTGGGGGCAAACCAGTTGAAGATCCGGAAAATTTTATGCTTAGCAATATTCAAACTTATATCATCCAATTAAATAACGCCGGCGATCAAAACATGGATTATATCCGTGATATTTCCCTGGCCATTTTGAAATACAAGCCAAATAATGTTGTCAGTCTTTCCGATCTCTCTATCAGTTATCTTACCAAAAAGGACTACCCTCGCGCGTTGGAAATATTGCTGAAAGCCGAAAAACTGGCACCGCATGACTACATCGTTTTAAATAACATTGCCTATTGTTACGAATTGCAAGGAAATAAACCCAATGCACTCAAATACTATCAGCTTGTGAAACAATATGGCAACGATGAAGCAAAAGCAAGCGCAGATAAAAAGATAGCCAAGCTCAATAAAAAATAGTCATTTCCTAAACCACTTTCTGCTCGCCACCAACAACCCAAACTCTTCTGAAGGGTATTTCTCCGTTGATTTATGATGAATTTTATGCGCCCGGCGGATGCCGGCCAAATAACGATTATCACTTTTAAAAGCTTTGAAACGATTATGGATAAACCAGTCGTGGAAAATGAAATAAATGATACCATAGATGCTTATACCAGTACCAATCCAAAACCGGTAGTCCAGAGTTAAATGCCCTATCCATATCAGCCATAAAGCAAAACCAGCGAAGCCAATACTGAATAGGTCGTTCAGTTCAAACCAGCCATGCCTTTGTTGATGATGTGTTTTGTGAATAAACCATAATAGCCCATGGAAAAGGTATTTATGCATAGCCCAGGAGATGAGTTCCATCAACGCAATGGTTAATACTACAATTCCTATATCTGCCAATACTATCATATCATTTAGCGGTTAAGCTTCGGGCTATCAGGTCTTTCATCTTTTGGGTATTTTCATCTTCGTAATCACCGTAGCCGGTCTTCTTTAAAATCAACTTCCCTTTCTTATTAAAGATAATCACCGTTGGATATCCTCTGAAACCAAACTGCCTGTCGGGGCATTTGGTTTTATCCTCAGGCGTATATTTTGCTAATACCTTACCGGTGTAAATCTTTTCGTTACAACCTGGTATAAAATACACAGGCAATTTAAAATCGTCCCGCATACTGTAATGTTTATACAGGTTAACAAAGTTAGTCATCGATTTATCCTGTGTTATAAACCGCTTAACTATCCCGCTATCGGTTTGGCATAAGGTTATGAAACAAAATTTTTTATTGTCTTTATATTGGGCGTAAAGCTTGTGCAGCATGCCCATTTCACGAAAACAAGGCGGACAGGGCACAAACCAGCAATCAATAAACAGCACTTTATTTTGGCCTAATTGCTTTAGCGTGGTATGCTTTCCGTTGATGTCGTAAACCTCAATATCAGGTATTGATTTAATTTTTTTGGTTTGCGCATGAACTACACAGCCAAGCAAAATAAAAAATGCGAATAAGGAGCAGGTTATTACTTTCATAGCCGAAGTATTTACCGCTAACTTAAAATTAAAAAAGCGGCTATCAAATGATAACCGCTTTTAAATATTTGAAATTAAAAATCCGACATCGAAAATCCGATATCCGAAATTATTAAATATGTATCGCCCTGTTTTCAGTGGCAGCCAAACATGCTTCACGCATCGCTTCGGTATAGGTTGGGTGGGCATGGCTCATGCGCGAAATATCTTCGGCACTCGCGCGGTACTCCATTGCCACAACGGCTTCGGCTATCATATCGGCAGCACGCGGACCAATCATGTGTACACCTAAAATCTCGTCGGTAGTGGCATCAGCCAACACTTTTACAAAGCCGTCTAGGTCACCGCTGGCGCGGGCACGACCACTGGCCTTGAAGGGGAACGAACCGGTTTTGTATTTAACACCGGCTGCTTTCAGCTGCTCTTCTGTTTGACCAACAGCCGCAACTTCTGGCCAGGTATAAACCACGCCCGGAATCAGGTTGTAATCAATATGCGGTTTTTGGCCGGCAATAATTTCGGCAACCAGCGTACCTTCATCTTCTGCTTTGTGAGCAAGCATAGCGCCTTTAATCACATCGCCAATAGCATAAACACCTTTAACTTTGGTTTCCAGGTGCTCATCAACCGTAACTTTACGACCGCGTTCTTCAACAGTGATGCCAATGTTTTCCAAACCTAAACCATCGGTGTAAGCAATACGACCTACGGCTACCAGGCAATAATCGCCTTTCAGTTCCAGCTTTTCGCCTTTTGGTGTATCACAGCTAACGGTTACTTCTTTACCTTTTACTGTGGCACCTGTAACTTTATGGCCCAGGTAAAATTCCATACCCAGTTTGGTCAATACTTTTTGTAATTCGCGGCCAAGGCCCTTATCCATAGTTGGGATAATGCCGTCCATAAACTCAATTACAGATACTTTGGCGCCTAAACGGGCATAAACCGAACCCAGCTCCAAACCGATAACGCCGCCACCGATCAACACCAGGTGTTTTGGTACTTCGCTCAGGCTTAATGCTTCGGTTGATGTAATAATGCGTTTTTTATCGATAGGCAAAAATGGCAATGCCGATGGTTTTGAACCAGTAGCGATGATCACATTTTTACCGGTAATTTCGGCAACAGTACCATCGTTCTTTTTAACAGTAATGGTGTTTTTATCTTTGAATGATCCTACACCAAAGTGAGTGTCGATCTTGTTTTTCTTCATCAGGTAGCTGATACCGCTGGTGTTAGCATCAACAACTTCCTGTTTGCGTTTAATCATCTGCCCAAAATCTATCGAAAGATCTTTAAGGTTGATGCCATGGGTTTTAAAAGCATGGGCAGCATTGTGGTAATGTTCAGACGAATCAAGCAGCGCCTTCGACGGGATACAGCCCACATTAAGGCAGGTACCGCCAAGGGTATTATACTTTTCAACAATTGCGGTTTTTAAACCAAGCTGGGCACAGCGGATAGCGGCTACATAACCACCGGGGCCCGAACCTATAACTATAACATCATATTGCATAGTAGTGTGTATTTTATGGTGGGCAAAGTTAAGGATTATTGTCTGAACCTGAATTTATCGAATTAAGGAATTATCAGAATACCAGGCAAATTCAATAAATTCATTTAATTCAGACAAAATCACGACAATCCTTTAATCCCATAAATCATGGTTCAGATTTATCCCATACCAACCGCATTTTACCCATTTTGTAACAGAACCATTGATAAATCGGTTTATCGTTAACTCTTTATTAAATTTAACCCAATTTAACACGACTGATCTCATGAAGAAAATTAACTTATTTTTTGTGCTGGTATTATTATATACCGGCGTTAATGCTCAAAGCAACTATGTAAAGGAGCATTTTACCAAAAAAGAGGTGTACATCACCATGCGCGATGGTGTAAAACTGTTCACCTCTATTTATACCCCAAAGGATGCTTCATCGCAAAATAAGTACCCGATGATGATGATGCGTACCTGCTACAGCATCGCCCCTTACGGCGAGGATAAATATCCTCAAAGGCTTGGCCCGTCTGAAATTATGATGAAAGAAGGCTACATTTTTGTTTACCAGGACGTACGCGGCCGTTGGAAAAGTGAAGGCACCTGGACCAACATGAGCCCGGTTATCGATAACAAAAAAAGCAAAAAAGATGTTGACGAAGGTTCTGACACCTATGATACTATCGACTGGCTGGTAAAAAACGTAGCCAACAACAACGGTAAAGTCGGGCAGTATGGCATCTCCTACCCGGGCTTTTATACCGCGGCAGGCATCCTTTCAAACCACCCGGCCCTAAAAGCTTCATCTCCGCAGGCCCCTATTTCTGATTTCTTTTTTGACGATTTTCACCACAACGGTGCCTTCATTGAAGGGTACTTTTTCACCTTCCCGGTATTTGGTGTTCAAAAAACTGATACAACCAGCAAAGCCTGGTACTCCATGCTTAAACCCGATAGCAAAGATGGCTATCAGTACCTGTTAGATCTTGGCCCGCTAAAAAATGCCGATAAATTTTATCATGATAACTTCTTCTGGCAGGAAACTATTAACCACCCTAACTACGATGAGTTTTGGCAAAAACGCGGTTTGCTGAAACATTACGGCAAAGTAAAACCTGCGGTGATGCTGGTTGGCGGCTGGTTTGATGCCGAAGACTTAACCGGTCCGCTGGCAATTTATAAAACCATTAACAAGTCAGATCCAAATGCATATAACACCATAGTAATGGGGCCATTTGGTCACGGCCGCTGGTCGCGCGAAACAGGGCATACTATGCATAGCAATGTTTACTTTGGCGATAGCGTGGCTACCTTCTACCAAAAAAACATTGAAGCTAAATTCTTCAACCACTTCCTGAAAGGTAAGGGCGATAAAAATTCCGGCTTACCAAATGCATACATGTTTAATACCGGCAAAAAGGAATGGGCAACATTTGATAAATGGCCTGCTGCCAATGCCGTACACGAAAAAATGTTTTTAGGTGCCGATGGTAAGCTTGTAAATACCCAACCTTCCGCAGCAGGTTCAGTTTCATACATCAGCGATCCGCTTAAACCGGTTCCTTATACTGAGGATAATACCACTACCATGGGCTTTACGCCGCACAATTACATGAGCGAAGATCAGCGTTTTGCAGGCCGCCGCCCGGATGTGCTGGTTTACCAAAGCGAGGTATTAAACGATGATGTTACCCTTGGCGGTGAGGTCATGGCGCACCTTAAAATTGCCACCACTGGCACCGACGCCGATTTTGTTGTGAAACTGATTGACGTTTATCCGCCCGATGAACCCAACAACCCATACATGCCAAACAAAAACATTATCCTGAGCAATTACTGGCAAATGGTACGTTCGGAAGTAATGCCGGCACGTTTCCGTAACAGCTTTGAAAAACCGGAAGCACTGGTAGCTAATCAGAAAACCGATGTGAATTTCCGCCTGCAGGATGTGCTGCACACCTTCAAAAAAGGTCACCGTATCATGATCCAGGTACAAAGCACCTGGTTCCCGATAGTAGCGCGCAATCCACAAAAATTTGTGGAGAACCCGTATAAGGCTGATGAAAGTGATTATATCAAAGCAACCGAAACGGTTTACAACGATAGCTATATTGATGTGCAGGTTTTGAAGTAGTTTATAGTGATTAGAGGTTGGAGGTCAGAGATTAGTTTTTTTCTCCGATGTCATTTCCGTAGGGAGAAATCTCCTACGCACGAAGAGTAGGCTTGAAAAGCAACTTTACAGGGCGTATAAGATTTCTCTTCCGCGCCACCGAATGAGACTCCTGCTGCTTCATCGAAATGACATGCGTTAAAAAAAACTTTAACTTAGCTATCATGGATACCTTTTAACCTGGCACAATTTAAATACATGAAAATAAAACAACTATATCTTGCAGCCCTGACCTTATTAAGTGCTGCAACATTCACTCAGCCAGCCGGGGCGCAGCTCCTAAAGGAAAAAGAGCAATTCACCCATGCCGATTCGCTGCGTGGAATGCTTACGCCTTTGCGTACCTGTTATGATATCAATTACTATCACCTTGACGTTAAGATTGATATCGATAAAAAGTTTATCAGCGGCAGCAATCAGTTTAAATTCACCGCCACACAGGATTTCAATAAACTCCAGTTCGACCTGTTTGCTAACCTTAACATTGCTAAAGTTGTTTATAAGGGGAAAGAACTTGCCTATACCCGCGATGGCAACGCTGTATTCCTCAACTTTCCGCAAACCATAAGCAAAGGCAGTAAGGATGAATTTACTGTTTATTATTCAGGCAATCCAACTATAGCTAAAAACGCTCCCTGGGATGGCGGGCTGGTATTTAAAAAAGATTCATTAGGCAAACCCTTTGTAGCAACCGCCTGCGAAGGGATTGGCGCCAGTATCTGGTGGCCCAATAAAGATCAGCTGGCCGATGAGGTGGACAGCATGATGATCAGCATCAGTGTGCCAAAAGGTTTGAAAGATGTATCGAACGGTCGCCTGCGTAAAGTAACTCCGCTTAAGGATGGGTACACCCGGTTTGATTGGTTTGTGGCCAACCCGATCAATAATTACGATGTTGCTGCCAACATTGCCGATTATACTCATTTTGAAGATACCTATATGGGCGAAAAAGGCAAGCTTACGCTTGATTATTGGGTTTTGCCAACCAGTCTGGAAAAAGCAAAAAAACAATTTGCCGCCAATGTCAAGCCTATGTTGAAAGCCTTTGAGCACTGGTTTGGCCCCTACCCCTTTTATGAAGATGGCTATAAACTGGTTGAAACCCCACACCTGGGCATGGAGCACCAGGGAGCTGTAGCCTATGGCAATCACTTCATGAATGGTTATATGGGTTATGATTTATCGGGTACAGGCTGGGGCAGCAAATGGGATTATATCATCGTTCACGAAAGCGGGCACGAATGGTTTGGCAACAATATAACTGATAAAGACCTTGCCGATATGTGGATCCACGAAAGCTTTACCTGTTATTCTGAATCTCTTTTTGTAGAGGATAACTGGGGCAAAAAAGCCGGACAGGAATATAACTACGGTTTAAGGCTTACTATTAATAATGACGGCCCTATAGTTGGCGTTTACAATGTAAACAAAGAAGGCTCGGGCGATATGTACTCTAAAGGTGCTGTTTTCCTGAACATGATCCGCACTATTATTAATGATGATGAAAAATGGCGCGGCATCCTGCGCGGCCTTAACAAAACCTTTTATCATAAAACGGTTACTTATGACGATGTGGTAGGCTTCATCAACCAACAATCGGGCATGGATCTTTCGGCAGTTTTTGATCAGTACCTGCATTACCGCAGCCTTCCGGTGCTTGAATTTACCAGCCATGAAAACAAGCTTTACTGCCGCTGGATAGCCGAAGCCAAAGATTTCAATATGCCCATCAGGGTACGTGTAAAGGGCGGCGAATACAAATTCATCACCCCAACAAAACAAATGAGCCCGGTTGAAATTGCAGGCGCCACCAAAGACAATATTGAAATTGATTATTTAAACTACTACGTGGGTGCGCTCATGGATTAATCCCCAATATAAATGAAAAATAAGTTTTTTAATATTTTTGCTGTCGCTTTAGGCCTTACCATAGTCGGCATAGCACCAAGCCAGGCGCAATTAGGCACCAACAGGCAAACATTTACCCGTGCCGATTCGCTTCGGGGCAGCTTAACGCCGCTGCGCACCTGTTATGATATTAACTATTATCACCTGGATGTGAAGTTTGATATCGACAAAAAATTCATCAGCGGCAGCAACCTGTTCAAATTCACGGCTACTCAAAATTTCACCAAACTTCAGTTTGATCTGTTTTCCAATTTAAAAGTAGAGAAAGTGGTGTATGAGGGCACCGAAATCCCCTTTACACGCGAGTTTAATGCGGTGTTTGTTACCTTCTCAAAAACCATAAAAAAAGGCAGCAAGGACGAGTTTACCGTTTATTATTCGGGCAACCCAACTATTGCCAAACGTGCGCCATGGGATGGAGGGGTGGTTTATACTACAGATTCGCTTGGTAAACCGTGGATAGCAACAGCCTGCCAGGGTATCGGCGCCAGCATTTGGTGGCCTACAAAAGATCATCAGTACGATGAGGTAGACAGCGTCCTGATCAGTATCAGCGCACCTAATGGTTTAAAAGATGTATCCAACGGCAGATTACGCAAAGTAACCGACTTAAATAACGGTTATACCCGCTTCGATTGGTTTGTGGCTAACCCTATCAACAATTATGACATAGAAGCCAACATTGGCGACTATGCCCACTTTGAAGGTACTTACCAGGGCGAAAAAGGCCCGTTAACGATGGACTACTGGCCATTAAGTTACAATATTGACAAAGCCAAAAAACAATGGGAGCTTGATGCGCCGCGAATGCTTAAATCATTCGAATACTGGTTTGGCCCCTATCCTTTTTATGAAGACGGCTATAAACTGGTTGAAACGCCACACCTGGGTATGGAACACCAAAGCGGTACCGCTTATGGCAACCACTATAAAAACGGTTATCTCGGTCGCGACCTTTCAGGTACCGGCTGGGGCCTAAAATGGGATTTCATCGTGGTACACGAAAGCGGTCATGAATGGTTCGGCAATAACATCACCTCAAAAGATGTTGCCGATATGTGGATCCACGAAAGTTTTACTAATTATTCCGAATCGCTTTTCATTGAAACCTATTACGGTAAACAAGCCGGGCAGGAATACGTGAACGGCACCCGTAAAAATATCCGTAACGATAAACCTATTGTTGGCCCCTACGGTGTAAATATGGAAGGATCGGGCGATATGTATTACAAAGGCGGCAATCTGTTAAATATGGTGCGCACTATCATTAACAACGATGATAAATGGCGTAGCATCCTCCGCGGACTTAATAAAGCCTTCTATCATAAAACTGTTACTTATGATGATGTGGTAGGCTATATCTGCAAAGAGGCAGGCATGAACCTTGCTCCCGTATTTGACCAGTACCTGCATTATAAAGATATTCCAACCCTGCAGTTTGTAACTAAAGACGGCAAGCTTTATTCCAAGTGGATTGCCAATGCCGAAGGTTTCAACATGCCGGTAAAGGTGCGTGTAAAAGGCGGTGAATACCAATTCATTAAACCTACCGATCAGTTTACCCCGGTTAAGATAGATGGTATCAACAAGGATAATGTAGAGGTCGATACATTTAATTATTACATTAAGGTTGATTGAATGGTTGATTGGGTGAATGGTTGATTCTTACCCCTGACAAAATAAAAAACAGGTGTCATGCTGAGCCTGTCGAAGCATCGCGGGTAGGGCCTCTGCGCGCGAGTCTTCGACAGGCTCAGACTGACAGGCCTTATTTAACCAACCACTCACCCCCTCCCTCTACAAAAAAAATCAAATCCCGTGCAACTTTCCTCACCCTGCCGGCGTCTAATTTGAAAACGAAACTAAAACAACCGTCATGAAATCGATCTCAAAAATATTATTGGCAGCCGTGTTAGCAGCAGGAACTACAGGTTACGCATCGGCAAAAACAGTAAACCCAATTGTTAAACACGCCGACCAAACCACGCAAGACCGTCACTTATCAGGCTTCAGCGCTATTGACCTGGCAGGTTCTTTTGATGTCTACTTTACACAGGGCTCAAACGAATCGGTAAAAGTTGAAGCACCTTCGGATGTTATTGACAAGATCATTACCGAAGTGCAGGGCGGTGTATTGAAAATCTACAGTAAAAAAGGCACCAACTGGGATAACTGGAGCTTTGGCCGCAGCCGTAAAATGATTGTACATGTGGTAGCTAAAGATATGACCAGTATTAACGTTGCCGGTTCGGGCGATGTTTATTTTAAAGAAGGCATCACCACCACCTCATTAAAATTAAAAGTTGTTGGCTCGGGCGATATGCTGGGCAAAGTGAATGCTAAAAACCTGGACAGCAGCATTTCAGGCTCTGGTGATATGAAACTTTCGGGCCGTGCCGATAATTCAAGAGTAAATGTTGTAGGCTCCGGTGATTTTACCGCCCGCGACCTGATCACCATTAACACCGAAGTGCACATAGCTGGTTCGGGCGATGCTACCATCAACGCCAGCAACAAAATTGAAGCATCCGTAAGCGGCTCAGGCGATGTGCATTACACCGGCGGTGCTAAAAATATTTCAAGCTCAAAAGCAGGTAGCGGAGATATCGAGAGGATATAAACCTCGCTTATCCTCCCCAAAGAAGCAACCTCTTTAAGTATTTAGAAGCGTCATTGCAATTAATAAAGCAATGACGCTTTTTTTGTATATCCAGTGAAGCTAATTTAGTTAGCTTCTTATTATCTTTATCTAAAATAATCACCTCCACCATTCCTATCGCTAACCATGAAAAAGCTATTCTTCGTCCTGATTGCTGCCTGCTTTTGCGCATGCAACAATCCGTCAAAACCAGGGGCGGATACCGCAACTGAATCATCAAACACTCCTTACGAAATAAAAACCGGCGGTAATAAGCTCATTAAAGTTGCCGGTAAATATAACGTATGGACGAAAAAAGTTGGCGACGGTAAAATAAAAGTACTGCTACTGCATGGCGGTCCGGGTTTTTCACACGACTATATGGAATGCTTTGAGGATTTTCTGCCGAAGGAGGGCATTGAGTTTTATTATTATGATCAGCTTGGCTGTGGTAATTCGGATGCTCCTGCTGATACCTCATTATGGAACATTCCACGTTATGTTGAAGAGGTTGAAGAAGTGCGTAAAGGATTAGGGCTTGATAATTTTTACATACTCGGACACTCATGGGGCGGTATGCTGGCTATGGAATACCTGCACAAATACCAGTCGCACGTTAAGGGGGCGGTATTATCAAACATGACAGCCGGTATTAAAGGTTATGTTGCTTATGCCGCCGAATTGAAGAAAAAGTTTTTTACGCCGCGTGATATCACTGTATTTGATTCGTTAGACAGGCTTAAACAATACGACTCGCCTCAATACAACGACCTGCTGATGAATAAACTGTATACCCAGGTGATCTGCAGGCTTCCATTAGAGAGCTGGCCTGAACCTTTATGGCGTGCCTTTAAAAAAGCTAATCATACCATATACATACAAATGCAGGGCGTTGACGAATTTCATGTAACCGGCAATTTTAAAGGATGGGAATTTTGGGACAAACTGCAGGATATAAAAACGCCTACCCTTGTTTTAGGCGGCGTACACGATGAAATGAACCCCGAAGACATGAAAAAAGAAGGTCACCTGCTCCCCAACAGCCGCACTTACCTGTGCCCTAACGGCAGTCACATGAGTATGTATGATGATCAGCAAAACTATTTCAAAAATCTCATTGCCTTTTTAAAGGATGTTGACGCGGGTACATTCACTGCGGATAAAAAGTAGCACACCAATTATTAATCTTATATAACCACCACACACTTAATCATGAAAAAGTTATTTACCTGTATCATCACAATGATGATCCTTACTGCGGTAAATGTTTATGCGCAGTTAACGCCGCAACCCAGTTCAACACAAAGTGTTGTGCAGGATTTCGGCCTCGGCAAAATCAGCCTGGTTTACTCCCGTCCGGATGTAAGAGGCCGTAAAATATTTGGAGGCATGGAACCTTACGGAAAAGTTTGGCGCACAGGAGCCAATTCGGCCACTGTAATTAAATTTACCGATGAGGTAAGTATGGAGGGCAACAAGATCCCGGCGGGCGAGTATGGCCTGTTCAGCATCCCCGGCGAAAACGAGTGGACTATCATCCTCAGCAAACAACCTAAACAATGGGGCGCGTATAACTATAAGGAAGCTGATGATTTTTTGCGTTTTAAAGTAAAAACAGAACACCTTAAGGCATTAACAGAAACCATGACCCTCGCGTTCAGCAATGTAGCGGCAACTACCTGCGATTTGCAGATGATGTGGGAGCATAGCGGTTTCACGATCCACATGACCACCGATGTCGATGCCAAAGTAATGGCCCGAATTGACTCGGCCATGAATACAGATAAAAAGCCATATTATGAAGCTTTGATCTATTATTATAACAACAATAAAGATATGGACAAAGCCTTAGCCTGGGCTACCGAATTGGAAAAAGATAAAAACTTTCCGCCATTTGTGCCTAAATTGTGGAAAGCACGAATTTTATTAAGAAAAGGTGATAAAGCTGCAGCCATAGCAACAGCCCAGGAAGGTGTAAAAATGGCTACTGAGATGAAAACGGATGAATATGTACGTTTAAATAACGAACTAATAGCACAAGCGAAGAAGTAATTTTTGATCCATTTATCGTTGTTAAACAAAAGACCTTGCCAGTGATATTGGCAAGGTCTTTTGTTTAACAAATCCAAAAAAAGGACGGGTTTGCGCGATTCCCCTCTTGAGAGGGGCGAAGGAGTGTGTTTCTGCTTTGATAAATCTACAGCAGAAACACACCCCTGCTACCGCTCATTCCTCCGCGCCCCCTCTCAAGAGGGGAATTTTTTGGTCTTAAAACCTCGTGTAAAAAGCCAGCTGCGCTACATGGTTTACCACATAAGCATCGGCTTGTTTAATGTATTGATTCAGATATCCCGCTTCTGCGTCAAAAGCTTTGCTAAAGCGGTAGCCAACTGCAACGTAAGCACGGTTTTGATCAAAGAAGTGTTTGTTTACTTTGTTTTTGTTTTGCACGTTTACAAAGGCCTCGTTTTGCAGGGCGAGGAAAGCACCTTCTGTAAACACGTCCGAGTCAGGCTTCATCGGGATCACCGCGCGGGCAAAATACCTGAAACGCTGGGCAAAATACCGATCATTTTTATTAGCGGCAGTATTCCCTAAAAAACGCTGCTCTAACCTAAAACGGTGTGCCAATTGCACATGCTTGGTAAGCTTATGGGTATATGTGTACTGCTGCCAGATACGGTGCTCCGGGCGAAATGTTGTTTCGTTACTCGGAGTGCGGCCATAGGTAGCTATGTATGCATAACCCAAGGCCCCTACCTTGTTTTTGGCAAAATAATAATTAGCCGAGGGACGAAGCAGGATATGCTTTAGGTAACTTACCTCATCATGCGAGCGCAACTGCCCGTCGAACGAATAGCCCCAATGTTCAGATAATTTTTGGCTGTGAAAAATAGCCGCCCAGCCCGAAAACTGGTTGTCTTGTGCCAGCAGCCTTGCAGGTGCCGCCAGCAGTAATACTGCAAAAATTAATAGTTGTTTTTTTAATTGCATGGATGATATATATGTGTTATAAAGGTTAACATTTACTGTAGAGACGCATTACATGCGTCTCTTTTTGCGACAGAAATTTGCAGGATCTGTCATTTTATTTAAGGCAAAGACGCATGTAATGCGTCTCTACACATAACTTCACTAATCTTTAAACCTTACCAAAGTTTGTCGGCCCAGGTCAACCGTTACCCTGAAGGCTTCCTGGTTGCTGCTGTAGCCCGGTGTTTGATGCAGGCTTAATATAAATTGCCCTTTTACACGCTTGTATAAAAACGGCGTGTAAATAATATCAAGCCGGTTGTAGGTCTTCTTTTCAAAAAAGGCATCACCATAAATAATATGGCTGCCCTGGCCTTTGTAAAATTCATCAAACAAGGCAAAACGTTTCCAGCTTAAATAGGCATTGGCTACAAAGCCGGCAGGTTTATGAAAACCATCAACACCCCTAACCCGCTCAAACGACATCATGCCGCCTGCCTCAATAGATAACGAATCTAAAATGGTTTTATGACTTAAGTCTAAACCTAATCTTATTTGTCCGCCACCATTGTCCTGGATATGATCATTAGGCAGCAATACCTCGGCTCCTGCATCATGCATCAGCAAAAAATAGTGCGATACATAAAAGGGGCCGGTTAAGCTTGGCCGATATTTGCCCGAAAAGCCGAACAGAAACTGCTCGCGGTCGGTAACGGTTTGGCGGCTTACCCAATCAATCCAGGCAGTTTCGGTAAAGTGGGCATTATGAAAACGCGTAAGCAAACCCTCAACATTGGGGCGATAGTAGCGCAAAGTATCGTTCAGTAGAGCCCGTGGATAATCGTCCAGCAAACCTTCGCGCGGGAAAGCACCGGCATTGAACAGCCAGTTTTTACCGGTAAAGCTGTAATAGGCAACGGGGTTAACTTTTAAAAAGTATGGTTTTGCACCAAACTCATGAATGCCGTTAACCCCTACAATAAAGTGGTTCACGCTGTCGATATTCAAACCCAGGTCAAGCGCGGTACGCACGCCCGAATAGGTGCGTGAGCGGGCAACAAAATCTTTGTACTCCCGGTTATCCATAAAACCTAAGCCGTTAAAATGGATATCAAGGCTACCCTGTGCAAGGGCAGCAGTAGTGGTTATGATCGAAAAAAAGACAAAAAGGTATATCCGTTTAAACATAGTCGATTTATTATTTTACTGTAATGTTGATGCTCTTACTGTTACGTCCGCCAAAAAATGGTTCGGTACGCAATGAAAAAATGAGTTGATATCTGCCAGGCTGCTCCGGTGCTGTTACATTAAATTTAAAATGAGTGCTTCCGCCCGGCTTTAGGGCAATGTTATGGAATGAATCATCTGCCTTTTGATTCGTGATCTGATCAGTCTTTTTAAAGAAACAGGCTTCAAAAAATACAGGGTGCTTTTGATTTTTATTACTGAAATCAATGGCGAATGGATAAGGATTTTTAACCGTAAGGTCGAAATCTATTTTTTGCCCCGGGCTAACAGCTTCTTTGGGAGCAAATGTTTCAAATTCAACCCGCTGATAGGTGCGTGTGTCATCCACCCAACCGCCATACCATTTACCGGCAAATACGTTAATGGAATCGGTTGTTACACCGGGCAACCAAACATCCAGTACATAATAAGTTTTTTTATGCTGAACGCTGTCCTCTATAGGCCAGATATCATACTGGGTACGGCGATAATGCCGCGAATCATAGGCCAGTCCATGAGTTGTATTATTATAAAAATTATATTTGGACGGGTCCTGAAAACCTTCATAAAATATCACATAATTATTGCCTGCCTTTTGTTTGATCTGATGCGCCCAATCCTTAAAGCCGAAAAAGCTTTTCATGGCATCAATCTTTAGCAAGAACGGAGGCCCCCAGATAATACAGATACGAACAAGCAAAATCAGGCTGACGTTGATCACCGCCAAACGGTTAAACCAAACAGGTTTGCCTCCCGGCTTAGCAAAACTGATAAGCACCAGCATGCTTAGCGGTACGTAAGTGATAAGCGTCCAATGGAGTTGTACCTCACCTTTAAAGGAGGTAAGAAAAAAGAATGCTAAAATGCCTATGCTGTTTACGAGCAAGGTTCGGGTGAAAACATCTTGTATCTTAGTTGTAAACCCTTTATAAAAAAGGAACCAGCCAATCAGCGGCCCGGCCATTATCAACTGCCCCAATGGATATAAATAGGTATTATCCAATTGGTAATCATCGGCCGAACGCTCGCTAAGGTGATAGCTTATTGACGGATAATCGTGGTTCACCTGCCACAGGATATGCGGTGTATACAAAGCAAGCGCCAGCAGCACAATTCCGTAAAAAGACCCTCGCTTAAGCAATTTTATATTAGATACAAGCGTGAAAGCAACCAACAAAATGCCATGGTACTTGCTATACAGCAGGCAGGCTATCACCACGCCCAATATAGTGGCCAGTTTTAAGCTGTCCTGTTCAATATATTGCTGATAAAAATACAGGAACAGCACCGTGAAAAACAGCAAAGGGGCATCAGGTGTGGTGGTAAAACCATAAATATGGAATACAAAGATGCCCGAAACCACCAGTATAAAGTTGATGGCATCTACTCTGTAGCGCTTTAGCATCAGCCACATAAGATACAGCGACGCCGTAGTACTGATCACCGTAAAAAGCCTCGCTCCAAATTCATTATGTATGAGGCTGTAACCTGCTTTAATAAAAACGGCCACCATAGGCGGATGGTCATAATACCCCCAGTCTAAAAAACGGGAATAAACCCAATAGTAGGCCTCATCCGCATGGATCTCCAGGGTAAATGCCTGTACGGCATTTAGCAAAGCCCACAACAGTAAAAAATAAATTATTGGCTTGTTATATTTTACCGGCGCGCTATTTAAAGAGGTATCCTGCATTAAAATGGATGAGTAAATGACTGGGCAAAGGTATGATAAAAGATATAAGCCATAAAACGTTGGCAGCAGCGATGTGATAATTTGACGAAAAACATACCACAATCTTCATAATTTAGCGCAGCTGGAAAGCCTTAACCCATCCAATATAAAATGAAACAAGAATTTGAGGTTATCAAAAAACCGCGCCTGATGTTGTTAAACGTTGTTAAAGATCTTAGCCCCGAACAACTTAACCACATCCCCGCAGGTTTTAATAACAACCTGATCTGGAACCTGGCGCACATTATTTCGGGTCAGCAAGGTATTTGCTATACGCGCGCAGGCGTACCTATTGTGGTTGATGATAAATACTATACCTCCTACCGTCCCGAAACAAAGCCGCAGAGCTTTATTAATGCTCATGACATAGCCCAAGTCAAAGAGCTGCTTATTTCAACCATTGATAAAATGGAGGAAGATTACCAAATGGGTATTTTCTCAAACTACCAACCGATGACGACCCGTTATGGTGTTACCTTGAGCAATATAGAAGAAGCAATCCGCTTTTTGCCATTTCATGATGGTTTGCATACCGGTTATATCATGGCTTTGAAAAGAGCGGTTTTGGAGGAGATGGGCAAGTTGGTTTAATAAACTATTTTGCTAAACGGAATCCCCACAGTTAACCCGATTGCTGTTTTATTGTAAGGCAGTCGGGTGTTTTTTAAGGAGTTATTCATGTTCTGAAGCAAAAGTTGTGCTTCAAAATTTATGGCAGGCACGCCTTTTTTATCTATCAAAACAATGGGGATGCCGATGATGGAATTGAGCGCCTTATAAGTCCCCCAGTTTTTTTCGATGCGGAAGCTAATACCAACATGTGAGGTTCCGGGGATATACACCAACTTACCTGCCGCGAGGGGTGTTATAAAGTTTTTATATTGGCCTATGTACCGGTCGCCATTATTAATGGTGACCGTATTTGTTCCATCTATTCCCTGCGCTCCGGTTACATCAGCACTGAATAGCGAACCGCTGTGTACCGCATTATTCACAAAGCCTTTACCGGCAAAGGTTAAAAAGAACCGGCCCATTTTAGGGCTTTCCCAAAAACGGGTATGACTAATAAATAATTCGAGCGGGTAGTTATAATGTTTGTTAACCTGTGCATTAACATCATTGCTTACCATAAATTTTTGTGGGATAACCGGGATATAAACGCCCAGGCTTGTCCAGTTATCGGTTATGAGGTCATAATTACCTGTATTCACCAATCGCTCTGATTGCTGTTCAGAAAATTGTTGGAGATAATCAGCCCGGAGGGAGGCGTAAAAAGTTTTCCGGAGTTTGCTTTTAACCTCTGTTAGATCCTGTCCGGGTACCTCCTCCTGTTTCAAAAGATTAAGAGATTGCTCAAACTCTTCGGCTTTTTTGTTGATACTTTGAGCGATTGTATTTACCATTAATGCCCGGGCTGCATCCATCTCCTTTTTGAAATCGCCATTGGCTGTATAATATGTTTTCGGCTTTCCCATCCAGGTTTTTTGAATGGTAAAACCCAGTTGATTATCATAATACCTATTAGCACTTTTTGCCGAATATGCGTTGGCAATATTTACCCTCGCCCCTGCTACTACAAATGACCTTACCCAATCATCACTATCAATGGGCTGGTGAAAATTGTGATTGATGCTGATCGTCCCTTCGGCGGCATTGATATTAACATAGTTTTTATAGAGGGAAAGATCTTCGTTACCCGAGAGATAAGAACTCACTTTATTTGACAGGAAAATGTTCATGGCCTTGTTGGAGATCAACATCCCCTGGCCGTTACTATTAGGCCAATTGGTTACTTTATTGTTTATCGCTTTTATCTCATCGATGACTTGGCCAGTGGTTTGAGCTTTCAACTTCACCGCGAAGCAACATACAAAGAGCAGACAGTATATTACTGCCGTCGCCGGATTTACATATTTCAGGCCAGCCCCCATTGCTGCGTAATTTGATTGGTAAAAACTTTCTGGCAGTCGGCATTGAGCAGGGTTTTCCGGGCGTTGATCCACCGGGTGGCTGCATCGCCATACATTCTTTGGATGCGTTGCGGTGTAATTTCGTTGGCTTTGCCCCAATGAAATGTAAAGGGGATATTTTCATGCTCAAGCATCAGCCAAACCTGGGTATAAAAGTTATAAGCTTTGTCTGATAGCGGTGCATCCAACTCCATAATGCAGGTATGTTCAAACCGGGTAAAGCCCAATGTGGCTTTGGTCTGCTTAACAAACCTGAATGAAAATACACCACTGAATGGCCCGATATCTTTATTGATCGTCAGCATCAGATCGGCCACTTTGGGTGAGAGCTCCGCAGGGAAGCCAATTGCAGCACTTAGCAATTTCCCTCGTAAAGTGGTATTACTAAAAATTTCGCCCAGGGTACCAAAATGAGGATCAGTATTAGTTGTCATGCTGGTATTTAACACCTTGGTAACTACAACCGGAACCAAAGCGGGCACAGCATCAGTAATAGTACCTATAAAACTGGCAGCATCATCTCCCGGACCGATCCCCGCCGCGTTATCAACGGGCGGCTGGTAGTTGGTACGATACGGGCGCTTATACATAGTAGTTACAAATGCCCCTTTGTCCAGATCGTACGGATTAAGCAGCACCGAAAAATGACACGGGCGCTCGTTACTACATGGCAGCTTATCGGTATCGCTGAAATCAAGTGTTGCCATCATACCCTGAAGTTCGGCATCATAAGGTAACCGTTGCACATAAGTTTCTAACAAAAACAGGGGTTCTGTTTCCATTAGTACGCCGTGGATAATACCGAAGCTCCCAAAACTTACCAATGCGGCATTAAAAAGTTCATCATCCTGTACCAGCTCGGTTTGCAACAGATCCATAAACCGTTGCGCCACAACAGGAGCCGACGCCCTTTCCAGCCAGATATGCCTGTCAGGACTTACTACAATATGGAGCCCTACTACAAAATCTGGCGTGGCACCAAAATCAAACGCCGAGCCGTGAGTTCCTGTACTCACTGCACCAGCTATAGTTTGCCCATTACTGGCACCGGAAGTTTTAAGTGACAAGCCCCTGTTTTTCAAAAATGCGCCGAGTTCCCAAATACCGTTGCCACTTTGTGCAAAAAGCAGGTGGTCTTTGTTGCCAGTGTAAGCAGGGTTTACGGCTGTATCGGCAACAGTAAACCTGGTGTTAAGGGGTTTTGTATCCAGCATTACACCATCTTTAACCGTTGCTATTTTTGTCCACGACCAGCCTGCGCCTAATGATCGTAATGGGGTACCGGTCTCAATAGCTTCTTTAATCAGGTTTTGAAGCCCTTTGGTAGCGTCATTATAACCTTCAAGGGCATCAAGATTGTCTTCGTTGCCTAATTCATACAGATCTTTAATTTGCTCGGTAAAAGTTTCGTGCCGGTTTTCCCAACTGCTGACTCCTGTTTTAATAACTTTCATAGCCGCTTATTTGATTACGCCATCTTTGGCGCAAGGTTTACCGCATTTCCACTCTACCCTTGCAGGGCTCCAGATACCTAAGGTTACAACAGTAAGCAAGGAATAACCGAAATTATTCTTCACCGTAACTTCGGCCATACCATTGGAGCCAAGGGAATCACATATAGGAGTAACGATTCGCTTGGGGCTTTGGATAGCCCCCCAAAAAAAGAAGTTTACATTTTGGTGCGATACCTCTGACCCAGCCTGCGCCTTTGTTTCGACACGGGCCGTGTAACAACTGCACAGCATTAATGAGATTAAAACAGCAGGGATAAGCTTCCTGTAAAAATACAGGGGCCTGTTCAAACGTGATGGCAACATATTGTATGTATTTGGGAAATTTCCTAAAATACAATAAAGTAAATCCAAATACTTGATTTTCAATTAAGTAAAAACACGTTTATTGAATACGTACTTTTACGTCATTTATTTGATAATGAAAAAGAAGGGGCTTATCTTATTGATTTGTACAATCCCAGATGCTTTGGTTTGGTTAAAACAATATGCCATAAATGGTTTTTTCTTGAGCGGAAGGATGCAGCGCTTGCACTAAGATAGTAGCGCCACATGCGGTAAAAGGTATCACCATATTTAACGCTAAGCTGCGGCCAGCTTTGCTCAAAGTTTTTACGCCATTCCATACAGGTTCGGTCGTAATATACGCCGAAGTTATGCCAATCCTCCAAAATAAATAGGCCCTGCCAGGCCGTTGAGAGCTGTGCTGCAGATGGCAGCATCCCATTCGGAAATATGTATTTCGCAATCCAGGGATCGGTAACTTTAGTTGAGTAATTACCGCCTATGGTATGAAGCAGGCAAATACCGTCATCTGCTAAATTTTCGTTTACCCTTTCCATAAAGATGCGATAATTACGGTAGCCAACATGTTCAAGCATCCCCACAGAAACTATCCTGTCGAATTTTTCATGTACATCGCGATAATCCTGCACCCTGATCTCCACAGGTAAACCTTTGTTAATCTCCTTTGCAATAATGGCCTGCTCTTCTGAAAGGGTTACACCTGTTCCTTTTACACCATACTTTTCGGCTGCATATTGAAGAAGACCGCCCCATCCGCAGCCTATATCAAGCAAGCTCATGCCGGGTTCCAATTTTAGTTTGCGGCAAATCAGATCAAGCTTAGCTTCCTGGGCCTCATCCAATGTTTGTGCCGTTTCCCAATAGGCACAGGAGTATATCATCCGCTTATCAAGCATCAACTCAAAAAGGTCGTTGCCAATATCATAATGCTTATGTGCAACCTCCTTAGCCTTTGATTTGGTTTGCTGATTACTAAATTTTGCCTTGAGAAAGTATTTAAGCGTATTTAAGTCGCGCGGGATCATTTTATCAACCCGGTGATACTGGACGCGAAAAAAAAATTCGTCAAGCGCTTCACAATCCCACCAACCTTCCATGTAGGCTTCCCCAAAACCTAAAGACCCTCCTGCCAGCAGGCGATCATACAATTTAGGATTGTGTACCTGTAAGTCCCATGGGTTATTGCCATTCACGGTAATACCACCTGAAGCAAACATATTTGTAACAATCTCTTTTGATGATCCCATAGCTTTTTCCGGTTTATGCGGTGATAAAGATATTCTTTTTGCGGAAAAACGGGAACAATTGCTAATATAGTACAGCCGCGGGTTACGCTGCGCTAAACCCGCGGCAGCTTTACAAAAAAAGCCCCCTTACAGGAGGCTTTCTTATATATTCATTAAATCACTTTAAAGATTAGTATATAGTATAATCACGATTAAACTTCTTCCATGCTTTCGCCGGTTACTGTTTCTTTGATCTTATTTTCCAATTCTTCCTGTAGCTCAGGGTTATCAAGGATTAGTTGTTTAACAGCATCGCGGCCCTGGCCTAAACGGGTTTCGCCATAACTGAACCATGAACCTGCTTTTTTAATAATGTTGTATTCAACACCCAGGTCAATGATCTCACCGGCCTTTGAAATACCTTCGCCAAACATGATATCAAACTCGGCTACACGGAACGGAGGGGCAACTTTATTCTTAACGATCTTAACCTTTACGCGGTTACCGGAAACCTCATCGGTGTCTTTAATTTGGGAGATACGGCGTACATCCAAACGTACCGAAGCATAAAATTTCAATGCATTACCACCGGTAGTGGTTTCAGGGTTACCAAACATAACACCGATCTTATCGCGCAGCTGGTTAATAAAGATACAGCAACATCCTGTTTTGCTGATAGTGCCGGTTAGCTTACGTAATGCCTGTGACATTAAACGTGCATGCAGGCCCATTTTTGAATCGCCCATTTCGCCTTCTATCTCGGCTTTAGGAACCAACGCCGCAACAGAGTCGATAACCAAAATATCAATAGCGCCCGAACGGATCAGGTTATCGGCAATTTCCAGTGCCTGTTCACCATTATCGGGCTGGGAGATCAGCAGGTTTTCAACATCCACGCCTAATTTCTTGGCATAAAAACGATCGAAAGCATGCTCCGCATCAATAAAGGCGGCAATACCACCGTTCTTTTGCGATTCGGCAATGGCATGGATAGCCAAAGTTGTTTTACCTGATGATTCAGGCCCGTAGATCTCAATGATCCTTCCTTTAGGCAAACCGTTAACTCCCAAAGCAATATCAAGCCCTAATGAGCCGGTTGATATAACTTCAGTTTGTTCAACTACGGATTCGCCCAATTTCATGATGGTGCCTTTACCGTATGATTTTTCCAGCTTATCTAACGTAAGCTGTAATGCCTTCAATTTATCAGCGCTATTTTTATCTATGTTAGCCATCGTATTAATTTCTTCAACAAATATAATTACATTTTTTAAAATTACTAATTTTTTTAGTAATTTATTTTTTTGCGAGTGGTTGATTGGAATGTATTAAGTAAATATAATAACTACTCACTAAGTCAGCCATTCACTTAGTCAACTAATTATCCACACTTCTCTTCTTCAACTCCTTACCTATAATATTAAGGGCCTTTTTCTTTTTAGCTTCTTTGGCCTTCTTAAGTTTTGCAGCTTCAAGCCTTTGCAGCGCGGCTTCTGTATTATTGCGCTCATAATAGCGGCAAAACCACGTAAGCGGACAAATATCGCATTTAGGGCTGCGCGCCAAACAAATATACCGCCCATGCAATATAAGCCAGTGATGTGCAACACCTATATATTCTTTAGGAATATTTTGGACCAGTTGCCTTTCAACCGCCAACGGAGTACGGGCATTATTAGTTAAGCCAATGCGGTTGGCCACCCTAAAAACATGCGTATCAACAGCCATGGCCGGTTCTTCAAAAATAACCGAAGCGATCACATTGGCTGTTTTGCGGCCTACACCTGGTAATTTTTGCAGATTTTCTATCCCCGAAGGTATTTCGCCGTTAAAAACTTCCACGAGCATTTTGCCCATGCCTACCAAATGTTTGGCTTTATTATTAGGGTAACTTACAGACCGGATATATGCAAAAACTTCGTCGGATGTTGCAGCAGCCAGATCTTGCGGAGTAGGAAAACGCTCAAACAGTGCCGGCGTTACCTGGTTAATCCGTTTATCAGTACACTGTGCCGATAGTATAACGGCCACCAATAACTGAAATGGGTTATTATAGTGCAGCTCAGTAACCGGGTTAGGCTGGTTTTTTGAAAAATAATCAACAAAATGGCGATAGCGTTCGGCTTTTAACATTTTTAGTTCATGGTTGATAGTTCATGGATCATGGTTCAAGCACCCAGCTTAACGCAATGGCGATCCTGTCCAAAAGTATAGATATTCACAACAATAAAAAACCATGAACTATGATCCATCAATCATAAGCCATCTTAAAATAGAAAGGTTCATAAATCACTTATTGGGTTTTGGTTTTTCGATTCGCATCGGTAACCTTTTCAACAATCATGATCTATGAACCAGTGGGGGAATCCGCAATAAATACTAACGTAAGCTTTTTGAATAATCCAGGATCTGGTGTATGGTTTGCACTTTAGGTTTCCTGATCAGCAGGTCCAAATCAGCACGAATTGAATTGTAAAAAATCACTTCGTCGGCGTCCAGATTTTCTTGTGCGTTCCTGTTCATTTCAGCTTCGTTAGCTAATGCATTTAACGTTTTTGTAAAGGTTTCATCCATAAGCTTATTTTACTATAATTTTTATATGGTTTATAACGGTGGCTTAAAGATAATATTTTGTTAAATGAAAATTAAATGAAATTTTTATTTAAAGAAATTAGCTGCCGGAAGCTATGAATTACGTTATTGCAACAGTAAATAACTTTATATCAGCAACTAATGAAACAATATCAGAATTTTATGCAAAAAATAAGGTTAGAATATTATTATCCGGTTTAACCTAAACAATAATATCCTAACCTTTTATCGCTAAACTCTTATACTGAAAACTAATTTTTCAGGCTAAGCTCCTTACTCTGCATCATTTTGCGGAGGTTATTAAGGGCATAGCGCATACGGCCAAGGGCGGTATTGATACTAACATCGGTAATATCGGCAATCTCTTTAAAACTCATATCGCCAAAGTGGCGCATAATAAGCACCTCCTTTTGTTCGGATGGAAGCAGCTGAATCAGGGCTTTAAGATCTTTATGGGTTTGATCCCTAACCATCTTGTCCTCGGTACTTTCGTCATAATTACCAAGCACTTCAAAAATATCGAAATCATCGCCATTGCTGATCATAGGCGCACGTTTTTCACGGCGAAAATGGTCAATCACCAGGTTATGTGCAATACGGGTTACCCAGGGCAAAAATTTACCTTCTTCATTATATTTACCGGCTTTAAGGGTGTTTATCACCTTTATAAATGCATCCTGAAAAATATCTTCGGCAAGGTATTCGTCTTTTACCAGCAAGTAAATAGAAGTATATATTTTTGATTGGTAACGCCTTATCAATTCTACTAAACCGGCTTCGTCGCCAGCTACATATAGATGGATTAGATCCTGATCACTCTTCAATTGAAAATCCATAGAAAGTACTACTTAAAACTTAATTTTTAGTTAAAACCTTTTAAAGTAAAGTATATTCTATAGCGTGCTCCTTAGGGGTTAAAGATTTGTTCGCTCAAATAAAATAAATTATTGGCAAAAAAACAAATAAAATTTTTTTTTTTGCGCCCTACTTTACTATTAATCGGCATAATTACCTGTAAAACCATCATTTATTTGGTACGCTTCCGTTAGACTTATTTTTAATACCGAAGGTTTAATCATTCGCCAAAATAAATTTTTTAAAAAGTAGTTGTTAAAACAACATTAAGTTTTAAAAAGTCAGCAAACTGTAAACTCCAATATTTCATGCAGTTTAATCCAATAAACAGTCAAAACTCATTTGGATTCTGCTAAATATTTTAGGATTTTTGCATTCGCAAAAAGTTCATGGGTAATAGATCATGGTTCATGGTATAAATTTTGCCACTAACCTGCAAAGCGTACTACTATGATCCATCAACCATCAACTATGAACTAATTCAATAGAATGAGTAAAGAAGCAGAAAAAGATCCGCAAAAGCATATTATTATAAAAGGCGCAAGGGTGCACAACCTTAAAAACCTTGATGTGGCTATTCCCAAAAACAAACTGGTGGTAGTTACCGGCATGTCGGGTTCGGGCAAATCATCACTCGCTTTCGATACTTTGTACGCCGAAGGCCAGCGCCGCTATGTGGAAAGCCTTTCATCATACGCCCGCCAGTTTTTGGGCCGAATGAACAAGCCCGATGTTGATTA
The DNA here is from genome assembly GCF_900100445.1 of Mucilaginibacter sp. NFR10. Lineage (NCBI taxonomy): Bacteria > Pseudomonadati > Bacteroidota > Sphingobacteriia > Sphingobacteriales > Sphingobacteriaceae > Mucilaginibacter > Mucilaginibacter sp. NFR10. The sequence goes on along the minus strand of NZ_FMTV01000011.1, from coordinate 59,143 downwards.
TATTAAAGGCATTGCACCGGCCATAGCTATTGAGCAAAAGGTAATTACCTCAAACCCACGTTCAACCGTTGGTACATCAACCGAGATCTACGATTATTTAAAACTGCTTTTTTCACGTATCGGTAAAACGATATCGCCCATATCAGGCAATATCGTAAAAAAAGACTCAGTGACCGATGTGGTTAACTTTGTGCTTTCATTGCCTAACGAAACCCAGGTAACCATTCTTGCTCCATTGCACCCGCACAACAACCGGAGCCTTAAAGAAGAGCTTGCAGTATTGATGCAAAAAGGTTTTGTTCGTGTTGAATACAATGGCAAACTTTCGCGTATCGAATCTTTATTAGAGGATGAAACAGTAGAGAACGTTCCTTTAATGGCGGCTGAACCAACAGTCGAGATCAAAAAAACAAAGACAAAAAAAGCCGCCGCAGAAACTACCGAAATTGATGAGCAAATTGCAGTACGCATAGTTGTTGACCGCGTTACCAAAAATGAGGAAGACGAAACCATTAGCCGTTTAGGCGACTCCATACAAACTGCTTTTTTTGAAGGCAAGGGCGATTGTTTTGTTCGTTTCCAGGAACCTGACAACGATACCGAGCATGAGCGCTTTTTTTGCGACCGTTTTGAGTTAGACGGATTGAAGTTTGAAGAGCCTACGCCAAACTTCTTCAGCTTTAATAATCCGTATGGCGCTTGTAAAAAATGCGAAGGTTACGGCAAGGTGATCGGTATTGATGAAGACCTGGTTATTCCAGATAAAAGTAAATCCATTTACGAGGGCGCTATCGCCCCGTGGCGCGGCGAAAAAATGCGCGAATGGAACGATGCGCTGGTAAGACATGCCTTAAAGTTCGACTTCCCTATCCACCGTCAATATAATCAGCTAACCGAAAAAGAGCAGCGCCTGCTCTGGACCGGCAATAAGTTTTTCCGTGGTCTTGATGAATTTTTCAAGGAAATGGAAGAACAAACGTATAAGATCCAATACCGTGTTTTGCTGTCGCGATACAGGGGCAAAACTACCTGCCCGGAATGTAAGGGCAGCCGTTTACGAATGGATGCCTCCTACGTAAAGATCAATGAAAAGTCGATAACCGATGTGGTACTGATGCCGCTGGATAAAACCTTTGAATTTTTTAAATCGCTTGAACTCAGTGAAACGGATGCCAAAATCGGTAAACGCTTGCTGATGGAAATAACCAACCGCCTCGGCTTTTTAAACGATGTGGGCTTGAGCTATTTAACGCTCAATCGTTTATCAAATACACTATCAGGTGGTGAGTCGCAGCGTATCAACCTCGCTACGTCATTGGGCAGCAGCCTGGTAGGTTCAGTGTATGTTTTGGATGAGCCAAGCATCGGTTTGCATCCGCGTGATACCCAAAGGCTGATCACCGTATTAAAATCCCTCCGCGATGTGGGCAACACCGTATTGGTTGTTGAGCATGAGGAAGAGATCATGAAAGCTGCCGACCACATTATTGATATTGGCCCCGAAGCCGGTACCCATGGCGGGGAGCTGATTTTTACCGGTACTTATAATGAAATTATAAAAGACGATAAAAGCCTCACCGGTAAATATCTGAGCGGTCGCGAGGAAATAGCTATCCCGTCAAGCCGCCGCAAATGGCATGATTTTATTGAAATAAAAGGTGCGCGCGAAAACAACCTGAAACATGTCACCGCCAAATTTCCATTAGGCGTGCTTACTGTTGTTACCGGCGTATCCGGCTCGGGTAAAACCAGTTTGGTAAAACGTATCCTTGCCCCCGCCGTTCAAAAGGCCTTAGGTAATTATTCGGGCGAACAAACAGGCTCATATGATGCCATTGATGGCGATTACAGCAAAATTGAACAGGTTGAACTGGTTGACCAAAACCCGATAGGCCGTTCATCGCGCTCAAACCCGGTTACTTATGTTAAGGCCTGGGACGAGATCCGCAACCTGTACGCCGCTCAGCCGGCAGCAAAAGCCGCCGGGCTAAAACCCTCCGCATTTTCATTTAACGTTGAAGGCGGCCGCTGCGATGTTTGCCAGGGTGAAGGTGAAGTTAAGATAGAGATGCAATTTATGGCAGATATCTTTCTTACCTGCGAAACCTGCGGGGGACATCGCTTTAAGCAGCATATTTTAGATATCCAATACAAAGAAAAAAACGTATCGGAGATCCTGGCCATGACCATTGACGAGGCTGTCGAGTTTTTTGCCAAAGAGCCAAAGATCATCGCCAAAATAAAACCGCTGGTTGATGTTGGTTTGGGATATGTTCAGTTAGGGCAGTCGTCAAATACCTTATCAGGGGGCGAAGCCCAGCGTATTAAACTTGCTTCATTCCTGGTGAAAGGCAACAACACCAATAAAACATTGTTTATTTTTGACGAACCTACTACCGGTTTGCACTTTGCTGATATTAAAAAACTGCTGAAATCATTTGATGCCCTGCTTGATCATGGCAATACCATCATTGTTATTGAGCATAACATGGATGTGATCAAATGTGCAGACTGGGTTATCGATATTGGCCCGGAAGGCGGCGACCGCGGTGGTAAAGTAGTATTTGAGGGCGTTCCTGAAGACCTTCTAAAACAAAAAGACAGCTATACGGGCAAGTTTTTAAAAGAGCGGTTTTAATTTAAAGTGCCCGTGTAATAATACGGGCACTTTAAAATTTGCTTTATAAACGTATTCCTTTTTTAGGCCTTTTCAACCAATGCCGGAATTGGCTTGAAAATCCTGGCCCAACTCTTTGAATATCAGCCTTGGTATTCCAAACGTGAATATTTATATTTACCTAAATCTTCCATACCTTTTTAATCTGAAACATCCGTTTACAGCAGTTAATTTTATTACTAATACCTAAATTTCATTATCATGCCAGGTACAAAAGAATTTTATGACACTATCCGTGCGTCTGTATTTAAAGGGCACATTTCACAAAGCCAGATTGATGGTATCGAAGCCATTTTAAAGGCCGCAGCTGATGCCGGCGTTACCGATCAGCGTAAGGTAGCCTACATGTTAGGCACCGTTTACCATGAATGCGCAGGCACTATGCAGCCGATAAATGAATTTGGCAAGGGTAAAGGTCATCCCTATGGCGAAAAATTTAAAATGGGCGGGGGGCCTGGTCACCGTATCCCTTATACAACGCCCGATCAGCTTTATTATGGCCGCGGTTTTGTACAATTAACCTGGTACGAGAACTATGACGCCATGGGCAAGCATTTACATCTCGACCTGCTTAACCATCCCGAATTGGCGCTTCAACCTGATATAGCCGCCAATATTATGATTGAAGGTATGACAAAAGGCATGTTTACCGGCGTTGGCTTAGGCAAATATTTTGACGCCACCCATGCCGACTGGATCAACGCCCGCCATATTATTAACGGGAATGATCACGATGTGCTGATAGCAGGTTATGCCAAACATTTTTATAAGGGATTGACCGGTATTGATGCGTAGTAAAATTAAATTCAGTTGCCAGGTTTACCGGTGCCAGGCAACTGAACCACTATGTAAAAACTTATAAGTATTTTCGCGTTGTTGAAACGATGGAAATAGTTAACCTGATAAAGAAATACAACGATCTTGGCATAGCTGATGTGATTGACCACAACCGGTTTAACCTCATTTCTATTGACCATCACTCTACACGGATTGAAGGCTCAACATTGACAGAGGTAGAAACACAAGTGCTGATCACCGAAGGGCGCACGCCCAACGGCAAGCCGTTGGAAGACAGCTTGATGGTAACAGATCATCACGCGGCCCTCCTTTTTACAATTGAAAATGCAAAAGTAAAAAGAGCATTGTCAGTATCTCTTTTGCAGGAAATCAATGCTTTGGTGATGAAGAATACCGGCAAAGTATACAATACTATGCTGGGTACCGTGGATTCCCGAACCGGAGCATTTCGGAAAGGCAACGTCACTGCAGGTATTTCCTATTTCCCCAATTTTGATAAAGTGGAACGCCTGACAAATGACCTGGTAAAAAAGCTCAATGAATCCATTAGCTCCCCCTTATCTGTTGTTGAACAGCTGAATCTTTCCTTTGATGCACATTTCAATCTTGTCAGCATACATCCTTATTATGATGGCAATGGGCGCACTTCGCGATTATTAATGAACTACATTCAGGCATATTATAATCTTCCATTGGCAATAGTGCGGAGTGAAAATAAAGTAGCCTATATCCAGGCGCTGATTGATACCCGCGAACAGAAAAATATTGAAGTATTTCGTGAATTCATGGCAGGTGAATATTCTTTTTTGCTCAATCAGGAAATTGAAAAGTTTGAAGAAATGAAAAAGCCATCAAAAGGAACTGGTTTTACTTTTCTATTTTAATTTTAGCCATCGCCGGCAATCAATCATCCCCGCGTAATAATCAGCTATTCATTCACACAGCTAACGCAACATTTAATATATTAGCTTAAATGAATAAGCTGATCACTTACCTTTTTGTATTATTCTCCATTCAGCTTTGTTCCTGCCATACGGATACTTCTCCCGATCAGCACAAAACCGTTTTTAATATCAATCTGGAAGAAGGCCTTACCTCGCTTGATCCTGCCTTTTGCCGTAATCATTATACCATTTGGATGGACAACCAGCTTTATAACGGCCTGGTACAGATCAACGATAGTTTAAAAACCATTCCCTGTATTGCTAAAAGCTGGGAAACATCAGCTGATGGTTTATTATATACCTTCCATCTGCGTAATGATGTATATTTTCATGACGATCCTCATTTTGCAAACGGTACAGGTCGAAAGGCAGTGGCCTCAGATTTTGCCTATAGCTTCGGTCGTTTGATCGATCCTAAAGTTGCTTCATCCGGCTCATGGATCTTCAGTGATAAGGTAAAGGGCAAAAGCGCCTTCATGGCACCTAATGACAGTACTTTCCAGATCAGGCTTAAACAGCCTTTCGCTCCCTTTTTAAGCTTACTCACGGCACAATATTGTTCTGTAGTACCCAAAGAAGTGGTTGAGTTTTATGGCAAGGACTTCAGGAGCCACCCGGTAGGTACCGGCCCCTTCAGGTTTAAATACTGGAAAGAAGGCGAAGTACTGGTGTTTTTAAAAAACGAGCATTACTGGGAAAAAGACGAAAAAGGCAACCGCCTCCCCTACCTGGATGCCATCCGTTCTACCTTTATTGCTGATAAGCAGACTTCGTTTCTGGAGTTTGTAAAAAAGAATATCGATTTTTTGAATGATATCGACGGCAGCTATCGCGATGACATCCTCACCAAAGCAGGCAAGGTAACGCAAAAATATAAAGGTAAATTTATACTCAATACCGCTCCTTACCTGAACACCATTTACCTGGGCATGCTGGTGGATACCACTTTGCCCATTGTAAAAAAATCGCCTTTAAAAATACTCAAGATCAGGCAGGCCATCAACTACGCCATCGACCGCGAAAAGATGATCAAATACCTCCGTAACAGTATGGGTACACCGGGCTACGGAGGTTTTGTGCCCGAAGGCATGCCAGGCTTTAACGGCACCGGGGTAAAAGGTTATATATACGACCCGGAAAAAGCCCGTTGCCTGCTCCGAGACGCCGGTTATCCGAATGGTAAAAACATGCCCGAAATTACCCTGGCTACCACCGTTGGTTACCGCAGTTTAATTGAGTATGTACAAGGCCAATTGGAACGCATCGGCATAAAAACAAATGTGGAGATAACCCAGGGCGCCAGTCTGCGCGAACTGATCTCCAAAAATGGCATCAACTTTTTTTATGGTTCGTGGATAGCCGATTATCCTGATGCCGAAAACTACCTTTCAGTTTTTTACTCCAAAAATAAAATTCCCTTCGGCCCCAATTATACCGGGTTCAACAATAAAAGGTTCGATGAACTTTTTGAACAAACTTACCAGGTAAAAGATGATGAAAAACGCTTCGGCCTCTACCGCCAGATGGACAACCTGGTGATGGAGCAATCGCCCATTGTGGTATTATACTACGATAAACTGGTAAACCTCTATCAAAACAACATTAGTGGCTATAGCCTTAATGGTCAAAATTTGTTAGTGCTAAAAAGGGTGGTGAAGAGTTCGTTTTAGAGATTAGAGGTTGGAGGTCAGAGATTAGTTGTACTTGGTTCGTCGCTACTTCTAATCACCTGACAAATTTCAAAACCTTGCGAAACCTATTACACAAAAAAATCCCGGAAGGGAAAACCAACCGGGATCTCTTTTATAAAGTTTTTGCAGGGTTATACACCTAACAACAACCTTGCAGGATCTTCAAGCAATTGTTTAACCCTTACCAGGAAACTTACCGATTCGCGACCGTCAATGATGCGGTGATCATATGACAGGGCAAGGTACATCATCGGGCGGATCACAACCTGGCCGTTTACTGCCACCGGGCGCTCAATGATATTATGCATACCTAAAATGGCCGATTGAGGCGCATTGATGATCGGCGTCGATAACATCGAACCAAATACACCACCATTGGTAATGGTAAATGTGCCGCCGGTCATTTCAGGGATAGTCAGTTTGTTTTCGCGGGCTTTACCGGCAAGTACCACAATGGCTTTCTCAATTTCGGCAAGGCTCATGCTATCGGCATTGCGGATAACAGGAACAACCAAGCCTTTAGGAGCAGATACAGCAATGGAGATGTCAGCAAAATTGCTGTATACGATCTCTTCACCCTCAATACGTGCACCAACAGCCGGCCAGTCTTTCAAAGCTTCTGTAACCGCTTTGGTAAAAAACGACATGAAGCCTAAGCCAACATTATGCTTTTCTTTGAATTTGTCTTTGTATTTAGCGCGCAATTCCATGATCGGCTGCATATCTACCTCGTTAAAGGTAGTAAGCATTGCCGTTTCATTTTTAACCGATACTAAACGTTTAGCAACGGTTTTGCGCAACGAAGTCATTTTCTCCCGTTTTTCGTCCCTGGCACCACCTGTAGAAGTTGCAACCGGAGCGGCAGCAGCAGGAGCAGCTGTTTTAGCTGCAGGGACTTGCGCGCCAAGGGCATCACCTTTAGTGATACGGCCATCAACACCCGAACCTGATACTGATTTTGGATCAACACCTTTTTCGGCTAATATTTTGGCGGCAGCCGGTGATGGCGTACCTGAGGCATAAGTTTTAGCACTTTCGGCAGCTGCACCACCACGTGGCGATTCATCGGTAGCGTTAACTACAGCCGGGGTTACCGGGGTAACTGCAGGTTGTGAAGCACCCGCACCTTCAATAGTACAAACTACGGTACCAATCGCTAATACATCGCCTTCTTTAGCGATTGTTTTTAATGTACCTGCTTTTTCGGCAGTAAGTTCAAAAGTAGCTTTATCTGATTCCAGTTCGGCAATGGCTTCATCCATAGCAACAGCTTCGCCGTCTTTCTTAATCCACCGGGATAATGTAACCTCCGTGATAGATTCACCTACCGGCGGTACTTTAATTTCAACAGACGCTGCTGATGCAGCAGCCGGGGCAGCAGCAACAGGGGCCGGAGCAGGTGCGTTGGCTACAACTTCAGGCTGCGGCTGTGCCGCTGGGGCAGCAGTTTCAGCACCTCCGTCTTCAATATTGGCAACAACAGCACCAATTGGTAGTACATCGCCTTCGTTGGCAACGATTTTTAAAGTACCGGCTTTTTCGGCAGTAAGCTCAAAAGTAGCCTTGTCTGATTCCAGTTCGGCAATAACCTCGTCCATTTCAACGTGGTCGCCGTCTTTCTTTTTCCAGCTCGAAAGGGTTACTTCTGTAATTGATTCGCCTACGGTAGGCACCTTAATCGCTAAGCTCATATTGTAGTATTGTAGATTTTATATTTTTTAATGGATTATATCAGGATGCTTAATTGACGGATCAATCAGCACCGGCATCAGCCATTTTCTTTGTTGTTTTTTTAACAGCTTCTTTAACAGCTTTACCGGCTGGGGCTTCAAAAGCTTTTGAAACTATGTATAACTGCTGGGCAGCATGCTGTTTAGCAAAGCCGGTAGCAGTACTGCTGCCTTCTATCCTCGAAATAACGCTCAGGTTAATCACCTTATCATTATGGAATTTGCGGCAAATGTATGGCCATGCGCCCATGTTTTCAGGCTCTTCCTGTACCCAGATAAACTCTGCCTTTTCATATTTGGCTTTGATCTTCAAAATTTGCGTAACCGGAGTTGGGTAAAGCTGCTCTACACGTACAATAGCCACATCCTTACGATTATCGGCCTGTTGTTTGTCCAACAGGTCATAATAAACTTTACCTGTACACAGCAATACGCGTTTTACCTTTTTAGGGTCAACATAAGTATCGTCTATCAACTCGTGGAACTTGCCGTTGGTAAAATCTTCAATTGGCGATACGCATTTAGGGCTGCGCAACAAACTTTTTGGTGTAAAGATGATCAAAGGCTTGCGGAAATCACGGTGCATTTGACGCCTTAAAATATGGAAGAAGTTAGCAGGGGTTGTACAGTTAGCAATTTGAATATTATCATCGGCACACAGTTCTAAAAAGCGTTCAACACGCGCAGATGAGTGCTCAGGGCCCTGGCCTTCATAACCGTGAGGCAACAGCATAACCAAACCGTTGCCACGCTGCCATTTAGTTTCGGCACTGGCGATGTACTGATCAACAATGATCTGGGCACCGTTAAAGAAATCACCAAACTGGGCTTCCCAAATGGTTAAAGCAGTTGGGTTTGCAAGTGCATAGCCGTATTCAAAACCTAAAACACCATACTCAGATAATAAAGAGTTATAAATGCTCAGTTTAGCTTCGGGGTTAATGGCAGCAAGCGGTGTAAATTCGTCTTCCGAATCAACCAGCGTCAATACCGCATGGCGATGCGAGAAAGTACCGCGTTTCACGTCCTCGCCACTTAACCTGATCGGGTAACCTTCTTTTAGCAGAGTTCCGTAGGCAAGCAATTCGCCCATGGCCCAGTCAAACACTTTGGTTTTGTTCACCATGGCACTGCGGTCTTCAAAAAGCTTTTCAATTTTCTTGAAAAATTCTTTATTTGGTGGCAACACAGTGATCTTATTACCGATCTCCAATATGGTTTCTTCGGCTACAGAAGTATCAATAGCTTTTACCAGTTCTTTATGGCTTGCCAGGTGCAATCCGCTCCAGGCCCCCTCAAACATGGCAATGGTATCAGTAAACCTTTCCTCTGATTTTACTTCGTCCAGTTTTTGCTGTAACTCATCTTTGAAGGCTTTTTCAATAGATTTTAAGAATTCAGCATCTATACTGCCTTCATCTATCAGTTTTTGATTGTAAATCTTTAACGGGTTAGGGTGCGCGTCGATTGCTTTGTATAACAGCGGCTGGGTGAATTTAGGTTCATCAGCTTCGTTATGACCATAACGGCGGTAGCAAAGGATATCGATAAATACGTCCTCATTAAATACCTGCCTGTATTCCATAGCCAGGTTTACTACGTAAGCCAAAGCTTCAACATCATCACCGTTTACGTGGAAAACCGGCGAAAGCACAGTTTTGGCAACGTCGGTACAATAGGTACTTGAACGTGCATCTTTATAGTTGGTGGTAAAACCTATCTGATTGTTGATAACCAGGTGAATGGTGCCGCCGGTGCGGTAGCCATCCAGTTTTTCCATTTGTAAAACTTCATATACTATACCTTGTCCGGCAATTGAAGCATCGCCGTGGATCAGGATCGGAGCGATCTTTGAATGATCGCCGCCATATTTAAAGTCGATTTTTGAACGGGTGATCCCTTCCACAACCGGGTCAACCGCTTCGAGGTGCGATGGGTTAGGGCAAAGGCTCAGGTGAACTTTTTTACCGCTTTTGGTATGCACATCGGTTGAAAAACCTAAGTGGTATTTCACGTCGCCACCAAAAGGTGATTCAGAATCGTAGTTTTTACCTTCAAACTCAGAGAATACCTCTTTATAGGTTTTCTCCATGATATTGGTCAATACGTTCAAACGCCCGCGGTGCGCCATACCGATGATAAACTCCTCGATACCCAGATCGGCGCCTTTTTTAATTACCGAATCCATTGAAGGGATCAGCGCTTCGGCACCTTCCAGTGAAAAACGTTTTTGACCAAGGAATTTGGTACCTAAAAAGTTTTCAAATGTTACGGCTTCATTCAGCTTATTAAGCATCTCCTTCTTTTCATCAAGGGTGAAAGAAGGCGTATTGCGATGGCCCTCCATCCGCTCTTCAAACCATTTTATTTTAATGGGATTGCGGATGTATTTATATTCCGTACCTATTGAACGGCAGTAAGTATCCTCAAGTAACTGGCGGATATCGCGCAGTTTGGCAGCGCCCAAGCCTACTTCAACACCCGCATTAAAAACGGTATCAAGATCAGCTTCGCTCAAACCAAAAGTTTCAAGCTCCTTGCCTGGGTAATAATGGCGGCGTTCGCGAACGGGGTTTGTTTTTGCAAACAAATGCCCGCGTGAGCGGTAACCATCTATCATGTTTAATACGTTAATTTCCTTCAAGAAATGTTCAGGAGTAGCTTGACCAACTGCAGCAGGTGCAATTGCCCCGGCAGCATCGGTATCTTTACCAAAATCAAATCCTTCAAAGAATTTTTGCCATCCAAAATCAACCGATTCCGGCTCCTGTTTGTACTGTTCGTATAGGGAAGATATGTAGGCAGCGTTTCCGCTATTTATATAATTGAGACGATCCATGTGAAACTGATCTTTAAAACGGTACAAAAGTAATGATATACCGCTATATACTTCATAATTAATTGTAAAGAAATTTAGCCATTATTAGGCTTATTTTACCCATTGGGGTGAAAACTCAAATTATGGCGTGTTGTTTTGAAACGGATATAAAATATTTTGATACAGATAATATTTAAGCGCTAACCAAATCCCCGGCTTCATCTATGGATGATGGCTGCCAGGTATTCACAAAATCGGTTTTGGCTTCAAGCTCTTTGGGCAGCTTGGTAACTATAGCGTATTTGCTTTCCTTAGCATCGTTAACACCGGCAATAAAGGCCCAGTTGCCCCAATTGCTGGCCGGCGAATAATCAATAAGCTTTTCTTCAAAATAAGCAGCCCCCTGTACCCAGTCGGCTTTGAGGGTGTTTACTAAATAGCCCGCTACTACCTGCCGGTTTTGATTACTGATATAGCCGGTAGCGTTAAGCTCATGCATTGCTGCATCAATAAGGGGCACTCCTGTTTCGCCGTTTTTCCATTTTTGGAGCAACAGGTCGGCGTCCGGTGCAAGGTCAGTGCCCTGAGCTTCGTCTTTAGCTTTGATAAATTTTTGGCCGTGTTTTTTAAACATGAACCTGAAGTAATCGCGCCAAAGCAATTCAAGCTTTAACAGGTTACCATTACTGCCATATTTCTGAATTTCCCAGTAAACCTGCCTCGGCGAGATACATCCTATCGAGATCCAGGGAGAAAGTTTTGAAGAGCAATCAGAGCCGTTACGCCCATTTTTTTGTTTCAGCAGCTGGTCTGCATTGGCAAAACACTTATGCATTTGTACCAAAGCCGCTGTTTCGCCCCCCTGAAAATATTCAGTAGCGCGCATATCGTCAACAGGCTCGTTTAAACCTAATTGCTGCAAGGTTGGCAATTCGCCGGCATCGGTAATTTCCGGAACGCTGATATGATCGGGTTTGGGTACGCACGGGCGAACATTACTGTCACGTTCTACCTTCTTTTTAAAAACCGCGAAACTATCCGGGATATCCTTGATCGGAAAAGGAAGGTCTTCCTTATGATACATGGTATGACCGATGAAATGCTTAAGATTAAGCCTCATTTTCCATAGCGCAGTTTCAACCTGCTCGGAGATATTGGTTTCCTCGTAGGCCACCTCACGGTGATGATAAACTTCATTTACCTGGTATTCTTCGGCAAGTTGGGGAATAACTTCTGCCGGATTACCTATTCTGATGATGAGTTCGGCACCGAAGCCTTGTAAATTTTTGCGGAGATCAGCAACGGCCTCTAAAAGGAACCTCGCCCGGAAATTTCCGGTTTTTGAGGCACCGGTTTCATTATGCTGAAAATAATAAGGATCGAAACAATAAACCGGCAGTACTTTATCAGCCTTGCGCACGGCTTCTAACAAAATTTCGTTATCATTTATGCGCAAGTCATTTCTAAACCAAACCAGAATAGTTCTATCACTCATAGTTAAACAGGGGTTAACTGAATAATAATAATGCAGTATGCAAATTTGCAATTTATTTGTGCTTCATGCACATGTTACCGCAAGATTATGACATCACCCAAACATTCAATTATTTTATTAAACTAAATAAAATGCTTTTAGCTATATAAAATAATTACACCTACAGCGGGATCAGCGTGTAAATATACGTAAATACAGACAATTAAGTTATATACCTGCCCGGGCGGCTATCCCCCGTCAACCGTTAAAGATCAGTAGCTTTACTGATCGGCTTTGATCTTCGCCCTGATCACCGAATCTTTTTGGGCAGGGCTAAGCTTATAATTAAACCGGAAAAGTGCCCCCTCAAAATCACCATATGAAAGATTGGGAATAACAATATACCTTTTGCCAAATTCCGCTTGCAGCTTTTGTGTAGTAGCCGTCCTGCTTTCTTCGGCCGGGTGATTATCATACAGCAGGTCAAAATCGGGCAGGTTATCGCCGCAAAGCAGCAGGATGTTATGTGTTTTTAAAACGTTAAGACGGCGCGTTTCCTTGCTGGATGAAGTAGTTTTCAACTGCAGGTGTTCGTCATCCGCATTAGGCAATCCATACAACTGCAGATTTTTTAACGTACTTGCCCGCTCATTTTCATTACGGTTGGTGATGTAAAATATCGTGATCCCTTTTGATGCAGCGTACTTAAAAAAAGCAGGTGCGCCCGGCACGGTATCAGCAAGGGCTTTGTCGGTCCATTGTTTCCAGGTGGCATCGCTGTAATCTAAGTTCTGCAAGGCGCGATGAGCATCATAGGGGCTATTATCCAGCACGGTTTCGTCAATATCGGTAACAATGGCCAGGGGTTTATCACCGGGGTTCTTAATCCCTTCATCAACCCTGAGTTTAGCTACGTTATAGGCCTGAAAGCATAATGCTTTGTATTCCGCCGCCCGCTGCTGCCATAATGAAGCCCAGATCTTACCATCATTGGTAATGCTGGAATTAGGATTGGCTGTTTTTTTAACAGATGAGCAGGCGCTAAATAACAACAGGCCTGAAAATAAATAGCTATAGCTTTTTTTCATATGGGTTGATTAAAATGGGCTGACATGCTGAGTGGTTAAATCCTGGGCTCTGAAGGCGAAATGACATCTCCACATCCGTCATGCTGAACTTGTTTCAGCACCCCACTTGCTAAGTATACTTCATGCGGCTTGTCTTGTGGGGTCCCGAAACAAGTTCGGGATGACGCCATTTTTTAACGTATCATGGGCAACTTACCTCAGCACCTCACACATCCATCGGGGACTTAGCAAGTGGGATCCCGAAATAAATTGGGGATGACCACCGTGTGCTTATAACAGTTCCGGCTTTATTTTATCCTTAAACTCCTTGGCAAATTTATTGAGTTTTGGCTGGATAACAAACGCGCAGTATGACTTGTTAGGATTATCGTTGAAATAATTCTGGTGGTAATCTTCGGCGCTGTAAAATGTACTTGCCGGGGTGATTTCGGTTACGATAGGATCGTCAAAAACCTGCTCATTTGTAAGCGTTTTGATCATCGCTTCCGAAGCCTGCTTTTGTTCATCTGTATAATAAAATATAGCCGAGCGGTATTGTGTGCCCACGTCATTGCCCTGGCGGTTAAGCGTTGTTGGATTATGGGTTTTAAAGAAAACCAATAACAATTCATCAAACGAGATCACGTCGGCGTCATACTCCAGGTGAATCACTTCGGCATGACCGGTAGCGCCTGTACAAACCTGCTCATAGGTTGGGTTTAAAACTTTACCGCCCATATAACCCGAGGTTACTGATGTTACACCTTTAAGCGATTGAAAAACGGCTTCGGTGCACCAAAAGCAACCGTTGCCAAAAGTTATTTTTTGAATGTTCATATGTCCTGTTTTATCAAAAGTAATGCCTGTTTAAATAGTTAGCTATGAGGCGGATTTGAATATGTCAATTAAATTACTAAACTTAGTGTTTAACCTTATATTAAACCTATTAATTATGAAAATTGCAGTATTAATTGCCCGCGTTTTGCTGGGCCTGGTCTTCGTGGTGTTTGGTTTAAACTTCTTTTTCCAGTTTCTGCATATGGCCCAACCGCCCATGAGCGATAAGGCACAGGCATTTAGCGGCGGGTTATTTGGTTCAGGTTATTTTTTTCAATACATGAAGGTAATTGAAATAACCAGCGGCCTGTTTTTAATTATTAACCGGTATACGGCACTGTTTGTGTTATTGCTGCTGCCTATTGCACTTAATATATTCCTGTTCCATGCCATTTTGGCACCGGCCGGTTTGCCAATTGGACTGGCAGTTATCGTTTTAGAGGTATTTTTGCTGTTTGCCTATCGTAAATATTACGCGAGTATTTTTACGGCCACACCAACGGTGTAAATACCTGCCTTATGAACAAATGCGCCTTAGTTATTACTATCCTTACGCTTTCATTCAATCATGCATTTGCTCAGGATGAACTGAAAACATACGAAGCAAAAGCAACCGGGAGAGACACAAAAACATATCACATAATTTCGATCGATGGTAAAAATCAAACGGTGAAGATCGTTCCTGACTATGCAAACCACGTGCTTAAAATGATTTGCCTCAAGGATATTATTACAATAGATGATTTTTGGGGAGAACCTCCTGACATTAGGTTATTGAATAAAAACTTCATTGCGATTAACTATGCAGTAAGAGGCGGATCGGGGGTTGGGTTAGGAAATACACTGATCATCTGCGTGGATGGCCAACATCTATACAAGGCCATGCATGTTTTAAGATATCTTACCGGAGAATCCGGCGAACAACAGGAAGAGTATCGCATTAAATTGCGTTTGGTTGGCAACAGTGTTAACAACTGCAAATTAAAAGTCAGTGTACATGATTTTGTTGATTCAAAACCTCGCCCTAAAGAAAACTATGCCTATGACAATAACACAGTTTTAGCCTTCGACACGCAGCAAAATGTCTTTTACAGCGTTAAGCAAGACATATACGATCACTTTATCACCGCAAAAAACAAGACCAAACAAAAAATTGCAGGTAATTTCCCTATGATCATTTTGGGTAAGGAAACTTATTACTTTATAAATGGCAGATGGTATACGGGTGGCCTTAGCAAAGACATGTTTGAGTTTCAATAATCACATGATCTTCTTTTGCCACGGCGGCCAGAGGCGCCCCGATAGTTGCCACTCGCCGGAGGTGAGCGGCGGCGATTAGAGGCTTACACCATCTCCCGCTCAAAAATTTCCTGCACCACGGCTATCTGCTCTGTATAAATAGATTTTTTCCGGGTGCCAAAGTACAGGGTGTTCTCGATTAAATTATACCCTTCCCAAAGCAATTTGATATTGCCGCTGTCCCGCTCCTTTCTTGAAAGGAAATCAGGGATCACTGCAATTCCTTTGCCGTTGCTTAGGCAACGCAGAATTGACCCCATGTTTGGCACAATGAAATTGGGTTTAAAATCAGGTCGTTTGCCAAAGTTGATATGCCAGAAGCGCCGCAGGTGTTCCATATCGCCAGATGAGCCGTACCAGGTTTGGGCTTTAAGCCAGGCTTGGATCTGGTTAAGGTCTTTAGTTTTCAATAGTTCGTTAAACTCGTCGGTTGGTGTTTGGGCCCCGGCCAGCACCACTATCCGTTCTTTAAAAAACGGTTTATACTCAAGACCTTTATAATCGCCCTTATGAGGCGTAACAATCATATCGAGGATGCCATTGTCCAGGTCGGCCAGCATTTCGGGGTATTCGCCAAATTTAATGATCACATTAAAAGGCAATGTGGGCAGGTAGGATTCAAGCGTAAACTGAAAAGTTTCAAAGCACATCCCTATACTTATGGTTGGTATATCTTTTTCGGTGCTTTTATGAAAATGCCGCTCGGCATCTTCCAGCTTGCTGATTGCCTCCAGGATATAGTTGTATAAGATCTTACCCCGCTCTGTGGATACCATTTTACGCGAAGTACGGTCGAACAATTTGTAGCCCACATAGCTTTCCAATGAGCTCAAATGCAGGCTCACGCCCGGCTGCGAAATAAACAGCGCTTCGGCAGCCCCGGTTAGCGACCCGGTTTCATAGATCGCCTTAAACGTACGGAACCATTCAAAATTCACCATAGCTTATCTATTATAATTATGATACAAATGTATAAATTATACTATTTTAATAATTAATTAAGCCGGTGTAATTTTGATGAAAATTAAAACAGAAAATAAATGACAAACATATTTGTAATAAACGGAGGGCAGATCTTCGGTCACTCAGGCGGAAGATTTAACAAAACTTTATTGGATACAACCGTACAGTACTTTACTGCTCATCCCGATTTTGAAGTTCGTTCAACCGACGTAAATAACGCTTACGATCCGATGCAGGAAGCCGAAAACTATAAATGGGCCGATGTGATCATTTACCACACCCCGGTTTGGTGGTTCCAGGTACCGCATGCCTTTAAAAAATATATCGACGAAGTTTTTACCGCCGGGTATCAAAACGGCATTTACCGCAGCGATGGCCGCACCGCCGAAAACCCCGGTATTAATTACGGCACAGGTGGCTTAATGCAGGGCAAAAAATACATGCTCACTACATCGTGGAATGCCCCTATTACAGCTTTCACCCTACCCGGCGAGTTTTTTAATGAACGCAGTGTTGACGAAGGTCCGCTGTTTGGCTTTCACCGCATGAACGCCTTTACCGGCATGCAGGCTTTAGAAAGTATCCACTTTTATGACGTAATGAAAAACGCTAATATTGAGGAGAACCTGCAACGCTACCACGAACATTTAAACAAACTATTTACTCAAAACAACCCAAGCCATGAAAATTTATTTAACAGCCTTAGTGAAGTGTAAGGCCGGCACCACTGCCCAAATGAAAGATTTTTTGGATAAGCTGGTAGCAGCATCCCGCCAGGAAGAAGCCTGTTTGCAATACGAGCTATACCAGTCAACAACTGACGAAACCCAGTTTATTTTTCACGAAACCTGGGCCAGCCAGGAAGGGCTTGATCAGCATGTTAAGCAGGAGCATTTCCAACTGTTCAGTAAGCAGATTGTTGATATTATAGATGGGCCGCTTGGGATATATAAAACCGATAAGGTTCATTAAAATTGATAGTTAACAAAACGCCCCCGGTTTCTACCGGGGGCGTTTTGTTATTTACCGCAGGTTTTATTGCAATCGCCCGAGGCTTTGCATGATTTGCTGCAGTTATCTAAACACGTTGGCCTGGTGCATGACTTTGCGCATTTGGTGCAATGGTTCATTTTGTTATTGCAGCAAGGCGTATTAGCAAACGAAATATTAAATATGGTAAACAGCATCACAGTGGTGATGAAAAGAAACTTTTTCATGATTTTTAATTTGAATTTTTAATAAAAAGATACACTATTGAAAACAGGCAGATGTCTTTTTATCAAGCTTTCGGAGGGTTCCAGCAGGTGTTTGCGTAATCGGATAAATTGCCTGCGAGGTAAAGCAAAGGAGCATTGCTACTAATAATAACGGCAACAGGTCCGGCCTTGACAGGTTCAACTTTTAAAAAGCAGCAATTATTACATGATAGCAAAGTCACGCACGTGCCACCGTCACATCCTTTTTGACCGCCATGCTGTTTCTGCGGCATATGATCCATATGACGACAGCACTCTTTCGACATGTTATTCACAGGCGCCGCTTTCCCCGGTATTACGGAAATGAGCACCATAAAAATTAACATGATAAAGGCGATTGCTTTCATTGAATCTTGAAACGGAATGTTAGAGAAAATAGTATTAAACACTAAGAAGCTGTTTAAAAATTATATAAAAGCCGTCATTGCGAGGCACGAATCGATCCCCAAGAGGCAGATCCGCTAAGCAAATCCGCCCTGTATAGTCGGGGATTGCTTCGTACCTCGCAATGACGTGGCGGATATAGTAGTCTCATTTAATCATTCTTAAACAGCATCTAAGATGTAGTTTGATATTTTACACATAATTTAGCATAAAGCGATCCCCCCGGTTAATTTATACTATTCCTTTGCTTTTAGCCTATTATTTATAATTTAGTGTCCAAAATACATTTAATCTCAAACGATATTATGTCATCAATAAAAACCCACCGCGCCGGGGCTTATAAGTTTGCATGCATCCTTGCCGTCCTGACGCTGGCCGCGTTAAAACCTTTTGCCCAAAACCGGCAGAAACTTGATTTTGATAAAAGCTGGCGCTTTAACCTCGGCGCTGTTGAAAACGGCGAAAAAACAACGCTGAACGACAGCAAATGGCGCGTGCTCAATTTGCCGCATGACTGGAGTATTGAAGGTAAATTTTCAAAAGATAACCCGGCCACACCTGAAGGCGGCGCCCTGCCCGGCGGCATTGGCTGGTACCGTAAAACTTTTACTGTTCCTGCTTCATCAAAAGGCAAATTGGTTTATATTGATTTTGATGGCGTATATCAAAAAAGCGATGTGTGGATCAACGGCCATCACCTTGGTTTCCGGCCAAACGGGTATATCTCTTTCAGGTATGAACTTACTCCTTACTTAAATTTCGGCGGTAATAACGTTATCGCTGTTAAAGTTGATAACTCGGTGCAGCCAAATTCGCGCTGGTACTCAGGTTCGGGCATTTACCGCCATGTGTGGTTGGTTACTACCAACAAAACCGCTATCGATCATTGGGGTACTTATGTAACTACGAGCGATATCAGCGATGCGTCTGCCAAAGTAAATGTACAGGTACAACTGCATAATGACCAGTCATCGCCGCAGGTGCTTATCAGCACCAAACTTTATGACGCGGCCGGTAAACAGGTAGCCGCCGCGGGCGAAGCTACATCGGCAGCGCAAAATAAAAATGAGCCTTTAACGATAACCAATACCCTTACGGTAAAAAACCCGGTGCTTTGGTCGGTAGAGAACCCGTACTTATATAAAGCCGTTACCCAGCTTATTGAAGGCAAAAAAGTAGTTGATGAATATACCACCACCGTAGGGATCCGCTATTTTAATTTTGATGCCGATAAAGGTTTCAGCCTGAACGGGAAGCCGATGAAGATTTTAGGTGTTTGTAATCACCATGACCTTGGCAGCCTTGGCGCAGCTATTAACAACCGTGCATTGGAGCGTCAGTTGCAGATGCTCAAAGCGATGGGCTGTAATGGCATCCGCACCTCGCACAACCCTCCGGCTCCCGAACTGCTCGACCTTTGCGATAAAATGGGTTTTATTGTGATGGATGAGGCCTTTGATTGCTGGGAATGGAAAAAGGCTACTTACGATTATCATCTGTACTTTAAAGAATGGCATAAACGCGACCTGGAAGACCAAATCAAACGCGACCGCAACCACCCAAGCATCATGATCTGGAGTATCGGCAACGAAATCCCGCAACAGGCAGATACCAGCGCCTTACGCATTGCGCCTGAGTTGGCGGCTATTGTTCACAGCCTCGATAAAACCCGCCCGCTCACTACGGCTAATGACCGTCCGGATAGCACCAACAAAATTATAAAATCGGGTGCTATTGATTTGGTTGGTTATAACTATCACCAGTTTGATTACGCTAAGTTTCATGACCGTTACCCGGGTAAAAAGTTTATTGCTACTGAAACTACTTCGGGTTTGGAAACGCGTGGTTATTATGAAATGCCTTCGGATAGCATCAGGGTTTGGCCGCCAAGCTATGATAAACCTTTTGTAAGGGAAGGCAACAATGTTTCGGCATATGACAACACCCGACCACCATGGGGATCAACACATGAAATGACCTGGAAGGTGATGAAAAAGTACGACTTCCTTTCGGGCATGTTCATCTGGACGGGCTTTGACTATCTGGGCGAACCAACTCCATATTCATGGCCATCGCGCAGCTCATACTTCGGGATTATTGACCTGGCCGGCTTCCCTAAAGATGTATATTATATGTACCAAAGCGAGTGGACCAATAAAAATGTGCTCCATATTTTCCCGCACTGGAACTGGCAGCCCGGTAAAATGATCGACATCTGGGCATACTATAACAATGCCGATGAGGTTGAACTTTACCTGAACGGTAAATCATTGGGCATCCAAAAGAAAACCGGCGACGACCTGCATGTGATGTGGCGTGTAAAATACCAGCCCGGCACGCTGAAAGCTATATCACGCAAAAACGGCAAAACCGTGTTAACCCGCGAGATCCATACCGCCGGGGCTCCTGCTAAAATTGAGCTGACTGCCGACCGTTCGCAGATCAAAGCCGATGGTCAGGACCTGTCATTTATCACCGTAAAAATATTGGATAAAGACGGCAACGTTGTACCTGATGCTGATAACAAGGTAAACTTTAAGATTGCCGGCGAGGGCTCCATTGCCAGCGTTGACAACGGCGATCCGGTTAGCCATGATCCGTTTAAAGCTGATTACCGCAAGGCATTTCATGGTCTGGCGTTAGCCATTGTGCAAGCAAAAGAAAAAGCCGGCACAATAACTTTAACCGCCTCGGCTGATGGTTTGAAAAGTGCTACACTGGTACTGAAAAGTAAATAACATCCCCCCGGCCCTCTTCTTTAGAGAGTTTGAAGCATAGAAACAAAACCCGTCTCCCGGAGATGGGTTTTTTGTTTTTTATATACCTTAATCTCTCCCGACATTTACGCCTAATGACACTTTGATTACCAATTACAAGCCCCCGCGTAAAAATGTATCATTGTTCCCCACTTCTGTATAAATCGCCCGGCTCTAATCAAGCTAATTTTGTCTTATCATTTAAAAACAATAACAATGGCAAAGACAATTTTCATTACCGGCGCATCACGTGGCTTCGGTAAATTATGGGCCGAGGCATTACTGCAAAGAGGCGATAAAGTAGTAGCAACCGCTCGTAACCTGAGCGCTTTGGATGACCTGGTAAATAAATATGGCGACAGTATTTTACCGCTGCAACTAGATGTTAATGACCGCGCTGCAGATTTCGCAGCCATCAGCAAAGCAAAAGAACACTTCGGCAGTATCGATGTACTGATCAACAATGCAGGTTACGGTTTATTCGGCAGTATTGAGGAAACTACCGAGCAGGAAGCCCGCGAGCAGATGGAAACCAACTTTTTTGGCTTACTCTGGTTATCACAGGCAGTGTTACCTGTAATGCGCGAGCAAGGCTACGGCCATATTATCCAGCTTTCGAGCGTGCTTGGCCTCGTTACTTTACCTGTGCTGGGCTTATATAACGCCTCTAAATTTGCGGTAGAAGGTTTAAGTGAAACCCTGGCCGCCGAAGTAAAAGGCTTTGGAATAAACGTTTCGCTGATTGAACCTAACGGCTTTGCAACTGATTGGGCCGGTGCTTCTGCCGCGCAAACCGTGGCAATGCCGGAATATGACGCGGTAAGGGCAGCTTTCCAGGCTGGTTTAAATGACACCGATATTTTCGGTGTACCGGAAGCTACTACAGATGCTGTGCTGAAACTGATTGACACCGAAAACCCTCCGTTGCGGTTATTCCTGGGTAAACACGCGTATCCATGGGTTAAACAAACTTATGAAGGCCGTGCTGCCGAGTGGGATAGCTGGAACGAGGTAGCTGCCGCTGCGCACGGTAAATAATATCCTACAGTCTGTTAATTAATCAGACCATGCTTTAGGCTTTAAGCGTTCCGCTTTCAGCTTCTGATATAAATGGTATTATCCTGACATAATCTACGCCGCAATTCGGCGTAGATTTGTTTAACTTTATTCATCATGCAGCATTTTAAAAGTTTGGCCGATATGCACCGCTCCAACGGTTTCCCGATGCCGGAGAACCCGCTATTCAGCTTGTACAGGTGTACCCACACCTGTGGGTTTGGCGAAAGAGAGTTTACATCTGATTTTTACATGATCGGGTTTAAAAAACTTAAGGCAGGCCAGATCATGTATGGCCGCACAAAATATGATCATGATAATGGCAGCATGATGTTCATCAAACCCCGGCAGGTGATCCAGTTTAACAGTGTGGAGTACGATGAGGATGCGTTTATCATGTTCATCCACGAGGATTTTCTGAACGGCCACTTTCTGCATAACGAAATCAGCAAATATGCTTTTTTTGATTATGAAGCCAACGAAGCGCTGCACCTTTCGCCATCGGAAGAGCAGATCATGTGGGACCTTTATTACAAGATAGAAGCCGAATATCACAATAACACCGATGAATATAGCCGCGATATTATACTTACGCATATTGATTCTATCCTGAAATACTCGCAACGGTTTTACAAACGCCAGTTTATTAACCGTACAGAGCTTTCGGGTAAAACAGTATCAAAGTTTAATGAAGTATTAGCAGCTTATTTTACCAACGGCTTATTGCTAACCCAGGGACTGCCCTCTGTTAACGCGCTGGCCTCACAACTTAATTTATCACCTCGTTACCTAAGTGATATGCTTAAGCAGGAAACAGGAAAAACTGCTATTGAACTGATCCATATTTACCTTATAAACGAGGCAAAAAACCGTCTTAAAAGTGATTACCAAAGTGTTTCTGAAATAGCATACGAACTTGGCTTTGAGAACCTTCCATATTTTTCACGGCTGTTTAAAAAAGAAACAGGTATCAGCCCTAACCAGTTTAAAAAACAGTTACTTAACTAACGGCCGGATACGCTTATTGTATGCTGACCAGAGGCTAAATCATGCGTCACGAAAGATTTGTTTTTTAGTTTATTGCTAAACTATGTTAATTGCGCATTTAGCAGCGAAGTTCTGATCAGGTTTAGGGTTTTCTTTTCTGATGCTGAATCTTTTTCAGCAGACAAAACCGTATAGGTAATAACCGCAATCGTTTTTTCAGGCTTTATCAATCGCCAGGTGATAAGCATAATCATTGCACCATTATCTTCCGATTCTTTATAAGCAGGTCCTGCCAAAATTGTTCCATGCACGGTGGTTGCATAAGGCAAACCGGCAATCAAAAGTTTTAAATTTTCGTCTTCATTAATTCCTTCCGGAGGAATTGCCTCCATAATATTAAAACGAAGGCTACTTTTCGATTTCGGATCAAAGCAAGCTTCCTGATCCTCTCCTTCAGATTCATACTGCCAATGCGCAGGAAGGGCAATAATCAAGTTTTTATATTGATGTGTTATGAGTGGTATTTGCTTCTTTCTGAATAAATTAAACATAGCAGAAACTATTTGTTCAAATTCAAGTTTACTAAAATAGCAATTTTAAATTCTGTAGAAAATCTGTAGATATAAAGTTGTATTAAGTTTCTGTTAACAAGCCTTTCGGAATAAAACGATTTTGTAATTTTGGCTACAATCGTTTTCTTATGAAACTAAAACTCATCGCCGGCATTGTTCTTTTATGTGCGGCTTTACAATCATTCGCTCAAACTCCGGGAAAAATTGAACAAACAGGGCAGGTATTATTGCCCAACGGCTGGAAGCTTAGTCCCGCAGGCAGGTCTTTACCGCTCGGTGATCTGCCGTTAAACATGCAGCTTTCCGTGTCGGGTAAATTATTAGCTGTTACCAACAACGGCCAAAGCACCCAGTCGGTACAGCTCATCGATCCTAAAAACGAAAAACTGCTTGACGAGGTAGTGGTTAAAAAATCATGGTACGGGCTGGCTTTTAGCCGTGATGAAAAAAAACTATACGCATCAGGCGGTAATGACAACTGGATCCTGGTATTCAACATCGCCGGTAACAAATTGGGCACCCCGGATACCATCAAATTAGCACCAAATGCCTGGCCCAAAAATAAGGTTTGCCCTACCGGCATGGTAACTAACAAAAGTAACAGCCGCCTGTATTCGGTAACAAAGGAAGACAGCACCCTTTATATTATCGATCCTGATAAAAAAGATATTCTGAAACAGGTAAAACTGCCGGCCGAAGCTTACAGCTGCATTTTATCGCCCGATGAAAAAACGCTGTACATCTCTTTATGGGGTGGTGATATGCTTGGCTTTTACAACATAGCTACGCAAACGCTCAGCACTATTAAAACCAGCAGCCATCCTAACGAACTGCTTTTAGATAAGAAAGGGAAATTTCTGTATGTGGCCGATGCGAACGATAATGCGGTATCAGTAGTAAATACTTCAACTCATAAAATAATAGAAACCATTTCTACCGCGCTTTATCCTACCCGCCTCACCGGTTCAACCAGCAATGGCCTGGCCTTATCGCCAAACGGGAAAACGCTTTATATAGCCAACGCGGATAACAATTGTCTTGCTGTATTTGACGTTACTATGCCGGGCAGCAGCAAAAGCAAGGGCTTTATCCCGGTAGGCTGGTACCCAACCAACGTAAAAGTATTGGGTAATAAAATCCTGGTATCAAACGGCAAAGGGTTTTCATCAATGGCCAATCCTAAAGGGCCGCAGCCGGTTAAAAAAACCGATAACAGCGGTTACAAGCAAGGGGCCATCAACAGCCGGGAGCAATACATAGGTGGCCTGTTTAAAGGTACGCTGTCATTTATCAACAGCCCGTCTGATGCCGAACTGAAAACTTACACCAAACAAGTTTACGCCAATACACCGTTTACAGCTAAAGTTGAAAAAACAGCCAAGGGAGAAGAAGGCAATCCCATTCCGCGGCGCCTGGGCGAAAAGTCGCCTATTAAATATGTGTTCTATATTATTAAAGAAAACCGCACTTACGACCAGGTTTTAGGCGATATGCCGCAAGGGAACGGCGATACTTCGTTGTGCATCTTCGGTAAAAAAGTAACGCCTAACCATCACGCTATTGCCAATGAATTTGTACTGCTTGATAACTTTTACGTTGATGCCGAAGTAAGCGCCGACGGCCACAACTGGAGCATGGCTGCCTATGCCACTGATTTTGTAGAAAAAACATGGCCAACCAGCTACGGAAGCCGTGGTGGTAATTATGATTTTGAAGGTACCCGCAAAGCCGCCTATCCGCGCGATGGCTTTATATGGGATTATTGCAAACGCGCCGGTGTAAGCTATCGTACTTACGGCGAGTTTGTGAGCGATGGCAACCCCGGCAAAGCAAACTTAAAATCGCTGGAAGGGCATTTTTGTATCAAGTCGCCTGGCTTTGACCTGAATGTGAAAGATGTTAAAAGGACTGAGATCTGGGCCCATGACTTTGATTCGTTACTCACTATAAACGCGGTGCCGCATTTTAACACCGTGCGCATTTCAAACGACCATACCAGCGGGCAGCGCAAAGGCGCTATATCGCCTATCGCCGCCGTGGCCGATAATGATCTTGCCATAGGCCAGTTCATCGAACATTTATCCCACAGTTCGATCTGGAAAGAGTCGGTGGTTTTTATTTTGGAAGATGACGCCCAAAACGGCCCCGACCATATTGATGCCCACCGTTCACCGGTGTTTGTAGCCGGTCCGTATGTAAAACGCAACGCTGTGATCCACGGCATGTACTCAACCTCGGGTGTTTTACGTACCATCGAGCTTATTTTAGGCTTGCCTCCAATGAGCCAGTATGATGCAGCCGCTATGCCGCTGTATGATTGCTTTACCAGCAAGCCCGACCTTACGCCATATACCGCTAGGCCGGCACAGGTTGATTTGGAACAGCGCAACATAGCGGTAAACGAGAGCAGCAAACGTTCGGAGCTGTTTAATTTTGCCAGGGAAGACGCCGCACCCGATATCGACCTGAATGAAGTGGTTTGGAAATATGTAAAAGGTGAAGCATCGGTTATGCCTGCACCAAAAAGGAGCGCTTTTGTAATTTTAGAACCTAAAAAAGAACAGGATGATGATTGATTTGTTAACTTCGTTGAACCGGAAGTTGTCCAATTAACGAATTCTTAATACATTGGTTTAAGGCCCGGTTTATGATTTATAAAGCCGGGCTTTTACATTAATTATACACCTATGATCACTCATTTAGAAAACGACCACATTAAAGTAGCTATCGACACCAAAGGCGCTCAACTGAGTTCATTTATCAATAAAGCTACAGGTATTGAACATATGTGGCAGGCTGATGAAAAAATATGGCCATGGCATGCCCCCAATCTTTTCCCGGTAGTAGGCGGCCTCATTAACAATGAACTTTTGGTTGATGGTGAAAAGTTTGCCATGTCGCGCCATGGTTTTGCAAGGCAGTCGGAATTTTTCTTATTAGAGTCGGATGAGACATCTGCAAGCTATTCGTTACCAAACTGCGAAAACACATTAAAGGTTTATCCTTTTAAATTTGATTTCCAGATCCTGTATCATCTTATTGATAACGCGCTTAGGATTACCTATAAAGTGATCAACCTCGATAAAAAATCCATATATTTTTCTGTTGGCGGACACCCGGCATTTAATGTTCCTTTTAACAAAGGCGAAAACTACGAGGACTATTACCTGGAGTTTGAAACCGAAGAACATTTTAACACTCACCTTTTATCAAAAGATGGCTTTTTTAACGGCATAACCCATCCTGTGCCAACTCCCAACAAAAAACTTTACTTAACCCGCGACCTGTTTAAGGATGACGCGCTTGTTTTTAAAGATCTAAAATCGCGCATGGTAACTATTAAAAGCGATAAACATGATCAAACCTTAGCGCTTGAATTTCCTCATTTTAATTATCTTGGTTTATGGGCCAAACCGGGGGCTGATTTTGTTTGCATAGAACCATGGCTTGGCTGTGCCGATACCGAAGGCAAACACGTTGACATTAAGGATAAAGAAGCTATCCAAAAATTAAGCGTGGGGCATGTTTTTGAATCGGCCTATTTTGTTTGCTTATAAACATTTGGGTTACAATAATTTTATACTTCGGTAAAACATTTTTCGCACTTTTTCTCTTTCATAGAAAGAATCACTTAAATATTAAAACTATGAAAACTAAAGTTTATTTATTAGCCCTCACCATGCTGCTGTCATTTACAGCGTTGAACACCTTTGCTGCTGATAGCCACGCGCTTACCCCACTAAGCAAGGAAGAAATAGCAACCATGACAACCGAGCAAAAACAAGCCCGTGTTGAGGAGATCAAGGCCCGTGTAAATGAGATCAAAGCAATGGATAAATCGGAGCTTACCAAAGCTGAACGTAAGGAATTGCGTACCGAATTAAAATCAATGAAAAAAGAAGCCAATGCCCTTGGCGGCGGCGGTATTTACCTTTCTGTTGGTGCAATTATCATCATCATTTTGGTATTGATCCTGATATTATAATTTGAATCGTCTTGTATAAAAAACGCCTCCGACGAAAATCGGGGGCGTTTTCTTTATGTCTGTTCAGGGCCTTTCAGAAATTTAAGTTACCCTATAAAACTAATGCTCATTTGGCTATTACCAATTGAGTAATCAGCTGAGCTGGGTTCAGATAAAGTAGAATGCTATTTCTGCAAACATTTTCTCCCTCCGGGAAGACTTTTACGATTTAATAAACATATATTAATTGTTTATGGACGGGTGCACCAGAGGTGCAAAAGGTTTGTATCATGAAAAATAGAAGTATCCTTTGCCCCAGAGGGGCAAAACAACACGCCTTGCCGATTAAACGACAAACAATTTTGTGGATTAACTTAAATCTCTGAAAGCCCCGGATGGGACAGAAATTCCTGGAAAAAGAAAAAGCCCCTGAATATATCCAGAGGCCTTCTATATCTTGATTAAATACCTTATTATTTTTTGCTGCTGTCGGCTTTAGGAGCTGCCGGTGTAGCAGACGGTGTTAATGCCGGAGTTGATGAAGGAAGCGCGTTGCTTGGTTTTGAAGCTTTTTCAATTTGCTCACGCAGCGCAGGATTGTCTGCATTGTTTGATGAGCCGCCTTTTACAGCAACGTTAATAGCCAATGACAATACCATAAGGGTGATAGCTAACGCCCAGGTACCTTTTTCTAAAAAGTCGCCGGTTTTTTGTACGCCCATTAATTGTGATGAGCTTGAAAAATTTGATGCCAAACCACCGCCTTTAGGGTTTTGGATAAGTACGATAAGCCCTAACAGAGCGCATACAATTACGGTCACAATGATTAAAACGATATACATTTCTTTATATTAATTAGTTTTCTTCTCTAACTCCTCAATTTGGCTTGCAAAGTAACGGCTTTTTTCCGGGAATTTCAACATCAATTTTTTGTAAGTTGCAATAGCTTTGTGATATAACATCTGGTCGATGTAAATCTGGGCTAATGTTTCACTTACCAGGTCATTTCTGTCTTCCGAGCTCTTCTTTGCTTTGTTCTCATTATCGAGCTTATCAATTGATGGCGGCCTGATCTGGGGCTCCTCCTTAATAAATTTCTCAATAATGATATCTTCTTTTCTTTTTATCTCCGGCACATCGGGCTGAGGGGTTTTCTCCAGCTCCTCCAGAGATTGCGAATGGAAGATATTTTCATAATACTGATGCTGCAGTGCATCCGCTGTTTGGCTATCAGGCGCTACAGGTTTTTTTGGCTGTGCAACCGTTTCAATATTATAAGGCTGATAAGTTGATGCATATTCCTTACGGGTTTTATCTAACCACCACATAAAGGTATAAGGCATTTTCTCGTCGTTGTACTTTGATAAAACCTCCTGCTGTTCAGCAGCTTCAATTTCTGCCGGCTGCGGAGCCGACTCCTGCGATATCGCCTTATCATCATTCCTTGTGTCAACGACCGAGTTATCAAACAAAAAATAATCCGTGGATGCGATATTGCCGATTATCCATTTTTCAGTTACATCGTCCCTTACGTCTTTAGCTTCTTCAACGGCAACCGGCGCCTCATCGGCCACCTCTGTTTTATCGTTTATCGCTGCTTCCGCATTAACATTAGCAGCAACGGGTTCATTCACATTAGCCTGGCCTATACTTATATTCTCGATCCCAACAATTTCATCGTAAACCTCATCATCTATATCGTGGGTTGATGAAACTGATTCCCCGTTGGGCTCAGTTGCAACTGCTCCCGGATCAGCAAACTCCATTACTGGTTCTGTATCTGCAATTTCAGGCTCAGGATCATCGATATTGATAAAATTGAAACTACTTTTATCCTGATCTGTGTCTGCGGTTAAATCTTCGGAGAACGGTGGCAGTGTATCAGCCAGGTCATCAACAGCGGGACCGATATTAAAATAGTTTTCGGAGGCCGGTGTATTATTTACCGGAACAACATCAAGCAGGTTAATTACCTGTGATGAATTTACCGGAGAAAGGCCTTCGGGCTCCTGAATTAATTTATGCAGTAAAACGGGTTTGTAATAAACGGCCGCGCGCTGTATATCCTTATTGGTACCGGCATGGGCAAGCAAAGCACGCAAAATACCGCTTTGCGGGTAGGCATCAACCAGTTGTTGCAGGTTATAACCATAAAAAGAACCTGTTTCGGCCGGGTTAGCCAACAGTTCATCTAATATTTCGTATTGCCTGCTGTTCAAATATTGATCCACGTGGTTGAAAATACAAATTGCCTACCAATTAGAAAAGGCCGCGTTAAAAATATCATCAATTAATTGCTTATTAATTTGCCGTATCAGGTTCTGTTCCTGCGAAGAAATGTCCCCACGGTAGTCAGCAAACTTAGTAAAACTTTGCTCAAAACTAAGCTTTTTATCTGCCGGAGTTTTCGCGGCATCAAATGAAAATTTAACACGAACGGTAATAGTTAGCCTGTTAGCATCAGCAATTGGGGCCACATTATTTGCGGTAGCCTGAATAGATGCCGGAGCAATAGAATAACCGGTAATAGCACCCGACATGGTTGCGTCGGCCTCGCCGCGGACTAAGCTTAGGCTGGTTTGTGTACGGATCCTCTCTTTTAACGATTCGGTGAAAGTTTGGCTTAGGTTATTTACCACCAGCGGGGCGTTATTTTCAAAAAACTGCACATTGATGGTCTTCAAACCGGGAGGGATTGATTGATTTTTGAGCGTGTAACATGATTGGCATATAAGTATCAGCACACACACTGAAATAATCCCCAAAAGTTTTTTCATCAATTTTATAAGTTTAGTTCTTTTATTTTCCTGTATAACGTACGCTCAGAAATCCCCAGTTCATTAGCGGCAAGTTTGCGTTTACCCTTATGTTTTTTCAAAGCTTTGCGGATCAGGTCTGATTCCTTTTCAATCAGCGATAATGATTCCTCTACTTCTTCGGCATCATGTGTTATATTAAAACCGTCGATAGTGCTGCTATTACTGCTGGTGTTTGTAACGGTATTAACGGGTTGTTGTAAAGTAAATTGTGGTTCGTTATTACCATGCAGCTCAATATCGCGGTAAAGCTGATTTAAGGTTTGCGGATTATTAGCATAATGGGGCGAAACACCGCCATGCTCAATAATATCAGCCACCAGTTTTTTCAACTCTACCATATCCCGCTTCATATCAAACAATACTTTATAGAGGATGTCACGTTCAGAAAAATCTTCTTTAGGCTGATTGTCCAAACGCATTGGCAGGTTACGCGCGCCGGCCTCGTGCGGGATATAGGTAAGCAGCGTTTGGGCAGTGATGATCCTGTCGCGCTCAAGTACGGCCAATTGTTCGGCCATGTTTTTCAACTGCCTTACATTACCCGGCCACGAATAGTTGGTTAATACCTGCTGCGCTTCTTCATCAAGCTGGATGGGCGGCGTACGGTATTTGTCGGTAAAATCAGCCGTAAACTTGCGGAACAGCAGAAACACGTCTTCTTTCCTGTCGCGCAATGGCGGAATCTTCAAAGGTACCGTGTTTAAACGATAGTAAAGGTCCTCTCGGAATTTGCCGTTCTTCACCGCCTCATACACATCAACATTTGTGGCTGCGATGACACGCACATTTGTTTTTTCAACTTTTGATGAACCTACTTTGATATATTGTCCCGATTCGAGCACCCGCAGCAAACGGGCCTGGGTACCCAGCGGCATTTCAGCAATCTCATCTAAAAATATGGTACCACCGTTTACGGTTTCAAAATAACCTTTACGCTCACCAACGGCGCCTGTATAGGCTCCCTTTTCGTGACCAAAAAGTTCCGAATCGATAGTACCTTCAGGTATGGCACCGCAGTTAACGGCAATAAAAGGCCCATGCTTGCGCGGGCTCATCTGGTGTATGATGTGCGAAAAAACCTCCTTACCACTACCACTCTCGCCGGTAATTAATACCGAGATATCAGTAGGTGCAACCTGGTTTGCTATAGTTATAGCCCGGTTAAGCAATGGCGAATTGCCAATGATCCCGAAGCGTTGTTTTATTTCCTGTACTTCCATTTTAAAAAAGATTCAAGAAGTCAAGAGTCAGGAAGCAAGATTTGAGCGAAGATTTTCTCTTCATCAAATACCGCTTCTTATATACATCTTGTCTTTTAGTAAGAATCACGTTTATTCATCATCGGAGTTCAAAATGTACTCCCTAAAAGAAAATATCATTTTTTGAACTTCCACAACAAGGTCTAAGCAATCCTTTAATTTATCTTTAGAGCCGTAGCCCCTTCTTTCACATATTAATAATTGGGTCTCCACTTCAAACGATGAAGTAAGAGACGTTGTTAAGAACTCGGCAAAATGCGCCTTAGTTCTCTTGCCTGAACCTTCCGCTATGTTAGACGGAACTGAACAGGAACATCTGTTTAATTGGTCAATCAGGTTATATCTTTCCTCGATAGGTAATGCTTTACAATAGTCCTAAGTTAAATCAGTAAGATCCATCGACTTTTGCCAAATCTTCAAGCTCTTAAAATTATGCCTCATCATTATCTGATTCCTTATACCTTTCTTTCTTGATTCCTGACTCTTGAT
Organism: Mucilaginibacter sp. NFR10; assembly: GCF_900100445.1. NCBI lineage: Bacteria > Pseudomonadati > Bacteroidota > Sphingobacteriia > Sphingobacteriales > Sphingobacteriaceae > Mucilaginibacter > Mucilaginibacter sp. NFR10. The sequence continues at coordinate 27,303 of NZ_FMTV01000011.1, read as the reverse complement.
TTCCTGCCTCTATACAACCTTACCTATCAACGTGGCCGTAGTGCTGCGTTCAATCAATACGTTTACATAATGCCCCGGCTTGTAATTTTCACCAACCGGGAAAATCACCATCGCGTTTTGATCGCTGCGGCCGCAATAGTCTTTGTCTGATTTTTTGGAGAAACCTTCTATCAGTACACGTTCTACCCGGCCAATGCGGGCCTGCATTCTGTAAAAAGAATATTCCTGTTGCTTGGCTACAATTTCGGTTAAGCGTTTTTGTTTTACCTCTTCCGGTATGTCATCGGCATAGCGTTTTGCCGCTAAGGTACCCGGCCTTTCGCTGTATTTAAACATGTAGGCAAAATCATACTTTACGTAATCCATCATGCTTACGGTATCCTTGTGCTCCTCATCTGTTTCGCTGCAAAAACCGGTGATCACATCGGTTGAAATTGCACAATCCGGAATGATACGACGGATAGCGTCGATCCTATTGATGTACCATTCACGGTCATAAGTGCGGTTCATCAGGTCAAGAATACGGCTGTTACCCGATTGTACCGGCAGGTGGATATAATTACAGATATTATCGTATTTATTGATGGCATACAACACCTCATCGGTAATATCCTTTGGATGTGAGGTTGAAAACCTAACCCGCAGATCAGGATCGATCAGTGCAACCATTTCCAACAGGTTAGCGAAGTTTACCCCTCCAACCTCCCCCAAGGGGAGGCTTTTGTCATTTTCAACGCCTGCTTCAATTTGCCCTTCTAAAGCCCTCTCCTTTGGAGAGGGTTGGGGAGAGGTCCATTTATATGAATCTACATTCTGCCCTAATAAAGTAACCTCACGATAACCTCTGTCAAACAGGTCGCGGCATTCGGCAACTATCGATAAAGGGTCTCGGCTGCGCTCGCGGCCACGGGTAAAGGGTACCACGCAAAACGAGCACATGTTGTCGCACCCGCGCATAATGGATACAAATGCATTGATACCATTGCTGTTTAAGCGTACCGGGCTGATATCGGCATAAGTTTCCTCACGGGAGAGCAGCACGTTAACTGCCTTTTGACCATCATCTACCTGGTTAATGAGGTTCGGCAGATCGCGGTACGCATCCGGACCAACCACAACATCAACTAATTTTTCTTCTTCCAGGAATTTTGATTTCAGGCGTTCGGCCATACAGCCCAATACACCTACTACCAGGCCCGGATTTTTCACCTTGGCAACGGTAAACTCTTTTAAACGGTTGCGTACGCGTTGTTCGGCATTTTCGCGGATAGAACAGGTGTTGATGAAAATAACATCGGCTACGCTATAGTCGGCAGTGGTTTCAAAACCGCTTTCGGCCAATATCGATGCAACTATCTCACTGTCAGAAAAATTCATGGCACAGCCGTAGCTTTCAATATAAAGCTTGCGGCCATTATTTTTAGCTGTTTCGGCTTTTAACATTAGCGCCTCACCCTGCCTGCTCTCATCATGTGTTTTATCCGGAATAAGCAAATCCATCATTTATATAAAAAATTAGTTTGCAAAAATAAACAAAATTTAAATACCTAAATGACATATTGTCAGTATTAAATAAAATCTCATTTATTTCAAAAAAAAACGGGTAACACTTTCGCATTACCCGTTTATCCTATTCAAATAAGCCGTCACTTACTGCGTTAAAGCTACAGTGGTGGTATTATTGATTTGCCAGATAGCTGCACCGGGCGTAGGGAAGCTAACACCCTTGGTGCTACCTTTAACACCATTGTCCTGACCAAAATAGTAAAGCGGATGCCCTTTGTACACCAGTTGTGTTTGTCCGAATACGGTTATCACATCAAAGTCGGCTTTATTTAAAATAGAAGGAACACTTTGAACCGCCGTTACCGCATCGATTGGCCAGTTAGCATCATGTGCCGCCACACCTGTGCTAAATTTATTTGTCTTAAACGTATCCTTGCTAAACAGGTACAAAGTACGGCCATTGGCATCTGTGATATATTGTGAATTTTCAGTACCGGCGATACCTTTGCTTGTGTATTGGTTACCATCATGCCCTATCAGTTGAGCGTAGGAAACCATAACTGTATAATCCGGCTTGGCTATAAACCATGATTTGCCAACACCATCGCCGTTAACATCGGTAACAGCCACGTCTTTTGCATAATAATATAAAGGCCAGCCTTTATAGGTAGTTTGCTTATTCCCGTCGGCATTGGTGATAACGCCGAAGTCGGCAGCTGCCAGGCCCGTACCTATAGATGGGTTTTCTTTATAAAAGGCAGGCCAGGCTACAGCGCATCCACCGGTACAAGTTGAAACGTTGGCCGCATCATCAGAGAACAGGTACAACGCACGACCGTTATTGTCTGTTATGATGCTACCAAAAGTTGCGTTTGAGGTAAGCTGTACGCCGGTAACAGCTTTAGGTGTGGTCGGGTTGTTGTCGTGATTTTTTTTGCACGATGCTGCTAATAAAGTTAAAACAATTGAGCCTGTCAGGGCTAAGTACATTTTTGTTTTCATCGGGAGTCTATTAGTGTTAAAAAAAGGTTTTTATATAGACATAACGCCCTGAAATCCCCGAGGGTTGCTTAACAGTTAAACAAAACCACAATATCAGTTAATCAACAACATGCAAACTACTACAGGCACCTTCAAAAACAATGAATTAAGTATGAGTTTTTATAAAAAAACAGCTTACCCGCCCATCAACTGTAACAAAAGTTACTAACTTGCTGTTAAAGCATAAAACACAGGTAAAAAGTAACAACCGGTAAATGGCACTCAATTTTTTAAAGCACCAGTGGCAAAAAAGAACGTTCAAATTTGTGCTGATACCGGTTATAGTGATATTGCTGCTGGCTGTAGTAGTAAACAGGTATTGGTCGCCCATTTTGGCCGCCAAAGTAAAGGATGTGGTATTAAGCAGCAGTGATAGCCTTTACAAAGCAGATTTCTCGGATGCCGAGCTGCATATCCTTCAGGGCAAAATTATTATTTACAATATAACCCTTAAGCCCGACACGACAGTTTATAATCAAAAAAAGCGTTTACGCCTGGCCCCCAATACACTGGTTGAGCTTAAGGTAAAACGGCTGGTGCTTAACCATGTGCATCCATTTAAGCTCTATTTTCAAAAAAAGCTTAATATTGGGCAAATCATCCTGAATGAGCCGCGCCTGAATGTAAGCTACCAGCTAAACCATACCAAAGATACTGTTGTTAAAGATCGCCGTACGGCCTGGCAGCGAATTTCCAAAAGCTTGAAATCGATCCATATCGGAAGCATCCTGCTCAATGATGTTAACCTGAACTATGAAGATTACTCGGGCAACAAGGTGGCCATTTCCAAACTTAAAGAACTAAACTTAAGTGCAAACGACCTGCTCATTGATTCGGCTACGCAATATGATAAATCGCGCCTGCTTTATTGCAAAGATATTATCACCGAATTGAACAATTACACCGGAGAAACACCAAGCGGCCTGTACACTTATAAGATCAGGCATCTTAAACTTTCCACCCTCACATCACGCCTAAATATCGAAGGGCTTGCTATGCAGCCAACTAAATCGGATGTTTTTTTTGATAAAAGCAAGAAAGACCGGCTGGGCTTACTGGCCGATTCTGTGCAGCTAAACAATTTTGACTACTTAAATTATCACAAATACCGCACTGTTTCTGCTTCAAGCCTAACCATGACAAATGGCAAGATAACGGCTTTCACCAACCCGGGTAAGAAACCAGATCCCACAACAGATAAGGTTAAAACGTTCCCCAATATGATGATCAAGAAATTAAATCTTGATTTAAGGATCGATACCATGAAAATCCGGCACGTTGATGTGATCTATAACGAGTTCAATAAAAAATCTCAAAAAACAGGTACCGTTACATTTAACAATACCAGCGGGCATATTTATAATATTACCAACAATCCATCGGCCATTGCCAAAAACAACATTACCCTTGTTGATCTGACAACCTATTTTATGAACCGCGGCCGGCTCGATGTGCAATTGAAATTTAATTTAAGCGATGCGGATGCCGCCTTCAGTTATAAGGGCACATTAGGACCAATGGAATTTGGAAAGCTAAATCCAGCTACCATGCCTTTGGCTATGGTAAAAATGACATCGGGCAGCGTAAAAAAATTCAGCTTTGATATCCAGGCCAACAGCAAGGTATTTAAAGGTAAGGTTGATTTTTTATATAACGATTTAAAGGTGATACTACTAAAAGCCGATACGGTCAATGATCGTTTCAAAAGAAAATCAATCATGTCGATATATGCCAACCTCTTCGTGATCAGGCGCAGTAATCCTGATGATAAAGGAAAGCTCACATCATCATTAGTGATCTATAAGCGGCCTAAAGATTCGCCATTTTTTAAAACTATCTGGAAAACCCTGCTTACAGGTATAAAACCATGTGTCGGCCTTGATGAAGAAAGCCAAAAAGCCACTAAAGACCGCATTGACGAACACCTCAAAAACAAGGAAGAACGCTTAAAAAACAAGGCACAGCGCCAGAAAAGAAAAGCAGAACGAAAAAAATTGATGGACCAGGGGAAGTTTTGATAAGGTATGAAAATAACATCTCCACCACGTCATTGCGAGGTACGAAGCAATCCCCCACGGGCAGAGTAGCTATGCAAGCAGCCCTGTAAAGTTCGCGATTGCTTCGTACCTCGCAATGACGTGATTGTAAATTATTGATTATTAACGGTGTTTTTTCGATCGAAATTATAACATGGGCGTTGCCTGCGGCCCGGGCTTTCCGTTGCAAGTCCTCGCCTTTCCTGCCCACAATCCCAACCCGCGCTGTGGGCTTTACACTGCAATCTCTAACGCGGCCTCCGCGCACCATCGCTAAAATTTATTTTACATGTCATTTCATTTTTTTTGGGTTCCACCTGATGGGTACCTCGCAATGACGTTTCTTTATCAGGTCCCGTATTTCATCCCGCCGCTGTTGGTGTTGTCACCAACAGCTCCTTTGGCTCTTGGAAGCCTTAAATATCAGGAAGACTAAAAGTTATTGGTGACAACACCAACAACGGCAGGGATTTCAAAACTCATCTTCTGATTAGCACATCTCTAAATCCGGTATACGAAGTTAGCCTCCCTTCATCGGCTTGCTTTAATGACTCTTTAACTCCCTTAATCACATAATCAGGATAGACCTCACTTTTTTGCTCAAAAGATATTTTCATGGCTTTCATAATCGCCTTTAAGCCTCCATCTGCTCATTATTCTCAGGGTAAACAATTAATGCTTCCATATAACAAATATATCCTTGCTTTTGTAAACACCCAATATCGAGTTCCCGACATAATTCGCTTTTCGCGTAAAAGTTTTTGATGACTACACAAGCAATGGCAGATAGATTATTATTTCATTTTCAAATCTTCAAATTAACCCATCTTCAAATCAGCCTTATTGCAGCAACAACTTCAAATTAATCCCAAAATTGGTAAATGATGTATTAAACGTTTGCGAAGTATAGGGTTTGGTAAGGTTTGAATCATAAAACAAATTCAGGTTAAAACGCTGATTGATCACATAATCAACAGATGGCCTTACGGTAATATTTTGCGCGCCCGATGAGATCTCGGCCGATTCAACATCAGCACGGTAAATGAGCGTTTTATTATCGCGCAATGAAAAATCGAGTTTAAAGTTCACGTCCTTATGCTGAATGCCTTCAAACCAGCCAAACGGAAAATGGAAATCTTTGGTGTGATAACCAAAGCCAAAAACAATGATCTTTTCATTTTGCTGTGCCAACTGGCTGTTAAGCATACTTAAGCTCAGCGAACGGCTTTGGCGATATTCGGCATTGGCGGTCATGCTGTTTTTGAAGCGTACGCTTGCACCCAGCAAAGGCACAAACTGCTCAAAAATGGTGACTTGCGAAAACTGGTACAACGGCAAGAAATCATTATTTAAATCGCGCGAAGTGGCAGCGCCGTTAGCCTCGCGATATTGCAGCAGCGAGGTAAAGCCGCTTACATTATATGATGAACGGTAACCATGGCTCAGATCAAACGAATCAAAAATATCCTGGAACCAGGAGATCTTACCTAAGCCATTGTATGTTACCTGCCAATTAGGAATAGGAATTTTTGGGAATTGCGACAGGTTACTGCCCGAAGCATTTTTACCTGCATATGCTGCCAGAAATGCCGGCACCAGCACATTTTGCGAATTTGGCCCGTAACCATCGGCATAGCCATCAGCAAGCCCTGCCGAATTTGGGTTGGTACGCCCTAATCTTTGCGATATCACAGCGCGGGCATCCAAAAATTTCTGAAAGGTAGATGAAACATTGTTTATCCCCTTTGCCGATTCAAATGCGGTACCGATGGTAAGGAACGATACACTGTAGTTACCCGATGTAACCGGGCTTAATGTTTCGATACTATTGCTTGATGCCAGGTATTTAAAATTGGCCTGGTAATTATGATCCTGGGTTTTAAATGCACTAAGCTCAATCCGCAGATCTTTAAATGGTTCAATAATACCCCTGAAGTGCATATCCTCGTTTAGCGATGTGGTATATAACTGATTTTGCAGGGTATCGGTGGTGATCCAGCCGTTGGCAACTGCTTTAGCCCGGATATCTGTTTGGCTGCCCAATAAAAAGCCTAACCCGGGGGCATTACCATCTGCACCAAAAAAGCCCGACTGCGGTAAGTATCCCGGTAAAAACGTTCCCTGGGTACGGGTATAGGTTGCGCTTAGGTTTTTAACACTGGTTAGCAGGCCGATCAGGATATTGCTCTTTTTATTGTTAGGGTTATTGGCCTTACGGATAAAAGGGAACTTGTTATACAGCGACACCATATTCAGGGTTGGGTTAAGCTGGATTGCCCTTGAGTTTTGAATACTGTTACCAACGTCATAAGCGGTACTGTTGATAGCAAACAGCGGCTGTGTTTGCCAGTTAAAGTGTGTACTGTAACGCGCTACTGCCGATATCCAATCCAATCCCGGAATTTTGTTAATAGGTACCGTATAATTAAAGTTGATAGTGTGGTTATAGTTAGTTGTACGGCCCAGCTTTTTCAGGTTATCCCAAAGGGTATCGCGCTTTAAACCATTGATCCGACCGGCGGGTTCATCCACAACCGAAAGATTGGTAGCGTCAATATCCATCTGTAATGATTTTGACAGGTTCCAGCCTATGCCGTATACACGGGTTATGTTGAAATACTTGTTGAATGTAGTTGTCGGGATAGGAATATAGTTATTAGGATCATTATCGCGCAGGGTATTCTCCGAATAAAAGCGGTTAAAATTGATACTGAAATTCAATCGTGATGGCAGCAAACTAAAGTTCAAATCGCGGAACAGGGCCAGCATATTGCTTTTGATGATCCTGGCAAATGGGCTGTAGTATTTGGGCTGATTGGTATAGTTATAAGCGAGTGTGAGATTATAGGTTTTTTCCACATCATTCTGCGTCACAAAATCATGATGATTGTATTCGGTGTAGGCATAAGTGGCATTAAAGTTTTCAATATCCCAAATATGATTGAGAGCGTTTTGGTTTGTACGTGCCTTATGTACGTTGGTAAAGTTGATGCTTTTGCGGGTGGTAATATCAATAGCCGCGTTCCTGATAGAGTCGCGCTCTTTGGTGCTCGTTGCCGCCGCCAGCGACGCCTTCAGCTCAACATCCGGCGCTCCGGGATCATATTGCGGCATGCTCCTTTGTGATGACAAATTGATGTATGCCGGGATATGGATGCCGCTTTTATCCGGAAAAAACTTGCCCAGCTCAACATTAGCCGATACGTCATAGGTTTGATCATCACTCTGGCTCCGGTCGTTCAGCCTTGAATCAAGGGTACCGAAACCAATGGTTGTTTTACTGCCGGATACGGTAATATCGGCAAAGTCGGCAAGCTTGGCATCAATCCTCGCAGTAGCGGCCCATCCCCCGCGCTGGTCAAAATCGGTAAGACGCAGCTCATCATACCAAACAGTTCCTGATTTATCCAACCCATCATCGGGCAAAACATTTGTGCCTTTATATGGATTGCGTACGCCAAGCATAATGGTACGCAGCTTGCTTAAATCGGGCTGGCCCTTGATATAAACTACCTTATCGCCCTCGGTATATTTAAAAAGCTGGTTGTAGGCCACGTTAGAGTGATTACGCGCAAGCTTTGCACGGATCAGCAAATCAAGCTCCAGGTCCATTTCATTAACATCCGGCCATATTGCTCCTGCGTCGCTGGTACCCGGCTGGGTTATTTTTAAAGGCAATTCGTATTCATAATAGTTATCCTGGTAATCAACCCCGAGGCGGATAAACGCGTTCAGGTCATTATCCTTCAAATAATCACCTTCGGCATGGATAAACATTTGCATGCGTTTGTATTTGCGCAGGTCATTATAAAAAGTACGAAAGGCGGCCCTTGAATATCCATCGCGCAGGCTTTTTATATTAAGAGACAGTGATTGCTCGTTGAGCTTGGTATTGGTTTGCAGGTTATTGTAATTACGCTGGCGGTTAATACCGGGCGGCACCACATAAGGTATAGGCGTGCGGTTACCGTTCTCTTCAATATTTACAGCCTGCACGTCGATGGTCGAATTATCTATCGGCGGGTTTTGGATAGCCGGATCGGCAATAACATTCAACGGATTTTTTTCGGTATTGAAAGCACGCCACTCGCCTCGCACCAGTTCCAGGGTCGCAAAACGAAGCACGGCGGTATCGGCAAAGTTGGTCATGAACATCCTCATAAAACGGATTGCCTTAAAATCCTGGATATTGCCCACTTTTGATTGATAATCTGAGATCGGGATGCGGAACTGGTACCAGTTAACTGCCTGGGTTGTACCGTTAGGCAGTTTTACCTGTGCGGTAACTTTATCGCTGATATAGTTTTGGCCAACAACCATATCGGCCGGGCGCATGGATACTTTATATTGAAAGTATGAATCTTCCTGGCTCATGTTGTTGTCCCGGTTAATATCCTCCCCATCGGGCAGGGATGTTGAAGCCGAGTTTTGCAAACCAAGTTCGGCCTGCGATTGCTGTGCTGTTTTCGAGTTACCGTCGGTACCGTTGTATTTACTGTAACGCTCAAGGATGCCGGCGCGGGCCTGATCAAGAGCCGGGCCCTGGTAATACTGATAATCATCGGATGAAGGGTCGGCAGCAATAGAAGTCGCGGCCTGCGCGTTCAGTTGTCCTTTTATCTGCTGAACAACCGGGGCAAATTTGGTTTGCTCATCCTGGTCGTTCATACCGTCCAAACCAACGTCCTGCAGTTTACGGGCATCGGGGTTGTTATCAAAAGCATTAATAACCGGCTGTAGTTTAGACACCCGCCCCCAGCTGGTTTCATCCACCTTGGTCAGGTCGCCGTCAACAGGCAAACCATTTTCCAGGCTTTTACGCCCATCCTTTAAAATATCTTCCGATAGCGAACCTAAGTTAAAATACAAATCACCGCCAGCAGAGTTTGGTTTGTATATGAACGGATCGAGCATCCAAAACTCGATGTAGGATACGTTCAACGATTCAAAATCATTTGTTTCCAACTTCCTGAACATACCCCCCCAGCGTGTTTTAGGGTTTTGCAAGGTACCGTCGGGATTAATACCTGTGGTAGCATAGTTGTACGGCCCACGGATAGTTGGATAAAAAGCCATGTTGAGCGTAGCCAAGCTAATCGGCTGCCCGGTAGCCGACTGCTTGTAAGGGAAAACTTCCTGCTCAATCACCTGCCTTACATAATGGTTGGAAAGCTCGCTTCTTGATATAGGGATGGAACCTGTATTGGTATAAAATATAGGGTCGATATTATAAAAAGCCAGCCGGGCACGGTTATAGCCATAGCTCAGGTTATCAAACAAAGCCGATTCGCCAAACAATTGCGGCGTTCCTGAAATTTGCCAGCTGTTAGCTCCTTTAATATCTATTACCGATTGACTGTTTTCAAAATCGTCAAGATAAGATGTGCCGTGTTTGGAGCCTGCAAAATTCAATGCACCGGGACTGCCTGGCATCAGTTTGGCAAACTCGCCATAAAAGTTAATGGACGATGGCACTTTGGTATGGATGCCGGGGATCTTATCAACCAGCCTGGTTAAAAACCGGGAGTTTGAACTGTAATTGGCATCAAACCCCCAAATGGTATTGGAGATGGATTCTTCGCCGGCAATTTCATTTTGGGTGATAGGCTGTTCGGTAAGGTGCATCAAAGTAGCACCCAACTGAAGCTTATCGCTGGCATGATAATCAAGCCTGGTACCGTATAATGACTTTTGCTGCACGCCGAACAATTCATTATTCTCCAGCTTTACGGTAATAGGCTGACCGGAAGATAACAGTGCCTGGTTCAGGATCCTGATCCGCCCGGCATTGTAGTCAACCGTATAATCGTTCCCTTCCTGCAACTTCACGGTACCCGCGGTTACGTTCACCGATCCCTGCGGAATGTTAACTGCATTTAGTTGATACTCTGAACCACCTGTTGAGGTATAAGTTCCCTTGATTACATACCTGTTTAATGCCGGGAAATATTGCTGTGCGATGGTTTTGGTTGAGTCATACAATGGCTGATAAACGTATCGTTTAACCAGGTCGGTCTCGCCCGGGGTAAATTTGGATGCCAGGTCCGAACCAAAAGGCTCCACCACCGGGAACGAGATCCGCCCGTTTTGCGAATCGATGGTGATTCCTTCTAAAAAGTCAAAATAGCCATCCGGCTTTTTATCGCTTTGCTGGTTGAGGTTATCAAGTCCTGCTACCTGGAGCCACAGCTTACCTTTTAGGTTTTGCCCCTCTTCCATTACCGTTTTTTCGATCCCCGTTTTATCATCAAGGCGGGTAACAGTTAACTTAAAATTGGTAGGGGCTATCTGAAAAGCACCGAGGGAGTAAATGTTTTTCATCATCAAATCCCAGGTAGGCAGGTTGGTTTTCAATAACTCGCCTTTCAGCAATTTCACAAAAAGCACATTAGGCGTATTTGGGTTAACGGCAACATCGCTGCTAAATTCACCCACCTGGTATTGCACACCATTAACAGTATACTGGTAAGCAACCGCCAGTACCTCATCATTATTTAAGGGATAATTTAGGGAGATGTAACCTAACTGCGGGTGCAGGGTATACTCCTTATCAGTAAGCTTGCGGGCGTAAGTTAGTTTTGAATAGTTATCCGTATTGCCCGATCCCTGGAAAAAGCTGGCCACATCATTGGAGTTGGTGAGCCTTGCATTTTGCGGCAAAACAGATAACAGATTGTTTGATTGCTGGGCAAAACCCGGCCCTTTAAAACCCGCGGGCAGGGCACTGCCGCCGCCCACAATCCTTGTTTTATTGTATGGGTTATTTTCACCAAGGTCCATGAAGGCCAATATATCGCGCGAATCGGTAGTTACGTTGGTACGATTGGTTGTCCAAACCTCAATTTTAGTAATGTTTACATTGGAGCTGATGATCGGGATATTGGCCAGCGCCCTATTATAATTATTCCTGAAATATTGCGACAGGAAGAAGTGTTTGTTGGCCTCATAATCGGCAGGCGTCAACCTAAACTCGCCCTGTTGCGAACCATTGGTAATGGTGATGGTTTTTGACTGTGAGCGTTGCTGCGAAAAGATACTGGTAACATCCAGCCGCCCGAATTTCAGCTTGGTTTTAACGCCAAAAAGCGCCTGACTACCGGTGATCAGTGTGGTATTAAGCGGCATACTAACCGTACCGGCTTCAATTTTCTGAATGATCTCGTCGGGCGAGCCTGTATAATCCAGCTTGATCTGGTTTTCAAACTGGAACTGCGCGTCGGTGTTGTAATTGGTGGTGATCTTTAACTTATCGCCTATGTTACCGGTTACGTTGAGTTGGATGCGCTGATCAAAATTAAAGTTAAACTGACTGCGCTGGCGGGTGTTAAAAAGCGGGTTTTGGTTTTTATTTATCTGCCCGGCCATGATCATTTCTGCTGATCCTTGCGGGCGGATATCAATCACCGAGCTGCCAAAGATCTGCTCAAACGTACGACTCCTGACCTTTATAGGCGGTATAAACCCCGGCTGCTGCGAATCATAGGCATAATTATCTGCCAGCTGCTGAAAATAGCCACGTTGGACCGATCGTTCTTTAAGTTTTAAATATTGCTCAAACGTAAGATACTGCGGGGGGCGGTAAAGTAAATTACCTACCCTTTCGTATAAAATATAACGGTTTGTGGCCGGATCATATTCAATGGTACGTACCAGGCCTGCCGGGTCGGTATTGAAAATACCTTCCCTCATCCGCTGGCTTCGTGGCGCGGTCAGGTTTATTGGTGCATTTGATTTGGTTGTATCATTTTTAGCCGAAGGCGAAGGCTTTTGTTGTGCATACACATTTCCCAGCCCCCCGAACACCACAATGAACAACACACTTATAAGTGTCTTATAAGTAAATACTTTGATCAAAAGTTAGTAGATATTTATCCGTAATTATAGCGTTTTTAACGCGAACTTAATTAGTTCTTCAACCGTTAATTCGCCATTATTTTTCTTGATCTCCTGGTCTAACACCTTTTCAGCAACGTTACGCGCAAAGCCCAGCATTACTAATGCTGATAGTGCTTCATCCTTAACCGTCTGGCTCACCGGCACAACAGTTAAGGTATCGGGGCCTTCCTTACGCAGCTTATCCTGCAGCTCCAAAATGATCCGCTGGGCCGATTTTGGCCCTATTCCTTTTATCCGCTGGATTAATGAAACATTACCGGTCACAATAGCCGCCTGGATCTCGGCCGGGCTTATGGACGATAACATCATCCTTGCCGTATTTGGCCCGATACCCGAAATGGAGATCAAATGTAAGAACAACCTGCGCTCGCCTTCTGTAGCAAAGCCGTAAAGCGTGTGCGCGTCCTCTTTTACGTGTAACCATGCAAAGAGTTTACATTTTTCGTCGTCACTAATGCCCGAATAGGTATTTACCGAAATATTAATATGATACCCTACCCCTCCCGCATCTATAACCACATACGACGGGCTTTTGAACATTAGTTTCCCACTAATATAATCATACATATATTATTACTTTATTAAGATTATTAAACAATGATGTTAATGGCAAACAGCCTTTACAGTGATTATCCAAAGATAAAATTCCGGCGTCATTATGTTCATATAATGACAAACAAAAAGCTGCGTTATACTCGCCTTAAAAGATAAAGACGCTAAGCATTTAAATACCAGCGTCTTTAGCCCCCTCTAAATCTCCCCCGGTAGGGGAGACTTTATGGAGATTTCTTAAAAGCCCTCCCTTCCGGGGAGGGTTTGGGTGGGGCTTACCGGGGGAGATTTAGAGGGGGCTTGGCTTATTTGGCTGCAGCTTTTGCCTGCGCATCGACCACCGCAATGGTAACCATATTTACAATTTCTCGTACCGAACTGCCTAACTGCAGCACATGCACGGGTTTCTTTAAGCCAACCAATATCGGTCCAACTGCTTCGGCACCGCCTATTTCCTGCAAAAGTTTATAGGCAATATTACCCGACTCCAGGTTAGGGAAAATCAGCGTATTGGCCGGTTTACCATTGAGCGTTGAGAACGGGAAGTTATCATCAAGCAAATCAGCGTTTAGCGCAAAGTTGGCCTGCATATCGCCGTCGACAACCATATCAGGATATTTTTCATGCAGTATCGCTACTGTTTCCCTGGTTTTTTCTGGTATCTCCCCTTCATTCGAACCAAAGTTGGAGTATGATAACACAGCCACCCTCGGGCTGATATTAAACTGTTTTACTGAGCGTTCAATCAGCACGGTAATATCAACCAAATCATTCACACACGGGTTTACGTTCACCGTAGTATCACCAAAAAATACAGGGCCTTTAGCCGTGATCATCATATACATGCCCGCAACACGGTTCACACCTTCTTCAGTACCGATAATTTGCAGGGCCGGTTTTACTGTGGTTACATAGTTTTTGGTTAAACCTGAGATCAGCGCATCGGCCCGGCCAAATTGTACCATACAAGCGCCGTAGTAGTTACGGTCTACCAATTGCTTTTTAGCCTCGTACAGGGTGATCCCCCTGCGCTGGCGTTTGTTATACAGAAACTCGGTGTACTCATCCATATGCTCGCAGCCTTCCCGCGGATCAATGATATGAACATCGCCCAAATCAAGGTCATTATCGTGGATGATCTTTTTGATCCTGTCGATATTGCCCAGCAAAATAGGGGTGGCAATACCTTCCTCTTTCACTATCTGTGCCGATCTTAAGATCTTATAATTATCAGCCTCGGCAAATACAACGCGCTTAGGGTTCTGTTTTGCTTTAGCGGTAAGGTTCCGCAGCAGCTTATCATTAGTACCCAGGCGCACCCTCAGCTCCTCTGCATACGCATCCCAATCGGTGATCACCTTACGGGCTACACCTGAAGCTATGGCTGCTTTTGCCACCGCCATGGATACCTCGGTGATCAACCTTTGGTCCATTGGTTTAGGGATGATGTAATCCTTACCAAATTTCAGGTTAGTAAGGTTATAAGCGAGGTTAACGGCTTCGGGAACCGGTTTTTTAGCCATTTCGGCAATGGCGTGCGTGGCGGCAATCTTCATTTCCTCGTTAATGGCAGTAGCCCTGACATCCAGCGCTCCTCGGAAAATGTAAGGGAAACCGAGCACGTTATTTACCTGGTTAGGAAAATCGGAACGGCCGGTTGCCATAATAATATCATCGCGTGTGCCGGCCGCAAGGTCATAATCAATTTCGGGCACCGGGTTGGCCATAGCAAAAACAATGGGCTTTTTAGCCATGGTTCTCAGCATATCGGGGGTTACCACATTACCTGCCGAAAGACCGACAAATACGTCGGCATTTTTCATAGCATCGGCCAGTGTTTTAACATCTTTGCGGCCAGTAGCAAACTCCATCCTGATCTCGTCAAGATCGGTGCGTTCCTGGTTGAGCACGCCATTGATATCAAACATCACCAGGTTCTCTTTTTTAACCCCTAATGACAGGTACATTTTTGAACAGGATACCGCGGCGGCGCCTGCACCGTTAACCACCATTTTTATTTTGTCGAGTTTTTTTCCCTGGATTTCGCAGGCGTTCATCAAAGCTGCGCCGGATATAATGGCGGTACCATGCTGATCATCATGCATTACGGGAATATTCATTTCGGCTTTTAGCCTGCGCTCAATTTCAAAGCAGGTTGGGGCCGAGATATCTTCTAAATTTACACCGCCAAAAGTAGGCTCAAGCGCTTTTACAATGTTTACAAAATCATCTACACTTTTGGCGTTCAGTTCAAGATCAAATACATCAATATCAGCATAGATCTTGAACAGGAGACCCTTACCCTCCATTACAGGCTTGCTGGCCTCAGGGCCGATGTTGCCCAGGCCAAGTACGGCAGTACCGTTGCTGATCACGGCTACAAGATTGCCTTTAGCGGTATATTTATAAACATCTTCGGTATTGTCAGCAATCTTTAAACATGGCTCAGCCACACCGGGTGAGTAGGCCATGGTTAAGTCGCGCTGCGAATTTGTTGGTTTGGTAGGTACAACTTGTATCTTTCCGGGACGGCCTTGCGAGTGGTAATTCAGCGCGTCCTGTTTTCGGTTAGTTTTATTCATTTTTTTCAAATTGAAGCGCCCAAAATTACAATTCTTTTTATGGAACAAACATAAAAAAGCCCCTTTTTGCGATTATGTTAAAAAGAGGATAAAATATGGTTAAAGTTTTGATAAGATGTGTTTAAAAGAACGGATTTGGCAATGTTCTATTTTTTCTTCTTTGCCTTTTCCATATTTTTCTGAACCCTGAACTTTACAATTTTGGTGATCAGATCGATGGGCATAGGCTCATCAAGCGGAAACTGAACCGAACCTTTTGCCCCTTTATAGCCCGAAAGTTCTTCTTTAAATTCTTCCAAACCCTGCGGTGCGGGATAAAAACCGATGTGATTTTTAAAACCGCCGAAGTGTACCAGGTTACCGTTAAGAATAAATGTTGGAATGGCGTATTTAATAGCTTCTTCGGCATCAGGCGCGGCCGCCCTGATGGTAGCACGTACCAATTGCAGTTTTTGTTGAACATCTACCGGGAAACCGGCTATGTATTCATCAATATTTTCCTTTGGCTTTTCCATGTTGATGAGTGGTTGGTTGAAATAAATCTACGAAAAAACATGTCATTGGGAGGAATCATCTCTTGCGCTCGTTTGCAACGAGTGCTTAATATGGTTTGGCGATTGCATCGCCAGTCGCGTTACAAACGCTAACCCAAGATAAGCACTCGTTGCAAACGAGCGCAAGTTAATGAGACATAACGGCTAAGCTGCTTTTGCCCCGGCGGCCAGAGGCCGCTTGATAGTTGCCACTCGCCATGATGCGAGCGGCGGCGAGGGGGGGGTAACAGGGTTAACACTTTTCGCAATTTGTCAATATAAAATCTTGATAATAAGATATATAATAAAAACAGGGATTACACTAACAATCCGCTAAAAGTACTTTGTTTGCGGTCGCTGTACCACTATAGCCATTAACCGGGCGGCGGTTGAAGAACTTACAATAGTATAAAAGACAAGTCCGAAAGCTGGATCTCAACTTTCGAACTTGCGGACTGCGGACTTCCCGACTAAAAATACCTTCGGATTTGCGGACATCGGAATCTCCGACTAAAAAAATTAATTCTTTGAATACTGACCGTCATCCTGCACGTTGGCAGCAACTTCCCCTGCCGATACCCTTAACATAGCCCCTATTGGTGCGCGGTTAGTTTTGAGATGGTTCCAAACTTTCAGATCGGAAACTTCACAACCAAACATATCAGCTATAGAAGCAAGTGTTTCGCCTCTCTTCACTTTATGATGGGTAGGGATTTTGCGTTCAGACTTAGCCGGCGTATATTGAACAGCAGCGTAAGCAGCCGGTTTAGGGGCGGCAGGAGCTATGGGGGTATTAACACCATTTAGCACGTTATACAAAGCAGCGTAATTATCTTTGGCGGTTTGGGGGATGATAAGCCTGCGTGGCGTTTTTTCACTGCCATTAACAACAGCCATCCGGTATGACGGGTTAAGGATGGTGATCTCCCTTAAACTAACATCAAGTGCCTGGGCAACATTGCTCAAAGGAACAACTCTTTTAACCATTACCGTATCGGTGCGGGTAGAGAAGTTGCAAGCCTGTGCAACGATGTTATGCTTATTAAAATAATGCATCACATAATTCATGGCGATGAAAGCCGGCACATAACCGCGGGTTTCAACAGGCAGGTACTGGCGGATGCTCCAGAAATCGGTTACGCCACCTGCTTTTTCAACGGCGCGTTCCACATTGCTTTTACCGCAATTATATGAGGCAATGGCCAGTAGCCAGTCGCCAAATTCCTGGTAGGCATCCTTCAGATAGGCAGCCGCGGCATAGCTCGACTGGATAGGGTCACGGCGTTCATCAACATAGTTATCCATGTTTAAGCCATAAGTTTTTGCTGTGGTACCCATAAACTGCCAAAGACCTGTGGCCCCTACCCTTGATACCGCGTTTGGATCAAGCTTTGATTCCACAATCGACAGGAATTTTATTTCTTCGGGGATCCCGGCTTCGCGGAAAGCCTTTTCGTAAATGGGGAAGTAATATTTGGTTAAGCCTGCCACCTGGCCCATTTCTTCGCGGTTGTGCATATACAGGTCGATATAAGCCTGCACATATTCATTATAATCAAGTTGGATATCCTTGCGGATGGAATCTAACCTGCGCTTGTACAAACCGCCGTATGTACTTAACGGCAACGACTGATTAAGCACCGGTAAAATAGTAGTGTCGGCGTTTACAATATCGGGGTTAAATTTGGTTACCCGGTTTATTTGCTTAATTGACTTTGCCGAATTGGTTGTGTTTGTTTCGGCTTGTAAAACTTGGAGTGATAAGAGGCAAATGGTCAGCGTAAATAATCTCTTCATTTATTCAGGGATTTGATTAATTTATAATGCCCAAAGCATCAGCATTTTACTAAAATATCATTTTTTTATTACAGATCGAGAAAATATTTGGCAAAATCTAACAGTTGCTGTTCGCCAAAGTGCTTTGTTAATAACTGTAAACCTAACGGCAAACCGTTGCTGTTATTGCCCGTAGGTATTGATATGGCCGGCACGCCGGTTAATGAGGCTTGTACGGTAAATATGTCAGAAAGATACATTACCACCGGATCTTTCTCTTCCTTACCTATGTTAAAAGCCGGTTCGGGCGCGGTAGGCACCAGTATAAAATCATACTCTTCCAGTATCTGGTTAGTTTTTTCCTGTATCAACCTGCGTACTTTTTGTGCTTTTGCATAGTAGGCATCGTAATAACCCGCGCTCAAAACAAAAGTGCCCAGCATAATACGGCGCTTTACTTCTTTACCAAAACCTTCAGAACGGGAACGTTTATAAGTAGACTGTAAATCTGTAGCCAGCGGACTGCGATAACCGTAATGCACACCATCGTACCTTGCCAGGTTTGATGACGCTTCGGCCATGGCCAGGATATAATAGGTTGGTACCAGGTATTCCAGCAGTTCAAAAGCTATCGGGGTAACTGTATGCCCGTCGGCACGCAGCTTATCAATATATTGTACAAGGTTGTCTTTTACTTCGGTGTCAACACCGGGGCTTGATATGGCTTCCTGCAGGTAAGCTATCTTCTTTTTTCCCGGCTTTTGAAGATTAGTATATGATTCAGGCGGCGGAGTTTGTGATAACGTACTGTCATATTCATCCGGACCGGCGAGTACTTCCAGCAATAACGCAGCATCTTCTACCGATTTAGTGATAGGGCCAACCTGGTCAAACGAGGAAGCATAGGCGATAATACCATGCCTTGAAATTGTGCCGTATGTTGGTTTTAAACCAACAACACCGCAAAATGAAGCCGGTTGCCTTACCGAACCACCCGTATCCGTACCTAAAGCGGCATGGCACATCCCTGCTTGTACGGCCACAGCCGAACCACCCGACGAACCGCCTGCAACTTTAGTTTCATCGGCATGGTTTTTTACCGGGCCAAAGTATGATGATTCGTTGGTGGCACCCATAGCAAATTCATCGCAGTTACAGCGCCCAATGATCACCGCGTCTTCGGCCAAGAGGCGTTCAACCACGGTTGACGAAAAGATGGAAGTGAAACCGGTTAAGATTTTTGAGGAGGCACTAACCTGGTGCCCTTTATAGCAGATATTATCTTTAATGCCGATAACCATACCGGCTAATTTGCCGCCGGTGCCATTCTTTATTTTGTTGTCAACGTTTTTTGCAGCAATCAGCGCTTCATCGGCAAACACTTCATTAAAAGCGTTTAAATGAGCATTTTTTTCAATTTCAAGCAAATAGCCCTTTACAAGACCTTCAACAGTAATTTCTGCACGTTGCAACCCGCTCTTTATTTCGGTTAAAGAGGAATAAATATTAGCCATGGGGCTAAAATAAAAAACTTATCCGTTGAAATAAGAAATAAATCAACAGATAAGTTCATATACTCGATAAAAATGGCATTAAAACCTAATCCCTGTTAGGGTATTAAGCTTTTTTTTCTTCAGATGAAGAAGATGAGCCATCGCTGTTTTGCGCGTCTTTAAATTCCTTAACGCCTTTCCCTAAGCCTCTCATTAATTCAGGTATTTTTTTACCGCCGAATAATAAAAGTATCGCAATGATGATCAGAATAATTTCTGGTGCGCCTAATCCACCCATGATTTTAAGTTTTATGTATGATTAATATTATATTATGATTTGTATTCTTCTTCTTTTTCGGTATCCAGATGGCTACCGGTAATGGTCTTATCTAAATTGATATGACTTTGGTGTTCTGGCTCGGCCGGGGTATTTACATGATAATCACTGATAGCGATTGTATTTGGAACAATATTTTCAACAACCGGTTTTTCGTGCTCAGCTGCAGCTTCAGGAGCTTCTGAAGCTTTTTCATCTAAAAGCGGCTTTTCTTCTTCTACTTTAGGTGCAGGCTTTTTTTCCTCGTAATTATTGATTTGGTTATTGATCTCACGTTTAACATCTTCAGAGGCATCTTTAAAGTCGCGGATACCTTTACCCAGGCTCCGTGCCAGGCCGGGCAGTTTTTCGCCGCCAAATAGCATCAATGCTGCAAAAAGTATCAGTACCATCTCGCCCGTACCAATATTTAAAAATAACAAAACTGAACTTAACATAGCATTCTGTTTAAGGATACAAATATATACAATTAAAATTTCTTATAGTTCATAACTAATTAGTTAGGCGCCAGCCAGATCTTGGGGTTAACCGGTGTTGTTCCTTTATAAATTTCAAAGTGCGCCTCCGTTTCTCCTGTCGATGGATCGGTTGCCACCGTGCCGATAGCTTGTTTGGTACTCACTTTTTGCCCACGAGCAACAGTTACCGACCGTAAATTACTGTAAGCTGTAAAATACTCCCCATGCAATATAATTACCAAATAGGTCCCACTTACATCTCCCACTTTTACAACCGTACCATCAAATACAGCCCTTACGGTGCTGCCTTGGTTAGTACGGATATCAACACCTGTACTTTCACTCCTGATACCCTCAGGCGTGGTATAGGTACCAAATCCCTGGGTAATTATTCCGTTGGATACCGGCCATGGCAAACCACCGCGATTACCCAAAAAGTCGTTCGATAGCTTAGCGGCCTCGGGTGTGGCATTCAATACACTTGATGTACTGCGCGCGGCAGCCGGCTTAGCCGGAGCTGGTGCAACAGGCGCGGGCTTATTTTCGGCCTTTGCTTTGGCTGCGGCCAGTCTTGCGGCTTCTTCAGCCCTGCGTCTTTCTTCTTCAGCAGCCCTGCGCCTGGCTTCCTCAATTTCCCTACGGATAGCTTCGTTAATAGCGCGGTTTGTTTTTACTATCTTAGCCTGCAGATCTTTTTGCTGTTTCTTCAGGATCCCCTCATGCTGTGACAGATCGCTTACTACTTTAACCTGGTTATTACGTTCATTACCCAGTGTTTCTTTTTCTTTTTGCTGATCCTTTAAAAGATCATTCTTTTCGTCCTTGGTCCGGTCAAGCTCATTAATTTTAACATGCAGCTCCTTCTGTGTACCTTGTATATAGGCGGCCTGCCGCTCACGGTAGGTACCAAACTGCTGTAAATATTTTAAACGCTTATAGGCCTGGTTAAAGTCTTTTGATGCAAAAAGGAACATCATTTTATTATATGCACTCTGATTGCGGTATGCAAACAGGATCATAGCCGCGTATTCCTTTTTAAGCTGATCCAACTGCGACTGTAAACTACGTACGTTATTACTACTCTCAGAGATTTGGTTATCCAATAATCTTACTTCAGAGTTGATATTTTCTATTTTTTCCTGCCGCAGGTTTATCTGTGCCTTCAGTATGCTTAGCTGCTTTAATGAAGCCTTTTTATTATTTAAAGTTTCATTGTAATCTTCATTTAATTGTTCAAGCTCTTTATTCAGCTGTGCTTTACGACGTTTCAGTTCGTCACTGCTTTGTGCGTGTACATTAACTGCTGCCAGTACCAATAATAAAAAGAAAACTGCTTTTATAAACTTCATCAAATAAACATATTAATTATTTGCCAGGCTCGTACCCGTCAGGAATGCTGAACGGATAGTTTTGCTGTACTTCAAAATCGGCCTTAGTATAATGCAAATTAACTTGTATTTTTTTATCTTTTACTACTGATGCGATATCTATTTGTGCCGGCAACACCCTGTTTGTTGCTTCGATAAAGGTATTATTGGTAACCTGTAACGATTGCGCCTGGCGCTGGTTATCTAAATTGGTTTGCGTAACCTTATTATCCGGACCAAGTATCAGCTTGTAAACCAGATCATTCAGGGTACCGCTTAAAGTTGTATTGCCATCGGCATGGTCAATAGTGGCCTGCTCATTAACCAACTCGGGCACCGCGTTGCCAATCAGCAATGACTCGAGCGTTTTATAATTAACCTCTTTGCTGGCGTAAGTATATATATAGCTGAATGGCTTTTTAATGTAAACGCTTTGCAGGCGGTTAATGATCATAATGCTGTCGGGTGTTATTACAGCACGGGCCGCTTCAATGCCTAATACTGCCGTAATAGAAACCCAGATCCTTTTATCTTTTGCTATCCTGATATTCAGGGTAACATCGTTGCTGTTATTATTGATACTAAGCTTGGTTTTTGCCTTGCCCGCAAACGTTGTAAAATTTACCTGGTTTGCCCTTATGGCAGCCAGTTTGCCGGCAATATCACTCGTCCTTGCGGTCGAATCTGCCTTACGGGTAACCAAAACTTGTTTACGCGCTTTACAGCTTACCATTACCAGCAGGCAGCAAGCTATAAGTAAACTATTCGCTATATTTTTTTTCATTTATCTTACGATCTAAAACTGGTGACTGCTCACCAAAGCCTTTCGCCTTTTTCCAGTTAGTTACGGCCGCATCGGTATTCCCAAGGAAAAACAATATATCGCCATAATGTTCATACTTAACCCCGCTATTGTCTTTATCATGCGTCAGGGCTTTCTCCATCCATTCTTTTGCCTGGGTATATTTTTTTTGTTTAAACAGGATCCAGGCATAAGTATCTTCAAACGATGCTGTATTAGGCTGCAACTCGTTGGAATGTGCCGACATTGCTGCCGCCTTTTCCAGCTGCTCATTCCTTAACGATAAATAATAAGCATAATTGTTTAAAGTAAATGCGTTATCCGGATTGTAGGTTAAAGCTTTCTCATAACTTTCGTCAGAACTTTTAATATTCTTCAACTCATGATAGCAATCGCCCAATAATGAAAAACTTAACGAAAGTAGCTCCTTATCCTGAAGTTCTAATGAAGTAGCGTTTTTAAGATAACCAACCGCTTTATTGTTATCCTTTTTTTGTGCCCAGGCCACACCAACAAGATAGTTCATCCAGGCCTGGTTCGGGAATAATGACAATGCGTTTTCACCATCTTTAATAGCGGCGTCAAGGTCATTGTCGCTTAAATCCAGGCGCACCAGCTGTTCCTGAACATTGTATACCTGGTTATTAAGCTGGGCCGATTTTTTAAGTACCGGCTTTGCCTCTTTATACTTGGTATTCTGGATCAGCATATCACCATAAATGGCATAAGCCCTGGCGTCGTTAGGATGGGCAACGGTCAGGATCCGGCTTAATTCAAGCGCGCTGGCCTTAGCATTAGCATCCGGAAACTTAGGAAAGTATCCCGATATAATATTAATTTTTTGATCGATGCCGATATCCGGAATGGCAAATCCCTGGGTAAGCTCATTAAAGCTGGCTTCGTTGTTCTTTTTATCGCGATAGATATCGGCCAGCGCGAAGTGCACCATACCATTTCGCGGATCAAGCTTTTCGGCTTGCTGCAATACTTTAAGCGCCTTATCGGCAAACCCGTTCGAGTTGTAAACCTCGCCAAGGGCCAGGTAGTAACGGGTCTCCCCGGGATTAGCGGCTATCTGCTTTTCCAGTTCGGAAGTGGCCTGGTCAATTTTGCCCTGCTTTAAATAGATCTTTTGACGATTGGCTAAAAGATCATCACTCGGGCCGTTCAGTTTTTCAATCTCGTCATATACCTTAAGGGCATCATCGTACCTTTTCAGGATGGTGAAAGCATTGGCCTTGTCAAAATAATACGCTGATTTATCCGGGTTAAGCCTGATCAGCTGGTTAAAAACATTTTCAAGCTTATCAATAGTATTGGTTTTTTCATAGCTATCGGCCAATGCTGCCCAATACCATTCGTTATCCTTATTTATTGCTACAGCCTGCTCTAAAAGAGGCTCAGAAGCTGCAAAATCATTTTGCTGCCTTTTAAGGTTTGCCAGTTCATATAAGGAAGCATCATTTGCAGGGTCGGCCTGTAAAACGCGCTCAAACATTTCGGTGGCAAGCTTATAGTTCTCAACCGTTTTTTCGCGCAGGGCCGAAAAGAAAAGCTGCTTAACCATAGCGCTGTCCTGATAACTCATCACCTTACCTGCCGATGCCAGTGTTTTATTATCGCCGTTCTTTTTATGCTGAGCCTGAGAATTTAGAGGCAAGATGGCAAGAGGCAAGAATAAAGACGCAAGAAAAGGCGCAGAAAACAGGTGTGTTTTCCGTGTACTTTCTAATTTAATATTGCTTTTATCAATCTTCATTCGTCTTGTTTCCTGACTCTAATGGTCTTGACTATATTTCTTTCTTGCTTCCTGACTCTTATAGTCCTGACTCTAATTACTTCCCTGTGTGTCCGTAGCCGCCTTCGCCCCTTTGGGTTTCGTTCAGTACTTCTACCTGCTCCCAGTTAACACGCTCGTGTTTGGCAACTACCATCTGGGCTATCCTGTCGCCGGTATTGACCTCAAAATCTTCTGTCGAGAAATTGATGAGCAATACCTTGATCTCTCCGCGATAATCAGCATCAATGGTACCCGGCGAATTAACAATACCAATACCATGCTTAAATGCCAGACCGCTTCGCGGGCGGATTTGCGCTTCGAAACCCTCGGGCAATTCAATATATAAACCTGTTGGAATGAGTTTACGTTCCATTGGTTTAAGTACTACCGTAGTCTCTACATCGGCACGCAGGTCCATGCCTGCCGCATGAGCAGTTTCATAAGCCGGTAAACTATTTTTTGATTTGTTAATTATGCGGATGATCATCGTTTAAATATAGCTTTTAACTCCTTGCGTTCAAAGTAATACGCCCCGGCCGCAAATAAAAGTAAAAGCCCGTTACCAACAAAAATATTACGATTAAATACCGTGAACGACAGAAAAACAAACAATACCGAGACAATTATATACGCGAGGTTCTTTTTTAGGTTATACGGGATGGGGTAATTTTTTTGCCCCCACAGGTACGAGAGCACCATCATGGTAGCATAGGCCACAAACGAGATCCACGCCGAAGCCATATAGCTGTATTTAGGAATGAGCAGCCAGTTTAAAATAACGGTTAATACCGCTCCTATCCCAGATATATATAAGCCATACCGGGTTTGGTCAGACAATTTATACCACACCGAAAGATTCATATAAATACCAAGGCTCAGATAACCGAACAATAAAGGCGGTACAACGCCAAGGCCCTGCCAAAACGGATTGTAAACTATATGATGTTTCACCTCATGCGTTTCTTTTCCTACTATAACAGTAGCCAGTATATCAACATTGGCAATGAGTGCTACACATATAACGGCCACCATAATTACAAAGTAGGTCATGATGCGGGCATAAGTTTCGCCCGAGTTTTTGTTTTTTGCATGGCTGAAGAAAAACGGTTCGGCGCCTAACCTGAAGGCCTGCACGAAAATACTCAGGAATAATGCAATCTTGGCGCAGGTGCCATAAATGCCCACATGCGTATCGGCAATACTTTGGGGCAGCATTTGCTTCAGCATCACTTTATCCAATGACTCATTAATGATGAACGATATATTGGCTATCAATATAGGCCAGCTGTATGCAAACATTTCGCTTAACATGGCACCGTCAAACTTCAGCTTCATTTGCAATATCTCGGGCAATAGCAATAATATGGTAAGCCCGCTTGCTATTGCGTTAGCTAAAAATACATATCCTACCCAATTGGGCCTGTACCAACCTGCCATCCACGCTCCGGATGGCAAATGGTGATTTATTATAAACGGAACGCCGAACAGAAAAAACAAATTGAGCATCAATACAAGGCCGATGTTTGAGCATTTGATAATGGCGTATTTTATGGGGCGGCCTTCTGCCCTGATACGGGCAAAAGGGATTACGCAAAAAGCATCAAGCACTAAAATTACAAGGAAGCACTTTACGTAAAAAGTATAGTCGGCATGATCTTTAGTGACGCCGGCCTGCATGTAATTGACAATAGGATTTAAAAATAGCACACAAAAAACCAGGAATATTACTGATACCATTATAACAACACCAAACGCGTTATTATAAACCTGCTGTTTGTTATCCGACCGTTTTTGCAGGTACCTGAAATAGGTAGTTTCCATACCAAAAGCCAAAATGGCGTTAATGATAGAAGCACTTCCATATACCGATGTAAAAACGCCATTAGCACTTACCGGCAGGGTACGCGTATAAATTGGCGTTAAAACAAAGTAGATCATCCGGGAAATGATAGTACTCAGACCATATATAGCAGTTTGCCCGGCGAATTTTTTTATAGTAGACAATGGAGATATTCGATTTAATGAGTTTGTGTTTAATTACAAACGCCTTTTAACAACCTCAAAATTACGATAGTTTTTCAATTCGCCTTCATGGCTTTCAACGGCATTTACCTCTGCATCCTGAGGGCCCTCGTTACACCATTCAAGAAACATATCAAGAAATGTGTCATCAGCCTCGGCTTCGATATACACATCACCGTTGGGCTCATTCAATACAAAACCGCGTACACCAAGCTGATCGGCAACCGCTTTGGTTGATTTACGGTAAAAAACACCCTGCACTTTGCCTTTAACTGTAATATTGAGATGTTTGATCATTAGATTTGACAGGTATTAAATTAAGAGCTGAAAGCGGAATGCTCAAAGCTTAAAGCTAACAACCCTACTGGTGCAAAGGTAACTTTTTTCCGGCTAAGCAACCTGTTTTACTTAACAAGCGTAATTACTACAAAACGCATTACATTTTATTTTGATTGATATAACTCTAAAAATCTATTTTATGAAAAAAATTATTTTTTCTGCCCTGATCATTGCTTTTACAGCCTTTTCGGCATTCGCTATTTTTGGCAACTGGAAAGTGAAAGGCGATGAAGCCCAGGTAACTTTTGAAGGCCACAGGGTAAGCGGTTCATTCGGCGGTTTAAAGGCCGATATCACATTTGATAAAGACCATCCCGAACAAGCTAAAATTTCGGCAACTATTGATGTTACAACCGCAGCCACGGGCTTTTTTATTAAAACCAGCCACGTAAAATCGGCCCTGGGCGCCGACGATTATCCAACCATCAGGTTCGAATCAACCTCGGTGTCAAAAAGCGGTAACGGTTACGTAGCCAGCGGAAAGCTAACAATGAAAGGCAAAACCAATCCCGAAGCCATCCATTTTACGTTTGATGAAAAAGGCAGCGAGGGTGTGTTTAAAGGCGATTTTAAAGTACAACCTCCCAAATATGGTATCGACAGAAGCGGCACACCGCCCGAAGTTACAATTCATTTGACAGTGCCGGTAAGTAAAGGATGATATCTGCACGAATCCCTGTATAGCTTACTTATAATTTAATCGAATTACACGAATGTTTCCTTTACGTTATTCGTGTAATTCGATCTGATTCGTGAAAATTAGTGTCAATTTATATCAGTTTC
>NZ_FMTV01000005.1:170330-497679 GCF_900100445.1 Mucilaginibacter sp. NFR10 | reverse complement strand
GCATGTCTTTCCGATTTCAATTCCTCAAAATGGTAAACTTTGGTACTAAGCCTGTAATTTACACAGAGCTCATTATAACGGTTAAAAAAGAAATTGGCAAAAGGTAAAACGATTACTTTTTGAGATGAATTAAGTTTATGTATAAGTCCGTTTTCATAGTAACAAACCCGGTAGTTATTACAGTAAAAAAAAATCCGGTGATAATTATCCTCGGCAATCCGGAAACACTCGTTGTTTTCCAGCCCATCGGCCGATGTGAAGTTTTTAAAATGCTGGCCGTCAAACCTGCTCACGCCTTTATCGGTGGCCAGCCAGATAAAACCCCTGCTGTCCTGCATTAAATAGTTAACCCTTGAACTGGGCAGGCCATCAGGGGCGCTATAATTTTTCAGGTAAACTAACTGATATGGAATGTCGGCATATACCCGGCCCGGGAATAGAAACAGCGTTAATATTAAAAGTTTAAAAAAAGGGCTTTTTAGCGGCATTTTATAATTTGTATCAATTTAATATTGCTGCTTTTTATCAATATGCAATGATACGGTGTATCGCTTTGTTTTGTTGTATCACCGATAAATTTAAAAAGAAATGATTTGTATTGAAATACAGTTTGAAAACGGCGAGGGAGCAGGTCCAGTGTAAAACAGATGCGTATATGTATGATTGCCTATTAAAGCAAACAGCACAATAGCTTTTGGCTAATTGTGCTGTTTGGCGCTATACTATATGCCAAGCTTAACTTTTGTTATATTTAGACTGTAAAATTAAAACGGATACCCGATTGCGAGGTTGAATACACTCCGGTTAAAGTTGAAATCCCAACGAGGCTCGTTAGCACGAACATAAGGTGTTCGTAACGGGATGCCCAAATCGGTACGAAGTACCAGCACCGTTAAATCAAACCTTAAACCAAAGCCGGCATCAACGGCAAAATCGTTATAAAATTTATTGCTGAACACTGCTCCCGGTTGTAGGCTGTTGGAGTGCAGCAGCCAGATATTACCTGCGTCAACAAATAAAGCTCCGCGTACAATACTGAACAATTTTGGGCGGTATTCGATATTAGCTTCTATTTTGATATCGCCCGATTCATCTGCCAGGAAACCTCCGGTACCTAAGCCGGTTTGTGGGTCAAATGACCCCGGCCCGATGGCCCTCGCCCTGAATCCCCGCAGGCTGTTTGGTCCGCCTATAAAAAACTGCTGACTATATGGTAATTGGGTTGAGTTGCCATAAGGTAAACCAACACCCACTATGAACCTTGTGGCAATAGTGCTGTTGGGTGCGGTTTTATGGAAATACCTGATCTCGTTTTCGAACTTTACAAACTGGTTAAATATCGCGCCGAAAAGTTTTTTAGGTTTTCCACGGGCACTATCGGCACCGGTTACCAAACCATATATGTTATTTGAGAGGGTTACTTTGCCATTGTAATAAAACGTATTGGTGCGGTAATCTTCGTTGGTATTGGTGAAGGTATAGCTGTAGCTTGGGCCCAATATAAACTGCTTATCAATTACATGCTTTAAGGCCGGATTAACAGGGCCATTAGCCGGATTGATACTTGCCTTATATTCGTCAGATACACTTAATGGATTTACAAACTGAAAATTGATAAGGTTAAGCTCATGCGAACGGTGCTCTGTTTCGCGCCACTGGTAACCAAATGATAGGTTAAATGAATTTAAGTTGTATAGTTTTTGGCGGTTTACAATAGAATATCCGAGGCTCAGATTTGTATGCGGAATGTAGGCATCAGCCGCTTTTGGATAGATAGGCCCGATAAAGCGCGGCCACGACAACGTGGTTTGAATACCGGCCTGGTACACATTATAGCCGGCATTTTGCCCTCCTGCCTGCACATCCGTACTTCCAAATAAGGTTACTTTTAAAGCCTCGGCACCTTTAAAGGCATTACGGTTGAGCCAGTTTAAATTTACCTGTGTACCGGTGTAATTGGCTGATGTGGTGCGCCCTAAAATATCAAGCGATAGTGATTTCTTTTTGTACTGGGTCAGGAAGTAATAAACATCCAGCTTCGATGAATCAGATGATACATCCTCAAACCTGTTTTTTACAAATTTATAAGGGCCGAGGTTAATGAAGCGGTTAAGCGAATTGTTATGGGCGGTACGGTTATAAACCTGGCCGGGGCGCATCAGCACGGTATTGGCAAAAGTGTAAGTATGTACTGTGTTACGACGCTCAACAATATTATACCATTTATAAAAAACAGCTTTATCCTTCATCAGCGAAGTATCTCTTAACGAGTAACTCGGATACACATAAATATTGTTGATGGTATAAATGTTTTGGGCGCGACCAGGTGTTTCATTTTTAACAGCCACAAAAATATCAACCTGGTGCCCGGCTATAGTGCTATCCACATGCATGATGAGGTTTTCGGGTGAAAAATAGTAAAAACCTTCTTCTTTAAGTTTAGCGTCAATGCGCAGCCGTTCGGTTTTAATAACATCAAGGTTGTATTTATCGCCAACTTTAAGCAGTGTTTTTGCCGATGTTCCGGCTACGGCGGTATCGATAGTGCGGTTACCCTGCGGAAATACTACTTTCCTGATCTTATAGCCCGGCCCGGTTACCGCGGTATAAACCGCTTTGGCAACTTTTGACGTTGGTTTTTTACTTACCGTATCACCGCTAACCTGCGCCTGAAAATAGCTTTCATTTTGAAGCCTGTTTTGCAGGATTTTGCTGTTTTGATCAAGGTTAACAGAACTAATAAGCACAGGAGGCTCACCTTTTTTGTTAAGCCAGTGGGCAAGACCTTTGGTTTTGTTGGTTTTTGTTTTAAAGTACAGCCACAGTTTAAATCTCAAACCTAATATGGTACTGTTGGGCACAGGCCTTAGTAAAGCCCCAAGCTCTTCACTTAAAGCTTTTTTCTCGCTCTTTTTCAACACCGAATCTTTGATCACAACCTCGCCGCCTGTGTACAGTTTTTGGCCGGGCGCCAGGAACTTAGTGGTACTGCAGGCACTCAGTAAAACACATGATGAAAGCAGTATATATTTTAAATGTTTGGTCATGGGCTTAGTTTGAAGTAGTTTGCGGTTTGTTTTCCTGTTGCTGCTGCATGTTCTTTTGCTCCAATGCTTTATCTGCCTCGTCCTGTTTTTCTTTTTTCTCTTTTTGTTCCTGTTTGTATTGGCGGCGTAACCGGCGTTCTTCAGGGGTACGTTTGCGGAAGATCTCGCGGAAGCGGTTATAATCAACTGTTAAGGTAAAGCCCACACCGGTTTCAATGATCTGTCCCTGTATCACAATAAACTCGTCGCGCCGATAAGCGCGCAGGGTATAGCGTCCGTCTTTACTTAGTTTGTAGGCTATAGACACGTCGCCGGCTATATTAGATGCTTTTTGGCCCGGCTGATTGCCTTCCAGGTTAAAGTTATTGCCCACACTTACGGTAAGCCTGTCGTTCAGGAACCGTTTAGACAGGCCAACATTCAGATCTGTCCGGTTTGTAGCCGTTCCCGACGAATAATCCTCGCCGGATGTAAGACCGAAATTAAGGTCAACGCCCGAGATCAGGCTGCCTGCCAGCCGGTTCAACTGATCGGATAGTAAACTGCTTACGCTGTTACGGATGGTGCCTTCAACGGTAGTACCAGCACCCTGGCTTTGCAGCGGGTTATCGCCTATAAAGTGGCCCAATACCAATACCCCCAAAACCTGTTTGTTAAGCTCGTTAGGATCCTGGCGTATCTGGGTAAGGCGGGTATTTACAGTGCTTACCACATCTGATGATACGGAATACGAGCTATCGGGCAATACAATGTCAAAGCTGATATTAGGTGTAAGCAGTTGATCTTTTAGGTTAAGGTTAACATTGAAAGGCAGTTTCTGCTTGTACATGGTACTGTTTTGCGCGTCCGAAAGCTGATTTGAAACCAGGTCTATCGGCGGTACATTGGCTACATAAATGGCAGTAAGATCAATATTGGCGCTGGTTGGGTCACCCGTCCAAACAATGGTACTGCCTTTTTTAAAGTTGAAGGTACGTTTAACTGTTGCATAAGCCAGGTTATATGAGCCCGAGTTAACCACATAGGTACCTGTTAAATTGATTTTGCCGCTCGGATCGATGCCGCCATTTAGGTTTGCCTCTCCTTTCAGGTGTACAATATCGCCGTTGCGCTCATCAACTACTATGGTAAACGCCGCGTTTTTATTTACGTTGATGGTGGCGGATACATCTAAGCCGGTAACATCCGATTTTTTAAGTGAATCCAATTGCCTTGCCAGCAGGATGGAATCCATTTTTGGGGCATTCTTGTCAATAAAATCTACCACGCCTTTGCGGTCTTCTATCGCCGGGTCATTGGTTGGCAGAACAAAGGTCATGTCGGTTTTATCATTAACAGTCAGGTTTGCATCAACCACTGGCTTGGCCATATTGCCACGGATCTTGATGCGGGTATCTACATAAAGCTTACCATAATAAAGCTTGTTATCAGCCTCGGTTGAATTGGTAACCCTAAAGTTATTGGCGTTGATATCCACACCGAAGGCGAAGTCGGTATAGGTTTTGGTGTAGATGCTGCCGCTAACCACAGCCTTATTGCCGGTTGAATCAACCAACGTAAAGTCATTAAAGCGGATGCCTTCGTTGTTAAACGTAATGCTTTCCTGCGGCATCCTGAAATAGGAGTTGAGCATAGCCACATTAAAGCCCACCTTGTTAAAATTGATATCGCCACGAACCGATGGTGCATCTGTTGTCCCGGATATTTTGAGCGCCCCGGTGATATTACCCGTAGCATTACGCAAATTGCCGAAGCTAAAGCCCTCGATGCTCTTCATGCTCAGATTCACGATATTCAGGTCAAGATCGAAGCGGCTTTCGGGCGAAGTATAATAGGTGCCATTCAAATCAACCTGGTTGCCTTTGCCGGTGATGCTCATTTGAGCGGCGTAGGCGTTCTGCGTTTGGTTATTTACTTTAAGTGCTATGTTGCCTACGGTATCACCCTTGAAGTTAAAATCATTAACGTTGATAGCCGCCGTAAATACCGGCGAAGCCTGGAAATTACTTACAGTAGCGTCCCCGTTTATAACGCCACCTACCTGTAAGGAATCCTGCCTGGCCATTTTGGTAAGCGCCTCGATATGGAAGTTGTTAAACTTGATATTCAGCGGACTGTTAAATTCCTGCGTACTGCTGTTAACACTAAGGATCTGGTTGTTGTTGCTGATGGTGAAGTTATGCGCCAGGATCCCTTTTGGCCCGTATTGTAAAAAGTTATCGTCACTAACGGTCCATGGCAAATAATCCAGCAATAGGCCATCTTTATTAAAGCTGAACTGGTATTCGTTAGGTAATATGCTGAAGGTACCAGCTATACGGAAGCGTTCTTTTTTTGCCGCATCGCGGATTTGAATGTTTAAGCCTGCTTTGTTGTCCTGCGCAGCTCCGGAAATGCTGGCATACAACAGGTCGACAGACGATCCAACTTTAACCTCATCAACTGAAAGATTATAGTTAAGCGCGTTGTTAGCGGTGTTAATGTTAAGCGACGCTTTATTAATGGTATTAGTGCCGTAAACTACTTTGGGTATGGAGCCTTTAACAATC
Organism: Mucilaginibacter sp. NFR10; assembly: GCF_900100445.1. Lineage (NCBI taxonomy): Bacteria > Pseudomonadati > Bacteroidota > Sphingobacteriia > Sphingobacteriales > Sphingobacteriaceae > Mucilaginibacter > Mucilaginibacter sp. NFR10. The sequence goes on along the minus strand of NZ_FMTV01000005.1, from coordinate 492,083 downwards.
AACTCGCCGCTTTGGCTGTTGAAACTGCCATTCAGCAAAACAGGGTCGAGCTGTTTCAGATCGGGGGCAAACTGGGTAAGCAGTGGGGTTTTAACCAGTTTGGCTTCAAACGTAAACTGCTGAGGAGAATATTTAACTGCAGGCGCAGGTTTGGCTTTTATGGTTTTGCCGCCCTTAGTTTTTACAGCTACCTGCTGCCCGCCTGCAATAGCGGTGTTGAAATATTTGTTAATCACATCCTGCACGGCCGGAGCAATTTGGGTAAGCTTGTACTTACCGGCCATATGGGCTGTCATTATAGATGTTTTCAGGTGTAATGTACTACTATCAGCGCTGGCGGTAGAGATGAGGCTGATGGTATCCATCTGGATCCGTTGACCTTTGTTCACCACCAATAGATCGGTAGCTTTAATATCGGCGTTCAGGTAATCCGGATCGGCGGTTGGTACATCGGCCACGATCTTGCCATGGAAACGCATATCGTCCTTCACAAAATTCAGGTTTTTAAGGTTGATGCTATCCACATTAAGAGTAGCCTTCACTGCTGGATATTTTTTATTGAGATCAGCCTTCGCATTTAGGCTAAAATTAATGTTAGGATCTTTCATGGTAGCAACAGCGGTATAAGCCCCGTTGCTCGATGTACCTTTCATTACCAGGTTTTTGTACGTATAGCCTTTAACATAAGCCTTTGCAATATTGCCATTAAAAGCGATGCTGGCTTTTTTAGGATCGAGGCTTGTGCCTTTCACGTTGGCGCTCATGGTTATGCGGCCAACCATTTGCGGCTGTTTGGTAAGTGCGCCCACATTAAGTTCATTCGCCTTAATGTTGGCGGTATAAGTGGCCGCGTTTTTGTTTTTCCCGTTTTTTAAAGCAGCTACCAGATCAACTGCGCCATAACTCGAGCGCAAGCCCATTTTGGTATTAAAGCTGTACATGCTGCCTTTAAAAGTACCTTTCAGGTTCATTTTTTCGGGAATGCTCACATTTGGCGGGATGCTGCCGGCGGGGGCCAATTTGGCAATATCACTGCGACTGGTGCTGAAATCGGCAATGTTTACATCAAAGGTGGCCTTGTTTACGTCGGGCAGCCCTTTCATTTTAGCTGAAGCCTTGATATGCGTGCTGCTTAAGCCGGTAACTTCCAGGTTGGGGATCTCGAGGTTGTTCACTTGTCCGCTTACCCGGCCGTTGATCTTAAACACCGTACCCGGCGATGATTTAAAGGGCTCCATATTGGCCATGGTTGGCATCAGCAATAAAACATCCTTTAGGCCCAAACGGCTACCATCTAAATTGGCATTGATACCCAGCCCGCCAATGTTTTTGGTGATGGCATCAATAGAAGGGTAACGTACCTGTACCGACTTTTGCAATGTGGTATTCGGCGTTTCCAGTAACAGGTCATTCATATAAGCGTTAGTTGGCCCGTACAGGAAGGCAGTATGGAATTTATTGATCTTTAAACCGCTTTTTTCGGTAAAAGTAAAGGAGTTAATCTTGCCCGAAATGGTATCCGGGCTGTAGGAAATATTTTCGGCTTCGGCATTCAGGCTGCGGATATCCATGTGCCCGAAATCCAAGCCTTTGGGGATCGCTTTCTGCGCTTCGTTATCGAACTTAATATTATCGTTAGTAAAAGTAACCTTGCCAATGGTAGCCCTCCAGGCCGATTTGGTTGGTGATGATACCAGCGTATCCAGCTTTTTAATTGTTTTAACAACTTCTTTAACTACAGTTTTGGGTTTTGCGAGGGTCAATCCGGCTTTGGTATTGCTTAGCTCAATATTTTTAATTCCTACTTTTTGATTTTTCAGATCGATCTTATCCATCTCCACCAAAAATTTGCTTAGGTCTACCTTTGCACCCATTTCGGCGCTTTGGTAATCGACTTTGATTTTGGAGATATCGATCACGCCTAAATTCAAATCCATATTTAGTGGAGTGGTGGCGGTATCAGGTGGTGGGATAGCTTTGGTTGGTGTTTGGATGATCTTCGCGTTTACATCGCTCAGGGTAATTTTGGGTATGGTAAATTTCATTTTATCCATATCAAAATCCTTAACGCGGGTGTCAAAATGGCCTAATAAAAATTTCACATCGTTGCCGGTAATAGCATCCTTATATTTTACGTTGATCTTATCGAGGATGATCTTATCAACAGAAAACTTCATGGTTGATGTAGTATCGGTAGGTTTTACTTCTTTCTTTTGTTCGCCAACAAAAGCTTTGATGATGTAATCGAAGTTGAAAACGCTATCGGCACCCCGGTTTACATTGGCAGTGATGCCCTGCAGGTTTATCTCGTTCACTTCAACCTGGCTATGTAGCAGCTTGAGCATGCTGATATCAACCTTTAGTTTTTCGCCGGCTATAAGGGTGTCTTTTTTCTGGTCTTCAAAGTATACATCTTCCAAAACCAGCAGCTTGGGCAGGCCAAGGCTTATATGACCAATCTTAACCTTGGTATGGATCTTATTTTGTAAAAAAGTTACCGCTTTGTCTTTCGCAAAGTTTTGAACAGCAGGAACCTGTATTAAAATTACTACAAGGATAACCAGCAGAACTACACTAACCAGTATCCAGAGTATTGTTTTAAGGGCTATTCGTAGTGTTTTTTTCAATTGTATACGTATTTCAAAGGTGAAGATAGGGTTGCTTAATATATGCAAATAATACGCCACAAGCCCCCTCTAAATCTCCCCCGGAAGGGGAGACTTTAAAGCCCTCCCTTCCGGGGAGGGTTGGGAGGGGCTGGTCGCTTTTGTTTTTCAACATCCAAAACCATAAACTTGTTTTTTTGAATAACTTTGTAACTCATAAAGATTTTGTTGAAACGGATTAACTATGCCTGATTTTTCTCACCTCCACGTACATACTCAATTCTCCCTGCTCGACGGTGCAGCCGATATATCCAAGCTGTATAAAAAAGCCGCTAAGGACGGAATGAAGGCCCTTGCTATTACCGACCACGGCAACATGTTCGGCGTATTTAAGTTTGTGGCCGAAGCCGGCAAACACAATGTAAAACCCATTGTAGGCTGCGAGTTTTACGTGGTTGAAGACAGGCATAAAAAACAGTTCACTAAAGAAAATAAAGACGTACGCCGCCACCAGCTGATGCTGGCCAAAAACCCTACGGGCTACAAAAACCTGGTGAAGCTATGCTCATTAGGGTATATGGAAGGCCTGTACAGTAAATGGCCGCGTATTGATAAAGAACTTATTTTAAAATACCACGAAGGTATCATTGCTACTACCTGTTGTATTGGGGCTTCGGTACCACAAGCTATTTTAAGGGATACGCCCGAAAATGCCGAAAAGGAGTTTAAATGGTGGCTGGATTTGTTTGGTGAGGACTTTTACATCGAGTTGCAGCGCCACGAAATTCCGGAGCAGCAAATTATCAATAATGTGCTGCTCACTTATGCCAAAAAGTATAACGTAAAAGTGATCTGTTCAAACGATTCGCATTACGTAGATCAGCAAGACTCAAACGCGCACGATATTTTGCTTTGCGTAAACACAGGCGATATGCAAAGCACCCCAATAGCTACCGACGAGGAAGGTGGTAAAGGTTATCGTTTCGGTTTCCCTAACGATCAGTTTTACTTTAAAACACAGGAGGAAATGGGCAAGCTGTTCCATGACCTGCCCGAGTCACTGGATAATACCAATGAAATTGTTGACAAGGTGGAGGTGTTAAAGCTAAAACGCGATATCCTGCTGCCCAACTACGTAATTCCTGAAGAGTTTAAGATCCACAAAACACCCGATGCCGATACTTTAAATCAATGGGAATACCTGAAGCACCTTACCTTTATGGGCGCCAAGGAGCGTTATCGTGATATTAGTCCGGAAACCGAAGAACGCATCAATTTTGAGTTGTTCACCATTCGTACTATGGGTTTTGCAGGGTACTTCCTCATCGTGGCCGACTTTATCAGGGCTGGTCGTGATATGGGCGTGTTCATTGGCCCGGGCCGTGGTTCGGCGGCGGGATCGGTAGTGGCTTACTGTACCGGGATCACCAATATTGATCCGATGAAGTACAACCTGCTGTTTGAGAGGTTCCTGAATCCCGACCGTAAATCGATGCCCGATATTGATACGGACTTTGACGATGCCGGTCGGCAAAGGGTTATTGATTATGTGGTTGATAAATATGGCAAAAACCAGGTAGCGCAGATCATTACCTATGGTTCGATGGCTGCCCGCACCAGTATCCAGGACGTGGGCCGTGTATTGGATATGCCGCTGGCCGATGTAAGTGCCATGAAAAAGCTGGTGCCCGAAACCCTGGGTATCACCCTGAAAGATGCCATTGAACAGGTGCCTGAACTGAAGGAGATCCTGAACGGTAACGACCTTAAGGCACAGGTACTGCGTGAAGCTGAAAAACTGGAAGGATCGGTACGTAATACCGGTGTACACGCCGCAGGTATCATCATTGCCCCTTATGACCTTACCGAGATTGTACCGGTAGCAACAGCAAAAGATTCAGACTTACTGGTTACCCAATATGATGGCCGTGTGATTGAGGATGCCGGTGTAATTAAGATGGACTTTTTGGGTTTAAAAACCCTTACCATTATAAAGGACGCGCTGCGCATGATCAGGCAAAATCATGGTGTGGTGATCGATATCGACTACATCCCGCTTGATGATATTAAAACTTATGAGCTTTATCAGCGTGGCGATACCAACGGTACTTTCCAGTTTGAAAGTGATGGTATGCAAATGTACCTGCGCGAGCTTAAGCCCGATAAGTTTGAAGACTTGATAGCCATGAACGCCCTTTACCGTCCGGGCCCGATAGAGTATATACCAAACTTTATTGCCCGTAAGCATGGCCGCGAACCTATCGTGTTCGACTTGCCCGATATGGAGGAATACCTGGGAGAAACCTATGGTATTACCGTATACCAGGAACAGGTGATGCTTTTGTCGCAAAAGTTAGCAGGCTTTAGTAAAGGCGATGCCGACGTTTTGCGTAAGGCGATGGGTAAAAAGCAGATTGAGGTACTCAACAAAATGGAAGCCCAGTTTATGGAGGGCGCCGTTGCCAAGGGCCACCCTAAAGATAAGCTTACCAAAATCTGGACCGACTGGAAGGCATTTGCCCAGTACGCATTCAATAAATCGCACTCTACCTGCTACGCTTTCGTGGCATACCAAACGGCTTATTTAAAAGCGCATTACCCATCTGAATATATGGCGGCGGTTTTAAATAACCAGAATAACATTGAAAAAATCACCTTCTTTATGGAGGAGTGCCGCCGTATGGGCGTTGAGGTTTTAGGACCGGATATCAATGAGTCGGATATGGCTTTTGCGGTGAATAAACGCGGGCAGGTACGTTTCGGGTTAACCGGCGTAAAAGGTGTGGGTGATAAAGCGGTGGAAAGTATCATTGAAGAACGTAATGCCAATGGCCCGTTTGAAACGGTATATGATTTTGCACGGCGCTCAAACACCCGCAGTGTTAACCGTAAATCGTATGAAAACCTGGTTTATGGCGGCGCGTTTGATGGCTTCGGGATTCCCCGTGCCCAGTTTTTTGCCAAAACCGAGTTGGGTACGTTAACCGGTGTTGAACGGCTCATTAAGTACGCTAATGATTATCAAAACGTGCAAAGCAGCTCTCAATCATCATTATTTGGCGGTTCGGTAGCATCATATGTACCGGAGCCGGCTATGCCCGATGTTGAGGAATGGCCGTTGATAGAGAAGCTGAAGTACGAGAAAATGGTTATCGGGATCTATTTAACCGGTCACCCGTTAGATAATTATAAGGTTGAGCTTAAACGTTTCTGTAACGCTACCATCAGCGATCTGAAGCTAATGCAAAAAGCCCGCTCGGGCGAAGGCGGTGAAGATGTAACAGCTGCTTTTAATGAACTGCGCCGTCGGGGTGAGCTGCGGATTGGTGGTTTAGTATCAAGCGTTCAGCATAAAATGACCAAGACCGGTAAACCCTTCGGCACGTTTGTGTTTGAGGATTACAATGAATCGTACGAGTTTGCTTTGTTTGGTGATGATTATGTCAAGTTCCGCAATATGATGATGGAAGGCTACTTCCTGCATATTAAAGGAAACATTGAAGAGAAATTCCGCCAGAAAGATAACTGGGACCTGCGCATCGCGGTAATGGACCTGCTATCAGAAATGCGCGATAAGCTTACCAAATCATTAACGGTTTGCATTGATGTGCAAATGCTCAACAGCAAACTGCTGGATGATATTCAGCATATGATAGATGATAACAATCAAAAGTACCCGGTAAAAAACTGTAAGCTTCGTTTCCAGATCAAGGATAGAGAAGAGGTTATGCTTGTTGAGCTGTCATCCAAATCATTTAAAGTAAATCCAAGCGATGATTTTATGGCCGGGATCCTTAGCTTGACAAATGAGGAGCCGGTGTTGAGTTAAAAAGTTTTTTACTATGGAAGAAAAGAATCAAAACGAACCGCAAGATCATTGGGATGATGAAGATTTTTTGAATGAAATGCAATCACGAGTTGACGATTATGAAAGTGGTAGAGTAAAAGGTATTTCGTGGGAAGAGTTTAAAGCTAAAATCAGAAACCGTCATAATGATCTACTTTCAGAAGGGTAAAAATAGCATCACTGTCTTGAATTTGCGTGATACATTAAAATCAATAACTTGTGGTAGGTGTTTTCAACGTACTACAGGCTAAAAAAAAGACCATTAACTTTTCGATGAGGTTTTATTTGTTTTTATTCCCTAAATCTTCTCTTAGGTATATTAAATATTATTTTTGGAATTTCAGGCTTAGTTCTCTCGACAAGATAGTCTATAAAACAAATTGAATCTGTCAATAAAACGTCGATCAAATTTTCCCGGATTTTTACGTCAGTTGTCAAATTGTAAGATTCAATTGATTTAAACAAGCCTAAACAGCTTAACAAATAATAATCCAATTCATCAGTTAGAAGTCCCACAGAATTTGGATCAACATCATATCCATATTCACTACCATAATATTTATCATATTCAGAATCTATTTTGATCTGAATACTTTTGGCCACTTTTAAATAACTTTCAAACTCATTAAAAAATTCTTTAGATGGGAAGTGCTTGTTTTTTGCCGATAATTCACTTCTTTCGCTAACATAGGAGTCATGATTATATTTACTATCGATATTGGGGTAATTCCAAGAGTATTCAGATTTGACTATTCCGCCAATTATTTCGAGCTTTTCGGAACTTACAAATTTTTCGATTCTTAGTGCCTCGATGATTTTTTCTAAATCAATCGCTTTTTCAGCGGATTCAAGGCTTTTTAAACGCTTAGAGAAAACTTCAAGTATTTCTTCCATCACATTAGTTTAATATTTCAACTCGCGCTCGTTTTTAACGAGTGCATAACCTTGGTTTGCGTTTATAACCCAACGGGCGATACAATCGCCCAACCATATTAAGCGCTCGTTGCAAACGAGCGCAAGAGCTTATACGCTTTCCTTCACCACGTCATCATCCTGTTTCACTAAAGTATAACAAGTATAATCAGGCTGAATTACTTCGCCGTTGGCGTTAGTAATGGTCATGTAGTGGCTGCCCCATCTTTCGAGGGTATAAAATATAGATGATAACTCCTGGCCTATGGGAGTAAGGGAATATTCAACCCTTGGTGGTACTTCGGGAAAAATGTGGCGGGATACTATGCCGTCTTCTTCCAGTTCGCGGATCTGTTGTGAAAGCATCTTTTCGGTCATGCCGGGAATGGCCCGGTTTATCTCGCTGTAACGCTTCTGACCACTTAATAATTGGTTGATTATACTCAGTTTCCACTTACCACTAATTACGCTTAGCGCCGCTGCCATAGTGCAGGAGTGATCGGAATGTCTGTTTTTTGTCATAATGAAAAAGGCGATATATCGATTGCATCAAACCGGCCCATAACCTACCAAAAAGTATGTTGCACACAAAATGGTGCATTCTTGTGGGGAGCTATAACTCACTGTACCTTTGATGTATCAAAACAAAGATAATGAAAAAGTTACAAGGAAAAACAGCAGTAATAACAGGCGGCAACAGTGGTATAGGCCTGGCCACAGCACAGGAGTTCATTGCACAAGGTGCAAAAGTGATTATCACCGGCAGGAACCAAAAATCAATCAACGAAGCGCTTGAAACACTTGGTGCCGATGCTCATGGTGTAATTGCCGACAGCGGCGACATCAACCAGGTTAAACAACTGGGTGAAAAAGTAAAAGCCATTGCCGAGAAAATTGACATTGTATTTGTTAATGCAGGTATTGGCCAGTTCAATTCAACTGAGCAGATGAGCGAGCAGATGTTTGATGATATCATGAACATCAACTTTAAGGGTGCTTACTTCAGTATTCAGCAATTGTTGCCTTTAATTAATGATGGCGGCTCTATCATACTTAATACTTCTATAAACGCACATATCGGTATGGCCGGCGCAACTGTTTATGCAGCAAGTAAAGCAGCATTGCTTTCATTAGCTAAAAACATTTCGGCCGAGTTGTTGCCACGTCGTATCAGGGTTAACTCTGTAAGCCCTGGTCCGGTTGTAACACCTTTACACACTGCCGATAAATTAGGCTTAACCCAGGAACAATTGGAAGGCATGGGTTCCGAACTGATCAAACAGATACCAATGGGCCGTTTCGGCTTAGCAGAAGAGATTGCCAAAACAGTTGCCTTCTTCGCTTCTGATGATTCAACATTTATAACAGGTGCCGAGCTGATTGCTGATGGTGGCATGGCCACTTTAAAAGGTGCATAAGCCCCTCTAAATCTCCCCTGAAGGGGGAAACTTTAAAAATTGCTCCTGGAATAAATTGGGTGAGATATAGTGAATCGGAGTAATACATTAAACGACTGGTGGTTTAACTGCCAGTCGTTTTTTTGTCTGAACTCGAATTTCGATAATTAAACGAATTGGCAGAATAAAAGGCAAATTCAATAAATTCAAATAATTACTTAAAATTCGAGTTCAGACAATAACCTATTGCAGAGCTGTAATGTTAATTAATGCCGCCAATGTTAAAAACTAACCCGCCGGTGTAGTTGTAAATATCGTTCGGAAACAGGTTATTTGTGTTAATACGTCATGTCGCAAAGTTATATTTAAGGGTGTAAACGCGACAAATGGTCATGCCTGCGTTAAGGGCGTGGATTATAATAATATAATTGTCACATTGTCAGTAACGCACTTGTGGCAAGCAATTTGAATAGCATATATTTGTAAATACAAAATTTAAAAAATAGAAATCATGGCTTTAGAAATAACTGATGCAAACTTTGACGAGCTTGTCCTGAAATCAGACAAACCGGTATTAATTGACTTTTGGGCAGAATGGTGTGGTCCGTGTAGGATGGTAGGTCCGGTAGTTGAAGATATTGCAAAAGAATATGAAGGCAAAGCTGTTGTTGGTAAAGTAGATGTTGACAACAACCCAGGCATATCTGTAAAATACGGTATCCGTAACATCCCTGCCTTATTGTTCTTCAAAAACGGCGAAATTGTTGATAAACAAATCGGTGCTGTGCCAAAATCAGTATTAACTGATAAACTGGTAAAACAGTTAGCATAACTCAAAGAGGCTTATTTAATGCTACACACTGTAGCATTAACACAACATATTTTTTGAAAAAGCGTTGCAATTTTGCAGCGCTTTTTTTATGCCTATATTAGCCTATGCCCAAATTAAACGATGATCAGCAAATAAGGCAACTGGCCAATGTCGAATTGCTGGCCCGGCAGGTGGTTGAAGGTTTTATAACCGGCCTGCACCAAAGTCCTTTTCATGGCTTTTCTGTGGAGTTTGCCGAACACCGGCTGTATAACAACGGCGAATCGGTAAAAAATATCGACTGGAAGCTGCTGGCCCGTACCGATAAATTGTTTGTAAAGCAATTTGAAGAGGAAACTAATCTTCGCTGTTTTTTGCTGCTGGATACTTCATCATCCATGAACTTTCCTGAAACGAGTACTAATAAGCTGCAGTTTTCGGTTTATGCCATAGCATCGCTGATGTACCTGTTCAAAAAACAGCGCGACGCTTTTGGGCTTTGTTTATTTTCGGATAAGATAGACTGGATCAGCGCGGCAAAATCAACCACTACTCACCTGTTTTATTTATATGCCGAGCTGGAAAAAATGTATGCCAGTCCTAAAGTAAACACGCAAACCAATATCACCAATGTGCTGCATCATATTGCGCAGGAAATTCATCAGCGTTCGCTGGTGATCATTTTTAGCGATATGCTGGAGAATAACCTGGATGCCGAAAAGCAGCAGGCTTTATTTGCGGCAATTCAGCATTTAAAGTTTAATAAACATGAGGTGGTGATCTTTAATGTTACCGATAAGCAAAAAGAACTTGAGTTTAATTTTGATAACCGTCCCCATCATTTTGTTGATATCGAAAGTGGTGACGAGCTGAAGGTGAACCCGGCCCGCATCCGCGACGCCTACAGGGCATCGTTAAAAGAGTACCGCCATCAGTTGGAGTTAAAATGTGCACAGTATCATATTGATTTGGTTGACGCCAATATTCATGAAGGCTATCATCATATCCTGAACACGTACCTGGTTAAGCGGAATAAGATGATATAAAGTATTTTCATTATTAAAACGGATCATGAGCGTTTCGGAATATGCAATGCTGTAATTCAATAGTAAGACACATGTGATGCCTCTCTACGGAATAAAAAAAGGCTGTTACCACCGGAAACAGCCTCTATAGTTAAATAGGGGATCTACTTATAAAATAACCTTTGTAAAGGTATTGATGCAATGTGAAGATTAAGTGAAGTCGTTACTCACGGTTAAATATGAGGAATATGCTCGTTCCCCTGTCTTTTACCGAATCTATTTTTACCCTGATGCCATGAAAAGCGGTAATACTTTTCACAATAGCTAAGCCAAGGCCGTAGCTTTCCTTTTCTTCGGTCTCAAATTTTTCAAAGCGGTTAAAAGCGTTTTCTATTTGTTGTTGATCCATCCCCGCACCTGTGTCTGTAATTTCCAGTGCATACACATCTTCCTTCAATTCATCGGCAACGGTGATACTGCCTTTGGGCTTATTGTATTTAATAGCATTGTTTATCAAATTGAACAATAGGGTATGCATCAGCGGCCGGTTACCCATAATGGAGTAGATGTATTTAATGTTATTGTTGAAGGTGAGATGTTTTTCTTCCAAACGGTCTTCCAGTTCTTCCTGTATCTCCATAATTACACCTGCTATCATCACCACTTCGGCTTTGTCATATTGATTATTTTCAACTTTTGAGATGAGCAGCAGGCTGTTAATAATAGATTTAAGCCGGTTTAATGTTTTCAGCGAAGCGTGCATCTTGTTTTCGCTGGCTTCGCTGAGTTCTTCCTGCAATAAAATATTCTCCAGCCGCGAGCTGATAATTGATATGGGCGTAAGTAACTCATGCGATACATTGGCAATGAACTGTTTTTCAAGAGCAAACAGGTTACTGATTTTTTTCATGAGCGTGCTGATACTGTCATCAAGCAGTTCAAAATCCTGTGTGGTGGTCTGGATCTTTTCATAATCAAAGTTCATGGGATCATTTACTTTGATCAGCTTGCGGTCGATGATCTTATAAAAGGGCGCAAGCAAAAATTTGGTAAACACCAGGTCGCTTACCAGCGTGAGGGCGAGTGCTATTATCAATGTCAAAAGGGTAAACCTTTTAATGATGGATTTTAATTCCTCAATGGAGGTAACTGACACGCCAATTTCAAGCAGATAGGTATGGTTGTTAAAATTAAACTGGTGAGTCAGGATGCGATAAGTTTGCGTGACCAGGTCACTGGTACGGGTTTCGGTTGTGAATTTTACAGCTTTGGTTTCGGTGGGCTCAAATTTAACAGGGGTTATAATAATGAACTCCTCTTTTAAAATATTATAATCGGTATAAGGCTTTTGATTAGCAAGCTTGCTGCTAATCTCTTTTGAACTGAGGTTTTTAAGCGTTTCTCTTTCATTTTCCTCAAGCCTGAGCTCTACATGATTATAGGAGATCTTCTCGATAGAAAGCAGGATAAGCAGGCCAGTGAAAAGTATAATGGCTAATTTGGTTAACGTATTATAAAGGGCCAGTTTTACCTGTAATTTCATGAGGCTGTCAATTTCAGATGTTGATACGGTAGCCGATGCTCCTTACGGTTTCAAACCAATCTATAGGGATATATACCGATAGCTTTTTACGCAGATTTTTAACGTGCACATCCACAAAGTTAGAGTCGGAATTTATTTCCAATACATCACCCCAAACATGTTCGGTGAGGTTGGTGCGCGATATTACCCTGTTTTTGTTAAGAACCAGGTAATTGAAGATCTCGAACTCTTTTTTGGTGAGGGTTATACGCTCATCATTGTAGGTAACGGTACGGTTCTGTATGTTGATCTTTAACCCTTTTACATTAATGTCATTACTCTCCAGTCGGTGTTTGCGGCGGGTGATGGCGTGCATACGGGCTAATAGCTCGTTTAATGAAAACGGCTTTGCCAGGTAATCGTCTGCACCCTGTTCAAGGCCCGATACCCGGTCGTCAACAGCGCCGCGGGCGGTGAGGATAATTACAGCATCTTCGCGTTCGTTCATGCCTTTCAGCATTTTAAGCAGGTCAAAGCCGTCACCGTCGGGCAAGCCCAGGTCGAGCAAGATAAAGTCATAATTGTTTACGAAGATTTTTTCAGATGCCGATTTTTTGGTGCGGGCGTGTTCAACCGTAAAACCTTCGTGGCTTAAAAATTCATCAACCTCAAGCGCAAGGCCTTTTTCGTCTTCAACAATTAGTACGTTCATAATTTTGCATTTACAGGAACTATCAATAAGGGTTACAGGATCAAGATTATTCACAGCAGGCAAAGTACCGTACCGAAGATTAATAAAGTATGAAGATAGGTTTTTATAGCGGCCTGTAAAGTGTCATTTTTTAAATCTTGCGTTTAAATTAAAAAAGCGCAAATCAATTTGCGCCGATTGGTGTTACAAACTAAAAGCTACCACTTCATTGTATGAGACTTTCTATCGAACGCAAACCCATCCGGGTAAATCCAGATCCGAAACGTGTAATAGCAAGATTTTTTTTTAATGGGAACGATCGCGCCAAAGAGGTTATTGAGCGTGTAATGTTAATCAGCGAAGATGATGCTTTTGGCATTGTATCGCCCTTGCTGCAGGAATATTCCAAAAGGCACCGTAATATAACCCGGGTGCTTAACAGGCATTGCAGCAAGCTTAAGCCCTTGTTTTTAGAGCTCAATATTGATTTTGATACGCTTACCGTTTACCGCAAGCTGCTCATTGGTTCTTATTTTACGCATGAGTATTCAATAGAATCGGCCGCCTTCTTTAATCCCTCGATAGTGGAAGATCCCGACCAAACCGAGCTTGAAGACGGCCAGCGCAGGGTGATCATCAGCTTCCGGGCGGTAGGCGAGGGGCATATCTCTTCCATAACTTTTCGCCGGGCCTGGATAGATAAGGATAACAACATCAGCATACAACCTGCGGGCAGTTACATTGATGAGGCCGAAATTGTGAGGAATGCCGTTTATAATAAAAAGCTTTTTTTTGAAAAAGCTGCCATCACCCAAATTAATATTGATGTTATAAGCGAACTGGAATCAAAGCTCGATCATCATTTTGAGTACGCCAACCTGCGCCGGATCATTATGGATTCGCAAAAATTACAGGAAGACGATATGAAACGGCTGGAGTATGATAAAGTGCTTTGGCTTGCCGATTCCTATTATGAAATTGTTTTTTCCCTGGATACCGATATTTCCGACAGGGTGATCTTCCCGATATCCGAATATGAACGTAAGGGTATTGAGGATGCCCGTTTTGTACAGTTTACCAACGATGACGGCAGCAAACTATATTACGCTACCTATACAGCTTATGATGGTTCGCTGATTATGCCCAAACTGCTGCAAACAACCGATTTTTATAACTTTAAGATCATGCCTTTGTACGGTGCGGGCGCACAGAATAAAAACCTGGCCTTGTTTCCGCGCAAGGTGAACGGCAAGTATGTGATGATATCGCGGATAGACGGCTGCAATAACTATATCATGTATTCGGATAAGATCAATATCTGGGAAAAGCCGGTGATGCTGCAACAGCCTAAATTTAGCTGGGAGTTTGTGCAGATAGGTAATTGCGGCTCGCCCATTGAAACACCCGATGGATGGATCATGATAACTCATGGCGTTGGCCCCATGCGCCGTTATGTGCTGGGTGCAAGCCTGCTTAAACTGGATGACCCAACGGTTGAGATTGGCCGCCTGCACGAGCCTTTGCTGATCCCCAACAGTGATGAGCGGGAAGGCTATGTACCTAACGTACTTTATTCATGCGGGGTAATTGTACACAACAATAAACTCATTATTCCGTACGGTGTTTCAGACTCATCAACTGCCTTTGCAGAAGTATGCCTGGATGAGCTTTTGAAAAAGCTTAAAGCCTTTATTTAAGCGCGCAAAGCCGAAGGCTGAAAGCGAAAAGCTTTGTGTTTGAAAAGCTTTCAGCCTTGAGCTTGCTGCTTTTAGCTCATATTTATATTGTTGATTATAAGTCATTTAGCTTTCATGTAAATCTCATAATGTATTATTAGTTAAAACTTATTCTTCTTTTTCAAGTTAAATAAATATGAAAAAGATAATTTTAAGCTTAAGCATAATACTGTTTTCGCTTACAGGTTTTAGCCAGGCACTTAAACCTGTAAAGATAGATAGCCTTGTCACGGTTTCATTACCCGAAGGCTTTACTAAAAAGGATACATTAGGCCAGCAGATATACCAGGGTAGTGCATCATTAGGTAATATTCTTGTTTTACGCGTGCCAAACGCTAATACAAAACCTTTAAACAAGGAGAGCGACCTGAAAGATGTATTTAAAACCTACATCAAAGGTATTCAAAAACAATCTGTTAATGGCAGTGTGATGTATCCGCGTGATACTACTATCGGTAAACTGGAAGGAAAGGTATTTACCCTCAGGATTGATAACAGCGGTTCAACCGGTGAATCTCCGGAGTTAAGAAATTTTATCCTGTTATATACCCAGGACGTAACCTACACTTTTGAATATAACTATCCTGAGCAAAGACTTGATCTGGCAAAGGCCGAACTGAAACAATTTTCGGGTTCTATCAAAATAGCGCCTACTTTAGATCGCCGCGATCAGTATTTGTCTGACGCAAAAGGCATGTCTGCACCTGCAAAGATTGGCATTTATGGAGGTGGAGCGGTTATAATACTGATCATTGTATTAACCGTGATCAAACGTAAAAACAGTCAGCTGGAAGCTGGAGTTTAATTAGCGACATGGGCTTTTTTGAATACGTTATCGAGCAGGCCCCTGTTCCATTTGGCCGAATTGATGAACTGCTTACCATCAAGCCATGTTAACCAAAATATAGTAACAAACACACCAATAGTCGAGCCGGCAAGCACGTCTTCATAAAAGTGCTCGGTTAAATAAATTCTTGAATAGCCAACCATTATGGCAACAAACAAGGCTGGGATTCCCCAGCCTTTGTTTTTACAGAGGTATGTTATGACCAGTGCGGCAGAAAAAGCACTCACCGTATGTCCGGACGGAAAACTGTATTTCTCCAATATATAAACACCTTCTACGGTATGCACCCTGCTCCACTGGCTTGCAAAGTATAGCTTTGGCCGGGGAGCGATATAAATGTATTTAAGGATTTGTGCCGCGATGGATGTTATGGCATAGCTGGAGGCCATTAACAGCCAGCTGCGGTAGCTGAATAAAAGCATAGCAAGTGATACTATCACGGCTGTGGTGCCGTCGCCGATATCTGTAACATAAGGCTCAATGGTATCAAGCCAGGGTTGGTGCCAACCATTAACCGTAAAAAAAATAGCTTCACGGGTAAATAGCAGTTTGATAGTCAGGCAGGTGGCTAAAACGATAAGGTAAAGGATAAAAAAAGGGCGGATCCTATGCAACACGTCTTTTATTCCTATCTTCATGCTGCAAAGTAAGCATATACTTATTCAATGCAAAAAAATGATTAATTTTGAGATTGGTTAGCACTTATTAATTAAACTACATGTCGAAAAGTATCTTTCGTAAAAAGTCGGTAGCAAAAATTTTAAATGATGTTGAATGTGGTTTTAGTGATAGTGAGCATCCCGGTACAGCAACATCCCAACTCAAAAAAGAACTTAACGTAAAAGACCTCACCCTCATGGGGATAGCCGCCGTTGTGGGGGCAGGTATATTTTCGACAATTGGCGAAGCCTCTTTCCACGGCGGCCCTGCGGTTTCCATTCTGTTTATTTTAACCGCAGTTACCTGCGGCTTTTCGGCTCTTTGTTATGCCGAGTTTGCCTCGCGCATCCCGGTCGCGGGCAGTGCGTATACTTACGCTTATGCCTCTTTCGGTGAATTGATAGCATGGATCATTGGCTGGGACCTGTTAATGGAATACGCCATTGGCAACATCGCGGTAGCCATTTCCTGGAGCGAATACTTTGTAAACCTGCTGGAAGGCTTTCATATCCATATGCCCAAGTTTCTGACTATGGACTATGTTTCGGCCCTGCGCGGGCATGAGCAGGTTCAGGCAGCAGGTGCAAACCTGGCTGATATCGGTGATAAGGTAAAAGCAGAAGCACTGGCCTGGGATCAGGCGCCGGGCATAGGCGGTTTTAAGCTCATTGCCAATTTACCCGCCCTTTTAATTGTTATCATCATCACTTACCTGGTTTATGTGGGCATCCGCGAAACAAAAAAGGCCACCAATGCTATGGTGGTTTTGAAGATAGTGATTGTTATAGCAGTTATAGTAGTCGGCTTTTTTTATGTAACACCTGCCAACTGGCACCCATTTATGCCTAACGGTTTCAGTGGCGTTATGAAAGGCGTATCGGGGGTGTTTTTTGCTTATATCGGCTTTGACGCCATCTCAACCACAGCCGAAGAATGTGAAAGGCCCCAGCGCGACCTGCCCCGCGGCATGATCTATTCGCTGGTGATTTGTACAGTATTGTATATCCTGATAGCATTGGTGCTTACCGGCATGGTAAGTTATAAAGACCTGCAGGTTGGTGACCCACTGGCCTTTGTTTTTGCAAAGGTGGGCTTAAATAAGATTAGCTATGTGATCTCCATTAGTGCGGTTGTTGCTACAGCGAGTGTATTGCTGATATTCCAGTTAGGCCAGCCCAGGATCTGGATGAGCATGAGCCGCGATGGTTTATTGCCTAAAGCATTTTCACGTATCCATCCAAAATATCAAACACCTGCTTTTGCCACCGTGGTGACCGGTTTTGTGGTGGCTATACCGGCCCTGTTCATGAACCTTACCGAAGTAACTGATTTGACCAGTATAGGTACCCTTTTTGCATTTGTACTGGTTTGCGGCGGTGTGCTGTTGCTGCCGCGTGAAGAGGCTGTTAAAGGCAAATTCCATTTACCATACGTGAATGGTAAATTTATTATACCAATTATCACACTGGTGATTTTGGGTTCGGTTGCCTGGTTTAAGCCGGCCGCGCAGGTTGAAATGATGCAGTTTAAGAAGCTAAAAGACCGTAGCGATATCATTGATAACATGGATAACAATGACAAGCTGAGCCTGCTTAAAACTACCAATCAGCTTTATAACGCTAATGTAACTGCCCAGCCCGACTCGGCTAAAAAATATTTTAAGGATATAGAAGAAGATAAATTCAATACCGCGCTAAGGAAAACGAACGATATCAGCGATGGTAAGAAGTATTATTTAGGTTTTGATGGCTTCCTGTATAATTTCCCTAACTATCTTTTCTTTATCCTGATCATTATTATAGCGGTTTACAGCTTTATTAAAAACTTCTCGCTCATCCCTGTTTTGGGGCTGATGAGCTGTTTTTACCTGATGACGGAACTTGGCTATACTAACTGGCTCAGGTTTTTGATATGGCTGGTGATAGGTCTGGTAATTTATGCCACTTACAGCTATAAAAACAGCGTGCTGGGCAAAGAAATCAAAACCGCGTAAAACTTATGTGGACCTGCCCTTTATGCGAACGTGAATTTACCGCCACCAACCAGGCGCATTCATGTCGCGACAGGGAGCTATCGGAAGCGCTAAGCAGCAAAACGCCCCATACCATAGCGCTGTTTGATCATTTGATTGATGAGTACCTGCAAATTACCGAAATTAAAGTTTATCCTACCAAAAGCATGATAGCATTGGGAGCAAGGATAAACTTTGCTTATGTTACCCAATTAGGTAAAAACTTTATTGATGTGGTATTTCCGTTTAAACAGGTTTATGACGATAACCTGTGCTTCAGTAAAATAAAACAAGTGCCCGGCACCGATCAGTATAATCACTACTTCAGGATGTATTTTAAGGAAGATATTGATGACGAGGTGCGAAAGTATATGCGTATAGCCTGGGAGAAAAGTATGTGACTATATAACTACCGCAAGCTTTCAGCCTGTGGGCGGCATAATGTAAGCTTTCAGCTTACACCCTTGAGCTGAAAGCTCAAATCATGGTATGCCACGCCTACGGCAGAAGTAAAAAAGAAAAGCCTCCCGTTTCCGGAAGGCTTTCAATATTAAAGGGGAAATTTAATTAACCCGGTGGATTTCAATGGCCTCAGGTATTGCAAGCACCAGCGGTACTTTCTCCACCGTTACAAAACTCAGGTCGAGGCCAAAACCGCGCTCTTCGGATAAGCTCACTTTTTTAAGCTGCTTGTAGTAATCCATAATAAACCTTTCAATAAACGACAGGTTATGTGAACGTGAAAAGATCTTTTCGATCACTACAAAACGAAAATCGCCGACAATTTTATGCCTGTTCAGTGATTTATAAGTGCTGGTAATATCAACCTCGCCTTTTTTAACCAGGTCTTCCACCACTTTCCTGAATAGCAGGTTTATTTGCTGTTCAACGCGGAAACCGAGCTTAAAGTCAATCCGGATGAGTTTATTTGGCACTAAATGGTCAACTTCGTATTCGCGTTTATAAGGTTCATCCACTACGTCAACGTGTACCAGCCAGTAAACATCGGCACGTTTAGGCTGTTTTTGCAGTATGGAGTAAACAATTTTTGATTCTATTTCTGAATTGAAGTTGGCACTGGTTAAATACACCAGTTGCGAAGCATATTTAGGCACACTTTCGTCAGAGCTTAACTCCTTTATGATATCAAAATAGTCTTCTATCTCAACAAACTTCACATAGCGGTTCCTGATCTTGCGGGCGGTATGCCAGGTCCACATTACAGTAAACAGCACAAAACCTATCGACAGTGTAAACCAACCGCCATCTAAAAACTTATGCAGGTTACCGGTAAGGAAGGTTCCTTCAATAAGCAGGTAAACCGCCAAAAACGTATTGATGATATAGTTGGGTACTTTTTTGCGTTTCAGGAATTTGGATACCAGTATGGTGGTCATAAGCATGGCTACGGTAATACTTAAGCCGTAAGCAGCCTCCATTTTATCCGAATGTTTGAATATCAGCACCACACCTAAACAACCGGCCCAAAGCAGCCAGTTAACGCTGGGTACATATAGCTGTCCTTTTTGCTCGGATGGGTAGTTGATCCTAACTTTTGGCCAAAGATTAAGCCTTACCGCTTCGGCAATGAGCGTAAACGAACCTGATATCAGCGCCTGGCTGGCAATGATGGCCGCTACTGTAGCTATGCCGATACCATATATCAGGAACCATGTTGGCATGATTTGATAAAAAGGGTTTTGAGCGTTAAGGTCCATAACGTGCCCGTTACGTTGTAGCAGCCAAACTGCCTGGCCTAAATAGTTTAGGATAAGGCAAATCTTAACATAAACCCAGCTTACGCGGATATTGGCTTTACCGCAATGACCAAGATCGGAGTACAATGCTTCGGCACCCGTGGTACACAGAAACACGGCACCTAATATAATGAAGGCGCCATCGCTTGAGCTTGAGGTAAGCAATTTAATGGCATAGTACGGGTTTAACGAGCGGATAACCCATGGATCATGTACGATATAGGTAACACCTAAAAAGCCCATCATCGTAAACCAGACGAACATGATAGGCCCGAATGCCTTACCTACCAGTGATGTGCCGAATTGCTGTATGATAAATAAAGCGGTAATAATGGCCATTACCACATATACAGTAGGCAAATTAGGGTAATAGGTTTGCAAACCTTCAATGGCCGATGATATGGTAATTGGCGGGGTAATAATGCCATCGGCCAAAAGGGCGCAGCCCCCTACAACCGCCGGTATAATAAGCCATTTTGCTTTACGCCGTACTAATGAAAACAGCGAGAAAATGCCGCCCTCACCCTTGTTATCGGCCCTTAGGGTTATCACCACATACTTTAAAGTGGTTTGCAGGGTTAATGTCCAAAAAATGAGCGAAACACCTCCAAGAATTAATGTTTCTGAAATTTGACGCTGGCCAACTATAGCCTTGAATACGTATAATGGGGAGGTACCAATATCACCGTAAATTATTCCTAAACTGATTAGAAAGCCCGCGGCCGACAGTTTATGCAGATCTTTATGATTTGACACTTTTATGATTTAGAGATGGCAAAAATATTAATTTTTTTGGTTAAACCATTAGAATGATTAAACGTATAAGGAAATTATGTGTCTATTATACAATAAGGCTGTGCATTTTGTTAAAATTTGTTAAAAAGTTTTACAAAAACACTAATATTTAATGGGATGAGGGCATTATTTATACTTTTGTAGAATCATACTAAATAATGAGGCGAAATTTTACATATTCTTATGTTTATACCTATACATGGGTCGTGATAATTGCGATGGCAATTTTCGTGAACTTCGCCTTTGTTGCCGATGGTCATTCGCTAAAGTCTGATACCGTGTATCTTAGGGGTAAAACTAAAGCTGCCAAAACCTCTTATTTAAAGAATGGCTTGCACCTTTCGCTTCCTCCATTAAAACCCGCTGTTACTTCAAGTGTAAAATTGAATGTATCCCGGCCCGATGATAAACTACTAACTGATGTGCAATTGTACCCTAACCCGGTAACTGACCAGATCAATCTTAAATATTCCATTTCGCGCAATACCAACGTAACCATTAAAATAATGGATGTGCTGGGCAACGATATTTCTACCCTGTTTTCTCAAAGGGTTGAATCCGGCGATCATAATCTGAATTACCCGATCAGCAATAAGCTGGTCCGTGGTTTTTACTTTGTCCGCGTTGTTGCCGGCACCGAATCTGTTATCAAAAGGATTTCGGTTATTAATTAAATTCGATTAAAATTAATTTTTTCATTTTTGACTGCCCCAGCGGGGCAAAAGGTTTGTAGCAATTGAATGAACCCCATTTGGGCGTGCCAGAGGTACGCAACTTGCCTGCGTAAGTTTTACTTGAGGGGAACGTCAAATTATTAATACAACATTATAAACCTTCCTCCCAAACCCATCAATTTTTTTAGCTTTGGCGATTATAGCGTTCATTTATGAAAATTATTGCCATTGGCCGCAACTACGCCGAACACGCCAAAGAACTCAATAACCCGGTACCCACAACGCCGGTTATCTTCATGAAGCCCGATACGGCCTTATTAAAAGAGAACAAGCCTTTTTACCATCCCGATTTTTCGGAAGATGTACACCATGAAATTGAATTGGTTTTGAAGGTCAGTAAAGAGGGCAAACACATCAGCGAAAAATTTGCCGCTAATTACTATGAAGAAATTGGCTTAGGTATTGATTTTACCGCGCGTGATGTTCAGGCACGCCACAAAGAAAAAGGCCTTCCCTGGGAACTGGCTAAAGCCTTTGATGGCTCGGCGCCCATCAGCACTTTTGTACCTAAGACTAAGTTTGAATCTGTTTATGATATCAACTTTAAACTTGATATCAACGGCGAAACCCGCCAGCAGGGCAACACCCGCGATTTGCTTTTTTCGTTTGAGAGCATCATCGCCTTTGTTTCAAAATACATCACCCTTAAAAAGGGCGACCTAATATTTACCGGCACCCCACCAGGTGTATCAAAAGTAAAAATCGGCGATAGACTTGAGGGATACCTCGAAGATGAGAAAATGCTCGATTTTTACGTTAAGTAAGCATGATAAAAAAACTATTGGTTACAGGCGCGATGTGTTTGGCGCTTTATTCAAACACGTATGCGCAGAATAATACTATCCAAAGCAGGCAATACCAGCAAAACTATTTCAGGTATCCGCTTGATCTTACGCCGCCCACTACAGCCGGTTCATTTGGTGAATTGAGGCCCGCGCATTTCCACTCAGGGTTGGATTTTAAAACCAACCAGCGTACCGGCTACCCTGTACATGCCGCTGCCGAAGGTTACATATCAAGGGTACGTGTACAGTTTGGTGGGTTTGGGAGGGCTATTTACATCACCCATCCCAATGGGTATACTACGGTTTATGGTCACCTGCAAAGTTTTAGTCCGGCGGTTATTGACCTGGTAAAGAAATACCAGTACGAGCACCAAACCTACGAAGCTGATTTTAAACTTACACCAACACAGGTGCCGGTAAAAAAGGATGAGGTTGTAGCTATTTCAGGAAATGCCGGTGCATCGGCCGGGCCGCATGTGCACTTTGAGATCAGGGACAGTAAAACAGAGGAAACTATCAATGCACAGCTATTTGGTTTAACCATTCCTGATAAAGTGCCGCCTGCAATTACCGCTATTGGTATCTATCACCTCAACGGAAAACCGTTCAGCGAAAAAACGCCCAGGGAGTTTTTAGGCGTTACGGGCTCAGCAGGTAATTATCATCTCCTTAAACCACAAACGCTGGAACTAAGCGGCAATATCGGATTCGGGATTAATACCACCGATATGAACAGCACATCGTTTAATCATAACGGCGTTTATTCTATAGAGCTAAAACTGGATGGCAAAATCGTGTATACCTTTGCGGTTGAACGTTTCGCGTTTGATCAGACCCATGCCATCAATGCGTATATAGATTACCCTGCATTTGAATCATCCCGCAGGTGGATGCAGAAATGTTTCATTTTGCCCGGCAGCCGGATTTCATTGTATCCGCAATCGGTAAATAACGGCATCATTACGTTTGGTGATAACGCGACGCATGATGTGGAGTATATTGTAAAGGATGTGGCGGGCAATACAGCATCGCTTAACCTGAAGGTTAAATCATCTCCGTTTACAAACCCACAGCCTGTGAAACCTACCGGTACTATGTTTTACTATGACAAGCGGAGCGAGTTTAGCAACGACAAAGTGAAAGTGATCATTATGCCAGGTAACCTTTATGATGACCTTGATTTTCAATATTCAGCATCAACCAAACCTGCAGGTGCTTATTCTGCCGTGCACCATATCCATAACCGGTTAACGCCCATTCACGATAATTATGAAATCTGGATCAAGCCCGATGTCGACCTGGGTAATTACACTGATAAGGCGGTTATTGTAAGTTCTTGGGGCGGCTGCCAGGGCGGTTACTTTAAAGATGGCTATGTGATATCGCAGGTGAGTGCCTTCGGCGACTATTATGTCAAGGTAGATACGGTGGCCCCGGTAATTCATCCTTTAAACATCAAAAATGGCAGCAACATGAAGGCTGCCCGCAGTATTAATTTCAGAATGAGCGATAATTTATCCGGAATTAAGAGTTATACCGGCACCATTGATGGCAAATGGGTGCTGATGGAGCATGATTATAAAAGTAAAATATTAAGTTACACGTTTAATAGCGATATTGCACCCGGTAAACACGTGTTTAAGTTGACTTTAGTTGATAACAAGAATAATTTTTCGGAATTTTCCGCCGATTTTTCCAGATAAGTACCTAAATAAGCCATGACAACATTAAAAGAAGGCGATAAAGCTCCTGCTTTTACCGCTAAAGATCAAAACGGCAAAGAAGTATCCCTTGCCGATTATAAAGGCAAAAATGTGATCCTTTACTTTTATCCTAAAGATGATACCCCCGGCTGTACTGCCGAATCATGCGATTTCAGGGATAACTATCAATCACTTTTAAGCAAAGGTTTTGAGGTGATAGGGGTAAGTACCGACGACGAAAAATCGCACAAAAAATTTGAAACCAAATACAGCCTGCCATTTACCCTGATAGCGGATAATGAGCTTAAAATTGTAGAAGCTTACGGCGTATGGGTTGAAAAAAACATGTACGGCAAAAAATATATGGGTACAGCCCGTACCACATTTATAATTGATGCAGAAGGGGTTATTACGCATGTGATCAGTAAGGTTGATACTAAGGCCTCGTCACAACAGGTGCTCGATCTTATAAAATAAGTGTTAAAAACACAATCAAAATAGCTACTTTAGCAGTTCCTAAATTCCATTAATGAAAGCAGACTTACAAACATTAGAAAAAACCGCGTCACAAATCAGGCGCGACATTGTACGCATGGTACATGGCTGTCAATCAGGCCACCCGGGCGGCTCATTGGGCTGTACCGATTTCTTTACCGCATTGTATTTTTCGGTAATGAACCACGATCCTAAATTTAATATGGATGCAGTTGGAGAAGATATTTTCTTCCTGTCAAACGGCCATATTTCCCCCGTGTTTTACAGCACATTGGCACATGCCGGTTATTTTGATAAAGCCGAACTGGCAACTTTCCGTAAACTGAACGCGCGTTTACAAGGTCACCCAACCACACATGAGCATCTTCCGGGTATCCGTATTGCTTCGGGTTCATTGGGACAGGGTTTATCGGTAGCTATCGGCGCTGCATTGGCAAAAAAATTAAACGGTGATAAATCATTGGTGTTTACCCTGCATGGCGATGGCGAGATCCAGGAAGGCCAGATTTGGGAAGCTGCAATGTTTGCCCCGCACAATCATGTTGATAACCTGATCTCAACTATCGATGTTAACGGTCAGCAAATTGATGGTCCAACCAAACAGGTACTTTCATTAGGCGATCTTCGCGCTAAATGGGAAGCTTTTGGCTGGGATGTATTGGATATGAAAGGTAACGATATGGCCGATGTGGTTAGAGTGCTTGAAGAAGCAAAAAGCCGCACAGGTCAGGGTAAACCGATCATGATCCTGATGCATACCGAAATGGGGTACGGTGTTGACTTTATGGTGGGCAGCCACAAATGGCACGGTGTTGCGCCAAATGATGAGCAGCTTAAACTGGCTTTAGATCAGTTAGAGGAAACACTGGGCGATTATTAGTCCCTGGCCCCCTGAAGGGGAAGTTTAGAAACATCAGTTTAATTATTACGATTTAATGCCAATCCCTCTCGATTGCAGGGGGAATTTGAACAATGAAAAAATACACTTACACAGATAAAAAAGATACCCGCTCGGGCTTTGGCGCCGGGTTGCTGGAAGCAGGCCAGAAAAATGATCAGGTTGTTGCACTTTGCGCCGACCTTATTGGTTCGTTAAAAATGAACGATTTTATTAAAGCATTCCCTGAACGTTTTGTACAGGTAGGTATTGCTGAAGCTAACATGATCGGTATTGCTGCCGGTATGACCATCGGCGGTAAAATTCCTTTCACCGGTACTTTCGCCAACTTTTCAACCGGCAGGGTTTATGACCAGATCCGTCAATCAGTAGCTTACTCAAACAAAAACGTTAAAATTTGCGCTTCACATGCCGGTTTAACTTTGGGCGAAGACGGTGCCACTCACCAGATTTTGGAAGATATAGGCCTGATGAAAATGTTACCAGGTATGACTGTTATCAACACCTGCGATTATAACCAAACTAAAGCCGCTACTGTTGCTATTGCTGAGTATGATGGCCCGGTTTACTTACGTTTCGGCCGCCCGGTTGTTCCGATCTTTACCGATCCCGATCAAAAATTTGAAATTGGTAAAGCATGGATGGTGAACGAAGGCGCTGATGTAAGTATCTTTGCTACAGGTCACCTGGTATGGCAGGCTATCCTTGCCGGCGAAATTTTGGCTGAGCAGGGCATTGATGCCGAGATCATCAACATCCACACCATTAAACCGTTGGATGAAGAGGCTATTTTGAAATCGGTTGCTAAAACAGGCTGCGTAGTTACTGCCGAAGAACACAACCGTTTGGGTGGCTTAGGCGATAGCGTTGCACAGGTGCTTGCAGTGCACAATCCATCACCACAGGAGTACGTAGCTGTAAATGACAGCTTTGGTGAAAGCGGTACACCTGAACAGCTGATGACCAAATACGGTCTGGATGCAGATCATATTGTGGCAGCGGTGAAAAAGGTGATAGAAAGAAAAAACAAAAAAGGTTAATTAAACCTTTAACATTAATAAAATTCTAAAAATGTCGGTACAGGTTGAAGATTCAGAGATATTAAGCAAGTTTCAGGACGAAAAGACCCGGAATGAAGCATTTAACCTGTTGTTAAAAAAATACCAGCAAAAAATATACTGGCACATCAGGCGCATGGTTGTTGATCATGACGATGCTGATGATCTGGTTCAGGATGTTTTTGTAAAGGTTTGGAAAAACCTGGCCGGTTTCAGAAACGACGCGCAACTGTACACCTGGATGTACAGGATAGCATCCAACGAATGCATTACTTTTTTGAATAAGAAAAAACAAAAAAATAATGTTTCGTTGGATGATGTTGCTTATGAGCTGGCCGATACGCTGGCCGACTCAACCTACTTTAACGGCGATGCTGCGCAGCGTAAGCTACAGGAAGCACTGCTTACCCTGCCCGAAAAACAACGGCTTGTTTTCAATATGAAATATTATGAAGACATGAAGTATGAAGAAATGTCGCAGGTTTTGGGTACCAGCGTGGGGGCTTTAAAGGCTTCGTTTCACCTGGCGGTCAAGAAGATAGAAGCTCATTTGCTTGGCAGGGATTAATTTTTTAATTTACGTTAAACCTTTTAGCACTATACCAATCTATAGTTGTGTATGAAAAGCGATATGGACAATAGGGAATGGCTGGATGATTTCATCGCGCTGAAACAGGTTAGCAAAACTAACCCGTTCACAGTGCCTGAAGGCTATTTCCATGAGTTAGCGCAGCACATTACAACACGTATAAGGCTTGAGGGATTAAAAAACTATCCATCTGCAGGGTATACCATACCCGAAAATTACTTTGACGAGCTAAGCAGCAACATCCGGAGCCGTATAAATATTGAGCGTGCTTTAAGCGCCGGTGATTCGGGGTTTACCGTTCCCGAAAATTATTTTGATGAGCTGAGCAGCAATATTCAAAGCCGTATTGTGGTGGATGAAGCCATGAATGCGGGAGAGGGTTTCACGGTGCCCGAAAACTATTTTGACGAGTTAAGCAGCAATATCCAAAGCCGTATAGCGGTAGAGGAGGCCATGAACCTGGCTGATGAAGGCTTCACCGTACCCGAAAATTACTTTGATGAACTGAGCAGCAACATCCAAAGCCGTATCGCGGTTGAGGAAGCCATGGGCGATGAAGGGTTTACTGTTCCTGAAAATTATTTTGAGGAGCTAAGTGCCAATATTCAAAGCCGCATAGCAGTTGAGGAGGCAATAAATGCCGAGCACGAAGGTTTTGTTGTACCGATAGATTACTTTGATAAGCTTAACCAGCGCATCCTGGATAAAACAGTTAATGCTGAAGTTGAAGAGGAGCAGGAGATTGATAATGTTATAAGCATTAACAAAGCAAAACCTGTACAGAAAAAAGGAATGGTGAGAAGGCTTTGGTTGTCGCCAACCATCAGGTATGCTACAGCGGCCTGCTTTGCTTTAATATTAGGTGTGGGTGTTATTTTCAGGGGAGATATCCAGGCGCCGGATCATAACCATTCTTACTTGCATGAGCAGGTATCATCGGTGCCGGTTGATGAAATAAAAAGCTATCTTCAGTTACACATGGACGCGAGCGATACCCGTACGCTGATAGATGCAAACCAAAAAAGCAACACAAGTAATGCAGACGAAGATCTGTCGGATTATATAGATAATTAAACAGAGGAAAAAATTTAATGAGTAAATTGATCAGGCATATTTGTATTGTGTTATTTGTTATGGCATTAGGCTATGAAGCTGTGGGGCAGGTTAACCGCTTTGTTCCGGCTCAAACGCCCTCAAGGCCCCAACTTAACCCGGTACGTCCTAATGGCAACAAAAAGGGCGCTATGGGTAAAAGGCTTGAGGCTGCCCGTAACAGGTATATCAGCCGCCAGCTTGATCTTACTGATGAAGAGGCTAACAAATTCTGGCCGCTTTATAATCAGTACCAGCAGGAGCTTACTGCTGTGCGCATTCTGAAGCGTTTAAATAACTCCACTTCATCAACCAACGGCACCGAGCAAATAGATAAGGAAATCTATTACGAAAGCCAGCTGGTTGGGATCCGTAAACGCTACCGCGATTCCTTTGCCAAGATTCTTCCGCCCGAAAAGGTGAGTGTCCTGTACAAAAGCGAACAGGAATTTAACGATGAGCTCATCAAACAACTCAGCGAACGCAGCGAAAGAGCGGGGAATTAAAACCAATTAATGAATTATTGAATTAGTGAATTGGTCAATTCACTTTTTTTGTTTGTGGCTTTATTGAGGTAAATGTTGAATTTTGCATCGTTGATTTAAAATATATAAAGCACAAATCAATAATTCACTAATTCAATAACTCACTAATTGCTATGTCTACTCTTCGTCAGCTTTTTTTAGCCAATAACGCGCAAACCACTAATTTTCCTTTATTACTTGAATTTGAGCGTGCCGAAGGTATTTATATGTACAACGCGGAGGGCAAGCCTTATATCGACCTGATCTCGGGCATTGGGGTAAGCAGTCTTGGGCACAGCAATCTTTATGTTATTAATGCGATAAAGGAGCAGGTTGATAAATACATGCACCTGATGGTTTACGGCGAGTATGTACAGACCCCGCAGGTGCGCTTTGCCGAAAAACTTATTTCAGTGCTACCGGATAATCTGCAGTCGGTATATTTTACCAACTCGGGTGCTGAGGCCGTTGAGGGGGCATTAAAGCTTGCCAAGCGTTTTACGGGCAGGCAGCAGGTTGTGGCTTGTCTTAACTCATATCATGGCAGCACACATGGCGCATTGAGTGTTATGGGCAATGAGGAGTTTAAACAGGCTTATCGTCCTTTATTACCGGGCGTAAATTTCATCCGTTTTAATAACCCGGAAGATCTTATGCTGATAACTGAAGAAACCGCCTGTGTGATTATTGAAACCATCCAGGGTGAGGCAGGCATCCGTGTGCCGGATGTTGTCTATATGCAAGCTTTACGAGCCCGTTGTACCGAAACCGGTACGCTGTTGATCCTGGATGAGATCCAGGCGGCGTTTGGACGCACAGGCAAGCTTTTCGCGTTTGAGCATTTTGATATCGTACCAGATATCCTGTTACTGGCAAAAGCTTTAGGCGGTGGAATGCCGATAGGGGCGTTCATTTCATCAAACCAGATCATGGACGCGTTAAAGGAAAACCCGATTCTTGGTCATATCACTACCTTTGGCGGGCACCCGGTATGCTGCGCGGCGGGCTTGGCTGCGCTGGAGTTTCTGCTGGATAATAATTTGGCAGCTACCGTGGCCGAAAAGGAAGCTTTGTTTCGGGATTTGCTTGTACACCCCGCTATACAACAGGTACGTGGCAAAGGCCTTATGATGGCAATCGAACTGGAAAACTTCGAGCTCAATAAAAACATAATTGACCGTTGTATCGAAAACGGTGTAATAACCGATTGGTTCCTTCATTGCAGTAATTCCATGCGTTTAGCTCCGCCGCTTATTATTACGCCTGATGAAATCAGAAAAGCTTGTGAGGTGATCATTGAGGCTATTGATTTCTACACCGAATAAATTACTTCTTGTCATTTCAAACAAGGAACGAGGAGAAATCTTGTACAAGCGGCTGGCGGATATGCAAAGCCTACTTTCATGGCGTACAAGATTTCTCTTTCGCCCCGGCGCGCAATCCAGTCGCCGCTCTATCGAAATGACAACTTTTACAACAACTGCTTTCTCCCTGTAACTTGCCTGTTACAACCGGCTAATAATGTTGCTGAATTTAAGTTTGAATTAAATTGGTATAGTTTATGCATTTATACTGATGTCTATGAAAATGCTGCTTTGAATGTGTCAAAAGCAATAATTAAGGTCACTTATTGCACTTTTTTGTAGTCATTCAGTTTTTACAATTAATTAAATTTTTTGTAAAACGGATCAATACAAAGCATCTATACACAATCTACATATGAAAATAGCATATATATCAACCTATCCCCCCCGCGAATGCGGCCTTGCAACATTTAATAATAATTTGATGCGTGCCATCAGTTCAAATTTTCCTGAAAGGCACACCTTAGCACAAAATGGCTTTGTTGTGGCACTTAATGATTCGGAAAACCTACAGGAATATGAATACCCGGAGGAAGTTAAATATATCATTCGCCAAAATCACCAGAAAGATTATATCCGTGCAGCCAATTATATCAACACCAGTAATGCCGATGTATGTATTATGGAGCATGAGTTTGGCATTTACGGTGGCGAAAGCGGCATTTATATTTTACCGCTGATCAATCGTCTTGAAAAGCCGCTGATATCCATTTTACACACGGTATTGAAAGATCCGAGTTATGTGCAGCGCATCATTATCCGCGAAATTGCCGAGCAATCATCAAAGGTTGTGGTGATGAGCAAACGTGCTGTAGATTTCCTGACCAATATTTATGAGATCCCTGCCGATAAGATCCAGATCATAGAGCATGGCGTGCCCGATGTGGAAGCCCCTGCCGAGAATCCGGTGAAAAGCTTGTCGGCTTTTAAAAACAAAAGGGTGATGTTAACCTTTGGTTTGCTAAGCCGTAACAAAGGTTTGGAAACTGTAATAAAAGCATTGCCTAAAATAGTAGCGAAGCATCCTGATGTGATGTACGTGGTATTGGGTAATACACATCCCGGGGTTATCAAAAGTTCGGGCGAGGAGTACCGCGATCATTTGAAATCGCTTGCGGCGCAGTTAGGCGTTTCGAAGAACCTGGCATTTATCGCCAAGTTTGTTTCCGAAGAGGAATTGGTAAACTACTTAACTGCCTGCGAAATTTACGTAACACCATATTTAAACGAAGCACAGATCACCAGCGGTACGCTATCATACGCTGTTGGTGCAGGTGCAGCAGTAGTTTCAACTCCGTACTGGCATGCTACAGAATTGCTGGCCGAAAAGCGCGGTAGACTGTTTGATTTTAAAAATTCGGAAGCGCTGGCCGATACCGTTATTGAATTGCTTGATCAGGATCGTGTGCTGAACGAACTGAAAGAAAACGCCTACCAATATGGCCTGCATTTACGCTGGCCGGTTATAGGCGCCGAATTTATTAAAGTGGCCCGGGAATCACTGGTACGTTTTGATTTCAGCGATAAAATTCTGCGTAACAGCATCGTTGACCCGGAGATCCTGCCGAAATTCAGCTTAACTCACGTATTGAGGTTAACCGATGATACCGGGATTGTACAACATGCCAAGTACGGGATCCCGAATTTAAAAGAAGGGTATTGTTTGGATGATAACGCCCGTGCGCTTATTATGGCATTAATGGCTTATCAGCGTAACGGAAGCCGGGAAGCATTTGAACTGCTACCCATTTACCTCAGCTACATCCACTATATGCAAACTGATGATGGTAATTTCCGCAACTTCCTGAGTTTTGACAGGCGCTACCTGGACGAGGTTGGCTCGGAAGATTCATTTGGCCGTACCATTTGGGCCCTTGGTCATTTGATTGGCTGTGCGGCCAGCAATTCATACCGTGAATTCGCCCTGGAGATCTTCCATAAATCGGTGCCGCATTTTTCAGCGCTGAAACATTTAAGGGGTGTGGCCAATACTATAATTGGTATCAGTCTTTACCTGCAGGTTTACCCTACAGACGAGGGTATGGTTAAAATATTGGCCAACCTTACCCAGCCATTAATTGATGCCTATAACAACACCCAGGCTGATGATTGGCAATGGTTTGAGGAAAAGATGACTTACGATAACGCCATCCTGCCGCTGGCCTTACTGCACTCATGCGAGATTACCGGTAATGAGGAAGCCAGGAAAATAGCTTTGGCAACTATGGCTTTCCTTGATCAGCTTACTTTGTCAAACGGATATTTAAGTCCTGTTGGAAATGATGGCTGGTATTACCGTGGCGGCACATTCCCAACATTTGATCAACAGGCTATTGAAACCATGGCTATGGTGCTGATGCATTTCCAGGCATACCAGATCTTCAGGATACCGCAGTATATTGAAAAAATGTTCCTGAGCTATAAATGGTTCCTTGGCGAAAATACTTTGCGGGCACCGCTGTATGACCATGAAACCAAAGGCTGCTGCGATGGTTTGCTGCCTGGCGGCATTAACCGTAACCAGGGAGCTGAAAGTACACTGGCTTATCTGATATCGCACCTTACGGTGTTGAAAGCCTTTGAGCTGGAATACGAATACAATAAATACGGCCAAAAAATGCAAATCTGTTAAATGAAGGTAGCTGTATTAGCCCCTGTTGCCTGGCGCACGCCGCCCAGGCACTACGGGCCCTGGGAGCAAATAGCATCAAATATAGCCGAAGGGATCATCAAAATGGGGGCGGAGGTAACACTCTTCGCCACGGGCGATTCGATAACCGCGGGTAAACTTGATGCCATTTGTGATACAGGTTACGAGGAAGACAGAACGCAGGATGCCAAAGTGCTGGAATGCCTGCATATTAGTAACCTGATGGAAAAGGCCGGTCAGTTCGATATCATTCATAATAACTTTGACTTTTTGCCGCTTACATATTCAGGCCTGATTAAAACGCCACTACTCACTACCATTCACGGGTTTTCATCATCAAAGATCATCCCGGTTTATAAAAAATATAATAGCCGGGGGCATTATGTTTCTATCAGCAATGCCGACCGTAGTCCTGAGCTTGATTATTTAGCCACGGTATATAATGGCCTCGATACCCGTGATTTTCAGTTTTATGAACAGCCGGATGATTACCTGTTGTACTTCGGTCGTATCCATCCCGATAAAGGAACTGCCGAAGCTATCGATATCGCCAAAAAAAGTAAACGGAAATTACTGATAGCCGGTATAGTTCAGGATACCAACTACTTTAAGGAAAAGATAGAGCCATTGCTTTGTGCCAATGTGGAGTATATAGGCCATGCCGGGCCTGATAAGCGCCGGGAGCTTTTAGGCAGAGCTTATGCACTGTTGCATCCCATCAGCTTTGATGAGCCTTTTGGCCTGAGTGTGGCTGAAGCAATGCTATGCGGTACGCCGGTCATAGCTTTTAACCGGGGCTCGATGCCAGAATTAATCAAAAACGCACAGACCGGCTTTTTGGTTAATAAGGTTGATGAAGCCGCCGAAGCAGTTGGCTGGCTCCGTCAGATTAGCAGGGCTGATTGTTATGACTGGGCAAACTCGCAGTTTTCGAGCGATAAAATGGTGAAGGATTATTGGGAGTTGTATAATAGGGTATTGGATTAAAAGCAAAAACTGCCGCGGCAGACAGGTATAAAAGAACAAAAGCGCCAAATGGCGCTTTTGTTCTTTTATGAAGAATTTATCTTAATTCAATTTATCCAACTCTGCTTTAACAAACTCAGCCAGTTCTTTTACATAGGCCGCGCTGAAGTCAAACTTGATCCCTGCCGTTTCATAAATCTCTTTAATAGTTTTAGTATAACCGAGTTTAAGGGCATCTAAATATTGTTGCAAACCCTTTTCAGGATTTTCTTTGTAGTTTTTCCATATAGCGATAGCGCCTAACTGGGCCATGCCGTATTCGATATAGTAAAATGGCACCTCGAAGATGTGTAGCTGTTTTTGCCAAAGATTTGCTAATGCTTCGCGATGTTCGCTCCAATCGGCAAAACCCGCGCCGAATGGTTCAAAGATCTCGATCCAGGCGGTTGTACGGTCGGCATCGGTATGGTCGGGGTTGGTATAGATCCAGTGCTGAAACTGATCGACAACGGCCACCCAGGGCAGGGTTTTCAATACGTCAACTAACTGATCGCGTTTAGCGCGTTTAAGATCTTCCTCGTTATCAAAATACACATTCCAGTTATCCATCGAGATCAGCTCCATCGACATGGAGGCTAATTCGGCAACTTCGGATGGGCAATGTTTAAAATCATTCAGTTCCAGATCGGCAGTAAGGAAAGTGTGTACCGCGTGACCGCCCTCATGTACCATAGTGGTTAAATCGCGAAAGGTATTGGCCGAATTCATAAAAATGAAAGGTGCGCCGGTTTCGGCCAAGGGATAGTTGTAACCACCCGGGGCTTTGCCTTTACGGCTTTCCACATCAAACAGACCATTATCTTTCATGATCTCCAAACGTTCGCCTAAATAGCGATTGATGTTGCTGAAGCACTGGATAGATTTCTCGATCAGGTCTTCGCCATTTTGGAATGGTTTAAGGGCTGGTTTGCCAGAAATATCCACATCCATATCCCATGGCTTAAGCGTAGGTAAGTGCAAAGCCTCGCGGCGCTTTTCGGCCTGGGTTTTTAGAATAGGTACTATTTCGGTTTCGATAGCTGCATGAAAAGCATAACAATCCTGCGGGGTATAATCAAAACGGCCTAAAGCCTGGAACATATAATCGCGGAAGTTTTCAAAATTGGCGTTTGTTGCCACTGTGTGACGAAGCTTACGCAAATGGTCGAAAAGTTCATCGAGTTTGTCTTTATCCTGTAAACGGCGGCTGGTGATCTTTTCCCAAACTTCCTGGCGTTTAGCACGATCAGTGCCTTTTAAAAATACGGAAGCTTGTTCTAAAGTAAATTCCTTATCATCAACATGAACAGACATGGAACCGGTTATAGATTGGTACTTCTGCTGTTCCACCTGGATTTCGGTTTGTACCGGGATATTTTCCTCGCGGAAAAGTTCCAATGCTTTTTTTACGGCCCGTAAAAAAATAAAATATTTTTCGCCATCCAGTTTATCAACAAACGCGCTGGCAACCAGCTTTTTGTTCAGTTCGTTACTATATGGAGCAATTTTGGGCTCAACTTCGGTAGCAAAGTACTGGAACTTTTGAAGCAAGTCTTCGCTGGTGGTATCGCAGGTCATGCGGATATAGCGCCATGCGAAATCTTCTTCCAAAGCTGCTTCCAGCTCACTTTTATCGCGCAGCCATTTCTCCAGTTCTTCAACTGAGTGGATTGGACGATCTAATAATTCTTTATAAAAAGGCTCAAGGGTTTCCCATTTAATATCAAGGGAAGCCGGGATATATGTTCTTGTTTTTTTGTGGATCATGATTTTTAGATGTGCAGATATGCAAATATGCGTATTTAGTCCGTAAGTCCGCAAGTCGGAAAAGTCCGTAAGTTGGAATTAAAAAGAAGATATTCCTATTAAAAAAGCCCGAAAGTTACATCTTGACTTCGGACTTGCTGACATCGGACTTGCCGACAAAAAAACAACTTTCGGACTTTCGGACTCACCCTTTATGAAGCGTTTTCGATATCTCAGTTATCGCATCCTCGTAGCTTGTTGGTTTAAAGTTGAACGCTTTCTCAAATTTGCTGCTATCGAAAATATAATCGTGATCGTACTGGTAATACATCTCCACTGTACCCATTACCACCTTTTTAAATAAACCGAACAGCCACAGCATAACTTTATTAACGCGTGTATATTTTGGCTCAACTTTATAAACCCCGGCGGCAATATCCAAAAACTGTTTACCGGTGATGGCCGGCGGGGTAGGGAGGTGCCAGATCTGGTTGCCGCTATTGGGGTCTTGACCAAGCAAAAACATGGCTTTACCAGCATCGGGCACATAAATAAAATTGTGTTTACAATCCGGATTGCCTATCCATTGCGCGTTTTGTTTTTTGGCGTAATTGCTAAGCACCATCATATCAATAAAGCTGTTGACCGGGGCGCCATAAAAATCAGGTGCGCGGGCTATGGTTGCGTTGATATTGCCGGCTTTAACTTCATTCATGAGCATTTCGGCGATGCCCGCTCTTATTTCGCCTTTAACGCTGCTTGGTTTATATGGGGTATCTTCGGTCATGGAGCTGTTAACCAGTCCGTACATGTAAACGTTATCAAAAAATATTAAACGGGCACCGGTGGCTTTGGTAACATTGATCACATTTTGCATGATCACCGGCCATTGCGCCCGCCAGATGTCTTTATCATAAACCAGGCCGGCAACGAGATAAATTACTGTCGATCCTTTTGCTGCCGACAGTACTTCATCGTAATTGAGCAAGTCGGCTTTTTGCCAGGTTACTTTATAATTATTATTGGTGTTAACCGGTTTGCGGCTAACTAAACGAATGGTTTCGTTATGGTTGATTAATTCTTTGGTGAGGATGTTTGCTACCGGACCGCCGGCTCCTAATATAGTATGCATGATCTTTTTTCGTTTTGTGTATTACAAAGGTAGGCCGCCTTTGTAAATCAAAACGTTAACAAAAGATAAGGAATTTCACCTCTCCTAAATCCTCTCCAAAGGAGAGGACTTTAAAATGTATGCTTTTTCTCCCTCTCCTTTGGAGAGGGTTGGAGTGAGGTTTAAGCGCTTATCTTCATGATCCTTCTCCTGATCCGCGAGAGCGAAACCGGAGTGATCCCTAAATAGTTGGCAATATAATGCTGGGGGATGCGGTACAAGGCTTCGCCACCTGTTTGTAAAAGATCGGCATAACGTTCTTCGGGCGATTGAGTGATAAAGGAAGTAATACGTTCTTCGTAACAGATGAGATAGTGTTCGGCTGTTAATCTCCCAAAACGCTCCATCTTAAAACCAAGAAGCTCATTCATGCACGCTTGTTGTAAGTTTTTGTGGCTTAAATTTACGATTACCGAATCTTCAAGTGCCTGGATATAGTTTGCAGCCGGGGTGCGGGTAAGGAAACTTTTGTATGAGCTTAGCATTTCATCCTCAAAGCTGAAATAGCCGGTTATTTCCTCGCCGTCTTTAACATGATAATAGCGTACGGATCCTTTTACTACCAGGCCGATGTGATCGCACACTTTACCGGCCTCTACATAAAACCTTTTCTTTTTTAAGGCATCTACCGTTAGGTATTGCGATAAAGCCTGCCACTCGTCGTCGGTAAGCGGAACATATCTCTCAAAATACTCCCGAAACTTGTTAATGGCCTTTAGTGAATCCATATCCTGTCGAGCAAAAACAATACAGCAAATACTACGCTGGCGATGCCATTGGTAGTCATAAAAGCAAAGTTAACGCGGCTCAGGTCGTTTGGTTTTACAAGCAGGTGCTGGTAAACAAGCATGGCGCAAAAGAACGCGATACCAATGTAGTACAGGAAGCCTACCTGAGTTTCAAATGCGGGCATCATGATAAAAACAGCCGAAAGCACATGTAAAAAGGTAGATAGTCTTAAGGCGTTCACTTTACCTAAATACGCCGGGATAGAGTGCAGGTTTTGGCTTCGGTCAAAATCTTCATCCTGCAGGGCGTAAATAATATCAAAGCCGCTTACCCAGCAAAGTACGGATAGTGAAAAGAATATGGGTGTAATAGCAAACTGACCGGTAACCACTAAGTAAGCACCGATAGGAGCAAGCGATAAACCCAATCCTAATACCAGATGGCAGAGCGCGGTAAAACGTTTGGTTGCGCTGTAGCCCATTACCACAAATAAAGCTACCGGCGATAAAAAGAAACAAAGCCTGTTGATGAACCAGGTAGCTGTAATAAACAGCAGGCAGTTGATAATAACAAATGTTAAAGCAGCTTTTGGGCTGATCCGGCCGGCTGGGATATCGCGCTGTTTGGTACGTGGGTTTTGAATGTCAATATCCCTGTCAAGGTAGCGGTTAAAGGCCATTGCCGAATTACGGGCAAATACCATACATAAAACCATCAAAACCAGCTTTAGCCAGTCGAAATGATATTGGGTGGTAGTTACTGCCAAAAAGAAGCCGATAAATGCAAACGGCATGGCAAAAATGGTATGAGCGAATGTTACTAAGGATAAGTATTTTTTCATGATATTCGGCTCCCCTCTTGAAAGGGGTAAGAGGTGTGATCCACTTCGTTGTTTTTAAATTTCTCTATATGTTGCTCAATTGTTCTTAAAACGTTGAACATGTCTTTTCTTACTTCCAGTTATCAAATTTAGTTCGAAACAATAGAAATCTACAATATAATTTAACAGAGGCTTTTGGCGATGGAAATCATATCCATAACCTTGTTTGCCTTTTAACTCTTTCCAGAGTAATATTTCGCCAATTGTACTGTCATTCCTTAATTTCCGGGCCAGCTCTTTTAACCGGGGATTGTATGGAATGATTGTGCGGGGCATATTGCTCAATATTAAAAATAATTAAAAGGCCCTGTGCGATTCCCCTCTTGAGAGGGGTGTAGGGGTGTGTTGCGTCGTATGCTTAGCAGACGTATTGCTTGTCGCTTGTTAACACACCCCTGCCATCGCGCTATTCTTCGCGCCCCCTCTCAAGAGGGGAACCAAGAAATACCGGCACTTCAAAATTTTGATTTACTGCATCGATAAACTCAAGTATCTCTTCGCGGCCTTGCTGTGTTTCTGATGATGTGATGAAAAACTGCGGCATTTCATCAAATGTAGCCAGCAGGGCTTTCCTGAATTTGGCAATGCTTTGGTCTGTTTTAATGCTCGATTGTTTATCGGCCTTGGTAAATACCAGCACAAATGAAAGGCCTTTTTCGCCCAGCCAGTTGCAAAATTCAAGGTCGATTTTTTGCGGCTCGAGGCGACTGTCAATCAGCACCATTACGCATTGCAGGCTTTCGCGTTTGTCCAGGTAAGTATGGATGAACTTATCCCATTTGGCTTTTTCCGTTTTTGATGCGCGGGCATAGCCATAACCGGGTAAATCAACAATGTACCAGCTCTCGTTGATCAGGAAATGATTGATCAGCTGCGTTTTGCCGGGAGTTTGCGACGTTTTGGCAAGACCCTTTTTACCGGTTAATGTATTGATAAGGGATGATTTGCCCACATTTGAGCGCCCGATGAAAGCGTACTCCGCTTTAACGGGTGGAGGTAACTTGCTTACCTGGCTGTTGCTGCAAATAAATTCGGCCGATTTTACGATCATTCTGCAAAGGTAGTATTTTTACTTAATGCGTTCATTGTGGTAATAGTATGGAGTAAATAGCCATTGCTTGTTTATAGGCTTGTTTTACAATAGAAAAACAAAAAGTAGCGCAATAATAATTAAATTTGATGTTTAAACATGTAATTATATGAACGATTATGAAATACCCGCCCAAACCCGCATTGGTCACGTACATTTAAAGGTAAGTGATCTGCAAAAATCTCTTGATTTTTATTGTGGGTTGCTGGGTTTTGAAAAAATGGTAATGTACAGCGACCAGGCCGCCTTTATATCTGCAGGTGGTTATCACCATCATATTGGCTTAAATACCTGGCATAGCAAAGGCGCTTCACCAGCCCCGGAATACGCACCGGGCTTATACCATACTGCCATCTTATATCCCGAAAGAAAAGACCTGGCCATTATACTTAAAAGGTTGATTGATGCCCGTTACAATATTACAGGAGCATCTGACCATGGTGTATCTGAAGCCATCTATCTTAACGATCCCGATCAAAACGGGGTTGAGCTCTACTGGGATCGCCCCAAAGAACAATGGCCTGTAGATCAGGAAGGGAATTTGACCATGTTTACCCGCAGGTTGGATATAGAAAATTTACTGCAACTGGCTAATTAACAGATAAAAAGCAAACAAAAAAACTCATTGTGGGTTATATATTCAACGGGGGGATCAAAAGATAATCAATCTTTCCCGGTCATTGGGAGGCGGAACGGCGAAGCAGTCCTCTGCCGGCGATATTGCATGGTTGCCTGCTGTTAAGGATTGCTTCGTACCCCCAATGAGTTTTTTGATAAAGATAAAACTGTTGCGCGAAGGTACGAAGCAAAAAATTATAAATTTTATAATTCCTTTATTTTAATGCTCCTGAAATAAGCTTTATGCCCGTGGTCCTGCAGTGCAATTAAGCCGGTTTTGGCGTTGCCATAGTCGGGGTAATCTTTCCATTTACCTTCGGCTTTTTTCCTTTTCCAGTCGCTGGTCCATGCTTCAAAAGCTAAAATCTTTTTACCGTTGAGCCAGTGTTCAACATGTCCGTTGTTGAAAATAATTTTACTGGTGTTCCAGGTGCCAACCGGGGCTACTTTTTTTGAGGCGTTTGGCAGGTACATGGCATAATCACAGCCTGTTTTTTGCCAGTCTTCCAGTTTTTCGGGCCAGCCGGCATCGTCAATGATCTGGTATTCGGGGCCGGTTTCATAAGGGCCGTGGTATTTCGGATCTTCAACCACATGGTATATTACACCGCTGTTACTGCCTTTTTCTATCTTCCATTCCCATGAAAGCTCAAAATTGGTATAAGCTTTATCGGTTACTATATCTCCGCCGGTATCACCCTGCGCTGCACCAAGACAAACCAGGGCACCGTCAACAATGGTCCAGTTTTTTACCGGACCCTTTTTGTTGAAGCCATGCCAGCCTTTTAACGTTTTGCCATCAAATAAATTTATCCAGGTACCTTTTGCAGGAGTAGCCTGTTTAGGACGTTTAGCGTTATGAACCGGAATCCCTGACGTTTGTACGCAAACTAAGCCTGCAGCAGCCAGTGCCAAACCCAATTTTTTAAACTGTTGTTTCATAATAAGGTATTTGCTGTGATCTGTTATTTTTTGACAACCTGCATTTTTTCCGGATCCCAGAACATGGGGCTGTTATTGTAATAGCTGTCATTACACAGCAGGGCAGGGGCTGCCGCACGATAGCCAAATATCGCATCTTCAGTTACCTTGCCTTTATTGCGGATAGCCGTAAAAAAGTTCACCATATGATCATATGGCCCACCTTTGTATCCTTTTTCGGCATCATACGTGATCTCTTCGGGCGGTAGCATTTTTTTGCGTTCGGCATAACCGCTGCCTGCTTTTTTGAGTTTATCAAGATAGAATGGATCATCAGAGTCCATCACTTTATTGCGTTTAAGCGTCACTTTATCCCATGTTATATCCATTGAGCCTTCGCTGCCTACCAGTTTAAGATAAGTGGTACCGCTGGTGCCATCCACGAAGTTGCAACGTAAGGAAAGATTAAAGGCTGGATGAGCCTGCGTTTTGCCGTAATCAAAAGTGCCTAAAAGTACATCAGGTACTTCGCGGCCATCATTCCAGAAACGTAAGCCGCCGGATGCATAAATTTTATTAGGGCCAACTGAATCGGTTATAAAATGCAGGCTTGAAAAAAGGTGAACAAAAAGGTCGCCCGCCATGCCGGTGCCATAGTCGGTATAGTTTCTCCAGCGGAAAAAGCGTTTTTCATCAAACGGACGCTTTTTAGTATTGCTGATATAAGTTTCCCAATCAACAGTTTGAGGTGAGGCATCTTCAGGGATCGGGTATTGCCAAACCTCAAGCGGCGCCCGGCGGGCCCAGAAACCTTCGGCATAGTTTAATTCGCCAATAGCGCCGCTTTTTAACAGCTCGTGTGCTTTTTCATTGCCTAATGATGATACCCCCTGGCTGCCTACCTGGAAGATCATTCCTGTTTCTTTTTGCGCTTTGATCACCGCCGGCCCTTCGGTAATAGCATGCACCATTGGTTTTTCGCAATACACATGTTTACCGGCGTGCATCGCATCAACAGAAATTTGCTGGTGCCAGTGATCAGGCGTAGCAATGATTACAGCGTCAATGTCTTTACGGTTCAGGATCTCTTTGTAAACCCGGGTAGTAAAAATGTCGGCTCCCCAGCGGGTTTTAGCATCTTTTAAGCGACCGTCATACAAATCGCATACGGCTACCAGTTTAACACCGGGCACCTGCAGGGCGGTGATGGTATCCTGGGTACCCATACCACCGGCGCCAATGAGGGCGATGTTTACCTGGTCGTTAGGACTGTTGCCGATGAGGCGTTTTTGGATGGAAAAAGATTTGGCCTGGCTTTGGCTGGCTAAGAGGCCCGATCCGGCAGCTACGGCCGCGGTTGCAGTGGTTAGTTTTTTAATAAAACTGCGGCGCGAGGATTCTTGTTCGTCTTTCATAAGGATAAGGAAACAAATTTTAAATGTGATTTGCCGGAGTGTGCCGGCTGAAATTGGTTTTTAAAAATAATGAATTGACTTAACATTTTCATAATTGTAGTAATATAAAATCGGTTTAGTTACAGCGTAACGCATAGGTGGTCCATTTGGCCTGTGCTGCGTTGGGCCACCATCCTCTATCCTTCGGATAAAGAGGGTAAGAAAATATATAAATTAAAATCCCCTCTTTGCGAAGCATAGAGGGGTGGCGAGCGTAGCGAAGTCGGGGTGAGTTAACTTGTCAGCCCTGTTTCAGTATTCGTTTTTCACCCGTGTTAGTGTTAATGCATTCGGTATACAATCATTATCTTTGCCCGCGATGAGCAAAACCATAACACCGTACCATGACGAGCAGGCTACCAAAAAAGAACAGGTGGCAGATATGTTCAACAATATATCAAAAACCTATGATTTCCTTAACCATTTCATGTCGCTTGGTATTGATATCATCTGGCGTAAAAAGGCCATTAACGAATTAAAGAAGGATAAACCCA
This sequence comes from Mucilaginibacter sp. NFR10, assembly GCF_900100445.1. Lineage (NCBI taxonomy): Bacteria > Pseudomonadati > Bacteroidota > Sphingobacteriia > Sphingobacteriales > Sphingobacteriaceae > Mucilaginibacter > Mucilaginibacter sp. NFR10. Next base: position 449,466 of record NZ_FMTV01000005.1, on the reverse strand, counting down.
AACTGATACTTGATGTTGCTACCGGTACCGGCGATTTTGCTTTTGAGGCTTTATCTATCCTGAAACCTGAAAAAATTATTGGTGTAGATATTTCAAGGGGGATGCTTGACATCGCGGAGCAAAAAATAGCAAAACGGGGTTTAAGCGATAAATTTGCTGTAAAACTTGGCGATTCGGAAAAACTGCCGTTTGAGGGCGCGGAGTTTGACGCTGTTACGGTTGCCTACGGTGTACGTAATTTTGAAAACCTGGAAAAAGGCCTTGCTGATATAATCCGGGTGCTAAAACCCGGAGGGAAGGTGGTGGTGCTTGAGTTTTCAAAGCCTAAAGTATTCCCGGTAAAGCAGTTGTATAATTTTTACTTCAGCTATATTACCCCGGGGATTGGTAAATTGTTTAGCAAAGATGCAAGGGCGTACAGCTATTTGCCCGAGTCGGTAGCTGCTTTTCCTGATGGGCGGGCTTTTGTGGGTTTGATGGATAAAGTAGGCTTTAAGAATACCAAATGCCGGCCTTTAACGTTTGGTATCTGTTCAATATACACCGGTATTAAATGATTATAAACCGTTACCTGCTTGTAGTTGTACTTATTTTTAGCAGCAATTTATTGTTTGCTCAGCATGTACCTGCATGGGGTGGCGGTGCCGATCAGCAGGATCTGAGCTTTGGCTTCAGTTTCACGTATGTAAGCACCGATTTTAAGATCGTCAATCAACCCAATTTTCGCAACGCGTTTTTAGATGAGAACGGTGTGCAGGTTAAAGGGCCGCTTAACAGCATCAGCTCAAAAAGTTCACCGGCTTTCGGAGTAGGTTTTTTGACCCGGTACAGGATCACTGAGCACCTTGAGGTACGCACCACACCTTCATTAATTTTTGCCGACAGGGTTTTGCATTATTCTTATGTCGATCCCTCGGAAGATGTGGATAAAAAAATACAAACCACTTCGGTTGACATTCCCCTGCAATTGAAATTAAAATCAGATAGGCTGGGCGATTTCAGGGCTTATGTTGTAGGCGGTCTGAAATATACCCAGGCCATAGGCTCTAAGAAAAACGCGGATGCCAACCTTGACCTTTCGGAGAAGCTGGTTAAAAACGTAGGTGGCTTTGCCTCGTATGAGGCGGGCGTGGGTTGTGATATTTATTTTGAATTTTTTAAGCTTTCGCCCGAGATTAAGATCTCCAATTCGTTAGGCAATGTGCTGATGCGCGAGTATAACCCCTACTCGGCGCCCCTCAGCAGGTTGGGTTTACATACGATTATGTTTAGTTTGATTTTTGAGTAAGGAAGATACTTAAACATATTAAAAAACGGTGTCATGCTGAGTGTTTAAATCCGGTGGCCTCTGAAGGTAAAATGACATCTGCGTCACATGATTGCTGTAAGGAATGAAGCAATCCCCGACAGGCTGGTAACGGGCTTCATTAGTATTTGACTTACATCGTCGCGCTCCTGACCGCGCGGGGCCAGTTACTTTTGTCGCCACAAAAGTAACCAAAAAGGCTTGCAGCAGAGAGGCTTCTTTGCGCACAACCTGGCCCCATAGCCATCGGCGCGGCCTTCACCCTGCAAAACGAACAGAACCACGGCTGCAATTATTTTGCCCCGATTCGTACGCAATGCCTCTGCTTCTGCAAAAACTTGCTATGCCCCTGCAGCCGCACCGCCCAGCATCGTTCTACTCGTTTTCACCCGAAGCTGATCTGCTGCGAAAAACCGCATTTTTTATCTTGTCATGGGTAGTGATTAAATCCATGGACTCTGAAGCTCAGGATGACGGGGCCTCCTAAATCTCGCGCTCATTTATAATGAGTGCGAAAAATGGGTTTGCGTTTTCAACGCAATGATGGGGTGAGTAAAATCCTTCCTTCAAAAACATCCTTACTCCCAACCGACAATATTTTAAACTAAAAAACATAATTTCGCTGTTTATAGTTATCAATACCTATGAGTAAGATTGCCTTAATTACAGGAGCTACCGCCGGCATTGGCGAGGCATGTGCGCACGTTTTTGCCCGTGAGGGATATAATTTGGTATTGACCGGTCGCCGGTTAGAAAGGTTGGAAAAGTTGGCCAAAAACCTGAATGATAAATATAATGTTGAGGTTGCGGTTTCTTCATTTGATGTGCGCAACCGGGAGGATACCATCAACAGCCTGGAAGCTTTGCCGGCCGAATGGAAGAAAGTGACGGTATTGGTTAACAATGCCGGTTTAAGCCAGGGGCTTGACCCCATTCAAAAAGGCAGTATCGATGATTGGGAAACCATGATTGATACCAATATTAAGGGCCTGCTGTATGTAAGCCGGGTGGTATCAAACTGGATGATAGAAAATGGTAAGGGGCACATTATAAACCTTGGGTCGATTGCCGGTAAGGAAGTTTATGCCAACGGAAATGTATATTGCGCTACCAAACATGCAGTTGATGCTTTAAATAAAGGTATGCGGATTGACCTTTTACCCCATGGCATTAAGGTAACGGCGATACATCCGGGGGCTGTGGAAACCGAGTTTTCGGAGGTGCGCTTTAAGGGTGATAAGGAAAGGGCCAAAAAAGTTTATGATGGTTTTAAACCATTGGTGGCCGAAGATGTGGCCGAAACCATCTGGTTCATTGCATCACGACCGGCTCATGTTAATATTAACGACCTCGTGATCATGCCTACAGCACAAGCTAACGCAGGTACGATATTTAGGGGGTAGAGGGGAAGTCTGAAGTCGGAAAGTCAGTAAAGTCCGAAAGTAAGACAAGGCTGCTTTATTAACCAAACAAATCCTTCGGACTTTCGGACATCGGATTTCCGGACTAAAACGAAAAACTTCCGGACTTTCCGACATCGGACTTCCGGACTAACATAAAACATATGTCATTAATTACACAAATAGACCAGGACATTAAACTGGCCATGCTTGCCAAGCAGGCAGATCGTTTACAGGGGTTGCGTGCCATCAAATCGGCATTGCTTTTGGCTAAAACCGAAAAAGGCGCTGCCGATGAACTAACCGAGGATGCTGAAATTAAAGTATTGCAAAAGCTGGTAAAACAGCGTAAGGAATCGGCCGATATTTATAAGGAGCAAAACCGCGACGACCTGTACCAGGTGGAAATAGCCGAAATGCTGGTTATTGAAGAATACCTTCCGCAACAAATGAGCAAGTTTGAAATTGAAGGCTACCTTGAAGAGCTTATTGGCAGGTTAGGTGCTACATCCGTAAAAGATATGGGCCGCGTAATGGGTATGGCCAGTAAAGAGCTTGCAGGCAAGGCCGATGGTAAAACAATATCAGAGGTGGTTAAACAGTTATTGGGTTAAGTTTTTACCATTTAATTAATACAGCGCTTTTTTGCGTAATGTTGTGTTAATGTTAATCTTGTTTAATAAAAGCTTAACATTACTACATTGGTAAATAATTACTATACTTGCTAAATGTCGTTCGTAATAAACTAATTTTACAGCGGAATAACAGGAATTTGTACTGAAAGCGATTTTGGTATAAGATAAGTTTGAAAAATTAATTTTTAATATTTTATATGGAGTTCGTGCTTAAAGAGGAACACGGTTTTAGTTACATCGATGAGGGCGAAGGAGAGGTGCTGTTACTGCTGCATGGTTTAATGGGGGCGTTGAGCAATTGGGATGGTGTTATTAATGAGTTTAAATCAAAATACAGGGTTATTATCCCCATGCTGCCTGTTTATGACATGCCGCTGATCAGTACCGGGGTAAAAAGTTTATCGAAATTTGTACATAAGTTTATAAAGTTTAAAAAGCTTAGCAATATTACCTTATTGGGTAACTCGCTTGGCGGGCATGTGGCATTAGTTTATTTAACCACGCATCCCGAAAACATCAGGGCCCTTGTTTTAACCGGTAGCTCGGGCTTATATGAAAATGCTTTCGGCGGCTCTTTCCCGCGCAGGGAGAGTATAGATTTTGTGCGCGAAAAAGTGCAATTTACATTTTACGATCCGGCTATTGCCACCGATGAGTTGGTGCTTGATGTTTTTCAGACCATTAACGACAGGCATAAGGTGATCCGCTTGCTGGCCATGGCAAAATCAGCCATCAGGCATAATATGAAAAAAGATCTGCATAAGATCACTATCCCGGTATCTTTGATATGGGGACGAAATGACAAGATCACCCCGCCCGAGGTAGCTGTTGAATTTCATGAACTGCTGCCCGATTCGGAACTTCATTGGATTGATAAATGCGGACACGCCCCTATGATGGAGCACCCTGAAGAATTTAATACTTTACTTAAACAGTTTTTAGCTAAATTAGAAACCAAAGTAAATGCATAGATGATAGCACTTGACCTGATAGCTGACTCAATACCGCCGGTACACACTTCTGACACCATTCAGAAAGTGCTTGACCGTATGATTGAGTTTCGCCTCAGGCATTTGCCTATTGTAAATGAAGAGCAGTTTTTAGGTTTGCTTGCCGAGGATGACCTGATAGCCGAAAGTGATTATCAAACACCCATAGGTGCGCTGGCCCTTTCGTTGGTTAATCCCTACGTGCTGGAAGATCAGCATATTTATGATGTTATCCGCCTGTTTTATGAGCAGCAGCTTACCATTGTACCGGTGCTTGACGCAAAAAGCAACTATCTTGGGTTGATATCTATTAACGCCATTACAGAATATTTCGCAAAAATAACTTCAGTATCGCAACCGGGAGGCATTATTGTACTGGAGATCAATAATAAAAATAATTCGCTTGCGCACATGGCGCAGATAGTTGAGTCAGACAACGCGCAGATCCTGAGCTCCTATGTTCAGTCCTTTCCCGATTCAACCCGGATGGAAGTTACCCTTAAGGTTAACAAGCAGGATATTTCGGCCATAACTGCCAGCTTTCTTCGGTATGAGTATGATATCAAAGCTACCTTTAATCATACCGATATCAACGATACCACCCGCGATAGGTATGATTCGCTCATGAATTACCTTAATTTGTAGTCTTAAGTCGGAAGTTTTAAGTCCTGGGCCTAAAGTCTTAAGTCGATATCGTGGATTATTTTACCAAATATTGAGACTTAAAACTTAAGACTACTGACTTAAAACTTAAACCAAATTATAAGCCTGCGCAAACATCACTGCATCATAATTATTTTTCAGGTGCAGTTTGTTCTTGATGTTTTTACGGTGCGTTTCGGCCGTAGCCGGGGCAATGAACAGCTTCGCGCTGATCTCCGCCGAGCTCATTCCCATGGCAATATATTTCAGAATTTCTTTTTCGCGCCGTGTAAGTGTTAAAAATAACAGGTTATTATGGCGTAAAAAAGCGATCTCATTCATAAGCCGATTTACCTTGGTGGTGATATGATGCACAGGATCAAGCCTGCTGGCTATAGTTAGCATGTATGTAGCATCGCCTGCTTCATTGCGTGCAAAAACCTTGGTATTGCTCACAAACAATTGCCACTCCGGGTTATCAGGTACACGTACCTGCTGAAAGTAGGATACCTGCTCCTGTGTTTTGCTTTTTATCAGGTGCAAAATTTTAGGTACGTACTCGTCGCTGTCTTCAGTGTTAAAATATTTCAGGTGATATGTTTCAGGGCCCATGGCCTGCAGTTCGCCGAGCGTGGTACCCAGTATATCGAGGCCTACACTGTTCATATACACTATCTGCAGCGTTTCAACCTCATGAATTATTAATGCAGAAGGAAGGTCATCAGCTATTGACTGTATATCCGATAGTTTTTGGGTAAAAGTTTTATCCATCAATAAAATAACCGTTGTTTAAATATTGGTAAGGTAGGCCAAAATAGTTAAACTTAATTATTTTACTTTGAAGTTATTTATCTGTTAAAGCAATTAAAATGGCTTTATTAGGAAATATAAGCAAACAATAGTGCACAATTTACCATTATAAGAAAAATGTATGATGGATGGATTGTAGGGTTTAGTTTATGCCGGTATTAATTATTTATGCCTTGCTGCAATTAATGTACTTTCAAAGTTCGATATTCGCTTTTTTAAAAAATGAAAATAGCAGTTTACGGCAGGCCGTTTAATGAGCCATCTGTTTTACCTTTTATACAGCAGGTTTTTGATAACCTTGCATTGCATGGCGTTGATATTTATGTACACCAGCAACTCCACGAATATTTGCAGGATAAACTAACCACAGTGCAATATAAAGTGTTGCGCCCCGCTGAAACCTTAAAAGGCTTTATTGATATTTTTATAACGCTTGGAGGCGATGGTACCCTGCTTGATACGGTTACCTTGATTCGCGATTCGGGGATCCCTGTTATTGGTATTAACTTTGGCCGCCTGGGCTTTTTGGCCAGTGTTAATAAAAGTGATATTACGGCAGCCATTCATGCCGTGGTGAACAGGCAGTTTACCTGCGATTGCCGCGAGCTCCTTACTGTTGATTCGAACCCCAATGTTTTTGGAAGCAATAATTTTGCCCTTAATGATGTAACCATCCATAAACGCGATGATGCCGCCATGATCATAACGCACGTGTTTTTGAACGATGAGTTTTTAAATTCATACTGGGGTGATGGTATTATCATCTCAACATCAACCGGCTCAACAGCTTATTCATTAAGCTGCGGAGGGCCTATCATTTTCCCGCAGTCAAACAGCATAGTGGTAACCCCGGTATCACCTCACAACCTTAACGTGCGGCCTATAGTGATCCCTGATACCAGTAAGCTTTGTTTTGAGGTGGAAAGCCGCAGCGCTAATTATATCATCTCCTGCGATTCGCGGACGGAAGTTTTAGATCAAACAGTTAAGTTTCATGTTCAAAAAGCCAGTTTTCAGTTAAATTTAATTCGCCTTAGTAATGAAAGCTATTTAACTACGTTAAGGAATAAACTGCTTTGGGGCCTTGATGCCCGTAATTACTAAATTTGATTAATGCCTAAATTTTTACTTTTTGCCATATTCTTGTTTTTAACTTATCATCTGCAGGCCCAAACCTGGGAAATAGGCGGATCGATAGGCGGTGCGGGGTACATAGGTGATCTTAACCCCAATAACCCTGTTAAAATAAGCGGCGTTTCGGCGGGTATCTTTGGTAAAAGAAATTTTAATGGCTATTTTTCAGCTAAACTGAATATTGGTGTTGGTAATATATCGGCTTATGATAACCGGTCCGGCTACCAGCAGTTTCGTGATCGTAATCTTAACTTTAAAGATCAATTGCGGGAGGTAAGTCTTATTGGCGAGTTTAACTTTATGAACTATATCCCCGATGCCGGACGAAACAAATACACACCTTATATATTTACAGGTATTGGCGTTGCATCTTACGCGCCGCGTGCACAGGATTTTGACGGTCGTGAGATTAGCTTAAGGCAGCTAAAAACCGAAGGCCAGGCTAAGCCTTATGGCAATAACACCGTCGTAATCCCCTATGGTTTAGGTATCAAGTATAATTTATCCGGTAAGTTTACAGTTATGGCCGATATGGGTTACCGCTATGCATTTACAGATTACCTGGATGATGTAAGCGGTGTATATGCTGATAAAAGCAAAATGACCACGACCGGCGCTTTACTCTCTGATCGTTCGGGCGAAAAAACCGGCAATTATATTGGCACCGTTGGTTCTCAGCGCGGCGACTTTAAATCGCATGATACCTACTTCTTCCTTAACTTTACAATCTCATTTACTTTTGTAACAGCAAACTGCTATTTCTAATTACATCAGGCCAGCAATAAGGGTTGTGGGTTTATTGCGTCTCTTTAGATAATAATTCAATATTTAATTCGTTTTAAATTAAAAATACAATATTTAATTCTGTTTTTATATTGTATTTTGAAATTTAGTATTATAATTGATTATTAACCTAAAATCTTTAAAATCATGGCCGAATTAAACTCATCTCCCCAAAATGGCGGCGGAAAGCACAAACGCAAAAAAATAAACGCCCGCGTTGATCTTACTGCAATGGTCGATCTGGCATTCCTGCTTATTACCTTTTTTATCATGACCACCACGCTGGCTAAACCAAAAGCTATGGATTTGGCTATGCCAGATGACGGCGGTGACGGAATGCCGGTTCCGGCAAGCCGAACACTGACTGTTGTTTTGGGCAAAAATAATAAGGCCATGTATTTTCTGGGCGAGCTTAAAAATCCGATCATTGCACCTTCGGTAACCGATTTTTCAGCCAATGGCATTCGCAGGGCCATCATCGAAACCAATAAAAAAGTACACGACGGCTCGGGCAAAAGCATGATAGTATTGGTAAAACCAAGCGATAAATCACAATACAGCAATTTGGTGAGTACGCTTGATGAGCTGGCTATTACCGGCATTCAGCAATACGCTATAGTTGATATTATGCCCGCCGATGTTGACGCGCTTAAACAAAAAGGAATATAAAAGTGTAACGCAATTGTAAGCAAATTTACAGGCGGTTTTTTGAGGCCGGCAGCTTTCATTATCAGGCAGATAATGGCTGCCGGCTTTTTTATTTTTTTGAGCTTTAAACCAAATATTATGAAAAATCATGGTTTTGATGGCTGTTTAGGCAGTTTTAATATATTATTCGCAATAACATTTTCTTTTAACGCGGGATACTAAAAAAATACAAAGTAAGTTTTACCTTTGTACCCTGAAAAATCCGTCAATTTGCGTGACAAAAATGGCAGATGCAGGTAATTAATAATTGATTAGTCTAACAACCGAATATCGCAGACCATAGTATTGATGAAAAATTTTACACAGGTGTGTTTGTACAGGGTGGCTTTTGATAAAGAGTAATATGGATTATTTGGATCAGATTGATTTGTCGAGACTACCACAGCACGTAGCTATTATTATGGATGGCAACGGGCGTTGGGCAAAAGGGAAAGGCAAATTAAGAATATTTGGCCATCACAACGGTGTAACATCTGTTAGGGATGTTGTTGAGGGGGCCGATAAATTAGGTATTAAATATATTACCTTATATACATTTTCGTCCGAAAACTGGAACCGCCCTAAGCTGGAGGTTATGGCTATTATGGAGTTAATGGTAACCACTATTCATAAAGAGGTTCCCGGCTTTATGAAGAACAACATCAGGCTAAATGCCATCGGCGATCTGGACACATTGCCCGAAAAATGCCTTCGCGAACTTAATAACGCTATTGAAACAACAGCCGGTAATACCGGTGTTGTGCTTACGCTTGCTTTAAGCTATAGCTCGCGCCGCGAAATTGTACGGGCCGCAAAAAATATAGCCATAAAGGTAAAAAACGGCGAGTTGAATGCGGAAGATATTAATGAAGAGGTTTTTGAACAAAACCTTTTTACAGGCGATATGCCAAACCCCGAACTGCTGATCAGAACCAGCGGTGAATACCGTATAAGTAATTATTTATTATGGCAGATTGCTTACGCCGAGTTGTATTTTACAACCAAATTATGGCCCGATTTCAGGAAAGAAGACCTGTATGAAGCAGTGATCGATTTCCAGAAACGCGAGCGCCGTTTTGGCTTAACAAGTGAGCAGGTGAACTAAATTTTTACTTTTAACAAATTTTAACAACTGTATAAATTATTTTTAGCCCACTAAAATATTCGAATGTATAAATTTCTTTTTGCTATTCTTTTCTCGGTTTTGGCTACTACGGCTTTCGCCCAGATATCCAATGGGCCGAGGCCTACGCTTACAAAATCGATACCGGCTGATAGTTTAAGTTATCTTAATCCTAAAGATTATATTATTGGTGGCATTTCTGTTAGTGGCGCAAAATATCTTGATAAAGACATCCTGATCCAGTTATCCAAATTAACCAAAGGCGATCGTATCAACCTGCCTGGCGAGCGTAATGCCGAGGTAATTAAAACCTTATATCAACAGGGCTTATTTGATGATGTTCAGTTAAACATCACCAAAATTAATATGGATACGATTTACCTGGAGATTGCCGTATTGGAGCGTCCGCGTTTATCACGCATGCACTTAACCGGCATCCGCAAAGGCGAAATTGAAGATGTTCAGAAAAAATTGAACGACCGTGTAGGCAAGATCGTAAATGAAAACCTCATCAGCACAACAACTGCTATCATTAAAAAGCATTTTAACGAAAAAGGTTTCTTAAACACTACCGTTACCATTACCCAACGCAAGGATCAGGGGGATGTTAACAGTGTTATATTGGATGTTGCCATTGATAAAAAGACCAAGGTTAAAATTAACGACGTTATTTTTGAAGGCAACAAAGCATTTAAAACAGGTACGTTGCGCGGATTTTTAAGTAAAACCCGTAAACGTAAATGGTATAACCTATTTGGTTCAAAGAAATTTAAACAGGATAAATACGAAGAAGATAAACAAAACCTGGTTGAAAAAATGCAGGCCAGGGGATACCGTGATGCCGAGATCCTGAGTGATTCTGTGTGGAAGCATGACGATGAAACCGTAAATGTAAAACTTAAGGTATACGAAGGCCCTAAATATTACTTTGGCAATGTTAGGTTTTCGGGCAATGCCAAATATAATACCGACCTGTTAAACAGGATCCTCCATGTTAAAAAAGGCGATGTGTTTAGCGAAGACGAGCTGAACAAACGTTTAAGCGGCCCAACTCCGGGCAATGATGATATTTCGTCGTTATACCTTAATGACGGTTATCTAACCTTTAATGCGGATCCGGTACAAACAAGGGTTTATAATGACACTGTAGATGTTGATGTGAGGATTTATGAAGGCCCTCAGTATACTATTAACCGCGTTATGTTAAAAGGTAACGACGTTACCAACGATAAGGTGGTAATGCGTGAGATCCAGACTAAGCCCGGTCAAAAATTCAACAAAGACCTGCTGATCCGCAGTGCGCGTGAAATAGGCCAGTTGGGCAACTTCGACGAGCAAAAAACCGAACCTAAACCAACCAATATCAATCCGCAGGATGGTACTGTTGACTTGGTTTATAACGTAGTTGAAAAACCTTCAGACCAGATCGAGCTTTCGGGTGGTTTTGGTGGCGGCCAGTTGGTAGGTACATTGGGTTTAACCTTTAATAACTTCTCTATCCGTAATATCTTCCATCTTAAAGCTTACAAGCCGCTGCCAAAAGGCGATGGTCAGAAACTGAGCTTAAGGGGACAATCAAGCGGTCGTACTTATCAAAACTTCTCTTTCACATTTTCGGAGCCATGGTTAGGCGGTAAGAAGCCAATCTACTTCGCATTGTCGGCTTATACGCAGGGAAGCTCAACTGGTCAGTACTATCCAAAATCAAGTCCTTACTATAATAAGTTGCGTATTAATGGTATTGGGGTTACATTGGGTAAACGTTTAAAATGGCCTGATAACTATTTCCAGTTAAACTATTCACTTAACCTTGACCACTACAACCTTGACAATTATAGTAATTACCTGTTCACTAACGGTACCTCGTATAACATCAAGATAACCCAGGAGCTTACCCGTAACTCTGTTGACGCGCCTATCTTCCCGACACAGGGTTCAAATATTAAATTTACTGTACAGGCTACGCCGCCATACTCGTTGTTTAACAATATAAACTATAAGATAGCTACGCCGGAAGAACGTTACCATTTTGTTGAGTATTATAAATTTAAATATGATGCGCAATGGTTTTCAAAACTGGTAGGTAAGTTTGTATTGATGTCGCAGGTAAGGTTTGGTTTCCTTGGCCAGTACAATCACCAGGTTGGCCCATCACCGTTTGAACGCTTTAAATTAGGTGGCGACGGTATGCAGAGCTATCAGTTTTTACAGGGTAGCGAGATCATCGGTTTACGTGGTTACCAAAACTTCTCGATAGTGCCTGAAGGCTCAAACGAAACTCAAAATAATAATACAGGTAGTGCGATCTACAATAAATACACACTGGAGCTTCGCCACCCGGTTATTGCAAGCCAGTCGGCAACGATTTTCTTGCTGGCCTTTGCCGAAGGCGGTAACGCATGGAACCAGTTTAGCCAGTTTAATCCGTTTAACGTAAGGCGTTCGGTAGGTGTGGGCGCAAGGATATTTTTGCCTATATTTGGCTTACTGGGGTTAGATTATGGTTATGGCTTTGACAAAATACCGGGACAACCGGATGCTAATAAAGGCCAGTTCCATTTTACAATTTCTCAGAGTTTATCCGGCGGATTTAATTAATTTGCGTACCGAATATATGAAGAAGATAATTTTAGTGGCCTTTTTAACGTTAACTGCTTTTGCAGGCGCTTATGCGCAACGTTTTGCTTATGTTGATTCGGAGTATATATTAAAGCACATGCCCGAATATGCCTCATCACAAAAGCAATTAGCTGCATTATCTGATCAGTGGCAGAAGGAAGTTGATGGCCGTTTTCAGGAAATTGACCGCCTGTATAAAGCTTATCAGGCCGACCAGGTGCTGATGACCCCTGATATGAAAAAACGCCGTGAGGCCGAAATTGTTGATAAAGAAAAGGCCGCGAAAGATTTTCAACGCCAGAAGTTTGGTCCGGATGGCGAGCTTTCACAAAGAAGCACAGCGCTGATTAAACCAATTCAGGATAGAGTGTCTAAAGCTGTACAAGCAATTGCCGAAGGCGATAACCTGGATATGATTTTTGATAAAAACAGCGAGGTTATTATGTTATATGCTAACCCGCGGTATGATAAAAGCGCGGATGTTATAACCAGATTAGGACTAAAACCCGGGGTATTTGCTAAATAATTTGAATTAAAATAAATCGAACTATTATTTAAACACAGAAAAAGGAAAATGAAAAAACTATTTAAAGTTGCCTTAGTTGCAGTAGGTTTGTTATTTGCGGGCAGCTTTGCAAATGCTCAGACTAAGATCGGCCACATCAACTTCAATCAGCTGATTGATATGATGCCCGAAACTAAAACTGTAACTGCTTCGATACAGGCTTATCAAAAAACATTTATTGATCAGCTTACTACAATGAATAATGAGTACCAGACAAAAGGCCAGGACTACCAGTCAAAAAGGGCAAGCATGACCGATGCTGTACGTACTGCTAAAGAAAACGAGCTTACCGATATTCAAAAACGTATGAATGATTACCAAAACAATGCCCAGCAACAGGTTGATGCTAAAAGGCAGGAATTAGGTAAACCGCTTATTGATAAAGCTACCCAGGCAGTACAGGCTGTAGCTAAAGAAAAAGGCTATGCTTACGTATTAGATTCATCACAGATCACCTTATTGGTATCTCCTGATGCTGATGACCTGATGGCAGCTGTGAAATTAAAATTAGGTTTGAAATAAGAAATACAAAAGACATAAAAAAAGCGCCCTGATTAAACGGGACGCTTTTTTTATGTTTGCCATTTAAATTACACATTGTTATTTTAGCCGGGTAAGGGTAGCTGTCAAATGTTCCTGTTCATTGTAAGCTCTCCCCAGGTTAGTTCATGAGTAATTTGCTGATACACGTTACAAAAACAAACAGATAATTATTATCCATTATTAAACACAGGACACAAAACAAAATGAAAAAACTATTTAAAGTCGCCTTAGTTGCAGCAGGTATGTTGTTCGTGGGTAGTTTTGCTAAAGCGCAAACAAAAATAGGTTATGTTAATTTTAGCCAGGTTATTGACCAGATGCCTGAAACTAAAACTGTTTCTACAACATTACAGGCCTATCAAAAAACATTCATTGATCAGTTAACTACTATGAACAATGAGTTACAAACCAAGGGTGCCGATTTGGAAAAAAACGGTTCAACTTTGACAGATGCTGCCCGTTCAGCAAAAACTTCTGAATTGCAGGATATTCAGAAACGCATGAACGATTACCAAAACAATGCTCAGCAACAAGTTGATGCTAAAAAACAAGAATTAGGCAAACCCATTATTGATAAAGTTAGCCAGGCTGTACAAGCGGTAGCTAAAGAAAAAGGTTACGCTTATGTATTGGATTCATCACAGGTTAGCATGATCGTATCTCCTGCAGGCGACGATCTGATGGCTGCCGTGAAATTGAAATTGGGTTTAAAATAAAATCACCTTTAAGTAAATTATACAAAAGCGCCCCGTAATTACGGGGCGCTTTTTTTATGTTTGTGTATGTCAAATCAACCCATTGGTATTTTTGATTCGGGTTATGGCGGGCTAACGGTGTTTCGTTCTATTATTGAGCAGCTGCCCGGCTATGATTATATTTATATGGGCGATAATGCCCGTGCACCCTACGGCAACCGCTCATTCAGCACCATACACCAGTATACCTGGGAATGTGTGCAGTGGATGTTTGACCAGGGATGCCCCTTAGTGATCCTGGCGTGTAATACGGCATCGGCCAAGGCATTACGTACCATTCAGCAGCAGGACCTTAAACAGATAGATGATCCGTCGAAAAGGGTATTGGGTGTTATCCGCCCTACGGCCGAGGTTATTGGCGATTATACTAAAACCAAAGAGATTGGAGTGCTTGGTACAAAGGGCACTGTTCAGTCTGGCTCATACCTGCTGGAGATCCAGAATTTTTTCCCCGACATAAAAGTTTACCAGCAGGCCTGTCCGCTTTGGGTGCCGTTAATTGAAAACGGGGAATACGATAAACCCGGTGCGGATTTTTTTGTGCAGCTGTACCTGGACCAAATCATGGCACAATCGCCCAACATCGATACCATTTTGTTGGCTTGCACACATTATCCTATTATCCAGGACAAAATAAAAGCACATTTGCCCGAACGCATTAATGTTATAGGGCAGGGCGATATCGTGGCTAAAAGCCTTGTTAGTTATTTAAACCGCCACCCCGAAATTGAGCAAAAGCTTAGTCGGAACGGCGAAAATAAGTTTTATACCACTACCGATGATACTGCCGATTTTGACCATCATGCTTCGCTGTTCTTCTCGGCCCCGGTAAAATCAACGTTTATATCGGCAAATGATTTGGTGAAGTGTTGAACCGTGATTTCTATGGTTATAGGATGATCATGATACAGAGCTTCAGGCGTTGATATATCAGGCAATCCTTAAATCAGGTAAATCATGGTTCTCCTATCAACTTAATATATAATTTAATCATTCTAAATAACTCAACATTTAGTAAGTTTGCACCCTTAAGCAAATATTCCTGTTGAACTATTATTTTACATATTTTATTGCAGCAATCGGGTTGTTCAGTTTTTCGGCCTTTTTCGCTTTATTCGGTGTATATGCCGAGCGTAAAATATCAGCGTTTATACAAGACAGGCTCGGTCCAACGGAAACAGGAAAATATGGTTCACTGCAAACGCTGGCCGATATTTTAAAAATGCTTCAGAAAGAGCTGATCGTCCCGGCAGCTGCCGATAGATGGTTGTTTATGTTGGCTCCGGCAGTAATATTCATAGCCGTATACCTCGGTTTCGCCGCGCTACCCTGGGCCCCCGGGCTTATCCCTTCAAAGACTAATATCGGCCTGTATTATATCTTCGCCATTATTTCCATCGAAACATTGGGCATCCTGATGGCAGGCTGGGGATCAAATAACAAATACTCTATCCTGGGCGCTATGCGCTCGGCAGCACAGATCATTTCGTATGAGATCCCTGCCGGTTTTGCCATTATAGCTGTTGTGATGATAGCACAAACGCTGGATTTGCAGGTGATTTCGGCCCAGCAGGGGATCCTGGCGACGGAAAAAGTTAAATTCGCTGGTTTTTGGGACGTATCTCAAATAGGCGGTTTTTTTAGCTGGAACATATTCCGTGCACCTCATTTACTCATCGCATTTGTGATCTATTTTATAGCTTCACTGGCTGAAAGTAACCGTGCGCCTTTTGATATTCCGGAGGCGGAGTCTGAATTGGTAGCCGGTTTCCATACCGAGTTTACAGGGATTCGCTTCGCGCTGGTATTTTTGGCCGAATATTCGATGATGTTCCTGGTATCCATGATAGCAGTAATATTGTTTTTAGGTGCCTGGAATACGCCGCTGCCCAACATAGGCGGCGTTAAATTGGCAACATGGACTACCAATGTGCCTTGGGGGATATTATGGGTAGTATTAAAAACATTAGGCCTGGTGGGTGTTCAAATGTGGATCAGGTGGACATTACCCCGCTTGCGGGTTGACCAGCTCATGAACCTTTGCTGGAAAGTATTGACCCCGGTGGCTTTCGCTTGTATGCTGATATCGGGTGTATGGAGGTTGTGGCTGATGTGATTTTTAATTTCGGATGTCGGATGTTCGATTTCGGATTTAAAAGAATTAAGTTTTATAATTAATTGAATAATAAGAAACAAGGATTAGCAGTAGTAAAGGAAATATCCTGAGCATCCTAAAATCCTAAAAATCATGGTTCAGAAAGTAATAAAAGCGTTTACAACGGCGTGGAAAGGTTTAAGCCTTACCATCCGGCATCTCTTTGCGGGTAACGGCAAAAGGGAGATTGTAACCGTGAGCGATAGTAATTACTTTAAGCAACTGGAGCATGGCACAAATACCATCCAATATCCTAAGCAACAACTGCCGGTACCCGAAGTGGGCCGGTATCAGTTGGATGTGGAAATGGATGACTGTATAGTGTGCGATTTGTGCGCCAAGGTTTGCCCGGTTAATTGTATTGATATTGAATCGATCAAGGCTACGGAAGCGATCGGCCAAACATCCGACGGTACAACCAAGCGTTTATATGCTGCCAAGTTTGATATTGATATGGCCAAATGTATGTATTGCGGCTTATGTACCATCGTGTGCCCAACCGAATGCATTACCATGACTAATCAGTATGATAAAACAGTTTTTCAGCTAAGCGATCTGGTTTACCAGTTTTCGGATATGACGCCCGAAGATGCCGCCGAAAAGCGTGCCCTTTTTGACAAACAACAGGCCGAAAAACAGGCTGCCAAATTAGCCGCCATGAAACAAAAGGAGGGTGGGGCATGACGTTGATGCGGGTGTTGTTTTATGTAATGAGCTTTATCGCAATTAGCTCGGCCCTATATGCTGCTTTAAGTAAAAACCTGGTCAGGAGTATTTTTATATTTTTTGTGACCTTGTTTGCATTAGCTGGTTTGTATGTAATTGCCCTTGCCGATTTTGTTGCCGTAACTCAAGTGGTAATTTATGTAGGAGGCATTTTGGTGTTAATCCTTTTTGCATTTATGCTCTCCGGTCGGGAAACATTGAATGTGATCCAACAGCAGAAAGGGAAATTCATTAATATGGCTAAAGTACCGGCGGTCATATTGGCTGTGCTGTTTTTAGCGGTGATTGTAAACATTATTGTTAAAGCCGATGCTGATAACCTGCCATGGGTAAAACAATCCATCGCGCAAAAAAATGAAATAATGCCAACCTCTTCAACTATAGATAATATAGGCGTTAACCTCATGACCACCTATCTGCTGCCTTTTGAGGCCATTTCTGTTTTATTGCTGATGGCTTTGGTAGGTGCGGCACATTTATCACGTAAGGAGGGCAGGGCATGATCACGTTAACCGATTTTTTACTGGTAGGTGCGTTACTGTTTTGTACAGGCATGTACATGATTGTATCCAAACGTAACTCGATACAAGTATTAATAGGTATTGAACTGATGCTGAATGCTGCCATTTTAAACCTGGTAGCTTTTGGTAAATATGATAAGCTGAATAACGGCGGACAGGTGTTCGCCTTGTTTGCAATTGTGCTGGCAGCGGCTACAACAGCGGTTGCGCTGGCCATCGTCCTGAATGTTTACCGGCGATATAAAACCATTGACCCGGATGAGATTAAAAATTTGAGGGATTAAAAAAACGTAGGACGAGCAAACATAATAAGATTTGCATATTCGGAGACGCATGTGATGCGTCTCTACAGAGAAGATAAAAAAACTAATTGGGCACCGCGCTTTTACATACCGATCAAACCATCATCAGCTACACCATTGCAGCTGTGGCTTTACCGTTGGCGGCCTCGATCATCAACTTTTGCCTGCCGGTAAAAAGTAAAGCAGCGGGCTGGATTTCAACACTGGCCATTTTGGTGGGTTGCGTACTATCAGCCATTGTGTTTGCAAGGGTGTGGAACCAGCAACCGCTGCACACCCAAAAACTATGGTTTACCATTGGCAACACCAAAGTTTTCGCGGGCATCCTGCTTAATAATCTGTCAGCGCTGATGCTGCTGTTGGTATCGCTGATTGCCTTGCCTGTTCACATCTATTCCACAGCTTACATGAAGCATGACGACAGGTACAGTCGTTATTTTACCTACTTAAGTTTCTTTTGTTTCAGCATGCTGGGTTTGGTTGTGGTAGATAGCCTGGTGCTGTTCTATGCTTTCTGGGAGCTGGTGGGCTTTTCATCATACCTGCTTATCGGTTTTTGGTTTACCAGGGATAAAGCCGTACAGGCCAATAAAAAAGCCTTTATCATGAACCGTATCGGCGATATCGGTTTGCTAAGTGCTATCATTATCCTATTTGCCCAGTTTCATACGTTTGATATTGATGCCTTATTTGGACAACATGGACTTGTTAAGTTTATGGGGCCTGATAACGGGCAATGGACTTTTGCTCCTAATAGGATGCCTTCTAATTATGGCTCTGTTTGGACCCGGGGGGCAATGGTTACATTACCCGCGATATGGCAGTATATAGCCTGCGCCGGGATCTTCCTTGCTGTTGCTGCAAAATCGGCACAATTCCCTTTGCATACCTGGCTACCTGATGCCATGGAAGGGCCGACGTCTGTTTCGGCGCTGATCCACGCGGCTACTATGGTGGCTGCAGGTGTATTTCTACTGGGGAGGGTTTATCCTTTGTTTACCGATACGGAGCTAACGGTTCTTGCTGTAATAGGTTGCTTTACCGCTTTCATGGCCGCCACTATCGCGCTTACGCAAAACGATTTAAAACGGGTGCTTGCTTACTCAACCATATCGCAACTGGGTTATATGATCCTGGCGATGGGGGTTGGGGCTTATGGCTCTTCACTATTCCATTTGGCTACGCATGCTTTCTTTAAATGTTTACTGTTTTTGGTGGCCGGGGTTGTGATCCACGAAATGCAGCATATCAGGGAGGAAAATAACCTGGATATCGACCCGCAAAATATTCAGTACATGGGTGGCTTGCGTAAAAAGTTGCCATTAACTTTTATTGTGGCAATTGTTGGTTCACTGGCGCTTATAGGTATTCCGCTTACTTCGGGCTATCTGTCAAAAGATGGCATCCTGATCCAGGCGTTTGAATGGAGCGAGGGTAGAAGCGCATGGCTTAAACTGATCCCGGCAGGTGCATTATTTACCAGTTGGCTTACTGCCTTTTACGTATCAAGGTTAATAGTGAAAGTATTTTTCGGAGAGTTTCGCTTGTTAAAACATCATCCGGAAATTAAAATTCATATCGGCGATGGCGGCTGGCAATATCGTATACCATTGATATTACTGGCAATATGCAGTCTGTTCCCACTGTTCTCGCTCAATCCTTTCTTTTATGAAAAAGCCTGGCTATTCGAAAGCTTAAAACCTGCCGAATTCATGGCCCGCGAAAATATCTACCATACCATTATTCCGATAGGAGTGAATATCTTAAGCGTTTTTGTAATGTACGCGGCCTATGCTATCTACGTAAAAAGAAATACGTTCTCGTTTCCGCAAACCGGCTTCTTTTACCGCTTATCCTATAATCAATGGTATCTGGATAAGATCTATAAGAAAGTGATTGTAAAACCAGTACTTGGCCTGGGCAAAGCCTGTTTTTGGTTTGATAGGAATATCATTGACGGGCTGATCCATTTAATTGAAAGGCTGAGCAGGAAGGTGGCAGACCTTACCGCCTGGTGCGATAAATATATTGTCGACGGATTTTTGCATTTAATGGCTGCATTAGTGCAAAGTATTGGCAATTTTGCACGTAAGTTTCAAAACGGCAAGGTGCAGTATTACCTGTATAGTATGCTGCTCATTGTGTTGGTACTCTTTATTTTAAAAATACTGATCTGAATTTAATGAACCTACTAACCCTACTCATATTTATACCTGTACTGTTTGCGTTGGTGATCGTATTGCTGCCATCGTCGGTTCGGGGGAGTTTTAAATATATTACCCTGCTGGCTACGCTTTTGCAGCTGGGTATCAGCATCGCGATCTACCTTAACTTTAAAACAGGTGCGGCAACGGCAGGTATTAACCATGAAGACCAGTTTCAGTTTGTACAGAAACTGCCATGGATTGCCCTTAACCTGGGCAGCATGGGCAAAATGCAGATAGATTATTTTGTAGGGATAGATGGCATTTCGGTAACCCTATTGGTAATGTCGGCACTGGTGATGGTGGTTGCTACGCTGGCCTCCTGGGAAATCAAGAGCAATCTCAAAGGTTTCTTCCTTTTGTTTTTACTGTTGGATATGGCCGTGATGGGTGTATTCTGCGCTTTGGATTTCTTCCTGTTTTACCTGTTTTATGAGCTCATGTTACTGCCGCTCTATTTCCTGATCGGAATGTGGGGCGGTGTACGCCGGGAGTATGCGGCCATCAAGTTTTTCTTGTATACCCTGTTTGGTTCAGTATTTATGTTACTGGTGATGGTAGGTTTATACCTATCAGTAAATGATCCGGCTACAGGTAGCCATACTTTCAATATTATCCAGATGATGAACCCTGCCAATTATACCCAAGGTTCGGTATTTTCAGTGGCGGCACATCAAACTATATTGGGGATGCCTGCGCGTACGGTTGGTTTTGTGGTATTGTTTATTGCATTTGCCATCAAAGTGCCGGTTGTGCCTTTACATACTTGGTTGCCCGATGCGCACGTTGAAGCGCCTACACCGGTATCTATCATTCTTGCCGGTGTGCTCCTTAAAATAGGCGGTTACGGCATCATCCGCATCTGTCTGGGAATTTTCCCGGAGATAGCATCATCCGGCGCTTTTTGGCTTGGGTTGATTGGGGTTGTTTCGATATTATATGGTGCCTGCAACGCGCTGGCCCAGCGCGATCTGAAGCGGATGATCGCTTACTCATCGGTATCGCACATGGGTTTTGTGTTACTGGGCATTGCCTCGCAAACTGCCGAAGGTGTAAGCGGCGCGGTAATGCAAATGGTAAGTCACGGCTTTTTATCATCAATGCTGTTCTTTTTGGTGGGTGTGGTTTATAACCGCGTACACGACAGGGATATTTATCATTTCCGTGGATTGGGCACTCAGATGCCTCAATATACAGCCTTTGTTATGGTGGCTTTCTTTGCCTCACTGGGGCTGCCGGGCTTTTCGGCATTTGTGGCCGAAGCATTTACACTGACGGGTACATTTAAATCGCCAACGGTTAACGGTTTGCTGCCATACTGGATGGCTGTTTGCGGTTCGGTAGGGATCCTGTTGGGAGCGGCTTATTTCCTGTGGACGCTGCAGCGCATGTTCTTCGGAAAAGTATCACTTAAAGGCGGCGAGGTTTGGAAAATAGCACTTACCGATGTAAGCATCCGCGAAAAGCTGGCGCTGATACCACTTGCCGCTGCAGCATTGGCTTTAGGTTTGATGCCGTCGTTGGTGTTTGGAAAAATCAATGATTCGGTATTGGCATTGATACAGTTTTTACAGGCTAAATAAAAAAATAGTGTTTCAACATAAATTCATTTATGGAAAAGTGCATACACCTGCATCTTTTATTTACGCTGCCCCCGGCAACCCGGGCATAAGCGAAATAACAGATGGTATGTATTTAACCGAAAGAATTATGTTTAAAAAATTATCTATCGCAGCAGCATTGCTTTTTATCGCTGCAGCAACAAGGGCCGATGAAGGCCAGAAGGTAGCCTCAAAAGTTCAAAAAGTAACCGTGTTTTTGAACGGAGCACAGGTAAGTCGTACCGCATTGGTCAATATCAGCCCCGGCACATCAACGCTGGTGTTTGAAAACCTGTCGCCTGGAATTGATGTGCAGAGTATCCAGGTAAATGCAGGCGGCGATTTTACGATTCTTTCGGTTAATCACGAACTTGATTTTGCCGATAATGATATCAGGCAAAAAGATATACAGGCTATCGACGCAAAAGTAAAGCTGGTAAGAAACAAAATAGCCTTGCAAAACAACATGCTCTCCATTTACCAGGAAGAAGCTAATACGCTGGCTAAAAACCCGGTGAGCAATGGGACTAATGTTGCGCTGGATCCGATCAGACTGAAACAGACACTCGATTTTCAGACCGCCCGCTTAAACGAGATCAAAAAGAATCAGCAAGCCGTAAATGATCAGATAGAGTTATTTAACGACGAGCTTGAAGGTTATAACAAACAAATTGCTGAGATTAACAAAGCAGGTGTTAAAACAACCAGTAATGTTTTGGTCACTGTATCGGCAAAAGTAGCCTTGCAGGCAAATTTTACTTTAAGTTATCTGGTGCGAAATGCGAGCTGGTTCCCTACCTACGATATCCGTGCTAAAAATGTGAACAGCCCTATAACTATCGTTTACAAAGCCAACGTGTCGCAAAAAACGGGTGAGGACTGGAAAAGCGCTAAGCTTACCTTATCAACCGGTAACCCAAGCGTAAATGGGGCGAAGCCCGAGCTTACGCCTACTTATCTTAACTTTGGTATGTACTATTCAGGTACCGGTGTTCCAATAACTAAAGTAATGGGTAGAGTAGTGAGCAGGGATGATAACAGCTCCATCCCTGGTGTAAGCATCAGGGTAAAAGGTACATCAATAGGGGCCGTAAGTGATGCCGGTGGAAATTACAGCATCCAGATCCCTAACGCCAATGCTGTGCTTACTTATAGTTTTATTGGATATGAAACATTAGAAAGGCAGGCCAATGCGCCAATGATCAACGTGGCGCTAAATCCGTCTTCACGACAGCTTAACGAGGTGGTTGTTGCAGGTTATGGCACGGAATATAAAAGGGATTTGACCGGTGCTGTTGCGAGAATACAAGATAAAAATATAATTAACACGGTTCCTATCGAAGTAAAAAAAGAAGAGAACCAAACCAATATTGAGTTTAACATCGCTAACCCTTATACGGTACCAAGTGATGGCAAACAGTATGCGGTTGAAATTAGCCAATATAATATTGATGCTACTTATCAATATTACGTGGCGCCAAAATTGAGTACCGATGTATTCCTCACCGCGCAGCTTACCAACTGGAATAAATACAGTTTTCTTTCGGGCGAGGCCAACCTGTTTTTTGAAGGAACATACATTGGCAAGTCGCTGATTAATACCGATGCTACTACCGATACACTGAACCTATCGTTAGGTACCGATAAAAATATTGTTGTTACCCGTACGCTGGAGAAAGGTTTGGCCATGCGCCAGTCATCAGGTTCAAACCAAAAGGAAACCCGTAACTGGCTTATCGACGTAAAAAACAGGAAAAGCCAGTCGGTTAATTTATTGGTTGAAGACCAGGTACCTGTTTCGCAAAATAAAGATATCGAAGTAGAGGCGCAGGAAACATCAGGCGCAAAACCTGATGCAACAACAGGTAGGGTTTCATGGAATTTCATGTTAAATTCGCTCGATGAAAAGAAGGTGAAACTAAAATACCAGGTTAAATACCCCAAAAATCAATCAGTAATAGTACAATAAAATATAAATGCACGATCTGCTTCCCCATATATCAGTTCAGTTAACCAATGTTTTTGGCAGCATACCCTATTTTATGCCCGAAATTTATTTAACCGGGCTGTTTTTGGTAGTGCTGATAACCGACCTGATATTTGGGCGCAGATCTGTAAAGCTTTGTAAAATAGTAGCCTGCGCCGGCTTGCTGCTGGTGTTGTTTAAAGACCTGCAGCAGGTAGCCCTGATCCTTGACGGCGATCATGTTATCTTCGGCAGTATGTTACTGCTGCGCCGGTCGGCGGTATTTTTCAAGATCATTATCGATCTGCTTTCATTCATTCTCCTATTAAATTTTACCTGGGATGACAAGCTGAAGGTGCATCCAAAAGGCTTATCAGACCTGTATACCATTTCCATAGCATCTATTTTAGGTCTGCATTTAATGGCTATGGCTATTAACCTGCTCTCGGTTTATCTTGCCATCGAGATGGTATCCATAGCATCATACCTGATGGTGGCTTACCGGTCTGAAACTGCTTTAAGTACCGAAGCCGGTTTAAAGTACGTGCTTTTTGGCGCGGCATCATCGGCTGTTATGCTATACGGGATCTCGTTATTGTACGGCTTCAGCGGCTCGCTGGATCTGCCGGGTATTGTAGCCCAGTTGCCTAATGTAAACCCGGTGAGCGCTTCATTTGCTTTAGTACTGGTGCTGATTGGCATAGGGTTTAAATTATCATTTATGCCAATGCATTTTTGGGTACCCGATGTTTA
Organism: Mucilaginibacter sp. NFR10; assembly: GCF_900100445.1. NCBI lineage: Bacteria > Pseudomonadati > Bacteroidota > Sphingobacteriia > Sphingobacteriales > Sphingobacteriaceae > Mucilaginibacter > Mucilaginibacter sp. NFR10. The sequence continues at coordinate 425,247 of NZ_FMTV01000005.1, read as the reverse complement.
CCAGGGGGCGCCCACGCCGGTTACCGCATATCTTTCAACCGTACCTAAAATAGCAGCTTTTGCGCTGCTTGTAAATGTGATGCCTTTGTTCCTGTTTTCGGCGGATTGGAAGGGGATTGATTTTGGGATAGTTTTATCGGCCATTGGTATTATCACCATGATAGCCGGAAATTTTGCTGCCGTTTTGCAAAGCAATGTAAAAAGGATGCTGGCTTATTCAAGCATTGGCCACACCGGTTTTGCTTTAATGGCAGTAGTTACGTTCAATTTACAGGGCTTATCATCATTAACCTATTACCTGGCCGTTTACGCGTTAGCCAATATCGGGGCGCTGACACTGGCATCGTACTTCAGCAATATTGTGGACGCTGAAGAGGTGGAAGCTTACAAGGGGCAGGGCTTAAAATACCCTGTAGCCTCGGTTTGTTTTGTAATTATCCTTATTTCTTTAACGGGGATCCCGGTTACTGCGGGGTTTACGGGTAAACTGTTTGTGTTTTCGGCGGCTTACAGCGCCTATGAGCAAACACACAGTACCTGGCTGTTGTCGCTGATGATAACGGGCGCCATAACCACGGTAGTATCGTTGTTTTATTACCTTAAAATTCCTTTGTATTTATTTCTGAAAAGGACAGAAAATGCTGAAGTTGCCAGTGAAAGATCTTATAATTTACTTGTTTTAGCTATTGTTATTAGTTTTCTGCTCGTTTTATTGGGGATTTTCCCGAATTCTATCCTGAAATATCTGTAGTTGTTGTTTTTTTTCAACAAAAGCCAATTATTTTCTTTTGTTTTTAGAAAAAATCATACCTTTCGTGCTGATTTAAAACATATTTTTTCTGAATACATGAAGAGGTATTTCCCTTTTTTCCTGATCTTAATTATACTTTCACTTACTTTCATTTTTCCGTCCGTTGATTTTAAGAATTCCGGTCATCCCAATTTTAATACGGGCGATATAGCCTGGATGCTAATGTCGACGGCGCTGGTTTTGATCATGACACCCGGTCTCGCGTTTTTTTACGGTGGAATGGTTAATAAGAAAAATGTGATCTCCACCATGCTGCAAAGCATCATTTGTATGGTGATCATTACAGTAATGTGGGGCATCTTTGGATTTAGCTTAGCCTTCGGCGATAGCTTTTATGGCCTTATCGGTAACCCCGGAACTTATTTCATGATGAAAGGCATGTTAGGTAACGCCACCTGGAAAGCCGCGCCAACCATTCCTTTACTGCTTTTCGCTATGTACCAGTTAAAATTCGCCATTATTACCCCGGCGCTTATCACCGGTGCATTTGCCGAGCGTATCCGTTTTAACTCGTACATTATTTTCCTGGTACTGTTTTCTATTTTCATATTCTCGCCGCTTGCGCATTGCACCTGGCACCCGGATGGCATATTAGCCAAATTTGGTGTGCTTGACTTTGCAGGCGGTACGGTAGTGCACATGTCGGCCGGATGGGCTGCCCTGGCATCGGCTTTATATTTAAAACGCCGTAATGAGGCTAATCATTCTCCTGCGCGGATTACCTACGTAATGATAGGTACGGGCTTGTTGTGGTTTGGTTGGTTTGGTTTCAATGCCGGTTCGGCTTTTGGCGCAAACGCTTTGGCGGTTACCGCTTTGGCTACCAGTACAACTGCTTCGGCTGCTGCCGGTGTTACCTGGATCTTTTTTGATATGCTGCTTGGCCGCAAGCCATCTGCAATGGGTACCTGTATTGGCGCTGTTGTTGGTTTGGTGGCTATTACACCTGCCGCCGGCTTTGTATCGGTGCCGCACTCGCTGGCTATCGGTATCATATCGGCTGTGGTGAGTAACCTGGTTGTGGAATGGCGTACCCGCACTTCTATTGATGACACGCTTGATGTATTCCCTTGTCACGGCGTTGGCGGTATGGTGGGGATGCTGTTAACCGGCGTATTTGCCAGTCAGCATGTAAATGCCAATAATACAACAGGCAACGGTTTGTTTTTTGGCGAGACACACCTGTTTCTCGTACAGTTGGTGGCATTGGTGTGCGTATCGATATTCGCATTCTTTGGTTCATTATTATTGTTAAAGATCACCGACATGATCTCGCCGTTAAGGGTATCGGCCGAAGAAGAAGAACAAGGCCTTGATATCAGCCAGCACGGCGAAAAATTATAATCACGTATTTCCAACCAATCCAATAAATCTAATGAAATTCCCGGCCGCAAGGCCGGGTTTTTTTTGGTTTAAGGGGTAGTAAAAAATATTAACGCGGGTTTAAGCGTGACGCCATTAGAAAAAAAACTCTCAAATCTCCTCTTAAGAAGGGCGGGGAGGGGAGAGTCTTTTTTTACGCCCTGGTATAATAAAGCAAAGCCGCACCACAGGCAAATGGTTTACAACTCACCAATTTTAACTCTAAATCATTTTTTAAAGGGTTAAAGGTTTGTTGTCCGTTACCAATCTCAGCCGGGTTTACAAGCAAACAAAACTCATCAATCAAATCATGTTGAATTAAGGATGATACAAACGAATCTCCTCCATAAACAAGGATGTCTTCACCATTTTTCTTTTTCAATGCTTCTATCGCTGCTTTTATGTCGCCGCCTATAATTTTTGTATTGTCCCATGGGCTTACTTTGAGGGTGTTTGAAAAAACAGCATTTGGAATATCCGCGAAACGCCTTCCAAGCTTATACTCAGCGTCATTAGGGTTGTTTGCTATTGCTGTCCAATAGGGAATAAAGCCTTCAGCTGTTTTTCGTCCATGTAAAATACAGTCCACATTCTTAAGATTGTCGATACTAAAATCAGACATTCCGCTGTCCCATTTATTGTTGAGTGCAAGGTTCATTTGTAATTTTAACTTTCTCATGCCGATCCGTTTTAGGGTAAATTGATATTACAAAGTTACAGGCCCAGCGGCTGCCGAAGGAGGCACGATCACGACATTATACCATTATGATTGCGACATTTTAGAAGTATTCGTCCCGCGCTCGTTTGCAACGAGAGCTTAACCTGCGTTAGCGTTTAAAGCGCGAAGAGCGATGCGATTGTCCGGCCGGAATAAGCACTCGTTGAAAATAAGCGCAAAAGGGAGAAAAATAAAGCCCCGCTTTGCAAAGCAAAGAGGGGCAACACATGTAGTTATGTGGGGGATGTTAATACATAATGGTTAGCCCTACGCAAAAACTTTCTTACCCATACCTTCAACCGCTTTATGCGTAACCGGATCAACCCTTTTTATGTGGATATTATTAACCGGTTTTACCACCAGCGGGATCTTTTCAATGCGTGTTTCACTGGTATCAAGCCCAAAAGCCTTAGCTTCTGACTGGGCCAGTTTTTTAATGGCAAAATAGCTGTTGAGGATAAAGCTCTCCGATACATTGAACACGTTATTGTACGACAGGAATTTCTCCATGATCACAAACCTGAAATCGGCAGCCATATTGTGTTGTTTTAATGATGGGTAATTGCTGGATATATCAATCTCGCCACGTTCAACCATATCTTCAACTACTTTACGGAACAATACGTTTACCCTCGGCTGGATCCTGAAGCCCAAACGGAATTCTACGCGGATGACTTTGCCAGGCTCAATTTGATCAACACTGTACTCCATAGTGTATGGCTCGTCGGTGCGTTCAATGTGCACAAACCAATAGGTGTCGGCACGTTTAGGACGGCGGCTCATGATGGAGTAGATGATCTTTTCTTCAATCTGTTTGCCATTATTGGCTTTGGTAAGATAGATCAGGTGCGTAGCGTATTTGTTTATGGTAGTATCATTGCTCAGTGCGTTTAGTAAAGGCAGTTTCTCCTTGATATCGGTAAAATTAAGGAAGCGGTTGTTGATTTTACGGGCCTTAAACCAGGTGTACATCGTAAAGATCAGGCCAACTTCAAATCCCACAAAAAACAAACGTTTTAGTATTTTAACCGCGTTAGCTACAAAAAAGGAGAATTCGACGGTTACAAATAAGCACAGGATAACAGTAACCAGCCATACCGGCCAGTGCTTTACATAGCGCATAAAGTAATACATTAAAATGGTAGTGCTCAGCATAGCAATGGTGATGCTGAAGCCGTAAGCAGCCGTCATTGCGCTTGAGGTGCGGAAATAGAGCGATACCAGGATACAACCGATACACAGTATCCAGTTAATGCTTGGAATATAGATCTGCCCGCGGATATTTGACGGGTATTTGATGGTGATCCTCGGCCAGAAATTCATGCTCACCGCCTCACTGATAAGCGTAAATGAACCACTGATCAAAGCCTGGCTGGCAATAATGGTTGCCAGTGTAGCCAGACCTATCGCAGGTAGCAGGAAGAAATGGGGAACGATTTCAAAGAAAGGGTTAACGCCGGTAAAGTTCTTATCCGGAGCTTGCGACAGCACCCAGGCGCCCTGTCCCAGGTAGTTTAATATCAGGGTTATTTTCACAAAGATCCAGCTTACCTGGATATTGCGCCTGCCGCAATGGCCAAGGTCGGAATATAGGGCTTCGGCGCCTGTGGTACACAAAAATACCGCGCCTAACAACCAGAAACCTTTAGGGTGGTCCATCAGCAAATGGGCGCCATAATAAGGGTTAAGAGCTTTAAAGATAGAGGGGAAATGCGCTACCTGTATAGTGCCTAATACACCCAGCATAATAAACCACATCAGCATAACCGGCCCGAATGCCGAACCGACCACCTTGGTGCCAAACTGCTGAAAAAAGAACAGCAATAAAATGATGCTAATTACAATAATGAGGATCAGGTTATTGCCGGGAATAATAACGGTTGAAAATGCCGGTACTAAATTTAAACCTTCGATGGCCGATGTTACAGAGATAGGCGGGGTGATGATACCATCGGCAAGCAAAGTACCTGCGCCAATTATAGCTGGGATTGCCAGCCATTTACCGTAACGTCTTACCAGAGCATATAATGAAAAAATACCGCCCTCGCCTTTGTTATCAGCCTGCAGCGTAATAACGATATACTTGAATGTGGTTTGCAGTGTGAGTGTCCAGAAGATACAGGAGATAGAGCCTAATACCAGCGCGGGGTTCACCTTACCGCCTTCAACCAACAGGGTTTGAAAAACATACAGGGGAGAGGTACCAATATCGCCAAAAATAATACCGAGGGTAACGATCATACCCGCGAAAGTGAGTTGCTTAACGTGCGAATTCATGAAGTGTATAAATTGTTAGGGGAAAAGAGGGGATGGTACCAGCTGCAATGAAGAAACTTATTGTCCGTTTTGTAAATTTTGCTGTAGCAGCGATAAACAATGCCATCGTAAATTTATTTTGTATTGTGAAACCGCATGGCCAATAAGCGTGCCATAGCGTTTTTGTTTTATTTAGAGGCTTGTGTTATAGTAGTTTATCAAAATGAGAAAGATTTTCTCAATATGAGGAAAAGCTATCAAAATGATAGGTTTTATCATTCTGATAATAGGGCAGGCTATCGTGTTTTATAGCATGTAATACAGATATTTGAACATGGACCTATTCAATAATGACCAGCTGAACCTGTTTGGCGCTCCAAAAAATTTGTTGCCTTTTGATGGAGAGGTATTGCTTTATCCTCAGTTTTATAAGGAAGATGTATTTACGCGGCTGGTTGAGGAAACACCATGGAAGCAGGATAAAATGAAGATCTACGGCAAGGAAGTGAACTTCCCACGGCTTACGGCATGGTACGGAGAGCGTGATGAAGTATATGTATATTCAGGTGTGGTAAATGTGCCGGTTAAGTTTAGTCCGCTGCTTAATAGCATTAAGCAGGCGGCGGAGCAGCAGTGCGGTCACCGGTTTAATACAGCGCTGCTTAATTATTACCGTGACGGTGGCGATAGTATGGGCTGGCATAGTGATGATGAAAGCGAGCTTGGCGGTAACCCTGTAATCGCTTCGGTATCATTTGGTGCTTCGCGGGTTTTTCAGTTTAAGCATAAGCGGCAAAAAAATGCTAAAGTCTCTGTCGTACTTAACAACGGCGATCTGCTGATTATGCAGGGGCAAACGCAGCATCACTGGCTTCACCAGGTACCCAAAACAAGCAGGATGCTGGGGGCGAGGATTAATATAACGTTTAGAAGTATTGGGTGAAGATTTTTTGCTTTGATGATGTGATTGGTCAGAAAGCGCATTTAAGCGTCCCCGCACAAAAAAACTGTTTTGTAACATCCCAAACAAACCGCTATCTTACATTAACATTACTGACCTTATGAAAACACCTTTATTATTATTTGCCGCCTTTTCGGTCTTAATAACAAACGCCAACGCGCAAACCGATTTGCCAACCGACAGCGGTACCTTTTTTCTGCATAAGTTTGAGCAGCACATTGGTAAGGAAACCTATTATGTGCACAAGTATAAAGATGCCGTTCATTATAACGTCAATTTTAAGTTTGTTGACCGCGGTTCGCCGGTGCCGCTTACTGCCGAGTTGAAGGTGAACCCCGTAGCCGATCCACTGGAATTGACTATAAAAGGCAATACTTCAAGATTTTCGACCATTGATGATAAAATAACCATTCGCGGAGGTGAAGCATCTATCAGGGTTAACGATTCATCATATACACAAAAAGTACTGCCGCTCAGCTTCCCGGTAGCGGGCTATTCGCCGGGCACTGTGCAGCAGGTGCTCATCCAATATTGGAATAAACATAAACAACCTGCAAGTATCCATACACTGCCATTTGGCGCGGTACAGATCAAAAAAGCAGGTATTGATCAGCTTACCTTTAACGGTAAGCCACTTACACTTAACCGGCTCACCATAAGCGGACTGGTTTGGGGTAACGAACTGGTTTGGACTGATAATGAGGGTAAACTCATATGCCTGATCACTAATGACGCCGAAGGTGACAAACTGGAAATGATGCGGGTACCTTACGAAGAACTGTTACCACAGCTCATCAGTAAGGCGGCTACCTACGGTATGGAACTATTTGCGAAAGCGGCCGCACCAACAGGTAAAGCAGACAAGGTAATAGCTATTACCGGCGGAAACCTGGTTGACGTAAATACCGGTATAAGCACACCTAATGTTGTTGTGTTGATTGAAAATGGCATTATCAAACAAACGGGTAAGATTGGTGAGGTTAAAATACCGGCAGGGGCTAAGCTCATCGATGCCAAAGGAAAATCTATTTTACCTGGCCTGTGGGATATGCACTCGCACTTTGAGCAGGCCGAGTGGGGGCCGGCCTATCTTGCAGCAGGTGTAACTACTGTGCGCGATTGTGGTAACGAATTTGGTTACATCAACGCTATAAAAGCCGCTATTGATGGCGGCAAGGGTGTGGGGCCCAATATTATTAAAGCCGGCATTATTGACGGCAAAGGGCCTTATGCATTGGGGATTATCCAGGCTGATACTAAAGAAGAGGCTATAAAGGCAGTAGACCGTTATAAAGAAAATGGCTTTCAGCAGATCAAGATCTACAGTTCGGTAAAACCGGCCATAGTTAAAGTTATTTGTGATGAGGCACACCGGTTGGGTTTAACTGTAACAGGCCATATCCCGCAAGGGATGAGCCTTCAGCAAGGGGTTGATTCGGGGATGAATATGGTTAACCACGTACAGTATGTGTATGCCATCATGAAACGGGATAAGGACAGGTCGGTTATTTTCGATGATTCTGTAAGTATTGCAGCCGTTAAATTTATAAAAGACCATCGTGTGGTGATAGATCCTACGATAGGTGTTTTTGAGCTCGCCTTCCGTAACGTTAAGGATGATATAACCAAACTGGAACCTAATTATTATACCCTGCCGCTGCCGCTTCAGGCACTGTTTAAAAACATGGGCGAAGAACCGGAGAAGGCCGCTAAGCTGAAACCCTTGTATGAAAGCATGAAGAAAACCGTTAAGGTATTGCATGATGCCGGAGTTACTATTGTTGCAGGCACAGATATGGGGTTCCCCGGCTATAGTCTTGACCGCGAACTTGAATTATATGTTGAAGCCGGTCTTACCCCGGCGCAGGCTATCAAAACAGCAACGATAACACCGGCAATGGTAATGGGGCTTGATAAAATAACAGGTTCGGTTGAAGCGGGAAAGCAAGCCGATCTTGTTATTATCGATGGTGATCCGCTGCGTAATATCAGGGAGATCAGGAAAGTATCGGTAGTAATAAAAGAAGGCCGGATCTATGACCCGGTTAAGCTGCACCAGATGGTTGGGTTTAAGAAATAGGTGAATAATGGAAGAATTAACTACGCTTTACAGGCCTGTAGGGCCACGGGAATTAAAGCTCATAGAGGAATCGGGATTTAAACGTTTTCCGAAACGTTTAGCTGAACAACCCATTTTTTATCCGGTGATGAACGAGGAGTATGCCATTCAAATAGCAAGAGATTGGAACGTGCCTGCATCAGGTTCGGGTTTTGTGACTAAATTTAGTTTGCCTGCTGAATATTTGAAACGCTATGATGTGCAAAATGTGGGCGGTATTGTACACGATGAGCTTTGGGTTCCGGCCGAAGAACTTGAAGAGTTCAACGATCATATAGTTGGATATATTGAGGTTACGCGTTCTTTTTACCCCGATAAAGCAGATTAAACAGAGTTGTAAATAAATGCAATGTTATGACAATAGATTTTACCGATACTTCATTTTAAAATGATACCTTTGCAGCCTCATTCCGAATCATGAGCGATCAGATTAAACATGAATGCGGTGTGGCATTTATCCGCTTACTAAAGCCACTATCTTATTATCAGAAAAAGTACGGAACTGCACTGTACGGCCTGAACAAACTTTATCTCTTAATGGAAAAACAACACAACCGCGGCCAGGATGGCGCAGGTGTTGCTACCATTAAACTGGATATTGAACCGGGCAAAAGATACATCAGCCGTCACCGCTCAATGGCCTCAAATGCCGTTGCCGATATTTTTGAATATATCCAAAAGAAATTTGCGGAAATTCAAAAAGAAACCCCGGAAAAGATGGCTGATGCTGAATGGCTTAAAGAACACGTTAGCTTTACCGGCGAGGTTTTGTTAGGGCACCTGCGTTATGGTACCCATGGCAAAAACAGCATTGAAAGCTGCCACCCGTTTTTAAGGCAAAACAACTGGATGACCCGTAACCTGGTTATTGCCGGTAATTTTAACATGACCAATGTTGATGAATTACTGCAACAACTGTATGCGTTAGGCCAGCATCCAAAAGAAAAGGCCGACACAGTTACTGTGCTCGAAAAAATAGGCCACTTTATCGATACCGAAAACCAGGGCTTGTTTGATCAGTACAAACGCGAAGGATTGGACGATAACAGGGAGATCAGTAAGCTTATAGCTAATGATATGGATGTTGCCAAGATCCTCCGTAAATCTGCAAAGAACTGGGATGGTGGCTATACCATTGCCGGAATTCTTGGCCACGGTGATGCTTTTGTAATGCGTGATCCGGTGGGGATTCGCCCGGCATTTTATTATTATAATGATGAGATCGTTGTTGCGGCATCTGAACGCCCTGCTATCCAAACGGCATTTAACGTGCCGATGGAGGAGATTAGGGAAATCCGCCCGGGCCATGCGTTGATCGTTAAAAAGAATGGTAAGATAACTGAGGATATGTTCAGCGAGCCAAAAGAAAAGAAAGCCTGCTCTTTTGAGCGGATCTACTTTTCGCGCGGCAGCGACTCGGCCATTTACCGTGAGCGTAAGCAATTAGGTCGCCTGCTTTGCCCGCAGATATTGGATTTTGTTAATCATGACATTAAAAACACGGTATTCTCTTACATACCAAACACCGCCGAAGTTGCCTTTTATGGTATGGTTGAGGGCATGCACAAGTATGTAAAGAAATATCAGCACGAAAAACTGCTTGAGCTTGGAAGCGACATTACCGAAGAAAAGCTTACCGAAATATTACAGATAGCCCCAAGGGTTGAAAAGATAGCCATTAAGGATGTTAAACTGCGTACTTTCATCACCCAGGACGCGGATCGCAGCGAAATGGTGGCACACGTATACGATACTACTTACGGATTGATCAAAAAAGGCACCGATACCTTAGTGGTATTGGATGACTCTATAGTTCGTGGTACTACGCTGAAACAAAGTATCCTGAAAATCCTTGACAGGCTTGGCCCTAAAAAAGTAGTTGTGGTTTCGTCTGCTCCGCAGATCCGTTACCCCGATTGTTATGGGATCGACATGTCACGTATGGGTGAATTTGTGGCATTTGAAGCAGCAATCAGTTTGTTAAAAGAGATGGGCAGGGAAGATGTGATCCTGGATGTTTATCAAAAATGTAAAGACAGCCAGAAACTGCCGAAGGAGGAAGTTGAAAATTATGTGAAAGAGATTTATGCCTTGTTTACCGATCAGCAGATCTCTGACCGTATTGCGCAGATCATCACACCTAAAAATGTGAATTGCGAGGTACAGGTAATTTATCAAACATTAGATAACCTGCACATCGCTTGTCCTGATAACCTTGGTGATTGGTATTTCAGTGGTGATTACCCAACCCCGGGTGGTAACAAGGTTGTTAACCGCGCCTTTGTTAACTGGATGGAAGGTAAAAACCAAAGAGCTTATATGTAATGCCCCCTAACCCCCTAAAGGGGGAATGATATACGAGGCGATGAGTTTTTCATCGCCTTTTTTGTTTTAAAAAAAATAGCCATTTGCCTAATGAATTTAAAAACGCGTCATTGCGAGGTACCATCAGGGAAGCCTGAAAAAAAAACGTGATGACATGTAAAATATATTTTAGCGGTGTTGCGCGTGGGCCGCGTTAGGGATTGCAGTGTAAAGCCCGGAGCGCGTAAAAGGGTTGCGGGCAGGAAAGGCGAGGACTTGCAACGGAAAGCCCGGGCCGCAGGCAACGCCCATGTTATAAAATTCATCAAAAAAATATACTTAATAATTAATAACTTATGATCACGTCATTATAAGGTACGAAGCAATTCCCTATTAGCAGAGCAGCTATACAAGAGTCTCTGTGCAGTTCGCGATTGCTTCGTACCTCGCAATGACGATATGGAAAATGGAAATTACAGTAGAGAAGATTGCTTGGCTACGATCCTGCCGGCGCTGCAAATACAAAATGCGTAACCAGCTTATCAATCAGTACCAATGAGGCGATAATGAGCGCAATCCCCGCAACCTCATTTAAACGGTGAATAAACTTAACCGAAATGCGTGCCCGGAGCTTATTGGCGTAAAAAGCTTTGAGGGTATCCATACCAAACTGGATGATCAGTATGGTTAAAAACATAACAGCTATATGAAACGACCTGTGCGGGGTGCCCACCAGGAATGTGGTACTGGCCGCACCGATCACTACCGTCCAGTGGAAGAGGAGGGTGGGATTAAATATGCACATCAGGAAGCCTTTAAGTACATAACCAAAACGATCGGCGCCTGATGGTACTTTGTTTTCATAATTGATCTCGCTTTTTTTGAACATGTAATATAGGCCAAGCGCGAATAATATGGCGCTGCCTACAACGCCTGCTATAACTTTGGTATGGTCAGATACATCGATATATTGCGAACCAAACAGGATTGCGCCCACAAAAACCACATCGCTGCAAACCACGCCAAGGGCAAGCGAAACACCGGCATGAAACCCTTTTTCGATACTGGTTTTAATGAGCGCAAAAAAAACCGGGCCGGTAATAAATGTAAGTACTAATCCAAACCCGATACCCGAAACAATGGCTTTTATCATTAAGTTAAGCTTTGTTCTTTTTTGAACATTGCGAATATGCAATTTTATCTCATAAACAACGAAAGTTAAAATTGTGATTTAATTTATTTAAAAAAGACCAGAGAGTTTTACCAAAATTGAATTATGTTTAGAAATTCAAAAATCAAATCTGTACAACCTATTTTAAAATGGAACAAAACAATGCTAAGAACTACGGTACAGCCCTGTATACGCTGATTACCGTGTTTTTCTTTTGGGGCTTTTTAGCCGCCTCCAACGGTATTTTCATACCTTTCTGTAAAGAGCACTTTCACCTTACCCAGTTCGAATCACAACTTATCGACTTTACATTTTACGGTGGATATTTCATCGGTTCGTTGATACTTTATTTTGCATCACAAGCCAGTAAAGTTGATATTATGAACAAGTTAGGTTACAAAAATGGTATCATTTTAGGCCTCGTTGTTTCGGCAGTTGGTGCATTGGCTATGATCCCTGCTGTAGCTTCGGGCGCGTTTGGTTTCATTTTGGCTGTATTCTTTATTATAGCTGTTGGTTTTTCGTTACAGCAAACAGCTGCAAACCCATTTGTTGTTGCATTAGGCCCCCCTGAAACCGGTTCAAATCGTTTAAACTTTGCAGGCAGTATCAACAACATAGGCGCTTTATTAGGCCCGGTAGTAGTAAGTGTGGTATTATTTGGTTCGGCAACCGCAAAAACTGCCGCTGCTGATGTTAAAATATCATCAATCAATAATCTCTATTACCTGTTAGCTGGCTTGTTCATTGCTGTTGCTTTGTTCTTTTGGTTTTCGAACCTGCCAAAGGTTACCAGCGATGAAAAGATCGAATCAAGCTCAAAAGCAAATACACCATTGCTGGTGATGTTTGTAGCGTTTTGTTTGATACTTGCAGCCGATCCTATCAGCAAGGCTATAGGCATACCGAGCCAATATTTTGTATATGCTTCGTTAGCTATAATTGTATTTACACTGATAGGTACCATTTTCGCCGCTAAAAAGAGTAAAGAAGGCTGGGGCGCCATGCAATACCCGCAGTTAATATTGGGTATGCTTGCTATATTTACTTACGTAGGTACTGAGGTTACTATTCAAAGTAATATGGGTTCATTATTAAAGACCCCGGAATTTGGTTCTTTTGCTGAGTCAGACATTGCTCCATATATCTCATTATACTGGGGTAGTTTAATGATCGGTCGTTTTGCGGGATCTATTGATGCGTTTAATCTTTCAAAATCGGTTAAATACGTTTTATATATTTTAATCCCTTTCCTCGCATTTGGCATAGTGCTGCTGGTAAATGTTTTCTCGGGCGCTAACGTAAGCCACCTGTACGCTTATGCAATTTGCGTAGCCATCCTGATCGTTGCTTTCTTTATCGGTCAGCAAAAACCAACCCGTACTTTATCGGTACTTGGTTTACTGGGCGTAGCGTTTATGCTTATCGGTTTATTTACTACAGGTAAGGTGGCTACCTTTGCTTTTATCAGCGGTGGTTTATGCTGCTCTATCATGTGGCCATCAATCTTCTCATTAGCTATTACAGGTTTGGGTAAATACACCAGCCAGGGCTCGGCATTTTTGATCATGATGATCTTAGGGGGCTCTATCATCCCGCCGCTGCAAGGTAAAATTGCCGACGGGGCAGGGAATGTTGTACCGGGGATGAGCGGTATTCACTTCTCGTACATCGTGCCTGTAATTGGTTTCGCATACCTTGCTTATTTTGCATGGAAAGTTAGCCACGAACTCCGTCATCAGGGTATCGACCTTGACCACGTTGAAGTTAAAGGCGGACATTAATCTTTTTAGAGATTAGAGGTTGGAGATTAGAGGTTAGGCCTTTAATTTTCAACCTCTTTCTTTTTATAATAATTTTAACTAATCTCAAATCTCTAACCTCCGATCACCGATGACAAAACCCAGCTTCGATCAAATTTTCATGAACCTGGCCACGGAGTTGGCCGAGCGGTCGCATTGTGTTAAGGCGCATGTGGGAGCGGTTTTAACGCGTGATACGCGGATTATTTCCATAGGCTATAACGGTCCGCCGGCTGGAACACATAATTGTGATGTGGAATGGCCCGAAACAGGTTGTGCGCGCGATTCAAAAGGCAGCTGTTCACTTGCCCTGCATGCCGAAGAAAACGCGATACTTTATGCGGTAAAAAATGGGGCGCGACTTGAAGGCGCTACGTTGTATACCACGCTGTCGCCATGTTTGCCTTGCGCAAGGCTCATCTATTCGGCCGGGATCACCCAGGTTTATTATGATAAATCATATGCCGAATATAAAGGCTTAGCAAGCGACGAGGGAGTGGATTTTTTAAACAGGTTTGGGGTGAAAGCGGAGAAGTTTAACCGTTGATTTTTTGATTACGTTGATTTCGCTGATTTTTTCCGGGATTTCACCGATTGATTTTTGATTACACTGATTAATTGGGGGGCTGATATAATCATCAGTTTCTGAATAAAAAAAGCGTCATAAGGTTTTTGCTTATGGCGCTTTTTATTCAAGGGTTGAATCTAATCTCTGATCTCTGAAAAGAAACTAATCTCCGATCTCCAACCTCTAATCACTAACCGCTACTCCGCAATAAACGGTTCAATATGGCTTATGGCAAACATCAATTGCTCATCCTGGCTCAGGTCGGTGTTGTCTAATATAATGGCATCTTCGGCGCGGGTAAGGGGGCTTTCCTCGCGGGTGGTATCCTGGTAGTCGCGGTGTGCCAGGTTATCAAAAACCTCTTCTAAAGTAATGTTAGGGTTGGTTGGTAATAACTCTTTATAACGGCGTTCGGCACGGATCTTTGGATCGGCAGTCATGAACAGTTTCACCTGGGCATCAGGGAATACTACCGTACCGATATCCCGGCCATCCATAATAATATTTTTGGAGCGGCCTAAACGCTGCTGTTGCCTTACCATGGCTGCGCGCACTTCTTTTATAGCTGCTACCGAGCTTACTTTATCAGCTACGTGCATCTGGCGAATCTCTTCAGACACGTCCTCTTCATTTAAGGTAATAAAGGTTTTATAATTTTGCGTATGAAAATTAAGATGGATATTATGCAAGGCATCCGCTATCTGGGCATGATTTTCAAGATCAATGTTATGCCTTAAAAAGTATAAGGTTACGGCACGGTACATAGCGCCGCTATCAACATAGATAAAATGAAGCTCTTTTGCTAAAGCTTTTGCCAGGGTGCTTTTCCCGCACGAAGAATAACCATCAATGGCTACTACGATATTGTTGTTCATAGAGCTGCTAAAATAGCAAATTATTAGCAAATGGCCTGATAGCGGTAACTCAATAAGGCTTATTTTTGAAGATGAATTTTACAAAAGCCGATCTCCAAAAGGAAACGAGCTACAAAACATCAAGAAGCGGCGGGAAGGGCGGGCAAAACGTAAATAAGGTTTCGAGCAAGGTTGAACTGTTATTTTCAATAGGTTCATCCGCTTTGTTTAACGATGAGGAAAAGCTGCTGCTAACCGAAAAACTGCAGAACAGGCTTAACAAAGATGGTTATGTGCAGGTAATATGCGATGAAGAACGAAGCCAGTATCTTAATAAAGAAAAAGCAATTGAAAGGTTAACATCGCTGCTAACAAAAGCACTACAAAAGCCCAAAGTGCGCAAACCCACCAAAGTAAGCAAAGCCGCCAAAACCGCAAGATTGGACAACAAGAAAATGCAATCGGTAAAGAAGGAGAATAGGAAAAATGATTTTGGGGAATAGTTAAGCGAACTCTCTAAAGCTATGTCATTGCGCAGCGTGGCAATCGCATACTCTACAGAGTGGCAATGCTTCCGTGCGATTGCTTCGTTCCTCGCAATGACATGATGGTTCAGGTAGCGGTTCTTCTAATCACTAACCTCCAACCTCTAATCTCTTTATTTAAACCTGTAAAACCCGGTAATTGATCCCCATTGATGCGAGCGGAACATTTCCTTAGTGTCTTTGGTATGGAATATAGCAGCTATATCAAAAGCGAAACGGCTGGTTGTAAAAGCTACACCTACCTGCTGGCTAAATATAAACGGTTTCTTTTCTGAAACAACTTCCAGGCTGTTTGGGTCGTCATGTTTGCGGAACAGGCTGCCTTGTATGGTTGCATCATAACCAACCAAATTGGCTAAAGGCTTGTAGTAGAAAAAGATCTCGTGCTTGTGCAGTAATTTTTCCTCACCGCTGGTTGATACCGTACTTTGGGTACTGATGGAATTGAACAGCTGGTTGAAATTTCCCAGGCGTACCATACCCCCTGCACCAGCACCGGTAAATCCGTTACCCAGGTTGGCATATGAGCTAAAGCTCAGGTCGACCCATGAGGTACGGGCCAGCAGCTTATTATACTCGGCCGAAAGATTGAGCTCTACATCATTTTTGATCTGGTATTGCCAGCCGTTAAGTTTGTAAAAACCGAAAGTATTGTGAATAAGCTTCTGAACAGGTTCGCCGCCCGCAGCCGGGCCTACCAGGCCTATCTGGGCACCAAGCTTCAGGTTACTTTCGTTTTTGTACAGTAAGTTAAGTGTTGAACCTATATAAGTATATGCAGCAAACGGCCTGTCAATATCAAAGGGACCGCGAACATAGCCCGATTGGGGGTTGAACATTTTTTGCCCTAACTCAAATCCTAAAACTTTGTTTTGAAGATCGTTTTCGGTTGGTTTAACTGTAAGCGCTTTTCGGTAATAAAAGAAAATGCCATTGGTGTAATACCTGTCAGATCCCTGACCAAGGAATGAATCATTGTCAGTTTGGATACCAAATTCATGACCGCGGGTTTGTGCAAATAAACAGGTAGCGCTTAACAGGCATACCAGTGTTAAAAATAGTTTATTAGGCATTGGGGTTTATATAGTATAATAGTATATATGTGCGCTAATATATAAAAAACCCGATGCAAATAAAGCAGTTATAAATTTAGGGAATGTTACAGTTTGAAATTTGGTTGATGAGAAAGAAATGAATTAGGGTTTTACTAAAAATAAAACGAAATTTAAAAGGCAAATCAAACAACCCATAATACCATATTTATATGAACGTGCAGCAGCAAACCGAAGAGTATATTGCCAGCCAACCCGAACCCAAACGTGGTGATATGCAAATTTTACATAAACATATACTTCAAATATTACCGGGATGTAAGCTATGGTTTGAGGATGGCAGAAACGCTGAAGGCCGGATTGTTAGCAACCCTAACGTGGGATATGGATCTTACACCATAAAATATGCTAACGGAACAACCCGCGAGTTTTTTCAGGTTGGTATGAGCGCCAATACTACGGGGATTTCTATCTACATACTTGGTATTAAGGATAAAAAATATTTACCCCAAACATATGGAAAAGAAATAGGCAAAGCGAGCGTGACAGGGTATTGTATTAAGTTCAATAATTTGAACGATATAAACATTGATATACTTGAAGCGGCAATAAGGGATGGGGTTGAGATTACCAATGAAAATTAAACTTCAAGCCGGGGATTCTATTTTAAGTTGGGCGTTATGTTTCGATACCTTGTCATGAAGAACTTCTAAAACAAAAAAGTTTTACAGCGTGTAACTGTAAAACTTTTTTGTTTTATGCCGGGAAATAGCCCCGCTTTAATTAATGGCTGTTTTTTCGTCTTCTTTAACAGTAAGATTTATTGGATTTTTAACCTTTTCGTTAAGCAGGGCTAGGGTTATCACATCTCTCATATCGGTAACGTAATGAAAGCTAAGGTCTTTGATGTAATCTTCCTTAATTTCCAGAATGTCTTTTTGGTTTGATTTGCATAGGATGATCTCTTTTATGTTGGCACGTTTTGCAGCCAGGATCTTTTCTTTGATACCGCCTACAGGCAAAACCCGACCGCGGAGGGTGATTTCGCCCGTCATGGCCAAATTAGGCTTTACTTTACGCTGCGTAAATGCCGAAACCAGTGCTGTAAGCATGGTAACACCCGCCGACGGGCCATCTTTAGGGGTAGCGCCTGCCGGTACGTGTACATGCACATCCCACTGATCAAACAGTTTAGGGTTGATGTCAAAATCGGCAGCATGAGCGCGCAGGTAAGCGAGGGCAATAGTTACCGATTCTTTCATTACATCGCCAAGGCTGCCTGTAAGTGTTAAGCGGCCTTTTCCGGGGCTTAAACTGGCTTCAATAAACAGGATGTCGCCGCCTACAGAAGTCCAGGCCAGGCCTGTTACAACGCCTGCAACGTCATTGCCTTCATAAAGGTCTTTATCAAAAATAGGTGCGCCCAGTATCTTTTCGATATCTTTTTTACTTACAACACTGTTGTAAGGCTCTTCCATAGCTATGTTCTTAGCCACGCCGCGCACAACCGATCCAATCTTTTTCTCCAGTGAACGTACCCCCGATTCGCGGGTGTAATCAACTATCACCTTTTCGATAACATCTGCTTTAAGGCTTACATCTTTTATTTTTAAGCCATGTGCTTCGCGCTGTTTAGGCACCAGGTGTTGCTTGGCTATCTCAATTTTTTCTTCAATGGTATAGCCGTTCACTTCAATGATCTCCATCCTGTCTAACAAAGCAGGCTGGATCGTGCTCAGCGAGTTGGCGGTAGCAATAAACATTACGTTTGAAAGGTCGTAGTCCATTTCAACATAATGATCAGAAAAAGTGCCGTTTTGCTCGGGGTCAAGTACCTCAAGCAGGGCAGATGAAGGATCGCCCCTGAAATCGTTGCCTACTTTATCTATCTCATCCAAAATAAATACCGGGTTTGATGCGCCCGCCTTTTTTATCGACTGGATAATGCGACCCGGCATAGCACCAATATATGTTTTACGGTGACCCCGGATCTCCGCTTCATCGCGGATTCCGCCTAATGCCATGCGCACATATTTACGGCCCAAAGCTTTGGCTATTGATTTACCTAACGATGTTTTACCAACCCCCGGAGGGCCAACCAAACAAAGTATCGGAGCTTTCATGTCGTGCTTTAATTTCAATACGGCCAGGTATTCGATAATACGTTGTTTTACCTTATCTAAACCAAAGTGATCTTTATCAAGGATCCTTTGCGCCCGCTTAAGGTCAAAGTTATCTTTGGTAAACTCGTTCCAAGGTAAATCAAGCAACAGTTCAAGGTAATTGATCTGAACCGAGTAATCGGCGGCTGCGGGATTGGTACGGCTCAGTTTTTCAAGCTCTTTGTTAAAATGATCTTTAACTTCTTTTGCCCATTTCTTTTTGATGCCACGCTGGCGCAGGCTCTCAATTTCCAGGTCGGGCGTATTGCCGCCCAGCTCTTCCTGTATAGTTTTTAGCTGCTGGTTAAGGAAATAATCCCTTTGCTGTTTATCCAAATCGACACGTACTTTGGTCTGGATCTGGTTTTTTAATTCCAGCATTTGCAGGTCGAGCGTTAAATGCTCAAGCACAAGGTTGGCACGTTCGCGCAGGTTGGCAATTTCAAGCAGGTGTTGTTTAGCGGTCATATCAGCGTTCATATTTGATGATATGAAGTTGATCAGGAACGATGTACTTTCGATATTGCGGATTGCGATCCCCGCTTCACTCGGGATGTTTGGCGAAAGCTGGATAATATTCATGGCCATATCCTTAATGGATGATACCATAGCTTTAAACTCTTTATCTTCCTTGATTTTTATCTCATGAAAGGGTTCAACTGTGGCTTTTATATAGGGTTCGCTCTGTACTTCTTCTTTTAAATAAAAACGTTTTTTGCCCTGGATGATAACGGTGGTGTTACCATCAGGCATTTGCAGCATTTTTATAATGAGTGCTATAGTGCCAACTTTGTTAAGCTGGTTAAAAGTAGGGTCTTCAATCCCCACATCCTGTTGCGAAACCACCCCAATCATGCGGCTGCCTTTATTGGCATCGCGGATTAGTTTTATTGATTTATCCCTGCCAACTGTAATTGGGATCACAACACCCGGGAAAAGTACAGTATTGCGCAAGGGTAAAATAGGCATTACATCGGGCAGTTCCTCATTATTCATCTCCTCCTCATCTTCCGATGACATTAGCGGGAAAAATTCTGAATCCTCGTTTATAACCGGTAAAGCATTTTTAAAATCAAACGGATCGAAATTCATTATTATATTTTGTAGAATAAAACGTCATGTTGTCAGCCTGTAAGATAGTATCCACTTCAATTACAGGTTAAATTGCGATTATCAATCGCACATAACAATGGTTCAAGAGCTGTGCCAAGTTACGATAATAAATAACAACAATTAATCTGGTGATTTAACGTACTGGGTATATGTTTGTTACAAATTTGTAAAACGAATTGTAAATAAATAAGATTTTATTGGTAAAGATGAAAAAAAGTCATAGTATCGCTGTGCTTAATTTATTTGTAGGTGTAAAAATTTTTACACAAAACCACAATATGGCATAATAATTTAGGGTATTAATAGTTAATATTATACCATTTTTGTTTTACCAGTAATCCGTTTAATGAAGTTATCAGTTATCCTGCCCCTTCTGATCATGTCTTCGCTCGAGTCGGCTATAGCGCAAAACGCTTATGTGCGGCTCGGCCAGCAGGCGCTTATGGATGGCGATTTCCGTTCGGCGGTGTCACACCTGGAAAAGGCGTGCATAACTGATTCAACAAATGCAAACGCTATGTGGATGCTGGGCTACTCATACTACCACAGCGATAACTACAAAAAATCGATACTGGCATATACCAAGGTAATTGCCGTAAAGCCGGCCGATGCAACAGCTTATTATTACAGGGCAAGGGCAAAAAGCTACCTGGGGAGAGATAGCCAGGCTTCAGCGGCGGATAAGGAATTGTACCTGTTAGGCGCTATTGTGGATCTTACAAAGGCCATTTCTATTAACAGCGATCTCAGGGATAACAAATACTACCAAAACAGGGGCATAGCTTACCGCGACTACGGTATGTTTAAATTGCAGGCGACATCTCGTTTTTATGACAAAGCAAGGGGAATAAACTCGTTAAAGGCTTCAGTTGCCGATCTGGAAAAAGTACTGGCAGATAACCCGGGCCGCATGGACATTTCCGCACTGATCGATCAGTCAAAAGAGAAACTCATCCAGGCTACTACAGGGGTTAATACTTTAGTGAAGCAGCACTAAAATCCGGTTAAACTTTCTCTTTTACCTTTTAGGCAGGGTTCCCTGCACTTTGTAATCGTTCCGACCCATCAATTTCACATGTTGTGTTTTTTGGATCAGGTAAAGCGAATCGGGAAAATAACTCAATTTTTCGTTGGTTTCGTACAGCAGGTTTTTGGTGTGGTTATAGATTAGGATCCACGCCACTTTATCGCCGGCTTTTTTGATGATGATGCGGCGGGTTTTAAGCTCGGGGGTACGGGCCTTATAAATAATAGCGCTATCGCTTGTACTAACTGTATAACTGTTTTTCCAGGCCGGGCGGTTAATGTCCGACTGGATAAACAAATTAAGCTCCTGGTTCCAGTTGCCAATGTGTACTACTTTGGTTTCGGTAACGCCATTGTGGGTAACCGTTTTGTTTACCGCGGGGTTTAACCTGGTAAGCCGTGCCGAATCGGCCCTGAAAAACTCTTTCAGGTCAAAGTAAACCAGTTTGGCACCGCTTTGCCTGTTATCGGGCCGGCAGGAATATAAATTTGCTATTAACAATAAAAAGCCGCCCATCAGGGCGGCTTTGCTTATGTTTTTTGGATTACACCAATACATTACCAGTCATTTCGGGAGGGATGGCAACACCTAATATACTTAATATGGTTGGCGCCACATCGCCCAGTTTTCCGTCTTTTACCTCTTTAACATCCTTGTCAATCACAATACATGGTACCAGGTTGGTGGTATGTGCCGTATTGGGCGACCCATCTTCGTTGATCATGTAGTCGGCATTGCCATGGTCGGCCAGGATAATGAACGAATAGCCATTGGCCAAACCTGCTTCAACAACAGCTTTGGCGCAGCTGTCGGCAGTTTCGGCTGCTTTAACTACGGCGCTAAAAACACCGGTATGGCCAACCATATCGGTATTGGCAAAGTTAAGGCAAACAAAATCAGGCCAGCCGGTTTCCAGTTCCGGGATAATGGCATCACGGATACCGGCAGCACTCATCTCGGGCTGCAAATCGTAGGTGGCAACCTTTGGTGATGGTACTAATAACCTTTTTTCGTTGGCAAACTCTTTTTCCCTGCCGCCCGAAAAGAAGAAGGTTACGTGCGGGTATTTTTCGGTTTCGGCAATCCTGATTTGTGATTTACCTGCATTTTGCAGGATCTCGCCCAAAGTTTTGGTCAGATCTTCTTTATTGAAAACAACCTGGACATTCTTAAACGTTTCATCATATGGTGTCATAGTGATGTAACGGATAGCCAGCGGGTGCATGTTGTATTCGGGGAACGACTTTTGAGTTAACGCGATACTGATCTCGCGGCCCCTGTCGGTCCGGAAGTTAAAGCAGATCACCACGTCGCCATCTTTAATAACGGCTAAAGGTTTTCCTTCGCTATCAACAGCAACTATCGGTTTTACAAATTCGTCGGTAACACCTTCAAGGTAGGAATGTTTGATGAGGTCGGTAACGTTTTGAGTTGGAGTGCCTATACCATTAACCATCAGGTCATAAGCCAGTTTAACACGTTCCCAGCGGTTATCACGGTCCATAGCATAGTAACGGCCGATGGCCGAAGCTATCTTAGCGCCGGTACCTGCAATATGCTCTTCAAGTTCGGTAACAAAGCCCAAGCCCGATTTAGGGTCGGTATCGCGGCCATCTAAAAAGGCATGGATGTATACATTGTTAACATCCAGTTGTTTAGCGGCATCGCAAAGGCCTTTCACATGGCGAATGTGCGAATGTACACCACCGTCAGATACTAAACCGATAAAGTGTACGTCTTTATTGTTTTGTTTCGCGTATTCAAACGCATCTTTCAATACAGGGATAGTTGGCAGCTCATTGTCATCAACTGCCTTGTGAATGCGGCCAAGTTCCTGGTAAACCACGCGGCCTGCACCAAGGTTCATGTGACCAACTTCCGAATTGCCCATTTGCCCGGCAGGTAAGCCTACTGCTGTTCCTGAGGCTTCAAGTTTTGAATTTGGATATTGCTTAAGCAGGCCATCAACAAAAGGAGTATTGGCAGCCAGTATAGCGTTTGATTGATCGTTGCGGCCATAACCCCAGCCATCAAGTATTATTAGTGCGAGTTTCTTTTTGTTTTCCACAATGCAAATATAAAGGCAACTGGGTACTTTATATATAATTTTTTAATTTAGGTTAGCAGCCTGAAATAAAACTTAAATTATACTGTTAGTGTTTATTATACAGTTTTAATGAACACAGCTTTTTAGTTTATTGAAAAACGAGTAAACACTTAACCGCTCTTTGTAACTTTAGCACCCATTAGTACGTTATCATTGTATGAAATTAATATACCTGCCGTCGTTTATTTTTTTACTGCTGCTCCCATATGTCTCATCGGCAGATGCTATAGATAACGTAGCCAATCTTTTAAAAACAGGTAATACCAAAGAGCTTTCCAAACTATTTGCCAATAATGTGGAGATCGCCATTATGGAAGACGAGAATGTTTACTCGCAAAACCAGGCTACAGTTATACTGGATAAGTTCTTCGCAAGGAATAAGCCTAAAGGTATTAAGCTGTTACATAAAATAAATTCGGGGGGTAATTATCATTTCGGTGTTTATATTTTGAATACAGATAAGGGCGAATTTCGGGTCGCCATCACGCTCAAGGATGCAGGCAAAGGCACTAATGTTGTCGAATTAAAAATTGAAGACGAAAAGGTGAAATGACTTAGTTCATGGATCATGGTTAATGGTTCATAGCACCTGTTTGGAGCTGAACCGTTTTCATAGTCAGAGATTTGCCATGAACCATGAACAATGAACCATTATCTTTACCGTAATCAATCCCCTCCATTTAAAAATTGTTGTTACTTTTGACACTCAAAAAGTACACAATTGGATAAAGAACTCATACACCAGTTTATAAATAATGCTTTAAGTGAGGATGTGGGCGATGGCGATCATACCTCGCTTTCAACCATCCCGGCCGACGCTACCGGCAAAGCAAAACTTTTAGTTAAGGACGAAGGAATACTGGCCGGTGTAGAGCTGGCTGCCGAAATATTTCATGTGGTTGATCCAAACCTTAAACTTAACGTGTTTTTGCAGGACGGAGCCCCGGTTAAATATAACGACATAGCTTTTGAGGTTGAGGGCAATTCGCGCAGCATTTTGACCGCCGAGCGTTTGGTACTAAATTGTATGCAGCGTATGTCGGGAATTGCTACAAAAACCAGGCAGATAGTTGATTTGCTAAAAGGGACTAATACTAAAGTTTTAGATACCCGTAAAACTACGCCGGGGCTTCGTTATCTCGAAAAATGGGCGGTGCGCATTGGGGGAGGTGTAAACCACAGGTTTGGTTTGTACGATATGATCCTGATTAAGGATAACCATGTAGACTATGCCGGCGGGATAAGACAAGCTATTGAAAGTGCTAATCAATATTTAACCGATAGTGGAAAAAAACTTGCCATTGAAATTGAGGTGCGTAACCTTGATGAACTGGAGCAGGTTTTACAACCCGGCCGGGTTAACCGCATACTGCTTGATAATTTCAATTTTGATGACCTGCGGCAGGCTGTTGGTATAATACAAGGGCGTTATATTACCGAAGCTTCGGGCGGTATCACCATTGATAACATACGTGAATATGCCGATTGCGGGGTCGATTATATTTCTGTCGGGGCGCTTACTCATTCGGTTAAAAGCCTTGACCTTAGCCTGAAAGCCGTAAAATAGGGTAATTAAAATATCAAATAACACATTGTTAAACAAAGTTTAGTGGTAAAAGCGCTGTGATTAAAACGCTTTTACCGCTTCAATTTTGTAATATTGCAGGAGAATGATAACCGTTTACTCTGTTACAGCACTTATAATGGCTTATCTGTGCGGCTCAATACCTACGGCTGTTTGGATTGGTATGGCTTTTTACAATGTGGATGTACGCGAGTACGGAAGCGGTAATGCAGGTGCTACAAATACTTTTCGTGTGCTTGGTAAAAAGGCGGGCATCCCAGTGATGCTGCTTGATATATTTAAAGGCTGGGCAGCAACAAACTTCGCTTATTTCATTGGTGCATCTGCTACAGGTGCCATCAATTCAACCGCATACACTAATTATGAACTGGCCTTAGGCATAGCGGCAGTTATGGGCCATCTGTTCCCTATTTTTGCAGGTTTCCGGGGCGGCAAGGGCGTAGCAACTTTGTTTGGAATGATTTTGGCTATACATTTTCATGCCGCTTTATTATGTATAGTGGTTTTTATAACGGTGTTACTGATCTCAAAATATGTGTCGCTTAGCTCAATTGCAGCTGCCTTTACTTACCCTATAGGCGTTACATTTGTTTTTCCGACACCTATACGGTCTATAGTAATTTATGGCATGTGTATTTGTGTGCTTGTGCTGGTAACCCACCAAAAAAACATTGAACGCTTAATAAGAGGCAAAGAATCGAAAGTTAATTTTTTTAAGAAGAAAACAACAGCTGCCTAATCACCATGAAAAAGTTTAAACCTTTATTAGTCCTGATAGCCATCATGGCTGTCTTTTCCTGTTCAACTGTGCCCTTAACCGGCCGTAAACAGTTAAGCCTTGTTGGCGATGCCGAAGTGAACCAGTCGGCAGCGGCAAGTTATAAGCAACTGCTTTCCGACCCCAAAACCAAAGTGGTGGCCAGCGGTGCCGACGCGCAACGTGTTAAAACCATTGGTAACAGACTGGCTGTAGCCATTGAAAAATACCTCAAAGAAAACGGTTATGGCGATCAGTATAGCTTTAATTGGGAGTTTAACCTGATCCAGAGCAGTGAAGTTAACGCATGGTGTATGCCTGGCGGTAAAGTTGCGGTTTACAGCGGATTATTACCTGTAGCCAATACCGATGCCTACCTTGCCGTAGTTATGGGCCATGAAATTGGGCATGCCATTGCCCGCCACTCGGCCGAACGGATATCGCAGGAGATGTTGGTACAAGGGGGCGGACAACTGGTAGGAGCGGCGACAAGCCAGCAGTCGCAGGCTACACAAACCGCCATAAGTACATTATATGGTGTTGGAAGCCAGCTGAAATTGTTGGCCTATTCCCGTAAACAAGAATCAGAAGCCGACCGTTTAGGTTTAACCTTTATGGCTATGGCCGGTTATGACCCGCACAATGCCATTGCCTTTTGGCAACGTATGGCAGCCCAAAACAAAGGTGGGACACCGCCTGAATTTTTAAGCACTCACCCTGCCGATGCTACGCGTATTGCCGATATCCAGAACCTCATACCCGAGGCTATGAAATATTATAAAAAATATTAATCATTTTAGTAGATCCCGCTCGTAAAAAAGGCGGGATTTTTCTTTTTATGGCTAAAAGCGAATTTTTAAAAGCCCAGTGGAAAAACCTTGTAATGCTCAATTACGAGGTTGATGCGGCAATATTAAAACCTTATACGCCAGCAGGCACGGTGCTCGACCTTTGGGAAGGAAAAGCGCTGGTAAGTATGGGTGGTTTCATGTTTCTGGATACCCGGGTATTGGGTATTAAATGGCCCTGGCATGTAAACTTTGAAGAAGTTAACCTGCGGTTTTACGTGCGATACTTTAATGGTACCGAATGGAACCGCGGCGCTGTTTTTATAAGCGAAATAGTGCCTAAAAGCATGATTGCGCTCATTGCCAACAATCTTTATAAGGAACATTATCGCGCCTTGCCCATGCGGAGCTCTATCACCGCGACAACAGATAACCATACCCAGTTTTTATACGAATGGAAACTTAACGGGACCTGGAACAAGCTTGGCGCTACGGCAAGCTACACCCTGGTGGATATTAAGCCCGGCAGCCCGGAAGAGTTTATTTTAGAACACTACTGGGGATACAATGGTTTAAGCGAAATAAAGACAATGGAGTACCAGGTTGAGCATATTTCATGGCAAACAGGTTTGGTGCGCGACTATGTTTTTGATGCTGATGTTGCCGCACTCTATGGTGATGCATTTAAGCCATTTTTGGAAAAAGAGCCGGTTTCGGCCTTTTACGCGCTTGGGTCGGATATCGTGGTGAGAATGGGGGAGAAGATAGTGGTGGGGAAGTAAAGAGTTATGTGAAAGGGAGTGATGCTTCGAGTTTTTATGGTAAACTTATGGAAGTGAATTATTAAGCATGACGATCTGCCCCAGAGGGGCAAAAGGCTTGTAGAAAAAATAAATGCCCTTCCTTTTACAGCCCCAGAGGGGCTGAACAAAGCCAATAAGTTAATTATTGAGGCAATTTAAAGATATATTGTTCGTCAAATTCTATATTGAAATCATTTAGCATTTTCCTGTATTCGTCTAAAAATGTAATTTTTCGATGATGCTCTTGCTGATTTGCTATGTAGTTTACCACTTTATCAATTTGTGACCTGCTATTACTAAAAGCTCCATATCCTTCCTGCCACTGAAATCCGCCATTAGCTAATTTTTGTTTATTAACCCATTCGGACGAGTCGCTTTTTATAAATCGTACAATTTCGGAAATAGATTGGTTAGGATTTAATCCAATAAGTAAATGCAGATGATCAGGCACATTGTTGATAGCAATTAGTTTATGCCCCTGGTTTTGAACAATTGAGGTTATATACATTCTTAACCGCTCAGCCCATGTATCTTCAATTAATGCCATACGATATTTACGGCGAAAACGATGTGGATATATAACTGAGAATAAGTGTTATTACTTGCCATACATTGTGATCAGGTTCGTTAAGTTGAGCACCTCTGGTGCTCTAATCAAATTTACATTATTTTTCTACAAACCTTTTGCCCCTCTGGGGCAGCCTTTCAATTTCTTAAATTTAAGTTAATGATATCGCTTGTAGCAGTAATCTGATCCGTTCCGAGTTAGCTGTGCTTTTAACCCTTATTAAAGCAACTATGATTAAATAATCCCCTCCCATCACCACCCAGTCAAAAAAAATAATCACTTCATTAATAATCACGTTGTTTGCTATTTTTGCCACCCATACAATTTTTGATACATGGCAAATTACAGCAACCGCATTGCACAGTTAAAAAGCGAGATCCAGCCTTTACGCGATCAGCTTATCAACCACGAGCTTTATAAAAATATTACATCGCTTGATGAGCTTACTGTTTTTATGGAGCATCATGTGTTTGCTGTTTGGGATTTTATGTCGTTGTTAAAAGCTTTGCAGCAAAAGCTTACCTGTACTGTTACCCCATGGATGCCAACCGGGAACGCCAACACCCGTTATCTTATTAATGAAATTGTTGCGGGCGAAGAAAGCGATATCGATGAGCAGGGAAACCGTGCAAGCCATTTCGAACTTTATCTGCGTGCCATGCAGCAAGCGGGCAGCACCGCCGAAGGCATCAATAACCTGTTTAATGAACTCAATTTCGGTAAGCATATTGATGAAGCGCTGATCATAGCCAATATTCCTGTTGCCGCCCGCAATTTTGTGCAGCACACATTTGATGTTATCGATACCAATAAAGATCATCTGCAAGCTGCAGTATTCACCTTTGGCCGCGAAGATTTGATTCCGGATATGTTTGTGAGCATAGTAAAAGAGCTGAGCCAACAATTGCCGGGTAAGGTTGATATATTGTTATACTACCTCGAGCGCCATATTGAAGTTGACGGCGATCATCATTCCCAACTGGCCTATCAAATGACTGCCGAACTTTGCGGCGATGATGACAGCAAATGGGCCGAAGCAACTGTTGCTGTTAAAGAAGCATTACAGGCGCGCATTGCACTTTGGGATGGGATTTTGGAAGCGATTAAAGTACAGGAAATAAGTTCCCTTTAACCATATAGCGATGGAAAAGTCATTTCAAGAGTGTATGGTTAGGGACTTTTCTTTCGCTTCCTAACGCTCGTTCTTTTCCCAGCGCTATCGGTTTGCTATCGTAGTATACAAAAATACTGCTGATTCTCCCAATATTACCTGGTCGCCTTCACTTAGGGGGTGGCCAATTTGAGTGGAATTGAGTTTGATCATCTTACCATCAGCCGCGATATGGATCTTGGTTTTATTGCGCGGAGGCACACCGCCTTCATCAGCAAAGATCATGAAGCGCTCGCTTTCGGCGTCCCATTCAATATGGGCATGCTGCCTGCTGATGTATTTATTACTTTCGTCCCTGCTCTCTCCCGGAAAAACAAATTGATTTAGCCTGAACGAGCCATTTTCGGTAACGGACTTTTTATCCCTGCCGATGTAAAGTTTGGGGTCGGTAGCTTTGATCAGGTATTCTTCTTTTTCGGCCTCACCGCTCAGGATGCGTAAATAGGCTGTAAAGGAAGCTGCATTGTGTGCAACCTGCTTGCGGGTATTCATGATAAAGGCGGCGTCCAGATCAGGGATCCGTTTTGCTTCTGTCGGGAGCTCATCGGTGAACTCAACATCCAGCGTCCAGTCAGAAGGCAAATTGATGTCAAAGTCGTCGGCTATTTTTTGAACCTCGTTTTTGAAAAGCGCTTTATCATGTACATAAACCGCGCCCTCATAAATAGGCTTGTCCTCGGCATCGGCAACTATAAAAAGCTTCAGCTCTTTAATATGGCCGCCTTCTCCACCTTCTATCTTTTGTAACGATTCTTTAATGAAACGTAATATAGCTTCACGTAAGCTTTTTACATCCCAGGGTTGTTTTTCGCCGCTTCTTTTAAATAAACTAAATGCCATTTGCTCTTCCTTTCTGCTTAAACACTATTCTTCTGTAGTGGTTTCCGTTTCCATGCTTTTTATATAACCTTTTTTCAGCAGGAAAGGGATCACATGATTGCCGGCCAGGTGTACCGCGTCTGACGATCCGCGGGTTGATTCTACCCGGATACAAACCACCATATAGCCGCTGCCTTTTTCTTTTGGTGCAAAGAAAACATACCAGCCGTCATTAACACTCTGGTTCCTTACAATACGTTCCGGCGTACCGGTTTTACCTGCTACCTTGATGCCTAATATAGGCGTTTTAGGCGCGCTTTGCTCAATCATATATTGTTTTAACAAAGCAGCATAACGCGGATCTTCGGCCAGCTTGATGCCGCTTTTTACAGCCACTGTTGAATCGGCAATTTTTAGCGCGTACCTGTTGGGCAGTAATATACCGTCATTAGCCACACCTGATACCAGCCTTGCTACCGCTGCGGGGGTAGCAATCAGCTCGCCCTGCCCCCAGGCCATACCCGAAATACCTTTAGCCCTTGTTTTATGGATATTGTTAGGATCGTACCTCGGTTTGGTATTAAATTCGGTTTTACGCCATAAGGCGCGCCATTTATCTTCCTGGGTGGCATTTAATACCGGTTTATTATAATAGTAACCGCCTACGCCATGCAAAAACATCCCTGTTTTAAGGTACAATGTTGCCATGTACTCTTCCAGGTGTTCCTGGTTGGCCAGCTTAATAAAATATACGTTGTTTGATTTGGCAATGGCCCGCTCCATGGTGATCATCCCGGTTTCGTCCGGTTCGATGCCCTTGGTACGGATCCGCTCCTGGGTGCTTACATGATATTGTATTGCAGATGCAGCAATGCCTAATTTATTAAATGCCGACATCGCCGTTAAAACTTTGGCCGTTGAACCCGGCTGACTGGCATAGGTAAAACCCAGATCGGTAGTGGTTAACCAGGTAGCCAGTTTATTCTGATCGGCCAGTGGCATAGTCAGCTGGTCCCAGTTGTGCACAGGAGGCAGCGGGTATTGTGCCGATGTAAGCACATCGCCGGTATTGGATTCCACGATAACTACCGAAACCCTGTTATCATACAGCGAAGTATCGGAAGCGATAGATTGCTGAATACTGGTTTGCAGATCGGCATCCATGGTAAGCTTTACATCGCGGTTTTTGTTTTTGAAAGCCTCGACTTCAGGGCCGTTGATATCACTTACCAGCAGGTTGGCCAAAGCGCTGTAGTCTTTTTTAGCTACGGTCATTTCCTTCATTCCGCGGGGCAAAAACCTGTCTTCCTGGTAACGTGATGCCTTCACATTATAATTGGTGATGGGCATATGAAACCCCCGAAGCTCGGCGGCATGTTCATACTCGGCAAAATAACCGTTGGTGCTGCCATTAAATACCCCGGTGTTTTGATCGCCCGTCCAAAAAAACATTTGTTCTTCAAACGGATAAAACCTGTCCAGGCGCTTGTGCATAGCCGAATCCAGGTCATAATGCAGCATACCCGAAGCGCTTAATTTGTTTTTTTGTTTTTCGATAAGCTCGGGTTTGCTGGTAGCCAGGATAAGGCCGTTACGGTCATAGATAGTACCTGCTTGCAACCTGTTCATCAATATAGCGATACGCGGGTTATAGCTAAACATCCGCAGGCCGCTTTTATCGGCAACCAAAGCAGGTTTTACAACCCATTGCTTATTATCTGTTGTGTAGCGCGATACATTCACCACCAATAATACCACTCCGGCAAGCGCGGCTGCCAATGCAGGTACCAGGTTTTTATCCTGCTGTTTGGTGATATAATCCATTTGCACAGCGGTTCCCCTTACTGATGAAACCGACAGCAGGAAGCCCGCGGCCAGCAGATTTATTACCAATGATGAGCCGCCGTAACTTTCAAAAGGAAGGGAAACGCCGGATAACGGCAATGCCCCGATGGAGCCGCCCGCAATCAGCAAAAACTGCACAAAAGTACATACGCCTATGCCCGCGCTGAGGTAAAACAGCAGGGGCATCCCCGTTTGCCTGCCTATGATGATGGAACGGTGCAGGTACAACAAAAACAAGATGAACACCGCGGCCATGCCAGCCCAGCCAAACTCTTCACCAATGGATGGCAATATCATATCGGTATGTGCTTCGGGGATAGTTTTGGCAAAACCCTGCCCAACACCTTGTCCGCTTACCCCTCCACTGGCCATGGCCCAAAGTCCGTTAGCTACCTGGTCGCCGCCGTAAACCTCATTATTCCAGGCGTCCTGCCAAATGGCCTTACGCTCAACCAAACGCTCCACCGGTCCGGGGATAATTTTATCGAGACCGGGGATTTTATCGATGGTTAAAAAAGCAGTGATCACCACGAGCGCCATAATGGCCGATTCACTCAACCTCCTCCGCCTGAAAAATACTACGCTCCCAAGCGAAAAAAATGTGATGCCGGCGCTAAGCCATATATTATCAAAAAACCAGGTAGTGAGCACAAATAGCACCACAAAGCCCGCCATATACAGGAAATCGCCCCGTGAAAAAGAGAACAGGATGATGAACGTAAAACAAATCACCATGGCCGGCCCCAGATCGCCCAAAACCAAAAACAGCAGCAGGGTTATTATCGTGGCGATAAGTGCAAAAGAAAAGAACGACCAGCGCTTGCTCCAGCTGGCGTATTGACTGATGAATTTTTCGTTGGTGGCAAAAAATCCGGCAAGGAAAATAACAATGAGGTATTTTACAATTTCGCTTGGCTGAAAACCCAGCAGGTTAACTTTTACACCGCTACCCTCGGGGCCGGTACCAAACAAGATGGTGGAAAACAGGATGCCCATGGCAACAATAGCCCAGGGCCAGCCGTTGGCGGCGCTCCTGCTCCATTTAAAAACAAGCAACCGGTAAAAGCCCGAGTCGGGGTTAAGGCGGCGAAGGTTAAACAGCTGAATGATGCAGATCCCCGCCATGCCGATGCCCAAATAAACAAGCGTATCTTTAGCCAGGAACCTATCGCGCAGTGGGTCTTGCAGGCTTAAAAGCGTAAGGAATGAGATACCGGTAAGCATCATGATCAGGGGTAAAATGATCTGATCAGCATTAGGATACCGGGCGCTGAGTAACAGGTGTACGATGATAAAGCTTGCAAAAAAACTGCCAGCTATGATCCAGTACCACATATTAAACTCTTCCTGGTAGCGCACGATAAAAGCACCCTCTTTTTTCAGGATGTTAAAATCGCGGGTAGAGAGCAGCTTGATACTATGAGGTGCCTGGCTAAATTTAAAGGTTACGTCTTTGTCCAGTTCGTCAACGCCCTGCGAGCGGCCAAACTCAAAACCCGGCTGCATGGGCAATACCGAAAATGCTTTGCCGGTTGGCAATTTGGCAAATACAAACCGCCCTTGCTCATCGGTACGGGCAAAAGCTGTTAGTGACTGCAGTACCTTCTTTTTCTGATCGTTAAGTACATACAGTTTTTTGTATGATGAGGCATTTTCCGAATAAGAGGTTTTAGCCCCGGTCTCCTCATCGCTGAAAATACTATCACGGGGTAATATCATGGTGAGCTTTACCAGTACACCGGGCACAGGTTCGCCTTTGTGGGCTATTGTACCTTTAATGCTGTATTCGCCAAGGTTGAGATCGGTTTGGGCGCCCAAAGCAGGAGGATTTTTCAATTCCTGTTCAAAGCGGATAGAATCATCGCCGGTATAGCCTAAAAGTGTGCGGGAGGTAAGTACGCGTTTCTTGAAAGTTTCACCGCCTTTTTCAAAGGCCTCGTCGGCATTTACGTAGTATTTACGTTTGTTAAGTTCGCCGGTATTATCTACCAGGTCGCCGGTTGTTTTACGCGATGCTATTACCGATTCAATGTAATCAACATCCTTCGGATCGTCAAAATAATACCCTTTTTTAAGCAGCGCCTTTACGTTTTGAGCGGTATTGGGCGAGTTAAGGTTTACGATGGTTCCGTCCTTCAGACGCTTATCAACATCAGTGAATTTAAGTTGCAATACGCTGAAAAGCTTCACAAATAAAACGGCCAGCAATATGCCTGTAAGCAACAGGAACAGCCGTTCCATTCTCCTGCCGGGTACTTTGGGGTTTTCCTGGGCCATTTATCAGTGAGTAGCTTTAGTTGGGACAGAATCAGTTTTGAACATGCTGCCAAACAACCTGCCCGAGATGTATTTTTTATTAGGGAACATGTACAATGCCTGCACCGGCGTTAAGCAGTTATTGAACTGCACATTTTTTAGCACAAGGGCATCGTTATGTGTTACGATAGCTGTACCAAAGCCATCAAAAGCAACGCTATCCAGCACTACATATTTGCAGTTGGCAGCCAGCGCGATAGCCGGGCCAGAATAGGTGGAATCTTTTTTAAATACGACGGCGCCCTTTGTTTTAATATACAGGCTATCCTTATTGATATGCAGCGTATCGCTCAGCACAATAGGCTGCTGAAAATCAGCCGCTGAAAGTAACAACGTATGGCCTTTTAATTTATTGATAGTATCCTGGAGCTTGAGCTCCACCGCGTTTTTAATATGCTGAGCTACCAACGTATCTGTTTTTTTAGGAACAGCAGCCTGATCTGCATTCTTTTTAAACTGCCAGATAAATCCACCCAAAAAAATAAAGCAAAGCAGGGTAAGTACAGCCACTGTGCCGCCATTGCCTTTGGTTTTTACCACAGGATCAGGCTCTTCTTGCCTTTTTACCGGGGCGGGTGCAATTGCTTCCGGCTGTTCGGCAACTTTTACAGCAGCAACCGCTGGTTTCGTGGCGCTGTGTTGCTTGCGCTCCTTATCGTTATGTACCAGTACAACGGTCACATTATCTTTTCCACCACGGTTATTGGCTGCATCAATCAGTTTTTTTCCCTTTTCGGGCAGGTTATCGCTGCTGGTAAGGATATTGGTGATCTTGCTTTTATCAACAAGGTCGGTTAAGCCGTCGCTGCAAATGAGCAGGATATCGCCCGGCAAAAAGGGCGAGTTACCTGTCTCTACAAAATCGGGGTCCTGGCCTATTTGCCCGGCAAAACCAAGCGCTTTGTTGATCTCGTTGCGTTTGGGGTGGTCCATGGCCGCTTCCTCGGTCAGCCGGCCCGAATCTTCCAGGAAGCCCACAAAAGAGTGATCTTTCGAGATCTTGATCAGCGAATAATCTCGCAGCAGGTACAGACGGGTGTCCCCAACGTGGGCATAATAAAATTTATTGTTGATCATATCAACCACGGCCAGTGTAAGCACACAGGCCATGTTTTCAAGATCTTTGTTCTGTACTTTTTCGTCGTAGATCCGTTGATTGGCAATGGTAAACGTATTTACCAATAGCGGCACAATATCGCCGGCTATATATTGCAATTGCTCCAGGATGGTGGCGCGGGCAATTTCGGCAGCTATTTCGCCGCCGGCATAACCGCCAACCCCATCAACCACACAGGCAATGATAAAATTACCATCACCAGATTTTTCGGCAATAAAAACGTCCTCGTTATTTTGCCTTTGCCTACCGGTATCTGTTATCCCGAAAAAATTATTTGCCATGGTTTTAACTGGATTTTTTTATGTCGATAAAATGAGCTACCAATAACAGCACACATATTGCCAGCAGCCCTATTGATAATACCTGTGACATTTATGGTTCGGGTTTAAATATGTTAATACCTACTATGCCATTGAGCAGAATCCTGGAGTTGAACGGCAGCTCAACCCATTGCGGCGAGTTCACGTCGCTCCCGGCTACTTCCAGTTCGTTGATCAGGGTGCGCTCGCCAAAAGACGCCATGTAAAACTTACCATCGGCTTTATTTAACCTGATGCGCAGGTGGGGGGTGTTCACCCATTCAGACGGCACCTTAAACACGGCCTGCTCGTCCCTTTCCTCATCACTGCCCGATACAACAATATCATCATCCTTGATCAGGTACTCCACCTTGCGGCCAACAAACTGCTTATCGGGCATAATGGTTTCCAGCCGGGCCAGCACCTTGGTTCCGGGCTTAACTACGTCCTTTTCGTTGTGCTGCAGGTCATTAGCATAAGGCAATTCATAATAACCCTCGCTGTAATAAGTAAAGCCTTTTAAAACCTCATTGCTGATATCCAGGGTTTGGGCAACACCCGTTTGGCGCGGAATGAAAGTAACCCGCAGGTTCTCTTCTTTTTTAGCGCTTGTGCCGGGCAGCAGTTTGCCTATAAAACCCTTATCGCCGCGTTTATAATCCGGGTGCGATACCAGCCTGAATACCCATTTTGAGCTTGAAGGTTCCACCTTTTTGCCTACTTCCTGGTGTTCGCGCAGCAGTTCATAGAATTTTTTAACAGATTCATTAACGATAATGCCGAACAAGCCCGAGCGGTTATTTACAAAGTCCTGGTAGTCTTCCTCGTTAAAGCTGATGATAAATTCGTGGTAAAAAACTATCCTGTCGGCAAAAGAAAGCTGCTTGATCGATTCTTTGAATTTTTCGATGATGTATAAATACACGTCATCGGGCGTTAGCGCTTTTATTTTTACCGCCTCCTCGTTTACTGGTTTCCCGTTTGGTAAAAACCAGTCCTGAAGGCCTATCCGTTTCCAAAATGTTGATTTAGGTTCCATTCTGTATTTGCTAAATCATTAAAAGTTTAAATTAGAGGTATCCGCTTTTTTCACGCTATCGCGATAAAACTGCGTATCTTCCTTTTGTTGTTTTGCCCGTTGTATGTTACGCAATATCGAATCGGCGGTTGAATCAACTTCCGGTGGAATATTGCTCTCATCTTTGTAATCACTGGCCTTAGGCTGCTGTACAGAGTCTTTTTTTTGGGGTGGGATAATTTTACTACTTGCAGCCGAATCGGTTGCCTTTTTTGAAGGTTTAAACAGCCTGCTAACCACCCCATTATAAATACGCCCGCCAAACTTATCCATCACCACTGCCGAAAACACGGTAAAACCGCAAAGCAATATTATGAACATAATGAAGATCGGCTTTGACATGCGCACGGCTTTGCTATCAGCAGGCTCGTTGCTAACTACCTGTGCCGGTTGCTTGTTCTCGTTTTCCTGGTAATATAGCACCAGCCCCTGCAGTCGTTCATTTTCCTTCAATAAAACTTCGGTGTTCCACGATTCATCGGGGTGCGTTGGACTGATAGCGCCGATACTGCCCTGCATCAAAGCTTCCTGCAATTCAATGCCGTTGGCATACCGGTTATTGATGTCTTTTTGCAGGCATTTAGCCACAATCTGTAATAACCAGGCCGGAACCTGCATCTGCATTTCCTTTTTCTCGTCCGACCAGCTTTCGGGCAGGTTTTTGCGGCGCAGCTCCATTACATCAGGTATCTCCGACTCCATGTGGGCCAGCATCACGGCGTTGCGTGCTGTTTCGCCATTATCTTTTAGCGGGAAAGGCACCTGCCCGCCAATCAATTCATACAGGATGATGCCGTAGCTGTACACATCTGTTTGGAAATACATCAGGCCTTCATTTTGCTCGGGTGCCATAAATTCGATAGCGCCCGCATGACGGATACTGGTACGGCGCTGATCATCAGACATAGCCGAAAGACCAAAGTCAAGCAGCACGTAGTTACCGGTATGTACGTTGAACTTTACATTATTGCTTTTGATGTCGCCGTGCTTTACCGAAACTTTGTGACAGTGTGATAACGCATTTGCCAGCTGATCGGCCAGTTTAATGATCTCTTTAATGCTGAAGATAGCCTCATGCGGTGGTTTAAGCAGGTCTTCCAGATCGGGGCCATCAATATATTCCATTTCGATAAACGGGAACGAACCACTTTCGGTAATGCCCGAATTAAGGATTTTAACCACATTTGGGTTAGGCTCTTCGTTTACCTTTTTTAGTTTTTCGACCTCGTTCTGGAAATTGCGAAAATTTTTATCGTCGGTGCTTTCGGTGTGAATAGGAGTGGGCAGGAGCTTTACCGCTGTGATAATAGGCCCATAGCGGCGACCTTTATAAACAGAGCCCTGACCGCCCGTTCGTAAAGCCCCCATGTTTTCCAAACCTTCGGTAATAGTAAATACTTTGCTCATTGAGTTATACTTGGGGAATGAGTATTCGTGACAAATATTAAAAACTTTTTACTCAACATAACGCAGGCATTAGTGTTTGGTATAAAAATATAAAAAAAAGTTCGGCAAATCTGAACCATGATTTGCCTGATTAAAGGATTATGCGATGCAAATAGTTATCTGAACCCTGATTTATTTGATTAAAGGGTTAAATTATGCAACTGGTCATCAGGAAATCCTTTAATCAAGCGAATCAAGGTTCATTATTGTATCACTATCTCATCCATCATTAACCATGCCTTTGCCCCGGGAATATACTCACCCGGCGGAATAATGCCCTTGTTAGTTGCCTTTATCCTGATATATCTTGCGTGCTGTGTTTTGATGTTTGCCCTTACCGCGTTGATGCCGTTATCCGGAAAATCAGTCTGGCGGTAAACTT
Source organism: Mucilaginibacter sp. NFR10 (assembly GCF_900100445.1). Lineage (NCBI taxonomy): Bacteria > Pseudomonadati > Bacteroidota > Sphingobacteriia > Sphingobacteriales > Sphingobacteriaceae > Mucilaginibacter > Mucilaginibacter sp. NFR10. The sequence goes on along the minus strand of NZ_FMTV01000005.1, from coordinate 387,341 downwards.
CGGTATAATTGCTTCCATCTGTTGATACCTCGAACGTAAGCAATGTTGGCTCCCACATTTTTTGCCAGTGGTATTTTAGTATGTTAATGCCAAGCTTTGATATGCTTTGCACGTTTCCAAGGTCAACTACCGCTTCCAGATCATCGCCACTGAAACCATACCATTGCCCGTCGTTATAAAGCTTACTGCCGAAAATACCGTTTACCAAACCAAAGGTATTACCCGGATTAAAACCACCCTGTGGCTGGTTTTTAAGTGTTACTGTTTTGCCAATGGCTTTGTGAATGGTAAATGATTTTTCATAAGTACGCCCCTGACGTTTACCTTGGTTAAAAACGGTGGCTTTAACGGTGCCTGATGATGTTATGGTAAGCGCACCTGTGTAAGGTTTGCTGTTTAATCCTGGTTCGGCACCATCTGTAGTATAAAATATTTTGGAGCCAGGCAAAGTTGTTTGCAGGTTTAATGCTACTTGATGATCTGCAGTTTCTGTTATCGAATCGGTGATCTCATCAAATACATCAGCCGCGTTTATATTTAACTTTTTGAGCAAAGGCTGCTGGTACCTTAGTCGTTTCAAAAAATCCGGATAGCTTTTATTTTTCTTTGAACTCCAGGCAACTTCGGCCAAAGCCAGCATTCGCGGGAACAATTGCCGCTCGGCCTGTGCGGGGCTGGCCATGTATTCGCTCCAGGCGTTGGCTTGTACTCCTTTAATGTATTTTGCCTCTTCACCGCTCAGGTCGCCGGTTATTGGTTCATAATTATAGACCTTGCTTAGTGGTGTATAACCTCCGCCTGCTAATGGCTCGGCGGGGTAAAGCGATTGGTAATAGTCAAGATATACATATTTTTCGGGCGTCATGATGGCATCATGATGCTGTTTGGCGGCGGCTATTCCACCTTCTTCGCCAGTCCAGCTCATGACGGTTGCACCGGGGGTAAGCCCGCCTTCCAGAATCTCGTCCCAGCCTATGATCTGCCGGCCTTTACTGTTCAGGTATTTTTCCATGCGGCCGATGAAATAACTTTGCAGTTCCTTCTCATCTTTCAGGTGTTCGTCCTTAATGCGCTGCTGGCATTTGGGGCAGGCCTTCCATTTGGTTTTAGGGCATTCATCACCGCCGATGTGAATATATTTTGAAGGGAACAACGGCAGTACCTCATCCATCACATTTTGTAAAAAGGTAAACGTTTCGTCATTGCCGGCGCAATACACATCATCAAAAATACCCCAATAGGTAGCGGTTTTATACGGGCCGCCGGTACAACCCAATTGCGGGTAAGCAGCCAGCGCCGCCAGTGCATGGCCCGGCATTTCAATTTCCGGGATTACCGTGATATGCCTTTGAGTGGCATATTCTACAATTTCCTTAACCTCATCCTGGGTATAATAACCGCCATAACGTTTACCATCAAACCTGTGCGGACTATCCTTTTTGTGGCCAATGATGGTTTCATCGCGGTAAGCCGAAATGCTTTGCAGTAAAGGATATTTTTTAATTTCGATGCGCCAGCCCTGGTCATCAGTTAAGTGCCAGTGAAAAGTATTGATCTTGTATAGTGCCAGCAGGTCTATCCATTTTTTAATGGCTTCGGGTTTAAAAAAGTGGCGGCTTACATCTAAATGCATTCCGCGGTATGCAAAACGGGGGTAATCCATAATGGTGCAGCTTTGCACAGTTACTTTTCCGCCGGATACTTTTAGTAACTGGATAAGTGATTGCAAACCATAAAACACACCGGCTTCATCATGGCCGCTAATTTTTATACGTTTAGCTGTAACCGATAGCTTATATCCCTCTGGTTGGGTAACATATTTATCATCTATATTTAACTGAACAGGAGCATTCGACCTATGATTTGCCCGGAGGCTGAAACCAGAAACAGATTTAAACCAGGTATTGAAAAATGTAAGGTTATACCGGCCGATGTTGGGTGCGGTACCTATTGCTGTTGATTGATTAAAAGTAAAAACCTGGTTTGCATTTGTCTTTACCATTATAACGGGCTTCGGGATAATGCCTTCTTCTTTTACCTGAGCGTTGGTTACCACTGCAAAAAGCAGGCATAACGGAATACAACTGAAAAATTTGCGGAATGTAAACAGGTTGACCATCAATGTAAATGTGAAACCGAATATACTTTTTTTGCCGAAAGGCGGATAATGAAATCGTTTAATAATAAAAAACACCGCCCCGTTTTTCTTATCCTACATCAAGTGCCGCCGGCGATTTTGACCGTAATTTTGAATCATAATAACACAGCAAGTATTAAAATATTTAAAACAAGGAAAACAATGGAAAACACTATAAACGGCATTCACCACATCACTGCAATTGCAGGCAATGCCAAAAAAAACTATGATTTTTATACCCATGTATTGGGCTTAAGGTTAGTTAAAAAAACCGTAAACTTTGACGATCCCGGTACCTATCACTTATATTATGGCGATGGCAACGGTACGCCCGGCTCCATCCTTACTTTCTTCCCATGGGAAGGCATCACAGCAGGTCGCCGGGGCGCAAGGCAGGTAACTGAAATTGGTTATTCGGTACCTGAAGGTAGTTTGGATTTCTGGTTGAAAAGGTTTGAGGATAACAATGTGATCTACAACAAACCGGCCGAAAAATTTGGCGAGCAGTACCTTACTTTTCTTGATCCTGATGGTTTGAAATTTGAGCTTATCGTTCCCAAAAAAGCCGATACTCGCACACCATGGGAAACTGCCGAGGTAACCGCAGCCAATGCTACCAAAGGTTTTCACAGCATTACTATTACATCGAATAAAATTGAGGCTACTGCCAAAATATTAACCGGTGTATTAGGCTATCGCTTACTGGAACAGCATGTTAACCGCTACAGGTTTATTACCGATGCTGTCGAAAATGCAGCTATAGTTGATTTGGTGGAAGTTCCGGGAGAAGTTGCCGGTCATGTAGCGGGTGGTTCTGTTCACCACGTAGCATTCCGCGTACCAAACGAAAAAGTATTGATGGAATACCGTGAAAAGATAGCAAACCTTGGCTTGCATATCACCGACAAAATAGACAGAAACTATTTCTACTCATTATACTTCCGCGAACCAGGTGGTGTTTTGTTTGAGATAGCAACCGATAACCCAGGCTTCGCGGTTGATGAACCAGCCGAATTATTGGGCACAGGATTAAAATTACCTGCGCAGTATGAAAACCTGCGCGGCGAGTTGGAAAAAACATTACCATCATTAGTTTAATCAAACAGATGTACAGGCATACAAAACAGGTTGTTTCGGCGGGAGTTCCCGCCGAACAGGCCAAAAAAGCCATCATTATGCTGCATGGCCGCGGCGCATCGGCAAGCAGCATGATCTCGCTTAAAGATCGTCTTGAATTAGATGGTTACGCTATCTATGCGCCACAGGCCAATCAACATAGCTGGTATCCCTACAGTTTTATGGCCCCGGTGCAAAATAACCAACCGGCACTTGATTCGGCCCTTGAAGTAATTGACGAACTGGTAGAGGACCTCAAGCAAAAAGGAATAGCACAGGAAAATATCTATTTTCTTGGTTTTTCGCAGGGGGCATGTTTAACGCTTGAATATACCGGCCGCAATGCCGGCAGGTACGGGGGGATTATCGCTTTCACCGGCGGATTGATAGGAGAGGAATTGGTTAAGGAAAACTATAAAGGCGATTTTAACAATACCCCGGTACTGATTACTACCGGCGACCCCGACCCGCATGTACCGGTTAGCAGGGTTAATGACAGTGTTGAAATATTAAAAGAATTAAATGCGGGTGTAACCCTCAAAATATATAAAGGCCGTCAACATACTATTTCCCATGAAGAAATTGTGTTGGCAAACGAAATACTGAAGAATTGATTGTTTTCAAAGTTGAGTGTTTAAGAGTGGAGAGCTGCCCGGAGGGGCGGCTCTCTTTTTTTGCCGGATAGCATTGATCAACCTGTATAATAAATAAGTTATGCCTATGCTTTTGATAACCTTTGGGTTATTTTATATTAATAGCCGGTAGTTTGAAATGATGGTTAAGTTATTCATAATTAGCATATAAGCTTATTTTTACTTTTTAAATATATTAAATTAATATTTAAGTAATTTTAGCCTTTGTTTCCCGGACGAACTTAATTAGTAAACTATGCCCGACAAAATTGTGATGAGCGATATGCAGCTCATCAGCCGGTTAAAGGCTGATGATGAAGCGGCGCTTACCATGATTTACAGGAGGTACTGGGCTTCACTTTTTAAAGCGGCTTATAATATCTTAAAAGACAGGCAGGCATGCGAGGATATTATCCAGGAACTGTTTATTAAGCTTTGGGATTGCCGGGCCGAAGTGGAGATCAATATATCGCTTAAAGCCTATCTGTATGCATCGGTACGTTATGGGGTTTACAGGCAAATCCGCACAGGTACCCCTGTAAGAAGCGAGATTTTTGACGATCTGATAGAGCGCCTGCACACCCCAGCTACCCACAACACCATTGAGCATAAAGAACTGCTATTGCAAATAAACCAGGTAATTGATACCCTGCCCGAAAAATGCCGGGAAGTTTACAAACTGAGCCGCGAAGAATGCCTTAGTCATAAGGAAATAGCCCTGCAGCTAAACATCTCTACTAAAACCGTCGAAAATCATTTAACCAAAGCGCTTCGCCAGTTGCGCGGCTCGTTAGGCTCTGCTTTTATCCTGGAAGCGTTGATGTTTTTTTTAGATAAATAATTCTAATTATTTTATGGTGATCTTTCATGATTTGGTAATATCCCAATCGACGATTGAGAAAATAGCAATGTAAAAACGTTTTTTTTTTCTGGCTGTCATTTACATCTTATGATGCCTCACGTTTACATCATTTAATGTCTCATTTTTTTTAGTTAGGTGAAAGCTTTGTGACGCCTCTCTTTTAATGAGCCAACTGTGCAGAACGCCGAATTATTAATTATTGCTTCGGTACTCCAAAGGAGAGCTGCCGGTTTGTTTCTTGAATAGTCGGGTGAAATGTTGCGGGTATTTAAAGCCCAGTTCATAGGCGATCTCGCTAACGGACTTGTTGGGGTCGAATATCTTTTCTTTCGCCAGATCAATCACTTTTTCCTGAATATATTCATGTGCAGATTTGCCTGTTTCCTTTTTTATCAGTTCCCCAAAATAGTTTGCAGATAAATTGAGTCCATCAGCACAATAAGCAACCGTTGGCAGGCCGATGGTTTGCAATTTATCCGAACTCAAATATTCATTCAAAAAAGCCTCGAATCTTTCTAGTAAACCTCTGTGTGCTTCGTCACGGGTTATAAATTGCCGGTCATAGAAACGGACACAATAATCAAGAAAGAGTTCAATGGTGCTCACCACTAATTTTTTGCTGTGCTTGTCGATGGCATGTTCTAATTCATAGCGGATCTTGCTGAAGCTATCCAGGACAATCTTCCGTTCACGCTCTGAAAGGTGAAGTGCTTCGTTTACTTTGTAACTAAAAAAACCATAATCCTGTATATGTTTTCCCAAAGATGTGCCTTTGATAAAGTCGGGGTGAAAAACCAAGGCATGACCGCTTGGCTGGAAGAGTTCTTCCTTTTGTACTCCAGCCACCTGTCCTGGAGAGAAAAATACCAGTGTGCCCTCCTGGTAATCGTAATTTGCCCTACCGTAAGTCAGGTCACCACAATCCACATCTTTTAAGATGACAACGTATAGCCCGAAATACATCTTATAGCGCTTGCGCGGTGTTGCCTTTGAAAAATCTATGACGCTCACCAATGGGTGCAGCGTCTCTTCATTATTGAAGTCGTTATAAGACTTTACGGTCTCAAACCGGATGATCTCTTCCATATCAATTCCTTATCCTAAACAAATGTAAGCACTCCATCCACCAAATAATCATTACTGCCACCATATCCGAGAAATTGGTAGGTAATACCGTGATCTGTATAAGTGAAGACAAAAAAATAGGCCTGACCTTTGTGCCATCATCTACAATAACAAAAATTATTAAGACATGGACAAGAGAATATTAGGAAAAGACCTGGAAGTTTCAACCCTTGGATTAGGCTGCATGGGTCTAAGCTATGGATATGGCCCGGCTACAGAAAAAACAGAAGCAATCGAATTGATCCGTCACGCGTTTGAAATTGGCGTAACCTTTTTTGATACCGCTGAAGCCTACGGGCCTTACCTGAATGAAGAAGTGGTTGGCGAGGCATTGGAGCCTTTTCGCAACGAAGTAGTGATCGCCACCAAATTCGGTTTTAAGAACGGTAAGACAAGTGACGGTCTGGACAGCCGCCCTGAAAACATCCGCGCACATACGGAAGCCGCATTAAAGCGTCTGCGTACCGACCGGATCGACCTGCTGTACCAGCACCGTGTTGATCCTAACGTGCCGATGGAAGATGTTGCAGGTGCCGTGAAAGAACTGATCGCAGAAGGCAAAGTAAAGCACTTTGGTATGTCGGAAGCCGGTGCAGCCAGCATCCGTAAAGCACACGCCGTTCAACCGGTAACAGCACTGCAAAGTGAATACTCCTTGTGGTGGCGTGAACCTGAGAAGGAAATACTACCGTTATTGGAAGAATTGCACATTGGCTTTGTGCCATTCAGCCCGCTCGGCAAGGGATTTTTAACCGGTGCCATTAACGATAAGACCAGTTTCGATAAAACGGATTTCCGCAATGTGGTGCCGCGCTTTTCGGAAGAAAACCGCCAGGCGAACCAGGGCCTCGTAGATGCCTTAACAGAGATCGCGAAACAAAAAGGCGTAACCAATGCACAGATAGCAATTGCCTGGCTGCTGGCGCAAAAGCCATACATTGTGCCGATACCTGGCACCACCAAGATCAACAGATTAGAAGAGAACATGTCAGCTGCTAAGGTAGTCTTAAGCGAGCAGGATCTCGCGGACATTCAAACCGCACTTGGTCATATCGAGGTTGTCGGCGCACGTTATCCACAACATTTAGCTTATAACCAGGGACGTTAATCATGAAAACTTCAAACAATGTTATCGTATTGACCGGGGCCGGTCAATTAGGTATGGCCATCGTCCGTAGAATGGGTTATGGTAATAAAATATTCGTAGCAGACTGGAAAATAGAAAATGCGCAGGCGATATCCAAGACACTGACGGAAGCCGGTTTTGACGTAGTACCGTTTAAAGTGGACATCTCATCAAGAGAATCTGTTCAGGAACTGATCAAAGCTGCTCAGCAGGAAGGTGAAATTGCGATGCTCATCAATGCGGCAGGTGTTTCACCGAGCCAGGCATCCATTGAACAGATAATGAAGGTTGACCTCTACGGAACTTCACTTTTATTGGAAGAGTTCGGCAAGGTGATCAAACCCGGCGGTACAGGCGTGGTGATCTCCAGCCAGTCAGGGTACCGGATGCCGGCATTAACAGCCGACGAGGACAGGTTGCTGGCAATAACACCGACAGAAGAGTTGCTGCAATTGGAACTGCTTAAACCGGAACACATCAAAGATACGCTGCATGCTTATCAAATGGCAAAACGGGCTAATGGTAAGCGTGTAATGGCAGAAGCTGTAAAATGGGGCAAACGGGGTGCACGCGTTAATGCGATCTCACCAGGTATCATTATTACACCGCTTGCACTTGATGAGATCAACGGTCCAAGAGGTGATTTTTATAAAAACATGTTTGCGAAAAGCCCGGCAGGGCGTCCCGGTATAGCTGATGAAGTTGCCAATGTTGCCGAATTGTTATTGTCGAATGCAGGCGCTTTCATTACCGGTTCCGACTTTTTGATCGATGGTGGTGCAACGGCCTCTTACTTCTACGGAGAATTGGCGCCAAATTCAAACAGCTGATATGAAAGCAATTTCAATAGCGCTTTTGCTGCTCACCGGCACTACGGCATTTGCACAGTCCAAACGTGAAACTGCTTTAAAAGCACTTTCCTCGCAGATCTTTCAATGGGAAGTCGGAAGTCATTTTGACTCGCTTGAAAACGTATTGCATAAACGGCTGGTCGTACTCAGTTCAGCGGGCGTGATACAGTCTAAGGCAGCATATCTTGCACGTTTGAAGGGCGGCAACTTTGTGCATAACAGTATTAACGTCGAAGAAAGCGATGTAGTCATCGAACAAAACACGGGCACCGTAACTGGTAAAGGCTTGTTCGATGTAACTGTTGGCGGTAAGCAAACTGTACTGCACTTGGCTTACCTTGAAGTATTTACCAGATCGACAACTAAAAGCGCTTGGAAGCTACTGGCATTGCATGCCAGCGTAATACCCGAAAGCAAATGAAAAAAGTGATCATTATCGGGGCGAGCGGAAGCCTTGCCTCATGCGTAATAAAAGACCTCGAAAAACAGCCCGAGGTGGAACTGACGTTGTTTGTGCGAAACAAAAAGCGATTACAGCAAAATGTAGCTGCCAAATACAAAGTGATCGAAGGCGACGCTGCCAACTATAACCATGTTGAAAGCGCAATTATCGGCCATGATATTGTTTATGTGAACCTTGCGGGCGATCTGGAAACCATGACTGGAATCATTGTCAAAGCTATGCAGGAAACCGGGGTTAAACGGATCGTCGCGATCAGTTCTATTGGCATCTACAATACGCCTTTACGGGCGATATTAAAGCCATACCGTAAACTTGCGGACATTATCGAAGCATCCGGACTGGATTATACCATTCTTAGACCGGATTGGTTTACCAATGGCAACGAGGTCGAATATGTGCTAACAAAGAAGGGGCAACCGGAAACCGGCACCGCTATTTCCAGAAAAAGTATTGCTGCTTTTATTGCTACCATCATTAAAGATCCGGAACTGCACAAAAATGAAAACCTGGGTATCAGCAAGCCCAATTAATCAATAAAATACATTTACCATGAACCAAGAGAATTTAACTGAACAAGGATTTAAACCCGCCGTTGCAGAATACTTCAGCGGCAAAGCGTATGTTAAAACGCTGGTAGCTACTGATGAGGTGACTAACTGCAATGTAAGTGATGTCTATTTTGAAGCAGGCTGCCGCAACAACTGGCATACGCATCCCTCAAACCAGATCCTGCTTGTCAAAGGGGGCGTTTGCTATTACCAGGAAGAAGGAGGCCCAGTACAACATGTTGAAGCCGGTGGCGCGATCAATGTTTTGCCGGGCATCAGACATTGGCACGGTGCTTCACCCGATGCCCCGATGATCCACGTCGCCATTAACATCAATACGGAAAAAGGAGTGGTCAACTGGATGGAGCCAGTATCAGATAACGAATATTCAAATCAAAACAATTAACAGCAATCAATGAGCACAACAGTAAAAGCATATGGAACAGAAGCAGTCGATGTAGCACTGCATGAAATAGACATTCAGCGCCGCGCTTTACAAGCACACGACGTAGAGATGGAAATCTTGTACTGTGGTATCTGCCACAGCGACCTTCACCAGATCAAAAATGATTTTGGCGGAACGAAATGGCCTATCGTTCCTGGTCACGAAATTGTAGGCCGGGTAACAGCCGTAGGTGATCATGTAAAAAACTTCAGGGTTGGTGAACTGGCAGCAGTTGGTTGTATTGTCGACAGTTGCGGGCATTGCGAATATTGCAATGACAGCATCGAGCAGTTCTGCGAAGAAGGCGTAACCTTCTCTTTCAACAGTGAAGACAAAGTATCAGGCGGACATACTTTTGGCGGTTTTTCTAAAACCTATGTATGTAATGAACGGTATGTATTGCATATGCCGGAGTTCCAAAACCTTGCTTCAGCTGCACCGCTGCTTTGCGCAGGTATCACCGTTTACTCCCCTTTAAAACATTGGGGTGCTGGTCCCGGCAAAAAGGTTGGTATACTGGGTATCGGCGGCTTAGGTCACTTAGCTATTAAAATAGCTAAAGCGATGGGTGCGCATGTTACAGTGTTTACCACATCACCATCCAAAGTCGAAGATGCTAAACGTTTAGGTGCAGATGAAGCAGTGTTATCATCAGATGCCGAACAAATGGCTCAATATGGACGCAAGTTGCATTTCATTATTGACACCGTATCTGCAAAGCATGATGTAAACGCCTATCTGAATTTGCTGCGCCATGATGGTGCTGTTGTATTGGTTGGTTTACCTCCTGAACCACTGGAAGTACAAGCTTTTGGTGTGATCGTAGGCAACAGAAGCTTTGCCGGTTCAAACATTGGCGGCATTCCTGAAACCCAGGAAATGCTGGACTTTTGCTTTAAACATAATATCGTATCGGAATCAGAGATCATTGATGTCCAATATGTGAACGAAGCTTTTGAACGGCTGGAAAAAGGTGACGTCAAATATCGCTTTGTTATCGATATGGCATCGCTTCAAAATTGATCGAAAAAGCGTAATTACCAAAAGCCACCGATGTCCGGTGGCTTTTTCATTGAATAATATCCTCAAAACGGTTGTTAAACTGTCTCACTAAATGTGAAAAAACTGTCTCATTAAAAAAGAAAACTCACAAATATTTTAATTTTTTTCATTTCGGCGTAGGGGATACCCCCGTTTTTTTACTCTCCTTATCAAAACCACATTTGTGCAACAGGGAGAATTTTTACAACTGATAGATAAATACCTGGCCGGGCAGGCAACTGCCGCGGAGAAGGAGCAGTTGTTGAATTTTTTCGAAAGCTTTCAGGGTGATACCGACGAATGGGATGAAAAAATAATTGGCGTAAAACAGGAACTGGAAGACCGCATGTTAAACAACATCAGGCAGGCGATAGCGGTACCGGTGGCTAACAAGAGTCCAAAAGTTATAAGGTTGCATTTTTTCAGAAATGTTGCCGCTGCTGTTATCCTGTTGGCTGTGTCGGGCATTGCTGTTTATCATTGGTGTATTAAACATGAACAGCAAAAACTGGTTGCTCAAAACAAAGCAATTGTAAAGCATGACGTTGAGCCTGGCGATAACAGGGCTGTTTTAACCCTTGCCAATGGCTCCCAACTGATACTCGATTCGGCCAAGATCGGCTTGCTGAATCAATCGGGTAACACCAGTATTAATAAAACGCAGGATGGGCAGGTGGTTTACACTGCGGATAAAGATCAACAGCAAAATGGACCGGTTGCCTATAACACCATTAGCACCCCCAGGGGCGGCCAGTACCGGGTAGTGCTTCCTGATGGTTCAAAAGTTTGGCTTAACTCTGCCTCTTCACTGAAATTCCCTACGGCATTTACAGGTACCGAACGTGATGTTGAACTCACCGGTGAAGGATATTTTGAGGTGGCCAAAAATAAGGCGAAGCCTTTTAATGTAAAGGTTAAAGATATTAACGTGGCCGTATTGGGCACGCATTTCAATATCATGGCTTACAACGATGAGGCCGCTGTTAAAACCACTCTTCTTGAAGGATCAGTGAAATTAACACAAGGTAATACGAGCAATTTATTAAAGCCCGGTCAGCAGGGCATTATAAATGATAAAAGCATTAAAATTATTGATGTTGATACCGACGAAGCGGTAGCCTGGAAAAATGGCTTCTTTGACTTTGGGCGGGCAAACATACAAGATATTATGAAGCAGCTTTCGAGGTGGTATGGTACCGAAGTAATATACGAAGGTAAAATACCTGATGATGAGTTTGTAGGTAAGATCAGCAGGGATGTAAAACTATCGCAGGTATTGCACATCCTTGAATTAAGCCACGTGCGTTTTAGGATTGAGAACAAAAAAATAATTGTTGCGCCTTAAATACCGGCAGCTGATTTTAACTGCTGAACCCAAACTATGAAGAAACACTGACGATATAATCTCAAAATATTCCAACCTAAGCTCCCCTTATCAAATGAAAGAAAAGCCGGAAGCGCTGCAACGCTTCCGGCATAATGAATTGGATCAAGCTTTCCTGAGTTTTCAATAACAGATTTTTTTAATCCAAACATCACGAAGTTATGCATTTAAACTTTACTGGTAAAGTATTTAGTGCCTTTGGTACACATTCAAAACTGTTTTTGACGATGAGATTGACCGTCTTATTACTAACTATCGGCTGCCTGCAGCTAAGTGCTAAAAGTTTTTCACAATCCATAACCCTGAATGCGAGGGGGATAGCGCTTGATAAAGCTTTTAAAGCAATTGAAAAGCAAAGCGGCTATTATTTCTTTTACAGGTATAAGGATATTTCAAAAACCAAACCGGTTAATCTTTCACTAACTAACGCTTCATTACAGGAAGCATTGCAGCAATGCTTTAAGGATGAGCCTTTAACCTATGTTATTGATGATAAGAATATCATTGTCAATAAAAAGAAAACTCCCGATGTAAGCATTGCCCAGGTACCCATAACCATAAGCGGTATTGTGGCAGATGATAAAAATCAGCCGTTACCGGGTGTTAATGTTAAAGTAAAAGGCACCAATGTTGGTGCTATAACCGGGGTGGACGGCAAGTATACCTTGAATGCCGAAGATAATGCGGTGTTAGTATTTACATTCATAGGTTTCCAAACCAAAGAAGAACCGGTTAATAAAAGAACAACTATCAACGTTGTTTTGAATGAGGATAATAAGGAATTAAAAGAGGTAGTTGTTGTAGGCTACGGCAACCAGGAGCGTAAGGATGTAACGGGCGCTGTAGGTTCGGTAAAAATGGGCAATATCAAAGAGATCAAAACAGCGAGTCTTGATCTGAAACTGGCCGGCCAGCTCGCCGGCGTAACCGTAAATCAGGTAACCGGTACTCCGGGCGGTGGTGTATCGGTAAATATACGCGGTGCCGGTTCAGTGGGGGCAGGTGATGATCCACTATATGTAATTGATGGATTTCCTATTTCTCCGGGGTTTGATCAATATCAAAATCCTTTAAGTACCATCAATCCGGACGATATTGAAAATATCAGTGTATTGAAAGACGCTGCTTCTACAGCTATTTACGGTTCGCGCGGGTCAAACGGTGTGATCCTGATCACTACAAAAAGAGCAAAAAAAGGAGAATCATCGGTTACGGTAAATACATCTACCGGAGTTCAGAGCATACTATCACAAAGTAAGCTTAAAATGATGACAGCTGCGCAATTTGCGCAGTGGCGTACAGAGGCTATCCAGGATGCCAACGCTGTTAACGGAACAAACGACCCAATCCCCACTGAGTATCAAAATCCGGCAGCTTTAGGCAAAGGAACAGATTGGTTTGACGCAGTGACGAGGGTAGCGCCAATGCAGAACTATGATGTAACGGTTTCTAACGGCACTGAAAAAGCGCGCTCCTTGTTTTCGATGGGCTATTTTGATCAGCGCGGAACCGTGCTTAACACCGGGTTTCAGCGCTATTCTTTAAAGGGCACAATGGATGCTGACGTGGCGAAAAATGTTACAGTTGGTTTAAGTATAGCGCCTACCTACAGTTTGCGTAACCAGCAGCAAACAGATGGTCATTTTCTTTCGGCAGCATTAAGCCAGGCTTATCTCGAAAGCCCGCTTATCCCTGTAAAACAACCTGATGGTTCATATACCAATGTGGTAGGTTCACCCGGTACCTTCCAGAATGTGAACCCGGTAAGCGCGCTGGTAAACACTACCAATAAGTATAAGCAGTTTCGCACGCTGGCTAATGCTTATGCAGAATGGAAGGTGATTGACGGACTTACGTTAAAATCGACCTTTGGTATTGATTATCAAAATAGTAACGGTGATTATTTTCGTCCCTCATTTCTTGGAGCGTTTAACGCAGCTAATAAGGACGGAACCCAGGTCAAAGCTGTAGGATCATTTAATTCGTCTAATTCCTTTAACTGGCTTAGCGAAAACTCAGTAACCTACAAAAAAACGTGGGGCAATCATACATTAACTGTTTTAGGCGACTATTCGATACAGCAGGAAACCAGCCACTATCGTTTAACCTATGGCACCGGTTTCCCCGACGATGTGGTCCGTTCGGTAAGGGCCGCTACCATTATCACAGCCGATGCCGGTGACGCGGAATGGAGGCTATTATCGTTGATTGGCAGGGTGAACTATGCATATAAGGATAAATATTTATTAAGCGCCTCCATACGCCGCGACGGGTCGTCAAGGTTTGCACCGGGGCACCGGTGGGGAACTTTTCCATCGGTATCAGGCGGCTGGCGGATTTCTGACGAATCATTCTTCCCAAAAACAAATGTGATCGATCAGTTGAAATTCACAGCCAGCTACGGTCATGCAGGTAATAACAGCGTGGGTAACTACGACTATATAGCCGCTGTAGACGAAACCAATTATACTTTTGGGGGATCACTTGCTCCCGGAAAGTCAATTACCGATCTCGGTAATGCTGAAGTGGGCTGGGAAACTACCAAACAGCTTGATATAGGCATGGACCTTTCTTTATTTAAAGGCCGGGTTTACTTAATTGCCGAGTATTATAACCGCTTTACCGAACGGTTACTGCAATATATACCGGTGCCGATAGCTTCGGGCTACGGATACGCGTTATCAAATGTTGGCAACGTGCGTAACCGCGGTTTTGAATTTACGGTAACCACCAAAAACATAGTTAGCAAAGCTTTTAACTGGAGTACAGATTTTAATATATCGTTAAATCGTAATAAGGTTATAAGCCTTGGCCCTACACCTCAAATCTATGACGCGCCCCTGAATGACAACCCAACCAGTATTACACTGGTAGGGTTGCCGCTTGGGCAGTTTTACGGATATATTTTTGAAGGTATATTCCAAAGCCAGGCCGAACTTGACAAATACCCGCATTTTGAAGGTGAAAATGTAGGCAATATCAGGTATAAGGATGTTAACAATGACGGGGTTATTGACGGACACGACCAGGTACCTATCGGCAACCCCTGGCCTAAGTTCACTTTTGGTTTTAACAACCACTTCAGTTACAAACAATTTGACCTGAACATTATCTCGGCCGGCTCGGTGGGGGGGCATGTATTTGATATGTACAAACAGTATACCACTAATCTTGACGGGGTGTTTAATGTTGAACAATCGGTGATACAACGCTGGCGGTCACCGCAGCAGCCAGGAGCCGGCATATTGCCTGCCACAACTTCAAACACAGGCCTTGCCCGCGATTTTTATCCCTCCTATTGGGTAAAGAACAACTCGTATTTAATGGTGAAGAATATTGATCTCGGTTACAATTTCAAAACAAAATTCAGCAGAAACTTCAGGGTATACTTCAGCGCTCAAAATGCCATCCTGATCACAGGTTATAAAGGAGGCAGCCCCGAGGTCGGTATTGAGGGGCAACTGGGTAACCGTTCGTTATCACCCAATGTGAATTTTACAGGCTATCCTGTTTCGGCAATTTACACATTAGGTTGTAACGTAACATTTTAGTTTATACAGCGATTTTTGAAAACACAATTGAGCAACATTAAGAATCAGAAGACATGAAAAAAAACATATACCTTTTTCTTAGCCTCGCAGCTATTGGTTTTTATGGCTGTAAAAAGGATTATCTTAACCTGCAACCCACAGATACACAAAACAGCACCAACTTTTTTAAAACAAAGGCCCAGTTTGTTCAGGCTATTAATGGTGCCTATGCCCCTCTTCAGGGTTTATATACCGTGTCATTTTGGGCAATGGGCGAAATGCGGTCTGATAATACTTCATATGAATATGATCCTTACGATCGTTCAGGCATCAGTAAGGAGGAGTTGGATGAGTTTCGCGAGTTGAACAATAACGATATTGTGCAGGTTTACTTTAACTCCTGTTTTACTGGTATAGGCCGGTGCAATGTTATCATCAATCGCTTGCCGGCTGCCAAGCTTGATGCCGCCACTACCGATACCATAGGGGGGCAAGCTTTGTTTTTACGGGCGTTCAATTATTTTAACCTGGTACGTATGTTTGGTGATGTACCGCTGGTGCTTGTCGAGCCGAAATCGGTAGGTGATGCTTTTGACCTGGCTACAAAGTCACCGGCAGCTGCTGTTTATACGCAGATCATTACAGATGCCCAGGCTGCGATAGCTAAACTACCTGTAAAATACCAAACCACTGCTGATAAGGGACGTGTTACCAAAGGTACAGCGGAAACTTTGCTTGCCGAGGTATATATGACCCAAAAGAAATTTGACCTGGCCGTCCCGCTGCTTCGTACTATTATAGCGTCAGGTGCTTATAGCTTGAATGCCGATTACGCCGATAACTTTGATATCCATAAAGAAAACGGCCCCGAGTCTATTTTCGAGATCCAATACATAGAGGGTCCTAATGGTTTGGGCAGCGATTTCGTAGATACATTTATTCCCTGGGATTATTATGATACTGATATTACCGGTCATGAAATAGCCAATGGAGCTTTAAACGGCTGGAACATCCCTACCCAGGACCTTGTAAATGCCTATGAAGAAGGTGATAAAAGGAGGGATGCTTCATTAACTGATTTTACATCAGATGAGTACGGCATCGATCTGCCTTTCATCAAGAAGTATCAGAGCATCGGGGATGTTAAGGGCATTACCGGTAATAACTTCCCGGTTTATCGTTATGCAGATGTTTATCTGATGCTGGCCGAATGCTTAAACGAACAAGGTTTCGCAGCCGGCGGCGATGCTTTCAAATACCTGAACCTGGTTAGGCAGCGCGCCGGTCTTGAACCTAAATCAATGGGGAATAACAATCCTGATTTAAATGTTTCCAGTCAGGATGGGTTTCGCGCGGCGATAGCCCATGAACGCCAGGTTGAACTTGCTTTTGAAAATCACCGCTGGTTTGATCTTTTACGTACAGGTAAAGCAACAGAAGTAATGAAAGCGCATGCTACCCGCGAACGGGCTTATAAAAATGGTTCATGGCAAATTAATTCTGCGGCCTATAGCAATATCCGTTTGCTTTTCCAATATCCCGTTAATGAGGCTAACCTTGAACATTAATAATGTTACATGGCCAGGGTGAAACTTTTACCAGGCTATATTACGTTTATAGGTGTATATTGCGATGAACGCACATTTTGTGGGCCGGCTCAATGAAAAATTTCAGGTGCATATCAAAACAATATTGCTGTTAAAGTATATTTAATAGCATGAACTATTAAAACCCCAAAAAAGGTATGTGTAAAAAGATATGCACACGCGTTATTATATTGTTTTTTTCTTTTCTGCCAATAATTGTACAAGCACAAAAAGTGCCGCCGGTTCCTCCGCCGTTCCGGGTTGATAACCTGGTTTGTGAATACAAAATAAATCCCATCTCTGTCGACGATGCCGCTCCCCGTCTTGGCTGGAAACTAATAACCCGGGATCGCAACATTCAGCAAATTGCCTATGAAATAAGGGTAGGCAGTAATGCCGTATCCTTACTGAAAGGCAAAGACCTGCTTTGGACCTCGGGAAAAGTTAATTCCAATGAATCGCTGCATGTTTACTATGGCGGCCCCGCGCTCGCTTCACGTCAGAAAGTTTACTGGCAGGTACGCGTCTGGAACAACAGGCAGCAGGTTACCCCATGGAGCATGGTTAACTCATGGAAAATGGGCCTGCTTAAACCCGCCGACTGGAGTGCCAAATGGATAGAAAATAATTACCTGTCGGATACTACCGGTGGCCCATGCCCCATGTTCAGAAAAACATTTAAACTTGATCATAAGGTACGTGCGGCGCATTTATACATTACTGCCCACGGTTTATATGAGGCGCAATTTAATGGTAAACGGATTAGCAGCGACTACTTTGCCCCCGGCTGGACGAGTTACAATAAACGCCTGCAGTACCAGGTTTATGATGTAACTGCCGATCTGTTAAAAGGCGATAACGCTGTTGGCGTAACCCTTGGCGACGGCTGGTACCGGGGGTACACCTATAATCGAAAAAAGAATGTGTACGGCACCAAGCTTGGTTTGCTTTTCCAGTTAGAGGTGGTGTACACTAACGGTAAACGGATACTCATTAATTCGGATAAAACCTGGAAGGTAGCTTATGGGCCAATCCGTTCATCATCATTTTTTGATGGCGAAGTTTATGATGCCCGCAAGGAGAAGAAAGGCTGGTCGACCATTGCTTACAAAGATTTAAACTGGGATTCGGTACGCACCGTTGATACCGTTAAAGAAAATTTAGTGGCCACATTTGGTCCGCCGGTGCGCAAGCACGAAATGTTTAAGCCGCTTAAAGTGTTTACCACTCCTGCAGGCGAGCATGTGGTTGATTTTGGGCAAAACCTGGTTGGCTGGGTGCAGTTTAAATTAAAGGCAAAAGCAGGCGATACGGTAAAGCTGCTCCATGCCGAGGTTTTGGATCAGAAAGGGAACTTTTACACAAAAAACCTGCGTACAGCCAAGCAGGAGAACGTATATGTTTTTAAGGGCGATAGTATTGAAACATTCGAACCTCATTTTACCTTCCAGGGGTTCAGGTATATGAAGGTTGAAGGATATGATGGTCAGTTGGATTCGACCAATGTGGCTGCCTTTGCCTTGTACTCGGATATGGCGCAAACGGGGATGTTCTCTACCTCCAATCCGCTTATCAACCAGTTGCAGCATAATATTCAATGGGGGCAAAAGGGCAATTTTATTGATGTACCTACCGACTGCCCTCAGCGCGACGAGCGTATGGGCTGGACGGGCGATGCCCAGGCTTTTTCCCGCACCGCTACCTTCAATATGGATGTGGCCGGATTTTTTACCAAATGGCTAAAAGATCTTTCGGCCGACCAGCATAAAAACGGCGCGGTGCCCTATGTGATCCCTAACATGCTGGATAGCGCTTCGGCAGCAGCCTCAGGATGGAGCGATGTGGCAACTATTGTCCCCTGGAATATTTACCTGGCTTACGGCGATAAAAAGGTATTGGAAAACCAGTATCCAAGCATGACCGCCTGGGTGGGCTACATTACCCGGCATACCCGAAACGGCCTTTGGGACACCGGTAACCACTTTGGCGACTGGCTGTTTTACGCCGGTACCGACTATGAGGATGGCGCCGCCCTTACCGATAAAAACCTGATAGCGCAGGCTTTTTATGCTTATTCAACTCAACTGGTTATCAATGCCGCTACTATATTGGGTAAGGAAGATGATGTTAAAAAATATACCGCGCTGTTAGCTGATATCAAAAAGGCTTTCCTGGCAGAATATGTTACACCTAACGGACGTATGATTTCGGGTACGCAAACATCATATGTACTTGCCCTCAACTTCGACCTGCTTCCCGAAAACCTGCGCGAATCTGCGGCAAAAAGACTGGTAAACAATATTGAAGATTATGATGAACACATTACAACAGGCTTTTTAGGCACGCCGTATATCTGCCATGTGTTAAGTCGTTTCGGTCACACCGATATTGCCTATGACCTGTTGATGAAAGAGTCATACCCTTCATGGCTTTATCCTGTAAAAAACGGGGCAACTACCATATGGGAGCGCTGGGATGGCATAAAACCCAATGGTACTTTTGAAGATCCGGAAATGAACTCCTTTAACCACTATGCTTACGGCGCAATTGGCGATTGGATGTACCGTGTTATAGCAGGGATCAATACCGACGAGGGTAGCCCTGGCTTTCATAAAATAAATATCTTCCCGCATCCCGGCGGTAAATTGACCAATGCCAATGCCGAGCTGGAAACATTATACGGAAAGGTAAAATCGGCCTGGAGTATTGATAACGGTATTTTTACCCTTGATGTAATTGTGCCGCCAAATACTACTGCTACGGTCACTTTGCCCGCGGTTGATGGCCCGGTAACAGAAAGTAATATCGACATTAATACCAATAAAGATATCGCTAACATCAAACCGGCCGGCGGCGATATGCAGATGGATGTGGGCTCGGGTATTTACCAGTTCAAATACATTTTAAAAACCCATAAAAAAAATAGCTAATGGTACTATAATACATGGCAACTATGGTAATCAATCAGCAGGAAGCGCTTAAAAACACAGGCACAACAAAGGCAAGCCGCCCAAGGCTTTTGTCGCTTGATTTTTTCAGGGGATTTACCGTAGCTGCTATGATCCTGGTAAATGATCCCGGCGATTGGGGCCATATTTACTGGCCGCTTGAACACTCCAAATGGAACGGCTGTACCCCAACCGATCTGGTGTTTCCCTTCTTCCTGTTTATGGTAGGCGTATCTATCGTATATGCCATGGAAAGTAAAAAAGCGGATATAGCTAATCATAACAAATTGCTGTTATCCATCCTGCGCCGTACGCTGATTATCATAGCCCTTGGCGTTTGTTTACCACTGATCAACGATTTTCAATTCGCGCATCTGCGTTTTCCCGGTGTGTTGCAGCGCATCGGGCTTGTTTTTGGCATAACTGCCTTGCTGTACGTTAAAACCGGCATCCGTACACAGGTAATTATTGCTGTAAGCTGTTTAATTGGTTATTATTTATTGATGACGCTGGTACCTGTACCGGGTTTTGGTACACCTAACCTTGAACCGGCAACCAATTTGGGCGCCTGGATTGACAGATCGGTATTTACCGAAAACCACCTCTGGGGCTCATCCAAAACCTGGGACCCGGAAGGTTTGCTTGGGACAATCCCATCTGTTGCTACCTGTTTGTTAGGTGTATTCACCGGTACCTGGCTCAAACTGGGCAAACTTAAAACCAGTGCTGATCTGCTTAAAATAATGGGAGCCGGCATCGTATTGATCATACTGGCTTTAATCTGGAATCCATTTTTTCCCATCAACAAACAATTGTGGACAAGCTCATTCGTGTTGCTTACTGCCGGGCTGGCTATTAATATTCTTGCATTGTCATACTGGTTTATCGATATCAAAGGGAATAAAGCCCTGCTGCCGCCATTTTTAGCGTTCGGGCGTAATGCCATTGCTGCCTATGTTTTGGCCGATATTATCCCGGCTTTAATAGCTGCCATCCCGGTAGGTAAAACCAATTTATGGTCGTTCACTTATAATCAGTTATTTGTGCCATATCTCTCGCCCGAAAACGCTTCACTGGCCGGAGCTATCCTGACTGTGCTGATCATTTTTATCCCGGTTTGGATCCTCTACAAAAGGAATATTACCATTAAGGTATAATCTTTATTCATCATCTACCGAAATGAAGAAAACGCTATCTTTTAAATATATTTTACTGTTCACCTCACTGCTTTTATTGGCAATAACGGTAAACGCACAGTTTCATATCATCCCGCAGCCGGTGAGTTTAAAAGCAGGGAAGGGCAGTTTTATTTTAAGTAAGTATGCCGTGATCGGGGTTAATAAAGAGACAGAACCAATAGGCAAATACCTGCAGGATTACCTTAATCAAAACTACGGCCTGCAAACAACGGTAAAAGTTTTTGAAAAGATCCCTGCCAAAACAGCCATCAGGTTAAACAATGTTTGGTCAAATGCTGAGAGTGCCTACACCATGAATGTGAATCCTGCATCGGTAAGTATCAGCGGTAGCGGGGCTGGTGTTTTTTACGGGGTACAATCATTAATTCAGTTGTTGCCGACAGATAAAGCAGCGCCCCTAAAAGTTGTCGCCTGTACCATAGCCGATCAGCCACGTTTTGGCTGGCGTGGTCTGAGTTTGGATGTAAGCCGCCATTTTTTTACAGTTGATGAAGTGAAAAAATACATCGATGTAATGGCACATTACAAACTGAATGTGTTTCATTGGCACTTAACCGACGATGAAGGCTGGCGCATCCAGATTGATAAATATCCGCGCCTTACCGAAGTTGGTGCCAGGATCAGCTACTATGCTAAACGGGGCGAATTCCGCAAGCTGGACAACCTGATAGATGACGGTCGCGACGGGTTTTATACCAAGGATGAAATTAGGGATGTGATTAAATATGCGCAGGACAGATTTGTGACCATCCTGCCCGAAATTGAAATGCCGGGCCATAGCGAGGCTGCTATTTTTGCTTACCCGCAACTGGGCTGCCAGGATTCGACAGGGGCTAAACACCGCGTTCGGATGCTCGATCCGAGTGAATATACTTTCAAATTTATGGAAGATGTGCTGACAGAAGTGATAGCGCTGTTCCCGAACCAATACATTCATATTGGCGGTGATGAGGCCGAAATGGCCGACTGGCTCAAAAGCCCTACAGCAGTTGCCCTAATGAAACGTGAGCACCTGAAAAGCGAAAAAGAAGTACAGAGTTATTTTATTAAGCGGATAGAAAGGTTCCTGCTGTCAAAAAATAAGAAGTTGGTTGGTTGGGACGAGATTTTAGAGGGTGGCCTTGCCGAATCCGCAACAGTAATGAGCTGGCAGGGTGAAGCCGGGGGCATAGCTGCCGCCAGGATGCATCATCACGTAGTAATGACGCCGCTGCCATACATGTACTTTGATGCCCCGCAAGCCAATGAGGATCTGGAACCGATAGGCTGGAACCCGCCGGTTACCTGGCAAATGGTTTATAACTACGAGCCGCAGTCGAAAGAGCTGACCAATGCCGAAGCCGAGTATATCTTAGGTGCCCAGGGCAATATCTGGAACGAAAAGGTGCCCAACGCACAGCACCTGCAATACATGGTTTACCCTCGTGCCCTCGCCGTGGCCGAACTCACCTGGAGCCCGAAAAATGAAAAAAATCTGGAGCGCTTCGGCTGGAAAATGAAAAACCAGTACGGCCTGTTTAAGTTGTGGGATTTCAACGCCCGTCTGCCTGATATTGACGGCGTAGACAACGTAATTACCAATAAAAGCCGGTTTAAACTAACGCTGAGCTACCCGCTGAAAGGAGCTAAAGTGCGGTACGCGTTAAACGGCAAAATGCCGGATGCCAATGGCCCGGCTGTACCTTTCCCGGTAAATATCAATGTATCATTAAAAGACAGCATCGGTTTAAGAACCTTCACCACCTGGACATTGAATGATCAGCACATTCGCCAAATGGCCAGCATCAGGCGGGTGAATATCAAGCCTGCACATGAAAAAGTTGCTAACCTCAAACCCGGTATGGCTTACGAGCTTTTTAAAACGAGGGAACGCGATATAGATAAGCTGGGAAATGAAAAACCAACGGAAACCGGCGAAACAAGCCTGATTGTACCCGTTAAAATTGCAACCGAAGGTTTTATCAACTGGGTTAAAATTAAAGGTTTTATCAAAATAGACAAGGAAGCGGATTATGAATTAACTACCGGTTTTGAGGTTAGCCCCGCTTTGTTTTTGGATGAAGTGCCCGTAATTAAAATGGGATTGAATATTTACGTTGAACCGCAAAAAGCCTTATTGCATTTAAAAAAAGGCATCTATGCTTTAAGCGGACATTACATGGCTGATAAAGCCAACGAAAATCAAACCCTGATAGAATTGAAGGTAGCCGGAGGGGAAAAGCTTTATCCTAAGTTTTATTTGATGCATTGAGGGGATAAAATCGGTTTCTATGCCGTTGTTGGTGACAACACCATAGGTGTACGGAAGATGCAGATCAGTTGAAATTGTTGGTGTAAAAAGCCATGTCATTGCGAGGAGGAACGACGAAGCAATCTCGTAGTTATACAGAGCGGACATGCATTGGCTACGAGATTGCCGCGCTACGCTCGCAATGACATGCTCTTTATCCTGGTAAATGTAACGTCCCATCAGGGTCTCTCGCAGAGGACCCTGATGTCTACGCCACGCCGGTTCGCTGTTCTGAATATCCTGATAGATGTTTAGAACGCAAAGAACCTCAGGGTCCTCTGCGAGAGACCCTGAGGGAGCATGATGAAATATGCCGTTGTTGGTGTTGTCACCAACAACTCCTATGATTTTTATTTTCTGAAATGCCGCATGAAAAGTTGTTGGTGACAACACCAACAACGGCGAGGAGGACAAGCAACGATGCTTTGCATGTGGGAGACGCATGTGATGCGTCTCTACATTTGAAAATTAAATATCTGGATACTATGCAAAAGAAATTATGCCTACTGATCGCGTTTGCTTTTGTAATTAACATCGCAGCCGCGCAGGTTTATAAAGACCCCAAGGCACCTGTGCCTGTACGCGTGAAAGACTTGCTAAGCCGTATGACGCTGGAAGAAAAGGTGGGCCAGATGAGCATGAACTCGTTAAAAGGCTCGATGCAAAACCCAATTGCTTATGGCGTTTGCGAAAGCCCTTTTACCAATATCAATGATGTAGCATCACGCTCAATCGCTGCAAAAAAATATGCTAAAGAAAAAACAAGACTTGGTATCCCGCCTATACAAATAGGCGAGTGCCTGCATGGGCAACTGGCAGCAGGCGCTACCATCTTTCCACAGGCTATAGCGCAGGGCAGCACCTGGAACCCGGCGCTGATTGAAAAAATGGGTTCGGTAATCGCTTATGAAGCGTCCTCGTCAGGAGTTGACCAGGCGCTTTCGCCTTTGTTCGATCTCATCCGCGACCCGCGTTATGGCCGTAATGAGGAATGTTATGCCGAAGATCCATATCTCGTAAGCAGGATGGGTACATCGTTTGTAATTGGGATGCAGGGTGATCCTTCGCAAACAATAAACGGTATTGGTAAAAACAAAGTGATGTGTACAGCCAAGCATTTCGCGGCCTACAGTATCCCCGTGGCAGGTATCAATTTAGCCCCGGCATCAGTAGGGGAAAGGGAGCTACGGTCGATGTTTTTGCCGCCTTTTAAAGATGCCGTGCAAAATGCAAATATTTACGCTGTGATGCCGGCTTACAACGAAATTGACGGCGTGCCTGCACATGCTAACCATTTCCTGCTGCAAACCATATTGCGGGAGGAGGGGGGTTTTAAAGGCTATGTTTTTTCGGACTATGAAGGTTTAAAACATTTATACACTTTTCATCATATTGCCAAGGACGCCGAAGGCGCTGCTCCAATTGGCCTGAACGCCGGGGTTGACCTGGAAGCGCCGAGCCCCGACGTATATAATAAACTGATTGGCCTGGTGAAAAGCGGAAAAGTAAAAGAAGCGTTGGTTGATAGCGCTGTTGCCCGTATCCTTACTATAAAATTTAAAGCAGGTTTGTTTGAAAAGGCATTGCCCGATACATCAGCGCTAAAAAAACGGGTACACACGCCTGATCATATCGCCCTGTCGCAGCAGATAGCCGAGGAATCGATCATCCTACTTAAAAACGATAAGCAGCTTTTACCGCTCAATATGAACAGCCTGAAATCGCTGGCGGTAATCGGCCCTAATGCCAACCAGGTTCAGTATGGCGATTACAGTTCAACCCGCGACAGCCGTTCGGGTACAACGGTGTTCAATGGCATTAAGCAATTGGTGGGCAATAAAGTTAAGATTAACTATGCCAAGGGCTGTGCCCTGTCGGGCCCGGACAAAAGCGGCTTTGCTGAAGCCATCACAGCAGCAAAAAACAGTGATGCCGTGATAGTGGTTTTGGGCACCACCAGCGTGGTATTCTCCGGCGTAGGTTGGAACGGGCATGCACCCGAAAGCGAGCCTAAAGACCCATTCACCTGCGGCGAAGGCTATGATGTAACCGACATTGATCCCGATGGGGTACAACGTGAACTGTTGCAGGCTGTTTATAAAACAGGTAAACCTGTAATTTTGGTACTGGTACACGGCAGGCCGCAAAGTATCAGCTGGGAAAAAGAAAATATCCCGGCTATTGTGGAGGCCTGGTATCCCGGCGAAAGGGGAGGCAATGCCATTGCCAACATCCTGTTCGGCAAGGTAAACCCATCAGGCAGGCTTACGGTATCTATCCCACAGTCAACCGGGCATATCCCGGTTTTTTATAATCATGTGGCATCCAACAAAGGTTTTTATCACAATCCGGGTTCAATCGAAAAACCGGGACAAGACTATGTTTTTTCATCGCCGGATGCGCTGTTCCCCTTTGGTTATGGATTGAGCTATACTTCATTTAAATACAGTAATCTGCAGGTATCGACAGCTTCGTTCGGAAAAAATGAGACTA
Organism: Mucilaginibacter sp. NFR10; assembly: GCF_900100445.1. Taxonomy (NCBI): domain Bacteria; kingdom Pseudomonadati; phylum Bacteroidota; class Sphingobacteriia; order Sphingobacteriales; family Sphingobacteriaceae; genus Mucilaginibacter; species Mucilaginibacter sp. NFR10. The sequence continues at coordinate 361,565 of NZ_FMTV01000005.1, read as the reverse complement.
TAACGGTTTCGGTAGATGTAACCAACAGCGGCGGCATGGCGGGTAAGGAAGTGGTACAAATGTATCTCGGCAACAAAGTAAATTCGGTAACTACGCCTGTAATGGCCCTCAAGGGTTTTGACAAGATCAGTCTTAAACCCGGCGAAACCAAAACGGTAAAGTTTACGGTAAAGCCCGAAGATATCGCTATCTGGAATAATCAAATGAAACAGGTAACCGAACCCGGTACATTTGATGTGATGATAGCACGCTCGGCCGAAGATGTGGTACTTAAAAAGACAATCGAATATAAAGAGTGACCGGTATGAAGAAACTGATTGTTGTTTTTCTAATATTATCTGCTGTATCCGTTGGGGCAGTCCCCAAGGCGTTTGAAAACGGGTGTCATGCTGAGCTTGTCGAAGCATGGCGGGCAGGGCCTCTGCGCGCGACCCTTCGACAAGCTCAGGGTGACAAGCCTTTGCTCGCGACGTCCTTTTTTCATCAAAAGCCTCTGGATTCGCTGATTAAATATGTAAACACATTCATAGGTACTTCCGCAGCCGGGCATACCTTTCCGGGCGCTACGGTGCCTTTTGGTATGGTTCAGCTTAGTCCTGAGACCGGGAATTTTGGTTGGAACTACTGCTCGGGATATCGTTACGAAGATAACGTGATCACCGGTTTCGCGCATACCCATTTAAGCGGTACAGGTGGTGTTGATTTAGGAGATGTGCTGTTTTTTCCCTTTCAGGGCGATCAACCTCAAAATTTTCAAAGCAAATTTTCTCATCAGGAAGAAAAAGCATCGCCCGGTTATTATGAAGTGATTTTGGGCGATAACAATATTAAGGCTCAACTAACTGCTTCTGCCCATACTGGTTTGCACCGGTATACTTTTACAAAAGCCGGTAAAGCACATTTGCTTGTTGATATGCAAAGCGGACTGGTTGATAGCCCGGAGCAATTGGCTGAGCATGTTTCTGACGGGGAGATCACTATCGATAGCAAAATAACTATCAGTGGTTATGCCTTCACCAGCCAATGGGTAGATAAAAAAGTATATTTCACGGCTGTTTTTAACCGCCCGTTTACCGGACAGCATTTTATTGATGGCGATAATAAACGCCGCTTAATATTGGATTTCGATCTGAAACCCGGTGAAACTATTGAAGCTAAAGTTGGGGTATCGGGCGTAAGTATTGCCGGTGCGCATAAAAACCTACTGGCCGAAACACAGCACAAAACATTTGAACAGGTAAAAACGGAAGCAGCCCGTACATGGGAAAATAATCTTGGTAAACTTAAAGCCGAAGGCAGCAAAAAAGAGAAAATAGCATTTTATACCAGCCTGTACCACGCCTTGATCCAGCCTAACAACATTGCGGATGTTGACGGTCAATATCGCGGAGCCGACAGCCTGGTGCACCGATCCGCTGATAAAGTTTTCTATTCTACGCTTTCATTATGGGATACTTACAGGGCCGCCCATCCACTGTATACTATTATTTGTCCTGAAAAAGACGGGCAAATGGTAGAGAGCATGTTACAACACAACGGCGTGGCAGGTATGCTGCCAATCTGGACGCTGTGGGGTAAGGAAAGCTACGCCATGATCGGTAACCATGCCGTACCGGTAATTGTAGATGCCGCGCTGAAAGGGATTAAAGGTTTTGATCGGCAAAAGGCATTTGCTGCCATTAAAAACACGCTCACACATAATAAAAATCCAAAATACGATTGGAGCCTATATCTGCGTTATGGCTACCTGCCATCAGATACTGTAAAACGCGAAGCTGTTTCCCGTACACTGGAGGCCGCGTACGACGATTGGTGCGCCGCTCAATTAGCCAAGGCGCTGAACAAACAAAGTGATTACAATTATTTCATCAAACGATCTCTGTTTTATAATAGCCTGTTTGATAAAAGCACGCGTTTGATGCGTGGCCGAAAATCAAACGGCGAATGGATACAGCCTTTTGCCAATTTAGATAGTGGCCAACTGGCCATTGGTGGTGACTATACCGAAGGCAATGCCTGGCAATATACCTGGCAGGTTCAGCATGATATTCCGGGTTTGATTAAACTCATGGGCGGCAAAAAAGCATTTTCGGGCAAGCTGGATTCATTGTTTACTATGGATTCAAAAGTGTTTGGAAAAGGCTCAACGCTTGATGTTACCGGGTTAATAGGCCAGTATGCACATGGCAACGAACCTAACCATCATGTGGCTTATTTGTACACGCTTGCCGGGAACCCTGCCAAAACCCAGGAACTGGTAAGGCAAATTGCCGACCAGTTTTATATAAACAAACCCGATGGCCTCTCTGGCAATGATGACTGCGGACAAATGTCGGCCTGGTATATCTTTACTGCTATGGGTTTTTATCCCGTTAATCCGGCAGATAGCCGTTATGTTTTTGGTGCGCCGCTATTAGATAGGGTTAGCATTGCTTTACCTGGCGGCAAAAGTTTTGTGATAGAAGCAAAGGGGCTATCCGAAGAGAATAAATATGTGCAAAACATCAGCTTAAATGGTAAACCTTACCCCAAAGAATATATTACACATAAGGATATTATGAAAGGGGGGAAGCTGGTATTTGTGATGGGTGATAAGGCGAAAGCGCCGGTGTTTTAAGGCTTTTGAGTTCAAGCGTCCACGCTTACCATTTGTTAGATGTGAGCGTGGACGCTCACGCTTTGAGATGGTTCAAGCGTAGACGCTTAAACCTGCGTCATTAAATCAAGACCTGGTATTGATAAGCTAATACCGGTCCAACGTTTATACTCTCCGCAACTTTCCATTCCTTCAACTCCCTGATAAACTCCGGTTTTTCAAAGCCTGAATCAAGAGCAGCCTGTGTGTAAAAATCAGCCTTAGCAGGGTGCTTGGGGGAGCAGCCGTTAAACAGATAGCCGAAAGCCTGCTTAGCCAATATTGTCTTACTGATGCCGATGCAATCATCAAGATGGATGAGGTTTACTGGCGCGTCACCATTAGGAATCTCCTTTTTACCCGCGAAAAACCTGCCGGGATCGCGTCCGGGGCCAATCAATCCTGCAAAACGGATGATGGTTGTTTTAAAGCTATCTTCAGCACGGAAAAGGTTCTCAGCTTCAAATAATATCCTGCCGGCTTCCGTATTGGGCTGTGGATCGGTTTGTTCATTCACGTGCCTGTTGTTATCGGCATAAACCCCGGTGGAACTGACGAAAATCACTTGCTGTATAGCAAACCTTTTTATGGCATGGATAATGCCTTTAACCTTCTGTGAAAAAATATCACCCTCACCGCTGCGGCTTTTGGGCGGAATGGCTATCCACAAAACATCGCAATCAAAAAAATCGGCATCATATATTTCCTCACCCGGCGAAAAGTTAACTACATAGGGCCGGATGCCCAATGCAGCCAGGTTATCCATTTTTGCGGTAGAAGTGGTTGAGCCTTTTACCTGCATGCCATCGGCAATTAACGCTTTAGCCAATGCGCTGCCGTACCAGCCGCAGCCTAAAATACTGATCTTTGTTTTACCGGGCATGTTATAAAAATAATGCTTTGGCGCAAAGGTAATTAAATAATGATATGGCGTTTGGCTGTCGTTAATATGCTTTTGTTTTAAACTTTTTGGGCATAACAGGCGTTATTGGTTTATGAAGAAAGAGATCATTGCAACCTCTGTAGCATTAGGTTTAACTGCTTTAGCTTTACAGGCAACCCGCTGCAAACCGCTTGAAACTGTTCCTTATGTCGATTTGAAAAAATATGTTGGTTCCTGGTTTGAAATTGCCGCTTTCCCGCAATGGTTTGAGTCGGGTTGCACTTTTACTTCGGCAGCCTATGGTTTAGCAAAAGATGGTAGTATCATTGTTAAAAACCGTTGTATAAAAGATAATAAGATAAAAATTGCTGAGGGCAGTGCTGTTGTTGCTGATAAAACAAGTAACGCAAAGTTGGAAGTACAATTTCAGTGGCCATTTAAAGGTAAATACTGGATCATTGCTTTGGCTGATGATTACAGCTATGCCATGGTAGGGCACCCGAATAGAAATTACTTATGGATCCTGAGCCGCCGTTCAACACTTGATGAACGGATCTATAATCAGTTGGTAGTACAGGCTGCCAATCAGGGATTTGATGTGCGAAAGCTGGTGAAAACGGTGCAGGTATAGGTAGGTGAAAAAATGTCATTGCGAGCGTAGCGCGGCAATCGCACGGAAGCAAGGCGCTCTGTATAGCATGCGATTGCTTCGTCGTTCCTCCTCGCAATGACATGAAAAAATTTACTTTATTTCCTTTATCTTAATAACCAATTTCTTCACCTTATCATAACCATCAACCTTGATGTTAGGCCGGTGACCATCGCCGGGGAAAAACAGGAAGAATTCGTTGGGAGTGGCGGTGTAGTATTTACCCTCGCCGCTGTAGTTGGCACCGTCTTTAGCCGGGTCATAGGGTTTAGTAACGGTAAGGCTTTCAATAGGGGCGACACCGATCTTTTCCTTGCCTTTGATCACATATTGCAGGTCGATATAGTTTTGGTGCGATTCCCAGGCCGATTGTTCAAACTCTTTGGAAGGGCCTTCAGTAACGGATGCATAAACATTATCGCCATCTATAGGATATTTGCCGGGAGCTATCTGATCAAGATTGCGTTCGCGCAGAAATTCAAAAGCCTTATCCCATACCGCTTTATTGGCGGCATATTGTTTCGCAAATTCGAGGTTATTGGTTGATGAGTTTAATTTAAGCTTTAACCCATTAGCCCAAATGCGGCTTTTTACCCATGTTTTTGCGCTTTTAGCTGTAAGCTCCTGCTGCTGGGCATTAGCAATGCCTGCAATAAGTAAAAAGACGGTTAGTAGCGCGATGTTTTTATAGGCTGCTAATTGTTTCATAGTTTATTAGTTTACCGGTTATTGAATTGGCGTTGCCCTGGTTCGGCAGCTCATTATGTACCAATAATACAAGCTTAATTAATTAAAATGATATATGATCTGTTAAATATTTACTTTAACGTTATAGTTTAGCTTTTAAATGGTTTAGTAATCGTGTTATCACTATAACGTTGGAGTGAAAATAAGGCTTAAATGACTTTTGAAATCGTTTATAAGATTGTAGAATTGTATTTATTAACAAAAGATTTTCTAAAACAACATTTGCTTTGAAAACAATACACAGCGTCCACCCAACGGATTTTAAAAGCTACGATACCACTACCATACGCGAAAGATTCTTGATAGATAAACAGGTTCAGCCCGACCAGATCAATTGTACCTATACCCATTACGACAGGATGATTGTAGGTATGGCCAACCCGGTAAGTAAAACACTTGAGCTGCCAAATTACCCGAACCTGCGCGCCGGACATTTTTTAGAGCGACGCGAGATCGGGATCATTAACGTAGCCGGTGCCGGTGTAGTAAAAGCCGACGGAGAAGTCTTTGAAATGAATAAGCTTGATTGCCTGTACATTGGTAAAGGGACAAAAAACGTAACTTTTGAAAGTACCGATACATCAGTGCCGGCTGTATTTTACCTGCTGTCATCGCCGGCACATGCGGTATACCCAACAACCCTGCTTACCCATGCCGATGCGGTTAAGGTTGAGCTGGGCTCGGTAGCAACGGCAAATAAACGCACCATCAATAAATATATCCACCTGGAAGGTGTACGGAGCTGCCAGCTGGTAATGGGCCTTACCATATTACATGAAGGCAGTGTTTGGAACACCATGCCAGCCCACGTTCACGACAGGCGTATGGAGGCATATTTTTATTTTGATGTACCTGCAGGCCAAAAGATTTTTCATTACATGGGCGAAGGACAGGAAACAAGGCATATCACCATGGATAATTATGATGCTGTGGTGTCGCCGCCGTGGAGCATCCACTCGGGCAGCGGTACGGCAAATTACAGCTTTATTTGGGGTATGGCAGGCGAAAACCTCGATTACACCGATATGGACGCCATAGCTATAACAGATCTGAAATAATTATACATCAACCTTAAAAATATAGTTTAAGTGGAGAATCAATTTTCATTAGCCGGTAAAGTAATCGTAGTAACCGGCGGAACAGGCATATTAGGCAAAGCATTTATAGATGGTATTGTTGAGGCGGGGGGCGCGGTAGGCATTCTTGGCCGTAATGCCCAGGTAGCAGAAGAACGCGCAAGCGCGATAAATGCAGCCGGGGGCAAAGCCATAGCACTGGTAGCCGATGTAATGAACGAGGCTGAACTGGTAGCCGCCAAAGATAAATTGCTGGCAGCTTTTGGCAGGATAGATGGCCTGGTGAACGGTGCGGGCGGCAACATGCCCGAGGGTGTTTTACAGCCCGACGAGGATATTTTTAAAATGAATATCGATGGCATGAAAAAAGTAATGGAGCTGAACCTTTGGGGTACACTGATCCCTACACAGGTTTTCGGCGAAGCCATTGCCAAAACAGGTAGAGGCAGCATTGTTAATATATCGTCAATGAACTCAAAACGCGCCATAACCAAGGTGTTAGGCTATAATATAGGCAAGGCCGCTGTTGATTGCTATAACCAATGGTTTGCGGTTGAGCTGGCTAACCGTTATGGTGATGCAATAAGGATGAACGCGTTGGCACCTGGTTTTTTCCTTACCGAACAAAACCGTTACCTGCTCACCAAACCCGAAGGCGGTTATACCCAAAGAGGCGAGCTGGTGATCAAACAAACGCCTTTTAAACGCTTTGGCCATGCCGATGAACTTAAAGGAGCACTGGTATGGTTGCTGAGCGATGCCTCGGTATTTGTAACCGGTTCGATGATCTGCGTTGATGGCGGGTTCTCGATTTTTGGAGGAGTTTAGGGAAATAATATAACTAAGGTCATCCCGAATTTATTTCGGATCCCATTGCTAAGGTCGGCTTCATACATGACAGTTACTTGGCGGGTGGGGTGCTGAAACAAGTTACCCATGACATAATAAAAAATACAGTCATGCTGAACTTGTTTCAGCACCCCACATGCAAGACCGCTTGCATAGCCGCTCAACGCGTGGGATCCCGAAATAAATTCGGGATGACGGGTAGTGTAAATGTCATCTAACCTTTAGAGGCCCCGGATTTAAACACTCAGCATGACCGCTGAGATATATGGCCGTAAAACTGGGCACAAACGCAAGTGTTCAATTTTTCAAAAAACAAGGTGTTCAATTTTTGATCTTGTAAAATATTAACTTGTTGATTATCAATGGATATGTGTTCATTTTTGCTAAAGAGGTGCTTTTTGCTAAAGTTAACCTATTGATTATCAGTATTGTTTTTTTTGAAAACAAGCGAAAGTGTTTACACCTAAAAAAATTGAACACCTGGAAAATAGACTGAAAAGTTAAAATGTATGGTGATAACACCTACCACAGGCTAACCAAATAATAAACCTACTATGAAACTAAGATTATCGCTCATCACGCTATTTATCCTTGCCGGCTTTGCCGCAAGCGGCCAAACTGTAACACTCGATTATTATTTTAACCACGAGGTGCACAAGGGCGTAAACGGGCAACCGGAACGCTTTCATTATCTGTGGGATGAAACGGACAACAACGGTTTCAAGATTTTTGGCGAGGCTTTTACACGCCGCGGCGCTAAGCTGGATACCCTTGGCACAGCGCCTACATTGGAAAACCTGAAAGGTTCATCAGTTTATATCATTGTTGACCCTGATACTAAAAAGGAGAGCCCGAACCCAAACTATATCCAGGAAGATGATATTGAGCAAATTGCTGCCTGGGTAAAAAAAGGTGGTGTGCTGCTGCTGATGGCTAACGACAGCGTTAATGTGGAGCTGCCTCATTTCAATAACCTTGCTGCAAAATTCGGGATGCATTTCAATAACGATCTGCAAAACCATGTAATTGATGATGCTCATTTTGAGGATGGTGCTGTGTATGTAAAAAACAATCCGGTATTGAAAACAGCTACTAAGGTTTTTATTAAAGATGCCTGTTCGATAGGTTTAACGGGGACTGCTGTACCTGTGCTTAAAAACAAAGATGGTGCTACGATCATAGCATCTGCCAAATACGGTAAGGGGACAGTAATAGCTGTTGGCGATCCGTGGCTTTATAATGAATATGTGAACGGCAGGTTGCCTGCCGGGTATGAGAATGACAAGGCAGTGAATGATGTCGCCCACTGGCTGTTGAAGCAGGCGAAGAGGTAATTATATATGAAAGTCATTTCAAACACACTCCGGGGTGTAAAAATGAGATTCGTATCATCATCACCCCAAATAAGTAGTATAACCAAGCGTAGCATTGGCCCCTGCTCCGCCGATAACCAATTTTTGCGAGGCAGGATCGGCAAGAAGGTTCAATTGCACTTCGGTGCCTAAAGGTATAAAGTAGGATAATAATACATCAATAGCTTTTGCAGCAGATGTGCCGGGCAAAAACTCCAGCATCCGGGTGGCGCTCACCGGGCCTATGTTCATGATTAATTTTCGCTCGGCCTCAATAACCTGACCGGCAATAAAGTTTACGCCTAAAGTACCGGCGCCAAGGGCTGTTCCGCCATTTATAATGGTATTGTTTTTTTGCTTCGGGTATACCGTTTTGTAATGCAATGATAAAGGTACATTGAACATCATATTAATGATACTGCTTACAAAATTTATATTATTGCGCTGCTCATGTATTACAGGTAAAACATGTATTAAAATAAGCATCTGCTTTTTTGTAAAACACTCAAACTCCTGCCATTCCGTTAAAAATATATTGATCAGCTCATCGTATTCATTTTTTTTGTCGAGCCGGTTTTCATAAAGTTCGACCAGTGTTCTGAAATAGTTAAGCTCGGCCTCAAATGGGGCAAAAAAGCGACGGGTTTGTTTTTCTTCTTCGCGGCGGGCTTTAATATCTTTGATCATATCCTCCTCGATGATCATCACACTCGAAGCCGGCGGCCGGTGAAACAATCCCTCGGGCAGCATATCATAAAACCCATCGCGGTTAACCCAAATGGTGGTTACCGGTTTTTTACTTTCAGTTTTTTTATCAGCCGTTATGCCAGCTATCTCCTTGTCATAGGCACGCTTTTTAGGGCCTTTGGGCAGTATTATTACATCACCGCTACTAACCATTTCATTTTCAATAATTTCGGCTGCTATAGCTGCCGCTTTAAAGTCGGTATCAATTTGATTAGGCTTTTTTATTCTCATTTGTGATTTAAATAATTGATGCTATCCAAAACAATAACCAATATTATCGGTAATTGATTATACTAAATTGAAATTAATATAAGATAGCTGCCCGGCCTACATATTTAATACTCATGAACCTTAAATCGTTTTTTATAAGTTATCTGATAGCTCCTGTCCTGTTCTTCATCGCCGCGCTGATCATGTCGGTGGTGAACAAGAAAAACAAATACCTAAGCAACAGGCGCCTTATCATCACTTTACTTTTAACGGCTGTTATATTGGGAGTTCCGGGTTTTTTGGGCTTTTTAGGTATGCAGTTTATGCCGTGGGGGTACTTATTTTGCCAACTGATATATTTAGGTATGGGTGTATTTTACACCTGGCTTGCAGGCAAATACCATGAAGATCAGTTTCTTGATAAAAAATGGTTTTTCCTCGTGGCTTCTTTAATATCATGCTTGCTGGGGATGGTTCTTTTCAAGCTTGCATTTAACTGGCTTAATGATATGCAATATGGCCTGTGGGCCTCAACCAGTATCCTGATATTTTTATTACCGCCGGTTTTTTGGTGGGGGTACATCGCCTTTTTAAGCATCCCGCTCGAAATTTACAAGGTTTGGCAATATCCCAGTACGCCTGAAGAGATCAGTATGGAACACCTGGATTTTGACAGGCTGATGGTGCTTGAGCTTGATCTGTATAAAAACACCGACGATCCTGAACCGCTTAAAGTAAAGGCCAAAGCACCGCCAAATATGAATTTTGGCCAGTGGTTTCAAAAGTTTATTGATGATTATAATCTTAAATTTCCAAAATCAACGGTGCAGTATAAGCTTAATAATAATGAAAGCTATAAGTGGATCTTTTATATTAAGCCGTCGTTTTTTAAGCAACGCCACTTTATCGACCCGGACCTTAATATTACAGAAAACCGGATAACCGAATCGGTAACCATATTTGCCAAACGTGTATCGGAAGTGGTAAGTGAACCCGCCCGCACCGGCGACCAGGCCATTTACCTGTAAACTTTATTAAAACAAAAAAACATGATCAGCCCACTAAAACATAAACCTGTGAACTGGATAGATGGAATGAAAATTTCCAGCGCACATTTTGTTAATACTGATAATTTTATTCATGATATAGTACGCGATGCCAATTCGCTGCCGCTCAACAATAATAATTTCGGGCTGCTTCCACCCGCACAAGGGCAAAGCTCATCGCTGGATATCCAGATCACCGAACGGGCATCAGGCCAGGTGCAGGTAACTTTAAACCAGTGTAACGCCATTACTGCCGAAGGTTTCAGGATTGATATTACCCGTGCCGAACAACCGTTAACATTTAGCCATTATTTTGGCCAGGAAACTATCAATGAAGCATCAGAAACCTATTATGTGCTGCTTACCGTAAACCCCTTTGAACGTGTACCCTCAGGCACACCCGACCCGGAAGAACAGCCCATCCGCTATCCTGATATCAGCAAACATTACAGTATCACTGTTTTGCCGGCGTCACAACTGAACAGCATCGGGGCGCATTTTATGGAGGTTGGTAAATTTGTACGAAGCGGAAGCTCCTTTCAGGCCAATGTAACCTATATCCCGCCATGTACCGCGCTGATAAGCCATGCCGGCCTCATGACCTATTATGAAAACTTTGGGGCACAGATCAACAACCTTCAGCTGCTTTCGTTCCGTATTATTGACAAGATCACCTCAAAAGATTCGGTATCTACCATCGGTAAAAATGTGAAGCTGCTGTGCGATAAAATGCTTGATTATATCGCGAGGATCTATTTTTCATACCGAAACCTGATCTATCTTCAGCCGCCTATCCAACTGGTTTCCTGCTTTTCAGAAATGGCACATCTGTTTTTCAGTACCGTTAAAAGCATGCCGGGAGCAGAAAGGGAAGAATTGCTTAAATATTTTTATGAATGGAAGGATGTAACACCCGGTAACTTTGAAGAGCTTTTAGCCCGTTTAATCGAAATAGTTTATAATCATCATGAGATAAACTCGTCAATGACAGCGATTGATGAGTTTATGCGGGTAATTGTTGCCCTGTGGAATAAGCTTAGTACATTAGAATACATAGGCCAACGCAAAGAGAACATTGTAGTTGCCGAGCAGCAAGCCATACAAACCATACAAACTAAACGTACCTGGACATTGCTTGATTAAGCACAGTTAAAAGTTCCAATAAAATAAATGCCTGCCGTTTCCATATATTGCGGCAGGCAGTATCATAAACCAGTATTGTTTTATTACCGGCTTTCGGCACCCGCCATTAACAGTTGTTCCAGTATTTCGGTATAACCGCGCTCACTGGCAAAATCCATAGCGTGCCGGCCGTTATTATCTACAGCGTTTACATCAGCGTTGTTTTCGATTAAAAAAGCTGTAAAATCATTAAATCCGCACTGTGCTGCCACAATAAGCGGAGTTTCGCTAAAGCTGTTGCGCGAATCGACCTCGGCCCCCGCCTCAAGCAGCATTTTGCCAAGATGATAGTTGCCCATACCCGCCGCGTAGTGCAGTGCCGAATTGCCATTCTGTACATGCAGGTTAACATCGGCGCCATTTTTAATCAACAGTCCGGCTACGTGTATATTGGAGTTATTAACTGCAAATATCAGCGGACTAACACCGTCGTTATTTAATCCGTTTACATCCCATATACCCGACTTGAGCAAGGCGCTTATTGTTTCGCTATGGTTATTATAAACCGCCTGGTGAAGCGGTGTATTACCGTTGTCATCCTTTTGCGCGGTTTCACCGGCCGACAATTTTGCAACTAGGTCGCGCATACCGTTGGCAGTAGCGTGATCGAGCAAACTGTAACCTGCATTGTCTTTAACGGCGATATCAGCACCTAATGAGATCAGGTAAAGCGAGGTTTCTGTTTTACCCGCAAGTACAGCATAAAAAAGAGGTGTTTGCCCGTGGTTATTACCGGCATTCACATCGGCACCGGCATCAGTTAATAATTTAATCAGGTCTTTACTGCCGCTGCGCGATGCGCAATGCAGGGGTATTTCGCTTAGGTTATTGCCCATGTTAACATCAGCGCCGGCATCTATAAGCATTTTGGCAATATCCTTTGCACTTTTTAAGCATACATAATATAAGGGCGTATTACCCAGGCTATCGCGTTTGTCAACATTAATCCCTCCCTTTTTCAGGAATGTTTGCACTATCCCTTTTTGTGCGTTTTTACACGCGTTTAAAAACATATTATCCATAGGTATCTATTTATTACAGGCTATGCAAGCATCAGTTTAACAACAGCTTCGTTATTATGCTGAACTGCTACATCAACCGCTGTTTGACCGGCATTATTTACATTTTCAACCGTCGATCTGTCTTTATCCAACAACAACGAAACTATCTTTTTGCCCGACATTTTATCACCATTTGCAGCAGCGTACATCAATGCGGTGTTACCGGTTTTATCGGCGTAGGTGGTATCGGCGTTATTGTCAAGCAGCAGTTCGGCAATATTGTATTTAATTTCATTTCCTTTTTGTGCAAAATTCATCAGCGGTGTTTTGCCCCAAACGTTAGGTTTATTAATATCGCAGCCGGCTTCAACCAATTCTTCTGCCAGTACAATATTTAAATCGGCCAGGTAACCGGCCTGGCATACTATGTTTAAAGCAGTATCACCATCGTTATTTACCGCTGCGTCAAGATCAAGTCCGTGCCTGATCAATATGCGCAGCATTTTCACAATATCTTTCAGGTCGCGGCTCATGCCCCTTCAAAATTACTCACGGCCTTTGTAAGCAGTATAAAAACAGCGGTATCACCATTACCTGTCCTGAAATTCACATCTCCGCCACCTTCGGCCAGTAAACGGACCATTGGCTCTGAGGGATACTCGCAGGCCAGCATTAAAGGTGTGCGTTTGTACTGATCAGAAAAATCATCCAGGTCCGCACCGGCTTTGATAAGTGCTTCCACGGCTGTGAAATCACGGTTCAATACAGCTTCATGAATGCTCATCCCTCCGGTAGCTATGTCGGTTTCATCGCCCGATAGCAGTGCAGCTATTTCCTTTACCCCGCTGCGTTGCGCGTAAGTAAGGGGCGTTGTATCAAATATATCTTTATCTTCTGTATCAATGCCGCTGTTTTCTATCAATATCTTTACTGTTTTCGTTGCTGCATCTATGGCTCCGGGTATGGTTTTGCGGTGGACGAGTTTATCACAGATAACATGTAAAAGATTTTTTCCTTCCGATTCCGTTGCATCCATCTTTACGCCGGCATTGCCCATAGCCTCGATAAAAGGGTACATATATAACTGGCCGGCCTCAAAATAGGCTAACTTGCCCGAATCGTTTTTCTTTTTAGGGTTGATACCGAGTTCCAGCAGCGCAGTGGCGGTATCAAATATTTTCTTCGCCTTATCCTCAGGTGAAGTACCCTGCAAATCAAACCTGGTGCCAGTGAGTGCGTGCAAAGCCGTGTTGCCGTATTTGTCGGCCGTGGGTTTCAAACCCGTACCTGTTAAAAACCGGATGGCTTCCGGATCGGTAAAACGGGCTGCAAGGTGGAACAGGTTTTCTTCCTGCTCATTTACTATATGAATATCAGTTAAATTCTGATACATGCCCATCACATCAATGGCATTGGGCGCCGGATTAAACATGTTGCGATGATAGGCATCCCTGATCTGGTTAAATTCGTTTGTCATATTTAAATTCGTTCTTTGGCTATCTGCAACGCATCGTCAATGTTTTTATAATTTTTGTGCGCAATGGGGGTAGCAATCTCAATAACCTTTTGATATACTTCAAGCTGCAGCCAGCAATCTGTTTTAAGCCGCGTTATATTATCCTTCGCCAACTCACCAAACAAAGCAATATATTTTGACGTAAGGGGCAGTTTGTATTCATCTGCAAGATTTTGCTTTTCCCTGATGGCTTTGTAAAAATTATCGCTGTTGAGGCTTATCCCGCCCCGATCAATTGCCAGTAACATCTGAGCCTTATCAAGGCATACCAGTGTTTCACGATAACTGCCCAGCCAGTAAAAACATAAAGCAAGGTTAAACATGCCGGCCGGCCGCTGAGGCGTTTCCGTTTTTAAAAGCAGATATGCTTCGGCGTAACGGCCCTGGTAAATCAGGTTAATAATTAAAAGCTCTTCAGCACCCTCCGGAGGCACCTGTGATGATTGTAGCAGCATAAAGCCTGTTGAATTGATTTAAACCCGGAAAGCCGACATTTGTTGGCGGTCCGGGTTCGTTAATTAAAATATAGTGACAGGTAAAAGGTAAAAATGGCTTTCCGGATATCGCCGTTTGCTTGCCTTTGTATGAGAATTATTTGGAGAAATCAAATTTGCCTTCAAACAATTTACCCACCACCGGCAAGGGTTTAATGGCCTCATTATTGGCGGTTATAATACCCAGCAGCAGCAATACAAACGTAATGACACTGATAACCAGCGATACAACCGAAAGGGCCGGGATAATAGCTGCCAATACCGCGAGAGCAACTCCCAGGATGACTGATAAAATAATGAGGCCGAGCGACTGCCCAAGGTGATAATTAACCAAAGGGCTTTTATCGGCGCGCTTTTTATATTCAAGATAAGATACGATCCAACCAATAATAGTGATGTAAGCCACAATGGACATGCTTTTGTTTGTCATAACTTTTTGTTTTTTAAGGTTAAACGATAAATGATGTGACCCAAAATTAGCTGCCCATATACCCTCACTCAAAAAAAAGGGCGACTACAAGCCGTCTACAATCTTGATTGACAGCGTCTACAAATCATCTACAACAATTACTTAAACTTCTGTGTTATAATGCTGGTAATTAATTATCAGCTTAATATCCGGGTAATACCTAAAGCAAGAAATAATACTTTTTATATGCCTTTGAAGAATAAAGTCGCCGCAATAACCTCCTTTTTTTTAGTATCATACACAACCATAGCCCAGGCCCAATCACTCGTAACTGATTCTTTACAGCAAGTTTTAAAAACTGCCGGTAACCACGAAAAACCGGTTGTAATGGCCGAACTTGCCCGAGCCACTGTTGAAAAAAACATTGATGCATCCATAGCAAACGCAGGCAAGGCCCTAATCATGGCAAAAGAGAACGCCGATGCCGGTGCGACCGCTTTTTGTTATGCTACCATGGGGTATTTGCTAATGCAGAAAAACCAGCAACACCGGGCTTCCCTTTTTATCGACAGCGCGGTACAGATTGCCGCAAAATCAAAAAATAACGTGCTGGTTTCTTTTGCCTGGCTGCGCAAAGGCTGGCTGGAACTGGTAAAAGGAAATAATGAAAAGGCCATGTCAGGTTTGCTGAAAGCCGAACAACTAATACAATACGCCGACGGTCGGCGCGCATTTAGCTATAAGACGCTCATCAACCATTACATCGCCAGTATTTACGCTTATGGCAGCGATACCCTTAAACAGCGCAAATACGCGTACGATTGCCTTTCGGCGGCTAAGCAAAGCTTATATCCGGATGATTTATTGTTAGGTTACATGACGCTGGGCCACAGTTTTTTCTCCGCATTTGAAAAGAATAGGTCCAGGCGTGTGCTGCTTGATTCGTCAATGGTATATTACCGGATTGCGTTAGCCACCTACCGGCATAATGCAGAAAAAATACTTTTGCAAAGTAACGCTTCGGCAACGGCCCTTAATATCGCAAACAGTTATTTCAAATACTATCCTCCCGCTTATAAAGACAGCGCTAATAACTATGTTAATATGGCACTTGATATTGCCAGGCGCACCAACGGTAAGGAAATTATTGCTAATTGCTACGGCATATTAAGCGAATATGCGCTCCGCGATGGGTCGCCCAAAAAGGCAGAACAATACCTGCTCACAGGCATATCCGAATTAAAGGATTCTGCCCCCGGCGTCGCTATCACACGGTCGCGGTTAATGTTAGGACTTGCAAACGTAGCCGAAAAAAGCGGCGACAAGGCCAAAGCGCTCGATTATTACAAAAAATATATCGACTACTACAGCAAGGTATTTGACAGCCAGAAACTGGCTACCGTTCAGCAACTGGAAGAGGAATATCAATCTGTACTTAAAGAAAATGAGATTGCCCGCCTGCGCGAACGCGCCGATTTTAATAAGCAACTCAACTGGCTTTATGTAGCTATCGGGTCGGCAAGTATTATTTTACTCGGGCTGTTGTTAAGCTCTTACCATTACAAACTAAAAGCATCGCAGCAGCAAAAACAGCTTACCGAACAGGAGAAAGAAGAAATAAAGCTTTTGGCACAATTACAACAAGCCGAAGCCCGGCGCTTAATGCTCGAGAAACAGGAAGCCGAACTGCAGGTTTCCCTGCGCGAAAAGGAACATGCCCATGCAAAGGCCCAACAGGAGTTGTTACAGGACCGTACTGAATGGCTGGAAAAAGAGTTACTGGCCGGTTCATTGAAGATTGAAGAGAAGAACGCTATACTCGAGTTGTTAAAAGAAAAATCGCGCAAAGCCGATTCGCCGGCTGTAGCCAGGCAGATGGGCCGCATCATTAACCAAAACCTGCGGATGGATAAAAGTATTGATGAGCAGCAGGTCATAAGCCAAAGTCATCCCGGTTTTTTCAATGCCCTGCAGCAACAAGCCGAAAACAGCCTTACCCGCCTCGACCTAAAATATTGCTCATATATTTTAATGGGGCTTGATACCAAGGAAATAGCTAACCGCCTTGGCGTTGAGCCAAAAAGTATCCGCATGGCCAGGTACAGGCTTAAACAAAAACTTAAATTAGCTAAGGACGACGATCTTGACCAATTTATCGGCAGGGTTGGTTAGCGTAAGGTAGAAGTGCAAGTGAACGCCTTCAATATTAGTAAACATTTGTCAGCCTGCGCAATTACTTACCGAGGCTTAACATGTCTACATTTTGATTATCAGCATCTATGGCTTTGAAAATTATTGCGTTTGCCGTACATGCTCCGGTAATCGTAAAAAAATGTCCGATTTATTCTGCAGTTTTGTAAACTTGCTAATTCATATCAGTCCGGGTAAGTATGTTGTTGTTAATAAACAAGCACCGCACTTAAGGAAGCTGAAATGGCGATTTATTCATTTACAGAAATCCCGGCTGAAATCAATATTTGGAATAGGCACAACTTTACTTGCATGACAACAACAGATCGGTACGCTTGCGGTAGCAACGGAGTTTATTCATTCGTTAGGGAATATAGCTTCAAAATAACATGAAATACAAATATTATTCCGGCCTCTTAATAACCGTTGCACGAAAGTCGAAAGCTGCATAGTTCCTAAACTTATCCGAAAGGACTTCCCTTCTATATTTATCCTAAAAAGTACTATTACTTAAACCTCGCAGCGGCGAAAATAAAATACACGATACTATAAAGTTTACGATGATTATGATTGTTATAATAGTAACAAACCAGGTTCCTTTCACATTCGTATCTTTTGGTAAGGAATTAAAAATTGTCACATATTTTGCCCATTTTTTTCTTTTTATAAGAATTAACAGCTTTACTAGAATGATAAAAAAAAGGAAAGCAATAGTATATCCCCCCAAGCTCGAATTTAAATGAAATAAAACATCTCTGTAATTGACAAATGATAAATATAAGCCCAACTCTAAGAGCCCAACGCACATTAATGCTTTTGATTGTGTAAATCGCCGAGTTTGCTCAAAGCTTTCAAATAAAAAATAAAATTTATAAATCAGGTAGTAATACTTTCGTATCAGGTTCATATGTCTTTTTTATTATTGATGAGGTACCCACTGATAGATGTTGCTATTATATTGATTAAGCCCTTGTGTTAATTGTCCCCAGGCATTGTTTACACCGTTACTTATATCATTACCCAAACCTTCCCAACCACCATCATAAAACGCATCAACTCCAAAATAAACAAGTGAGATAGGTGCTCCATAGTCCGAAAATCCTATCAGGCCCATGCCTAAATTCACAAGTGCTTTTGCACCTGAAATTTTGTTATTCTTCCATGCATAATAATCCATCACTTCTGCGGAAAGAAATAGCGGAACATTAACAATCTCTCCAATCCTTGCTGCTTTGGTGATTTTAACATTATCCGCAAGCCATGATAAAACTGATCTTACAGCATTAATTTTACTTCCAGTTCCTAAATAATCATCTAAAAAACCATCGTCTGGAGGAACACCGCCTGCGGGTACATATCCTGCCGGTCCCTGATTGGCATTATTTAACCTATCAATTAACCAGTTCTTATCTATCCTTGTTTCGACTATCGAAGCTTCAGTTAGCGGAATTTGATGGTTAATATCCGATGTTCCTGATGCTGGAATTCCATTCGTAAAGTTATTAAACGCTGCCTGGAAACTACCGGCCGCAGTCGCGCCCCATCCTCCACGGATTGAACCGTTATCAATACGGTCGGCTACCGAAGCAAACGCTTCCATGTCGGACAACTTCGTATAAAGACTTCCTTCACTGCCGCCGCCGCCGCCCTGGCCATCCTTAAGGAAGTAATTTCCGTCAATGCCATTGTTAAGCTGGTCTAAAACGAAATCCCACTGAGCTTGCGAAAGATCCCCCAGCGGATCATTCATCATGATCGGGTTATTACCTGAATACTGGTAAACCGTCATGCTCTCCGCACTTTCGGCCTCGGGATCAACCGCTATCCACCTACCCAATGCAGCATCGTAATTACGGTAAAATGTCTGCTGCAGGTCGGGCAGGTTGCCATAGTCATTCTGCCATTCGCTTCCGCCATTGTATAATCGTTTATTATCAGTTACAGGAGTGGCTACGGGACTGTTCGCTAACGATAGGCCGAAACCATAATAACTGTTCTCCTGGCGTACTACCGCAGCCGCGCTGCCATTATCTTCGAAACTGATGCGGGCGTTGCCCTGCTGATCAGCAATTACATATTCCTGTTTCAGCGTTACAGTTCCCCCGGACCCGGTATTCCTCACCCGCCCTTCCGGCATAGCAAAATAGCTGATCACACCGTTCAAATATACCAATCCATCTACATAATCGGTAGTGGTACCTAAGGTATTATTGTCATAAGCCTGCTTCCGGACTAGTGTGCCGTCTGCACCATACGTGTAATTAATATACCGGCCGGTTGAGGTGGTTACTGTGATCTTGTCGGTCCGGTTCAACACGTTATAGCCAAGCGTAAGTCCTTTGTAAGGGTCGGCTGTGAGATTACCGTTTACATCGTAGGTGTAATTTCCTGTCGTTGTGCCCGTCATGTTACGGAATCCGAAACTTACATAATTCGTTCCCGTCAGATCCGTTACGCTTTTCAGCTGGTTCGGGTTGTTATTGTCATAAGTATACGTGAGGTTGTCGATCCCGGTGATGCTCCCTGTTGTGGTAATTGTGTTTCGTTTCAGCGTTAAAATATTACCTCCTTCGTCATAGGTGATCCCATTTTCAGAAAATCCGGCAGAATTTGTGTCAAATGCACCGGTAGCAGCTGTTGCCCGCTCAATATAGTTTGCACTTATATAACGGTTAAGACCATCGAACAAATATTTATACGCCCGTTCGTTGCCTGCTGTACCCGTTGCATCCCTGCTCATCCATTTCACCCCGGATAAGTTGCCGTTATAGCGTTTGGTATTTCCAAGATTAACATCTGCCTGATCATACAGCATTTCTATCCCAAACAGGTCATTGCTGTCGTCGTTCTTTATTCCGTCATTGCTCAGCTTACTGTTATTGATGCTTAGCAACTGTCCCCTGATATTATAACGCATATCCACGCTTTGCAACCAGGTTGTATTGCCGGCATTGGTCGACCCTAAATTTTTTTCGGTCGCCTGCCCCAATTCGTTATAGTTATATGCGGCTACCCGGACTGCTGTGGCTCCGTTGTATTTCTGATCAACCGCGGTAACCCGGTACATGTGGTCATAGCTCAGATTGGTTTGTACAGTCAATGACACAGTCGCGCTGCTCTTTTTGACAACCAGGCTTACCTGTGGCGTGCCGTTAAAATTAGGCACTATGGTTTTGGTATCTGTTAGCGCCGTAGCTCCGGTGTAATATACCTGATTGTTGCTCTTCACCTGGATGGCATTACCCCTTTTATCATAAAAGGTTACTTTGGTAAGCAGGGTATTGGTCAAGCCAGCGCCAACGGTGGTTTGGCTGATGACGGTGGGAACGCCTTTAAGCGGTGCTGTTGTCGCGCTGCCTTCCCCGCTGAGCCCCTGTGCTGTATAAGTGAAATCGGCTGCCCCGTCCTGGTTCAGGTCATAATTGTCAAAATAAGCGTAGGCCAGTGGCATGATCCCGGTTGTGGGGAAACTACTGTTGGTATAATAGCCGCTGTTAACGACTGTTCCCGAGCGGTTTTCAAACCAAGTGGTATTGTAAATGGCAAGCCCGCTTACATAAGTTTGCATATTTGCGCGGCCGATATTCGTATTGTCAAGGTAGATCCCCTGGCTGATCGTCCGGTTTTTCGAGTCGTACTTGATATAGTTCCATTTATTAACCAGGGCCATATTGGCATCCTGTAACAGCACCGGCCGGTTAAGCGGATCATAAACGATCACCATTTTACCTTTTGCTGGCACCGTCTTTTCAATGATCCGGCCCCTGGCATCGTACAGGTATTTAAATACAAGGTTACTCAGGGGGGCAACCGACAGGTTATAGCTGTTGGCCGACAAAAGCGTGGTGGCCTTCGGCGGAACGACATAGCTGATAGCCCCAGCCAGGTTATAGATATAATAGGTATCCAGGTTGCCCCCGCTCAGGATCTGCCGCTTCAGGATTGTGCGGCCGGCAATATCCGCGTAGCTCAGCGTTTCCACATTATCTTCGTCGATGCCATCCGTAACTGAAAGGGTATTGTCTGCATAATAAGTGCCTGCCGTAAAAGTGCCGTCGGCATTCCATGTCAGGATATTACCATCTGCTGTAGCGCTATTATAACGGTATTTTACTGTTTTATAATGGTTGCCGCTTACCGTCGGTTGAAAACCGTTGCCGACCTTCCCGACTGACAAAAGCCGCTGTAAAGGGCTATTTTCAAAAACCTGCTGGCTGTATGGGTAATTGTCGTCAGCTACTTTGTCAGCAGTACCGTTATTGTAAAACGCCGCCTGGTCTGTCGTTGCACTTGCCCGGTAACTTCCAATTACGTCTGTACTTTTACCTGCATAGGGCAGATAGCTCATCGTTTGTCTGCCCAGGTTATCGTAAACAAGGGGCTGGATAATATCATTTTGCAGTGGACTGGCCTGAACGGCCACTTGCTGTACCTCCCTTCCCAGGCCGTCGTAATAAATTCTGGAAGTTTGTTTGCCGTTCAGGGGCAAAGCTTTGAATGCAGCGTCGGTCTGTACGGGTTGCATAGCTGCTTCATGTTGTACAAAACCCAAATTAGCCTGGGCAAAACCGGTCGTATATTGAACTAACAACAGTAAAACTGTAATGGAAAAAGGCTTGAGGTTCATTTATTTTTCGCTTAGGTCAGGTTAATGGCAACTATTAAATACCACAGATAATGTAGGTGTAAATTCCAAAGTCGAGCACGTTGCAATTGCTCAGATCCGCATTAAAAGTGTATGTATTTGAACTGGCATAGGCAGAACAATCCGTCCAGCAGTCACCGGCCAGTTGGACGCTGGCATATCCCGATTGCGTTTTGGTATTATAAGGCCCTCCGGTCATTGCTACGACAACTCTATATGCGCCCTGCGGAACGGTGGAGCTACCCAACTGTGACTCAATAAAGGAATATAGCAGGTTAGCCCCTGAACTATCATAAAACTTTACACTGCTGATAGCCGCGCCTGAATTTGTATTATTATGATAGGTTAGATTAACGTTCAAAACATCGACGGAAACTGTTTTAGCAGGTACCACCTTATCTCCGAAAAGGGGTGAGTGCAAAGTTGCGGTTATGGACATTTGACCAGTCGTTGTATAGGTGTGATTTGGGCTGATCAGGCCACTTGATGTTACCGTCCCTGTTCCATCGCCAAAGTTCCAGTCAACGGTAACGCCGACAGCTGAACATGCGTCCGGGCCGCTTAAGGTAAATGTTCCGGGATGCCCTTTATAAAACTGGTTGTTACTTATTGAGGGATTGGCAATACCTTGTACATCCCCGTGAGACAGGTATGAGTTCCTTTCTATAATGTTTTTGTCCTGGTCTAATTTGTACAACATCCTTCCCCATTGGTCATTTACAAAATAGCCAGAAACACCATTGGTATTGGTCTCTGATGTTTTGTAATGATATACCGGATCGAAAGATGCCGTAGCCGCTGTAGCGACTTCGGGATACAGAAGGATATCATCTACTGAAATGTTCTGCGTGGATGATATGCTTAGTGTAAATGTTGCGGCCAACGCAGTAACCGGCACTTTTAGTTCATAATACTTCCAGGTCCCGGAATAACTGATCTGCCGGGCCAGGGTTGTACCGCCCGTAAAAGTAAGGTTCAGTGTTCCGGCGGTGGTGGCGTTGATCCATACCGAAAAAATGTAATTCGCCGAAGTAGTATTTTTTGTGATCGAAGGGGAAGCAAGCGTACCTGTTGTTGCCGGTAACCCGTAGGATGCGCCGGTATGACTGCCAGTTGGAGTGAAGCTGCCACTGCCACCGATAGTAAATCCATATGATGGCGAAGTAGGGACGTCCGTATCGAAGTCGCTGAATGCCATTTCACCAAATTTCGCTCTGGCAAAACTTGCAACAGGCTGACCGCTCATGTGATCCGTAAATCGTGTATTGTTATTTTTGTTATTGTCATCACCCGTTACCAAGTACCCGTAGTTGTCATATTTGGTAAAATTCCCGGCAGTGAAATAACGACTGTCGGAAGCAGATGTCTGATTGGTGCCATTGACACTGAAAGGAGTAAAAGCAGTAGGACTTGCCGCAGAAGGTACTCCATCAGGCTGTACCATGGTCAGTTGCTTTGAAGGCAGGTAACGGGTGTTACTTCCGAGCGTTGTCGCGCTGTAAAGCTTCAGTGATGCGCTTGTGGTAACTGTAGCAGAGCCTTTGGTCGCCTGCTGATAGCTTTCAACGGGCAGGTTCATATTCAGGGCCGGTTGCTGCATGTAGTAAAGCGCGTTAACGTTGGCGTTAGAACCGGCTGCGGCTGACGGATAATCTTTTACATAGGTATAGTTATTAGTCAGGACGCTGCCGTCACTATTGGTAACCTGCTGGCGGGTAAGCTTTTTATGGTTGGCACTGGCATAAAAATAGTTTGTTGTCTTCGTCCGGGCCTGGCTCAGGGTCGGCGAATCGTAAACCTTCTCGGTTACCTGGCTTACCAGTTCACCGGCATTATAATAGATATTGTATTTATTATAACCTTTTGACGTTAAGCCTGCAAATGTAATATCATCATATTTAAAAGCGGTTATAACAGCGGGTATGGCGTTCACTCTCTGATAAGTAAAAGTCCGCTCACTTACTTTTGTGCCCGCATCGTTAAATGCCGTCATTTTTAAGGGCAATCCTCTTTCGAAGTCAT
This sequence comes from Mucilaginibacter sp. NFR10, assembly GCF_900100445.1. Classification (NCBI taxonomy): domain Bacteria; kingdom Pseudomonadati; phylum Bacteroidota; class Sphingobacteriia; order Sphingobacteriales; family Sphingobacteriaceae; genus Mucilaginibacter; species Mucilaginibacter sp. NFR10. Next base: position 337,912 of record NZ_FMTV01000005.1, on the reverse strand, counting down.
AATTTGGGTTCGGCACAAACGGATAGGAATATAAATCATTTTTCACATTCCAGTTGTTCGTATTACAACTGCTGCGGGCAGCGTAATTGATCGTGGGCGCCCACTCTGCACTACAGCCGGCGCAGGCAGGAGCTGCGCTGCTATCCCAATAGGTAGCAGGCATGTAAAATTGATACAGTGAACTCCCAGAGCCGGCCTGGCTTTTTTTTACATAACTGTAAACAATGGTATGATCTTCAACGGAAAGATCGTAATCAGACAATACAGTTACATAGTCCCACAAGCTCTGCCCGGTATTACCGGTAACGGCTGGCGCAGTAAAAGCGAACATCGGTAAGGTAACAGGTTTTCCGCTTGAAACAGCGCCTCCGGGAACTACATAGCTATAATTGCGGACAATATTATTGGCTGTATTTATACCATCGTAATCGGTGAGTTGCTGCACCCTGATCCCCCCTCCGATAACGCTTTGATTTGAAGGAACATCAAGGTAGGTATTTTGTTCGTAGGTGATAGTCGTTGAGCCACCTTGTGCATATCCAACGGTTCCAAGACATCCTATACAAACCTCGGCTTCACCTCCTAAGCTATTCATCGGCGGGCGATTATTACCCGCTGTGGAAGCATAAGTATAGCTTCCTCCACCGGTAGATGGATTGTAGATGGCGTACCTAGGATACGCTGAATTTGATGGATTAATCCAGACTTTAGGCAAGAGTGTTGTATTTGTCGTCGGCGAATAATATCCCCAGTAGTCAACCTTTACTGTTCCCGAATCGGGTAAAATTGTTGTATAATTCCCGTTTGAAACACTTTCGGCCTTGTAATTAAATGTATAGCTGACAGGAGAACTGCATCCAGCATCTGAAAAGCTTCGCAGGAATGCCCTGCTGTATCCGGTCGCTGAATAAATCACCGGTGTATAGGTGAACTGGAAATTATGTCCAATGCCCGTTATAGAGGTAATAATCGTCTGACCGGTCTGGCCTGGGGCAATTAGGGAGCTGCGGTTGAAGCTTAAACCGGTAGTTGTCGTTCCAACATCAAAAGTGTTGATTGTTGACAATTGCTGCGCCGACAATTTTTGTTGAATATAATATTGTACACTTGGTGTTGAAGAACCTGAAATATGTAATATAACCGGGTCGGTGCCGCTTCTGTCAGGAACAGTCACATAATTTAACTGGATGCCGTTCCCGCTTGGATCTGTCATACTGGTCAGGTGCCAGTTATTGTAAAAAGTTATCCCATTCTGGAATATTTTGTACTTCCGTACAAGGTATTGCGCATTGCCATTTGAACCCAGGACCGTTTTCTGCGTGATCTTATCGGGTGCCGCAAAAACGTATTTGATACCTTTGTCGTTGATGATCGTAAACGAATTGACCAAGCTTGCTGCGGCACCCGTGCCGCCGTTGGTGGTATAGGTAATGATCAGATCCTGGTAACTTACCAGTTTGAATTTGGCAGTTGCCCTGTCATAAACCAGTTGGCAAGACAATCCCGGCGCGTTCACGTCGAAAATATCCGGCTCCGTGTCTTCATTGGTGTCAACGAAATACCCATTGATATAGTTGACATCAGCGGTTTCATCCGGGCACGTAAGGTAATTGTTGTCATTTGCAATATTAAAGCCTGAAATAAATGCGGAGTAGTTTGTTTTCATCCAGCCATTTGAATAAACATTCTGGTCATCATAGCTGACATCATCAGGGATACCACGCAGCCTCCTGCTGATTTGCCCTCCCGCGATTACCTCCCAGCTCATGCCGGCTGTGCTTTCTACTTCTTTAGGCTTGATGCCGTTCGTACTGTATGCGAGACTGATGGGGAGGGATACCTGGCCTTTACTTAAGGTATAAACCGGGATGCTTACGTTCAGCGAACCTGTTGCTAGATTAACATCGACAGGCGTCTGTGCCCGTAAAATGCCGCAAAAACAAAGGCATAAGAACAGGCAAGAAACAAGATGCTTCTTATTCATTTTAGAAATCAAGATTAAATGTGCGTTATTTGAACCGTACGGTAAGTAGTTATGAGGTCAGGAGCGATCCTGGAAATAGTTTTTTTCATTGCGATAAGGTTGTTTGTCTGGCTCTAAAATAAATATTTAATATTAAAAACAAAACCTCTGGACAATTTATTCAGCTTTGCCCGCCTATTAGCAGATTGTACGAGTGATATATATCAGGAATGACCAATTCGCACTTTCAGATATGACTGATTGCTGGTATGGAGTGCGCGCAGTAACAGAGGGAAATCACGGGGAAATCAGCATCCGGGATTTCTCTATTGTTAGATAAGTGATCGACCGGATAATTGGATAATCTATTGAAAACTATTACTCATCTGGAACATGGGCAGGTACATGGCTATCAGGATCATACCTACTATCAACCCTAAAAAAATGATGATCAGCGGTTCCATCATGCTGCTGATCGTAGAGGTTTTATATTCCACTTCATCGATATACTGCTCCGAGATCCTGGCAAAGAAATAATCCAGTTGGTTGGTTTCTTCACCCACTTTCAACAACTGGATCATTTTGACGGGGTAGATCTTGAACTGCTGCAAGCTTTGGTGCAGGGATTTGCCTTTTATGATGTCGTCTTCCACTTTTTGCAGGGATGACTCGATAGGATAGTAACCGATCATTTGCCGGCTCAATGCAATGGCCCTCAGCAGGGGCAAACGGGCGTTGATCAGCAGGCGCATCGAATTGCAAAAACGGGCCAGGTAGATCTTTTGGACAATGTTGCCGGCTAGCGGGAGGCGTAGCACCAAAGCAGAGATAAACTGCCGGTAACGCTCTGTTTTACGGCTGTACCAGGTTAAGCCTGCAATGATCGCTATCACCATCACAAAACCATAAAAGTTATTTTCCATAGCCTGCGATACGCTGATGATCTTTTCCGTGATCCAGGGCAGCTGACCGCCAAAACGTTTAAATACATCACCGAACATCGGTACCACGAATTTCAGCATAAAGAACACCGCACCTAAGGACGTGCTTAATACCACACATGGGTAGGTGAGTGCCGAAACGATTTTCCGGCGCTGTTTGATCTTGTTCTGATAGAATTTCGCCAGATCACCGAGCACTTCGGTCAGCTTGCCGGTCTCTTCGCCGATCTGCAAGCTGTAAACCTCATAAAGCGAGAATTTGCCGGTTTGCTCCAGCGCCTGTGAAAAGGGCACCCCCTTCAATACAGCTTCCTGGATGGTATTGAACAACTGCTTATCCTTTTCTTTTTCCTGGTCGGCAGTAATGAGCTCAAAGCTGCTTTTGAGGTTGATGCCTGCCAGCAGCAGGGAGCTGAGTTCCAGGTATAAGGCTTCTTTCTTTTTATCACTCAGTTCCTTCCTGCCGAAACTGATGTCTTTATTGAGCAAAGCCGACAGGCTGCTTTCGCTGCCCTGCCTGGGTGGTTTTGGCGCTTTTTTAGGTTCGTACCTGCTCAGGTCAATGGATGGCATCAGTTTATAGGCTGGAATAGGTTAACGGAACTATATGTTTTATGGTAATGATACGGAATTTTCTGACCTTCTGTCAATAGTACGATTTGCAGGTCATCAATTTTCTTCGCCTCCCCGTCGGTCGGATTGCCCTCAACAGGAACAGATTCAAATGAGGTGATAAAACTTTCAGTGCTTACTTTAAACGTATCCGTAAGCAGCTTTTGGCGGATCACCCGGTCGGCCTGAAAACTGTAAATAACGGTATCGATATGGCTGCTCATGGTCACCGTATTGCTATCCCTGTATATCATTTCAGCCTTGTCGATATCCCGGTTCAGGCGTTGGTCGAGCAAGGCGAGCATGCCGGTGGTATTATTACGGTCAACAAAAGAAAGGTATGAATGGCTGATGATGGCGTAAGCACTGTACATCAGGCCGATCGCAATGGCCGAAATGAGCATGGCGACAGTAAGTTCCATGATCGTGAAAGCCGGGAGCCTGTTTTTATTCCTCATGGTTTATGATCACTTTTTTTAGCCGGGCTACCTGCTCATGATCAGGATCAAAAGCGGTCAGTGTAATGACCGATAACCCGGGTTCGTTTTCAAATGGTGTTATTTCCTGTTTGATGGTCATATCGTCAACGGTGATCGTTTGATCGGTATGATCTTTTGCCTGTTCGGCCTGAAGCAAGGTGTGCTGTAATAGGGCCTGCGCTTTCAGCTTTTTGGCAGAAAGTGATAAGCGGTTTACATTGGTAAAGATCATCATGGCGATACCGAACACCACAATGATGATGATCATCGAGATGATCACTTCCAGTATGGTAGAGCCCCTGACGCTATGCCTGTTTTTCAGTTTGCTTCCAGCCATTGTAAGATTTTTTTTGGTCTCCCGGCAACGGGCGTGAGATCACTGCTCAGGTAATAGGGAGAAAGCGCCCGGGAGTCCAGGCTGACATTGATCAGGTAGTTTTCGTACCGGGTGAACTCACTTTGGTATAAAAAACGTTTGGTGAATACGCTGCCGTTTATTGTTGTTCCGGCCCGCAGGTTCAAGATCCCCATGGAATAAACCTGGCCCAGCACCCTGGCCTTTTTGCCTAGTGAAATAACTGGCGGCAGTTGTTTATCGTCTTTCTGGTAACTAAAAATCAAACCTTCACAATCAGTCCGGTCCCCGATAGTTAGTTTGGCCGGGAGCCCAACCGTGTTGCCTGTAGTAAAGCGAAGTATGCCGAGACAGGACGGGTAGCTGAATTTGCAATCTCGTTCTACACTGATGGAATCTGTGGCAAAGAGCTGGCAGTTGCCCCGAAAACCACTCTTGATGACTATGCCCCTGGCAAACACCAATACATTGTTCAGACGGGCAGTGCTGTCAATGACCAGGGTGGTATCGGAATATAAAATGATGTTCCCGTTGAGGCTTACGTGGCCTATGGTCTTTGCTTCTTTAACAAAGCTGTAACTGAGCGTTGGTTTCAGAAAAGACCGGGCAATGCTGTCTACTCCTACGGGAAGATTGTTCATGGGCGGAGAAACCGACAATTGCTTTTGCAGTTGCCCCAGCCTGGCCATTGAAAGCGGCGGCAGCTTTCTTTCGCTGTCAAAGGTTTTGCCGTTAACAATATGCTGATCTCCGGTATAAGCCTGATTATCTACATAAGCTGTTCTTATACCTGCCTTGGGAATAAAAGCGTTCCCCCGAATAACCGTATTCCCGCTGACGGAAACGGGACGGTCTTCATCTATAAGGTATAACACTCCCCATTTGGCTGAATCGATTTGGTTTGCTAATGAAAAAACCTTATAAAGCGTATCCCTCTTAATAAATGCGCTTGCAGCGCACACGTCGAAAGTCCCCCAATCCGTTTTTTTTAAGCTTACCGAATCCGCGTCGTCGTTGAAAAGGCCGAACGTATGCCCGTCCTTGTAAATACTATCCTTACTACCAATTAAAATAGTGATACCAGAGTTCAGGTTGTTCCGTAACTGGTCGGTTCGGAACTTTGCCTGATACTGAGATTTATACAGGTATGCAGCTACGATAAGCGCGGAACAGATCACGCCAATAACTAAAGTGATCACAATAACCATATACAGCGCGGAGGCTTTGAGCATGTCAGGGTGTCTTGGGTTGCGGAGTTCCGGCTGCTTTCTTTTTGAAAATGTTGATCCGTTTCAGGAAACTGCTGTTTTTCGCCGGTACTATTTTCCCGTTTTTATACCGGATGGTTTTAATTGAGTCGGTGCCGGTATGGTACATGATCTTGCCGTCCAGTAAATCATGATCATAGCTACCGGATTGTGTTTCGTTACCGCCTGCATCATAGTAAGCGAATTTGCCTGTTTTTACGCCTTCATCCCAGGTAATCATGCTACCAAGCTTACCGCCTTCATTCCAGGTTTTCCAAACGCCATCTTTAAGGCCGCCCTTAAATCCTCCCTGCATGATCAAATGATGATACCTGTCGGATTCTTCGTAGCTGCCGTTGAGCAATTTGCCGCTGAAGCCGCCTTGCTGTTCATGAATTATGTTACTGCCAAACCAGTAATATAAAAGTCCCGGCCGCGTAAAAACCGTACCTGAAACCGGGTTTACCTGGGTACGGATGATTCTCGCTGAATCGCTGATATGAATATTATAAAGCCCGTAATCCGGCATTTGGGCCATAACGCCACGGGATAACAGAATGAAAATGAAAAGTAATAGTTTCTTCATGGCGTTGCTGGCTTAAGGGGGATGAATTTGATTTTGCCCTGGTAGTTGATCCTGATCGAATCCCGCAGGTTTTTGATAAGTTTCAGGCTGCCGCTCGATTCGCCTTCACTCATCATCAACTCGGTTCCGTTGAGGTGCACCATGGCCACCAGTTTTTTGGATCCAGGGTTCCTGACATAGCCCACATATCTGATAAAATCCCAGTTCATGGGAGGTACAGCCGGATGTAGTCCTGTCTGCGCCGGCCCTGATGAACTATGCTTATGGCTAATGGTATCTTTAGCAGCTACCATGCCGAATGGATCCCGGTAGTTCAGCAGTAAGTGCGTGGTGTCACGTGGAATGGCATAGTCATTATAGGCCTCTTTTTTTACCGGGCCGGATATTGCCGGTTCATCGGGTTCATTATCGGCCATCGCCCCGAATACACGGTACAGGATCAGCCCCCAGACGATCAGTACGGCGGCGCCAAGCAGGTATGTGAATTTTTTATTCTTCATAACGCCTGTTATTGCAGTACAAAACTTTGCAGCGCGGAGGGAGCACTTTCATTGCCGGCTGCATCGAGCGCGGTAATCCGCCAGTAGATCCTTTCCCCGGACGAGCCCAGGGTAAAGCTGTAAGTGTTGGTATTCAGTAAAGCAGGAAACGCTGTGCTGTACAAGGTAGTCGAGTCTGCCTTGTATACATATAGTTTATAATTGGATGCCGTGGCCGATTTAGTCCATTGCAGGCTGACCGGTTTGTTGACTACCGCATTGTTTTGCGGTGCGGAAAGCGTTACGCCGGCAGGGGCGGTGGCATCGAAGCTGATATTATTGACAACAGACCATTTTGATTGTTCCGTAGCGTTCTCTGCCCGCACCCGCCATTGATAAGTCTGGTCTTTCGGAAATTTATAAGTATACTGCTGGCCCGGGATGGTCAGGTCAATAAGAATGTGGCTGGCATCAGCGAAATTATTTGTATCCGCCTGGATGTGGTAGTTCACAGCGCTGAACAATGAAGCCCATTTAAAAGTTACGCTGCTTTGATTAGTGGCCGTATTATTGGCGGGGGAACTAAGGATCACCGTTTGGGCCGTAAGTGAAGAAGGAATGACGGTAAGGTGGTTGGGCGTACTGAATTCCGTTTGGGAGCTGCCGTTCTCTGCTCTTACCCGCCATTGATATTCTCCGGGATCAAGCGTTAACGTAAAGCGGTTCCCTTTAACCAAGGTATCAGCAACCAGACCGCCAATGGTGTCAAAGCCCGGTGTCACAACCTGCAGGCGATAGGAGAGCGCATCTTCCACTTCATCCCACCAAAAATTAATATTATAGTTCGTGCTTTGGTATTTATCTGAAGGCGCCTTGAGCGATACCAGCCGCCTGCTGATGTTCGGCTCGATAAAATCCTTGCAGGCCGATAGGGAAAATATCAGCATGGCAAACAAGGCCAACAGGATCTGTGCGGGTTTAAGTTTCATTTCGACTAAATTAAAAATAATTCATGAAAAGACTTGCAATGTTTTTTAACGCAGGGTTTGCAGGCTGTCTGTGCAGCTATAACCGATGGAGAGTTCATTCGGGTGTAATTTGTTTGTAATGAATAATTTGCTTTGATTTTAATACATAATAAATAAACTTTAATCAGCTGAATTTCAAATATTATTAAATGAGCATATTTGCATCAAAATAAATATTTGTTAGCTTAGTGCTGAAATTTGATAATGAAGTTGCCTAAATTGAAATCACAAAAGCGCCTTGTTGCGTACACACTTACCGAGATCCTCGTGGTTTTGGTGATCATCGGGATATTGGTTTTACTGGTATTGCCCAACCTGCTTCCTTTAATTACGAAGGCCAAAAGTACAGAGGCCAAATTACAACTCAATCATTTACAGGTATTAGAAAAAAACTATTTCTACGAGCATTCCAAATATTCCAGGGACCTGGCCGAGCTGGGTTTTGTCCAGGAAAAACTGAGTACAGAAGGAAAGGATGCCAAAGCTAATTACCGGATCGAGATCACCAACGCCTCTAACACCGGCTTTACAGCCAAAGCTACTGCTGTTGTTGATTTTAACGGTAACGGCACTTTTAATGTTTGGGAAATTGACCAGGACAAGAACCTGAAAGAAGTAACCCCGGATTGAGGTGTCGCTGGTTTTAAAATTAATCATCCTGACGGTGCTTGGCGCTTTGGCAGTGCAGGATTTTAAGAGCCGGTCGGTATATTGGTTTTGGTTCCCGTTGTTAGCGGTTGCTTTTGCTGGTATGCACTGGTTCAGGTTTCATCAACTGGAAGATTACTGGGAACCGGTTACTTTCAATCTTCTTTTTGTCGGTTTGCAACTCGCTGTACTGACTATATACTTTTCGCTTAAAAATCGGCGGATCGTCAATATTACTCACCAGCTTCTGGGCTGGGGAGATATTCTGTTCTTTTTAGCTACCGCTTTTTATTTGTCAATATTAAACTTCATGTTTTTTTATGTGGCAAGTTTGATTGTGGTATTGTTTTGCTGGTTGTTGTGGCAGCTCATTTGGGCAAAAGGCGGGGGCCACATCCCTCTTGCAGGGTTTCAATCTGTTTTATTAATTCTGTTTTTGATGGCCGACTGGCGGTGTTTTCACTTCGATGTGACAGAGGATAACTGGTTGCGTCATTTCCTTTTATTATGAGAAGCGGGGAAGAGATTTTATTATTAACTGAAAATATCCATTTGCTGAGCAAGGAGCAGGCCTGGCATTACCGTGTTCTTCCAAAAAACGGTACAGCCCTCCGAATGGAATTGTATTGTGAAGCAGGAGCAGAAGATGACAGTCTCGCTGCCGAACTGGAGGTGCTATTGGGTAAAGAGGTGTTGCTGGAGCCGATAGAGGCCGGTATGATTGCCAGGCTGCTTTCCAAGTATTACCTGCGGGATAACGCTGTAGAGGGTACCACCCAACTGCAATTGAGCAACCATGCGGATGATTTTCTCGAAAACCTGATCGCCGAAGCGAAAAATCTGAAGAGCAGCGATATCCATATTGAACGGTATGAGCATAAATGCCGGGTAAGGATCCGGATTGACGGCATGATGGTGGAGCGTTACTTGCTAAAAAATGACGATTACCCGGCACTGATCAACAAAATCAAGATCTACGCCAATCTGGACATTGCCGAAAAGCGGCTTCCACAGGATGGCAGGATCAACTTTAAAAGCGGGGATAGCCAGTTTGATATCCGTGTTTCCGTATTGCCAACTTTATACGGTGAAAAGGTAGTGTTGAGGTTGTTAAACAATGATGCGACAGATATCGATCTGAACAGCCTTGGTTTTTCGGGTTTTGACCTGGAGAATTACCTGCAGGGTGTAAAGCGCCCCAATGGTATCCTGCTGATCAGCGGGCCGACAGGTTCGGGAAAGACAACCACGCTGTATGCGACGTTAAAGTTATTGAATAAAGAAACCCGGAATATCCTGACCATTGAGGATCCGGTGGAATATACGCTGGAGGGGATCAACCAGGTGCAGTTAAAAGAATCAATTGGGCTGGGTTTCGCGGCTGCTTTGCGCACGTTCCTGCGGCAGGACCCGGATGTGATCATGGTCGGCGAGATCAGGGACCCGGAAACCGCCAATATGGCGATCAGGGCGGCACTGACCGGTCACCTGGTATTGTCAACTATCCATACCAATTCAGCCTGGGGAACGGTGTCGCGCCTGATCGATATGGGGATACCGCCTTTTTTGGTGGCTAATACACTGAGTACTACGGCAGCGCAACGTTTGATCAGGCTGTTGTGCCCGCATTGCAAAACGCTACATGATTTTGACAATTCAATGTATCCGCGCCAATACCGGCCTTCACGTGATGTAGCACATCATTACAAGCCGCATGGCTGTGAACAGTGTTACTATACCGGCTATAAAGGAAGGAAAGCGATTTATGAAGTAATCCCGATTGATCTTGAGCTGGCCGAAGAGATTAAGAGAGGAAATGCTAATATCCACCGGCTACTGACGGACCGTGGCATCCATACACTGGCAGAAAATGCATTTCAGGTATTCAGCGAGGGACATACTTCAATTGATGAGATTTACCCGCTGTTATTTAATTATTAAGAAGATATGGGGAAAAGATTTTTACTTTTTTTATTTTTTATCATTGCTGCCGGGTGCCTGAGCCCAACTATGGCTCAGGAAACGGAACGCATCCAGGGGATCCATCAGAAACTGGATGACCTGGCAGGCAAGGTGCCCGGGCTGAGCCAGCGTGTGCAACTGAGGGTTAGCGGTGTATCGATCCGGGAATACATGAATTCATTGGCCCGTGCCAATGAATTGAATATCAGCGTTGACCCGGCGCTGACAGTAATCGTTTACGATACATTTAACAATGCGACGACAGCCAATATTCTCATGTTGCTGGCGCAAAAGTATAACCTGGATATTTCGGTAGTGGGAACGATTATTTACGTGACCCCCTTTCAGGACCCCAATCGTTTTGTAAAGCCGCCGGTAAAGGATATCAACGCGAAGTATAACAAGATTGATAACACCTTATCGCTTGAATTACAGAATGACAGTCTGCCCGCGGTCGCCAAAAAGATCAGCCAGGTCTCCGGCAAAAACGTGATCGTGCCGGGCTCATTACAAGGTAAGCTGGTTACGGCCTTTATTGCCGGCGCGCCGTTTGAAGGAGCGTTGGAAAAGCTGGCCTACACTAATGAATTAAAAATGGTCAAGACTGCAGATGGCTTTTACCTTTTTCAACCGCTCGGGGAGAACGAGGAACTCTATGTCAATGGCGATAGAAATACGTCGGTCCGTAAAAATTTCCGGCCGGCTGGCGCTGCTACCGGGGGCGCGACAGGTTTGTACGTGAGGATAGTAAACGGGCAAAAGCTGATTTCCGCTGATGCGGTCAACGCGCCAATTAACGACATGGTTAAACAAGCCTCGCAGGAAACGGGCAAAAGCTATTCGATCTATTCGGAGATCAAAGGAAATATTACGCTGCATGTGACGGACGTAAGTTATGATACTTTCCTCAACCTCCTGTTTAAAAGTACAGAGTACACTTTCCATGCCGAAGGAGGGATCTATATTATCGGTGACCGCAAACAGGAGGGTTTAAGGTCTTACCGGGCGATCCACCTGCAGAACCGCGCGATCGATACGGTGATGATGATGATCCCGTCTGACTGGAAACGGGGCCTGGAGATCAAAGAATTTCGTGAACAGAACACCCTGCTGGTATCGGGGTCGGACGCTCAAATCAACGAGGTGGAAGCTTTTGTCAAGCAGTTGGATGTTTTGGTGCCAAGCGTGTTGGTTGAGGTGACATTGATCGATATTCATAAATCCAATACCATATCCACCGGGATCTCTGCGGGGGTTTCCGATAGTGTAAAAACAGGGGGAACAGTACTTTCCGGCCTGGACTATACGTTTGGGGCGAAATCGATCAACAGCTTCCTGAGCAGCCTGAGTAAAAACAGCTCTATCAACCTGGGCCGGGTGACCCCCAATTTTTATATCAGCCTGAAAGCGCTGGAGGAAAGCAATAATGTCGATGTCCGTTCAGTACCCAAGCTGGTCGCCCTGAACGGGCATACTGCTAAAATGAGCATCGGCAGTAAAAGATATTATAAAAATACAACCCAGAATGTGATCACAACAACGGCGACGCAATCCATCTTTTCCAATGTGTACGAGGCGGTGAATGCCGATCTGTCGATCGGGATCAAACCGCTTGTATCTGGCAATGATGAAGTTACGCTTGGTATCAGCGTTAATATTTCTGATTTTACATCCATACCTACAGATGGTTCACCACCGCCGCAGTCGATCAGCAAATTCGAGACCAGCTTGCGGGTACATAGTGAAGATACCATTGTACTGGGCGGCATTGAGAGGACGGAGAGTGATGAAAGCGGCTCAGGTATCCCTATTCTGTCGAGGATTCCGGTATTAAAATGGATCTTCAGCAGCAGGACTAAAACTAAATCAAAAGTAGTAAGCGTATTGTTTATTAAATCGACCATTATCAGATAGGTATATGGCAGTGTTGGATCGCTTTTACGGAATTAAGGAGGCAGAGGGACTGGGTATTGTTATTAGCAAAGATGGCAGCGCTACAGTTAATTGCTGTCAGCTATCACTGGATGGTAAAAACCTTTCCTTTGAAAACAAACTTACCGGGGTAAGCTTGCCGGAAATAAAAAAACAGGTTAAGGCGGGAATACCTCTCAGTATTAATATCTCGGGCAGGGGGGTGCTGTATAAACAACTGGAGAGGATAGAGGACATTACCCCTTCGAACTTTTCCTCCGTATTGCCTAACGCATCCATAGATGATTTTTACGTACAGCATTTTCCTTCCGGCGAGTATTCTTTTGTGTCCGTGATCCGCAAAACAGAGGCCGACAAATGGTTGGAAGCTATTTCGGAGCAGGGCCTTTCCCCGCTTATGCTGAGCCTTGGGCCTTTTCCAATAGCACATATCCTGCCGCAGTTGAATATCTATGATGAAGAAATCTTATTTGCAGGTATAAAAATTGCAAGATCGGCAGACAAAAACTGGGAAAAGGTCAGTTTTCATGAAGAATTCCAGGCACCCTATACCATTAAAGTAGAAAGCGAAGTATTAGACCAACAACTGCTGCTGCCATATGCGGCGGCTTTTCAATTGCTGTTGTCGGGTAAACTTGATGCAGTTAAGGCAGATATACCCATCCTGGGATCGGCATTTGACGGACTGATCAATGACAGAAAATTTAAGGTAAACGGGATGGCCATCCTGTTGGTTTTCTTCGTTTTGCTGCTGGGCAATTTTGTGTGGCTTTCAGGGCTGAATGCTGAAAATACCAGGCTTGCAGCCGAAGTAAGCAGCTCGGCCAGGACAAGTACAGATCAACAAGCTTTGAATGACGAAATCAGGCAGAAAGAATCCTTGTTAAAAGAGCTTGGCTGGGACGGCGGAATTAATAAAAGCAGTTTGATTGATCAGGCGGCGGCAATGATGCCTGCCGAGATTACGTTGAAAGAGATCAGCATCAATCCAGTCGATGCCGCTGCTGACCATGGATTTGGTGGAATAAAATTCCAGGAACGGAAGATATTGATCCGCGGGGAGGCGGCGCAGATCATACCGGTCAACGAATGGGCAGCCCGGCTGAAATCAAAGAAATGGGCAAAAAACGTGGAACTGGAAAGCTACAACTTCAACAATGAACTGAATACAGGTATATTCACGATAATGCTAACCTATTGATATGCTGAGATACTGGCCCTTTAAAAAAGTTTATCTGCTGGTACTGGGGGTAGTTTTGCTGGCTGCTGCAGGCTATGGCCTGGCCTTCAGGCATACGCTGCAAGCCAAAAGCCTGAACAAACAACTCCGGGAGCAGCTCGCACAACAAAACAATGCGACTGAGCAACCCGGGTATACGGACCGGAAAAATGCTAATCTGGACAGGATCATCAGTCTGTACAGTGCAGATACGCTGACGTACAGGAGCAGTGCGATCAATACCATCGCCTTTCTGGCAGAAAAAAATAATGTCAAATTTGTAAGCGCGCCCTTACAGGATAAAAACTATCATACGGAAAAATATATCCTTCAAAAACTGACCTTTTCCGGCGATTATTTTTCATTGCTGAAATTGCTGAACCAGCTACAGCAGGCAAACGGCACGGGTAGGATCCGTTCCTGTTCGCTTCGGGCGCCAACAAGGAATGAGGAAACCTCCGACAGCAGGATGATATTACTGGACGTGCTTTTTGAAGTTATCATAAAGTAGGTTACTATATACCTAACGCAACAGCTTCATCGTTGAAAGTTAGCTATGATATTTCCGGCTTTCAATACAGAGTACTCAATGATTACACGAAAGCGATTTTAAAATTCAAAAACGAACCTTGTGCCCAGCAAAAAAAGCGATCTGAAAATTATGAAAGTGACATTTTCCGCGTGAACTCTATTCAGATATGAGTTTGTAAAAGGCTTTGAAAAAGAAAAAATATTTTATTTATTTTTTTGTGTTTTTATAATCGTTGTATATTAGTGCGCTTACGCTTTTCACACGTATAAGCAAAAATATAAGTGTTCAATATAACCTTATCACTTCATAATGAAACGCATCATACTAACGTTGTCGTCGCTGTTTTTGTATTCCCTTTGTTCAGCGCAATCGTCCCCTCATGACTTTCAGAATCTGATCACTGTCGCCCCTGTATCCCCGGATGCAGCGAACCTGGGTAAATTCGGTAACATTCCGGTAAGTTATGCAACAGGTGTGCCCTCTGTAAACATCCCATTGTTTGAGATCAATACCGGGCATATCAAGATTCCGCTTTCACTTGATTATCATGGAGGAGGTGTTCGTGTTGACGAGATTTCGTCAAGTGTCGGTACAAGCTGGTCGCTTAGCGGAATCGGGCTGATATCGCGAAACCTGGTTGGTTTGCCTGATGAAAGCAGTTACGGAGGATATTTACAAGCCCCATCCTTCGATACTTTGCAAGACTATTACGGTTTTGGGATCTATGGTCCTACAAAAGATAAAGAATTGGGGCAATTTATGCAGGATGTGCGTGACAATATCAAGGAAACGGAGCCTGATGTTTTTTCATTCACACTCAATGGTTCAGGCGGAAAGTTCGTATATCGTCCTAACGGGTCGATTATGCAAATCCCGGTAACCAATAACCGCATTGAAAGGGTGAATGGGAACGATTTTAAGATAACGGACGAAAACGGGCTTGCCTATATTTTTGACCAGCACGAAATGACATCTGTCATCAGCGCTTCTGCTACCGGCCCCGGAGGGTATATAAGTGCATGGCGGCTTTCCAAGATCATTTCACCAAGCATGGCAGATACGGTTTATTTCAAATATCAATCGGGAAACAGTGGGATCACGCATAGCTGGAATTATTCCTACACTTTTGGAAGCATACCGGAGGGAGGGGGCTTGGGCACAGTCCATTTGAATGATGTCATGCAAGAAAATTCCTCCATATCGACTATCGAACAGGAGATAGCGCTTTTCCCATCAGAAATCAGCTGGCGGGGTGGTAAGGTAGTACTTGTAAATGCAGCTAACCGCCTGGACCGGCCAACGGAGTTTCGACTGGATAGCGTCAAAGTATATTCAAAACTGAACGGGGTTTTCAATTTGGTGAAAAATATTAAATTATACCAGTCTTATTTTTACAGTAACCCGGTAACCGGGATGACACCAGGTGAGCATAATTACAGGCTGCGGCTGGATTCGGTAGCTTATCTGCCTGTTGCGGCAGGTTTGAAACCACAAACTTATTCGATGGTGTACAACAATACGCCAATCGCTCCGAACGAATCTTTTGGACAGGATTATTGGGGCTTTAATAATGGAAAGTATGATAACCAAACGTTGATGCCCCGGCAGAGTGTATTGTGGAAGGGCGGATATTATAACGTCGGGGAAGCTGATACAGATCCTGACCAGACAAATACTTTTGTGCAGGCCTGCATGCTGCAGTCGATCAGGTATCCCACTAAGGGCAAAACTGTTTTTGAATTTGAGCCTCACAAATACCGGTTGAACTATAGGACAACGCAGCAAATAACGGCGAGCGTAGACCTTCACGACGGCGTTCATCAAACCACACAAACTACATTTACCCTTCCCGATTCGGCGTCTGCATTCCGTTACTCGGTTATGATAACGACCTTTAGTGCCCAACAGGGTGTAACGGATTACCCGAGAGCGATACTGACCGATCAAACTACCGGTGCGGAAGTTTTTCGTGTTACCAATATTCACGGAGATCAGACGGTATCCGTTAATAACCTGGCGATAACGCTTGTCCCGGGACATACTTATGTGCTTACCGGCAGTACATACACCCTCAATGCATCGGTCAGGGTTCAGGCGTATGTAACCTGGGTAATCCCTCAGCCGATCAACCAGGTTGTGGCAGGAGGGGGCTTAAGGATCAAAAGCATTACCAATTATAACCATAATGACCAGTTTATTAATAAGGAAACGTATGCCTACGGAACTGACGGCGTGGGAACGCTTTACACTGCGGCTTCCTATTTATTGTTGAATTATGAAAAAGTTTTTTATCAGCTTGGATATACGGACCCTAATAATACGTGTGGGGGCTGCATGGGTTGCATTCAATATCTGGGCGATTCTTCCAGGATTTACCACGCCAGGAGTGTGTACCCTGCAAGCCAGATCAGCGGCAGCCCGGTGGCCTACAAAACAGTTACTAAATTTGATACGGATAATGCCGGAAATGTAAACGGAAAGCAGGTGTTTACGTTTCCTGTTTTTGCCGACATTCCCAATACCTCTTATTTCAATCCAACTTTGGGGATATCAACAGATCCGGCAACGATAGGTATTTCGCTGGTATCCGATACCTGGCGAAACGGCATTATGGATCATCAATATACCTATAAATCTGTTGGCTCTAATTTTAGTTTAATTGAAAGTAAAGGGTTTAAATATCAGGATTACCGGGCAGATGGCTTTAGCGGCCTCAAAATAAAACCGCTTTATATCAAACTGTCGGGTTGCGAGTTTGCACCTGACACCATGAACACCAGGTCAGTCTCATATATGAACGATGGCCAGCGGCTTCATTACTTTGTAGGCAGGGTGCCTACCTCAACCGGCGCCCGGTTATTGCAAAGCGAGGCTGACACAACATGGGATGACCAGGGCAGGCAACAAGTCGTTTTGCACAACCTGTATTACGATGACCTGACGCATATCCTGCCGACAAAAAAGGAGACCTTCAACAGTACCGGCGATAACCTCACCGATGTAATTAAATATCCGCATGACTTTGCATCGGCGGGTAACGTTTATCAAAAGATGATGGACAGGAACATCATTTCGCCGGTTGTGCGCTTTCAGCAACTCAAAAACGGTAATCAGCTTGCGCTGGCCAATATCAACTATTATGACTGGTTTGGTAACAGTAAATTGCTGTTGCCTCAAACCGTAGATGAGCAGGTCCTGACCAATCCCATTGTTACCAGGACGCGTTTCAATAATTATGATGCTTATGGCGATATACTCCAACAGCAAAAAGTGAACGGGCCTTATCAAAGCTATCAATGGGGATATAACAAGCAATATCCGGTCGTAGTGATCGCCAATGCCGCAAGCAATGAGTTTTATGCTGAAAACTTTGAAGAAAGCACTGCGGCCAATGTAACCACAGGGACAGGCCATACCGGCACAAGATTTTATAACGGCAGTTATACCGTAAACTGGACGCGTCCCAATAGCCGGAGTTATGTAATCAGCTATTGGTATCTCAGCAACGGTTCCTGGCTACTCCAAAATGCTATCCCTTATACGGGCAGTTCATATACGCTTACCGGCGGTTCTGCCTATGATGATATCCGGATTTATCCGGTCGATTCACAAATGAGCACCTATACCTATTTACCGCTGATCGGGATGACCAGTGCAACAGATGCTAAAAACCTGACTACTTATTATGAATATGATGATTTTCAGCGTCTGAAAAATGTTAAGGATAAAGACGGAAACATTGTCAAACACGATGAATACCACTACAAGGAACAATAAAAATATACCTGAATGAAAAGAATGATCATAGTCATCATCCTGATGGCGGTAGGCATAGTAAAAAGTTCTGCTCAGCAGGCTGACAGTGTAAAAATAAACCGGGTAAGTTATATCAGGAACCTGTTGAAAACCGATACTTCGACAGCACGGAGGGCCAGCGATATCCAGGACAATTACAAGCAGGCTTTAAAGCTGGTTTTAAGCAATGAGGCACTGACCGACCGGCAGAAGCGTGCCGCGGTTGATTCACTGATGGATGAGAAGAACCGTCAGTTGGAGGGGCTGTTGCCGGAGGCGCAGCGTAACCTGATCATACCGACAACAGAGCGGAAGCGTACCTGGAAACGGGACACAACCCTGAAGACGAACTGATAACAATCACACTATACACTTCAACCTTATTACAATGAGAAAGATATTTTGCCTGCTGCTGTTGTTTGCGGGCATAGCTAACCGGATCCTCGCCCAGGGAACCACGATGGGCACCGCGATCAACGCGGGCAGCTATAGTGTATCGGGCAGTTATTCGGATACAAAGACGAATTCAACAGTCAATGGTTTTGTCAATAATTACGGGCAGGCATCACCGGAGGTATGGTACAGTTTTACCATCGGTGGCTCCACAAACTCCGTTAATGTATCATTATGCGAAAGCAATTTTGATACCTACCTGCATGTATTGAACAGCAGCGGTACGGAGATAGCAAGCAACGATGACGGTGGTCCGCTCTGTACAAGCAACCGGTCATCGCTGAGTTTTACCAACCTGGCGCCGGGGACCTACTATGTGGTTGCGGAGGGTTATTCAGCAAATACCGGAGCTATCATATTTGCTTTGGATGTGACCATCATTACGCCGCTAACGATCAGTTATGCCGGCCCTCAGACCTATTCGGCCGGAACGGCAATTACCGCGCTGAGCCCGACAGTAAGCGGCGCGGTATCCGCAGCGGGGCAGACCTCAACATTCGCGGGGACAGGAAGCGCCGGTTCAGCGGACGGTACCGGTACATCGGCAAGCTTTAACCAGCCGCTTGGTGCGACGGTAGATGCATCAGGAAATATCTATGTGGCCGAAGGCGGTTCGCATTTGATCCGAAAAATCACACCGGCCGGTGCCGTAACGACCCTAGCGGGAAGCGGATCTCAGGGATTCACGAACGGAACGGGAACAGCGGCGAGCTTTTATCATCCGGTAGGCCTGGCGGCTGATGCTTCCGGTAATATTTACGTTGCCGATGAGGATAATAACGCGATCAGAAAAATCACGCCGGCAGGTGTGGTAACAACTTTTGCAGGGAGCGGCGCACAGGGTAGCGGGGACGGTGCGGCAGCTTCGGCAACGTTCTATTACCCTTGCGGTGTGGCGGTAGACGGTTCCGGCAACGTGTACGTAGCGGATGCTTTCAATAACAAGATCCGAAAGATCACCTCGGCAGGTGTGGTCAGCACGCTTGCGGGCAGTGGTACTGCCAGTTCGGTAGACGGCACAGGCACAGGGGCCACGTTCAACCAGCCTTTCAGTGTGGTGACGGATGCCTCGGGAAATATCTATGTAGCGGACCGGGTTGGGGCAAAGATCAGGAAAGTGACCCCGGCAGGCGTGGTGACGACATTAGCGGGCAGCGGTACGGCATCTTTCGCAGATGGTACGGGAACTGCAGCAAGTTTTAACGCACCCACGGGCCTTGCAATTGACAAGGCAGGGAATCTGTATGTAACGGATGAGGCCAATAACCGGATCAGGAAAGTCACCTCAGCGGGCATTGTTACAACGCTATCCGGTACAGGCGGGCAAGGAAGCACAAACGGAGCCGGTACCGCATCAACGTTCAACCTGCCCTTTGCGATTGCGGCCAATGCCGGCGGTCTGGTGTATGTGGGTGACTTTACGACGGACCTGATCCGTAAGATCGTGGCCACGCCGTTTACGGTAAGCCCCGCATTACCTTCAGGTTTGGCGCTGAACAACGCGACAGGTGTGATCAGCGGTACACCATCGGCAGTTACCGCACAGGCGACCTATACGATCATCGCCAACAATAACTACAATTCTGCTACGGCACCGCTGGCGATCACAGTCGCGGCGGCGGTGATACCTGGTCCGAGCCAGGATCAGAATTATATCGTGACTTACACACCGAATAAGTCGGGTATCAACACGGACACCAGGCTCGACGGGTTAAAAACAAACAAGGACTCGGTACAGACAACGATCCAGTACCTGGACGGTTTAGGCAGGCCGTTGCAAACCGTGCAGCGACAAGCTTCGCCGTCGGCAAAAGATATTGTCCAGCCTTTCGCATATGATCAGTTTGGAAGGGAAGTTATAAAGTATCTGCCTTATTCTGCTTCTTCCACTGCGTATGGTACCTACAGGGCCGATGCGCTGAATGCCGGGGCAGGCGTTGCACAATTCTATAACCCTTCTGGAAATCCTGCCACAACAGTAACGCAGCAGACGAACGGCGTGGTTAACACTGCTTATCCTTTTGCCCAGTCGGCTTTCGAGGCATCGCCGCTGAACCGGGTTGTCGAACAGGGGGCGCCGGGCGCTGCCTGGCAATTGACCAGCCCAACAGGCACGGGCAGCAGCAATCACTCTGTACGGGTGGTGATCACCAATAATACCGACAGTACCTTTACTTCTGCCATAACGGGTAATAATGGCAGCAGACGAGTAGCATTATACACGGCTGCAATCAGTGCCAATCAAAGCCGCAAACTCGGTCGGACAAATAACACTGCAGTCTACAGCAACAACCAGTTATCCGTAGCGATTACCCGGAACGAGAACTGGAAACCGGGCGACGGCTGTTTCAATACCATGGAAGAATACAAGGACAAAGAAGGCCACGTGGTATTGAAACGCACTTATAATTTAAAAATAACGGGAACGACAGCCTCCCCGGTTAAAACAGCAGAAATGCTGTCCACCTATTATGTCTACGACGACCTGGGCAACTTGTCGTTTGTGTTACCTCCGGGGGCGGATCCGGATGCTACGGCAGCCCTGAGCCAGTCGACAATAGATAACGGTTGCTACCAGTACCGCTATGACGCCCTGAATAGGTTAGTACAAAAGAAGATCCCGGGCAAAGGTTGGGAATACATTATTTATAACAAGCTTGACCAGCCGGTAGCCACTCAGGATTCGGTGCAACGCATGAAGTCGCCGCAGGAATGGACGATCACCAAGTACGATGCCCTGGGAAGAACGGTACTGACCGGCATTTATCAGCATACGGGATCGACCGCAGGGACGGACAGTCACGCAGCCTTGCAGACGGTAGCAGATACCACCAGCAAGCAGTGGGAAACGCCGGTAAGCACCGGCATTGGTTATACGGCAAACACCTGGCCTAAAACATGGACAACAACTTTAAGCGTAAATTACTATGATAGTTATGTGGGTATCCCCGGTTTCCCGGGAAATTATGACCTGCATACAACGGTTGGTTACAGCAAACAGACCCAGGGCCTGCTTACCGCATCGAAAACACTGGTACTGAATACTACGGGTGATTATTTGTGGAGCGTGCCGTATTACGATGATGAAGGAAAAGTGATCAGGACTTTTAACCAGCATTATGTGGGTGGATCATCAGCGCTGAGCTTATACAATTACGATGACGTTTCTACCACGTATAACTTCCTGAAGCTTCCGACATTTGTAAGCCGCAGACACTACCTGAAGAATGCAGCCGGCACAGCCGGTACCTTGACGCTGACGGATAATAATAGTTACAGCTACGATCATGTGGGCCGTAAATTGGCCAATAATAATCAGATGCGTGACGGCAGCAATGCCACGCAAGCGACAGTCTTATTGTCCCGTACAGATTATAATGAGGTCGGCCAACTGAGATATAAACGCCTGCATTCTATTAACAGCGGGGCAAATTATTTACAGATCATCGATTACCGTTACAACCCCAGGGGCTGGCTGAGCAGCATCAACAACGCGAACCTGAACAGTGACGGGGGATTGACCAACAATGACTCCAGCGATAAGTTTGGGGAAGAATTAAGTTATGACGGCGCCGCCACGGCAGCCAAACAATATGGCGGCAATATTGCCACCGCGGTATGGAAATCGGCCCCTATTATCATCGGGGGGACAACGATAACGCCAATAAAGCAAACCTATGATTACGGGTATGACAACTTGAACAGGTTACGATCTGCCGTATCCACCAGTAGCACTTCAAAAGACAACCTGTATGGTGAAAATGTGACCTATGACAATATGGGTAACATTAGGGGCTTGGGCAGGTATGACAATATCAGCGGCAAAATACAGATTGATACACTGGCATATACCTATAGCAATTATAAGGTGACCCAGGTTGACGATGTATCGTCTTACGCGGGAACAGCCGGCTTTCAGGACCCGGTAAAGCAAGCTAATGAATATACCTATGATGGAAACGGCAATGAACTGAAAGATTTGAACAAAAGCATCAGCAGCATTACCTATAACATATTGAACCTGCCTCAAACGATCACCAAAAGTGATGGTAGCACGGTGACGTATGTTTATAACGCATCAGGTAACAAACTGAGGAAAATACTGACCGCAGGCGGTAATACCACCATTACAGAGTACGACAACGGGATACAATATGATAACAGCACTACGACGGTCGCGTTTATTCAAACGGAAGAAGGCAGGGCAAGGTACACCGGTTCAGCTTATGTGTACGAGTATGACCTGAAAGACCATTTGGGCAACACCAGGGTAACCTTAACCCCTGACCCGGCTGACAACACCCAGCAAACAGTAAAATTGTTACAGGAGAATGATTACTACGCATTTGGATATGGGATCCAGTCCATGCAACAAACCATATCTCCCAAAAATGAATATCTTTATAACCATAAGGAACTACAGGAAGAGACGGGGTTGTATGATTATGGGGCAAGGTTCTATGACCCGGTGATTGCAAGGTGGGGAAGTGTTGATCCGTTGGCGGAAAAAGGAAGAAGATGGTCGCCGTACGTTTATGGGTTTGATGATCCAATTAGATTTGAAGACCCAGATGGTATGTGGCCAGCTCCAATTATGCCGACATGGTTATTGAGTGCTGTTAGAAGTGTTGCTACCTGGATGGGATATGTTGGAAATAAAAGTAGTTCTTTAAGAAAGCAATATACAAATAGGGCATCCACTCTAACGGAAAGAACTGCTGAAAACAGAATAAAAAGAGCAGAGCTAAAGGCAGAAATCCGAGACGCTACCCCGCAACCAGTAAGAGCACATTTAGATCAGATAAGACCTATGGATGCAGAAAAGGCTAAGGCCGCTGAAGGAGCCGTAAATAATCCATCTAAAACCAATGAGAAATTCAACCAGCTCGGCGAGAACTTAGGAACTGTAGGGAAAGTTGCTACCGGTGTAGCTGTTGGAGTTTCTGTTTATAACATTGCGACTTCTGACAATAAACCGAAAGCCGTTGTAGAAGAAGCGGGCGGCTGGGCTGGTGCTTGGGCTGGCGGAGTAGCCGGAGCTGAATCAGGAGCCGGAGTAGGTGCTGTAGTTGGATTTGGGATTTTTGATGAAGTAACCATTCCTGTTGGAAGTTTATTAGGCGGTATTGGTGGTAGTATTTGGGGTGGAATACATGGTAAAAATATTGGAACTTCCGTCTACGATGCTACGACACAGAAGAAGGAAGCTGAAAAACAAAAAAATAATAAACAACAATAATGTCCATACTAATAAAAAAGCTGAAAGATATTGCAGCTAAATCTTTGCAAATCAAAAAATCAGATATAATTGAGTTTGATATAATACACTCATTCCCTTTTTCTGAAGCTGCAATTAATGCAGTTGAAGAAAATATCAAAATTGAAGGAATCAGCTCGCTAAAGTGGATCAATGAGAACGAGTTAACGGATAGTAACGACACCTTGATCGTTTGCAAGTGCCTAACTTCTCAGCAAGTTATTAAGATACTTCTTTTTAGCGACCCATATGAGCTTTATGAGCCAACAATCTTAATTAAGACCCTTAACGTTCCCCAATAAGAATTGCTATGAAAACCCTAACAATGCCTAGCTTTTACAGCCGGGGCGTAAACAGCGCAGCAGGACAGCGCTCACTGCGCCTATCACCACCTGTAGCATAAGAAAGACTCTAAGCAGAATAATCCCTTATGCGTTTGAGGACAGTGCTAAAAGCTGGTGAAAGAGAAAAAAACAAATTAAACGGAATACCAAGAGGCTGTATCATAAATCAACCGATACAGCTTTTATATGTCCTCCGCTGGGGCTGACTTAAAGTCAAAAGTTGCATTTTTATGTTTTGAGTTTCTTAAATTAATGTCGCTTTCGTAGCGATTTATCAATTTAGTGTTTAAAATGAATGTGTTTATTGATAAATCCCTAAAATAAATTCTACTAATTTAGTCTTTTTAGTCAGCTCCTCCATTGCAAACTCTTGCATATGCAAATCCCGGATGTTGATTCCGTCCGGAATTTTGCTGTAAATAGGTAAGCCAATATTCTATTATGGTTAATCCGAAGCGGCTACGCTCGGCAGTATCCCTTGTCCAGGAGCTGCGGTTAGAGATTTTAATTGGACACCGGCGGTCAGACCAAGAACACAAAAAGTTTGAAATGTGTGATAACTGTAAAGTAATATTTAATAAAAAATAATCCCATAGACATGTTTACAGAAGAAGAACAATTAGGTTTTGATATAAATTGTTTTTTTACCGATAACAAATACATTGCTTTTGCCGCTTCGGCAGGAGGACTATTACCCGAATCAATCTCTAAAGCTACTGGAAATTATGAATTACTTTCAGCTTATTTTAGAGGCTTGCCAGAGATATCTGAGATTTCAATAAATAAAGATGTAAGTCAGATAATCGGCTTTATTTGAAAGGTAAATATCCCTTTCTCAGGATTGAAAAATATTAAGTTGTTCAATGAAAGTTAAGTTTAATGTGATAAAAGCCAGTTCAACCAGCTTCATCTAAAAGGTAGACTTCTCAAGGCACTTTCTAATTTTTTCTATGATCTTATAACTATCCTATTATAGGAAAGTTTATCAGAGAATCAGGAACCTTTAACAGCTATATGCTACATGTGTAATTGATATAAGTAAGAGAATGAATACCACAATAAAACGATGCATTGAAAATATTTTTTTCAATATGATATAACATATTATAAAATCGTGTAGATTTATTTAATCAAACCTCAACATATCATAATTAAATGAAAACCCTTACAATTAATTCCAAGCAGCTAAATTCCCGATTTTCTCAGTGGTGTATAGTGTCAACAGTTCCGGTTATTAAATTATAACAACATACTTTTCAGGCAATAGGCAGGGGTACAGACCCTGCAAATTCATTTTCATCATATGATAAATAAGATTTATCCAGTGCTCTTACTGGGCATTTTGTTTTTTAGCAATACAGCATCTGCCCAGAAACGTAATTTAACGGTAAACCCGCTGACGGGTGCCGCGCAGGTAAACATTCCCATTTATAATGTCAGTATCGGACAACTTTCATTACCGATCAGCCTGAACTATTATGGCGGTGGTATAAAAAACAAAGACGCCGAAGGTACTGCGGGTATCGGTTGGAACCTCTCGGTCGGCGGGCAGGTCAGCCGTGTAGTGCGCGGGCTGCCTGATGATGTCATCAAAGATAATTCGGGAAATAACCGCTTCGGCTGGATGAGCGCTTCCAATACCGGTGCTGCCTCGATCGACGGTTTTACGATTGCCAATACGGCCAACGTATGTACTACCGAAGCTACGGACCTATCTTATATGAGTGCACATTTTGGCGTTAACTACGATACTGAGCCCGATATTTTCAATGTCAGCGCGCCGGGGCTTTCCTGCCAGTTGATTTATAACAGGACCACCGGAAAATTCGTACCGGTGGGTTACGATGACCTGGTTGTTACCTATGCGGCTGATCTGACGACTCACCTGATCAATTCGTTCACGATCACCAACGACAAAGGGGTTACCTATGTTTTTGGAAATAATTTTGATACGAACGCTGCCAATGAAAAAGTGACGGAAACAGCTGTGGGCACTTCTCCTTCCTATTTTACCAATAGGTTTCAACAATACCAGTATGGAATTACCTATAGTGATAACTGGGGATTGCTCAGTATGACGGATGCAAACCATAACCTGATCGAGCTGTTTTACAGCACGCCGTTTTTGCGGTTAAGCAAAGATACGGTTTCTGTTTATCCCGGAGGTTCTACCACTGCTTCGATGCAATACTATATGTCCCACAGGGTGGAGCCGGTACAGTTGCAAAGCATCGAGATTGCCAACGCTTATAATTACCAGCAAAATCATCTTACTTTCACGTGGTCCAATCTTGCGCCGGTAATCTCAACTATCAGCGGGAGTGGGCTGAATTACAAGTTTGGTTACCGGTATGTCACTTACGGCACGTCAGGAAAAGGACGTTACTTTTTAGGTAATGTAACAGACCTGGGCTGTAATACGCCGGTCAATTATCAATTCGCCTATAACGGGGAGACCCAACAAGCTAACGGTTCTTACATGACGGTACTTCCCGACTCTTTGTCCAGGAAATCGGATTACTGGGGGTATTATTCAACGCTTCCCGCAACTACTTCCCAGATCCCTTCGGTATATGTTAATCCTTCAAACAGCGCGTATCCAAGATACCTGATCGCCGCTTCCGGCACAGCGGGATCGGCATATACCTATACGCTGTCCAATAACGATCGCTCTGCCGATGCCACGGTAATCGCTTCCGGCTCACTCAATAAAATTACTTATGCGGAAGGTGGCAGTACGAATATCGTTTATGAGCCCAATGATTTTTATGATCCGACGACCGCGACGGTGATCAAAGGCGGCGGTGCCAGGGTGAAACAGGTGATTGATTCGGTGGGTACACATTCGTCGAATAATATCATACAAAACTATACCTACCTAAACCCGTCGACGGGTAAAAGCAGCGGCAAGCCGCTTTCGCTGCCGCAGTACGCCTTTACTCAGCCATACAGCGGTACCAATACAGGGCTGGCCCTGTGGACAAGCGCCACTGTGCTTTCGACGATCGACCTGTCGGAAGATGACCATACCATCATGTACGAATATGCTAAATCAAGCCAGACCGGGGCGGGTAGCACCCAGTATCAATATTATTTACCAGCGACCTATTATGATGCGAGCGCGGCTCCGGCAAGCGGAGGCGCAGCGGAATGGTATCCGACAATAGATAACGTGGCCAGAAATAATTGCTCACAGAACTTCGGCCCGGTTACCAACGGAGTTGGTGGTTCACCTTTCACTCCAAATACAAACTACGATTTTGAACGTGGATTACCGCTTAGTGTTACGAATTATAATGAGGATGCCACACCAAAAGTTGTGAGCCAAACCACTTATACTTATCAGCGTCCTAATAGTCCTTCCGTGATCAACGCTTTTCGTTTCGATGATATTTTCAATGGAGCTTTTTATGTTAGGGACTATAGTAAGTATAAAGTATTTTACAATGCCGGGGAGCTAAACGCCAAAGTGATCAGCAAAGTATTCGACTCGCCTACGCTGAGCGTGGCGCGGATCGATACGACGACCTATACTTTTGGTGGTGCTAATCATCACCTCGTTACCCAGGTGCAAAAAACGGGCAGTAATAAGAGCATTAGCACAACAACTATTAAATATACCAAGGATTATACTGCAGCGGCGGGCTCTAACCCGAATGTAACGGCCATTTATAATCTCCAGCAGCAAAATATCAATATCCCTGTAGAAAGCTACCAGCAGGTTACGCAGGGAGGTACAACCAAAACTATTGGCGCCGGGCTTACCTTGTTCAAAAAGGTTATTGCCGGTAGCAATAACCTTTATCTGCCGGCCCAGCAGTTTAAAATGGTACAGGCCGACGGGCTTACGGGCTTTGTACCGATGAGCATCAGCGGGCAGACACTGACCTACGATGCTGCTCATTATGTACAAAGCCTGAATGTGGATAGCTGTGATAATACCGGTACGCCACTCACGGTAAGTGATATCTTTAAGCACCGGAGCACAGTACTTACCGATCATTTCGCGGGCAAGCCCGTCGCAACCTTTAAAAATGTATCCTATGCTGAAGTGGCTTACAGCAGTTTTGACAGTGATATTCCCAATCCGGGCTATGCTTTTACTATTAACGGGACCGGGTTTGCAGCCAACGGCAGCCATGCAGGCAATGCTTATGGTTTAGCTACAACCCAAATGCTGACCCATACCTTCAGTAAGAACCCGGTTTCACAGAAATATATCCTTTCGGCCTGGATCAATGCACCGGCTGGTACCAATACCGTGCAGTTATCACTGGCCGGGGCCGGGTATGTCAACTATACTTATACAGGTACCGGTGGCTGGAAATATTATGAATGGGCGGTGCCGGTATCGGCACTGGGATCAACTTTCAGCTTCAGCCTGCAAAGCCTTCAGAATATTTCTATCGACGATATCCTGTTTTACCCGGATCTGGCAGAAGTCAGCACGGCAAATTATAATGCTGTAAACTATACTAAGACAGCGGAGACAAATACCAACGGGGTATCCGCTTATTACACCTATGACAAATGGGGACGGTTATTGAACAGCTTTGACCAGGACCATAATATCGTGGGCAAAAACACTTATATAAGCTCCGGTACAGCAGGGGGGTATGCTTACACCCCCCTTTCGATCACTCCACCCGCCACAATCTATAGTGCTTTCCCGGCAACATTTTCCGTGTATGGACTTGACTCTTGTACCATGGCAGGTGTTTCAGTTACCTGGAACTTCGGTGACGGGACAAGCCCGGTTACCACAGCAGGCCTGATCAGCCCCTCACATGCTTATACTAACGGTGTTCAAACATACACGGTAAATGCGACCCTCAATTCACCGTTGTTCGGTTCAAGGGCATTGCCACCAATAAACGTTACAACCCAGCTTGCCAATATCCCGATCCATTATACCACCGACGGTATGGGCGGAGGCGACATTACATCCGTTTCCTTCGTGCCTGTAGGCGGTGGCACCACTTATAGTTTTACGGGTTCCCAACTGAATAGCTCAACGGTGCTGCAAGGGGATTATACTATCAATATCTACCTAGCATCAGGGCAGCATTTCAACGCCACGACAGGGATAGGCTATAATTCCGTGTCGATAGCCAACCAGCAATATAACATGAATTGTTCCAACTGGGTATCGAACAACCGATATGCGATGAGTTGCTACCTTTTAGGCGCTACGGCTATTTACATTACCGTGTCACACTACGACTGCTCCCACTTCCTTAACCCCGAATAATATCGGCGCATCCAATGGTTTCATTCATACAATTAACCTAAACATGAAATACAAAATATTCCATATATCACTATTGCTCGGGATACTGGTTTGCATTAATTCGGTATTACATGCCCAAAGTAAGCAGGGCTTTGTGCAGCAAGAGAAAGTCAATATAGCAGGTGTAACGGCGGATACGTCCCTGGCTAAGCTGAATGTTTTCCAGAAACAGACCAGCCGGGTGTATTATGACGGCCTGGGCCGTACAATTCAAAGTATAGTAGTGAAAGCCAGCCCGCTGCAGAACGACCTGATCCAGCCGGTGGCTTATGATAACCTGGGTCGGCAGACCAAGAGCTACCTGCCTTACGCCGGCAAGGCTACAGATACGACGGGCTTTTACCGTCCGAACGCGGTAAGCACCGATCAGCCCGGTTTTTATAATAACCTGACCCAATACCTGACCGCCAATGATGGGAACCCCTACAGTCAGCAGGTATTTGAGAACAGCCCGCTGCAGCGGCAGCTTTCATCGGGCATGGTGGGTTCCGGTTTTCAGCCGGTTAGCGGGCAGCATTATAAGACTGCGGTTTACCGTTACAACAGTTCCGCACAGGACGGTAGTATCCCGGTCTGGAATTATGACGGCAGCTTTACGGCAAGTAACTATTACCCCAATAATTCATTATCGGTAACGGATGGCAAAGACGAGGACAATACCGAAACATTGGTTTTCACCAATAAAGAGGGGCAAACGGTACTGAAGCGGCAAAAACTGGGCGCTGCCAACCTGGATACTTATTACATATATAATATGGCCGGGATGATCAGCTACGTGGTGCCGCCGCAGGCCGTATCGCTGATGGCCGGGAGTTATAGCCTGAGCACCACTGCGGTTAAAAACCTAGTATTCCATTACCTGTATGATTCGATGGGTAGACTGGTTGAGAAGAAAGTTCCTTCGGCCGGGACAGTAGCCATTGTTTATGATCCGGTGAACCGGCCGGTGCTGGTGCAGGATTCCAATATGCGGGTAGCTAATAAATGGAATTATATCAAATACGACGCGAAGGGACGGGTGGTTTCGCAGGGGATTTATACTGATGTTACCCGCACCGGCCGCACTGCTATGCAAAGCTATGTAAGTGGCCTGGCATCCAGTTATAACACGACCTGGTATGAAAGCAGGACCGCCACGCTGACCAACAGCGGCTATTATACCAGCACTATTTTCCCAACCAGCAGCACCGGTACATTGACACCGCTGGCCTATGCCTATTATGATGACTATGATGTAGATAACAATGGCACGGCCAATTTTAGTTATGCTGCTCAGGGACTGACCAATGAAAGTTCGCCTACGCAATCGACGTTACGTGGCGTACCTACGGTGATCTGCCAGTCCACAGTCGGCAGCGCGATAGCCTCCAATATCTGGCTTACCAAAGTAACTTTTTACGATAAGCGCGGCAACCCCATACAGGTACAGAGCAATAACCAGCTAAGTTATACGGCCATGTTTACGCTCACTGATAAAAAGACCACTGTTCCCGACTTTACCGGGGCACCCCAGATTACCAAAACGTCGGTACAGGCCCCTTCAGGAACAACCAGTGTACAAACCAATTTTACGTACGACCATATGTACCGGGTTACCGCGATTGATCAGTATTATAACGGCTCAGCGACGGTAAGCCATGTGGCCACCTATAGCTATAATGAACTGGGGCAGGTCTATCAGAAAAAGCTGGCCCCGGTAAGCGCTTCCAGTTACCTTCAAAGCGTAGACCTGCGTTATAATATCCGGGGGCAACTGCTGAGCATCAACAACAGCAAACTGAGCAATGACAGCGGGCAGACGAACGGGGATACTAACGACCTGTTCGGTATGCAGTTGTTGTACGAGAAGGTGGATGCCAATCTTGGTAATACCGGCTATTATAACGGCAAGCTTTCGGCTATCAAATGGATGAGCAGGGACGGCAGCAACAACAGCAGCTACGAGAGGGCCTTTAAATATTATTATGACGGGCTTAACCGCGATACCGCTGCGGTATATGCTGAGCGGACTACGGCGGGCACGGGCGCTTTCAGCATTACGCATGGCTGGGATGAGGATAGGATCACATATGACCTGAACGGGAATATCAAAACGCTTTACCGGAACGCCACCACACAGGGCACCGGGGGACACAGTACCATCGATAACCTGACCTATACCTATGACGCGAATAGCCCTAACCAGCTGAAAACGGTGTCGGATGCCAGTGGCAATACTACCGGTTTTATGGGAGGAAGCGGAACGTATACTTACGATGGTAACGGCAACCTGACTAATGAACCGTATAAAGGATTATCCGCGATAAGCTATAATGTGCTTAACCGGACGGATCAGATCTCCTTCAGTTCATCAGCTAACAGGTTTATCAAGTATGCCTATAGTGCGTCCGGCATATTGATCCGCAAGCAGCAGTACGACAACGTAGGTGGCGTGGCAACGTTGCAAACTACGACTGATTATATCGATGGCTTTGTGTTTACCACGGCCGGAGCAGGTACTGCGGCGCTGCAATACTTTAATATGCCGGAAGGCCGGGTATTAAACAACGCCGGTACGTTGAGCCAGGAGTTTACCATAGCCGACCAGCAGGGTAACGTACGCATCGCTTTTGATAATACCGGCACAGGTGGCACAGCCAAAACCCGGCAGGAGAACAGTTATTATGCTTTTGGTATGATCATGCCGGGTAGTACAGTAGCCACACCCGGCAACCCGAATAAAAACCTGTACAATGGCGGCAGCGAATGGCAGAATGATTATGGCAACCTGCCTGATTATTATCAAACTTTTTACCGAAATTACGACGCTGCTTTGGGCAGGTGGATAGGTGTCGATCCAAAGGGTGAAAGCGCTGAAAGCATGACTGGCTATCAGTATGCTGGCAATAATCCGGCGATGATGAATGACCCAATGGGGGATTTATTTGAAGCAACCGATGGTATAGCAAAACAATTAAGCGGGCACGAGATCGAAAATATGAATTTGTGGCTGAATAGCGGAGGGATGCAAGGTGGGCTTTTGGATAATGTGCCAACGGTCGGGGGAGTATCTACCGCTGGCGGTGGCAAGAATGGTGTTTCGGTGTATATTGATGCCGACGGGAATGTGTCGTACATGGAGGGTAGCAAAAATAGCTATATTGTAAAGCAGAACGAAAATAATGAATGGATTTTCAATAAGGTTTCATCAAATGTTGTTCAGGATTTTAGTGGTTTAGCAAAAAACTTTCTATCGAACGAATTCGGATATATCCCAGTTAACTTAGGCTTTGAAGCATATAACTTTCTTGGTAGTAGAATTGAAAAAGGAATAGCCGCAGGTTTACGAAATGATAATCCAACAAATTTGCTTGCACCTAATGATTTTCAACTTGAACAGCAAAATTTAGTTTTTGATAGGATGTCGCGAGCGGTGAGTTACTTCAATAGAAACGGCGAAGTGTTTGAGGCCGGGCTGGAAAAAACATTTGCTACAACAGCGAAAACATTAGGTTTTGCGTCAACACTTGTTGGAACTGCGTTGTCCGTATATAATAGAAATGGAGTGATCACATTGGGAGACGCTGTGAAGGGGGTAATCGGCTATGCGTCAACCGTTGGGCCAATTGGATGGATCTATACAGGACTTGACATAGGAACTGCCTATTTAACGGGTAAATCAATCACAGATCGAATTGGAAGTGCTGTCGATGAAGCTTTTCCCGAAGCAAAAATGAAGTTATATTAAAATATTTATTTTGCATAACTTTAAGATGGATAGACGTAATTTAAATGTATGAAGAGAAAAAAAATCAGTTACATAGACTGGGCCGTAATGGTCATATTTATTGCAATTATTATTGGAAGGTGCGTTGTATTAGCTTTCTTCTTCAAGCCAATGCTAATTTTTTTTTATGATTTCATTTTCGCATTTTTAATACTAACATTGATGATGTCCTCTTATTTGTATAAGTACTCAAATATGTCATTTTCTCTAATGTGGTTTCTGTTATGTATAATTTATGCCTTACCCGGTAACAGACCACTTGCCTTTTTCGGATTGTTGCTATTTATAGCATATCATATAATTAGATTGAGTTATATAAGGAGATTTGGACAGGAATTTATTCCCCCTGAACCATCTAAAAACAGATTTATACCCGTCTACAATATAGATGAACAACGTGAAAGTAATGAACAGGATAATTTATATATGAGAATCTTTACGTGGTGCGGCTTGATTATTTTAATTGCTTGCGTTTTTGTCCAAGGGCATATCACTAGATGATTTTTTTAATAAAGATTGTATATAACAGCTCATACAATGGTCGAGGTTTAGCAACGCGTAACTTCGACCTAAAACAAAACAAGCATCCTGCTTGTAAAACGTTGTAATCCTGGATGAAACTATCATCCGGGATTTGTTGTAAATAGGTAATCTGTTATTAAAAAAGCCCTTGGTAAATCTGCGAGCCGCTGCGAGTTTGAACACGGAATTTAACGCAGGTATTTAAAACTATCTTCTTGTAAAATGCCACTTTTACATATTTTTATCTTGTGGTTGCCTTTACCTTCTGGAAATGATTGAATGCAACCACTGTTGGGATTCCCCTTGCAGCCCATAGAAACCCCTCGTTGTTGCAGACAGTCACAAACTTCAACGCATTATCGGGCATAACCTTGAATATTAGGCACGCTGTAGCGTTCTCCTTAAATTTTCCTCCGAAATCCCAATTTTAACGAGCAGATCTGTATTTAGCCTGTGGAAGTGTAATTGCGGGGCAGGTAGAAGGAATATCAAAACGTTTTACTGCGCCTGTCTACCTTGGATGCCGCACCATTAATTAAAACGATAATTGTAAATTTGAAAAAAATCAATGAAATATTGATTTGTGATAAGGTTTAGAAAAAGCCCCGGGAAGCGAGTTCTACGGGGCTTTTACATCTTTTAAGCTGGGGGTACTGAGTGCTGTGGCATTATTCAAACTTGATCTTTGCTGAACGATTCACAAATATGCAGGACTTCTTTTTACACTGCAGTTTGCAGGAAATGGCGCGGAGTTAACACCGACCAAGAGCAGAAATTAGTCTGGTTGTTAATCAGGATTTCGTTATACATCCAACGACGCTTTTATTCCCCGATTTTACAGCACTTTTGTTAGGGGCATGAGGTTGATGATTACCTTTATGGTTCCCGATGTGATGCCTGTCATAGAGATAACCAGATTTCCCAAAGCGTTGACCGTATAAACAGGAGCCGGGTAACCATAACTATTAAAGTGTCTAATCGCGGCGAGAATATTGATATAGCCGGCAGGCCCCCCGTAGCCGTCGTGGGTACCGCACAGCAAATCACGCCAGTCAAAATTCGGCGCCTGGAAGGTGACCCTGAGGAGGTCGCTGTCTGTAAACTCCCCCACGTTTATTCCCGTGTCATTGTCTCCCGGATTCAAGGTTATAGTTTTCGAAGAGGGCTTTTTATTATATCGTACGAGGTTTCCCGTCATTGTGCCCGTTACATTCAGAGCGTCTGTAAGTGTTACATCCCCAAGGTTAAACCAGGTTATTCCCTGAACTGTACCAAGATGAAATATCTGAGCCGCAGCGGTTCTGAAAATTTTGCAAGCGTCCGATTGATCAGGCTGAACGGGGTCATATCCACCTTCAAATGTAATAGCACCATGGAATTGTGCTATCCGGGAAGAATTGTTTTGAACCACCGTTTGCCCGCTTCCCAGGGACCATACCTGAAGATCCATCGGCGCATTGTAAGGGTACGCACTGCCGTCGATCGTTATGACCGGAAGTTTATTTACGTCGGCTATATTTACTGTACACCGTAAAAGACCGGACCCGTGAAAACTACTGTCGACTCCCGGTTCATTATAATAGCGCAATGACTGCAGGCATTCTACTGTAAAATCGCACCGTTCGGCTACGACGAATTCCGTAAATTCGTGTATAACCCTGTTATGAAGATAAATGCCCAGCTTATTACGGGCGAAAGAACAGTTAATGATCCGGTAACCTCCCTTTCCGGCAACTTCTACAGCGGTCGCAACAGAAGGGGGCGTATTCGGGCCGGGAACAATCTTGTCCTTAAAAGTGATATCCTTCAGGTAACCGGAGGTCAGACCGCCTGAGCCACCCAGAACTGTTATTGCCGTAAACCCTGCAACGGTTGAATCATAGGTGATGGCCGTATTCGCTCTTCCGTCCCCGGTTATTTTTTCGGTGATTGTCGGATTACCGATGTTCCCGATAACGAGGCCGGAGGCGATGTAATAATTGCCGGCAGGCAACCTTAAGGCTTGTTTTAAGGTCTGTGCGGCGTCAATGGCTTTTTGCAGGAATGGCTGATCATTATTGATATCGTTGCCCTTTGCGCCGAACCATTTAACATTCAAGCAATCTGAATATAGTCGTTTCCATCTTCCGCTGCTCACCCCAGTAACTTTGATAATTGTACCGTCATTATCAGGCGAAACGCTATCCGTACTGTCCCAGAAAAAAAGGCCTTCGCCGCCGTCGCTGGTCAAGCTATATCCCTGTACAAAAACGACATCGGTAAAATTGGTATAAGCTCTTAAAGCTGTAATAGTTGTGCATAAAGGCATAGGTATAGAGTATTATGTGGATTGTGCCATTGAAATTACGACAATTAATATTATTTTAAAATTAAATTGTCAAAAAATAGCCAAATATAGCTATACTATATTCGGCCACTAACACTGTTTTTTTCACTACAAAAGTTAGTGTTTTGCTGATGGCAGGAAGTTATCGAAATTAAAGCAGGGGTACGGAAGTATCTATTACCATTTATTGATAAACGAATACAATTATCGTGTTGGG
Source organism: Mucilaginibacter sp. NFR10 (assembly GCF_900100445.1). NCBI lineage: Bacteria > Pseudomonadati > Bacteroidota > Sphingobacteriia > Sphingobacteriales > Sphingobacteriaceae > Mucilaginibacter > Mucilaginibacter sp. NFR10. The sequence continues at coordinate 301,959 of NZ_FMTV01000005.1, read as the reverse complement.
AGAACAGAATATCGTTGGGCAATGCTTTAAAATAACTTTGTTTATAAAAATATGAACCGACATTTGCAATAGATGTTTCAATCAAGGCAAACCGTTTACGGTATATAGTGAGGTGTTAACACAGGCCACAAGCAAACTTCAACTCGTCAGGTAGATTTTAAAAAACTGTGTTGATACGTTCGCTTTGCTGCTCTTTCTTAATTCAAAATTAGGCCACCCGTTTTTATTCAATAATGACAGGACTGCTTTACTGTAGTCCAGTTGCGGATCGTTATAATACACCACCTGGTTATTTGAGTGCGAAATATCATAGGGTGCGGTGTCTAAGTTAGACTGCACTCCGTTTGCTGTCAATAATTTGTTGATACTTTCTGCTTTTCCTTTGAGGGCAGGTAAATAATAAATTTTAACGGTTAAAATTTCCTGTCAAATTTTGGTCGAGAAGTCACCCGTAATTTCCCTGCTAAGGGTTATTAAGCATCATTAAGCGTAAATAAGCGCCCTAAGCGACTTAATTTCCACTCGATTTTGCGACAACACGCTAAAGGGAGATTTGGGTTACATCTGAGTTACAAAAGTCAGTAAAACAGGGTCAAATATCCAAGAATTTGGACAAGAAGAATTAATATAACTTATTAACAATGAGATATTTACTTGTCATAAGTTATCGTTAGTATGTGTTATTCTGCGTGCCTATTTTCCGATACAAAACTTGCTAAATATATTCTCCAGCAAATCATCTGTGGTAACAACACCGGTGATCTCACCGAGGTAGTGAAGCGCCTGTTTAATATCCATCGACAAAAAATCGGAAGTTATGCTGCCATCAATACCGCCCAATACCCTTACAAGCGCCTCTTCAGTTTTTTGTAAGGCTTCGAGGTGGCGGATATTGGTTACCAGCGTTTCATCGCCACTGAGCTGGTTTTTTACGGCAGACGAGTAGATCTTGTGTTTCAGATCGTCAATATGATGTTTTTCTTTGGCGGAGATAAAAATTATGTCCGGAAGTCCGAAAGTCCGAAAGTCAGGGGATGGAGAAGTGAATAAACCTCGTTCCCCGAAACTGTAAGCATTATCGAATAAATCAGCGAAGCTTCTTTCGGACTTTTCGACTTTCTGGCTTTCTGACTTATTTAACAAATCTGCTTTATTGGCTACCACTAACATGGTAACCCCGGGTTTTTGCAGGCTGGCGATATCACTATTCAGTTCTTCAATAGTAATTTTGGCGGCGTCAAAAACGTAAACCAACAGGGCTGATTGGCTGATCTTTTCCATGGTGCGCTGTACGCCTATCTGTTCAATGGCATCGGTAGCTTCCCGGATCCCGGCAGTATCAATCAGCCTGAAATTAATGCCCTGGATATTCAGCACCTCTTCAATCGTGTCTCTTGTGGTTCCGGGGATGTGGCTCACTATGGCACGCTCTTCATTAAGCAGGGCGTTCAGCAGGGTTGATTTGCCCGCATTTGGCCTGCCTGCTATTACCGTGTTTACACCGTTTTTAATGGCGTTACCCAACTCAAATGAATTAATTAACCGGCCAACAATTTTGGTAATCTCGTGGATCAACTGTTTCAGCTGATCACGGTTGGCAAACTCTACATCTTCCTCAGCAAAATCGAGTTCCAGTTCAATGAGCGAAGCAAAGTTTACCAGTTGCTCGCGCAGGGCCTGTAACTGAGTGCTGAAGCCTCCGCGAAGTTGTTGCAGGGCCACCTGCTGCGATGCTTTAGAGTTGGAGGCGATCAGATCGGCAACAGCCTCGGCCTGGCTCAGGTCGAGCTGACCATTCAGGAATGCCCTTAGCGTAAATTCGCCGGGTTTGGCCGACCGTGCACCTTTTTTGATGAACAGCTTAATGATACTTTCAATAATATAACCCGAAGCATGACATGAGATCTCAACCACGTTTTCGCGGGTGTATGACCGCGGGCCAACAAACAACGATACCAGCACCTCGTCCAAAATCAAATCGCCATCGGCAATGCTGCCGAAATGGATAGTATGCGATGCCTGTTTGCTCAGGTCTTTACCTTTAAATACACTGTTGGCTATGTTTATGGCATCAGGGCCCGAAAGGCGAATCACAGCAATGGCACCCACGCCGTTTGGTGTGGCAAGGGCAACTATGGTATCGGTATTATCTGTCATTTTTTAGTTGATGGTTAATGGTTCATAGATCATAGCCTAAGCCCGCCTAATTTACCAAAGTGCAAAGGTCGTTATTTCGTGGTGATTTTTCTCACCTACTCCTCCTAATCCATCTCCATATGACTTGAACATGAAAAACGCGGGCACACCATGAACTATGATCCATGAACCATTAACTAAAATCTTTACCTTCGCAGGCAATTATGGTAACTTTTTTTGAAGCTTCGCTCGAAACTATTTCGGTACATCACGTTGGTAATCAGTCGCAGGAAGAGATGTATGCACTTTCCGAACAGCCATTGGAATTAAAGGATGAGATTATTCCCAACCTGCTTATGCAATATTTTCTGAAACCTTTTGAAAAGGCTAACGAGGTTTATCACCTGATGCACAGCAGTGGCGACCTTGAACTAAACGAGCTGCACCACTTTGCCACACAGGTATTTGATGACAACACTAAGTTTCATGAGGCATCTGAGAAAATAGCGAAGCATTTATACAAGGTTACCAATCACCCTAATATTAAAGGCGGCGAGCTTTATGTGGTTTACTTTAATAAAGTGCAAATTGAAGGCAACCCACTGGATGCCATCGGTATCTTCAAGTCGGAAAACAAGGAAACTTACCTTAAAGTTTACCCGGACAAAGGCGGTTTCCAGGTTGATTATGAGCAGGATGCCATCAACATCAATAAGCTGGATAAAGGCGTGTTGATCTTCAATATCGAAAAAGAAAACGGCTACAAAGTAGTGGTAGTGGATAAAACCAACGGCGGCCAGGAAGCTGCGAGATTTTGGAAGGACGATTTTTTGCAGTTGAAGATCCGCAATGACAGTTTCAACCAAACCAACAATACCCTGGGCATTTACAAAAACTTCATCACCGAAAAAATCGATGAAGAATTTGAGATGAGCAAGGCAGATAAAATCGACCTGCTGAACCGCTCCATGAAGTATTTTAAAGAAAAGGAAACTTTTGATATGGAGGAGTTTTCGAATGAAGTGATCGGCAACGAACAGGCTATTGAATCATTCAAAACTTTCAAAAACCAGTACGAGCAGGAATTTGACAGCCCTATTGCCGATAATTTTATTATATCAGAAAATGCGGTAAAGAAGCAGGCCCGTGTTTACAAAAGCGTTTTAAAGCTTGATAAAAACTTCCACATCTATATTCATGGCGATAAAGAACTGATTGAGAAAGGTTTTGACGATGGGAGGGCGATGAATTATTATAAGGTTTATTTTAAGGAGGAGGCGTAAAAGATTAAGCTTTAAAATTTAATAAACCTGATACACTGCAACATCGCATCTTCAAACAAATGTTTAGTAAACCTTTCCATTTGTGAAAAGTCATACTGGTACAACACAGTATTACTAACCAAATCACAACACACAAATGAAAAGGTCATTCATAATCATCTCATTGTTATTCGTCATTACAAGCTGCAGCGTATTACAAAATGGGGGCGTTCAGCAATATGCACTTGGCATGAGCGAAAAAGATTTTACAGCCTCTCAACGATTTAACCTCTCGCTGGTCGAAGCCACACCAGGCCATTCTATTTACAAGCGTACTGTTGAAGCCGATGCCCAAAGGGTAATTGCAAACATGTATTACTATTTTGATGATGGTAAATTAGTGCGTATGCGCCGGGTAGAAGAACCCAAACCCATAGTTGTAGTTGAGCAAAAACCAGCCACTTTATAACCGATAAATGATCAAAACTGCACTCCCCAACGCTCTTCAATCCCCAAACCAAACAAGGCAAAATCATATTTAACCGGATCGTTAGGATCGAACTCACGGAGTCTTTCGGTTAATTCAAGGGCCGTTTGCCAGTCGGTTTGTTTACGGGTGATGAGGTTGAGTTTGCGGGAAACTCTGTCAACATGTAAATCAAGCGGGCAGATCAGGTCGGAAGGTTTGATGCGGTTCCAGATGCCAAAATCAACGCCGTTATCGTCCTTCCGCACCATCCAGCGTAAAAACATATTTAGCCGTTTGCAGGTTGATTTTTGCGATGGTGATGACACATGTTTTTTAGTACGATGCGGAAAATCGGGCAAAGAAAAAAAGTATGAGCGAAAATGATTTAAAGTAGCCTCAATAGCTTGAACATTTGCCTCCCCCTTCAGGAGGGTGGGGGGTACAAACGCATCCTCCAACGATTCAAACCGTTCATAATGCTGCCGAAAAAAAGCGATGAAATATAAAGTATCCACATCATTAAAAGTGCGGTGCTTGAACTTTAACAGCTTTTTCAGATCAGGCTCTTCATGGTTGATGATAAAATCGTGAGGTGCGCCATCCATCAACGTAATAAGCTCTTTGCATTTTTTGATAATGGTAACCCGTTGTCCCCAGGCCAGTGTGGCAGCCCAAAAACCCATGATCTCGATATCCTGCTTTTGGCTAAACATGTGCGGGATGGTTACCGGATCATTCTCAATAAATTCAGGGCGATTATACTGGGCAACCTTAGCGTCGAGGAAGGCTTTGAGAGCTTCGCCCCCTGCCCCCCTAAAGGGGGAACTGTTCTTATTGTATCCTATATCCATGTGCCGAAATGTTCACATTTAATATATTTCACGTGAACCACTGTTTATCATACCTATTGCTTCCATAAAAGTAAGAGCAATAGGTTCGTAGTCGGTTGAGTAATCATTAAAAATGCCCACTGCATTTCGCTTAAAGCCAATAACGTGGCTCATTATTAAAAAATCACAAAAGCCTATAATATTCTTATTCTCGCTTTCGACAAATTCTTCTATAATCCTATTGAGTGACCAAAAAGAAAACATATACTCTTGCCATTCATAATCATCAAACCCGTTTACAATAGCATAAAGCGCTTTAAAATCATCAGGAAAGCTAAAGCTTAGAATAGTTTCAGCTTTCTCGAAATCCGCGGCAGTTGCGGGTGGCTTCATTTTCACTTCACATTCATCCCAAAACGTAATAGCTTCCTTTATCCAATCCTCCATAAGAAAGTTTTGATTAAAGGTTCATTTTTTAGCTTAACGCCTGTTTAATATCCTCCAGCAAATCTTCTATATCTTCTACACCTACGCTCAGGCGCAGCAGGTTATCAACTACGCCTGCTTTTTCACGTTCGGCTTTAGGGATTGAGCCGTGGGTCATGCTTACCGGGTGGTTGATCAATGATTCAACACCACCTAATGACTCGGCCAATGAAAATACTTTAAATGATGATGCAATACGGAAAGTCTCCTGCAGATCGGCACCTTTCAATACGATGCTGATCATGCCACCAAAATCGCGCATTTGTTTTTTTGCGATATCATGATTAGGATGATCGGTAAAGCCCGGCCAGTAGATCTTTTCAACTTTTGGATGATCTTTCAAAAACTCGGCTATCTGCTTTCCGTTTTCGCAATGAGCTTTCATGCGCAGGTGCAGGGTTTTGATACCACGCAAAACTAAAAAGCTATCCATAGGTCCTGGTGTAGCACCGCAGGCATTATAGATGAACCAGAGCTTTTTATAAAGGTCCTCATCGTTCAGCATCAGTGCACCCATCACCACATCGCTGTGGCCACCTATGTATTTGGTTACCGAATGCATTACAATATCAGCACCCAAATCAATTGGGTTTTGCAGGTATGGTGATGCAAATGTATTATCTACCACAAAAAGTAAATTCTTCTCTTTCGTGATCTTACCTATGGCTTCTATATCCACAATCCGCATGGTTGGGTTGGTAGGTGTTTCAATCCAAACCAGCTTAGTTTTATCATTTACATGGGCACGAACAAGTTCCGGATCAGACAGATCCAAAAAGTGGAACTTGATGCCGTAGTTAGCAAAGATCTTGGTGAAGATCCGGTATGAACCACCGTAAAGGTCATTACCGGTAATAACTTCATCGCCGGGCGCAAGCAGTTTCATCACCGCATCAGTAGCGCCCATACCGCTCGAAAACGCCAGGCCAAACTTTGCGTTTTCCAAAGCAGCCAAACAATCTTCCAGCGCTTTACGGGTAGGGTTGGTACCACGCGAGTACTCATAGCCCTTATTATCCCCCGGCGATTTTTGCCAGTAGGTTGATGTTTGATATATTGGCGTCATGATAGCGCCGGTTGTTGGATCGGGCTCCTGCCCTGCGTGTATTGCTTTAGTTGCGAATTTCATGAGTTGTGCTGTAAGCACGGTCCGTAGTCGATAGTTCATGGACCATAGTAAAAAAACAATTATTCATAGCTATGGACTATCGACCATAAACTATGGACTTTACAAAATTAATACGCCCTCGCAAATAACACCCGCTGCGTCGATGGCTTACCTGTCAAAATACATTTACCTTCTTCCTGTTTATTATCCAAAGGTATGCAACGGATTGTCGCCTTAGTTTCCTCTTTTATTTTTTGTTCGGTTTCGGATGTACCGTCCCAGTGTGCACTGATAAAACCTGGCTCTTCATCGAGCATGCGTTTAAATTCGTCCCAGGTATCAACCTCGGTTGTGTTTTCGGCACGGAAATCAAATGCTTTTTTATAGATATTTTGTTGAATCTCTTCAAGCAGGTTTTCTATAACCTGAGCAAGACCTTCCTGGTTAACGGTTTCTTTTGTTTTGGTATCACGGCGGGCCAGTTCAACTGTTCCGTTCTGCATATCACGGCTGCCTATGGCCACGCGTAATGGAACACCTTTCAGTTCGTATTCAGCAAATTTAGCTCCCGGGCGGTGGGTATCGCGGTTATCAAACTTAACCGAAATACCTTTAGCCTTAAGTTCCTTTTTTAGCGAGTTAACATAAGCGCTGATGTTATCAAGCTCTTCCTGGTGCTTGTAAATCGGAACAACTACTACCTGAATAGGTGCCAGCTTTGGAGGCAATACTAACCCCGCGTCATCGCTATGGGCCATAATAAGCGCTCCAATCAAACGGGTTGAAACACCCCATGAAGTGGCCCAAACATGCTCAATTTTATTTTCTTTGTTGGTGAACTTTACGTCAAAAGCTTTTGCAAAGTTTTGTCCCAAAAAGTGTGATGTGCCGGCTTGCAGGGCTTTACCATCCTGCATTAGCGCCTCAATACAATAGGTATCCAAAGCTCCTGCAAAACGCTCGTTAGCTGTTTTACGACCTTTCACCACCGGCAAAGCCATCCAGTTTTCGGCAAAATCGGCATATACATTCAGCATTTGCTCGGTTTCGGCTACGGCCTCATCAGCTGTTGCGTGGGCTGTGTGGCCTTCCTGCCATAAAAATTCACTGGTACGCAAAAACAAACGCGTACGCATTTCCCAGCGCATTACGTTGGCCCACTGGTTAACCAGGATAGGCAGGTCGCGGTATGATTGGATCCAGCCCTTGTAAGTGTTCCAGATAATAGTCTCTGATGTCGGACGGATGATGAGCTCCTCTTCAAGCTTGGCTTCTTCGTCAACAATAATATTTCCTTCGCCATCATTTTTGAGGCGGTAATGAGTTACAACAGCACATTCTTTGGCAAAACCGTCAACATGGCTGGCCTCTTTACTAAAGAACGACTTGGGTATTAAAAGCGGGAAGTAAGCGTTGCTGTGACCGGTGTCTTTAAACATCTCGTCAAGTACCGCCTGGATCTTTTCCCATATCGAATAACCGTACGGTTTAATGATCATACAGCCTCTAATCGGCGAATACTCGGCCATGTCAGATTTAATTACTAAGTCGTTAAACCATTGCGAATAATCTTCGTCTTTACTAATAACACCTTTGCTCATATTGATTGGATAGAATTTGGACTTGTGTAATTGTTGTATATTGCTGCCAAATTTATAAATTTAAAACTTATTTGACCTTGCACTTTTTACTTACCTGTATATGAAACGGAACATCGCGATAGGAATGTTTATTATCGGTGCCATGGCATTGAGTTCCTGCTCTACAACCAAGCTTGCATCAAACCAAAGTAATGACAACGTTTATTTTTCTGATGCACGAGCGGGCGATGAACCTGTTTATGCACAACAGCCGGCTTACAACCAAACCCCGGTTGCAGAGGACGGATATAGCGATGACGACGATGATTACTTTTACTACGATGATTATTCGGCACGTATAAACCGTTTCAGTTACTTTTCTCCTTTCGGCTATTATGACGACTTTTATTCGGCGTACAATAACTATCCTTACTACAACTATGGATTGAGCTATGGTGGTTTAGGATATTATGGCGGTGCTGGTTATTACAACGGCTGGGGATTGGGTTATGGCGGCTACTACGGCGGCCTTGGCTTAGGATTAGGTTATGGATACGGCGGTTATTATGGTGGCTGGGGCTTAGGCTACGGATATGGTGGATACGGCGGTTATTACGGCGGCGGTTATGGATACGGTGGATATGGCGGTTACTATGGTGGAGGCTATGCTTCGTCAGGTACAGCGCGTCCTTATCGTGGTAATGGCAATCCTTTTGCAGGCAGCGGGCGCCGCCCTGTTAGCAGTGCCACCTCCGGTATAGGCTACATTCCCGGAGGCCGTAACAGACCATTGGGCAGCAGAACGAACACTTACAGTAACGGCAGCAGCAATAGCGGAAATAACAGTTATAATAATAACAATGGCACCCGCTATGCACGCCCGGCCCGTACGGACGCGGCGCCTACCCGTGATGCACAGCCGGTTTACAGACAGCCACAGGTTGAACGTACATCGCAGCAACCATCGTATACGCCATCACCAAGCTCAAGCGGCGGCAGTTCACGCAGCACCGGCAGCAGCAGTGGCGGCGGTGGCGGCAGACCATCAAGACCATAAACCTAAATCTTATATTTTATTTACCTGAATTTTATGAAAATCAAGTATTTACTAAGCATAATTGCTATAGTAGCAATTACTAAAGATAGTTTTGCGCAATACTCACAGGATGCCATCCGGTTTTCAACCTTTCAAACCGGATCAACTTCACGTATCAAAGCTATTGGGAACGCCGGCACAGCTGTAGGCGGCGATTTGAGTTCAGTTAGCGGCAATCCTGCCGGCTTAGGCTTTTTTACACACTCGGAGGTTAGTATTACCCCTGAGTATGATAACTCCAAAATAAGCTCCAGCTTTTTTGGGCAGGCAGGCAGCGCCAACCGTAACGATGTGAACATGAACAACGCAGCCATCGTATTTTATCAGCAGCTAACCACCCGTGGGCGCGACAAAAGCAAAGGCTGGTTAAGTATTAACTATGGCGCGGGCTACAGCCGTACCAATAACTTTTATGAAAACGTTGCTTACGGCGGTACAAACCAAACCAGTTCTATTTCTGATTACTATGCCGGTATCGCCAAGCGGGAAGTATCTCAATATGGCAGTGTTAACCCTAATGGCCTTGATGGATGGGCATATGATCATGTCCTGATCGATAATTTCGGCCCGGCATCAGACCCGAACTCATATTCAAGCACAGTGAATGTTCCGGTAAGGCAATTGGCGGGGATTACCCGTACCGGCGGCCAGTCGGAGTTTAACCTTTCGTTCGGTGCCAATTACAGCAATAAGCTTTACTTAGGTTTGGGACTGGCTATTACCGATATCAGGTATAATTCGCACGCCAGGTTTACCGAAAATGGCAACGCCATTATAACCAATGGCGGCAACCCTACCGACTTTTCATCCACTTTTGCGCAAGACCAAAGCACCAAAGGCTCGGGCTTTAACGCCAAATTAGGTATTATTTATAAACCCATACAAGCTTTACGCCTGGGCTTTGTATTTACCTCACCAACGTTTTATAATATTGATGATTCATATTCCGAAGGGCTTGCCACGCAATACACAGGTGGCAAGAGTCATGAAAACGAATCCGAACCATATCAGCTAAGCTACAATCTGCGTACGCCGTTAAAATTAGCAGGTGGCGCGTCTGTTTTCATAGGCAAATATGGTTTCATAAGCGGCGATGTTGAATATATCGATTATACCACTACTCATTTAAGCAGTAACGACAGTTATACTGCCGATGGTGACAACAGCGATATCAAATCACTTTACCGTTCAACAGTGAACCTTCATGTGGGCGCCGAAGTAAACGTGAACAGCCTCGTTTATCTGCGCGGCGGTTACAGCCAGCAAGGTAACCCGATGAAAGACCTTGGCAGCGATATTAAAACAGTTAGCGGCGGTATAGGCTTTCATTTTGGTGCTTATTTTGTTGACGCTACTTACGCCAGGGTAACCGGCAAGCAAACCATTTTCCCTTATGAAGTAGGTGCAACCAGTCCTTTTGCCGATTTGAAAAAAACTAACAACAATGCATTCCTTACTTTAGGGTACCGCTTTTAACCGTTGATTTTTTTGATTGATTACGCTTATTGCGTTGATCTGTTCAGCCTGGCTTTCTGTTACGGAAAGACAGGCTGTTTCATTTAACGTATATCGTTGTGCCGTTGTTGATGTCGTCGCCAGCAATGCCGAAAAAGTCAAAATGTGCTATTATCAGCGAAATCAACGTAATCAAAAATATCAACGGTCAAATTAAGTAACTTGCCATTCATAATTTAAATTGACCATGAACAAAAATCTACTTAAAAGCACCGGTTTGTTAGTGCTATTGACTGGTATCGGCATTAATGCCCGGGCGCAGCAATCAGCCGAAACAAAAGCATGGGTAGCCAAATCAAATGCGTATACCAAAATCATTATTGATCTGGATAAAAAATACTCGCCCGAATACGGATCATCACAAGGCCTGGCCGAGTATGACAGTGACATAGCTATACCAACCCTCCAAAACATCATGGCCGAACGCAAGGATGAAGAGGCCGTTGTCGCTAAACTTACCGAAGCCCTTAAGACTGAAAAAAATACTTTTATTCAACAGGATATCAATATCATTATAACCCACCTCAAACTGGGTTTTCGCCAGCAGGACTTTGAGTTGAGCCGCCAGGTCCCTTTTTTGAATGCGTCCTCAACAATTTACGGCGGACTGGAAACACTGCTTGACGATCAAACCCCCGAAGCCCGTCGCCAGGCAGCGGTAATGCGTATCCGTAAATATGCAGGACTGGAAAAAGGTTATAAACCATTGACAACCATTTACAGGGAACGCCTGCAGCACCAGATGGGCGGCAAAAACATGATCTATCCGTCAAAGCAACGCATGGAAACCGATCTGTCGCGCAATGCGAGTATCGTAAGCGGCATTGCCGAACTTTGTTCCAAATACAGGGTGACCGGCTGGGAACAACCTTATGCCACCCTGAAAAAACAGCTTGAAGATTATGACAAATGGGTAAAAGCAAATGTACTGGTAAAAGCCCGTACAGATTTCAGGCTCCCACCCGAAGAGTATGCTATGAACCTCGAAGCTTATGGTATAGATATTCCCCCTGCGAAAGTAGCTGAAATGGCACATGCCCTGTTCAACCAGATCCAGGACGAGATGAAACCTATTGCCGGGCAGATAGCCAAAAAACGTGGCTTGCCATCAAGTGACTATCGGGCTGTAATTCGTGAACTTAAAAAAGAGCAGATCCACGGAGATTCTATTATTCCGCTGTACGAGCAGCATTTAAAAGATATTGAAGGCATCATTCGCGATCATCAACTGGTAACGCTGCCAAACCGCCCGGCTATTATCCGTTTAGCTACGGCCGCCGAGACTGCGCAGAGCCCGGCCCCACACATGGTGCCACCGCCGTTTCTGAATAATACCGGCCAGCGTGGCGTATTTGTACTGCCATTAAACATGCCCGCATCACCCGGCGAAAAAGCTACAGACAAGTACGATGACTTTACTTTTGATGCCGCCTCGTGGACCATCATAGCCCATGAAGCAAGGCCGGGCCACGAATTACAGTTTGATAAAATGGTGGAAGAAGGGGTATCACAGGCACGCGCCCTGTACGCCTTTAACTCCACCAATGTGGAAGGCTGGGGCTTATATTCCGAATACATTACCCGCCCTTACATGCCTTTAGAAGGACAGTTGGTTTCGTTAGATTATCGCTTGCTCAGGGCCGCGCGCGCCTTCCTTGATCCTGAATTGCAGGCTGGTAAGATAACCCAGCAACAGGCGCTTGATGTATTGATGAACGATGTAGTACAATCGCGTGCCTTTGCCCGCCAGGAAGTTGAGCGTTATACCATTAACGCTCCCGGCCAGGCCAATAGCTATTTTTATGGTTTTACCAAAATGATTGCCCTGCGCAAAGATACCGAGGCTGCATTAGGCAACAAATTCAACGCTTTGCATTTCCATGATTTCATCCTGTCGCAAGGGATCCTGCCGCCGGCATTGATCCGCGAGGCGGTAATGAATGATTTTGTGCCGAAGGAGAAGGCGTTGTAAGTTTTCTATAAAACGCAAAAAGCGGGATATTTTAAAATTATCCCGCTTTATTAGTTATTTACGATGTCGCGATAGAGCAGGGGGAGCAAGCGTGACAAAATAATGCAGCCCGTGATTCGGTCCGATTTGCAGGGCCAGTCGCTTAATAACAAAAGAACACAAGGGCGATGACGGTATCGATATGTATACCTTATTCCGTAAACACCCTATAATTAACATCCATTACGCTCCGGCTTTGCAGCTTTGATTTTAGCAGCTCAAGCAGCGTGGCCCATTCCGGTGCCGAAAGTTCATGATCGGCCGGGGTTATATAAATATCGGTTGTTTTAATAAAACCTTCTCTGGGATTGGCTGAGATACTTACCCCTTTGCTTACGCGGATGTTTTTCATTTTTGCTCCAAGCTCATATCTGCAGAAACTTGTTAGATCGGCAAGGGTAACTATGCGGTCTTTAGTGGTGAGGCCGTATTTATAGGCCTGGATCCGCTCGGAAGCTCCAAGGCTGTTTCGGCCGCCCGTGGTCGTGGTAAGGAGCCTTAAAGTATCCGGCTTAAGTTTAATGGCTTCCGCCTGTTGTAGCTTTGAGCCTTTGCGGATATTGTTGGCATTATCGGCAAGTGTTGTCCAAAAACTGAGGTATAACATGGCCGCTTTGTTTGCCGGTTTTAGTACCAGGTAATTTACCAGTTCATGATTATCTTTTGAACTTTTGGATTTTTTTTCGATAACGGAAATATTTTGCTCCAGTGTTTTTAGGGCCGTTGTTAAAAAGTCGCTTCCGTATGCGGCAAAGGCCGCTTTTTCGTCGCGAAGCAGCTCAAACAAATATTCGATGGTTTGCCGGGCGTTACGTGCATCAAAACGCTCGGCGCCACCGTTCCTGATGGAGTAACTGCCCTCATAATTAATACCGGCCTGGCTATACGGGATCTCGTTATACCGAACGTCATTGTCGTCATGCAGCTCATGGATCGATAAAAAATGATCATAAGCACCTGGTTTTATTGGGATGATATCGCTGATCTCCTTGATCCTGAATTTTTGTTGGTGAAGCCGCCTGCTCATTACCGGGAAACAGTTTAAATGTAACTGCAGTTCATCAATGGCATTTGCCGGGATTGCCGCCGGGAATACGATCTTGAACCACAGGCAGGGCTTAAGTGCTTTCAAATCCTGCTCGTTAAAAAACGACAGCAACTCAACCGGATAATTTGCTTTGAAGTCGGTAATATTGCTTAGCCGCTCATCGGTAAGCGAAATAAAATGATTGTTGTAATAGGTCCTGACGTCGCGGGTTATAAGGTTAATGATATGCTGATCATAAAAAACAGGTTTCTGATCGTCGGCTTGTTCATCAGCGTAAATGAGGCCAGGTTCAGTATCAAGCTGTGAACCATCCAGGTAAAATTTAGTTACCTGGAGCAGGCTGTAAAAATCGGTATTGCTGATGTAAACAGGCCAGTCGAAATAGATTCCTGCATTTTTAAAAGTATTCAATGCTACTGCTGTTTCAATGCCTATCCAAAGGGTGTTAGGTTCGCCAAAAGCACCGGTGCGGACGTTTAGCAATGTATTCTTCTGTCCATTTTCAATATGTTCCTGCAGCCTGCCCCCGTTGAAGCTGTATTTTATTTCTGCATTAAATACAGAGTTAGCACCTGCCGGTGTAAAGTAAATGTCCAGTTGGTCCGGGCTGGTTTTGCCAACCTCTGCTGCCAATTGTTTCCGGAAATAAAAATGATTGCCGATGTTCAATATTTCTGAAGCCTCGATGGGTTTACCTTTTAATATGGCATGGGCGGGGAGCGGGGCCGTTAAATAGTCGGAAGCCAGGATCCTGGATATTTTGTTCAGGATGCGATGCTCCAGGTTTTTAACATCATTGTTTAAGTTGAACAACTCGGTGCTTAGGGCTTCAATCAAAAGCTTTACCAGCGGATCAACATCATTTACGTTTTGAACGCCCCAAAACTCGGTAGCGTTCTTCAGCATGCGGTTCCTGATCTCTTCTTTTGAATTATAAAATATAGCGCTCATAGGTTTATGCTGATAGCGGGCTTAGGAATAAAGCAGTTTTGAACAAATATGTTTCGCCGGTTTTGTTCAATTTGCCTTTAATAGTAATATCTACTTTCTTTTTTATTTCGCTCACATTGCGCAAGGGGTAAAATTTGTTGATCTCGGTAATGTTCACGCTGATATCAATATCATAAATCCTATTTTCAAATTTGCTGATAGAGCGCAACAACGATTGCCTCAGCTTTTCTTCCCAAATAGTCTCACTCATAATGAGTTCAAAATCCATATCCCAAATCTCGCAGCCAAATTCGGGGTTGTAACGGTGCTCGCCAAAACGGGTAAAAATAATGAGTTCGATGTATTGCGATATAGACGCGCCAAGGTCTTGTTTATCAAGGTCCTGGCCATTATTGATATGGCTAAAGCGGATCGGTTTTGAATAAAGCGGGTTTAGCATAAATGATATTATTGGATTTCGCTTATGTTAAATTTTAACTTTTTATAAACATTTATTTTCAAAAATAGTTGTAGATATGTTTTATTGGTTACAAATAGTTGATAAAGTGTTGATTTTTTGATAATTATTACACTATTGGTTAATTAATAAATAATGAGTTAAGTATTATAAATGCAGCTTTTTTAGCTGTAAATAAACCGAACCGATACTATAATATTAGATGAAACCTGTAAACAATAGCGACCTAAACCGGGCTTATCGCAAATTCATGATGTACCTTATTACATTACTGGGTTTGGCCATCATTATCGTTTACTTCTTTTTTGCAACCTCGGGCCGTGAGCTTGAATTATTAAATGACCGCGTTAAAAAAACAGATCAGCTGATAGCGCTCCGTACCGATATCAATAACAGCTTTGAATTGATCCTGCTGCGCATGCAGCAACTCTCGCAGTATGCAAAAATGAATTCGCAGGAGCTTAATAACCAAACGGTACTGCTCAATGATATCCAGGAGAGCAATCAGCATATCCGTGAGCGGCTGCAAAGTAACCCTTACCCGCTTAAAAGTTTTGAACTGTATAAAAAGCTCAGCAACGATATTGAAACCATTGCCAGCATCAAAGATTCGCTTTTTACCACACGTTTCCAGATCGAAAGCCTTCGCTCACAGTTAGAGTCATGCAGCCGGGTAAATAAATCGGCTATTAACCAGTTAAACCATCACTATCCGCATTAATAAGCCATATGTTAAAATTTAGTTTAAAAGAACGGAGAGAAAAATTCCTGTTTTTCATGGGGATGTTTTTAGTGACGTCGGTGATATTGTGCGTGGCTATATTTTATAATTATGGCAACGAAGGGTTTGTATCAAAAAACGAGTTTGCTAAAAAAGTAAACGAAGAAGAGCAGTTTGAAAGCCTTGTTACAGAAGCGTTACCAACCGTTGATACCACGTATCATAAAATAGTAAAGTTTAACCCCAACGTGCAGGCCGTTTTTTTGGAGAATGACATCAGCGGTTCAATAGGTGCTGTAAAATCATATTACAACCGCCGCCCTTATGACGCGCGGTATAAATGCTTTATCCACGCTTCAAAACTGTTGCAGGCTCTTTTTTATGATAAGCGCGAACTAACGGGCAATTATAACGATATCAGGAACATAAAAGGATCGGTTGATGACTGCCACATTGCACAGCGGCAATTGCAGCAAAACATGAGCATGGCCCGGTAAGCATCATCATACATCTACCATATATAACCTAAGCAAAATGAAAAACGATTACAACGACGGGAGGCCCGTCGATACTAACCGGAACACCTACACCTTTTTATACATTTTTACTGGTGTAGTTGTTATTGCCGGTATCATTTTCCTGCTGCGTAGTTCATTGTTTGAAAAGAGAGTGATCAACGCCCGTATCCTGAAGGACGAGATAGCCCTGAACGAGCACCTGGTTTACTCGGATAATACGGCTAATGCAAAAAGCTGGCTTTGGGAGTTCGGCAATGGCGATAAATCAATTCAACAAAACGGGAGCTACCGCTTTAAAAAAACAGGCGACTATATCATACGGCTTACAGTTGACGGCAATTTGACGCAGCAATTCCCGGTTAGCGTAAAAGATAGTACCCCAACCATAGCTGCCGATACCCTGATTACAATTAACGGCCCCACACAGGGAATTGTAAATGAACAGGTAAGACTTGAGGCGCAGGGTAACGCCCGGATTTTTGAATGGTCATTTGGGGAAACCGGCCGGGTGGATGTTAAAGGACCAACTGCACTCTACACCTTTCATAACCCCGGTACCTATTTCATCAAACTGAGCACGGATAAAAGCAGGCGCCCGGTCTATCACCGCATGCGTATTACCAATCCCGATTCAACATTTGCCAACCAGATCGTAAACCCTGGTGAAAGTGAGCGCCGTGTAATCGATGATATCAGGGCACACCTGCAGGCCATAGCCAACGGCGGTGATTTTAACCGCCATTATTATTACCTGGTTAGGAGGTATTTCTGCGGAGATGAGAAAGTTACCGTAAACCTTGAAGATAATGGCGAGAGCAAACGGACTGATTTTTATTCCTACTGTATGCGGTTAACTTTTGGAGGTGGCATCAGTGTTGACGAAGCACAGGTTACCCTAAAGCCAAAATCAAACTGTTCAAGCATGCTTTCGGTAAGGCAGCATGCAACCACTGCCGCTCCCGAAAAGAGGCCCAGATAATCCATTTTAAAACCTATTTGCATCAACCAACATGAAAAATATATTAAGCTTCGTTTTTTTAACCTGTATAGTAATTGCGGCCCGGGCGCAATCGCCGGTATCGCTTGGCAAAACAGTGGTAACGCTACCCAAAGCTTTTGAAAAACCTGATGAGCGTACCAGCATTTACAATACCGACGACCGTACTTCCCTGCCATGGATCGTATTTTCGGACAGGGCCGAAAATTATACATATACCTCGCCGGGCGGAACGCTGGTAATGAAAAAAATAAGTTTCATGGAGCCTTTTTATGTAAGTGAACAAAAAAACGGTTTTATAAAACTGATTAAGTACCAGGCAGGCATGGTACAGGGTAAAAAGCTTACCAATAAAAAAGGCTCGCAAAGTTACGGATGGATCAGCATTTCAAAGGTGTTGCCCTGGCAGTCGGCTTTTACCAGCACAAATGGTTATCCCGAAAAATATATCACCATTATAAGTGGTGCCGGCCCGCTTACTATGCCCGATTATTATTATGACAAAACTGATTCGGCATACATTTTTGCCGGGCCCGATCAAAGCCAGAAAAAAACCAAAGTGGCCCTGCACAATGTAGTTTATGTATACAAAAAATCTGACGACGGAAAAAAAGTATTGGTAGGGTCCGATCCGCAGTTGATTGCCGATAATGCAGCTGGCAGTGTTTATGGCTGGATAGCCGCCGACGCCGTTCATAGCTGGGGCGATAGGCTATATATCGGGTCGGCAAGGGAAAACCAGCCATTGATCAATGATTCTATTGCAAGGTATATCAACAGTTCCCTGAAAACCAATAATAGCAAGGGAGGTACGGGCTATTTTGCTTTTGATCCCTTACTGGCCGATAATGCTCCCTTGTTATTGAGCATGCCTGTAAGCTCATCTGCTTCGGGTAATCTTAGCCTCGGCTTCGCAACCGATGTTTATGATAAAAGCCATAACAGTGTGCTTAATATCAAAGGCGGGCATTTAGCATATAAGGATTATCTCAAGATCCGCAGCAATGTTCACCACGTTAACATTGTGTTTGTGGTTGATGGCGGCAGCCCTATGCGCAATTATTTTTCGGGTATTACCAGCACTATTCAATCATTTGAAGATATTTTTGATGCGCATGCCAGGGGTAACCAGGTTAGATATGGGGCTGTAGTTTACCGTAACGCGTCCGGCTGTCAAACCGGGGGCATCCAGTCAACCCCGCTTAACGCCGATTATCGTAACCTGGTAAAATACCTCGAATCACAGTCAACAGTAACAGGTAACTGTGCCCCGGTGATAAGTTCCCAACCTGTTTTTGACGGTATCCGCACGGGCTTAAGCCTTTTTGGCAATCATCCCGACGAAACCAACCTGGTCATCCTGATTGGTGCCACCGGTGCTTTAGATCGTAATTCGGTAGGGGTTAATACGGTGGCCAGTCAGATAGCGGCCGCCAACGCCCGCTTGTTAGCTATCCAGGTATTTAGCGATTACAACCCTATCTACAATGATTTTGTAATCCAGGCAAGACAAATTGTATCACAATCTGCGGTAAAGCTGGCCGATTATAAAAAACAGCGCATGGTGAATGGAGAAGGCCTTACCAACGTGCAGCAATTCAATACATCACTGTCTGATTCGGTTTCTTTTTACCTCGATTATCCCAAAAAGAGCCTGATCCAGGGCGCTGTGGTATTTCCGCCCAAGAGAGTAGTAAAATCAAACCAGGCCATGAGTTTGGCAGTTGAACGCCTGATGCGCGAAACCGATTATGATATCCGTAACCAGATCCATACGCTTGATAGTGCTTTCAGGCTTACCGGGCGCGAAAACCGTTATGTACAGCCGCTGGTTATGCAGCAACAGGGCCAGCCATCAACCGATTTGGGAAACAATATGCCGCATAACGCTTTCAAATATTACCTCAGCGCCGAAGCACCCAGGAACCTGGTAAATGAAAGCAAGGGGCAGCTGCAATACCTGCTGATATTGAACGAGCAGGATTATAAGCAGCTAACAGATCTGCTGTCGCTCATGATAGGCGAAAACCTGCAGCGGGACGCGTCCGATTATCGCTCAAAATTGGTTGATAACTACGTTGATATCGCTGCCAAGCATTTAGGGCTTAACTTATCTGGCGGTGATATTAAAGACATGACCCTGGCCGATTATTTTCTGCGGGTTACCAGTTTACCCTTACCCGGCAAAAAAGATTTCTATAATAAAAAGGTGAATGATCTTAAACACAACGATGATATGCCGCAGGCACAATTTGAGGAATATATCCACTATTTGATCCATAGCAGCGATGTTATTAAACAGGCCGCAATTACCAATCAACACTTTACGTCAAACGGCAAAACCTATTATTATATAACCCAGGCTAACCTGCAATAGCATATGAACATAGTTAATTTAAGCGAGTCGGTGAAAACGGCGGTGCGGGTAGCGCAGTCATTAGCCAAAGAATATCACCATAAGGAATTTGGTCCGGCGCACCTTTTAAAAGGCTTGATGCACCAGGAAGTTGGGTTGAAGAACCTGCTTCAATCCATCGGGAAGGACACGGCTTACATAAGCGATTGGGCCGAAGTGCGCATTGAAGACTATTCGGCCGCGTTAACCGTGCCCGACGAAATGTTAGGTAACAGCCAGGTAAAACAGGTATTTGAAGAAGCCGATAATGTGCGCATAAAATTAGGCCAGGATTTGATTATGCCCGTTTGTGTATTGATTGCGTTAATAAAACCCAATGTGGGTTTTGATGCTAACCAGCTAAAATCTTTCCCGGTAAAAGAACGCGAGTTGCTGGATATTTATTTGAGTAATGAGGATGTTAACCATGCGGTAAATCCCTCTGCGCAGGCCACAAACGGCAGCGATGTACCCAAACAAACAACAGCATTACTCAAATACTGTGTAGACCGTACAAGCCTGGCCAAACAGGGTAAGGTAGATCCCATCATAGGCCGGGAGCGTGAAACACGGATGGTGATGGAGATCCTGAGCCGACGCACCAAGCCCAATGTGATGATCACCGGCGATGCGGGCGTTGGCAAAACAGCCCTGGTTGACGGGTTCGCGCTTAGCATTGTAAACGGACAGGTACCGGCATCGCTTAAGAATGTACAGCTTTTTGAACTTGATCTGGGTTCATTGATCGCGGGGGCATCTTACAAAGGAGAAATTGAAGACAGGTTAAAAAACATCCTGCGCGAGATAAAGCAGTTTGAAAAAGCGATCCTGTTCATTGATGAGATCCATACCCTGCTCGATAATAAAGGGCCGATAGGCGGCGGTGTTGGCAACCTGCTGAAACCGGAGCTTGCCCGGGGCGAAATAACGGTGATTGGTGCCACTACTATCGACGAATACCGCAAAGTGATTGAGCCCGAACAGGCATTTAGCCGCCGGTTTGAGGTGCTGCAGGTAAATGAGCCCGATACGCCTACAGCTATAAAAATGCTTAAAAAACTGGTGCCCCAATATGAGGAGCACCACAACTTAAAGATAGACGATAATACTGCCGAAGAGTGCGTTAGACTGGCGCAGCGGTATATGAAAGACCGTCGCCTGCCCGACTCTGCCTTCGACCTGCTCGACCGTACCATGGCTGCTATCCGTTTAATGAACGATACCACCGATACTGCCCTTTCCGAACTCCGCACCGAACTGGACGAATTGAAAGCTCAGGATGATGCAGGCGATTTGATCGGAGCCTACAAATGGCTTTACACCTTGTATCGCAATAAAATAAGCGCGGTGTTGTTAGGCCAGCTGGAAGATGAAACCCAGGTTGATACTTTTGAAACGCCCGATGAATACATCGCTTACTTTGAACGCAATTTGAGCCGGCTTGAAGAATTGGCTCAAAATAAAACCGAGGTGGTGAATAAACATGATATTGCCGCTATTATCTCCTATAAAACAGGCATTCCCTTAGGCAAGATCCAGGCACAAGAGAAAGAAAGGCTTTTAGGCATGGAAGGCTTCCTGAAAAAACGGGTTGTTGGGCAGGACCAGGCGTTGAAAGCCGTTTCTGATGCCATACTCGAATCGCGGAGCGGACTGAACAAAAAAGGGCAGCCCATCGGCTCATTCTTTTTGCTTGGCCCAACAGGCACCGGTAAAACGGAGCTGGCCAAATCAATAGCCGAGTTTTTATTTAATGACGAAAAAGCGATGATCCGCTTTGATATGTCGGAGTTTAAGGAGGAGCATTCGGCCGCATTGCTGTATGGCGCGCCGCCGGGCTATGTGGGGTATGAAGAGGGCGGCTTGCTCGTAAACAAAATAAGGCAGCAACCTTATTCGGTTGTGCTGTTTGATGAAATTGAAAAGGCACACCCATCGGTATTTGATATCTTTTTACAGATCCTGGATGAAGGGCATATGCACGACAGGCTGGGCAAGCAAGGCGATTTTTCAAACGCGCTGGTGCTATTTACCTCAAACATTGGCAGCGAGTGGGTATCTGAGCAAATTAGCCGGGGGCATATGCCTACATCAAACCAATTGATGGAAGTGATGGCCAATAAGTTCAGGCCGGAGTTTTTGGCGCGGTTATCAGAAATTGTACCCTTTGCACCTATACATGAAGAAAATGTAGTACGCATCTTTGAGATCCAGCTCAAAAGCCTTATACAGGCGCTTGAAAAAATGGGCATAAACATGCAGTTAAGTGCCGAAGCCAAAAATATGCTGGCTTTAAGCGGTTTTACACCCAAATATGGTGCACGGCAGCTATCGGCGGTGATCCGTAACCAATTGCGCAGGCCAATATCACGCTATATTATTTTGGGCGAACTGAAAAAAGGAAATACTATCGCCATAGATAAAAAAAGTGATGATACTGAATTATTGTGGAGCATTAGTTAAGTAATTTAACTGAAATACATACTGTTAAAAACAATTTTATAGTTATTGCATTATAACATAAACACTTTCATACTTATCATTTATTAAATAAAGCTATGTTTAATTACGAAATAGGGGGAAACGAAACAAAAGTTGATTCCTCAGAAGCATTTGGTGAGATAGCTCCCAATAAAACTTTGTTTATTCAAAAATTAACTGATAATGAGCCGCTGAGACCTGAGAAGGTTGAGGGACTTAAAAATGTTGAAGAGGTTTTTGCTCATTACAAGCCAAAAGTAAGTGTTGAGCTTGAAAGAGAAAACGGAACAAATGTTACCGAAACGCTGCACTTTAACAATCTTGGCGATTTTGCCCCCAAAAACCTGGTACAACAAAGTAAATACCTGCATAAACTTAATATTCAGCGCGAGATGTACCTCAATATCATGAAGCAGCTGAAAACCAACAAAACGCTGAAGTCAACCCTTGATAACGCCGAAACCAAACAGGCCTTTATTGAGGCGTTAAAAAATATAGTAACCGAGCTTGACCAATAATTAGCTAATCCTAAACATTTAACAACACGATCATGGCAACACCAAACGAGCAGATCCTGAATGAAAATTCAACAGACCAGGCTCTTAAAATAAAAGAAAGAAGCGGCGCGACACCTCTATCAACCAGTTTAGATAAACTATCAAAAGTTGGTGGTTTTGATTTGCTGGAAGCTACTATAGATGGCCTTCAAAACCTGAACCCCGAACGCAAAGCCCGTAAACAGATCTTTTTAACTGATGATGAGAAGAAAGGGGAGCGCGAAGAACTTAAGCTGAAGCTTAATCAATGGATAGAAGCTTTGGAAAGCGGCGAATCGGTTAGCGATACTATTCAGAAAAGCGCCGAAAAACTGCAAAGCGTTGAAGAAAACCTGAACAAAAATTTACTCAATGTATTGGAAAGCACCCGCGAGCTTGAACAGGCTTACCGCACAGTGCATTTGTTTTATAAAAACACCGAACAGGATAAGCTGAAGAATGTGGTATTAATGAATGCCACGATCGATCAGTTGAAAGAGCTTGATAATCCGCGCTTTATTGAATATGCTGCAAATGAGCTTAAGCAAAATTATGACAGGCTGGATCTTCGTCAAAATTACTCAATCCTGGTTGTGCCCGGCTACCTTGGCTCAAACAAGGTAGTTGAACGCTGGTCAAAAATAGCCTATGATAATAAAGTAATGCTGGTGACCGATTTTGCGGATCTTGAACAACCGGATGATGTGATAGACCTGTTTACATCAGCCAATTTAACCGGCGGCGATGCTTTTAAATCAAATACCATCATGACCTGTAACTGGCTCGTAGGCCGCGGCAAAGTTGCCGAAGCGGGTGAAGAGGATGACCTGTATATCCCTGGTTCAGCAGCATTGGCGGGTAAAATGTATTATACGCTGATGTCGCAGGTTACCGCCGGTAAAAAACACGGCGCGGTTAACGAGGTGGATGGCGTACGCTTTGACCTTAAAAAGAGCGAGATCTCGCACCTGGAGCGCATTGGCCTGGTACCCATGGTGAATGAGTATGGCAAAGTAATGGCATTCTCGGCCAAAACTTTGTTTAATGGCGATAATATCGGTTTGCAAACCTATTCGGTAGTGAGGGTATTTGATTATATCACCAAAGTATTATTCGACTTTTTGAACCGCCGAGCTTTTGAAAACTGGACTTCAAAAACAGAGCAGGACCTGCGCTCGCAAATTGTGAAGTTTTTGGATAACATCCAGGGGCCCGACAGGCTTATCGAACGCTTTAAAATAATCAGGTTTGAGCGCGATGAACAGCAAAAGGACCGCATTCACCTTGATATTAATATCACGCCATATTTTCCCGCTAAAAGCTTTGTGGTAAAGCTTGACGGGCAAAAAGGTGAGGATGCAAGCCCAACGTGGAACAGCGAATATAAACAGCAGTAATATCGCGGTACACAACGTTGTGAAGTGGTAATGAATCCCTTTTAAAATAAGGAAGCACCTACTGGAGCGATATCGGATATGTGCAAAACAATATATTGGCTCCGTAGGTGCCTCCTGTTAGGAGGTGGGTTTTAAAAGCGAGATTCAACCGTTAAACCAGCGCTGTGTGCATTTTAGGTTAATTTAACCGAAGGCCTAACTTTATTTATTGTTAAATATGGTTTATGTTTGCATTGATGAGGCAGCTATTGATCATTAATGCAGATATAGATAAAACACCAACAACAGCGGCATTGATCAATGCCTATAAAGACGGGGCCCAGGCCGCCGAAGCTGTAGTAAAAGAGATAGCCATCGCCGATCTTAAATTTAATCCCAACAAGCAATTCACGCTAAGCAATAACGAGCCCGAACCCGACCTGGTGCAAGCTGTAAACGCGATAAAATGGGCATCGCATGTGGTTATATTTTGCCCGGTTTATAAAGATTCGATCAACTCAAAAATTAAAGGTTTTTTTGATCGCGTTTTTATGCCCGACCAGGTTTTTATCAGCGGCTCGTCGGTTAATTTCAATGGCCGGTCAGGACGTGTGGTTTCTATATTGGATGAAGCTGCCTGGCAGGACTGGCAGGTTGATATGAAGCCAACCTATCTGGCAGTAAAAAAACTAACCCTCGAAAAGCGCGGCATCAAGCCTGTGCATACCAGTACCATCGGGCATCTCTATAACCTCGATAATGAGTACAGTAAAAAGTGGATTCAAAAATTATATTCTTTTGGGTTAAAACTTATTTAAATAAATATTTAATATTTTCTCAAAACAATAAATTAATTACATTGTAGTTATTAAAGTGATGCGCAAAGCATCTACTTTAAATTATTAACCTCTTAAAATTTATCATTATGGCTTTCAAAGCAAGATTAAATTTTTCGGGCAAGGACTACGATGTGCTCACTTGCTCCTATGCATTAAACCGCGATGTAGACTCAAAAGGACGCCCGTCCTCAGGTATTTACGGCGGTACTATCGATATCGAGATCGAGTCGACTGAAGACACCTCCATTATCGAATCAATGGTTAACAACCAGTACAAACCGATTGCCGGAACTTTGCTGATCAAAAAATCTGAGGAAGACGCTAAAATGAAAGAGTTGTCTTTTGAAGATGGCTACATCGTGAAGTATTCTGAAGGTATCGACATTACAGGCGCAACTCCAATGAGTTTGAAGTTTGTGATCTCGGCCCGCAAGTTGAAACTGGGAAGCGCCGAGCACGTGAACGATTGGCCAGGTAAAAACTAAGCCCGGCCGATTTTGTTATCTGTTTGTGCCGAAGGGGCACTTAATTTATTTATCTACTTAAAACTTTATTGATCATGGCTTTCAAAGCAAGAATTAGTTTAGGATCGAAAGAATTCGATGTGCTGCAATGCAGCTATTCATTAAACAGGGACGTTGATTCAAAAGGCCGTCCGTCATCAGGTGTATATGGTGGTACTATCCAGGTTGAGGTTGAATCAACCGAAGATACTTCGGTTATCGAATCAATGGTGAACAGTCAGTACAAACCAATCCACGGCACTATTACCTTCAAAAAATCTGAAGAAGATGCCAAAATGAAGGAGCTTAATTTTGAGGATGGTTACATCATTCAATATAACGAGGGGATATCGATTATCGGTAACAACCCAATGTCGTTAAGCTTTGTGATATCGGCGCGTAAGCTGAAAATAGGCAACGCCGAGCACGAAAACGACTGGCCTAAATAATATATCAGTACAATTGATTTGTACTGTCTTTTAAAAAGATACGGAGGAGATAGTAACATATTTTCCTCCGTGTTCTTTTTACAGCTTTTGTTTAGGTTCAGTTATAAACCTTATGAAAAGAAAGAAGAGAATAATAAACCCAGCCTTACCCACTACAAAGAAAAAGGTGAAAAAATCGTCGGTTCCAACCCCCATGGAATACGTGCAGCTTTTTAATACCTGTGTTATTAAAAAGGAAAAAATTGCTGCTGTCGATAAGATCATCGATGAAAAGGTAACCGTAAACCGCCCCCGTTACGAAAGTATTTCAAACCTGGTACGCCTTGGTACTAATGCGCCGTCGGCTGCCGGAAATAAAAATCTTTTCGCATCGGTGTATACCCCTTTTTTTGATCGTTATAACACCACACCGCTATCATTAAACCCAACGGCGGCTAATGCCAAACCCGAAAGTGTTTTGGATCTGATGATCAAACCGCAAATGACAACCGGCCTTTTGGGAGGTAATTTTTTTGATACCGGGAGGTTTACTCCAAACGATCCGTTCACGTTTATGAACCTTTTTGGCGGCGGCGGAGCTATCCCCTGGTATTTTATTGCCTGCGTACATTATATGGAGTGTTCGTTCAGTTTCAAAAAACACCTGCACAACGGCGATCCGCTTACCGGTTATACGGTACAGGTGCCCGCCAATCGCCCAAAGGTAGGTCATGGCCCTCCGTTTACTTTTGAGGAGAGTGCTGTTGATGCTATTAAACTGATGAAGTATGATAAGGTAACCAATTGGAGCCTGCCGTTTATTTTGCAAAAGCTGGAGGGATATAATGGTTTCGGTTATAACAAAAAGGGCATTCACACGCCTTACCTCTGGAGTTTTTCGAACCAGTATGTCAAGGGCAAATATGTCAAAGACGGTGTTTTTGATGCCGAAGCGGTATCCCAGCAAATGGGCGCGGCAGTTATCCTTAAACGCATGGAAGACAGGGCACTGATCAGTATTCCCAGAAATTAACCAATGAAAAGGATCGTTAAATATATGGTATTATTACTGCTTGCTACCGGGTTGGCAGGTTCGGCCATTGGCTGCAGTGGTAACCCTAAAGCCCCGGTTGCTGATACTGTCAAAACCATAGCTAAGTCGGCCTCCCGAACTGTGCATAAGTCGCCCCTCACCGATGAGCAGTTGTTCAGGGCCTGTCTGAAACAGTTTAAAGCTGCTGCCCTGCAAAAAAACAAAAAGCAACTGGCTGCCATGTTTTACTTCCCGCTGCAAACAACACCCCAATGGTCAAACGAAGATTTACGATCTGCTAAGATTAACCCTGCTGAAGGGCTGGTTAGCGGAGCAGAATATCCACAGTATGAGCCTGCTATATTGAATGCTGACGCGCTTCGTCTTATACCCAAAAGCACAGAAGACGATCTGTCGGAAATTGACGCCGCTACCGACGAAAACTATTATAAAGTTATTGCAAAAGTTACAGATAAAGGTAGTAAGCTTTACGAGTTGCAGCAACAATATGAGCAAAAAAATGGCAGGGAAACATCGTACGGGTTTGTTTTTGGCAAAGTTAACGGGCAATATAAAATTATAAGTTACTACAGCCCATGGCCAGTTAAAGGTTAATGGATTTTATAGCCGAATTATGGAAAAGAAACTAAAAGTAGATATCAATATTGAAGGTACCCAGATCACCCATTTCTCTACCTTTAACCTTGACCAGCGTTTTAATGAGCACCATACTTTCCAGCTCAGGTTTAACCATGATATGGTTGAAGAGTACAACGCTGTTACGCTCGAAAACTCAAAGGACTTTATTGGTAAAAACATTACCGTGCAATTTGGCACAGCCGATAGCGGCGAAAATAAATTTAGCGGTATTGTTACCAAGGTAGAGCTTTCGCAAAGCCATGGGTTTCATGGCGATATCCTGGTGAGCGGCTTTAGTCCGACCATCCTGATTGACCGGGGCCCCGATCTCGGCTCGTACCTTAACAAAAGCCTGAGCAGCATTATTCAGTTAGCTACGCAGGATGCACCTGCAAATGATCTGAACCTCAATATCAAACCAACCAATACTTCGCCTATTGATTATATCATTCAATATCGTGAAAGCGATTTTGAGTTTATCAACCGTCTTTCGGCCGAGTATTACGAATGGTTTTATTACGATGGTGCTAAACTAAATTTCGGTAAGCCTGATAAGCTGGAGGAGGTTGCTCTAATTTACGGGCGTGATCTGCACAGCCTGCAATATGCAATGCAGATAGCGCCTTTAAAGCATAACAAGTTTGCTTACAACCCCAGGCAGGATGAACTGCTTTCGTCGGAGCCGCAAGGCTCTTCGGGCAGTACGCCGGATCTTTCGCATGCCATCAGCGCGTCAAACAAAGTTTTCAGCAAAGTTTATAATGAACCATTGGCTGTTAGGGTAAATAACAAAAAAGAAATAGATGATTTTGTTAATAACCAGCAAAAAGCGCTGATATCCGAATTGGTTACCATTGTAGGCAATGGCGACAACCCCATGGTGGGCCTGGGCAAAATACTTAATGTAAGCATGAGTGTAAGGGGCACAGGTGCTTTTGAATTGCAGGATTTTGGCAAGTTCCTGGTTACGGCGGTTTATCACCAGATCGACGGTGTTGGCCATTACCAAAATACGTTTGAAGGCGTTACTGCCGATACGGAGCGTATCCTGGTTGCTGAAGCCGAAAAACCCAACCCGGATATGCAGCTGGCCGATGTTACCGACAACGCCGACCCGGATGGGCATGGCCGCGTTAAAGTAAAATTTAAATGGCAATGTACCGCGAATGATGTTACCGAGTGGCTTAGAGTAGTTTCTCCTGACGCAGGCAGCTCGGATAAAGTAAGCAAGAATCGCGGGTTTGTTTTTATCCCCGAAGTTGGCGACCAGGTGCTGGTAGCATTTGAGGAGGGTAATATTGCCCGCCCGGTTATTATTGGCAGCATGTTTAGTGGTAAAACAGGCACAGGCGGCAGTCAAACCAATAAAACCAAAGCGCTTACTACCCGAAGCGGCAACACCGTGATACTGGACGATAGCAATGGCAGCATTAACGTTAAAGATCCCAGCGGTAACGTGGTAACCCTTAATGGCGACGGTACGGTAACCATTTATGCGCCAAACACCTTAACGCTGGTATCAAAAGATATTAACATTAATGCGGGCAATAGCATTAACATAACATCATCGCCGGCCAAAGAAGGCGGGGGTGACGGTGTTATCAATGTTACAGCCAAAAAATCGATAGCGGTAGCGGCGCAGGATGAAGGTATTACTACAAATGCGAAAAAAGATATTGCCTTTACCAGCGAAACCGAAAGCATCAAACTTTCTGCATCAGCCAAAGACATCACTTTTGATGCGGCGGCCGGCAAACTTTCATCAAGCAGCAAATCGGCCGAGATCAGCTCGACCGACAAAATGCATCTCAATGGCGGCAGTCTTGCGCATATTATAGCAGGCGATGTTGAAATTAACCAATCATGATCATGAATATATTACCGGTAAATACAGCTCAAAGTTCATGGTACCAGCTTAGCTCATCCAACCGTACTATAATCGGCACAAAAGTACTTGAGTTTGTGCAAGACAGGTGGATTGAAATAAAACTCATTAGCCATGACGATAAGCAACGGGTTTATGAATATACCCTGCTTGATCAAAATATGGATGGTTCGGCGCTGATCCATGAATGGGCAGCAGATATGGAATGGTTCCAGTCGCCGGTACAGATCATAACAGATCTGGAAGGGAAATTTATCGGCATCAATAATTTTAATAGTATCGCTAATTGCTGGCAGCAGGGCTTCCGGTCAAAAATCGCCAAAAAATATCGTCAGCAGGATGGTATCGATGTAATGCTGTCCGAAACAGACAAATTGCTGCAGGATCCTAAACGCTTTCTGCAATCATTTATGGGGTACAGCCATTACCGGTGCTTTTTTCAACCGTTTTACAGGGAATGGCAAGCCAATGAAAGCTCTTCCCTGATACTGAAAGGTTTTTTCGGCACAATTGACCTGCCGCTCGTCATCTACAGTTTTACCGAACAACATGGCAACACCGTAACCATAATTAACGAAGCCGAGGTTGACGAAGAAAGGTTTGAAAGACCTGTTTTAGTGAGGATGCTAAAAGACCTTACAAATACCTATAACCTGAAGGTTGACCTGCAAACCGAGATGGAAGAGATTTACAAATTTGAAAACAACATACTGCAGGAGGCCGATTTGTTTTTGCAATTACATGTGCCCTCATTTTATACCGTTGTAACGGCACATCAATGCAGGCGGATTGAACAGCATGAGCTTCCGAAGGAACGCGTTGATAAGCACGAGCTGAGCAACAGTATACTGCATGTATAAGGCTGAAGGTTTAGTACTAACAAAAAGTAATATCCGATGTCAAAAAAATATATTCCAAACAATAGCTGCCTTAAGTGCGATAAAGGGTCGGCTCCTGTGCGGTTAAAGGTAACGCATCATAATAACACAAAAATTTATGGTGAGTTCCTGGCCAGTGAGGCCGATATGGTGCCGGGTGAAAATATTTTGCCTATGGGCAGGTGTTCGGTAACGGGTGGCAGCTGCAAATTTGACCCAATTTACTGGGACAAGACCAATAAAGGTGTTAAGGTTAACGGCTACAAATTATTATTTGAAGACGCGAACCTGTTGTGCAAACAAGGCGGCAAAATAAGTGTTGACTTTAATGCGCCAAGCGGTATGAGCACAGCCGGGGCGCTTGTTACGGGTGCCGGTGCCGGAACGTTCAACTATGGTTCGTACACCAACACCCTTGATATATTGCAGCGCGGTACCATTTATGATGTTGAAAACGGCAAGATAAGCCTGGTACGGAGCAACAGCGAAAGTGATTACCGCAGGCACGGTAATTACGGGGAGATGAAGGACAACGTTTATCATCGGCAGGAAGGTTTTCGCGACGTAAGAAGCGAGCATCCTGTAATTGATATTGATAAACCTACGGCTTCGGGCATTGACGGGGCTTATGCCAAAGATAATGGGTATAAAATTACAGACGGTAAATACAATACAGCATCAATACAAAATACGACAACCGGCCGCGAGTTAAGTGAGCGATGGACGCGAAATCACATCGACAATAACGGGGCGATAAACCCGGCAGACGAAGCAGGGGTTAGACTGGCAAATACAGATGGCAGCCTGAACCGCGAGGTGATCAGGGTTAAGCCCGACGGAACCATGCAGTCAGAAACTATAAACTCCAACGGTTTTAAAGCTACCCGCGGGCAAAGTGAGGCCCTGGAAATAAAAACCAGCAGGGCAGGCAATTTTATGAATGGTGTAAGGTCGTCCATGCTCAATTCAAAACCTCTTACAGCCTTGTCCGAATCTAATTTTTCGCAGGCGGTACGTAATAGTAGAATTGCCACTGGCGCAAATGACGGCCTGTTTAAGGCAAGCCAGGCAATTGCACGTTCTCCGGCTTTAAGTGTGGCGGGCAAAGTTGCCGGCCGGGGGCTTATAGTTGTTGGTATCGCCCTTGATGCAGTAAGTATCTATTCGGCGTATGAAGAAGAGGGCGGTTTTGGCAAAAAAACAAAAGAAGCGGTAGGCGGTGCTGCCGGTGGCCTTGCCGGCGGTATAGCCGGCGCCGAAATAGGTGCAATGATAGGTACTGCTATATGCCCCGGGGTTGGTACGGTGGTTGGTGGTATTGTTGGCGGGGTTATCGGAGGCCTGGCCGGAAGCGGCATTGGTAAATCAATTGCAGGATGGTTCTCATAAATTTAAACAATTTATAAAATGGGTTTTTTTGATAAATTATTTGGCGGAGGTGGAACCACGGCAACACCCGAAACGCAGTTAAGAGCAGAATATAAAGACGCTGCTTTCTTTAAAAAAATGTTTGATAAGAAGCAGTCGATAATAAAAATGTACCAGGAACAAAATGTCACCCTGAAGCAGCAGGAAAAGTTTCGCCCGATAAACAACTGGGTGCTTGCTATGGAACATCTTGACCTGGTTTATTTAAACTATTCTGCCGGGAATGATATCAGCCTGTGTTATAATGAATATATAACAGCTGCCGGATACTACAGAGAAGGTTGGGATGCCGACGCGTTCTATGCTGATATGATTGATATGGTAGCCTTAGGCAGCCTACTTGATGTACCCGACGAGGTATACGAGCCCGTTATTAATTATATTCGCCAGTCGGATAGTGGTTCCAGTTACCCAACCTGGACACCGGATGCTTTACTATGGTATATCATCAACACCAAAAAGCCGGGGAGCGGCCCGCAGCCGGATACGCTTATTACCGAAGCTTACAGGGATATTTATGATTTAACAAAAATGCCTAAAGCCGATGCGGAGCGCGAAATGAAACTTTATCTCGACAAATGGTACAGGTTGCATAAAGACGATTCATGGTATGAAAACCACAAAAAAGAAGGCTCATATAAAGGCTACTGGAGCTGGGAGGCAGGCGCGATAACTAAGATATTGGGGCTTGATGATAGCGGTTACGCTAATCATCCAAATTATCCTTATGATATGGTGCACTGGTCGGCTTCCTAATTGCGCGGTATCAAATAAAATCACCATAAACCGGAGTTGATTTGAGTTTTACTGAAGCAATCCGGTACTCCTTTTAGGCCGCTCAAATTTACGCAAACGTTTCTGGGAACGTTTGCGCGGTTTTAGTTGGGCAAATCCTTTTTTTTATTGCCGTCAGCCTTTAATCTTGTTTAGGATTTAATGTTCCTTCACCAATTATAGGGCGATAAATAGCTGTTTTAAAATAAAAACATGTCGGTAGTAAAAACAAGGATAGGGATAGCGGTTTTGCTTTTGGCGGGTTGCTTCACATCGCGGGTACAGTGTCAGCAGTATTCCTGGCAACATTTGCCGCAGGTAAATAAACCTGAATTTAAAAAGGATACCATCAACATTTTAAAATACGGAGCCAAAGCGGATGGCATTACGTTAAATACAACAAGTATCAATAAAGCGATAAGCGCCTGTAGCGCCAAAGGGGGCGGGGTAGTGCTTATTCCGCAAGGCTTGTGGCTAACCGGGCCGCTGGTGATGAAGAGTAATGTAAACCTGCACGTAAGCAGGGCGGCGCTGTTGCAGTTTACCGATGATAAAACTCAGTATAAACTGGTTGAAGGTAACTATGAAGGCCATGCCGCTGTGCGCAATGAATCGCCGATATCGGGTACCAACCTTACCAATATCGCTATTACCGGCGAAGGGATCATTGATGGTCACGGCGATGTTTGGCGGGCTATCAGTAAAGAAAGGCTTACCGAAGCCGAATGGAAAAAATTAGTAGCCTCGGGTGGGGTGGTGAGTGAAAACGGCAAATCATGGTATTCTTCTGAAAGTTACGTTAAGGGGTTAAAAACACCCGGAGCAGGAGTGATAGGTAACGGTAAAACAATTGCTGACAACGAACCTTTTAAAGATTTTTTCAGGCCTAATATGCTGGTGCTTACCAATTGTAAAAAAGTATTGCTGCAGGGCGTTACACTTCAAAATTCGCCCGCATGGGATATCCATACTTTACTATGCGAAGATCTTACCGTACAGAACGCAAGGGTCAGGAATCCCTGGAATGCCCAGAACGGTGACGGAATCGATGTAGAATCATGCCGGAATGTGTTAATTGAAGGCAGCACTTTTGATGCCGGCGATGATGGCATCTGTATTAAATCGGGCCGGGATGAAGAAGGCCGCAAACGCGGTAAGCCCATTGAAAATGTCATTGTACGGAATAACGTGGTTTACCGTGCCCACGGCGGTTTTGTGATAGGTAGTGAAATGTCGGGCGGGGCGCGTAATATTTTCGTGTCTAACTGTACGTTTATTGGTACTGACATTGGCCTGCGTTTTAAAACCACCCGCGGCAGGGGAGGCGTGGTAGAAAATATTTTTATCAAGGATATTGCCATGAAAGATATTCTTCATGAGGCTATTCTTTTTGATATGTACTACGGAGGTAAATCGCCCGGCGAAGCGGATGATATAAATGACCAGGCTGTTGTGCCGGTAACCGAAGCTACACCTTCGTTTCGCAAGTTTTATGTAAATAACGTAGTATGCAACGGTGCTGAAAAAGCGCTTATGATCCGGGGGCTACCCGAAATGGGGATCAAAGACATCCACATCGAAAACAGCACCTTCAAAACTGTTAAAGGAGCAGATGTAATAGAAGCACAGAACATCTTCCTGAAAAATATCCATCTCGAAAGCAAAGAAACCAACCCACTCATAAATATTCAAAATAGCAACAACCTTGCGTTTGATCATATTACCTATGGCAATACAGAGTTGTTGTTTAAGGTCAGCGGTAAAAAGTCGCAGCAAATAAAATTACTGAATACAGATGCCGCCAAGGCTAAGAACAAAGCTGAGTTTGCTTCAGGAGCAACCAAAAATGCAATAACCGGTTCAAATTAATGAAGAGAGCGGCGCTATTGATATGGATTGTTTTTGCACCGGCATTATTGCTGGCGCAGGCTGTTGTATATCCAAAGCGTTTTACCGTAGCACTGGATGGTAGTGGCGATTTCAAAACCATTCAACAGGCTGTAAATGCTGTGCGTGACCTGTCGCAGCAAAGGGTTTGCATTTACATAAAAGCCGGAGTATACCACGAAAAACTGGTAATCCCTTCCTGGAAATGTAATATCGAGCTGATAGGTGAAGATCAAAATAAAACTATTATAACCAACAGCGATTTCTCGGGCAAAGCAAACCCGCAGGGTAAGGATGCCTTCGGAAAAGCCGAGTTTACAACCTATACTTCCTACACTGTTTTGGTGCAGGGTAATGATTTCATCGCCAGGAATTTAACCATAACAAATGCCGCGGGGCCGGTAGGGCAGGCCGTGGCTTTACATGTTGAGGGCGACAGGTGTGCCATAATCAATTGCCGGCTGCTCGGCAACCAGGATACGCTTTATGCCGGTACCGAAAACAGCCGCCAGTTTTATAAAGACTGTTATATGGAAGGTACAACCGATTTTATTTTCGGCGAAGCCACTGCGGTTTTCCAAAACTGTGTGATCAAAAGTCTCCGAAACTCTTTTATTACAGCTCCCGCAACTACACCGCGACAGCGATTTGGTTTTGTGTTTTTAAACTGCTGGCTTGAAGCAGCTGATACCTCTGTAACAAAGATTTACCTGGGCAGGCCCTGGCGGCCATACGCCAGATCTGTTTTTATCAATACAACAATGGGAAGCTACATCTGCGCCCAGGGCTGGGATAACTGGCGTAACCCGGAAAATGAAAAGACCGCCTTTTTTGCCGAATATAAAAGCAGCGGCACCAATATCAGCAAACGTGCGCCATGGTCGCACCAGTTAACTGAGGCCGAAATGAAAAAATATACATTGAATAATATTCTTGCCGGGAATGATAACTGGGATGTAATGTCAATAAAATGAGCTGTATAATGAAGAAAATATTATTGTTATGTGCTTTCCTGTTCGCGGACCTGGGGCTAAGGGCGCAAACGCTGCCATGGTCACAGCGGATGGCTAACACGGCTATGCATATCTGGGCAGATTCGTTACCGGGCGCCAACTGGTCGTATGACCAGGGGATTGTTTTGCAGGGGCTGCAAAGCGTTTGGCAGCAATCGGCCCGGAGTGAATATTTTACTTATATCCAAAAAGCGATGGACAGGTATGTGGGGGCAGATGGATCCATCCGTACTTACAAGGCTAAAGATTATACGCTGGATAATATCTTATCCGGCCGGAGCCTGTTGTTTTTGCAACAAGTATTAGGTACTGAAAAATACTACAAAGCTGCTTCGTTACTTCGCAAACAGTTGGACGAACAACCAAAAACACCCGAAGGTGGTTTCTGGCATAAAAAAAGATACGCTAACCAAATGTGGCTCGATGGCTTATACATGGCCGAGCCTTTTTATGCCGAATATGCTTCCGTTTACCATGAGGATGCGGACTTTGATCAGGTAGCCGATCAGTTTATCTGGATGGAGCAGCATGCGCGTGATGGTAAAACAGGTTTGTTATATCATGCCTGGGATCAAAGCAAAAAGGAACGCTGGGCTAACCCGCAAACCGGTCTTTCGGCCAGTTTATGGGCTCGTGCCGATGGCTGGTACGCTATGGCACTGGTTGATGTGCTGCCGCATTTTCCGGCCAATCATCCCAAACGGGCGGCACTTATTGCCATTTTAAACCGTTTTGCTGTGGCTATACAAAATTGCCAGGACCAGGACACAGGCTTGTGGTACCAGGTGCTCGACAAGGGTAACAAAAAAGGCAATTACCTGGAAGCATCGGCTTCGTGCATGTTTGTGTATACGATGGCTAAAGGTGTGAGGGAAGGCTATCTGCCTCAAAAATATTTGCCTGCTGCCCGAAAGGCCTATGAGGCTATCATCAAAAACTTTATTGAAACCGATGCCGATGGGCAGATAAATATTAAAGGCACAGCAGGTGCCGTAGGCGTAGGCGGCGAACCATATCGCGATGGCAGTTACGAATACTATACAGGCGTTAAAACTGTCACCAACGAAACCAAAGGTGTTGGTTCATTTATGCTGGCCAGTGTAGAGATGGAACGTTTAGCCAATCTGAATGCAGGTAAAGGCAAAACCGTACTTTTAGATAGTTATTTTAATAACGAATACCATAAGGATATTACCGGTAAAAGCATCCCGTTCCACTACAAGTGGGAGGAACAGGATAATAACGGATTTTCGCTTTTTGGGCAGATCTTTAATAATTACGGATTACATACCAAAACTTTAAGTGAGGCGCCGGATGATATAAATTTGAAGAAAGCTTCGGTTTATATTATTGTTGATCCTGATATACCAAAGGAAAACCCTGATGCTAAATATATTGAAGAACCACATATTAAAGCCATCAGTAATTGGGTGAAAAATGGCGGCGTACTGGTGGTTTTAAATAACGATACCGGTAATGCCGAATTTGTACATCTGAACAAGCTAATGGCCAAGTTTGGTATCAGCTTTAACCTAAATAGTGTTAACAGGGTGGTTGGTCGTAACTTTGAGCAAGGGGCAATAAATATTCCTGCGGATAACAGCATCTTTAAAACAGCCCGTAAAGTTTACATTAAGGAGCTAAGTACTTTGCAATTAACCAGTCCCGCCGTTTCGCAGTTAATCAATGGTAAAGATGTAATTGTGGCTACCGTTAAAAATGGTAAAGGCACTGTGTTTGCCGTTGGCGATCCCTGGTTTTATAATGAATATACAGATGGCCGAAAGCTGCCGCCCGACTATGACAACTTTAAAGCAGCCAACGATTTGGTAGGCTGGCTGGTGAAGCAGATTCCTCAAACAAAAAAATAGTAACTTATTACAATTCAAAAGAACATGATATTATCAAGATATAACCTCAACAAAACAACTGTACCGGCGGCAGAATTACCCCCCGCCAATGTATTCGACCTGCCTGAAAAGGTACTGCAATTTGGTACCGGCGTACTGTTGCGTGGCCTGCCCGATTACTTTATTGATAAAGCTAACCGCGCCGGCATTTTCAATGGCAGGGTGGCGGTTGTTAAATCCACCGACAAAGGTTCGACAACGGATTTCGATATGCAGGATGGTTTGTACACCATTTATTCAAAAGGCATTGAAAATGGTGAAGAAGTTAATGAGCAGGTAATTTGTTCGGCGATCAGCCGGGTGCTTTCGGCCTCAAGCGAGTGGGAAGAGATCCTGGAGATAGCACGAAGCAAGAATTTACAGGTGGTGATTTCAAACACCACAGAAGTTGGGATCCAGTTGGTGAAGGAAGATGTACGTAAACATCCGCCAGCATCATTCCCCGGCAAATTGCTGGCTATTTTATATGAACGATACAGGGCATTTAACGGAAGGCCCGATACCGGTTTGGTGATCATCCCAACCGAGCTGATCATTGACAACGGTAAAAAGCTGGAAGCCATAGTATTGGAACTCGCCCACCTGAATAAACTGGAGCCCGCCTTTATGGACTGGCTGGAGAGCAGCAATAGTTTCTGCAACTCGCTGGTGGACAGGATTGTGCCCGGCAGGCCGGATCAGCAGTTAAGTGACGCCATGGAAACTGAGCGTGGTTACACCGATAACCTCAGTATCATGTCCGAAACCTATAGTCTTTGGGCTATCCAGGGCGATGAGAAAATAGCCGAAGTGCTATCTTTTGCCCAGGCTGATAACGGTGTTGTAATTACGCCTGACATTGAACTATTCAGAGAGTTGAAACTCCGCTTGCTTAACGGTACGCATACCTTGAGTTGTGCCGTAGCCTATCTATCCGGTTTTAAAACAGTTAAGGAAGCCATGGACGATGCGCATTTCACCAAATTCATCACCCAACTGATGTTTACTGAGATCATGCCATCTATCCCATACCAGATTGACGAAGATGTAGCCCGCGATTTTGGTAACAAGGTGCTCGACAGGTTCCGCAACCCCAACATCAGGCACGAGTGGCTGAGCATTTCGGTGCAGTACGCTACTAAAATTAAAATGCGGGTTATTCCGTTATTATTGAACTATTACAAACAAAACAATAAGGCACCTCAAATGATGGCTCTTGGTTTCGCAGCTTTTATCCGCTTTATGCAGATTACCGAGACGGCTGATGGTAAATATACCGGAACAGCACATTCGGATAATTACGTGGTAACCGACGACCAGGCACCTAATTTAAGCAAAGCATGGAACGGCGTTGATGCAGAAACAGCGATTGCAGCTATCCTTAAAAATAAAAGCCTTTGGGATACCGATCTGACAACGTTACCCGGCTTTACAGAAGCAGTGACAGCACAGTTTAAGCTTATTAACGAACAGGGAAAACTGGAAATAAGCGCCATTTAAATAGGAGGACAGATGAAACAGAATATATTAAAAGTACACCCTGCCGATAATGTGCTTGTAGCGCTTACCGATTTGCAGGCCAATGAACAGGTTACCTACAAGGGCGAAACTTATACAGTAAAAGAGTTGATCCCGGCAAAGCATAAATTCGCTGTTGTCGAGATCCCCGAAGGCGGCGAAATTATCATGTATGGCGTACTGGTAGGCAAGGCGCAAAGCCTGATCCCGGTAGGAGGGTTGCTTAGTACCGCCAATGTAAAACATGCGGCAAACAGTTTTTTAACAGGCCAAAGCCATACTGATTGGCACAGGCCTGATATCAGTAAATGGGAAGGCAAAACATTCAACGGCTATCACCGCGGAGACGGCAGTGTAGGTACTGCGAACTATTGGCTGGTAATACCGATGGTTTTTTGCGAAAACCGAAATATTGAAGTATTGCAGGAAGCGTTGGTAAAACCACTGGGTTATGGCCGCAAAAAAACGTATGAGATCAAAGCGCAGGAGTTGATCGGTAAAATAAAAGCAGGTGCGGAGATAGATGAGGTTTTATACACCGAAATAGGTAGCGATACCGCTCAAAGCGCTGGCAATAAAGTGTTTCCTAACGTTGATGGCATAAAGTTTTTAACGCATACAGGTGGCTGCGGCGGCACCCGCCAGGATTCAACGGCGCTTTGCGGTTTGCTGGCCGGTTATATTACGCACCCTAACGTTGCAGGGGCAACAGTATTAAGCCTTGGCTGCCAGAATGCCGAAGTGAAGACCTTGCAGGAGGAGATCAATAAACGCTCGCCGGAGTTTA
Organism: Mucilaginibacter sp. NFR10; assembly: GCF_900100445.1. Lineage (NCBI taxonomy): Bacteria > Pseudomonadati > Bacteroidota > Sphingobacteriia > Sphingobacteriales > Sphingobacteriaceae > Mucilaginibacter > Mucilaginibacter sp. NFR10. The sequence continues at coordinate 262,485 of NZ_FMTV01000005.1, read as the reverse complement.
ACAAACCACTTTATATTTTAGATCAGCAGAAAACAGGTAAAGAGGCTGATTTGATGGAGCTGGCTATCAGGCAAACGCTTGCCGGGTTGATGCAGGCTAACCAATATACCCGCAAACCGGCTCCTTTAAGTAAACTGACCATAGGTTTGGAGTGCGGCGGATCGGATGGCTTCTCCGGTATTTCGGCAAACCCTGCTATCGGTTACACATCTGATTTGTTAGTGGCGATGGGTGGTTCGGTTATTTTAGCCGAGTTCCCTGAGCTTTGCGGGGTTGAACAAAATCTGATTGACCGTTGTTTGGATAAAACTAAAGCCGAGCGCTTTGCCGATCTGGTACGTACCTACAGCCAACGGGCCGAAGAGGCCGGTTCTGGCTTTTACATGAACCCGTCGCCGGGTAATATTAAAGATGGCCTGATCACTGATGCCATCAAATCTGCCGGGGCAGCCAAAAAAGGCGGCACATCGCCGGTTGCGGATGTGCTGGATTATCCCGAAAAAGTAACACAGCCGGGGCTAAACCTGTTGTGTACCCCGGGTAACGACGTGGAATCGACCACGGCCGAGGTTGGGTCGGGCGCTAATATCGTATTGTTTACTACCGGTTTGGGTACGCCAACCGGCAATCCAATAGCTCCGGTTGTAAAAATCGCCACTAATACTGCATTATTTAACCGAATGAGCGATATTATCGATATCAATACCGGTACTATTGTAGAAGGTGACGAAACCATTGAACAGGCAGGCGAACGCATTCTGGACTACGTGATAAAAGTAGCCAGCGGCGAAATTGAAGTTCATGCTGTACGACACGGTCAGGATGATTTTATTCCCTGGAAAAGAGGAGTTTCGTTGTAAAAAGATAAAAGTCTCAATTCATAAGTTCTGAGAGTGGCTTGAATTTATTGAATATAGTTTACAGACAGATAAAATCGTAGCCCTTGGTTTTAACCAACGGAATAATGTGTAGCAATAAGAGGACTTTAGCCTAAATTCGCTTGTATAATTGGGCTAAAGCCAGGACTTTTAGCTTTTACCGTTGGTTAAAACCAACGGCAATGAATATATTTTAAAATAGTTTCTAAGTATAAAAAGTTGAATTTAACTTCAGACTTAGTACTACTAACTTAACACCAATGAAAATACTAACCTGTACAACACCCGGTCAATTGGATTATGGCACTGCTGATGTACCCCAATTAAAACCGGGTAATGCACTTCTCAAAATAAAACGTATAGGCATTTGCGGTACCGATCTGCATGCCTTTGAAGGTACTCAGCCATTTTTTAGCTATCCACGAATTTTAGGCCACGAACTTGCTGCCGAACTGGTTGAAGCTGGCGATGCCGAAGGTTTTGAAAAAGGTGAGGCTGTTACTTTTATTCCGTATTTCAATTGCGGGCATTGTATCGCTTGCCGCTCGGGCAAACCAAATTGTTGTGTAAATATCCAGGTTTGTGGTGTACATACGGATGGCGGCATGGCCGAATACCTGCAGGTACCATCACATTTATTGGTTCATGGCGAAGGTTTGAGCTTTGACGAACTGGCCTTGGTTGAGCCCCTTGCTATTGGTGCTCACGGGGTACGACGGGCCGATGTAAAGCCGGGTGAATTTGTACTGGTTATTGGTGCAGGCCCAATCGGCTTAGGTATTATGGAATTTGCCCGTATTGCCGGAGCAAAAGTCATTGCTGCCGATGTGAACGAACAGCGTCTTAATTTTTGCAGAGAAAATTTGAAGGTTGATTATACCATCAACGTAAAAAACGAAGATGTGAATGAGCGCCTGAAAGAGATCACCAATGGCGATATGCCTACCGTGGTGATTGATGCTACCGGCAATCAAAAGGCTATAAACGGCGCGTTTTTGTACCTGGCGCATGGCGGCAGGTATGTGTTGGTTGGTTTACAACGAGACGAACTTATTGTAAGTCACCCCGAGTTTCATAAACGCGAAAGCACGCTGATGAGCAGTCGCAACGCTACCCGCGAGGATTTTGAACACGTGATACGTTCCATGAAAAATGGTTTGGTAAACCCGCAAACTTATATTACCCACAGGGTAACTTTTGATGAAGTAAAAGATCAGTTTGAAAGCTGGCTGAGCCCGGCAAATGGCGTCATTAAAGCTATTGTAGAGGTATAGGTGATGATAAAAAAGACGTTTTTTACCGGGCTGTTTTTTTGCATGATAGGTAGTGCTTTTGCGCAGCAAAAGCATGTGTTGGGTTTTGATACACTGAAAACCTATGTCAATAGCTTCAACAAAACAGATACCGAAACGGTAAAAAACTACATCAACAACGATCGTGCTTACGAATGGCTTGCCAAAAATGTGCCCTTGTTTGAGTGTCCGGATTCGGCCATTCAAAAGATCTATTACTACCGCTGGTGGACATTCAGGAAACATCTGAAACAAACACCCGATGGCTTCATTTTTACCGAATTTATAACCCCGGTTAGCTTTACCGGGGTTTACAACAGTTCGAGCAGTGCCCTTGGCCACCAAATTTATGAGGGACGCTGGCTGCACGATCCGCAGTACATCAATCAGTATATCAACTTTTGGCTATATGTTGATCCTAAGCAAAAGAAGCCCCATTTGCATGCGTTCAGCAGTTGGATAGATGACGCGGTTTACAATTATTACCTCGTAAACCTTAATAGAAAATTTGTTGAACAAGCCTTGCCTTTGCTTAATACTGATTATTATGTTTGGGAAAAGGAAAAACAGCTGCCTTCCAAATTGTTCTGGCAGTTCGACGTGCGCGACGCGATGGAGGAAAGTATCAGCGGGGGGCGCAAAATAAAAAACATCCGGCCTACTATTAACAGCTACATGTATGGCAATGCTGTGGCGCTATCAAAAATGGCGGCCCTAACCGGCAATGATTCACTAAAAACAAAATACACACAAAAAGCTATCGACCTAAAAAAACTGGTGCAGGATAGTTTGTGGAACGACAGCGCATCCTTTTTTGAAGTACGTAAACCCGACGGGCATTTTGCCAACGCCCGCGAGGAATTGGGCTTTATCCCCTGGTATTTTAACCTGCCCGATGATAAACCTGTTTATGCCAAACAATGGGATCAACTAACCGATATCAAAGGTTTTAACGCTCCATGGGGCATTACCACTGCCGAACGCAGGCACCCTTTATTCCGTACCCATGGTACCGGGCACGGCTGCGAGTGGGACGGTGCGGTATGGCCTTTTGCCACTACGCAAACATTAAAGGGCCTGGCTAACCTGCTTACGGCTTATCAAAATAAAGGCGCTATGACACCCGGTATTTTTTATAATGAACTGCATAAATATGCTCTTTCGCACGTCAAACGCGGACTGCCTTATTTGGGTGAGTACCAGGATGAAAAAACAGGTTACTGGCTTAAAGGGGATAACCCAAGAAGCAGCTATTACAACCACTCCGGTTTTTGCGATTTGATCATCAACAATCTCGTTGGCCTGAAACCTCGTGAAGACAATATGCTGGAAATTTTCCCGCTCATCCCCCAAAACCAATGGAAATGGTTTGCGCTGGATAATGTGCTTTATCACGGGCATACTATCAGCGTAGTTTGGGATAAAACCGGTACTAAATATCACAAAGGCAAAGGTTTTATCATTTATGCCGATGGTAAGGCAATATCCCGGAGTACGCAACTGAAACATGTACTGGTGAAACTCCCGGGTTAAATCCTGACTCATTTTCTCCCTTTTATTGGCTTGTTGGCTTTAATGATGATAATATCGTATAGTAGATAGAGAAAATATCAGATGAAATTGCAGTAGCGTACTGATATTTTTGAATACTATACAACCAATTAAGTTCAAAACTAAAGAGTAGGTTTAAGAAGCTAATTCGCTTCAAATATTGAAAACCGGCTCTGCGTACGCCTGTCTAAATACCAATGAAAATGAAGATGTTTAACCGTTGCCTGCTGCTGTTGCTTATATTAATCTCTTGTTTTCATTCAAATTTAAACGCACAGGGAAAGTCAAAAAAAGTCACCATTGTTACCTTATCTAAGCATCATGCAAGGATAAGCTATGGCGTACAAAAGTTGATTCAGGCTTTACAGCATGCGGGATATTCAGTTACTGAACAAACTTATAAAGGCGCAATGCCTTCCGGTAGCGCAATAGTTATTGGGCTGCTTACCGATGCTCCGGTTAAGAAATTCGCGGCTGCTGCAAATAGTCAACCCCGAAAAGAGGGCTTTATCATCAGTGATAGCGGCCTTAAAAATAAACTCCTGATAGCAGGTGCCGATAATTCAGGTGCGCTTTATGGCTGTCTTGAACTGGCGGATAGGATCAATTTAAATAACAAGCTTCCCGTAAATATCAACCTGCATGATCAGCCCGAAATGGTTTTGCGGGGTACCTGTATTGGGGTGCAAAAGCCTGCGCTACTTCCCGGTCGGGGTACTTATGAGTACCCATACACGCCGCAAAATTTCCCATGGTTTTATGATAAAGCTTTGTGGATCCGTTATCTGGATTCGTTGGCGCATAACCGAATGAACTCTTTGTATTTGTGGAATGGTCACCCTTTTGCCTCGCTGGTACGGGTAAAGGAATATCCTTACGCTGTTGAGGTTGATGACGCTACTTTCAAAAAAAACGAAGAGATCTATAGTTTTTTGGCCGAGGAAGCTGATAAACGTGGCATCTGGCTTATTCAGGGTTTTTATAACATCATCGTATCCAAACCCTTCGCCGAAAAAAATAACCTGAAAACGCAGGACAGGAACCGACACATCGTACCCGTCATTGCCGATTATACCCGTAAATCTATTGCTGCTTTTGTACAAAAATACCCTCACGTTGGATTGTTGATTACACTGGGCGAGGCTATGGAAGGTGCGGGTCAGGATGATATCGACTGGTTTACGCAAACCATTATTCCGGGCGTAAAAGACGGGTTAAAAGCCCTGGGTCGCACAGATGAGCCGCCGATTGTGCTCCGTGCGCATGATACCGACGCACCTACGGTGATGAAATACGCCAAACCTTTATATCACAACCTGTACACCATGGCCAAATACAATGGTGAGGCACTTACTACGTATGAACCACATGGTCCCTGGGCTGATCTTCATCGCACTTTGAGTAATATCGGTACCGTACAAATAGAAAACGTCCATATCCTTGCCAACCTGGAGCCTTTCCGCTATGGATCGGCTGATTTTATTCAGAAATGTGTGCAGGCCATGCATACCGTTTTTGGGGCAAATGCCCTGCACCTGTACCCGCAGGCATCCTACTGGGATTGGCCTTATACAGCAGATAAAACTGATGGTAAGCGTCTGCTGCAGTTGGACAGGGACTGGATCTGGTATAAGGCATGGTCGCGTTATGCCTGGAATAGCAAGCGGGACAGGGATGGTGAAATAGGCTATTGGGCGAAGCAACTGGCTGATAAGTACGGATGCGACCAGGCGCACGGCGACGCTATTTTAAAAGCTTATGAAGAATCAGGCAATATCTCGCCCGAGTTGTTGCGTCGTTTCGGGATCACCGATGGTAACCGCCAAACAATGACTTTAGGGATGCTGATGAGCCAGCTGGTAAATCCTGAAAAATACGGTTTGTTTTCGCTGTTATACAATTCAGAAGGCCCTGTTGGTGAAATGATGAGTGAATATGCCGAAAGGGAATGGAAGCGCCAGCCGCACGTAGGCGAAACACCGGTAAAAGTTATCGATAGTGTAATAGTGCAAGGGAAAAAAGCTGTTGAGGCTATCGACGAAGCATCAGCGAAAATTAGTAAAGATAAAGCTGAGTTTGCCCGCTTAAAAAATGATATGTATTGTTATAACGCAATGGCCAATAATTATGCTTACAAAGCAAAGGCAGCTTTATGGGTACTTCGTTATAAATATTCGGATAATGTCGCCGATCTGGAAAAGGCTTTACCCGAGTTGCAAACCAGTCTGGATTATTATAAGCAACTGGTAAGGCTAACCGAAAATACTTACCTGTATGCCAACAGCATGCAAACCAAACAACGCAAAATCCCGGTAGGGGGCAATGATGCCAAAATGAAAACCTGGGCCGAGCTTTTACCGGTTTATCAAAAGGAACTTGACAACTTTAAACGCAATATCGATTCATTGAAATCGCCTCAAATACAGCAAAAGCAAAAAGAGGTTACCGTTTTGAAAGATGCGCCTGTGAAGTTTGAGGATAATGTCAGTAATTATCAGATAAATTCAGGCGAAACGGTTTATATCGATACAACCGCTCTGATAAAAAATACCGCGAAAGAGCTGGCAGGTCTAAAAGGTGTAAAACTATCTAAAGCAGGTCAGCAGAAGAACGGCACAACAATCAGTTTTAAAAATGATAGACCAGTAAAGCTGCTTGTTGGCTTTTTCAATAGCAAAATGCCTCAATACCTGCCCGAGCCGCAATTGGAAACAGATGCCAGCGCCAATGATTTTGGCCAGGCCGATATTAAAATTGCCAATGCCATTCAAATTGATGGCTTGCCGCCGATAAATATTCATACCTATACCTTTAAAGCAGGTTCAAATACGCTTACCTTAGGTAAAGGTGCGGCCTTGGTTTTAGGCATTGTTGATGCTGACGCTAATGTGCCGGTATATGACGCTGGCCTGAGCAACGAAGGTAATATCAAAGATTTACGCTGGCTTTTTAACTGATATTTATGAATAGCAGGAAGGGTTTATGTATTGCGATTTTATTGTTTGGAGTTGTACAGGTTTTTGCCCAACAGCCCCTGAAGCTTTGGTATAAACAACCTGCCCAGAAATGGACTGATGCCTTACCCATTGGCAATGGCCGCATTGGGGGCATGATTTACGGCGGCCTTACTGAAGACCATATCCAATACAACGAACAAAGCCTATGGACAGGCGGCCCGCGCGACTATAACCACAAAGGCGCCGTGAAATATCTGGAACCTATCCGCAAGCTCCTTGCAGATGGTAAGCAAGCCGAAGCAGAGGCCCTGGCCCAGCAGCATTTTATGGGGATGAAGAGCAATGAAGCCACTTATGCGGTTGATTCGGCGAAATGGTTTAATATGATGAGTTCGTATCATTTACCGCAGGACGTGTTATTTCATGATAATAATCTCAGAACTATCAATTTGCCAATTGAACAGGGCTGGGAAATAACACCCGGTTTTGAAGGTTTGGATGGAGCAGTTTGGTTTATTAAGTATTTTAATATTCCTTCTGGTTGGAAAGGAAAAAATATCGTAATTAGTTTAGGCAGGATACGTGATATAGATCGAACCTGGCTTAACGGAGATTACATCGGCACAACATCGGGTAACGCTTACAGGAAATACATTATCCCTTCTGATAAGGTACATATCGGCGAAAACAGGATCGCTGTACAGGTAGTTAATTTTTACGATAAAGGTGGATTTACAAGCAACGCTAAAACTTTATCGGTTTATCCCGGAGGAAGTGAAAGTGATGCGATTAATTTGGCCGGTCAATGGAAATATTTTATCCAGGATGATAGCCCACCCGCATATCCCCGTTACAATGCCGATTACCAACCATTTGCCGATCTGTACCTGCAATTTCCCAAACAGGATGTAGCCAATTATAAACGTGATCTTGATCTTGCAAATGCCACCTCCCATGTAAGCTATAAAGCCGAGGGTGTTACCTACACTCGTGAGTATTTCAGCAGTGCGCCCGATCAGATGATGGCCGTACATCTTACTGCCGATAAGCCGGGTAAAATTACGTTGAAGGCGTTAATGAGCAGTCTGCATAGAAACTATGTAACCCGTAAAATTGATGACTATACACTCGCGCTGTCTTTAAAAGTAAAAAGTGGTGTTTTGCGTGGCGTAAGTTATCTGCATGTACAGGCGGCGGGTGGTAAGGTTGTAGTGGATTCAAAAAACATATCGGTTACTGGAGCTAACGAGGCTACATTTTACCTCACAGCTGCAACCAATTTTAAAAACTATCACAATGTCTCGGGCAATCCCGAGGCTATCTGTAAGGCTCAGATTGCAGCTCTATCGCATAAAAGCTATGCCGTCATTAAAGCTGCTCATATTAAAGATTATCAAAAGTATTTCAATACTTTTTCCATTGATTTAGGCAAGTGTGAAAATGCCGAGCTGCCAACAGATGAAAGGATACTGAAATTTGGCCAATCACCTGACCCTTCGTTTATTAGCTTGTATACGCAATATGGCAGGTATTTGCTGATCTCGTCGTCCCGGCCCGGTAACGGCCCGGCGAATTTGCAGGGTTTGTGGAATAACCTGCTTACACCACCGTGGGGCAGTAAGTTCACCACCAATATTAACCTCGAAATGAATTATTGGCCTGCCGAAGTACTTAACTTATCGGCTTGCAGTCAGCCGTTTTTTAGTATCGCTGATGATCTCGCCAAAACCGGACATGAAACGGCGGTTGAATACTATGGTGCACCGGGCTGGGTATTGCATCATAATACGGATTTGTGGCGCGGCACTGCACCTGTTAACGCTTCCAATCATGGCATTTGGGTTAGCGGCGCTGCCTGGCTTTGCCACCAGTTATGGGAACATTATTTGTATACCGGCGATAAGGATTTTCTGCAAAAACGGGCTTATCCCGAAATGAAGGGTGCAGCCGAGTTCTTTGTGCATTCTTTGGTGAAAGATCCTAAAACCGATTACCTCATCAGCACGCCATCCAACTCGCCGGAGCACGGAGGTTTGGTTGCTGGACCAACAATGGATCACCAGATCATCCGCGATCTCTTCAAAAACTGCATGGAAGCTGCCAAAGTGTTGAATATCGATAAGGCGTTTGCCGATACATTAAAACTCAAATACAGCCGGATAGCACCGAATAAAATTGGCAGATACGGCCAGTTACAGGAATGGCTGGAAGATAAGGACGATACCACGGATACCCACCGGCATGTTTCGCATATGTGGGGTGTCTATCCCGGCACTGAGATCTCGCTCAAAACTCCCGAACTGTTAAAGGCTGCCGAACAATCTATGAAATACCGCCGGGATGAAGGCACTGGCTGGAGTATCGCCTGGAAAGTAAACATCTGGGCGCGGATGCACGAGGGGGATCATGCTTATCTGATGCTGAGCAAACTGTTATCACCTGCGGACGTAACTTCCGGGAAAGAGAAGGGAGGCGTTTACCATAATCTGTTCGATGCACACCCGCCATTTCAAATTGACGGAAATTTTGGCGGCGTAGCAGGTTTAGCCGAAATGCTTTTACAAAGTCAGGGTGATGTTATTGAACTGCTTCCAGCTTTGCCAACTGCATTACCGCAAGGTAGCATCAAAGGTATTTGCGCAAGAGGTGGTTTTATGCTGGATTTTGAATGGCAAAATGGGCGCTTGAAAAGTCTGCAGGTAATCTCCAAGCTGGGTAAAACTTGCCGGTTAAACTACGCCGGAAAGATCATCAATATTGAAACTCAAAAAGGTAAAAGCTATCGCTTTGACGCCGATCTGAAACAATTGTAAAAGATGGGTGAAACTCAAAAATATCACAGCGAAATTACTGGAAAAGAACAATCTGTTTTGGGATTGTGCAATTCCTATCTTGAGAGAATAATAGCCCATAAAAAGACAATAGTTGGGTTTAAAGCGCCGGGGGCTGCGCGATTCCCTCCCCTGGGAGGGTGTAGGGAGGGGTTTCAGCGAAATGCCTTGTCGTCGCAAAGGCGTATAAACCCCTCCCTGCCAACACGCAATCCTAACGCGCCCCTCCCAGGGGAGGGAATTGCCAATTCATTGACTATTACTCTTGAGAGGAGCAGAGAGGAGTGTTTCTCTTTTTTAAAACTGATCGCCTCGCTGCTGTTTTTGCTCCTTTTTTCTCATAGTTCCCTTCTCGCACAGCGTAATGATATCTCATTAAATACCAACTGGAAAAGTATTGCCGATGATAACAACCCAAAAGCGAATGCCGGTTTTGAGCAAGCCGGTTTTAATGATGCCCAATGGGAAACAGTAAACGTACCCCATAACTGGGACATCTACGGAGGCTATCGCCGCCTGAAACATGGCAACCGGCATGGCTCTGCATGGTACCGTAAAACATTCGCTCTTGAAAATAAGCAAAATGATAAGCGCTATTTCCTTTGGTTTGAAGGCGTTGGTTCTTACGCTACAGTCTGGCTCAACTGCAAGCAGGTAGGCTACCACGCCGGCGGACGCACATCTTTTACTATTGATGTAACGGATGCTATCAAAGCAGGCAAACAAAACCTGTTATGCGTTAAGGCCGATCACCCTTCGTTTATTAAAGATCTGCCCTGGGTTTGCGGTGCCTGCTCTGATGATCCGGGCTTTTCGGAGGGTTCGCAGCCGATGGGTATTTTCAGACCGGTGCATTTGATGGTCACAAATGCCGTCAGGATTGAGCCTTTTGGTGTACATATCTGGAATGATACTACCGTGCGTGAAAGATCGGCCACGCTTAATCTCGAAACTGAAGTTAAAAACTACAGTGGTAAGCCGTCTGCAATAACCTTGACAAACAGCATGGTTGATGCCGCTGGCAAAACTATCGCGCAAGCAAAAGCAAAAAAAATATTAAAAGCCGGTGAGGTTAATACAGTAAGTCAACAATTTTCCGATGTTAAAAACGTGCAGCTATGGACATTAGAAAAACCTTACCTGTATCATGTAGTAACGGAAATTTGGGCCGATGGAAAATTGATTGACAGAACTCAAACCTCTTACGGTATCCGGTGGATTAGCTGGCCAATTGGCAGAAATAATAACGACAATCGTTTTTATCTCAATGGCAAACCTGTTTTTATCAATGGCATTGCTGAATATGAACACCTGATGGGTAAAAGTCAGGCTTTTGAAGCCGAGGAGATCAAAGCCAGGGTAATGCAGGTAAAAGCAGCTGGTTTTAATGCTTTTCGGGATGCTCATCAGCCTCATAACCTCGCCTATCAGCAGTATTGGGATAAGCTGGGCATTTTATGGTGGCCGCAATATTCGGCACATATCTGGTATGATTCGCCGGAGTTCAGGGCCAATTACAAAGCTTTACTGATTGACTGGGTGAAAGAACGGCGCAATAGCCCGTCGGTAATATTATGGGGATTACAAAACGAAAGTAAGTTACCGGCCGATTTTGCCCGGGAATGCAGCGATCTCATCCGCAAGCTTGACCCTACAGCCTCATCGCAACGCAAAATAACAACCTGTAATGGCGGCGAAGGTACCGATTGGGACGTACCTCAAAACTGGACGGGTACCTACGGCGGTAACCCGCTTACCTATGGAGATGACCTGAAAAAACAAATCTTAGTAGGCGAATATGGTGCATGGCGAAGCCTTGGTTTACATACCGAAGGCCCTTTCAATGCAAATGGGCCGCTGAGTGAAGACCGTATGACCCAATTGATGGAAACCAAAGTCCGCCTGGCCGAGTCTGTAAAAGATCAGGTTGCGGGGCATTTTCAATGGCTGCTCTATTCGCATGAAAACCCTGGTCGCACACAAGGCGGCGAAGGGCAGCGGGAACTGGATAGGGTTGGCCCTGTTAACTATAAAGGTTTGTTTACACCTTGGGGGCAGCCAACCGATGCGTTTTACATGTACAGGGCCAATTATGCGCCTAAAGGTAGTGAGCCGATGGTTTACATTGTATCGCACACCTGGCCCAACCGTTGGCTTACTCCGGGTAAGAAGGATAGTATAATTGTTTACTCCAATTGCGATGAGGTTGAGCTTTTTAATGATCTCAACCATGAGTCTTTAGGTATACGAAAACGACAGGGTATCGGCACGCATTTTCAATGGCATGGCGCAGATATCAAATACAATGTGCTGTACGCCGTAGGATATGTTAATGGCAAGCCGGTAACGCATGATGAGATCATGTTAAACCATGTGCCACAAGCACCTCATTTGCCAAAAGAGAATCCCGCTATCCTGAAACCCGAAGCTGGTTACAACTATTTGTACCGTCTCAATTGCGGCGGACCGGATTACACCGATACCTACGGCAACACCTGGATGGCCGACAGGCATCAGGATAATAAACAAGAACCCGGCTCCACATCATGGACGGACAATTACCCCGGAATGCCTCAGTTCTTTGCCAGTCAGCAACGCACTTTCGACAGGATCAGCAACACGGCCGATGGGGCTTTGTTCCAGACTTTTCGGTATGGTTTAGATAAACTAAAATTTAATTTCCCGGTACCTGATGGTGATTATCGTATCGACCTATATTTTACCGAGCCCTGGTATGGCACAGGCGGCGGGATGGATTGTTCAGGCTGGCGTTTGTTTGATGTAGCCCTGAATGGCAAAACCACGATCCGCAATCTGGATATCTGGAAAGAAGCAGGATATGCTAAAGCGCTTAAGAAAAATATCGTTGCCCATGTTACGGGCGGGATGCTAACTATATCTTTTCCGAACGCAGCGGCCGGTGAAGCAATTATATCAGCTATAGCCATCAGTACTTTAAATAAGGCGGCAAAGCCACAACAAGGAAGCAAAGGAATAATCGGTCAATTACAGGGCCATAATAAATGGGTGGTAAAAAACTGGATGGACATTGGCCAAAAACAATACACCGATGCCGGGGTAACTTTTAATGATCTGCCGCCAATATTTTATGGTGCAGATTGGATAAGTCCCACCCACCCCACCCTGGAAGGGAGGGCTTTGAAAGTCTCCCCTACCGGGGGAGATTTAGAGGGGGCTTTTACTTTAAATGCTGATGCCGATGTTTATGTTGCCATGGATGTGCCCGCCTTGCAACGACCAGCATGGCTTGCTGATTATGAAAATACCGGCTTGTTTGTAAAAACAGATGCTGATGGAGGCCATCAGCTACCTGTTTACAGGAAGCGTTTTAAAAAGGCTGATGTAGTTACGTTAGGCGAAAACAAAGGCAGGTTCATGTACACCGTGGTAGTACTGCCCGTTACTTCGCTGCAACCGGCTACTGACCTTCGTAAAACCGTAAGTTATAAAGCGGAGACGGCTGAGATAAAAGGCGATGGTTTAAAAGCCGACACCCTGAACGGAAAAAAAGTAATTAAATTTAACAGCGTGGCAAGCGGCAGTGTGGCATTCGCGTTAACACCGGGTGTTGCCGACCTGTACGCCTTGCGCATAAAATATTATAACCAGAGCAATCAAACTTTTACGGCAAAAATGCAATTACTGGCCGCCGATGGTACGGTGATGAAGGAGGAAGAACTGAGTTTTAAACCGGTTGCCAAAAATAAATCGGGCACGGTTGCAACCAATACGGGCACAAGTATCAACGCGGGGAATTATAAGCTGGTAATCACAGGAATTAAGGCCGATGGTTTGGCTGTTTCGGGTATCGAAATGCAATAAAATATTAACATGAAAAAAAGGATCAGCCTGTTGTTTTTGTTACTGCCCTTCGGCCTTTTTGCGCAAAGCCTGAAGGTGTTAAACCTGCAATGCGAGTACAAAACCACTCCGTTGGGTATCGAATCGCTTAAGCCAAAGCTGAGCTGGCAAATACAAAGTGATGCCCACAGCACCCTGCAAACCGCTTACCGGGTTTTGGTTGCCGGTGACGCTGCTAAACTCAAAAGTAATATTGCCGATATATGGGATTCGGGAAAGGTATCATCCGGTGCATCGCTGCAGGTTTCATGTAATGGTAAGCCTATGCAAGCCGCAAAAACATATTACTGGAAGGTAATGGTTTGGGACAACCATGGCAAAGCATCGGCATGGAGTAATACTGCCAGCTGGCAAATGGGCCTGCTTACAAAAAAAGACTGGCATGGTGCCGATTGGATAGCTTATGATAAATTACATGATTCATCGGTCATTGTTCCCTTTTATCATGGTAAAGGGCCTAAAAAGCTGGGCGCAGCCAATGATGTTTTGCCTTTAATACGCAAGAATTTTAATGTTGATGGCAAGCTTAAAAAAGCCACGCTTTATATATGCGGGTTAGGTCATTTTGAGCTAAGCCTGAATGGTAAAAAAGTTAGCGATCATTTCCTTGATCCCGGGTGGACAAAATATGATAAGCAGGCACTATATGTGCCTTTTGATGTAACCAGTCAACTTCTTTCGGGAAAAAATGCTATTGGCGTAATGCTTGGCAATGGATTTTATTACATTCCGCGGGATAAACGTTATCGCAAGCTCACCGGTGCCTTTGGTTATCCTAAAATGATTTGCCGTTTGATGCTGGAATATGATAACGGCAAGGTAGAAAATGTTGTTAGTGATGGCTCATGGAAAACGGCACCTTCGCCGGTTACTTTCAGCAGCATTTATGGTGGCGAGGATTATAACGCCAACCTTGAGCAACCGGGTTGGAATACCAACAATTTTGACGACTTAAAATGGCGAAATGTTGTTAAAGTAGATGGCATACCCGAATTGAACGCGCAAATGGCCGAGCCTTTGAAAATTATGCAGGCGTTGAAGCCTCAAAATAAAAAGCAACTTGCTAATGGTGCATGGATCTATGATTTGGGCCAGAACTTTTCAGGAATCCCGCAAATTACTGTGCAAGGTAAAAAAGGAGATACCGTGCGTATTATCCCCGCCGAATTGGTGAATGAAGATGGCAGCGCTAATCAGAAAGCTTCCGGCAGTCCACATTATTATGATTACGTGTTGAAGGGCGATGGTGTTGAAACCTGGCATCCCTTGTTTACTTATTACGGTTTTAGGTATTTGCAGGTACAGGGTGCTGTTCCCCAAGGAGAAACCAATGTATCGAAGCGACCCATGATCGTTGATATTAAAGGGTTGCACACCCGTAACAGTGCCGAAACCGTGGGCAGTTTCGCTTGTTCAAATGAGCTGTTTAACAAAACGTTTAAACTGATTGACTGGGCCATGAAAAGCAACATGGCAAGCGTATTTACCGATTGTCCTCACCGCGAAAAACTGGGCTGGCTGGAAGAAGCGCATTTAGTCGGCAGCTCCCTACATTACAATTATGATATCGTTGGCCTGGCGCGTAAGTGTGTTAACGATATGCGCATCTCTCAAACAAAGGATGGATTGATCCCCGAAATTTCGCCCGAATATGTAAAGTTTGATGAACCTTTCCGCGACTCGCCCGAGTGGGGGAGCAACGCGGTGATTTTGCCGTGGTATGTATACCAATGGTATGGCGATAAAGAGGTACTGGCTCAAAACTATGATATGATCAAACGGTACCTGGTCTACCTTGATAAAAAATCTCAAAACCATTTATTGTACCAAGGCTTAGGCGATTGGTATGATCTTGGTCCAAATCCTCCCGGCGTTTCGCAGTTAACGCCGCAGGGTATTACGGCTACTTCGCTTTACTATTATGACCTGGATATAGCCGGAAAAATGGCAACCTTGCTTGGCAAAAACGATGATGCCGCATCATACAAAAAACTCGCTATCGAGGTTAAACAGGCTTATAATCAAAAGTTTTTTAACGCCGATACCAAACAATACGGCACAGGCAGCCAGGCTGCCAACGCTATGTCGGTTTATGCCGGATTGGTTGAACCGCAATATAAAACTGCTGTGATTAACAATATTGTAAAAGACATTCGCGACCGTGGCAATGCACTTACTGCCGGAGATATTGGTTATCGTTACCTGTTGCGTGTGCTGGATGACGAAGGTCGCTCGGATGTGATCTACGATATGAACAGTCGTGCGGATGTGCCGGGCTATGGTTATCAACTGGCTCACGGTGCCACTGCCTTAACCGAATCATGGGCGGCATTGCCTTCGGTATCCAACAACCACTTTATGTTGGGGCACCTGATGGAGTGGTTTTACAGCGGCCTGGCCGGGATCCGCCCGGCAGATGATGCCATCGCATTTAATAAAATCGAGATCAGGCCCGAAACTGTGGGCAATGTAACCTGGACTAAGGCTAATTATAAATCGCCCTATGGCAATATTTCAAGCAGTTGGGAGAAGGGGCGGGGGCAGTTTAAACTGGAGGTAAGTATCCCGGCAAATACTACTGCAAGTATTTTTTTGCCCGTAAAAAGCAATGCCGCTATTATGGTGGATGGGCAAAATATCAAAACCCGCCGTGATCTTAAGTTTATCGGCTATCACGATGGAAAAGCAGAAATCAAGGTGGGATCGGGTAATTACACGTTCGTGGCCAAATAATATTTATACACTCTATGAAACACATTTTTAAATCGTCTGCGTTCCTTGTCTGTGTTTTTTTTATGCTGAAGGCACATGCCCAGGAAGTACCCGAGAAGGTGATGAAAGATATTTACGAGCAGGTTAAAACGCCTTACAAATATGGCTTGGTGATAGCTCCGGAAGATAATAGCCAGAAGGCTGATTGCCCCACGGTTTTTCGCCAGGGTGACAGCTGGTATATGAGCTATATTATTTTTAACGGTCGCGGATACGAAACCTGGCTGGCCGATAGTAAAGACCTGCTGCACTGGAAAACACGGGGCCGCATCCTTTCATTTTCGGACGATACTACCAAATGGGACAATAACCAAAAAGCCGGTTATGTCGGTTTGCAGGATTATAAATGGGGTGGATCATACAAATTGCAGCAGTATAATGGCAAATATTGGTTATCGTATTTTGGCGGGCAAAGCAAAGGCTATGAGAAAGGTTTGTTATCCATAAGTGTGGCTTCTACCGATACAGATCCGGGTGCGGTACATGAATGGCAGGGATTAGATCATCCGGTATTGTCAAGTATTGATAAAGATGTAAGCTGGTGGGATAACCACACGCAATACAAACAAACCGTGATCTGGGATAAAAAGAAGCTAACCGGTCACCCGTTCATTATGTACTACAACGCCAATGGCGACAGCGTTAATAAAAAGCGAGGAGCGGAGCGCATTGGCATGGCTATGTCTGATGATATGCTGCACTGGAAACGCTTCGGTAAAGACCCGGTATTGAATCACGGCGACGGTATTACCGGCGACCCGTACATTCAGCAAATAGGAAATGTATATGTCATGTTTTATTTCGGCGCTTTCTGGAAAACCGGCGACTCAGGCGTGTTTAACCGCTTTGCCTGCTCGTATGACTTGGTGCACTGGACTGATTGGACAGGGGAGAAGCTCATTCAATCGTCCGAACCTTATGATAACATGTTCGCCCATAAATCATGCGTGGTTAAATACAAAGGCATAGTCTACCATTTTTATTGTGCCGTAAACAAAGCCGATCAGCGTGGTATAGCGGTAGCTGTATCAAAAGATCTGGGTAAAAGCGAACTGAACTTTGTTGCGGCGCCTGTAAAGAAAAGCAAAACGAAATGAGGTTCCGTTATCTATATACACTGTGTTTAACGCTTTTCGTGGCTGGTTTTGCATCTGCTCAAAACGTGCGCAAAACAGAAAGTTTTAACTCTAACTGGAAGTTTTTCCTGGGTGACGATTCGACTGCTAACGCAGTAAGCTATGATGATAGCAATTGGCAAAAGCTTGATCTGCCGCATGACTGGAGTATCGAAGGTAAATTCGACAGTAAAAACCCTACCACACAGGCAGAAGGTGGGTTGCCTGCCGGTATCGGCTGGTATCGTAAAAGTTTTATAATCCCTGCATCGTCAAAAACTAAAACTATTGTTATTGATTTCGACGGCGTTTTTCATAACAGCGAAGTTTGGATTAATGGCCATTATTTAGGCAAACGGCCTAACGGCTATATCTCGTTCAGATATGATTTAACGCCTTACCTTAAATTCGGTACACAACAAAATGTGATTGCCGTTCGGGTTGATAACAGCGATCAGCCTAATTCTCGCTGGTATACCGGGTCGGGTATTTATCGTAACGTGTGGCTAACAACGGTCAACAAAACGCATCTGCCGCAATGGTCGTCATTTATAACCACGCCGCGGGTTGATCATCAAAAAGCAGAGATCAATATTCGCACGGTTTTACCAGGTTCGATTGACTCAAAGTTTAAGCTCAAAGCTTCTGTTTTGGATGATAAAGGAAAGGTTGCAGGGGTTGTAACAACGTCAATAACCGATACTGTAATTCAGCAGAATATAAGCGTTCGGAATCCTCAACTATGGTCAGTAAAGCATCCTTATCTGTACAAAGTGAAACTGCAATTGACGGCTGCAGATCAGGTTATTGATGATTATGTCATAACTACCGGTATCAGGTATTTTAATTTCGATGCGGATAAAGGTTTCAGCCTGAATGGTGAGCCGATGAAAATTCTTGGCGTATGCCTGCACCATGATCAGGGAGCTTTGGGCACGGCTGTTAATACCCGTGCCATTGAACGGCAATTGCAGATCTTAAAGGATATGGGTTGCAATGCTATCCGCACCTCGCATAATCCGCCCGCACCCGATCTGCTCGACCTATGCGATAAAATGGGTTTCCTGGTGATGGACGAAGCTTTTGATATGTGGAAGAAGAAAAAAAGCAAACACGATTACCACGAGGATTGGGATAAATGGCATGTAAAAGACCTGCAAGACCAGGTATTACGTGATCGTAACCACCCATCTGTTTTTGCATGGAGTATTGGTAACGAGATCAGGGAGCAATTTGACAGTACAGGTGTAAGTATTGGTCGCGAGCTGGTTAAAGTTGTAAAGCAGTTAGATAACACACGATTAGTTACATCGGCCCTGAGCGATGCCGACCCTAAAAAGAATTTTATTTACCAGTCGGGTGCGCTTGATTTAGTGGGTTTAAACTATCACCAGGAGGTTTATGCAGATTTTAAGAAAAACTACCCCGGTCAAAAGTTTATCGGTACCGAAAATATGTCGGCCCTGGCAACACGGGGGCATTATGATATGCCGTCGGACAGTATCAGGCGCTGGCCCAAAGATGGCAAAACACCTTTGAAGGATGGCAATGCTGATCTCACGGTATCATCTTATGATAATGTTTCGGCCTATTGGGGCTCAACACATGAGGAAACCTGGAAGATCATCAAAAAGCATGACTTCCTTTCGGGCCTTTTTGTGTGGACAGGCTTTGATTACATCGGCGAACCAACCCCATACCTATGGCCGGCCCGAAGCTCATACTTTGGTATTGTTGATTTGGCCGGTTTTCCGAAGGATGTTTATTACATGTACCAAAGTGAATGGACAAATAAGCCGGTTTTACACCTGTTGCCGCACTGGAACTGGAAGCCTGGGCAGATGATTGATGTTTGGGCCTATTATAATAATGCCGATGAGGTAGAAGCTTTTCTGAATGGAAAATCGATAGGCGTGAGAAAGAAAGCCGGCGACGACCTGCATGTGATGTGGCGTGTAAAATATGAGCCGGGAGTATTAAAAGCCATATCGCGCCGTAATGGTAAAGTGGTGTTGACTAAGCAGGTAGTTACAGCAGGCGAACCTTACAAAATACAACTCAAGGCAGATCGGGATAAAATCAAAGCCGGCGGTAAAGATCTTTCTTACATTACCGTATCTGTTCTGGATAAAAATAATATTCCGGTACCTGACGCTAATCAATTGGTGAAATTTAAAGTAACCGGACAAGGCATATTGAAAGGGGTGGATAATGGTTCTCAAACCGATCTGGATCCTTTTGTATCTGATCAGCACCATGTGTTTAACGGTTTGGGATTGGCTATTATCCAATCTAAATCTGTTGGCGGGAAAATTACCATTAATGCTGCTGCCGATGGGCTGAAACCGGCTCACTTGATTATTGAAAGCGCACGTTGATGAGCTTTTAACTTACGAAAAAAAGAGCGGACTCACGCGATTCCCCTCTTGAGAGGGGCGGAGGGGTGTGTTTCTGCACTTTGGTTGTCGATCGCAGAAACACACCCCTGCTGCCGCTCTTTCCGCCGCGCCCCCTCTCGAGAGGGCATTTTTAAAATCTTTTGTTTAATTAATCCCGCCGCCACTTAGCTCTGATGCTAATATCCTACAATAGCAGGCGAAAATATTACAGTAAAGGCTAACAGCGGTACGTTACATTTGTTATGCAATTTATAAACCATAACATTAAATTTACTGTACTACCCGATTAACGCATGAAAGTGTTGCCCGTGTTAGATTTTACCATTATAGGTATTTACCTTATAGCTATGGTGCTGGTGGGTTTTTATTTTTCGCGTAAAAATAAAAATGCCGAACAGTTCACCGTTGCATCTGGTTTAATACCGGGCTGGGCTATCGGTTTATCAATTTATGCTACTTTTTTAAGCAGTAACACCTTTTTAGGTGTACCCGGCAAAGCCTACGGCGGCAACTGGAACGCTTTCGTTTTTAGCCTATCCATGCCATTTGCGGCCTGGATTGCTGTTAAATATTTTATACCATTTTATCGTAATACCGGTAACATTTCGGCCTATACGCATTTCGAAAAACGTTTTGGCCCATGGGCAAGGGTTTATGCGGTTATTTGCTTTTTGCTTACGCAGATAGCCCGTATGGGTTCTGTATTTTTTGGCATAGCGTTAAGCCTGCAGGCGCTTACCGGTCTGGCTATGAAGACCATTATGGTGGTAATGGGAATCTCTATTATCCTGTACACGGTATCAGGAGGGATCAAAGCTGTGATCTGGACAGAAGTTGTGCAGGCTATCATCAAAACTTTAGGAGCCCTGCTGATCATTTATTTGGTGGTAAACAGCATCCCCGGCGGCTTTGATAAGATCATAGAAATTGGTAAAGCTGATCACAAATTCAGTCTGGGTAGTTTTTCATTGAACCTTACCGAACCGACTTTTTGGGTGATCCTGTTCTACGGTTTCTTCATCAATCTAAATAACTTTGGGATGGATCAGAACTATATTCAGCGTTATCACGCGGCTACATCTACCAAGCAGGCCGCCAAATCGGTATGGTTTTGCGTTGGTATTTATGTGCCGGCATCTTTCCTGTTTTTTGTAATAGGTTCATGCTTATATGCTTACTACAGCCAGCATCCCGATCTGATCTTAAGCCTTAAGCACCAGGTAGCTATCGAGCGCCTGCCTGCAGCGGCTTCGGCAACCGATATTTCGGCATTTATGAACAAACTAACCCCTGCCGATTACGGCGATAAGATCATGCCGCATTTTATGGTTACCAAAATCCCTGCAGGATTGGTTGGTATTATCGTAGCCGCTATTTTATCGGCTGCCATGAGCACCATCAGTTCGGGTATGAACTCATCAGCTACTGTTTTTACCATCGACATTTACAAACGCTACTTTAAGCCGAAACTCAGCGATAAAAATACATTGAACGCCCTGCACATTGGTACCGTACTTTTTGGCTTTGCGGGTATGGCCGCCGGAATAGCCATGATAGGGGTAAAAAGTATCCTTGATTTATGGTGGCAGCTTTCGGGGATTTTTGCAGCAGGCATGCTCGGTTTGTTTTTGCTGGGCATTATCAGCAGGCAAACCCGTAACCATGAGGCTATCATTGCCAGTATCATAGGTATTTTGGTGATCATCTGGCTTACTTTTCCGTCACTCATTCCGGAGCAATACGCAGCCCTTCGCAGCACATTGAATACCAATATGATAATTGTGGCCGGTACATTGGCTATTTTTTTAACGGGGATTTTATTAACAAAAACAAGGCAGTTAACAGTTTAATAATCATCAAAATGGAACAATCAAAAAAGGGTTTTATCCCGGTAATGTTAACGCCCTTTAAAGATAACGGTGCTATTGATTATGCAGCGCTTACCCGCTTAACCGAAATGTACCTGCGCGCGGGTGCGGCTGGTGTGTTTGCCAATTGCCTCTCGAGCGAAATGTTTGAACTGAGCGGCGAGGAACGTTTGGCAATTATCAAACATGTGGTTGAAACTGTTGACGGCGCTGTTCCTGTTGTAGCTACCGGAACCTTTGGTGGCCCGGTTGAAAAACAAGCTGATTTTATAAAGAGGGTGTATGATACCGGCACTTCAGCGGTAATTGCCATTACCAGTTTACTTGCTGATGTCAATGAGCCGGATACTGCGTTTAATGATCGCGTTTTTGATCTTTTTGATCAAACAGAAAATATCCCTTTAGGATTTTACGAATGCCCGGTTCCATACAAAAGGTTATTATCGGCAGAACAGCTTCATCATTTTGCAGCAACAGGCAGGGTAATATATCATAAAGATACCTGCCTTAAAATTGACGTGGTAAAACAGAAATTGGAGGCAAGCAAAGTTAATCCGGCGTTTGGGCTGTATGATGCTTATATGGTTCACGCGGTTGAATCACTTAAAGCAGGTTCGGCCGGGTTGTCATGCATTCAGGGAAATTTTTTTCCGGAGCTTATTGTTTGGTTGTGTAATCATTATGCCGATGCATCGCGCCAGCATGAGGTTGCCATGGTACAGGAATTTCTAACCGAAAATATGGATGTGATGCACAATGTTTACCCGGTAATTGCTAAATATTATCTTACCAAACGGGGCTTCAAAATATCAACAACTACCCGGCGCGATGTTGGTTATTTCTCGCCGGCCATCCGCAATAAAATAGAAGATCTTTACGCTAACTACACTACACTTCAAAGTGAGATCGGTATCTATTAGTCTTAAGTTGAAAGTCCTGTTTAAATTCTGTTGTGAAGTTTTACGTAGAGACGCATCACATGCGTCTCCCATAGGACAAGCCGTTTTGTAATTCATTAAACCCTGGATTTGCATGCGTGAGACGCATGTGATGCGTCTCTGCATTTTAAAACAGCCTGTTGGAACTTTTGGCTAACGATTTAATACTTAACCAAACTAAGCAGAAATCGCCTGCTTTTGTCCTTTAATATACCGGCGTTTATACTCAAGCGGGGTCATGCCGGTAACCCGTTTA
The DNA here is from genome assembly GCF_900100445.1 of Mucilaginibacter sp. NFR10. Lineage (NCBI taxonomy): Bacteria > Pseudomonadati > Bacteroidota > Sphingobacteriia > Sphingobacteriales > Sphingobacteriaceae > Mucilaginibacter > Mucilaginibacter sp. NFR10. The sequence goes on along the minus strand of NZ_FMTV01000005.1, from coordinate 239,746 downwards.
AAGTGTCGGTAAAAATTAGAGATGTTGTTATAACCGCATTCAAAGCACAAAACCTCGGTGGGTAATTTGTCCTCAATCAAAAACCGGCAGGCATGACTGATCCTGATCTCGGTTAAAAAATCAAAATACGTTTTCTTGGTCATCAGTTTAAAATATCGGCAAAAGGAGGTGACACTGAGGTTGCCAATGGCCGCTATTTTTTCCAGGCTGATCTCCTGTTTATAGTTGGCCAGCGTATAGGAGCATACTTTATTAAGGCGAATGGTGTCCGATTCGTTGGATTGATGAAAGTCACTGTGTGATAGCGTTATTGGTTCAAAGTCTTCATTTTCGGCTAATACTTTTAATATCGATAACAGAATAATGATCCTGTCGAGGTTGGTGGCTTCCGCTGCCTGCCGCATCAGTTTGGCCAGTTCGGTTCTTGCTTCGCCCTTAATTACCATTCCGCTTTTAGCTTTCTCAAACAACTTGGGCAGCATGAACGCTTCGGGTAAATTTAACAAATAACGACCAAGGCAGTCGGGCAAAAAGTGGATCACGATCACCTCAACATTCAATCCGGATTCGGGCAAAAAATATTCATCCTTGCAGCGCCAGCAGTGTGGTAGGGCCTCTCCCAGCAATGTGATTTCGCCTGGCGAAAAATTGCTGATATTATCACCAATAAACCTAACCCCTTCGCCCTTTATTACGTAGTGTAATTCAAGCTCGGGATGGTAGTGCCAGATACCCCGGAAGGTGGGCAAAATATCATGCCTGATACTGAATGAATTTTGCGGTTTAACCGCAACCTTGAGAAAATGGGGCTTCATTTTGTAAAAATCAATAAAGATTAGCAGGTGAGCGGACAATTAAGTATGCGTCGCGCTGGTTTATATTTTAAAAGTAGTAATTTTTAATCAAACTCAATTTGCACGAATGTAATTTTCTTTTGACAAAAAATTACCCTAACACGAAAAGCGGGTTATGATAAGATTGTATAATAAATAGATAAATACAAATAGGAAAGGCAAAGGCTAACCATTGATATTTGTTAAAGCAACTTGTAAATCAGGCTGCAGGATACCAGGAAATATAAACCAATAAAATTAATTATACTTTTTATCAGGCTTTTAGAACTGACAGGATTTTAACAGTTGATTAATTGTGATATGAACAATTAATTGCGTAAAAAAATTGCAGGACACCATATACTTTTTTAAGGGCTTTTATAAAAACTGTAAAGAATTTAACCAATTGAAACAACCATGAAACACTTTAAATACATAGTGATATTGTTATTATCAGTTGCAATCAGTGAGGCTTTCGCGCAGGCACCAGTGGATAACAACTACCTAAAAGTTATAACCGAACGTTCAAATAAAATTGTTACAGGAGCAGGCATTACCGACTCGGTAAAATTTAAGAAAGTGCGTGATATTGTAGTTGCCCAGTACAGTGATTTGAACACCATTTATGATGCGCGTAAAGCAAAAGTAAATGATATTAAAACCCAGATGCCCGATGATAAAGCAGGTGCCAATGCCAAAATCGCCCTTGTAGATAGTAATGTGGCTAAGCAGGTAAAAGTGTTGCATACATCATATATCAACAAGCTTAACAAGGTATTAAGTGCCGATGAGGTTGATAAGATAAAAGACGGTATGACCTACCGCATATACCCCATTACCTTTACCGCTTACCAGGACGAGATCCCTAACCTCACCGAAGAACAAAAAAGCAAAATTAAGGGATGGCTGCTGGAGGCGCGGGAAAACGCTATAGATGCTGAATCATCAGAAAAAAAGCATGCCTGGTTTGGGAAGTTTAAGGGCCGCATTAATAATTACCTATCCGCACAGGGCTACGATATGAAAAAGGAAGGTGAAGAGTGGCAAAAACGGATCAAAGAGCGGCAGGCAGCAAAACAATAATTTTTGAACTAACCTAAATATCCCGGTATCATGAAATAAGCTTTAGCCGGGCAAACCAATTATACTAATTAATTAACCTGATCATGAAAATTAAATTATCAAGTTTATGAGAAAACTTTTCCTCTTACTTTCGGTGTTGCTGTGCTTAGGCAGCGCGCTAAAAGCCCAGGACCGTAATATAACAGGTACGGTTACGGACGAAAAAGGTGCTCCCCTGCCAGGGGTTGCCATCCAGGTAAAGGGCAGTACTACAGGTACTATCACCAATGCCGATGGTAAATATTCAATTAAGGCTACTAATCTGCAGGCCATTGTGGTTGGGGCTAAATTTCTTGGATACAACTACCAGGAAAAAACACTGAAGATTGGCGAAATGAATGCCGACTTTAAAATGGTACCATCACAAAATGCCCTCGATGAGGTTGTGGTAGTAGGTTACGGTACTCAAAAGAAGGTCCACTTAACAGGTGCTGTTGCCGCGGTGGATATGAAAACCATTCAGGATATCCCTACCACTAACCTTGCCGCCGCACTTCGCGGTACCAATGCCGCGGTAAGTGTTACCGGTGGTATTGCAAGGCCAGGCCAAAGCGGAACCATCACTATCCGTAACCCAGTCTTTCTGGCAAAGAATGGTGGAAGTACAACACCATTGTACATTATTGATGGTGTACAACGTAGTGAAGCAGATTTCAACCTGCTTGATCAAAGTGAGGTGGAGAACATTTCGATATTGAAAGATGCTGCCGCTGCCATATACGGTATTTTAGGCGCGAATGGCGTTATCGTTGTAACAACCAAACGCGGCCAGGCCGGCGGGCCAAAGGTAAGCTTCAGTTCATCAGTAGGTATTGCCGATGCAATTCAGCTTCCTAAAATGATGTCGGGCTTTCAGATGGCTACTTATTTGAATGATATTGAGCAAACCAGGTATAACCACACCATAACACCCGAAGGTTATATCAACGGCGATTTAAGCAATAAAGACTTAAAATATTATACGCCGGATGAGCTTGAGTACTTTAAAAATAATAATCAAAATTTCCTGGAGCAGGCATTTAAACCGGCAGTAACCAGCAGGAACGCGTTGAGCATAACCGGCGGTAATGATAAGGTTACTTATTTCGCAGGCGCAAATTATGTAAACCAAAACTCCAACTTTAAAGGCGTAAATACCAACCGCTTTGGCTTCAGGGCCAGTGTCGACGCAAAAGTGGCGAAAGGTTTAAAACTGTCATTGTCATTGAGCGAAGATCTTGCCAAAAGCAAAATTTACTGGTATAAACTATCAAGTACCAGCGAAAGCCCCGATAACGACTTTCTGTCGCTTAACCAGGCACCACCATGGCAAAAATATTTTATCGACGGGCATCCTGTATATTTAGGAACCAGCAATAACGATAACCTTAACTTTTTTGCTGTTCAAAATTCTAACAACTACACAGGTAACAATAACACTGTATTTAATGGTTTAGCCAATTTGAGTTACGAAATTCCGGGTATTAGCGGCTTAACTGCCAATGTTAGCTACAACCGTAATCTTAATAATGCCTTTAACAAGCAATATGGCTCAACGTTTTATTACAACCAATACTCGGGCGAAGGCGACAATAACCATATTCCGGGAGGAACTGTGGTAGGCGTAAAAGCTATTAAAAATGGCGACAGGGTGCGCCTTACCCCTACAATGGCAGATAATTACCAGTTCAACGCCAACCTTACTTACCATAAACGTTTTGGGGCGCATGAAATTACTGCACTGGCTTTGTATGAGCAATATGAGTCATATAGTGAAGGTGTAGCTGCCGAAGCCGACGGTGTAATTGTAGGCGGAAAAGATAACCAAACGTTCACCATCGGCGATCAATCGTCAAACCAGGCTACCTTGGTAAAAGAATATGGCCGTAAAGCTGTGGCAGGTAGGGTAAATTATGCCTACGCCGATAAATACCTGGTTGAATTGGCCATGAGGGCGGATGCTAATACCAACTTTGCACCGGGCCACCAGTGGGGATATTTCCCTTCGGCTTCAGCAGGCTGGGTGATTTCAAAAGAAAACTTCTTTAAATCAGTGAGCTTTGTTGATCTTTTGAAATTCAGAGGTTCGGTAGGTTTGTTAGGTTCTGATAATACACCTTCATTCTTATACGCGGTTAACTACCAGTTTGGTACCGGCAACAAAGGCGGTGCTGTTTTCGGCGGCAATAGCGACAGGGGCCTCGGCGCGCTGCTAAATATCGCTATCCCGAACGCTAATTTAACCTGGGACCATGACCTGAAAACAAACTACGGTTTAGATGCCGCTTTCCTGGGTAACCGCTTATCAGTTTCGGCCGATTATTTCTGGGAGCACCGCTATGATATGCTTGCATCGCTGAACACTTCAGTTCCGGTAACTATAGGTGCAGCGCCATCTGCCGAAAATTATGGTATCGTCAATACTTTCGGATACGAGATCTCTGTAAGCTGGAAAGACAAAATTGGTTCTAATTTTAGCTATAATTTTAGCCCGTTCTTTTCCTGGAGTGATAATAAATACATTAAATACGATATCGCTGCAGCGCAGGTGGGTACCATTCAGGATTTGACCGGTAAATCAAGCGATCAGGGAACATTGGGATACAAATCACTCGGTATCATCCGTACACAAGCCGATGCCGACGCGATCATTGCTGAAAGGGCCGCCGCAGCCGGTGGGGCACAAAACGTTAAGATTTTTGGTTACGTGCCTTCACCTGGTATGATCAATTACGTTGACAAAAACGGCGATGGTATTATCAAACAAAACGACCTCAACGACCAGTTTTATTTAGGTAAGAAATCATCAAACCACTACAATCTTGGCCTTAACTTTGGCGGTGCATATAAAACATTAAGCTTAAATGTGGTTATGGGAATGAGCTGGGGTGGCAACCAATCAATTGAGAGCGCCGCCATTAAACAAGCCACGGCTAACCAGAACAGGCCTGTATTCTGGGCTGATCACTGGACCCCATCTAATCCAAATGCTAAATATCCCGACCCTTATTACTCGGACGATGTGAGTGCTACAAGTGATTTTTGGTTTGTTAGCCCCTTCACCTGGAATATCTCCAGTGCTAACTTAAGCTATACCCTGCCTGCTTCCATCACCAAAAGGCTCGGCATGTCAAGCATAAGGGCGTATGTGGTAGCTACAAACCCAATCAACTTTGTAAACCCGTTCCCCGAACATTATCGTGATATTTCATCACCATTTGGGGCATATCCCAACTTACGCACAGTATCTTTTGGTTTAAACTTAGGCTTCTAAACTTTGAAAGACATGAAATTATTTAAAACCATATTTGCAGCTTTGATCGTATCAGCCCTGTTTACAAACTGTAAAAAAGTGCTTGATAAGGAAGATCTTACACACAGCACCCCCGGCCAGATTTTTAATGACTCAACGGTGGCTATTTTAAACATCAATTACCTGTATACAGCAAACCAGCCCGGCTGGTTTGGCGATACCGGCGGCGCTATTGGCAGCGGGGGCGACAAATGCGACGAATTTTACAGCGATAACGCGTACGTAAAAGGTACGGTTACCATCGAAACTGTTGGTGACATCGGTACCTCGGTGAATATCAGCAATAACTACGGCCGGATCCGTAACATTAACCAAACCCTGCAGGATCTCGACGCCAGCACCTTGCCTGCCTCTACCAAAAATAGGTATAAAGCACAGGCTTATTTTTGGAGGGCTTTCAGGTATTTTGACCTGGTAAGGTTATACGGCGGTGTTCCGCTGGTGTTAAAACCGCTTGATGCTATTGGGCAGGACGCCAAAAACGCGGCGCTTTTGCCTCGTAACAAAACTTCGGAGTGCTTTAAACAAATTGTGAGCGATCTGGACAGCTGTATAAAATATCTGCCCGCCAAATGGAGCGGCAGCGATTACGGTCGTATTTCATCGGCTGCTGCGGCTGCGTTTAAAGGAAGGGTGTTGCTAACGTATGCAAGTCCTCAGTTTAACCCCAGCAATGATGCGGCCCGCTGGCAAACAGCTGCTGATGCCAATGATAAGGCAATGCAGATATTATCTGCCAATAACTACGGTTTAAACCCATCTTATGATAACATGTGGTTTACCGAAAACAGCAGCAATCCGGAGGCAATTTTGATAACAGGTTTTAACACATCATCAACCGATCAAAACCAGAATAACAATACCTATGATAATGCGACTCGTCCGGCCTATTTAGGTACTAAAGGCGGTTCCAATCAACCTACATGGGATATTGTAAAATCATACCCGATGCTTGACGGAAAAGCACCAGGTACCTCGTTAAAGTATACATATGATGATGCAAAGTTTTTTGATAACCGCGATCCAAGGTTTAACAAAACTATTGCCTACAACGGTTGTAACTGGCCTATAAACGGCAATAGCTCTTATCGCCTGTGGACTTACTTTTATTACAATAAAGCGGATGGTTCCGGTGTTAAAACCACTGAACCGGCATCGGCAACAGGCTCAGGTTTCTACCTGCGCAAAGCTATTGACCCTAACGTCAGTGTGGCAAATACACCATATGTTGGTACAGATTGGATGGAGATCCGTTATGCCGAAGTTTTATTGAACCAGGCCGAATGTGCCGCAGCGTTAGGCAACGTAACTACCGGTTATACCAATATAACAGCTATCAGGAAACGTGCCGGTATTGAAGCAGGTGCCGATAACCTTTACGGTTTAGATGCAGGCATGAGCCCTGATCAGATGATCAACGCTATCATGAATGAACGTAAAATTGAATTTGCCTTTGAGGGTAAACGCTATTGGGACCTTCGTCGCCGTAAACTACTCGAAAGCACATTGAACGGTAAAAAGAGAACGGGGCTTACAGTTACCCTTAATAACAACGCAAGCGGTAAAGATTATCTTACCGGTACAAGAGATGCTTTAGCAGCTGCATCATTGGATGCCCTGTACAGCACATCTTTCACCGTTAAAACTAAAACTATGGATTCTTATAACATTGCGGTTCAGTCGGGCGATTACTTTTTCGGGATCCCTTCGGCGGCATTGTTAAATAATATCAATTTACAGCAAAATAACACCTGGGGTGGGCCGTTTGATCCGCTTCAATAATAAATTAATTGAACGATGGGTGCCTGCTAACCATTTAACAAAAGAAGATTACGAATACAGATATGAAAAAACACACAGCTTTATTTTTAGTAGCAGCGGCATTGGGTTTAGCTAAACCGGCTTTTGCCCAATACCCGGAAATACCAGAAAAGGTTAAAGCAGAGAGTGAAGCTTTGATGAAAGAGGCTACCCGTCGTTCAGATTCAGCATGGGCGGTCGCCCTGCCCATTATCCAGGCCGATCAGCGCCGTGGCAAAGTATACGTACCATGGGCCGCGCGCCCGACCGATTTGCCGCAGGCCAAGATCCCGGCTTTTCCGGGTGCCGAAGGCGGTGGTAAGTTTACCTTTGGCGGCCGCGGTGGTAAGGTATATGTAGTTACCAGTTTGGCAGATAATGGCCCCGGCACTTTGCGTGAAGCTTGCGAAAAAGGCGGCGCACGTATAGTGGTATTTAATGTTGCGGGCATTATCCGCATCAAAACACCGATTATCGTGAGGGCTCCGTATATTACTATTGAAGGCCAAACTGCTCCGGGTGATGGCGTTTGTATTGCAGGCGAATCATTTTGGGTGAATACACATGATGTTGTGATCCGTTATATGCGTTTCCGCCGCGGCGAAACCAATGTTGGCCGCCGTGATGATGCTTTGGGTGGCAACCCGGTGGGCAACATCATTGCCGATCACGTATCTGCAAGCTGGGGCCTGGACGAAAACTTTTCCATGTACCGTCACATGTTTGATCCGGGCGATGGCTCGAAAGAAGAGAAGCTGGGTACCGTAAATATCACTATCCAGAATTGTATTTATTCAGAATCATTGGATTACTGGAACCACGCTTTCGGCTCAACAACAGGCGGCGAAAACAGCTCATTAATGCGTAACCTTTGGGCCGATAATACTGGCCGTAACCCATCTGTTGGCTGGAATGGCGTATACAACTTTGTAAACAATGTGGTATTTAACTGGCATCACCGTTCAATGGACGGCGGCGATTATACCACCAATTACAACGTGATCAATAACTACTTTAAACCTGGTCCGGTTACACCTAAAGATGAGCCGGTTGGTCACCGTATCCTGAAACCGGAATCGGGCAGGAGCAAGCTGAAGGAAAAAGTGTTTGGTCGTGTTTATGCATCAGGTAATATTATGGAAGGTTATCCCGAAGTAACTAAAGATGCGTGGAACGGTGGCATCCAGGTTGAAGGCCCAGGTGGCAAAGAATTGCCTGACGCCGGTCAGTACAAGGACTATATGAAGGCTAACGAACCGTTTCCAATGCCCCCGATGACAATCATGTCGGCAAAGGACGCTTTTAAATTTGTTATCGCGAATGCTGGTGCCACCCTGCCAAAACGCGATCCGGTTGATGTGCGCATCACCGAGCAGGTACGTACCGGTAAGATCACTTACAAGGAAATGAAAACCGATACTGCTTACCAGTTTAAAGTGCGTAAATTACCGAAAGACTCGTACAAGCTGGGTATCATCACCGCCCCATGGCAGGTTGGTGGCTATCCGGAATATAAAGGCACGCCTTACAAAGATTCGGACAATGATGGTTTGCCAGATAGTTGGGAAACAGCTCATGGCCTAAACCCTAAAGATGGTAACGACTCGGCCCTGCCTGCAAAAAATGGTGGCGGTTATACCAATATCGAAGTATATTTAAATACAGTAGCCGCTAAAGGCGAAAAGAAATTGGCTTCGTTAAAATAATAAAGACACTATAATGCGGGGATTGAGGTTTAACAGGATTTATTTTTGGGTTGGTTTAATGACTGGGGGGATGCTTATGCATTCCCCCTTATTTGCACAGGATAAGAAAAAAGCCCCTAAACCCCAACCGCCTGTTGCCGCCGATAAAAACGGCAAACTAAATTATGCAGTGAGCCCCAACGGCGACCGCATTCCTGATTTTTCATATTGCGGATATATGGCCTCCGAAAAGCCAATCCCTTTTGTAGCTGTAAAAGTTGTAGTACCTGTAAAAGCCGGTGATGCTACACTGAGGATCCAGGCTGCCTTAGATTACGTAGCTGGTTTACCTGCAGATAAAGATGGTTTTCGCGGAACGGTGCTGCTCAACAAAGGCACATATCAGATTAACGGCAGCCTTAAAATAAATGCATCCGGCGTTGTATTGCGGGGAAGCGGGATGGCCGCCAACGGTACCATACTATTCGCTGCCGGAACGGATAGGGAAACCTTTATCCATGTTACCGGCAAAAACGACCGGCTAACATCCAAAGAAATTAAAATTACCGATGCATACGTGCCGGTAAATGCTAACACTCTACACATTGCCGATGGTGCAGATCTTAAAAACGGCGATCTGGTTTTAATTCACCGTCCAAGCACACAGGCATGGATCAGCACCATTAAAACCGACCATTTTGGCGGCGACTTAACCGCTCTGGCCTGGAAACCCGGCGAACGCGATATTTACTGGGATAGAAAAGTAACATCAGTAGACGGTAACACAGTTACCCTTGACGCACCTTTAACAACAGCATTGGATACTGCATACGGCGGTGGTTTGATAGCCTCTTACCAATGGTCCGGCAGAATTATGCAAGTGGGGATCGAAAACTTAAAACTGCAATCAGCTTACGATGCTTCAAACGCAAAAGATGAAGCCCACCGCTGGATGGCTATCACAATGGAAAATGTTAGCGATGCTTGGGTACGCCAGGTAACCTTTGAGCATTTTGCAGGTTCGGCAGTATTTGTTGGTGTTACCGGAAACCGGGTAACGGTTGAGGATTGTAAATCGCTCGCGCCTGTTTCGGAAATAGGGGGACAGCGTCGCAACACTTTCCTGACTATGGGGGGGCAAAACCTTTTTCAGCGTTTATATTCCGAACAGGGTTTTCATGATTTTGCTACCGGGTATTGCGCGCCGGGGCCAAACGCTTTTGTGCAATGTATGTCGGTAGGTTCGCTGGGCTTTAGCGGAGGTATTGATAGCTGGGCATCGGGCGTTCTGTTTGATATCGCTAACATCGATGGACAGCCCTTAAGTTATATGAACCGGGGACAGGACGGACAAGGCGCCGGATGGAGCGCCGCCAACAGCCTGTTCTGGAATTGTACCGCAGCTCGTGTGGATTGCTATCAGCCGCCAACGGCTCAAAACTGGGCTTTTGGTACCTGGGCACAATTTGCAGGTGATGGCTACTGGAGTACATCAAACAGCACCATAAGCCCAAGAAGTTTTTATTACACGCAGTTAGCTAACCGCTTAAATAAAGATGTAAGCAAACAAGCCGATATCCTGTACCCGGCCACCGAACCATCAAGCAGCCCGACAGTTGAGCAGGCAGCCGAACTGATGGCAGCGGCCCGTAAACCTGCACTTACCATCAGTAACTGGATTGATCAGTCGCCTAAAAGAAATTCGATTAACATTGAATCGGCAGGTGCCAAAACTATTGATGAAATAGGATATAAACGCCCGGCTGTTGCTACATTGGCACCCACAATGAGTGTTACCAACGGCTGGCTCACCCGTGGTAACATCGTTTTAACAGGCAAGCATTTTGAAACCCCGTGGTGGAACGGCACTGTTCATCCCGATTATACTGAAAAGGAAGCTAAACCCGCCATCTCCCGTTGGGTACCCGGCCAAACCGGCACCGGTTTAACGGATGATCTGAACGCGGTAACCGACTGGATGCAGAAAGGTAATATCGTGGTATTTGAACACAACTACGGCTTATGGTATGATCGCCGCCGCGACGACCATGAGCGCATCCGCCGGATGGATGGCGATGTTTGGGCTCCGTTTTATGAGCTGCCTTTTGCCCGCAGTGGCAAAGAACTGGCTTACGACGGCTTAAGTAAATACGATTTAACTAAATACAATACCTGGTATTGGAACCGCCTGAAACAATTTGCCGATCTGGCCGATCAAAAAGGTTTGGTACTGGTACATCAAAACTATTTTCAGCACAACATTATTGAAGCGGGCGCGCATTATACCGATTTTCCATGGCGTACAGCTAATAATATTAACGGCACCGGTTTCCCGGAGCCCGTACCTTATGCCGGCGACAAACGCCAGTTTATGGCTGAGCAGTTTTATGACGAAACCGACCCGGCAAGGCGTAAGCTTCACATTGCCTACATCAATAAATGCATGGACAATTTTGCAGGTAATACCGGGGTGATCCAACAGATTGGAGCAGAATTTACCGGTCCGCTGCATTTTATGAAGTTTTGGGTAGAAACCATTAAGCAATGGGAAACTACGCATAAAAAGAAACAGGTCATAAGCCTGAGCGCCACCAAAGATGTGCAGGATGCTATCCTGGCCAACCCGGCTACAGCTTCGGTCATCAATGCTATTGATATCCGTTACTGGTACTATCAGGCCAACGGAACAGCCTATGAACCCATCGGCGGCCAAAGCCTGGCCCCTCGCCAACAAGCCCGGATCTTTAAACCCAAGGCTTCATCGTTTGAGCAGGTTTATCGTGCGGTACACGAGTACCGTACCAAATACCCGGATAAAGCTGTGCTTTATTCTGCCGATGGTTACGATCATTTTGGCTGGGCGGTATTTATTGCAGGCGGATCATTGCCGGTCCTTCCTGCCAATATTAATAAAGCTTTTTTAGCCGATGCAAGCGGTATGAAACCTGCCGAGTTGCCGGGTTCGCCTAAAGATCAATGGGCGTTAGGTTCATCAAAAGGGTATATCGTTTATAGTAATGGCGGTGGGATTCACCTTGATTTATCGGCCGGTGTTAGTTACAAAGCGCAATGGATCGACCCTAAAACCGGCGAGCTTTTACCCGGTGCTGAAACGATAAAAGGTGCTGCAAATACAGAAATTAAAGGACAGGGGAATGGGGCTGCAATTTTGTGGCTGAGCCGTAATTGAAAGATTAGAAAAAATATAGAAAAGCGGAGGGCCAGTGCGATTCCCCTCTTGAGAGGGGCGAAGGGGTGTGTTTAGCAAAGCGATAATGAACGCCGTAGAAACACACCCCTGCCAACGCTCAGCCAAACGCACCCCTCTCAAGAGGGGTGCTTGAAAAAATAGAGGGATTAAAGAAGAAAGGGCCAGTGCGATTCCCCTCTTGAGAGGGGCGGAGGGGTGTGTTTAACAAAGCGATAATGAACGCGGACGAAACACACCCCTGCCAACGCTCAGCCAAACGCGCCCCTCTCAAGAGGGGGGCTTTTTAAAAGTCTATTGTTAACTAAATTATGCTTAAAAAATCTACCATATTAATTGCCATTGCTTTGCTGCTTTTTTCATTCAAAAGCAACGATGTAATGCCTCGTTTAAGCATATCCGCTAACCACCGCTATTTTATGGCTGGTGATAAGCCATTTTTTTGGCTGGGTGATACAGGATGGCTGCTGTTCTCTAAACTGAAAAGAGAAGAGGCCGAGCAATACCTTGATGTCCGTGCCAAACAGGGTTTTAACGTGATACAGGTAATGGTGGTGCATAGCATCAAAGAAACCAATGCCTATGGCGATTCTGCCCTAAGCAATAAGAATATCACATTGCCAAAAACAACTCCCGGCAATACCTTTGGCAAGGGAAACGAATACGATTATTGGGATCATATCGACTGGATCATCGCCAAAGCTGCCGAAAAAGGATTATATGTTGCCTTGGTTCCTGTTTGGGGATCGGTAGTTAAGGAAAGCCATATTGGTGCTGATAAAGCAAAAGCTTATGCCGGATTTTTGGCCAAAAGATACCGCGATCACCCCAATGTGATCTGGATGAATGGCGGCGACATTGCCGGTTCAGATTCATTAAAAACCTGGAATGCTATTGGTAACACTTTACATGAACTGGACGGAAAACATCTGATAACTTATCACCCTCGTGGCCGTACGCAATCATCAAAATGGTTTCATAACGAGAATTGGTTAGATTTCAATTGTTTCCAATCGGGTCATCGTACTTACGCGCAGGATACCTCCAAAAAAGATTTAAAATACGGCGAAGATAACTGGCGTTATGTTGAAACAGATTACAACCTGTCACCCATAAAACCAACTCTTGATGCCGAGCCATCGTACGAAAAGATCCCTTACGGCCTGCATGATACCAAGCTACCCCGCTGGACAGCAGCCGATGTAAGGCGTTATGGTTACTGGTCGGTTTTTGCCGGGGCCTGCGGGTATACCTATGGCGATAATGATGTGATGCAAATGCACAAACCGACTGATAAGAACAGCGCTTATGGTTCCAAAGGATATTGGTATAATTCAATTAATGATCCGGGAGCTAAGCAGATGGTTTATTTGAAAAAACTGATGCTTTCTCGTCCGTACCTTGATCGTGTACCTGATCAATCATTGATCGCCGGTAACAACGGCGTAAAGTACAACAGGCTGATCGCAACCCGCGGAAAAACCTATGCTTTTGTTTATACCTATACCGGCCGGGAGATTAATATCAATGCTGATAAACTGGAGGGCCCAAAACTGAAAGCATCGTGGTATAACCCGCGTAACGGGCAAACTACGGCTATCGGAAGCTTCGCGAAAGCTAAAATAATCAAATTTAAGCCACCCGGGAAAATATCAAACGGTAACGACTGGGTGCTCATTATCGACGCGATATAAATGAAACGGGCGACTAAACATATCATCTTACTATTTGCCGTTGCATTGATGTTTTCGTGCAAGGCCAGTAAAAGCGTGTACCTTTTTACATCGTTTCATGAGCCTGCTAATGAGGGTTTGCGTTTTTTATACAGTAATGATGCCTATCACTGGAATGCCATCGATCATATTTTCATTAAACCGGAGGTTGGCGACGCCAAGATCATGCGCGACCCATCCATAGCCCAGGGGCCCGACGGAGTTTATCACCTGGTATGGACAGCCGGCTGGAAAAACGACAAAGGCATAGGCTATGCCAGCTCAAGCGATCTGATCCATTGGTCGGCCGAGCAGCATATTGAGGTGATGGCTAACGAGCCCACCGCAGTGAATGCCTGGGCACCGGAGTTGTTTTATGACGAGGAGAACAAATATTTCATTATTGTTTGGGCTTCAACCGTACCATTTCGCTTTCCGAAAGGGCAGGAGGATGAAAATAATAATCACCGCCTTTACTACACCACAACCAAGGATTTTAAAACTTTCAGTCCGTCAAAGCTATTCCTTGATCCGGGATTCAGTGTAATTGATGCCGAGATTGTAAAGCGGGCCAAAAATGATTATGCGCTGGTTATGAAGGATAACACCCGGCCTAATCGCAATATCCTCGTCGCGTTCAGTAATAATCCGTTAGGACCGTACAGTAACTATACCCCGCGATTTACCGAGCCTTTCAGTGAAGGCCCCAGCATGACCAAAGCGGGCGATAACTGGCTGATCTATTATGATTCGTACCGTTTAAAAAGATATGGCGCCATGCGCACAACCAACTTTAAAACTTTTACCGACCTGGCCGATAGCGTGAGCGTACCGGTAGGGCACAAGCACGGCACCATATTTAAGGTTACCAAAAAACAGCTTGCGCAGCTTTTACAGGCAGCCGGGCAAAGCAAAGCAGCTAAACATGAATAAGTTCATCAGCATATTGTTTTTTATATCGATGGCCGGGATAGCCAGTGCACAGGATACCGTGCATTACAGCGGCAATACCGTTGCCAACGTTGATTATCATCATGGGCAATTAACTCCGGTGATAGGTGTGCACAGCAAGCAGATCTTCAGGGCTAACCGTGAACATCCGGAACTGGCCGATGACTTCGGTTTTACCTATAACCATGCGCCTATGCTGGCCTACTGGAACAATATTTTTTATGTTGAATACCTGAGCGATAAGGTAGGCGAAAGCGTGCCACCGGGACAAACCCTGCTCATAACCTCAAAAGATGGTGAAGCATGGTCAAAACCAACAGTAGTTTTTCCTCAGTATAAAATTCCTGATGGAACTACCAAAGAGGGGCACCCAGGCGTGGCGAAAGACCTGTATTCGGTAATGCACCAGCGTATGGGTTTTTATACCTCCAAATCAAAACGTTTGTTGGTGCTGGGTTTTTATGGCATTTGTTTGGATGGTCATGATGATCCGAATGATGGTCTGGGCATTGGTCGCGTAGTGCGCGAGGTATTACCAAACGGCAAATTCGGACCGATTTATTTTATCCATTACAATCCAAAATGGAACGAAAAGAATACCTCGTATCCTTTTTATAAAACAAGTAAGGACAAGGGTTTTGTACAAGCTTGCGATGAGTTGATGGCCAACCCGCTGATGATGATGCAATGGGTTGAGGAAACCGACAGGAAAGATCCGCTGATCCCGCTGCATAAGGATTATAAAGCATTTAACTTTTATCACTTACCCGATGGCCGCGTGGTTGGCTTATGGAAATACGCGCTTACCGCTATCAGTACTGATAACGGCAAAACCTGGCCGACAAATGCTGCCCGTGCACCGCGTTTTGTAACTGCCAATGCTAAGATCTGGGGGCAGCGCACATCCGACGGCAAATATGCTACAGTGTATAATCCTTCGGAGTTCCGCTGGCCGCTGGCCTTATCGGTTAGTAAAGACGGACTAGATTATACCAACTTGCTGTTAGTTAACGGCGAGATCACCACCATGCGTTATGGCGGCGCTTATAAATCATACGGGCCTCAATATACACGCGGCATTGAAGAGGGGAATGGCACTCCGCCGGATGGTAAGCTTTGGGTTACTTACAGCATGAACAAGGAGGATATCTGGGTATCATCCATCCCAGTGCCGATCACCGAAAAGGCGGATGCGCATGCAAACGAGGTTTTTAACCAATTGCCTGCCGGCAAAGAACTGGAGAAATGGAATACCTATAGCCCGCAATGGGCCCCCGCGGCTATCGATAAATCGCCCGATGGTGAACGCGCGTTGACCCTAAAAGACAGCGACCCATTTGATTTTGCCAAAGCAGAACGTGTTGTACCTGTTTCCAAAAAATTAATGACCGATTTTACCATCACAGCCGGGCAAAATAATACCGGCATGCTGGATATTGAATTTCAGGATGAAAAAGGCACTGCCGCCATTAGGCTCACGCTTGATTCGGCAGGCCAGTTCAGGACTAAGGCCGGGTATCGGAACAAAAATTTCATGAAGTATGAAGCCGGTACGCAATATCATATTGTGATAAAGCTAAATACTGATACCCGCTTTTACACCGTGAATGTTAACGGCAAGGATGTGCTTACGGGCCTGTTTTTTGCCCCGGTGCTAATCGTAAACCGGGTAGTGTTCCGTACCGGGGATATCAGGAGGTTCCCTGATGCCGATACGCCTACCGATCAGGATTTCGACCGGCCAAATGCCGGAGAAGCAGCGAAACAAGCCGTGTTCTACATCAAATCATTTAAAACAAGTAATTACTAATGATACTGCGCCTGATAAAATATTGTTGGTTGACGATCTGCCTGCTTAGTTCTGGGATTGCCGGCGCGCAGGTTGTTTTGCCCAAAGTATTAGGCAACAATATGGTATTGCAGCGTAATGCTCCGGTGCCCGTTTGGGGCACAGCTTCACCGGGCGAAAAGGTAACGGTAAAGTTCAATAAACAAACAAAAACAACTGTAGCCGATGCTGCGGGCAAATGGATGGTAAAGCTTGACGCGATGCCGGCATCCGTCATACCAACAACGCTGACCATATCAGGAAAAAACACTATCCAACTGCAAAATATACTGGTAGGCGAGGTATGGCTTTGCTCCGGCCAGTCGAACATGCAGTACGAAATGCGCAAAAATAGCAAAGTGAAAAAGCCGGATACCAGCACTTCAAACTCGCCTGTTGATGAACTTGACCGCGCGCATAACCCGCAGATCAGGATTTTCCTGGTTACGCAGAAAAATATGTTGAAGCCCGATTCTACCCATTCGGGATGGAGTGTGGCCGAAGATTCGGCTTTGAGGGCTTTTTCTGCGGCAGGGTATTTCTTTGCTAAAAACCTGCAGCATGATTTGAAAGTGCCGGTAGGTATTATTTCATCGGCGGTGAGCGGCAGCAGGATTGAACCCTGGGTATCACAGGAGGGTTTTGATGCCATTCCGTATTTTAAGGCCAACAACATTAAAATTGAGGGTGATCCCGGTAAGTTCTACGCCAAAATGATTGAGCCGGTTGCCCCCTTTGCGCTGAAGGGCTTTTTATGGTACCAGGGCGAAAGTGCTTGTTTTTTAGGCGAAACCATCAGTTATACCTACAAAATGGAAGCGCTCATCAACAACTGGCGTAAGCTATGGGGCGATAAAAAGCTGCCATTTTATTACGTACAAATAGCGCCATATTACTACACCCTGGGAAAAGGCCCTGTAACCTATACGCCCTTTACCGAACCTGAATTGCGCGAAGCCCAGGCCGTTGCTTTGCAGATCCCAAATACGGGGATGATCATCACTACCGATTTGAATGATGACCTTAAAAATATTCACCCGCCATTTAAATGGGAGGTAGGCAGGAGGCTTGAATTACAGGCGCTTGCCAATACCTACAAACAACGGGTAGTTTTTTCGGGCCCGGTGTACAAACACATGAAAATAAATGGCGACAAGATCATCCTTGAGTTTGATCATGTGGGCGCTGGCTTGGTAAACCATGATGGTAAACCACTTACTGATTTCACCATTGCCGGTGCCGACGGAAATTTTGTCGCGGCCACGGCCACAATAAAAGGAAACACGGTTGAGGTATCAGCCCAATCGGTTACAAAACCTGTAGCCGCGCGCTTTGCCTGGTCGGAGTCGGCTCAGCCTAATTTTTATAATAAGGAGGGGTTACCTGCCGCGCCATTTCGCACGAATAACCCTTTGAAATTTACTTTAACTGCTAACTGAATATATAAATGAGATCTGCCTGCTTTAAAATATGGATTGCTTTACTGTTTGTTATCAACTGGTCGGTAAGCCATGCCCAGGAAACACAAAAGCTGTTCCTGTCGGGTACAGGGAGCGACCATACCGTAAACTGGCAGTTTTACTGTACAGCGGGTAACAATTCAGGCAAGTGGACCACCATCCCGGTGCCATCAAACTGGGAATTTCAGGGTTTTGGAAAATACAACTACGGTCTTGCTAAGGATAGTTTAAGAGGCAAGGAACAAGGGCTTTATAAGTATGAGTTTAATGTGCCGGCGTCATGGCGGGGCAAAGCCATAAACATTGTTTTTGATGGCTCGATGACCGACACAGAGGTGAAGCTAAACGGTAAATCGGTCGGGCCAATTCACCAGGGATCATTTTATCGTTTTAAATATGATGTAAGTGCGTTGCTTAACTACGGCAAATCCAATCTGCTTGAGGTTACGGTATCCAAACACTCCACCAATGCATCGGTAAACGCGGCCGAACGTAAAGGTGATTTCTGGATCTTCGGTGGAATTTTCAGGCCGGTGTTTTTAGAAGCTGCCCCTAAAACGCACATCAGTTACTATGCCGTTGACGCTAAAGCTAATGGTAATTTAAAAGCACAACTAAAACTGGTATCTGTAAAAAGCGGCACGGTAACAGGGCAGGTGTATACCTTGGCGGGGCAAAAATTTGGTGCTCCATTTTCTGTTAAGGTCAATGCGGGTGATACTGTTGCCAATCTAAGCACACATATTGCTTCGCCTAAATTATGGTCGCCGGAGTTTCCTAACCTGTATAATGTGGTGTTTGCCCTAAATGAAAATGGTAAGCCTGTTCATACAGTAAAGCAACGGATCGGTTTTCGTACGGTTGAATTAAGAGAGCACGATGGCATTTATGTAAACGACGCAAAGATCAAATTTAAAGGCGTAAACCGCCATTCTTTTTGGCCAACTACAGGCAGGGCATTAAATAAAAAGGTAAGCATCGGGGATGTTCAGCTGATGAAGGATATGAACATGAACGCCGTACGCATGTCGCACTACCCGCCCGATGATCATTTCCTGGATGTATGTGATTCATTAGGTCTTTTTGTACTGGACGAACTCACCGGCTGGCATCATGCTTATGACGATGTGGTTGGTTCAAAATTGGCTAAGGAAATGATCGAAAAAGATATTAATCATCCATCCATCGTGCTATGGGATAATGGTAACGAAGGAGGTTTTAACTTCAACCTCGATCATTGGTTTGATGAATTGGATATTCAAAAACGTCCGCTCATCCATCCCTGGGGCATCTTCCGTGGAACGAATACACAGCATTATATCAATTATGATTATGGCACCAACACCGGTATAAACGGTCACGATATATTTTTCCCCACCGAGTTTTTACACGGCTTGTACGATGGCGGCGCGGGTGCCGGATTGGATGATTTCTGGAAACAAATGTGGCATACACCAATTTCGGCAGGTGGTTTTATCTGGGATTTTGCCGATGAAGCTGTGGTGCGTACCGATAAAAACGGAGAATTGGACAGCGATGGCGATCATGGTCCCGATGGTATTGTTGGCCCTTACCATGAAAAAGAAGGCAGTTATTATGCCATTAAGGAAATCTGGAGCCCGGTTTATCTCGAACCCCGCGAAATAACTCCGGCATTCAATGGGACATTACGTTTAGAGAATAGATATTCCTATACAAATCTTAAACAATGCACATTCAGCTATAAACTGGCAACACTTAATGGAGCGAGTTCAGTAAATAAAATAGGTACTATTGCTTCACCAGATGTTGCGCCGGGGCAGTATGGAAACCTGCAGCTACAATTACCTAAAGATTGGCAGAATTTCGATGTGCTTTATGTATCTGCTCTTGACGTAAACAAGCATGAACTGTTTACCTGGAGCTTCCCGGTGAGCAATCATGATAAGATCACTAAGCGCATCATTACCAAAACCGGCGGAAGCAAGGCTGTAATTGCTGAAACAGATTCGCTGTACAAGGTGAAAACCAGTAACGGGATCGAGCTGGCGTTTAACCGCAATTCGGGCATATTGGTTAGTGTGAAAAACGCCAAGGGCGATATCCCTTTTAACAATGGTCCTGTGTTAGTTGAAGGGCAGGATCAAACAGGTTTTGAAAAGCTCAGCTATCATTACGAAGGCGATAACCTCGTGATTGAAGCCGTATTCCCGCCAAAAAAATCAGAGCCTTTGTTGAGGTGGACAATCTACCCTCCGGGCTGGGTGCAGCTTGATGTTAAATACTGGCCAATTGGTGAGGATGCCACATTAATGGGCGTTAATTTCTCTTTCCCCGAAAGAAATATCAAAGGCGTAACCTACATGGGCGATGGTCCTTACAGGGTATGGAAAAACCGCATGAAAGGTACATCACTTGGTGTTTGGGATAAAACCTACAACAATACCATAACGGGGCAGGGTAAAGTTGTTTACCCTGAGTTTAAAGGCTATTACTCTAACTTATACTGGATGAAGCTGCAAACCACCGGGCAGCCGGTAACCATTGTTTGCAACAGCCGCGATGTTTTTATGCGCCTGTTTACGCCGGCAAATCCTGCAAAGGTTTACAATACAGCACCGGCTTTCCCTTCGGGTGATATCTCGTTTATGCACGGTATAACGCCGATAGGCACCAAATCGCAAAAGCCTGAAAAACTTGGCCCGGGCGGACAAAAGAACCAATATTTTAATTACGACAGGAATATAGAAGACGCGCTTTCGCTGAACCTGTATTTCGACTTTTCGGGTAAATAATCAATGAGAAGGTTCGCACATATCAGTTTGGCTGTGGCAGTTATGTTAACCTGCCTGGGCAACTGCTATGCGGATGCGCATATCGGCCTGCAAAACCTGAAATGTGAAATGTTGAATAATCCTTTAGGCATTGGCACCGGTAAGCCCCGGCTTAGCTGGCAGATCACCAGCGATACACGGAATACCAACCAGGTTGCCTATCAAATTTTAGTGGCTTCAACTCCCGAAAAGCTAACAGCAGGGCAGGGTGACTTGTGGGATTCGCGCAAAGTAAATTCAGCTGAATCCATCATGGTCAACTATGCAGGCAAACCGTTAATCAGCCGTGCTGCATGTTACTGGAAAGTCAGGGTATGGACAAATAATGGTGCAAGCGGCTGGAGCCAGCCCGCTAAATGGAGTGTGGGACTTTTAAACTCCGCCGATTGGAAGGCTAAATGGATTGGTTGCGATCGTGGTTTTTCCTGGGATAGCATTTCTAAATTTTCCCGTCTTTCGGCACGTTATTATCGCCGTGGGTTTAGTTTAAATAAAGGGATCAAACGCGCCACTGCTTATATAGTTGGTTTGGGACATTACGAGCTGTATGTGAATGGGAAAGCCATTGGCGATCAGGTTTTAGCCGAAGCACCTACCGACTATACCCAATTGGTTAAGTACAATACTTTTGACGTTACGGACTACCTGAGGCATGGCGATAATGCCATCGGAACGGTATTGGGCAATGGCCGTTATTTTACCATGCGGCCAAAATATAAGCCTAAAAAGATCAAAGAATTTGGGTTTCCTAAAATGCTGCTGCAACTGGAGGTGGAATATACTGACGGGACAAAGCAAACCATCATAAGCGATGACAACTGGCATTTTACTGCCGATGGCCCCATCCGCACCAATAACGAGTATGATGGCGAAGAATATGATGCCACTAAAGAATTTCCGGGATGGAACAGTGCTGGTTTTGATGACAGCCACTGGTTGAAAGCCGAACTGGTACAAGCTCCCGGTGGTAAGCTCGACGCACAAATGAATGAACCGATCAGGGTAATGAATAACATCAAACCTGTAAGCATTAGTCAGCTTAAAAAGGATGTGTGGATTCTGGATATGGGGCAAAATATGGCGGGCTGGGTACAGATGCGGGTAAAAGGAAACCGGGGGGATAAAGTAACACTTCGTTATGCCGAGACACTGCAGCCCAATAATGAACTTTATGTAGCTAACCTCCGTGATGCCAAAGTAACCGATATGTATACACTCAAAGGAGGATCAGAAGAAACCTGGCATCCGGTATTTGTATATCACGGTTTCAGGTATGTGGAAATTAGCGGTTATCCTGGTAAACCCGAATTAGCCGATTTTGAGGGACAGGTGGTTTACGATGCCTTGCCGACAATCGGCCATTTTGAAACATCCAACGCCATCGTCAATAAAATCTATCACAATGCTTATTGGGGGATATTGAGCAATTACAAAGGCATGCCTGTAGATTGCCCGCAGCGTAATGAACGCATGCCCTGGCTTGGCGATAGGGCGGTAGGTTCGCTTGGCGAAAGTTTTGTATTTGCCAACGGCAATTTCTACGCTAAATGGCTGGATGATATAGCCCAATCGCAAAAGCCTGATGGTGCTATCCCTGATGTGGCACCCGCTTACTGGAATTATTACAGCGATAACATGACCTGGCCCGGCACTTATATCCTGGTGGCCGATATGCTTTACCGCCAGTTTGCCGATAAAGCGCCCATTGAAAAGCATTACGCCTCCATGAAAAAATGGATGGACTATATGCGGGTCAAGTACATGAAAAATAACATCGTCACCAAGGATAAATATGGCGACTGGTGTGTACCGCCCGAATCGTTAGAGCTGATCCATGCCAAAGATTCATCATTGAATACTGACGGACAGCTGATAGCTACAGCCTATTACTATCACTTATCCGGCTTGATGAAAAAGTTTGCGACAATGCTGCATAAACCTGCTGATGCACAGTTTTTTGCCAGTACGAAGCAAAATGTAGCCAGGGCGTTTAACGATAAGTATTTTAATAAAGCCACATCTAAATACAGCAACAATACGGTTACCGCCAACCTGCTGCCATTATATTTCGGGATCACGCCAAAAGCCAATAAACAAGCGGTATTTAAAAATATAGTAGCTAAGATCAATGAAGCTCATGACCATATCAGTACCGGCGTTATCGGAACCCAATGGCTGATGCGCGGGCTTGCCGAATTTGGTCGCCCAGATCTGGCCTGGAAAATTGCATCTAACACCTCTTACCCAAGCTGGGGCTACATGGCCGAAAGGGGCGCTACTACCATCTGGGAATTATGGAACGGTGATACAGCTAATCCGGCTATGAATTCACGTAACCACATCATGCTGCTGGGCGACCTGATTGCCTGGTTTTATCAGGATATAGCCGGGATAAAAACGGTTAATGCCGGCTTTAAGCAAGTAGTGATGCAACCGGCAATTATTAAAGGGTTGGATAGTGTTAAAACTTCGTATCAAACAGCCTATGGTATTGTAAAGAGCAATTATACCAATACTAAGAACAGTTTTAACTGGCATGTTACTGTGCCGCCAAATAGTTCGGCGCTGGTTTATATACCGACAAAAAACATGGATGAAGTAACCGAAAGCGGGAAGAAAATATCTGCCTTTAAAGATATTAAACAAGTAAAGATGGAGAATGGTAGAGTGGTACTCAGCATTGGCTCAGGTGATTATGATTTTGAAGTAAAATATTAAAGCAACATTGATATGGAAAAATTAAACATGGCGGGTGCAATGCTGATAGCTTTACTATCGCTGTCGGGTACGTTGAAAGCCCAGGAGCAACAGGTAACTAAATCCGCTCCAACTCCCGAAGCAAAGGCCAAAGCTGATGCTGATTTGGAAAAGAAAGCAACCGATTGGGTTTCTTCCTTATCGCTTAACGATACAGTAAAAGCTGCCCGCGTAAAAAATGTAATAGCAACGCATCTCAAAGCCATCCGCGATTGGAACAATAGCCATTCATATGAATCAGTTCCGGCAGGTATTGATCCGGCAACGGGTAAAGCTTTAAGCACTATGGACAGGCAGATCATCATCAATTCATCCCTGCCAAAATCGGTTCATGAAAACCTGATGACCGGCTTACGTAGCGACCTGGCCGAAGATCAGGTTGAAACCATATTAGATAAGTACACCATCGGCAAAGTGGCTTTTACGCTGGCGGGTTATAAATCTATCATACCCGACCTGACACCAGTTGAAGAAGCTGCAATCCTTGCTAACCTGAAACAAGCCCGTGAACAGGCAGTGGATTTCAAAAATATCAAACAGGTATCGGCCATTTTTGAGATCTACAAAACTAAAAACGAGCAATACCTCAATAGTAACGGCCGTAACTGGCACAAACTATATGGCGATTATACCAAAGCTATTATCGTCAAAAAGGCTGCTGATAAAGCCGCAAAGGATAAAGCTGCCACTCAAAAATAATTGTACTATGCTAAAAAAGATCTTGTTCGTCGGTGCGGTAAGCTGTTTATTCATGATCAATGCCTTTGCTCAAAATCCATGGCGCAAGGGGATTGTGAAGGATGAGTTTATATACGATAAAGCGCCATACCCGGAATGCCATGCGGCAACCATAGCCGAAACACCAACCGGCCTCGTGGCTTCATGGTTTGGCGGTACTAAGGAGCGCAATCCTGATGTATGTATCTGGGTGAGCCGCTTTGTTAAGGGCAAATGGACAGAGGGTATCAACGTAGCCAACGGCATCCAGAACGATACTTTGCGCTACGCCTGCTGGAACCCGGTGCTTTATCAAGTGCCCAAAGGTGAGTTGCAACTCTATTACAAAATAGGCCCAAGTCCGGCAAAATGGAAAGGCTTTGTAAAAACATCTAAAGATGGGGGCATAAGCTGGTCGGAGCAAAAAGCCCTGCCTGAAGGTTTTTTAGGCCCTATCAAAAACAAACCGGTGCTGCTTAAAAACGGTACGCTTCTTAGCCCGGTAAGTACCGAAGGCAAAGCCTGGCAGGTGCATTTTGAAGCCACCAAAGATTTGGGCAAAAACTGGACAATGATAGGCCCCATTAGCGATGGTAAAGATCTGAAAGCCATACAACCCAGTATTTTAACTTATAAAGATGGCCGGCTGCAGGCCCTTTGCCGCAGTCAGAACAGGGCGATATTAAGTACATGGTCTAAAGATGGGGGACAAACATGGTCGCCTTTGGAAAAGACCAACCTGCCGAATAACAACTCCGGTACTGATGCTGTGACCTTGAACGATGGCCGCCAGTTATTGGTTTATAACCATGTTTTGCCCCCGGGAAACCTGGCTAAAGGTGCCCGCACGCCATTAAATGTCGCTGTATCTAAAGATGGTATTACCTGGTACGCAGCGTCGATCCTGGAGGATTCACCAATCAGCCAGTATTCTTACCCATCGGTTATCCAAACTTCGGATGGGATGGTGCATGTGGTCTACACCTGGCGCAGGCAAAAAATAAAACATGTGGTTATCGATCCGTCAAAATTGGAATTGAGGGAAATAAAGGATGGTATTTGGCCTAAGGTGGATGGTTATACGCCGCCGGTACCAACGGGTGAGACTAAGGATTTGTAAGGAGTGAGGATAGTATCATTAGGCAACTCGGTTGATAAGTAAACCGGGTGTCATGGGTAGGCCCTCGAAGCATGGTGGGCGGGCCTTTACGCGCGACCCTTCGACAGGCTCAGGGTGACAGCTCCGTATCTCCGTATGAACAGTGAATTTGCATGGCGTGTACATCAGGGTCCTCTGCAAGAGACCCTGATGGGACGTGATAATACGGTAAAATGTAGAGACGCATCACATGCGTCTCCTTTAGGATAAGCGAATATGACTGGCACACGGGAGACGCATGTGATGCGTCTCTACAAAAAAATAAAAAAATGAAAAAACTGATCTACACACTACTAACCTGCCTCACAGCGATGAGTTTTGCCGCGCATGCGCAGCAAACTACCGATGCCATGTACAGGAAAACCCTGAAAGAGCTGCTTGATGAAGTGCAGGAGAAATACCACGTAAAGATCAAATACACTGCTGCCCAGGTTGATGGTAAATGGATTAATTACGCGCAATGGCGTTTAAGGCCCAATGTGGATACCACGCTGGCCAATATCCTTACCCCGCTTGATTTGAAGGTAAACAAAGAGGCTCCCGGCAGGTATAAATTAAAAGAATATGAATACTTCCGCTGGTCGGTTAGTGATGGCTGGAAAGAGCTTGACAGGATAGCCGCCCAGTATCATGACCGTGACACCTGGGAGCAACGCAAGGCCGTATTAAAACCAGAGCTTTATAAAACTTTAGAACTATCCCCGCTGCCTCCTAAACCTGCTTCCAAGCCTATCATTACCACTAAAAGAATTTTTGATGGCTATACAGTTGAGAATATCGCTATTGAAATTTTGCCCGGCTTGTACATCAATGGCTCATTATATAAACCATCCAAAATAAAAGGTAAAATTCCGGTGATTTTAAGTCCGGATGGGCATTGGGAGCACCAACGCTACCGTGCCGATTGCCAGATCCGTTGCGCATCGCTGGCGCGGATGGGGGCGATGGCTTACAGTTATGATCTTTTTGCCTGGGGCGAATCATTGCTGCAATTTAAGGATGAAGATCACCGCCGCAGCCTGGCGCAAACCATCCAGGCACTTGGCGCTATCAGGATATTGGATTATGTGCTTTCGCTTAAAGAAACTGACACGGATCGGGTTGGCATTAGTGGTGGTTCGGGTGGTGGCAGCCATACTGTTTTAATGACTGCCCTGGATGACCGGATCAAACTTAGCGCTCCGGTGGTGTCGGTGTCATCTTATTTTTATGGAGGATGTCCTTGCGAAAGCGGCATGCCTATCCATCAATGCGGCAACGGAACAGATAATGTAGAACTGGCAGCTATGGCAGCTCCAAGGCCTCAACTCCTGATCTCCGACGGGCAGGACTGGACAGCTAATATGCCCGAGCATGATTTTCCTTATCTCCAGAAAATATATAGCTATTACGGAGCTACAGATAAGGTAGAGAATGTGCACCTGCCAAACGAGGGGCATGATTTCGGTCCGTCAAAAAGGACCGCGTTATATGCTTTCGTAGCTAAAAACTTTCACTTGGATCTTAATAAAATTAAAGACAGCAGCGGCAATTTCGATGACCAAAGGGTCACCATCGAAAAAGAACCTGCCATGTATGTATTTGGCGACAAGGGCGAAAAACTTCCCGCAAATGCAATAAAAGGTTTTGATCAGTTGGAGAAAGTATTTGCGCGGGCAATAAAAAAATAGGTTATGAAAAATAGATTGATATCAGGTTTTTGGATTGTATTAATGGTATGTGCCTGCAGTGTTCCTGCAATGGCTCAAACTGCATCAAAACAACGCTATAAGGTGGCTGTAGTTGATCTGATGATCCTTAAACGGCAAAAGTTAGGTGCATTTCAATTGGCTAAGGAGATTGGTGCCGATGGGGTAGAAGTAGATATGGGCGGCCTTGGAGATCGTGAAACTTTTGATAACCAATTAGCGAATGATTCGATCAGAAATGTATTCCTGAACAAGGCAAAAGAGCTGAACCTGGAAATCCCATCCATGGGCATGACCGGTTTTTTCGCCCAATCATTTGCCGAACGTCCAACCGCGGTTAAGGCAGTTACGGATTGCATCAACACCATGATGCAAATGGGCGTTAAAGTTGGCTTTTTACCGATGGGTATCAAAGGCGACCTTATAAAATTTCCTGAATTACGCCCGGCTATTGTTTCCCGCCTGAAAGAGGTTGGCAAAATAGCCGAAAAGGCCGGTGTGGTGATAGGTATTGAAACAGCGCTGGATGCGAAAGGCGAGTTGCAGTTATTGAAAGATATTGGCTCGCCGGCCATTAAAAGCTATTTCAATTTTGAAAACGCCATCAGGAACGGCCGCGACCTGGATAAGGAGCTTCGGATATTGGGTAAAAAATACATCATTCAGATCCATTGTACCAACGATGATGGCGTTTGGCTGCAAAACGATCCTAAAATCAATATGGAGCGGGTAAAAGCCACTTTAGATAAAATGGGCTGGACAGGCTGGCTGGTGATTGAACGCTCGCGCGATGCCAAAGACCCGCGTAACGTAAAGTGGAATTTCAGCGCGAATACCACCTATGTAAAATCAATATTTCAGGCTAAGTAATTAACGTAAATGAATATCCGCCGCATAGTTGTTTTGTTAATGCTGTTAAATGTTAGTTTGACAGGTAGCCTCTTTGCGGCCGAAATCTGGGTATCGCCTAAAGGCTCCGATACAAATACCGGCACCCGCGAACAGCCGCTGGCAACTGTAGCCATGGCCATCAGGAAAGCCCGTGAACTGAGACGGCTAAACGATCCATCAATAAAAGGTGGCATTTATATCAAAGTCGCGGCTGGAGTTTATACGTTAGATGAACCGTTATTTATCCGCCCTGAAGATTCTGGTACTGCCGATAGCCCAACTATTATTGAAGGCGAGGGCATAGGTAAAACTGTTTTAAGTGGAGGCATTAAAGTAAGTGGTTGGCATAAAGTTGATTATGCAATCCCCGGTCTGCCTGCGGAAGCCAAAGGTAAAGTATGGGTTGCTGATGCACCAATGATTGGCGATGAACCTTTTCAATTCAGGCAGCTATGGGTGAATAATGAAAAGGCCATTCGAGCCCGGGATACCGAAGCACCGTTTATGAACCGCATCCTTTCCTGGAATCATAAAACCCAAACTTGTGTAATCCCGTGGCCAGCCTCTGCGGATACGTCTCACCTTAAGGGTATGGAGATGTTTATTCATCAGTGGTGGGCTATCGCTATTTTACGGGTTAAGGCGGTTAAAATGATGGGAGATAGTGCCCGCTTATCATTTTATCAGCCCGAAAGCCGCATCCAGTCAGAGCATCCCTGGCCCGCACCCTGGATCTCTAAAAAAACAGGGAACTCAGCGTTTTATCTCAGTAATGCTATCAGTTTTTTGAACAAACCCGGTGAGTGGTATCATGACCGGAAGGCTAATAAAATCTATTATATACCCCGTAAGGGCGAAGATCTGCAAACGGCCACGGTAACTGTTCCTCAACTGGAAACATTGGTGAAAATAGAGGGTGTCATTGATAACCCGATAAACTACTTCAGCTTTAAAAATATCAGTTTTGAACACAGCAGCTGGCTTCGTCCTTCAAGAGAGGGTTTGGTTCCGCACCAGGCAGGCATGTATATGCTGGATGCTTACAAACTGAAAATTCCCGGTACGCCGGATAAAAAAGGATTGGAAAACCAGGCATGGGTAGGCCGGCCAAAGGCTGCTGTTGAGGTGGCTTATGCGTCGCACATTGTATTTGATGGCTGTGGTTTTGAACATATTGCTTCAACCGGACTGGATTTTCAGCGCGGCACACATAATGATATAATTAAAGGCAGCCTGTTTAAAGATATTGGCGGCACCGCGATCCTTGATGGCGTTTATTCGGATGAAGCACAGGAAGTGCACCTGCCTTATAACCCAAGCGATAAACGGGAGATCTGCACCAATGATACCATTGCCAATAATTTAATCACCAATACTACTAACGAAGACTGGGGCTGTGTCGGCATCGGCGCGGGTTATGTTAGGGGTATCAGCATAACGCATAACGAGGTTTGCGATGTAAACTACACCGGCGTCAGCATGGGCTGGGGCTGGACCAAGATTGTTAACGCCTTGGGCGATAACAGTATCACGGCCAATAAAATCCACCATTATGCCCGCAATATGTACGATGTGGCTGCTATCTATACACTATCGGCACAACCCGGTTCGGTTATCAGTGATAACTATGTGGACAGCATTTACAAAGCCCCTTATGCGCATGACCCCCAGCATTGGTTTTACCTGTACACAGACGAAGGCTCGTCGTACATCACCATAAAAAATAACTGGTGCCCGGCAGATAAATTCCTGAAGAACGCCAACGGTCCCGGTAATGTTTGGGAAAATAACGGTCCGCAGGTTGATGCTGCTGTTAAAAATGCCGCCGGGTTGGAGGCGGCTTATAACTACCTGCTTAAGTATAAATCGGTAAACCGGGACAACTGGCCCATCAATCATAAAACAGAATGAAGCAAATGAGGAAATATTTGATGCTCGTAACCGCTTGCAGCGCTTTTTTTATATCGATAAGCGGCTGTGATTTTCCGGTTAAACACAAAGCCGGCAGAACAGATACGATGGCTACAACGAAACCGCATTTGATTGCACGGCCGGTTGTTATTGAAGTTATAGCTCATGATAGGGCAAACTTCGATCCGGATCCCATTTACGATATGACCAAGGGCATATTGAATGATGTGGATGATATCCGTAAATGGAAAAATCATGTTACCATTTATCTCCACATTCCCAATCCCGAAGATGCACTTAAGGAAATAAAGAAGGCTTATCCCGAAGACTCGATCAAATACTACGAAAAACCTTTCTACTCATTTAACCGGAAAATGTGCGCGGATACCATTAGCTCTAAACAATGGGAAAATATAGTCATGACTGCTAACCTGGTTAGTGACCCAAAGCTTCAGCAGGAATATTTAAGCTACCACGCCACGCAGTTTAAAAACTGGCCCGAGGTAGCGAAGGGCTTTTGTAACGCCAATTTTCAGCAACTGCTCGTGTTCAAAAACGGCAGGCAGTTAATGCTGGTCATCAGCATACCCAAAGGGGAAAGCCTTGATAAGCTAAACCCCAAAACCGCAGAGAATAATCCAAGAGTAGATGAATGGAACCGCCTGATGAAGAAATACCAGGAAGGCATTCCCGGTACAAAATCGGGCGCGGTTTGGATTGAATTTAAACCTTTCCATACTAATTAAAGCATCAGCAATAAGATATAAAAATGAAAATAGGAATATTAGGATTAGGCGAAGGGCGCAGTACCATGTCGGCAGTATTGAAAAGTGAAAAGCTTGAACTAAAAATGGTATGCGATATGAATATTGAAATGTGCAAACACCGCGCGGAGGAGTTTAACTTTCATCAATACACCACCAGCTACCAGGATATGCTCAATGATGCCGAAATAGATATCATTGCCATTTATACGCCAGATCATTTGCATGCTGAACACGTTAAACAGGCCCTGCTGCATGGTAAACACGTGGTATGTACCAAGCCATTTATCGATGATTTGAGCAAAGCCGCCGAACTGCTTGAACTGGTTGAGCAAAGCGGTAAAAAAGTATTTGTAGGCCAAAGCTCGCGCTTTTTTGAACCGATGAAAAAGCAGCGTAAAGATTATGAGGCAGGTTTGATAGGGGATTTGATCACGGTTGAGGCTTATTACCATGCCGATCATCGTTGGTTTTTAGAGAAGCCATGGTCATTACAACAAGCTTTTAAATGGCTGTACGGTGGCTTAAGTCACCCGGTTGATTTTATTCGCTGGTATTTGCCGGAGATTGAAGAGGTAATGGGCTACGGTATGCTGAGCGCTAACGGCGCCAAAGGTGGTTTGAAGAATCCGGATACCATGCATTTTATTTTCAAAGCTAAGGACGGCCGCATTGCCCGGGTAAGTGGTTGTTATACCGGTCCGGTGCAACCCGTTACCCGCGACAGCGAAATGAGTTGCATTTTACGCGGTACCGAGGGTTGCAGTCAGGGCGATTATATGGACCTGCGTTATGCCATCACCGATAATACCGGCGAAGAACGGATCATTACCTGGGAGCATAAGCTGAAACACTACTTCAGGTTTGAGGGCAAAAGCCACCACGCCGGGGAGTATCAAAATTACCTCGAATACTTTGCGGATAGCATCACCGAAGGCTATACCGCTTACCCTGATATTAAGGAAGGGATAGGCACTATTGCCCTGCTTCAGGCTATGGACAGATCATTGCAAACTGGTAAGCCTGTAAAGGCTGATGACATTCTTACTGAGTTTAATTTAACGGTAAATGAGTTAAGCGCATGATATTGGGCATGAGCAATATCGTATCGCGCCTCACGCTGTTGGATTATTCAGTGGTTGCCGTGTACCTGGTTGTTTTAATGGTAATCGGGTTCCGTGCCAGCTTTAGCAATAAAAACAAAACGGGCGAAACGCTTTTTCTGGCCAATAAATCGTTGGGTTGGGCGAGTATTGGTTTTAACATGTGGGGCACCAATGTGGGGCCGTCTATGTTGCTGGCTTTTGCCAGCATTGGTTACAGTACGGGCATAGTTGCCGTTAATTTCGACTGGTATGCCTTTGTTTTCCTGATGCTGCTGGCGCTGGTATTCGCGCCTAAATACATCGCGGCCAAAGTATCAACTATGCCCGAGTTTATGGGTAATAGGTATGGCGATTCAACCCGTAATATTCTGGCCTGGTACGCCATGATCAAAATGCTGATCTCCTGGCTTTCATTGGGCCTGTTTGCAGGCGGCTTTTTAGTGAGGCAGATATTGGATATTCCCATGTGGCAATCGGTTATTGTGCTGGTATCTTTCGCGGGTTTATTCGCGTTTACCGGTGGCCTAAAAGCTATTGCCAAAGTAAACGTTTTCCAGATGCTGCTGCTTATCGGCGTATCATTAACGCTGACTGTTTTGGGCGTAAGCAAAGCAGGTGGGTTGTCGGCAGTTTTTCATCAAACGCCCGCAAATTACTGGAACCTTATCCATCCGGCCAGCGATGTTAAATATCCATGGTATGCAATTTTGCTGGGCTACCCGGTATCGGCTGTCGCTTTTTTCTGTACAGATCAGGCTATGGTGCAATCGGTATTGGGTGCTAAAAACCTGGAGCAGGGGCAACTTGGTGTTAACTTTATTGGGTGGCTCAAAATATTATCGCTGCCGCTGTTTATCCTCACAGGCATTTTGTGTTTTATCCTGTTTCCACATCTGAGCGATCCTGCATTAGCTTACATGACCATGGTGACCAATCTTTTCCCACCGGGGATGAACGGATTAGTTATTGTGGTATTGATAGCCGTTTTAATAGGTACCGTCGGTTCGTCCTTAAACTCGTTGAGCACGGTGTTCACCATGGACATTTATGCTGAAAAGATCAACCCCAATGCCACTAATAAAGACCTTATCCGTGTAGGGCGATACACTGTAATAGGTGGATGCCTGTTTGCCATAGGCATGGCGCTGGCTATCGACAGTATTAAAGGCCTTAATCTGTTTGATGTATTTCAGTCGGTATTGGGCTTTATCGCGCCACCTTTGGCCGTAGTTTTTTTGCTCACCGTTTATTGGAAACGTACTACCCGAAAAGCGGTAAATATTATTCTTTCTGCGGGTTCTGCATTTAGTTTGGGTACCGGTGTGGTTTACCTGTGGGTGTTACCGCCAGATAGGTACAACTTTTGGCCGCATTACCTGATGCTGTCGTTTTTCATATTTGTTTTTCTGGCGGTATCGGCCGTTTTGATCTCGCTGTTTGATAAGACGCCTGCTGTTTACATTGCTGAGCAATCCGAAACAGAAAATACTGCAAAACCTACCCGGCGTGTAAAAATAGCCTGGCTGCTGCTCTCGATAATCATGATCGCTTTATACCTCATTTTCAACGGACATTAAAATGCATAAAATATCTACCCATGTAAAATTTAACAGGCTTCATGTTTTCATCATGTTGTTAAGCTTCATGTTTTTGGCTGATATGGCAAAAGCGCAAAAGGCTACCTGGATCTGGTATCCCGGCGATTATGAAGTGTGGCTGAGCAACCGGATGCAAAACCGACGCACCGAGCGAGGTGCTTTCTTTCCGCCATTCTGGAAACTGGACAGCCATTATGTATTGGTTGATTTTCATAAGGATTTTATGCTTGCCAATCCAGAAACCGTTGAACTGGCTGTTGAAGGGCAATACAATGTAAAGCTTGATGGTAAGGCATTGGCGGGGTACCCTAAAAATATCCATGTGCCGGCTGGCAGGCACAGGCTTAGTCTCAAAGTTTATAACCAGGCTGCTGCCCCTTCTATATTTGTTAAGGGGCAGCAACTGGTGTCAGATACTTCATGGCTGGTAACTTATGAGGACAAGGAATGGATTGACGAATCGGGGAAAACCTCAGATATCTCGGCCACAAAATATGTAAATGCCGGCAACTGGAATTTTGACTCGGCGGATAAGCTGCCCTCAGCGTTCCGTTTGCCCACAGAGGAGCATAAACCAGAAAAAAAGGAACGAAAGGAACATTCCATTTTGGTTGATTTTGGTAAGGAAACCTTTGGTTACGCCAAACTTATCGGCTTAAAAGGTAAGGGGAATGTTAAACTCTGCTACGGCGAGTCAAAGGAAGAAGCGCTATCCATAACCAATTGCGAACTGCTGGATAGCGTTTATATTGATCAGCCACAAAAAGCTGATTATACCATGGAGGGTTCGCGTGCTTTCCGTTATATCAATGTATTGTTTGATGATCATGTTAATGCCGATGATGTTTCGATGCTTTACGAATATTCGCCGGTTGAGCAGCGTGGCAGTTTCAAATGTTCCGATGAACTGGTTAATAAGATCTGGGATGTTTCGGCTTATACCCTGCACCTGAATACCCGCGAGTTTTTTATCGACGGCATCAAGCGTGACAGGTGGATCTGGTCGGGCGATGCTTATCAAAGTTATTTGATGAATTATTACCTGTACTTTGATTCGCCAACGGTTACCCGCACCCTGTACGCCCTCCGCGGGAAAGACCCCGTAACAAGCCACATCAATACCATTATGGATTATACTTTTTACTGGTTCATGGGGATTTATGATTATTACCAGTACACCGGCGACAAAAGTTTCATTAAACAAATGTACCCCCGCATGCAAAGCCTGATGAGCTACTGCCTGCAACGCCGCGATAAAAATGGCCTGATGGAAGGCCTCCCCGGCGACTGGGTATTTATTGACTGGGCCGATAAACTCAGCAAAAAAGGCGAGGTAAGTTTTGAACAGTTGCTGCTTTGCCGCAGCCTGGAAACCATGGCTTTATGCGCCAATATCATGGATGATAAAACAGGCAATGATCAATATCAAAAACTGTCGGCCGACTTGAAATCGAAGATCTTTTCCCTGTACTGGAACAGTGATAAGCACGCTTTTGTACACAGTCTGGTTAATGGCAAGCAAAGCGACAATGTAACCCGCTATACCAATATGTTCTCGATATTTTTTAACTACCTCAATCCCGGCCAACAGCAGGAGATTAAAAAATACGTACTGCTGAATGATAACATCCAAAAGATAACCACCCCTTACATGCGCTTTTACGAACTGGAAGCCCTTTGCGCCATGGGCGAGCAAAGTTATGTGCTCAAAGAAATGAAAGATTACTGGGGCGGGATGCTTAACCTCGGCGCAACCTCTTTTTGGGAAGAATATAATCCGGCTAAAACAGGTGACGACCGCTACGCCATGTACGGGCGTCCATTTGGTAAAAGCCTTTGCCATGCCTGGGGCGCCAGCCCGATATACCTGCTGGGTAAATATTATCTCGGCGTAAAACCAACTGCGCCGGGTTATCAGCAATATTTGATCGAGCCTAAATTGGGCGGCCTGCAATGGATGGAAGGTAGTGTGCCCACTGCTGATGGAGATATCAAAGTATCATGCAGCACCAAACAAATTAAAGTAAGCAGCAATACCGGGATTGGCCTCTTACGGTTTATAAGTACTTCAAAACCTGTTTGTAAAGAGGGTGAAGTAATTGCTAAAGGAAACGGAACCTATGAACTTACCATCCAAAAACAAAATCAATACACCATAAACTATAACGCAAAAAAATGATGAAACGGCTCTTATCTATCCTGCTTTTAACAGCATTTTCATCAACGGAGCTTTACGCGCAACTGGTTGATAAAACGCCCGCGCCCATCCCTAACGTGCCTACGGTTTATGATGCCGAACCCTGGGAAAATCCTTTGGTTGATGGCATCAACCGGGATGCGGCACGGGCTACAGCGTATTCGTACAGCAGCATCAAAGAGGCACTGGCAGGTGAAAGGGAAAAATCGGGCAGAATGTTGTCCCTGAATGGTTATTGGGGTTTTAGCTACGCTGCTAAACCGGCCGATGCGCCGAAAGATTTTTATAAAAGCCGGGTAAGCGGTTGGAAAAAGATCATCGTTCCCTCAAGCATTGAGATGCAGGGTTATGATAAACCCATTTATAAAAGTGCGGTTTACCCGTTCCGACCGGTTAACCCGCCTCATGTGCCGCAGGATTATAATGGCGTTGGCAGTTATCAGCGTACGTTTACCCTGCCAGCTAACTGGAAGGACATGAACATTACCCTGCATTTTGGCGGGATAAGCTCTGGTTTTAAGGTTTGGCTCAACGGTAAGTTTTTGGGTTATGGGGAGGACAGCTTTTTACCATCGGAGTTTAACATTACGCCATACCTGCAGGCTGGCGAAAACGTAGTATCCGTACAGGTGATCCGCTGGAGCGATGGTTATTTCCTCGAAGATCAGGACCAGTGGCGCATGAGCGGCATCCATCGCGAAGTAATGCTTTTGGCAGAACCTAAATTGCGCATAGCCGATTTTCAATGGCAGGCTAAACTGGATAAGCAATACAAAGACGCTGTTTTCAGTATCCGCCCGCGGATCGAGAACCTGACAGGCAAAGCTGTTTCCGGATATAAAATTGAAGCAAGACTTTTCGACAGGAACAACAAAGAAGTATTGCAGAAGCCTTTAGAGCGAAGTGTGGAAAGCATCATCAACGAGATCTACCCGCGATTGGATAACGTGAAATTTGGTTTGCTGGAAACTACACTGAAAAATCCGGATAAATGGAGCGATGAAAAGCCAAACCTGTATACGCTTACTTTATCCTTAGTAGATAGCACCGGCCAAACGCTTGAGGTTAAGAGCTGCAAAGTGGGAATCAGGAGTATTGAATTTAGTAAGGAAGATGGCAAGCTGCTCATTAATGGTAAAGTTACTTACCTATATGGTGTAAACCGCCCTGATCATGATCCGGTTAAAGGTAAAGCATTATCCCGCGAGGATATCCTGAATGATGTGCGCACCATCAAACGTTTCAATTTTAACTGTATCCGAACCAGCCATTATCCGATGGATCCATACCTGTATGATCTGTGCGATAAGTACGGGATACTGGTGATAGACGAAGCTAACCTGGAAACCCACGGCCTGGGTTCAAAACTGAGCAACGACCCCATGTGGACCGGCGCTTACCTCGACAGGGCTACCCGTATGGTAATGCGCAATAAAAATCATCCAAGCGTGATCATTTGGAGTTTAGGTAATGAGGCCGGCAGGGGGCCAAACCACGCGGCGATGGCAGGTTGGATTCACGATTTTGACATTACCCGCCCGGTACATTATGAGCCGGCCCAGGGTACACCGCAGGCCGAAGGTTATATCGACCCAACCGATCCGCGCTATCCAAAAACTAATGATCATTCGCACAGGTTACAGAATCCTATAGATCAGCCTTATGTAGATATTGTAAGCCGGATGTACCCCGGCATTTATACAGCTCCCTTGCTGGCCAATCAGCAGAATGGCGATAACCGCCCGATATTTTTCGTGGAGTATTCGCATGCGATGGGCAACTCCAATGGAAATTTAAAAGAGTTTTGGGATCAATGGCGATCAACAAAGCGGGTTATTGGTGGGGCGATATGGGAGTTTAAAGACCAGGGTTTACTAAAACATGATTCGACAGGTAAGGCATACTATGCCTACGGCGGTGATTATGGCGAACCCTATTTTGATAATTTCACCATCAAAGGCATTGTAGCATCCGACGGGCGACCGAAACCTGCCATTTACGAATGCAAGCATGTTTTTCAGCCGGCGGTTTGTGAATTGGTTGATGCCGATAAAGCAACCATCCACATCAAAAACTGGCATAGTGTAGCTTCACTGGCCGATTATGATGTGTATCTACAGTTGAGGAAAGACGGCAATATCATCCTGAAAAAACAAATTCCCCGTATTAGCCTTGCAGCCGGGAATGATACCACAATCAGCATTAAACAATATCTGCCCGGTTTAAAACCCAACCACGAATATCTGGCCGATATTCATTTTACCCTTGCCGAGGATAAGCCCTGGGCAAGCAAAGGTTATGAAATAGCAAACGATCAGTTCCAACTAACACAGCCTAAAACATCAGCTACCAATGTGGATGCCAAGGGTTATCCGGAAACGAAATTATCCGAAGATGATAAGGCTTATCACCTTAGTGGAAAGGATTTTGAGATAGTCATCAACAAGGAAAACGGCGCTTTAACCTCGTACGTGTACAAAGGTAATCAGCAGGTTTTTGCTCCTTTAATGCCGCATTTTACCCGCCCGGTTACCGATAACGATCATCGTGGCTGGAAGATGGAAAAGAAACTGGCTGTATGGATCAAAGTGGTACCGGTACTGAAAAAGATCTCAGGTCAAAAAGCCGGAGATGGTTCGGTGGTGATTGCAAGCGTTTATTCAATGGTTGGTGATAGCGCTTCGGTACAAGTAAATTACACCGTCCGTGGTGATGGATTGTTAAATGTTGCTTATGCTTTCGACGCTAAACCAGGTTTGCCAAATCTTCCTAAAGTTGGTATGCAAATGGGGATTGCGCAGGCCGATAGCAATATCAGTTATTACGGCCGGGGGCCTTATGAAAACTATATCGACAGGCGTACAGGCTCGGAAGCGGGGATCTATTCGCAAAGCATTAACCAATTCATGGAACCTTATGTAGTTCCGCAGGAAAACGGTAACCGCACCGATGTACGCTGGATGTTGCTGCATTATAAAACAGGTGGATTGCTGGTAACTGCCGATAGCTTGCTGAGTATGAGTGCCTGGCCTTATACTGAAGAGAATATTCAAAAGGCAAAGCACACCAATAAACTAAAAGATGCCGGTTTTATTACGCTGAATATCGACCTCATACAGATGGGTGTAGGAGGAAATGATAGCTGGTCGGAAGTGGCAGAGCCTTTGGAACAGTACCGGATCCCGGCAAAAAAATATAGCTACAGTTTTTACCTGAAGCCTTACGAGGGTAAACCCGATGCAGCAGGTAATACGGCATATCAGATCAAATTTAACAGGAAGCCATGAGAAAATACGTTTTTATAATTTGCCTTTGCTGCCTGTTTTTACCGGGTATAGCCCAGCAGCGAAAAGTATCTCTTAAAAATGATGATTTGAAGGAGGCCTTCCTGCATCCGCCCGAATCTGCAAAGCCTTGGGTTTTTTGGTACTGGATGCAGGGTGCTGTTAGCCGAGAGGGCATCACTGCTGATCTGCAGGCTATGAAGCAGGCCGGAATAGCGGGTGCTTATTTAATGCCCATCAAAGGCCCGGCTAATCCGCCGTTTATTACCCCATCAATTAATCAGTTAAGCCCGGAGTGGTGGGCAATGGTAAAATTTACCATGCAGGAAGCGGATAGGATAGGCCTAAAACTGGCCATACACGATAGCGATGGTTTTGCACTGGCTGGTGGCCCCTGGATAACACCGGAGCTTTCCATGCAGAAAGTGGTATGGTCAAAAATTGAGGTTGAAGGCGGCAAAGCCTATCATGATACTTTGCCTGTTCCAAAGCACTATAAAAGCTATTATAAAGACATTGAAATATTGGCTTATCCTTCGTTGCCCGGCGAGGGACAGAGTAGCTACGACGAGCATCCGAAGGTAACTGCCAGCTTGCCTAATACCGACGTACAATATCTCACTGAAAAAGGAAATATCAAAAACTTTACCAGCAACGACCATTGCTGGCTGCAACTTGAATTTGAAAAGCCCTTTACCTGTCGCTCTCTTGTTATTCATACTTCGGCAAGTAATTATCAGTCGCAAAGGTTGTTGCTTGAGGTAAGCGATGATGGTAAAAATTATCGATCGTTAGGCAGGTTGGAGCCTCCACGTCATGGCTGGCAGGATGGAGATGCCGAGATCACAAATGCCATCGCCCCAACAACGGCAAAATATTTCAGGTTTACTTATAATAAAGAAGGTTCGGAGCCAGGAGCTGAGGATTTAGATTTTGCCAAATGGAAGCCGACGCTGAAATTGTCGGGCATTGAGTTGTTGGGCGAGTCC
Organism: Mucilaginibacter sp. NFR10; assembly: GCF_900100445.1. NCBI lineage: Bacteria > Pseudomonadati > Bacteroidota > Sphingobacteriia > Sphingobacteriales > Sphingobacteriaceae > Mucilaginibacter > Mucilaginibacter sp. NFR10. Next base: position 199,981 of record NZ_FMTV01000005.1, on the reverse strand, counting down.
CGGATCCATCAATATGAAAGTAAAACCGGCGAGGTATGGCGTCTAAGTAAACAAACCACAGATGCCCAATTACCGGCTAATCTTTGTGTAGATAAAAAGAAGGTAATCAACCTTACTGATAAATTAGGAGTAGATGGTAAACTTAACTGGCAGGCTCCCGCAGGTAAATGGACTATCATTCGTATCGGTCACACTTCTACCGGGCATACCAATGCTACCGGTGGTGGTGGCATCGGTTTGGAGTGTGACAAGTTTAATCCCCAAGCTGCCAAAATACAGTTTGATAATTGGTTTGGTGAGGCTGTAAAGCAGGTTGGCCCGGATTTGGCTAAACGGGTGTTAAAGATATTTCACATAGATAGCTGGGAATGCGGGAGCCAGAATTGGTCGCCGGTTTTTGCTGCTGAATTTCAGAAGCGGAGGGGATATGACCTGCTGCCATATCTGCCGCTAATGGCCGGTGTGCCGATGGAGAGCGCGGAAAAATCCGAAAAAATACTGGCAGATGTAAGGCAAACTGTAGCCGAGTTATTGGTAGATAATTTCTACGGTACCATGGCTAAGCTGGCGCACGAAAAAGGTTGCACATTTACTGCCGAAAGCGTTGCCCCAACCATGATGAGCGATGGCATGCTGCATTACCAAAAGGCTGATATTCCGATGGGGGAATTTTGGTTCAGGAGCCCTACGCATGATAAGCCCAATGATATGCTGGATGCCATTTCGGGCGGGCACATCTACGGTAAAAATATTATTCAGGCCGAGGCTTTTACAGAGTTGCGGTTATTATGGGACGAGCACCCCGGAATGCTTAAAACAGCTGCCGACCGCAATTTTGCCCTTGGCATCAATCGTTATGTTTTTCACGTAAATGTGCATAACCCCTGGCTTGACCGTAAGCCGGGTATGACGCTGGATGGTATCGGCCTATTTTTTCAGCGAGATCAAACCTGGTGGAAGCCGGGCAAGGCCTGGTTTGATTATATCAGTCGTTGCCAGGCTATGCTGCAACAAGGGCATCCGGTTGCCGATATCGCTGTTTTTACCGGCGAGGAAACGCCACGCCGCGCTATTTTGCCAGATAGGTTGGTTAGTACTCTACCGGGAATTTTCGGCACGGAACGGGTAAAACTGGAAGAGGAACGTTTAGCAAATAAGGGCGTACCCATCATTAATTCGATTGAGGATGCGAGCCATTCGGCTAATATGGCGCTGCCCGAAAACTGGATAGACCCGCTGAGAGGCTATGCCTATGATTCTTTTAACAAAGACGCGTTACTACGTTTGGCTACAGTAAAAAACGGCAGGATTATTTTGCCCGGCGGGGCAAGTTATGCCATGCTGGTGATACCGGGTGTAAGCCAGATTTCGCCTCAGCCATGGCAGTTATCGGCAGAAGTAATAAAAAAGCTTCAGCAATTGGTAAATGATGGTGCTACCGTTTTATTGGGCAATGAGCGGATGAAAACTACTTTATCTAATGGCTCAGCAGGAAAGGTACTCATCGGCCCATATCAAAAAGATACGTTTGATGAGTTAGGTGTAACCCGTGATCTTATAGCTACAGACTCAACTAATCAAACGGCAAAAGGCATTGCGTGGACGCATCGTAGCCACGATGGCGTTGATATTTATTTTATTTCTAATCAGCAATCTTTGAATCGTACAATTAATTTGTCATTGAGGACGCCAAGCCGCGTGCCTGAACTTTGGGATCCTTTAACCGGTGAAATAAAGCAGTTGAGTAGTGTGGGCAAATCCGGTCGTACAAATATTACGCTTGATTTAGCAGCAAATGGTTCTGCGTTTATCGTTTTCAGAAAGGGAGGTTCCGTTTTAAAAAATGCGAATGATAAACCTGCTCATTTTAAAACGGTACAAACTTTTACAAACTGGCAGGTACAGTTTGATCCTAAATACGGAGGCCCCGCAAAGCAGATTACGTTCAGTCAACCTGAAGACTGGTCGCAGAGTGCTAATGATAGTATTAAGTATTATTCGGGCACTGCGGTTTACAATCATACATTTCAGTTTACCGCAAAAACAGGAGCCAAAACCTATCTCCATCTGGGCAATGTATCCAATCTGGCCGAAGTATATCTAAACAGTATCAACTGCGGCACAGCCTGGACATTTCCGTATCGGGTAGATCTCAGCAAAGCCATCAAATCAGGCGAAAATAAACTGGTAATCAAGGTAACCAACACCTGGGCCAACCGCCTGATGGGGGATCATACCCTGCCCGAAAGTAAACGTATTACATGGACAAATGCGCCTTACCGTTTGGAAGGGCGCTCATTGTTGCCGGCCGGCTTGTTAAGCCCCGTGAAGTTGCTCACTTATATCCCTTAATGATATGAATAAGATTTTTAAATATATTGGAATAGCATTATTGTTAAGCTGCACATTAAAACTATCTGCACAAAACAAAGCCCTGGTAAACACCAGTAAAAGCAGTTACGCCAAACTAAGCAGCCTTGATATGGGCGCAGTACAGTGGACAGGCGGCTTTTGGGCCGACAGGTTCAAAGTTTGCCGTGATACCATGATCCCTAACCTGTGGCGGGTTTATACCGATCCGAAGATCAGTCATGCCTACCGCAACTTTGAAATAGCCGCCGGTTTAGACACCGGTTCGCACGAAGGCCCGCCATTTCATGATGGTGATTTTTACAAACTGTTTGAAGCTGTGGCCAGCATGTATGCTAACACACACGATCCTAAGCTGGATGCGCTAATGGATAAAACGATAGCCGTTATTGCCAAAGCGCAGCGCTCGGATGGCTATATCCACACGCCAACCCTTATTGAAGAACGGAAGAACAGCGGCAAGGAAAAAGCTTTTAACGATCGCCTTAATTTTGAAACGTATAACCTTGGTCACTTGATGACCGCCGCCTGCGTTCATTACCGGGTTACAGGCAAAACTACTTTGTTGAAAGTGGCTGTTAAAGCCACTGATTATCTCTACAAGTTTTATAAAACGGCCTCGCCCGAACTGGCGCGTAACGCTATTTGCCCCTCGCATTACATGGGGGTAGTGGAGATGTACCGTACCACCCGCGATCCACGATACCTGGAACTGGCTAAAAACCTGATAGACATCCGTGGCTTGATGAAGGATGGTACAGACGACAACCAGGACAGGACACCTTTCAGGCAGCAAACACAGGCGATGGGGCACGCGGTGAGGGCCAATTATCTTTTTGCCGGTGCTGCCGATGTTTATGCCGAAACCGGCGATACCACGCTCATGCACACCTTAAACCTGATGTGGAACGATGTGGTGAACCGCAAAATGTATATCACCGGTGGCTGCGGCTCGCTTTATGATGGTGTTTCTCCCGACGGCACGTCTTACAATCCAAACGAAGTGCAAAAGGTACACCAGGCTTACGGACGCGATTATCAATTACCGAGCTTTACAGCCCACAATGAAACCTGCGCGAACATTGGCAATGTGCTTTGGAACTGGCGCATGCTGCAGGTAACCGGTGATGCCAAATATGCCGATGTAATGGAGCTGGCGCTTTACAACAGCGTACTTTCAGGGATCAGTCTTAATGGCCGTAACTTTTTGTATACCAATCCGCTGGCTTATTCGGATAGCTTGCCGTTTAAACAGCGTTGGTCTAAAGATAGGGTAGGTTATATTAAACTTTCCAACTGCTGTCCGCCAAATGTGGTGCGTACCATTGCCGAGGTGAGCGATTATGCGTACAGCGTATCGTATAAAGGGTTGTGGTTTAACCTGTATGGCAGCAACACCATAACCGCTAAATTGAAAGACGGTACGCCTGTAAAATTGACGCAAACAACCAATTACCCATGGGAGGGAAAGATCCATATCAGGTTTGATGAAGTACCGGGTAATAAAGCCTTTTCTGTGTTTTTGAGGATTCCGGGTTGGTGTAAGGGAGCAAGTATCAAAATGCCCGGTCAGTCGGTACCGCAATTAGACACTACGCCTGGAACTTATACTCAAATTAACGCCGTTTGGCGAAAAGGAATGACAATTGATCTCGACCTGCCGATGCCGGTGACCCTAATGGAGGCGAACCCACTGGTTGAGGAAACCCGCAACCAGGTAGCGGTAAAACGCGGCCCGGTGGTTTACTGCCTGGAATCGGCCGATCTGGCTAAGGGGCAAAAAGTTTTCAATGTGGCGCTATCAGCCAGTAGTGAGCTTAAACCTAAAATGATCAGGATAGATAACAGTGAGATCATGAGTTTAGCCGGTAAAGCTGACCTGCGCGATGAAAACAATTGGAGTAACCGGCTTTACAAAGAAGTATCCGCGCCAAAACAAAACGCTGTTGATATCAGGCTGATCCCATATTATGCCTGGGGTAACCGGGGGCATGTGGATATGGAGACGTGGATGCCGTTGGACAGGTAGTTTCGAGGCCAAAGGTGAAAGGTGAAAGGCAAAAGGTGAAAGGTCAAAAAAGCTCCACGCCGCCGCTCAGCTCCCAGTCGGGTGGCAACTATCAGGGCGGCCTCTGGCCGCCGGGACTAAAGCAGCCTTTTGTTCTTACACTTAAAACTTCGGCCGGTAATTGGTGGCGGTTGTTTTTTCGTCCCAATATGTGTTAGCTGAGCTTCAGCCGGATGGTATGAAATATCGATATTCACCCCCGCAATTTTGGTGGCATTATTTTGTCAGTGCTATTTATAAATGAGGTGATCAATTCCAAAAAAGCCTAAAAACCTTTAAAAAAACAAGAAATAAAAAAGGTTTTTTTACCTGTCTTTGAAATAAGGAAAGTTTACTCTTTAAAGTTTTAGTCATTGATAATCAGGTATTTAATGATGTTTTGGGTAGATTGTTATCTATTTGATTATCAGTGTGTTTCATTTTTAAGGTGTTCCGCGCTTTCACTCTCAAAAAATGGAACAGTCTCTTTTTACAAAAAAGAGCAGCGGGAGTTTTTTCAATTTTTTTTTGAGAATCAAAAAATTGGGACACCCTTTTTGTTACAAATGAACGAGGGAATTATTGGGCTAACATCATTGTAATATCCTTCTTTCTATCTTCGGGGAGAACTTTTAAATCAACCACTTTGCCATCCTTCAGCGTAGCTTCAACCGTAGTGTTATAAGGTGCATGAAGTTTAAAATGCACATCCCAATCCTTTGGCCAGGCGGGGAACAGCGTGATCTTTTTATCGTCAACCTGCATCAGCATTTCCTGTAAGCCGATCATGCCTGATCCTCCCCAATTATGATCAGGTGTCCAGTCGAAGCCCGGCCCCCAAAATGCCGGAAAGCGCCTGCCCGAGTTTTTGAGCTTGAAGGTTGTTAGTTTGGCTGCCTCACCGGTAAGACCTAAACGGGCCGCAAAAATATTGTCCTGTTTCCAGCCAATGCCGCTCCTGAATTTGGCTACAAGGGTGTCCAGTTTCCATGTATTCAAAGCGGTATCCAATCCCGGTTTGCCCAAGCCAAATATGCCCCATGGAAATACCGGGTAAAATTGCGTGTTTTCCTCGTTGTTAACCCGCTCCCATGATTTTGCCGGGGTAAGGGTTTTATGCCCGTTAATCTCAGCAAATGTAATAGGAGGGATACGTTTTAAAAAGCCTTCCAGTTTGCCACGCTCTTCTTTGCTCAGGTAATTATCCGGTAACGCCAGCATCCGTTTGGTGATGGTTTGCAGGGCAGCGATAGTCGAGTTGGAATTATAGGCCATTTTGAAAGTCTCGGCAGATGAACCGGGATATAATACAAGATGCCCATTGCCATCAAGCGCTTTGGCGCTGCGCTTGCGCGAAAGGTATTGGTAATGCTCATCAAAAAAACTGAGGCAGCTTTCAATAAAGGGAATGTATTGGTGGATATCGTCGCCTTTGTAGCGCTCGGTTTCCAGCATCATGAGGCAAAACTCAAATACGGTGTCCCAGGTATATTCGAGCCAGGCGTTGTACTCTAATCCTTTATCAAAATCGGCAGGGCGTTTCCAGGTATACTCGGCGCTATTGGGCAGACCGAAGTTCTCCACTTGCTCGGTAAAGCATGCGCCATTATGGCCCCAGTAAACCTTACTGCGTAACTCTGCGTTTTTTAGGGAACGGAGATAGAAATCAAACTCCGGCTTCATCATATCAATATCGCCGCTTTTGAGCATCGGGAAATAAACCAACCGCTGGTTTTGGGCCGTCATCAGGCCACCGCCCCAGTTGCGGAAATCAGGTGTAAAAGCATATTGACGATTGACAAAAACTGGATCGTAGGTAAAAAATCCGCCGTTAAATTTGGTAGGCGCTTGTCCGTAAGCATTACAGCCAAGCATGTACCTGAAAAGCTGGTAGTTTTTACCGGTTTGCCAGGCTGTGGTATCATTGTCAGGCTTGTTAGTATTGATGTAGATAAAACTTCTGTCCCAATATTGTTTCCACCAGTCGGCTGTTTTTTGCCAGGCGGATTTGGTGTTACTTTCAACTTCTTTAACTACTTTTTCGAGGCCTTGCTGCCATTCATTTACAGATCCAGTTTGTTGGGTATTGAGATAGATCTCGATATCCTGCTTGGTTGCTGGTTTAATGCTCTCCAATTTCCATCCTTCAAAATCGGCGTTGAGGTATTGGCCTTTAGTGTTACCTACAGGTTTTAGATTTTTACCCTGCATCAGCCCGCCAAAGGTTAAATTTTTAAGCGGATTGTACATTTGATCCTTAACCGCATCCATCCCCTGCTGCTTTACCGTAACATCAAATATGGTAGAGTCAAGGTTGTGGTGATAGAACTGAATGGCATTGCCTTTAAAGGCGATGTTATCCTTCAGCGTTCTGACATCATTACGCGGGGCAAACTTCCAGGATCCCTCATTTTTTTCCAGGCCTTTCACTTCCCGGTCACGATAACGCCAGCTTTCAAAAATGGCTTCGGTTTTTATGGCTTTATTGCTGCTGATGTTAAGGTGGATCACCGGGCGGTAAACATCAACCCAAAGCTTTATTTCAGCTTTTAAATCGCCGTTTTTTCCGTTGATGAGTACCGAACCATTTTGGAGTTTCAGCTCCTGTTTAAAATCGTTGCCGTCAAAAGGATTGGGTGATAGTTTGATCCTAACACGGCCGGGTTTGAGCATGGCGTTATTTTCGTCAAAAGTGCCACTCCTGGCGATGTAAAAAATCAGCTCGCCTTTTTCAACCCATACGTTCAGCCCTATATCGCCGCCTCCGCAGGGCATGGACTGGCCTGAATTTTGGCTTTGGCTGGTCCACACTTCATTGTATTGTTCAATGCCTTTATTTTGAGCTAACACGATGTTGCAGTACAGGAAGCAGAGTAGCAGGAGTTTTTTCATAATTACCAGTCGTCGGTTCTGAAGGAAGAAACGGGAAGCCCATTGGTACCGAACAGATCACCCACAACAAAATCTTTGAAGGCGTAACGCACGGCCACAGGCTCTTTTACTAAGGGTGAAGATACAATAATTACACTGCCCGATATCATGGCCTGCGCAGGGTAAAACATTTTGTCTTTACCTGCTATCTCAAAGTTTTGGATAGGTTTGTTGAACGAGGTAAGCCCGTTTTCGGCATGCTCAAACCTGATGGTCGCCTGGTTACCGTCAACAGTCATTTCCTTATATAGCGGACTTGCATAATCGAAACCTTTAATGCCATAAGTTTGGGCTAACGCCAAGTAGGCCAATCTTGTGCCGATAGGTTCTTTGCGCGGAGGGTGGATGAGTGCTTGCTCACCCATATCAAGCGATACAGCCATACCGCTGTTAGGTATAGTTGTTAGCGATTTTCGCTGAGCATCACGCAGATAGGCCGAATTATATTTACCTCCACTATTATAAGGCGGAAGCTGCGCATAATCATACGGGGCTATCTGCACATAATAAAAAGGGAAATCACCTTGCTGCCAAAGCTCCCGCCAGCGTTTTACCATAGCTGGAAAAAGTTTTTCGTATTGGTCGGGACGGTCGTAATTGGATTCGCCCTGGTACCAGATGCAGCCTTTGATGCCGTAACCTATCACCGGGTTTAACATGCCATTGAACAGGGTAGTAGGCGTGCGTGATACAGCTTTGATGGTGTCTGTTTTGGCCGGAACTTTGATCTCCGGAAATTCTTTTAACCCTTCAGGATTCATCCAGGCCTCAGCGTTAGATCCGGCATAACAATCGCTGATCAGACCGATGGGCACGTGAAGCATCTCATTTAATAACCTGCCAAAATAATAACCTGTAGCGCTGAAATTGGCAACAAACTCAGGCGAGGCCACGTGCCATTCGGACGGTTTGCTGTTTTCCTGTACTTCGGTTACTGATGAGTGGGGTATGGTATAAATGTGAATATTACTATTAGATGATTTCAATATAGCGTCAACCGAGCCGCTTATGGGCTGGCTTTTGTAGCCCTTCATAGGGATCTCCATGTTTGACTGCCCGGTGCAAAGCCAAACTTCGCCAATAAGTACGTTGTTTAATTTGATGGTGTTGCTATCGCTAATAGTTACGGTATACGGCCCGCCATAAACCGGGGTGGCAACTTTAACAAGCCATTTGCCGTTGGCATTTACTCTGGCTTTGTAGCTTTTTTTGTTCCATGAGGTGCTGATGGTAACTGTTGAACCAGCTTTGTCCCAACCCCAAACGGGTGCTTCACTTTGTTGCTGCAACACCATGTTATCGGTAAAAATGGATGCCGGTTTTACCTGAGCCTGCAACGATATAAACAGGAGCAAACCCGGGCCCAACGCCAGTAATTTTTTCATTGCTGTAAATTATTTAGTGAGCTTTCCGGCGCGCTTAGCCTCAAGCCATCCGCTGAAAAGGAGGTTTTTATTCAACTCAGGTTTAGGGAAAAACAAGCTGGCCAGGGAACCAACTACGATCACCACTAAATGGCTGTACACACCCAGCATGTATTTATGCTGATTAAAGTTGTATTTACCCAAATTGAGCAGGATATGTTTGTCGTCGCCTAGGCCAATTTTGGTTGAAGTCAAAAAAGCATAGCCCGTAAACAGGATACAGGCAATAATGCCAATGTTCACCCCCTGGCGATTGGCCCGGCTGCTGAACAAGCCCAATAAAAAGATCCCGGCAATGCCTCCTGAGAATATGGCATACAGGGTAAACACAATGCCTAATGCACCTTCGTCGCCCGCAAGCAGATAAAGGGTGGCTATGCCCATCGCGCCACACCCAGCCAGTACTACTATCCAACGACCGGCCTTCAAATATTCTTTATCCGATTTATCAGGCCTGAACTTTTTGTAGTAATCCTCTACGCCAATGGCAGAAAGGCAGTTAAGGTCGGCGCCAAGGCTGGAGATAGCTGCTGAAATTAACGCGGCCAATATCAATCCAACAACGCCGGTAGGCAATTTACTCATAATAAAATAGGGGAAAACGGCATCTGCCTTAATACCTGCCGGTAATGGGTTTTGTTGATAATAGGCAAATAACGCTGTGCCGATGAACATGAATAATGCCCATAGCGGTACCGTTAGTGCCACACCCAATATCGACGCCCTGATAGCCGCTTTATCGGTTTTTGCTGTAAGGTACCGCTGTACCATGGTTTGATCGGTACCATATTTTTGGATGGCATAGAAAACACCGTTGATAGCCATCACGATAAAGGTGAGCTTCTTGAAATTCCAGAAATATGGGCCGAAATTGTTTTTGTGGTTTACACTGGCGATATGCCAGAGTTCGGGAAAGCCACCTTTTATCGAACAGATGAGGATGATGAATGATGCGATACCGCCGCCAATCAGCAGAAAACCCTGCACCACATCTGCCCAGATCACGGCTTCAATCCCCCCAATAAGTGTGATGACAATGATCACAAAGCCTATTACCCAGATAATGGCGAACGTATTGGTATTGGTCATGTTGGAGAGTGCCAGCGCCAGCAGGAAAAATACAGTGCCCATTTTTGAAAAATGGGTTAATACGAAACTGATAGAGCTATAAAAGCGTGCGAACAGGCCAAAGCGCTTTTCAAAATATTCATAGGTACTTACACCTATCACCTCGCGGTAAAGGGGAACTATAAACCATACCATCAGCAATAAAACTATCGGGACCATTAAGCCCTGAACAAGAAGAATCCAGTTAGAGGCAAAGCCTTCGCCTGGGTAGGCCAAAAAGGTTACACTGCTGATGAGCGTTGCCATTAATGACATGCCTATTGCCCATGCCGGGATGGAGCCGCGCGATACGAAATATTTTTTGGTGGAGTTTTGTCCTTTCGAAAACTTAAGACCGATGGTTAATGAAATGGCCAGTGCCAGGGCTATGATGATATAATCTGCCAGGTGCAGGGTTTCATGTTTCATATGCAGGTATAATTATTGGTTGCCCAAACGGGGGCAGGCCAGGGGTAGCTGCCGGGTTTTAAAGTTAAACATAATTGGTTATCGCCCGCTATGCGCATATGAATAACTCCGGGAGCTATTAGTTTTGAGGGATATAACTTTTCGATGTTCAAACGCTCAAGTATGGCCCAGGCGGTTGCTCCGCCCTCAATGAGCAATTCGTGAAGGGAGGTATGATCAATAACCTGTTTTACAATATCCGCCATTTTGTGGCTGAGTAATACCGGGTCTACTTTTATATCCTTTATAAAATCGGGGTTTATAGCAATGATAGCATTATTGCCAGCTACAATGCTCGATGCTACATGACTGGCAAAAAGGCCATGTACATGATCGCCGCTGGTTTCGGCGCAAATGGTGGCCGCAGGTACATAGTGTACCGGGATATTATTGTGTTTACCATCAAGAAGATTCAGCTTACCCTGGTAAAAGGTGCTGCCAAATACAAACAGCCGCCTGCCTGTGGTTTCCGGGTCAGGGATTTCGATCTTTTGCGGTGATGTTAAGTATTCAAGTAGCGTGGTAAACAAATTTGCTGAACCCGCCAAAAGCGTATTGTTATCTGTTTTGCTGATCCAGTATTTAAGATCATCCTCGTTTTCAGCCGCTCCTATAATAATTCCCGTAGATGGAAATTTGTCTTCTTTTTTTATTAATGAGATACTTTCATCAGCTCTCAATAATTCAACAATATTTGAGCTTAAGGCGGGGAAGGTTGGGTCGTTGGCGAAATCACTCAGGTGAATAGGTTGGCCATTGTAGTGAAATGTATCGCCTATGACTTTTTTTGAATGGTGAGGATTGCCGGGCACAATCAGAGCTCTTTTTAAACCTGATGCCGTCAACTGGCTTTGCAGTTCCTCAATAATGTTCCCCCGTAAAACGGAATCTATCTTCTTGAAAAGAAACCGGGGCTTTAACCGCTGTAATCGGATGGTAAGATCATGAACAATATTCTTCGCTTCATTTACAGCCAGTGAACGGGTATCGGTAGCGATAACAAGCAGGTCGGCATCGCAGTATTCATCAACAGTAGTGCTCACCTCGGTTCTTAACCCGTGGTTAAGACCTATGCCCGCCAGCTCGGCGGCTCCTGTTAAATCATCTGCAATTACAGCGATCATATACTTATACTTTTATCCTGTTTTTACTCAACTGTACCGCCGATTCGATGGCCAGTATCATGGCATCGCTGCTGGCCACGCCTTTGCCTGCAATTTCAAAGGCTGTCCCATGATCAACCGAGGTGCGGATAATAGGCAGTCCCATAGTGATGTTAACGCCTTTCACGCTGTCCATTTGCTGCTTTTCGGCGTTCCATTTAAAACCGGTAAGCTTAAAGGGGATGTGGCCCTGGTCGTGGTACATAGCTACCACACCACCATAATACCCGGTTGATGCTTTGGAAAATAAAGTATCGGCAGGTACAGGGCCTTCTGCATCGTAACCTAATTTTATTGCTTCCTGAACAGCAGGGAGGATCTCAAAATCATCTTCGGTACCAAACAAACCTGAGTCACCTGCATGGGGGTTAAGTCCGGCTACACCTATCTTCAGGTTTTTTTCTCCAAGGGAAATAAGGCCATCCTGTAAAAGTTCGATTACTTCAATAATGCGGTCTTTCTTAACCAGGTCACAGGCCTGCCTTAGTGATACGTGGGTGGATACATGGATCACCTTCATGTTATGCTCAACTAGTAGCATGGCATATTTTTTTGTACCGGTATAATGGGCATAAATTTCGGTATGTCCGGCAAAATGATGCCCGGCTTCGTTAATTGATTTTTTGTTGATAGGCCCGGTTACCGTTGCGTCAACCTCTCCGTCAAGAGCCAGTTCAATCGCTTTTTTTACTGCTTCAAATGAGGCATTGCCTGCCATTGCCGATATCTCACCAAACCGCAACTGTTCCATATCCACATTTTGCAGATCAAATACATCAGGCTTGCCAAACTCAAAGTTTGCGTTGCGGATATCTTTTATCGAATTGATGCGTGCATCGAAACCCAACCGTTTTACGATATCAAAAAATACACCGGTATCGCCAATGATCACCGGGCGACAAATTTCAAACAGCCTTTCGGTAAGCAGGGCTTTAACAGCTATCTCAGGGCCGATACTGGCCGGATCACCCATGGTTATAGCTATGATCGGTCTTTCGGCTGTCATTGGTAAATCGGTAAACTAAGATTTTCAACATTGAGCATACGCTGCAGTTTTCTTTGCAGATCGGCAGCTTCAGCTTCATTAACTTGCAATAAAGGGGGCATCATGTAAGTACGGCACAATCCTGCGCTTTGCATTAGTGATTTTAATGCTGCCAACGACTCGCCCAGCAGGCGTTTGCCCTGGTAAATATCACCGATAAGGTTGGAATGCCTTTGTAGTTGCAGTGCGGCGGCTTCGTCGTTATTGTCGGCAGCAACTATCATTTTGTAATAAATATCCGGGAACAGGTTTCCTGTACTTGGCACCAGGCCGTCGCTGCCGGTAAAAAGCGCGTGGGCAGATTGCGCACCCCAACCCAAAAAGTGACTGAAATCGGCTCTGTCGGCCCATAGTTTAAGCGAATCTTTTAAACGCTCGTGATTCCGTTCCGAATCTTTAGTCCCAACAATATTTTCGTGGTGACTTAATTCGTCGAGAAGGTTTAGGTTTATCGATACATTGGTTGTAGCCGGTATGTTGTAAACTATCAGCGGGATAGGTACTTCGTTTGCCAGCGTTTCAAAGTATGTTTTAATTTCGTATTCAGTTAAAGTGAAATAGGCAGGTAAGTGTGCTACTGCAACGTCAATACCTTCGTCGGCACAGCGTTTGGCGAGGTCAATTGAATCGGCCAGGCAATTGGATGAAATGCCTGCATAAAGCAAGCGGCCAGGTTGCCTTATAGAAACAGCACATTTAATGAAATCGAGCTTGAGCTCGTTTGATAGCGACGCTGACTCGCCGGTAGTTCCCAATATGAAAGGTACGCCTCCGTAGTTAAAGATGCTGTCGAATATTTTTTCAACTGCTTCGTGGTCAAGTTTGTAGTTGTCGGTAAGTGGCGTAATTGATGGCACTACCAGGCCGTTATATTTCTTTTTTAGTTTCATTAGTATGTTTTAATAAGCAGCCTCGTAAATGTTAACGGCATCATCTATGTTTATCGGTCGCGGGTTGTTTTTAAGCAAGCGCGTAATTTTCATGGCATCGGCGGCCATTTGCGGTATGGTATTTTTATCTATGTCTATTTCTTTTAAGCTTGCAGGGATCCCGCAATCCTTAATCAGTTGCCTGATCTTTTCTACTCCTGCATAAGCTGTTTCAAAATCATTGATACTACTGTTACAACCCAATGCACGGGCAACGGCAGCATATCGCTCAGGTGCGGCAGGGATATTATACTCCATTACAAACGGCAGCAATAAGGCATTGGATAAGCCGTGGGCAATATGATACAGGCTGCCCAACGGATAGGAGAGTGCATGTACGCCCGCAGTGTTAACCGGGCCTAAACAAAAACCACCCATTAAACTGCCAATAGCCAATTGTGTACGGGCATCTTCATCAGTGCCGTCATTTACTGCTTTAACCAGGTTATCAGCTATAAGCCTGATCCCTTCAAGTGCATACATATCTATAAAAGGATGTGCGTATAGATTGGTATAAGCTTCAAGGCAATGGGTTAATGCATCAAGACCTGTGGCCGCGGTAACCTCTGTTGGGAGACTTATCATCAATGCCGGATCAATGATCACCACATCCGGAACCAGGTGAGGGCTTATAATGCCTTTCTTCTGGTTATCCGCATCATCTATCAATATAGCGTTGGGTGATGCTTCGCTGCCTGTACCCGCTGTTGTAGGTACACAAATGAGTTTTTTATTGCGATTTTTAAGCAAACCGATTCCTGTTATATCTGCCAATGTTTGATTATTGTCAATCTGTGCAGCTATGAGCTTAGCCACATCAAGCACACTGCCGCCGCCAATGCCTATGATCACATCGGCTTCAGTATGTTTTACAGATGCAAGCAAATCTCCAAAATCCTTGAACGAAGGCTCCCGTACTATGGAGGTATCAACACGAGCGTTAATCCCTGCTTCTTTAAATTGAGCCAAAAGTGGTTCAAGTTTATTTAATAGCGGACTGATGGTAATAATTAAAGCTGATTTATACCCGCCGCTGATAACATCACCGGTTAATTTAAAAAGCGAGTTTTTGCCAACAATTACCTGGCCCGGAAACCGGATAGTGATGTCGCGATAAGGATGTACAGTTTGCGGCATATACTTATATATTAATAATAGCTGGCCCTGGTTAATTGGTTTTGATATAAAACAAAGATGGATAATGCCGCCTCCCATTTTTATCCAACCGTTATCCAATTATTATACGATATTATCAAAAGGGATATCTGCCGGTAAGTTATTATGATATGATCTGCCTGTAATTTGCTTTAACAGGTAGTTGGAGTAGTAAATAATCGCTAAAATATAAGGAGACGGGGCATGACAGTTCGGCAACTAAAGGCCGGTAACTTAGCAAAAAGTTGAATATAAGGATAAAGGGCCAAGTTTATAAAGGTCGTTTATCTTTTAATGCTTTTATTCATCGGTGGTCAAACCGCCATCTCCTAATTATAAATCATCCGGCTAAACTCCGGTATTTTTTAATATTTCTGTTAACCAATTAAATACATATCTCCATGAAAGTAGTAAAAACGTTAGGACAATTTATTATAGAGAAACAAGCAGATTTCCCTTTTGCCAAAGGCGAACTGTCAAGGCTTTTGCGGGATATAGGCATTGCCGCTAAAATTGTTAACCGCGAAATTAGTAAAGCGGGACTTATCGATATCATAGGCGAAACCGATTCTGTGAACTCCCATGGTGAACGTCAAAAAAAGATGGACATTTATGCCAATGAGCAATTCATTTCGGCATTGCGTAGCGGCGGCGAATGCTGTGTTGTGGCTTCTGAGGAAAATGATGAACATATCCTGATAGAATCAGAGATCTCAAAACATGCCAAATATATTGTGGCGATTGACCCGCTTGATGGCTCATCAAATATTGATGTGAATGTAAGTGTGGGCACCATATTTTCTATCTATCGCCGTAAATCAACCGAAGGTGCAGCAAAACTGGAAGATGTATTGCAAAAAGGTACTGAGCAGGTAGCGGCCGGTTATGTAATTTACGGTTCATCAACAATGCTGGTTTATACAACTGGCAAAGGAGTTAACGGCTTTACACTTGATCCATCAATAGGCGAGTTTTGTCTGTCGCATCCTGATATTAAAATGCCTAAAGATGGCTATATCTATTCTATTAATGAGGGGTATTATGCGCATTTTCCTCTGGGGGTAAAAAAATATATCAAATACTGTCAGGTTGAAGATGAGACAACTAACCGCCCCTACACCTCACGCTACACAGGGTCAATGATTGCCGATATTCATCGTAACCTGATTAAAGGGGGCATATTCCTGTATCCAACTACGGCCCAATATCCTAACGGAAAATTACGATTGGTTTATGAATGTAACCCAATGGCTTTTATTGTTGAACAGGCGGGCGGTACAGCTTCTACCGGTTATGAACGCATCCTGGATCTGGATGTTAATGAGCTTCATCAGCGTTCGGCTATTTTTATCGGTTCGGAAAATATGGTTAAGCGGGCGGAAGATTTTATGCTGGCTTTTTCTTCGCAGCAGCCTTCTATAAGTCAGCATAAGCAAGTTATCTAATCATTAAAGAGCTGCTGTTTGCAGCGTAGTTTTTACTTTGATTAGTAAATGGGGTAATTTTATGCGCTTTGTTATAAAAATTAGTTAAGACTAATTTTTTTTATTTGTTTTGTATATTGTTTGTAATATGCTAAGACGAATGAAAATATTATCTTTACTATGCTTTTTATTAACGCCGACTGCAGTTTGTGCTCAGCATGGTTCTCTCAAAGGGAGATTAACGGCCGGCAGCGAACCGCTCTCTTTTGCTACTGTTGCACTTTCAGGAACCTCCATTGGGGCAACTACCAATGATAAAGGCTACTATCATTTAAAAAATGTTCCGGCAGGTACATACACGATCGTATTCTCTAACATAGGGTATGTTACTGAGCGCCATAGCGTGAGTGTAAAGCCCGGTGAAGCAATTTCATTGGATGGCAATCTCCAGGAAAGTAGCTCCAAATTAAGCGAGGTAACTGTAACCGGGGTATCGCGTAAAACAGAATTAAGGAGTAACCCTATACCCATTGCTGTGATGACGCGGAAAGAGATGGATCAGAATGTAAATAATAACATTATTGATGCCATTGTAAAAGGAGTGCCGGGTGTTAATGCGGTTACTACCGGCCCCAACATTTCAAAACCGTTTATCAGGGGATTGGGCTACAATCGTGTTTTAACTTTGTATGATGGCGTGCGCCAGGAAGGGCAGCAATGGGGTGATGAACATGGTATTGAGATAGACCAGTATGGCATTGGTCGGGCCGAAGTAGTGAAAGGCCCGGCGAGTTTAACCTATGGCTCGGATGCATTGGCAGGTGTGATCAACATGATCCCATATCTGCCGGTTGGCGAAAATAATGTTTTGAGAGGTGATTACACTGCCGATTATCATACCAACAATGGTATAATTGGTACCTCATTAGGCTTATCCTACAAAAAGAACGACTGGAGGTATGCCTTCCGGGCAACGGCGAAAGCTGCACATGATTATCACAACAGCATTGATGGTTACGTGTATAATACAGGCTTCCGTGAGTTCAACTTATCAGGCATGGCCAGGGTTGATAAAAACTGGGGATACTCGCAAATAGCTGCTACTGTTTATGATAACCGGCAGGAAATCCCCGATGGCAGCAGGGATTCGCTAACAAGACAGTTTACCAAACAAATAGCCGAAAGCAGCATCGATAATATCAGGAACAGGCCAATTGTAAGTGATGGCGAGTTAAGATCATACAGTATAACTCCGCTGCACCAGCGTATTCAGCATTACCGGATCTATTCGCATAATGAATTTAAATTGGGCGAAGGTAGTAGCATCAACGCTTCGCTTGGTTTACAACAAAGCATCCGCAGGGAATATAACCACCCTACATTGCCTGATCAGCCGGGTTTGTATGTGATGCTCAATACTCTTAATTACGATTTTAAATATAACCTGCCGGCTATTGCAGGTATAGAAAGTAGCCTCGGCTTAAATGGTATGTACCAGGCCAACCGCAGCAAGGCTGCGACAGATTTTCCGATCCCGGATTATAACCTGTTTGATGCCGGGGCTTTTCTGTTCGCCAAAAAGACTATTGGGAAAGTTGATATCTCGGGTGGCATCAGGTATGATAACAGGCACATCCGCTGGAACGATTTTTATGTGGGGCCAAACTCCAAAAACGGGTTTGAGCAGCATGTGAAATTACCGGATACCGCAAGCGCCCATTTACAGTTTCCGGCTTTTAGACATGTTTACCAGGGTGTTTCGGGTAGTTTGGGAATAACCTATAATATCAGCGAACGCTTATTGTTTAAAGCCAACATCGCGCGCGGATACCGTGCCCCTAATATCACCGAGATAGGTTCAAACGGGCTCGACCCGGGTGCACATATCGTGTATTTAGGCAACCGCAGCTTCAACCCTGAATTTAGTTTACAGGAAGATCTGGGCTTCATCGCCTACCTGAAAGATGTTGACCTAATTGCCGAGCTGTTTAATAATCACATCAATAATTACATTTACCAGGCTAAACTTACTGATGCCAATGGCAATCCTGTGGTGATTGTACCGGGTAACAGCACTTATCAATACCAGCAAAGCAGTGCCCGCTTGTATGGGGCCGAGTTTACGCTAAATGTGCATCCCCAAAATGTTAAATGGCTGGCTTTTAACAACAGCCTGGCTTATGTAACGGGAATCAACGGCAATAAACAGCTTATTGATGAATCTAACGGCGCAGCTAAATATCTGCCATTTATCCCGCCACTGCATATCCGGTCGGAATTTAAGGCGAGTTTTCAGAAAGCGTATGGTGCTTTTTCTAAGATTTACTTTAAGGCCGAGATGGATGCTTATACTACCCAAAACCGCTTTTATGCTTTGGATAACACGGAGACAGCTACGCCCTGTTACGCCCTCTTTAATATCGGAGCAGGCACTACTATCAAAAATAAATCGAACAAGCCTGTTTGCGAGCTTTTTTTACAGGTGGATAATTTGTTTGATAAAGCCTATCAATCCAACCTCAACCGTTTAAAGTATTTTGAATATTACCAGTCATCGCCAAACGGGCACCTGGGTATTTATAATATAGGGCGAAATATCAGTTTTAAAGCTGTTTTTCCTTTTTGATTTATTTTTAATGAAATATGGCTTTTTTTGTTTTTATTGCCTTGAGTTTCTGCACATCATGTAAGCGTGCGATAATAACTTTGAAATTCATTGATTAACGTCCCATCCCCTGATGTATACAAGCAAATTCGCCGTTCTGAATGCTCTTGTAAAATATAGAATGCGGTTGAACCTCAGGGTCCTCTGCGAGAGACCCTAAGGGGACGTGAAAGTGTGCGATAATGATTTCAAAATTTATCGGGCAATGTGCCTAAAACTCAATAATCATAAAAACATCTAAAGTAAATGGTTTATAAAACGAAGATTTTCATTTGTATGCTGCTGTGTGGCATATGCGGTGGAATGATCAGCGCTCAGGCACAATTGCAAGTGCCGGCTTCTTATGCTTTAATTAAACGGGTGGTGCCCGGTTATGCACAAAATTTTGTTGTTCAACCGCTTTCTGAAAATGAAGCCAAAGATGTTTTTGAAGTAGAAGGTGCTAAAGGCAAAATTGTACTCAGGGGCAATAATGGTATTGCAGTGGCGTCGGCCTTATACTATTATCTCACCGAATATGCACATTGCCAAATCACCTGGAACGGTACAAATCTGAAGCTTCCTGTAAAGTTGCCTATGCCGGCCAAAAGGATTCATAAAACCACGCCTTACCAATACCGGTACTACCTTAACTATTGTACCTATAGCTACAGCATGAGCTGGTGGGACTGGAAACGGTGGGAAAAGGAAATTGACTGGATGGCCTTGCACGGCATCAATATGCCGCTGGCCATAACCGGGCAGGAATACGTATGGGATAAAGTTTATAAAGGCATGGGCTTTAACAATAAAGATATGCAGGACTTTTTTACCGGCCCCGCATATTTTGGCTGGTTTTATATGGGCAATATAGATAAATGGGACGGCCCGCTGCCCGCAGGCTGGATAACCAGTCACCGGGATTTGCAGATCAAAATATTGCAGCGCGAACGCGAACTGGGGATAAAACCAGTACTTCCGGCATTTACAGGTCACGTGCCGGCATCGTTTAAAAAACATTTCCCGAATGCTAAGCTAAAGCAAACCAACTGGAACAACGGCTTTGCCGATACATATATCCTGGATTCGGAAGACCCGCTATTTGCGGAGATCGGTAAAAAATTTATACAGGAACAAACCAAGGTTTATGGCACAGATCATTTATACTCTGCAGATACTTTTAATGAGAATGAGCCTCCATCAAACGATCCTAAATTCCTTTCGGAACTAAGCGCGAGAGTTTATGACGGTATGAAAGAGGCCGATCCGAAAGCTGTTTGGGTAATGCAGGGCTGGTTATTTTTCAGCGACCGCAAGTTCTGGCAAAATGAGCAGATCAAGGCATTGCTGAATGCCGTGCCCGATGATCATATGATAGTGCTTGACCTCAATACCGATTATGAACCGATATGGAAGCGCACTGAGGCGTTTTACGGCAAACCCTGGATCTGGAATATGCTGCATAACTATGGCGGTAACAATAGCTTGTTTGGCAGGATAGAGGCCGTCGCAACCCAACCCGCGCAGGCTCTCAACGACCCTAAATCAGGAAAAATGGTGGGCATAGGTTTAACTATGGAAGCCATTGAACAAACGCCTGTGCTTTATGAATTAATGACGCAAAATACCTGGCAAAACAAACCTATTGATCTTGATCAGTGGCTGCCGGAGTACTTGTTTAACCGCTATGGTGTAAAGAGCAAGGATGCGCTGGATGCCTGGCAAACACTCAGGGCTACCGTTTTTAACGGCAAGGATATTCGTGACGGTGCCGAATCGATCATTACCGGGCGGCCAACACTTGATTCGGCCGCTATATGGACACGTACCCGTTTAAACTACAACCGGAAAGATCTGCTACCTGCCTGGGATAAAATGATTGCTGCTATCCCTGCGTGCAAACAAAGCAGCGGTTTTAACTATGACCTTGTTGATGTAAGCCGGCAGATATTGGCTAACTACGGCAGGCCAATCCAGCTAAAATGGATCAAGGCATATCATGATAAAGATGAAAAGGCTTTTGATAAATATACTGCCGAATACCTTACCCTGATCAGCGATATGGACAGGCTGCTGGCCACCCGCAAGGATTTTATGCTGGGCCCCTGGATAGCTGATGCCCGCAACTGGGGAACTACCCCTGCCGAAAAAGCGCTTTACGAAAAAAATGCCCGTAACCTGATAACACTTTGGGGCGATGCCGATAGCCCGCTGCATGAATATTCATGCAGGCAGTGGAGTGGATTGCTTAATGACTTTTATAAAGTGCGCTGGCAAAAATTTTTCGATCTGTTGAAAGGATCAATAAAAACGGGTAAAGAACCTGACTTTAAACTATTTAATAAATCAATAAGCAACTGGGAATGGCAATGGGTTAATTCGTCCAAAACTTATCCCGTTGTTCCTGCCGGAAGCAGCGCTGTTGTTGCCAAACAGCTTTATGAAAAATACAGGACAAACATGGGTAACGATCTTAAGTAATGGATACATCAACAGCTAAATCTGCAACTACCATTGTAAAGCCGGCAAGGTTATTATCGTTGGACGCCCTTCGTGGGTTTGATATGTTTTGGATCATGAGTGGGGAAGGGGTAGTGCACGCCCTTGCGAAAGCCACCGGCTGGCCGCTCCTGGTGTGGATGTCGGGGCAATTGCATCATACCGAATGGAATGGGATCACCTTTTATGATATGATCTTTCCATTGTTTTTGTTTATTGCCGGGGTTTCCATGCCTTATTCTATGGGCAATAAAGTTGCTAAACACGGGGTGGCTTATCCGTATCTGTTACCGTCCTCAGCCAAAGGTGAAATTTATCGTTCCATGATCAGGCGCACCATTATCCTGTTGTTTTTAGGCGTGGTTGTTAATGGTTTGTTTAAGTTTAACGGTTTGGAGAATACCCGGTTTGCCAGTGTGCTTGGGCGTATCGGCTTGGCCTGGTTTTTTGCCGGGGTAATTTATCTGAATTTTAGTACCCGGGGACAAATTTTATGGTTTGGTGTTTTACTGCTGGGCTATTGGGCGGCTATGGAACTGATCCCTGTACCTGGTTACGGTGCAGGGGTTTTAACCATGAACGGCAGCCTTGAATCCTATATTGATCGTTTATTACTTCCCGGCCGCCTGCATGATAAAGTGCATGATCCTGAGGGTATACTATCTACCATTCCGGCTATTGGTACCGCTATGCTGGGGATTTTTACAGGCCAGTTCCTGAAGCTGGAATCTGCAAAATGGCCAATGTGGAAAAAGGGTGTTTGTTTATTAGCAGCCGGTATTTTATTTATCGGGTTAGGGATGCTTTGGAATCTTGCTTTCCCCATCAATAAACGTTTATGGACAAGTTCGTTTGTAATGTTTGTAGGTGGATGGAGCCTGATTTTCCTGTCTGTATTTTACCTCGTGATTGACGTTGCCGGATACAAAAAATGGGCATTCCCTTTTGTGCTCATCGGGGTAAACTCTATCCTGATCTACCTGGCATCTGAAGGGATGGTTGATTTTCAGCATACAGCTAATTTTTTGTTCGGGGGAATAATAAGTCATCTTGCTCAAAGCTGGCAACCGGTGTGGGCCGCTATATCTATTGTATTTGTACAGCTTGCTTTGTTGTACTTTTTATACCGAAATAAGATTTTCCTGAAAATATAAACTAAGAAGCTGTTTGAATGTAGAGACACATAATTGCGTCTCCCGCATGCAAGGTCAAAGTAGTTTGAATTCTTTCAACGGCTCTCGTAGGTTTAAATTTTCCCTTAAAGATGCATTGTTGTTTAATCTGCAATGCGTGTTGTTTTGCCCCTCTGGGGCAAAGGATATTTCTATAATTTTTTATGCTACAAACCTTTTGCACCTCTGGTGCACTTGTCCTTAAGAACATCTCAATTAATATCATTTGTCAAATTATAAAAATCCCCCTCTGGTGCACCTGTCCTTAAGTACATTTCAATTAGTATCGTTTATCAGTTTATAAAAATCCCCCAGAAGGGGAAAAGGGTTGTAGTAGACAATTTTCAACCTCTTATCCGAACCCCAGAGGGGTTCAACTTACGCTGGTTACTCAATTAGCTATAGCCATTTGACTATTAATTTGTAAGCTAACTTGAGTCTGCGAGTGACGAAATCAGAAAAATAATTAAGATAAAATCGTATTAAATTAGTTAATTGTTAAAATAACACTTAATATTGAATTGTTTTTACCTTTATTATGACCAGGCGCATACTTTTCTTGTTTACACTTGTTTTGATTGGCACAGCTTCACGCGCGCAAAAACAAATGATCCCAAATCCAATAACCAGGGGATACTTCGCCGATCCTACTATTGTGAAAGATAAAGGCCGCTATTTCATTTATACCACAATAGATCCCTGGGGCGATAAAGAACTGGCCGTGCTGGAAACTGCCGACTTTATAAAATTCACGCGCCATCATATCAACTGGCCAACCAAACAAATATGCACCACTCCAGCCTCGCTCAATGAAATGGTTTGGGCGCCATCTGTAGTAAAAGGAAAGGATAGCAAATTTTACATGTATGTAGCCGTGGGCGGTGAAGTTTGGGGAGGTGTAAGCGATACACCGCTTGGTCCATGGAAAAATTTAAAGAGCGACAATACGCCTATGGTAAAATCTACAGATTACCCGCAGGTGCATAATATCGACCCGGATTGCTTTATTGATACCGACGGCAGCGCTTATTTGTATTGGGGATCTGGGTATAAATGGATCAACGGGCATTGTATGGCTGTAAAGCTAAAGGGCGATATGGTTTCGTTTGATGGAATGCCAAAAGATATCACCACGCCTCATTTTTTTGAAGGTGCGCATATGATTAAACGTAATCAAACTTATTACCTCATGTTTTCGGAGGGTAAGGCCATTGATGCTACTTACCAGGTGGGTTACGCCAAAGGGACCAGTCCGCTGGGCCCTTTCCTTGAGGATGAGCACAGGGTTATATTGAACACATCTGCCGATAGTACCGTGATTGGCCCAGGCCACCATGCCACCTTTGTTGAAAAAGGACAGCGCTATATTTTATATCACCGCATTTTTCCGCAAAAGGAATCATTTGTGTTGAGGCAGCTGTGTTTGGATAGTTTAAATTTTGATGCGGATGGTAATATCAAAAAGGTAAGCACCAAAGGAGTACAAAAGTTCAATTAACCTTATAACCTGTTATGATGAAAAAAATAGGCCGTGCCGCGCTGTTATTAATACCGGCATTTAGCTGGTTTGGCGCTTTGGCGCAACAAAAAGCCGATGTCACAAAACCTAAGAAGATCAGTCCTGATCTTTTCGGGATCTTTTTTGAAGATTTAAGTTATGCCGCCGATGGAGGCCTTTATGCCGAACTTATCCAGAACCGCTCATTTGAATATAACCCGGCCGATAACCGCGACTGGAATTCGATGACCGCCTGGAAATACCAAACAGATGGGTTTGGTTATGGTACCATTTCTGTAGAAACGGCTGCCCCGGTACATCCCAATAACCCGCACTACATTTTACTTGATATTCAGGATGAAGGGCAAAAAGGAGTGGGGCTCGAAAATTCAGGGTTTGATGGGATCCCTGTAAAAGAGGGTAAAAACTACGATTTTTCGGTTTTTTTAAATGTGATTTCAGATCAGTCTTTACCCGTAAAGGTTGCTCTGGTTGACCGCAAGGGTAAAGAATTAGGCTCTTCTTCATTTACGACATCTGATAAAGGCTGGAGAAAATATGCGGAACAAATTCATGTGAATTTTGATAATGATAGTGCCAAACTGGTATTATTGATTAAAGCGAAAGGAAAGATCGGGATAGATATGGTATCATTGTTCCCGGAGGAAACTTTTAAGAATCATAAAAATGGATTACGGGCAGACCTGGCGCAGGTTATTGCCGATATAAAACCAAAGTTTATGCGTTTTCCCGGTGGCTGCCTTACCCATGGTGATGGCATTGCCAATATTTATCGCTGGAAAAATACCATCGGCCCGGTTGAGCAAAGGGTTGAACAACGAAATATCTGGAACTATCACCAGACGGCAGGTTTGGGTTATTTTGAATATTTTCAATTTTGTGAGGATATAGGGGCAAAGCCCGTTCCTGTACTTGCAGCAGGAGTGAGCTGTCAAAACTCTGGCGGTACGTGGAGGATAGGTTCTACCGGGCAAAAAGGTGTCCCGATGGAAGAAATGAAAGCTTATGTACAGGATGTACTCGATCTGGTAGAATATGCCAACGGGCCCGTTACATCTACCTGGGGCGCAAAACGTGCCGCGGCGGGTCATCCGGCACCTTTTAACCTGGAATACCTTGGTATAGGTAATGAAGATAAGATCACCGGCGTATTTGAAGAACGGTTTAGGATGATCTATGATGCAGTGCACAAAGCCCATCCCGAAATTAAAATCATCGGTACGGTTGGGCCAAGTCCGAAGGGCGAAGATTTTGATAAAGGCTGGAAATTGGCCGATCAGCTTTCGGTTGGTATTGTTGATGAGCATTATTACGAAAAGCCGCAATGGTTTTTAAAAAATACCCAGCGTTATGATGCATACAACAGGCTCAGGTCAAAAGTTTATATAGGAGAATATGCTTCCTGGGGTAATACCTTGTTTAATGCCTTATCAGAAGCGGTTTACATGACCAGTTTAGAACGTAACGGAGACGTGGTTAGAATGGCGTCATATGCACCGCTTATTGCCCGGATAGGCCATACTTCATGGAACCCCAATTTGATATATTTTAATGGTAGTAAGGTTTTCCCAACGGTAAACTATTATGTTCAGCAGCAGTTTGCTGCCAATTCGGGTAATGAGTATTTACCGGATGTAATAAAATTGAAAGGCGAAAAAGCGGCTCTTGACACCACGGCAGGTATTTCAACCGTGCGCGACTCTGCGACTGGGGATCTGATCCTGAAAATTGCCAATGCCGGTAATGCTCCTGTTTCGGGAGAGGCAGATCTGTCAAAAATTGGTCAGCTACCCAAATCGGCAACAGTCAATGTTATTACAGGCAATCCGGACATGAAGAATTCTGCCGATAATCCGCAAGCCATCGTCCCACAATCATCAGTAATAAAATTGCAAAAGAAGTGGGCTTTCACCGTACCTGCCTATTCATTGACGGTTGTCAGAATTAGCGGCAGAGAGATAGAAAAGCACAAATAATTATCCTGAATATTCGAAAAAAACAAACCAATTATACATGAAAAAAATAGTTTTACTGGGCGTTTTGGTCAGCTTTTACACGGCGGTCATGGCACAGTCGCAGCAAAAATTCAGCGCCTACCTGTTTACTTATTTCACAGGGAGCAAAGGTGGCGAAGAAATTCGTTTTGCTTTAAGTAACGATGGTTATCATTTCCGTGCGCTGAATAACAATCGCCCGGTTTTGAATTCGGCCGATATCAGCGCTACCGGCGGTGTTCGCGATCCGCACATCATGCGTGCTGCCGACGGTAAAACATTTTATATGGTTGCCACAGACATGAACACCGAAAAATATGGCTGGGGACCGGATTATTCCATGGTATTGCTCAAATCAACCGACTTGGTACACTGGAGTTCGAAAACAATTGATATCACCAAACTTTATGAAAAATTTGCGGGTGTGAACAGGGTATGGGCACCGCAAACCATTTATGATCCGCAGAAGAAACAGTATATGATCTACTGGTCGATGCGTTTTGGCGAAGAGGCAGACAAGATCTATTATGCTTATGCCAATAAAGATTTTACAGGCCTTACAACCGAGCCTAAACAGCTTTTCTTTAAGCCGGATGGCGGTGCCTGTATAGACGGGGATATTGTTTATAAAAACAATAAATACTACCTGTTTTTCAAAACAGAGGGATCAGGTGCAGGTATAAAAATAGCCGTATCGAATAAGCTAACTTCTGGCTATGTATTGCGTGATAAATACGTACAGCAAACCAAAGACCCGGTAGAAGGGGCGGGTACTTTTAAATTAAACGATGGCAGCGGTTATATTTTGATGTATGACCTATATACACAAGGTAAATACCAATTTACCAGGACAACCGATCTTGAAAACTTTAAACTGATTGACGACGAGGTGTCCATGAATTTCCATCCGCGCCATGGTACGGTGATGCCTATAACTTCAAAGGAAGCGGCGGCATTAACTGCCAAATGGGAGACGGCTGAAGATGTCATACTTTCGCCACTTAACAAGCAGATTAAAACCATCAATATTGTTTTAGATACGGCGAACCATAAAGCTCACCTGCCTGTAATGCCGGGTACTGATTTAAAATCATTTGATCCTCATTTTACCTTGTTTCCAGGTGTTACTATCAGCCCGGCAAAACCACAGGATTTTACCAAAGGCCCGGTTAAATATTCTGTAACTATAGCAGGTAAAAAAGCGCAGGTTTTTGAGGTTACTGCCCAGGAAACCCATAACCCGGCTATTGCAGGATACTATGCCGATCCGGAGATCCTGTACGCCGAAAAAACAGGCAAATTCTATATTTATCCTACCAGCGACGGCTTTGATGGTTGGTCGGGCAAGTATTTTAAGGCTTTTTCTTCAGATGATATGGTGAACTGGAAAGATGAGGGTAAAATTCTTGATTTGCCGCAGGATGTGAGCTGGGCAAAAAAGAATGCCTGGGCTCCTTGTATCATCGAAAAAAAGATTGGCAACGAGTATAAATATTTCTACTATTTTGCCGCCGCTCAAAAAATAGGGGTGGCAACGGCAAATGACCCGGCTGGGCCATTTACAGATTCGGGTAAACCTTTAGTGGCACAATTGCCTGAAGGTGTTAAAGGCGGACAGCAGATTGACGCCGATGTTTTTGCCGATCCGCAAACAGGTAAAAACTATTTGTACTGGGGCAATGGCTATATGGCAGTGGCCGAGTTAAACGATGATATGATTTCATTAAAACCGGGTACTACCAAAATCCTTACTCCTTACTCGCATTATAACGAAGGTACATACGTGTTTTACCGCAATGGAACTTATTACTTCATGTGGTCTGAAAATGATACCCGGAGCCCTAATTATAGTGTGCATTATGGTACTTCTAAATCTCCACTTGGGCCAATAGAGGTTCCGGAGCAAAATACAGTTATCGCCAAAGATGCAGCAAAAGGTATTTACGGTACCGGCCATAACTCAGTGATCCAGATCCCGGGTACCGATGAATGGTATATTGTTTATCACCGGTTCAACTACCCCAAAGGCATTACCATGGGCGATGCCGCAGGATACAACCGTGAGGTATGTATTGATAAAATGGAATTTGATGGCAATGGATTGATCAAACAGGTACCCCCTACACATGAAGGTATAAAACCTGTACAGGTTAAAAAGTAACCTCGGTTTATATAAATAATGGTATAGCTGCTATGTGAACGTATTGAAGGTTCACATGGCAGCTTTTGTTTTATATAAAATTAAACACGTATTAGCTTTAAGCTTTGTGCCTTCCGCTTTAAGCTACTAAAAATATGTTCCGTTTTTTACAATTTGACGACTTCGTTGTATCCTATATTTGTAATCATGGTTTTCAAAGAGATGCTTCCGGAGCCAAGGCTACAGCCTTACATCAAGTGCTTCTATCTGTATGAATCTGATTCGGACAGAAGCTACGATGATATTGTGTTCCCGAGCGGTACCATGGAGGTAATCTTTAACCTCGGTGCCGGAAATTGGAAATCAAAGAAAGGTGATACATTTTTTACCACTCCTCCAGTTGAACTTTGGGGCCAGATCACTAAACCTTTGCCCATTCAATCTGTAGGGCGCAATATTATGCTTGGCTTCCGTTTTTACCCGCATTCGGCTGCTTACTTTTTTGATGAAAATGTATCAGAATTTAACAACGAAATTGTTGATGCCACGCACGTATTCGGACCTAAATTAAGAACGCTTTATTTAAAATTATTGGAGACCGCCGACCTGAATGCGAAGGTGGCCATGATTGAAGATTATTTGCGGAGCCGTTTATCGGCAACCGAAAAAAAGCATTCGAAGATCAAATTTATCGGGGATATTGTCAGTAGTCTTAAAAAGAATTACAGCGACGATAATATCCTGTCTATTTCCAGCCGTTATAACATTTCCTCACGGCACCTTAATACCCTTTTTTCGCAGTATACAGGTTTACCGCCAAAATTATTTTACAAAATAAACCGCTTTCAGCATAGCCTTAACCTGGTTAGCGCTAATGAAGAAAAGCTAACGAATGTAGCCTACAGCGCCGGTTATTTTGACCAGGCACATTTTATAAAGGAATTTAAGCTTTTTACAGGTTTTACACCTAACTCATTTGCTGCTCAGGCGTCGCCTATAAACCAGGCGTTAGCGGGCAGTTAATACTCTTCCGTTTTATACAATTTTGGGCTATTCGAGCCACATAGTTTTGCTGATATAAAAAAAACAACAAAATGAAATCAGCAAAAACACCACAGGAGGTGCACGCGGTACTTGCAGCCGCTTTTAACACCAAAGATGTAAATGTAGTTATGAATGTGTATGATGCCAACGGTATTATTTTTCCCGAGCCGGGAAAAGAAGTATCAGGCAAGGCTCAATTTGAAGAGGCCGTTAAAAGCATCTGTGCGGTTCCGGGAGTAATGGAAATCAAAACCGTTTACTGTCTGCAATCGGGCGATGTAGCGGTAGGCCGGTCGGAGTGGAGCGTCACCGACAATGGCAAAATACAGATTGCCGCAAAAGGGATAGAGTTAATGAAACAACAACCCGACGGCAGCTGGAAAATTGTCATCGATCATGCATTCGGAGCTGAGGCTAATCTCGTAGCCTGATTTTCTCTATCTGAAACAAAAAATGGCCGGATAAATCCGGTCATTTTTTGTTTCACCTTTCACCTTTCACCTTTCACCTTTCACCTTTCACCTTTCACCTTTCACCTTTCACCTTTCACCTTTCACCTTTCACCTTTCACCTTTC
>NZ_FMTV01000005.1:0-170320 GCF_900100445.1 Mucilaginibacter sp. NFR10 | reverse complement strand
ACCTTTCACCTTTCACCTTTCACCTTTCACCTTTCACCTTTCACCTTTCACCTTTCACCTTTCACCTTTCACCTTTCACCTTTCACCTTTCACCTGTATTCCAGAATATCCCCCGGCTGGCAGTCAAGCGCCTTACATATGGCTTCGAGTGTTTCAAAACGGATGGCTTTCGCCTTGCCTGTTTTTAGGATAGAAAGGTTTGATATGGTGATCCCTACCCTGTCGCTCAGTTCATTTAATGACATTTTTCGTTTTGCCATCATCACATCAAGATTTACTATTATCGGCATGACTTAAATAGTTAAAGCTTGCTCCTCTTTAAGCCTCGCCCCTTGCTTAAATGCTTCGGCCAGGATAAATATCAAGATAGCAAATACCAGCGTGCCAAAATTAAATGCCGATGTATTGATGATTTTTAGCGGCACATGCAATTTAGCTATTAACACCTGATAGGATACCTGCTGCCCTATATAATCAGTCAATGTAAACAGCAATAACAGCATCCCTGTGCTTTTGATCAGCCTAATACATCGCTGCTCAAATAAAGTACCCTCTACAATATTTACAATAACCTTATTAATAAGATAGGCTATTCTTATTACTATCAGAGTTGTAATAAGTATCAGCCCAGTTTCAATCGCGTTTAATGGCCAGCTTACAGATATATTATCATTATTAACTACTATATCACTGTTTATAATTATATTCTTTAAAGTATAGTTTTCACCTATCTTCATTTCGCCCCCATTTTTTTGCGAAATGAAGCTTCCGTCAATAGTGGCTTGCAATGTTGGCCCGTATCTTTTAGCGCCATCTATTGTACCCATTCCATCATTGTATCCATCCTTAAACCCCTGCCAGAAATCGGCAGCCATATTCTGAAAAACAAACAAACCAAACACTATATAAACAAGTATTTGCAGGGCACGTACCTTTTTCATTACACTACAATATTAATTCAATTCAAATAAAAACAATATTTATTAAATAACAAAATAAATTCATTGTTTTACAATAAATTTTATGCGATATACATAAATTTAAAATTTTGAATATAAAATTTTACACTGGTATTGCTATTTCTGATTTATATGTTTTATTTTAGAAACAAAATATTAGCTTTGCACGTTCTATTCAGAATATAACGAATAGAGAGGTTTATTAAATAGATGAGACAACTCAAAATAACGCAATCCATTACCAATCGCGAGTCGCAATCGCTTGATAAATATCTGCACGAGATTGGTAAGGTAGACCTAATAACCGCCGAAGAAGAAGTAATTTTAGCGCAAAAGATCCGCGAGGGCGACCAGGCGGCATTGGAGCGTTTAACCAAAACTAACCTTCGCTTTGTTGTATCTGTTGCTAAACAATACCAAAACCAGGGCCTCACACTGGGCGATTTAATTAACGAGGGCAACCTCGGCCTGATTAAAGCCGCCAAGCGTTTTGATGAAACCAAAGGCTTTAAATTTATATCATATGCTGTATGGTGGATCCGCCAGTCGATATTGCAGGCTATTGCCGAGCAATCGCGTATTGTGCGTTTACCACTTAACCAGGTAGGTTCATTAAGTAAGATCAGCAAGGCTTTTTCAAAGCTCGAACAGGAGTACGAGCGCGAACCATCGCCCGAAGAACTTGCTGATATATTGGAGACCACCGTTGATAAGATCTCCGACACACTGAGTAACTCGGGCCGCCACGTATCAATGGATGCACCGTTTGTACAAGGTGAAGAGAATACATTGCTTGATGTACTGGAAAACCAGGAACCAAACACCGATTCGATCCTGATCAATGAGTCATTATCTGAAGAGATCAAACGTTCATTATCAACCTTAACTGAGCGCGAGCGCGAGATCATTGTATTGTTCTTTGGTTTAGGAACTAACCACCCTCTTTCATTAGAGGAAATTGGCGAGAAATTTAACCTAACCCGCGAGCGCGTGCGTCAGATCAAAGACAAAGCCTTGCAACGCTTGCGCCATACTTCAAGGAGCAAGATCCTTAAATCATATTTAGGTTAATCACAAGCTAAAAAGACATATTAAAAGCCATTGGTTATATAACCGGTGGCTTTTTTCTTTGGCATGGTTAGCCGCGATGTAATGACTGCCCCTCAACGACTAATGACGATTTATCAAAATGACTTAATGGCTAAATAAGCCGCCTGTCAAAACTAAAAGGTTCTTTTTTTAAAAGTTTCACTCCAAAAGAATCGGGATGCAAGGGGTTAAGCAGGTAGTTATATTCGGCAGTGACAATTGACGATGGTACTTTCATTAATAAATATTCCTGTTTTTTAAGAAAGGCATCGCCAAGTTGGCGCAAAATTACCGGACCGGATATATCACGCCAATCTTCAGGTAATTGCGCAGCCTCCACAGTGATTATTTTACTATCCGGCACTTCTATTTCAGTAAGGCAATAATTACCTGGAATTACCAGCGGATCCAAATGCACCAACACCTCAAGCACCGCTAATGATCTGGAGGAAGCAAGGTAAAGCATCGGTTTACCTTCGCTATTCCAGCGACCGCCATATAATCGTGCTCCGGTGCCGCTCAGGTCGGTAGCGTAATTGCATTTGGTAATACGGAAAAGTATCATCAGGCAAAAATACCGTGTTCAATGCGGCCAAGCTCTTTAAAAACCATGTCGAAACCGGCAGATGTATCCAGAATAGTAACAGGTGCCTCACCTCTGAAAACTACCGACGGCGTTTTGATCCAGATCTTGAATTTATCCATCGATTCAAAAACCTCCTCGCCACGGGTATAAAGCCGTGCAAGTTCAATAGCCTTTTCGGCATACTCGGTTTTGATGATAACATCATCCTCGTAGCGCTGTAAGGTGCGCTCGGAGATATGCAGTATATTGGCAAGCTCCTGGATATTAAGGGAGATTTTTTTTGCCAGGGAAAGTAAGGCACTTTTAGGGAAGCCCTTACGCGCCAGGCTGATGATATCAAAATCAGAGGATGCTTTTAACTGTTTTGAGCCGTTCAATAAACTATAAAACGAAGGCATAGCTCCCTGAACAACATACGCTGCCATGGGCTCATTAACCTCATTTTTAGTATCTGGTTTTGATTTATACGACATATATACAAATATAATTACCATTTGTCGTATTTACAAATATTAAGCCAACAAAAAAAGCGATAGGTTTTAACCTGTCGCTTTTCTATATCGTTTGGTCATTTTGTCATTAAGTCATTGACCTTACCAACGATTTAATGAGACAAGAGTCCAATGACTTAATGACGATTCATCGAATGACTCACTGACCTAACTTATTCTGCTATTATCAAAAAATAGTTCTTCTTACCTTTTTGAGCCACGATGAATTTATCGCCAATCAAAGCATTTGCATTATAAACATCATCGGCAGTACCTATTTTAACTTTATTGATAGCAACACCACCGCCTTGTATCATCTTTTTAGCTTCACCTTTTGATGCAAAAACAGCCGTTTTCGCCGCTAAAAGATCGGCAGCGTTAATTCCCTGCTCTAATTCGCTTAACGCTATGGTATAGTTAGGCACACCGGCAAACAAACCCAAAACCTCAGCTTCATTCAGTTCGCTCAAAAATTCGATGCCTATATTACCAAACAAAAACTCCGAAGATTTTATTGCTTTTTCGTATTCAGCTTCGCCATGTACGCGAATCGTAATATCTTTAGCCAATGCTTTTTGCAATACACGTGTATGTGGTGCGGCATCATGCTCAATTTCCATCGCTTCAATAACATCACGACCAAGCAGAGTAAAAATGCGGATATATGATTTGGCGTCAACATCGGTAGTATTTAACCAAAACTGGTAAAACTGGTATGGCGAGGTACGCTCGGCATCAAGCCAAACAGCACCGCTTTCGGTTTTTCCAAATTTTGTACCATCTGCTTTTTTGATCAGGTTGGTAGTTAAGGCAAAAGCCTCACCGCTGTCTTTACGACGGATAAGCTCAGTACCGGTAACGATATTTCCCCATTGATCGCTGCCACCCATTTGCAATGAGCAGTTATGATACTTCCACAGGTAGTAAAAATCGTAGCCCTGTACCAACTGATATGTAAATTCGGTGAATGACATACCGGTATCGCCCTCCAAACGTTTCTTCACCGAATCTTTGGCCATCATATAATTAACCGTAATGTGTTTGCCTACATCGCGGATAAAATCAAGAAAAGTAAAGTTTTTGAACCAATCGTAATTGTTCACCATTTCGGCGCTGTTGGCACCGGTGTTAAAATCAAGGAAACGGGTAAGCTGTTTTTTTACAGCTTCCAGGTTATGCTGTAGCACATCCTCTGATAATAAATTACGCTCGGCAGATTTGCCCGACGGATCGCCTACCATGCCGGTAGCCCCACCAACCAAAGCATATGGTTTATGACCTGAACGCTGAAAGTGGATCAGGGTCATGATCTGGGTAAGGTGACCAACATGCAATGAATCGGCAGTTGGATCAAACCCGATATACCCCGAAGCCATACCTTTATTTAACATATCCTCGGTTCCGGGCATTTCGGTATGCAGCATGCCGCGCCAGCGTAATTCTTCAACAAAGTTCATATCAAGTTCTGTTTCAAAAAGGTGCAAATATAAATGAAATTGATACACTAATTTTCACTAATTGCAGATACCCCCTTTGAAAAATTCGTGTAATTCGATTTAATTATCTATTCGTGAAAAAATCCGTGCTTATATAGGTTAACTACAGGTAAAATCTGTTTCAAATAATTACTTATATTTTGTATCTTGAGCAAAACCGGGTATTTTGCAAGGCAAGGCTTATGAATTTTTTATCGCATTTTTATTTCGACAGGGATACGACCAACTGTTACCACGTGCTGGGAACGGTGCTGCCCGACCTGCTGAAAAACGCCGATAAAAACATCATCCTTCATCCCGAAAAACTGCACCACACTGATAACAAGGTTAATTCGATCATAGCAGGATGGAACAAACACCTTGATGTCGACCGGTATTTTCACTCATCTGCTTTTTTCACCACCCGTTCGCATGAGCTTAAAAAGTTGTTAGCCCCGGCCTTAATAAACTCGCCGGTAAAACCATTTTTTTTAGGGCACATCGCACTTGAGTTAATTATTGATAACCTGCTGCTGACCACTGGCAAAATAAGTGTCACTGAATTTTACGACCATTTAGAAGGTTGTCAGGACGATAAAATAAAAAGCTTTTTAACCTTTGCCGGGCTTGAGGATACTGCCGTTTTCTTTAAATTTTATGAAGGTTTTAAAAAAAGCCAGTATCTGCATACTTATGCCGAAACGCACCAGATTGCCTATGCATTAAAACGGATCTGTATGCGCGTTTGGAAAAACCCTTTCACACCAGAGCAGGAGGTGATCATGGATGAAATATTGAGCAGTTACCGCGAGGAAATGCTGAATGATTTTATGCAGATTTTTCAAGAGATAGAAAATAAACTCAACGCAAATTAAAGTTTGTCTTTATATTTACTGGTTAAAAAACCTTATCTCAATGAAAAAAACAATCTGCATACTGTTATCGGTATATTCAATTTTAACCTACTCCTGTAAAAAAGACAAGAAGGAGACCGCATCGATAATAGGAAAATGGTATTGGGTTGAGCAAACCTATGATGATTACACTAATGATAAATTGACTGATCATCGTGATTATACCACTACGCTTGACCCGCTTAGTTATTTTGAATTTAAAGTCGATGGCACATTCATTGAAAACCCCCAAGATCGTAATGGGCTTTTTGAATATGGCAAATATCAAATTGCTGGCGATAGCTTATTTGTAAAAAGGGATATTGACCAAAAGGCCACTCGGTATGCTATAAAAAAAATTACAAGCTCAAGCCTGGTCATACATTTTTCTGGCAGTTCCTCTATATACCGGGGAGAAGTAGAATACACTATGAAAAGGCAATAATTATTTGTTAACTGGCCTTAATATTAAGACTTACAAGAGTGGCAATTAGTATCAAAAGTTATTCTAACTCGTTTCTGACCTAAAATTGCCTGAATATAAGCAATTAACATTAAAAAATTTCTTTTTTCAATAAAATATATCCGTACCTTTGCAGTCCCAATTAACAAATTGGGAAAAGGAGAAAAATTATTTAATGGCAAAAAAACAAGAAGCAGAAAAAGAATTAAAAGCGAAAGAAGCTGAACTGGGTACAGTTAAAGCGGCTGGCGAAAAAGAAACTATTGAATCAGAAGCTGATTCAATATCAATTGAAGAGATCAAATCAAAAATCGCGGCTACACCAAGCGAAGATTTCGACTGGGATGCTGACGACAAAAAATTTGGTAACTACAGCGATGACGACCGTGAGAAATTTGAGAAATTGTATGATGGAACTTTCAGCTCTATCACCAAAGGCGAAATCATCACCGGTACTGTTGTTAACGTTAACAACAAAGATGTTGTACTTAACGTAGGTTTCAAATCAGACGGTTTAGTATCAGTATCAGAATTCCGTGACACACCTGATCTGAAGATCGGTGACAAAGTTGACGTTTTTGTTGAATCGCAGGAAGATGCTAACGGTCAGTTAGTACTTTCACGCAAACGTGCAAAAACTCAAAAATCATGGGAGCGCATTAATTCAGCCCTTGATAACGATGAAATCATCACCGGTTTTGTTAAGAGCCGTACTAAAGGTGGTTTAATTGTTGACATTATGGGCGTTGAAGCCTTCTTACCTGGCTCACAGATCGATATCAAACCTATCAGGGATTACGATGTGTATGTAGGTAAAACTATGGAATTCAAAGTTGTTAAAATCAACCACGAATTCAAGAACGTTGTGGTATCGCACAAAGTGCTTATCGAAGACGATCTGGAAAACCAAAAAACTGAAATTGTTGCTCGCCTTGAAAAAGGTCAGGTATTGGAAGGTACCGTTAAAAACATTACCGACTTTGGTGTATTCATTGACCTTGGTGGTGTTGACGGCTTACTGCACATTACAGATATTTCATGGGGCCGTATTGAGCATCCACGCGAAATTTTATCATTGGATCAAAAAATCAACGTTGTTGTGCTTGACTTTGATGACGAGAAAAAACGTATCGCTCTTGGCTTGAAACAATTAACCCCTCACCCTTGGCAAAGCCTTTCTGAAGACATTCAGGTTGGTTCAAAAGTGAAAGGTAAAATCGTTACCGTTGCTGATTACGGTGCATTCCTTGAAATCATCCCTGGTGTTGAAGGTTTGATCCACGTATCAGAAATGTCATGGTCACAAAACCTGCGCAACCCTCAGGAATTCCTGAAAGTTGGTGACGAGATCGAAGCTCAGGTATTGACTTTAGACCGCGAAGAGCGCAAAATGTCATTAGGTGTTAAACAATTAACTCCTGATCCATGGCAAAACGCTGCTGAAAGGTACGCAGTTGGTACTCAGCACGTAGCTACAGTTAAAAACATGACCAACTTTGGTGTATTTGTTGAACTGGAAGACGGCATCGACGGCTTAATCCACATCTCTGACCTTTCTTGGTCTAAAAAAGTTAACCACCCTAACGAATTCACTAAAGTTGGTGAAAAACTGAATGTGGTTGTACTTGAACTTGATGTTGAAAACCGCAAATTGAGCTTAGGCCACAAACAGCTTGAAGAAAACCCTTGGGATACTTTTGAAACCATCTTCACTATCGACTCGATCCATGAAGGTACTGTTATCAAAGTAACTGACAAAGGTGCTATCGTAGCTTTACCTTACGGTGTTGAAGGCTTTGCGCCAACCAAACACCTGGTTAAAGAAGACGGTAAGAGCTTAAAAGCTGAAGAAGCTGCTGAATTCAAAATCATTGAATTTAACAAAGAAAACAAACGTATCGTTATTTCACACTCACGTATTTGGGAAGAAGCCCGCGCTGATGCCCGCGTACAGGAATTTGAAAATCGCAAAAAAGAAGCAAAAGCTGCTACTAACGCGGTGAAAAAAGTGAAAGATTCTGTTGAAAAATCAACTTTAGGCGATCTTAGCGTATTAGCTCAGTTAAAAGAGCAAATGGAAGGTGCTGAAAACAAAGCCCGCAAGGCTGCACCTGCTGCTAACAGCTCTGAAGAAGAAGCATAATTTTAGCTTAAGCAATTATATAAGCCCCTCCGGTTTCCGAAGGGGCTTTTTCATTTCGCTTCATTTATTGCACTCGTTTTTAGCCACAAATGTTCGGAAGATGAAAGTTGCCTTGAAAAAACAACCAAAAACTGTCATTGAAGCGTAGCGTGGCAATCGCACGGAAGCATGACCGCTCTGTATAGCATGCGGTTGCCACGCTACGCTTCAATGATATATTTAGAATTGTCTTTCGTATTATCTTTGCCACATGACAACCGGCGAAACCAACCTCAACACACTGCTAAAAAACATGACGCCTGTACTTAATGACGGTGATTATGTTTATTGCACAACATCATCATTAAGTAACATTAACACTGACGCTATCATAGCTTTTTTTAAAGAACAGGAAGCCGTAACCCTCATTCTAAAAAAAGAAACAGCCGATAGGCTAAATCTTGAATACAGCTATATTGCCGCCTGGATCACTTTAACCATCCATTCATCACTGGAAGCGCCTGGTTTAACCGCTGCATTTGCAACTGCGCTGGCCAATGAAAATATCAGCTGCAACGTAGTAGCTGCTTATTATCATGATCATATTTTTGTGGCGAAAAAAGATGCAGAAAGGGCGATGTTGACTTTAAGAAAACTTGCCGAATAACTGAATTGTAAAAAGTCTCCCCTATCGGGGGAGATTTAGAGGGGGCTTTTGAAAACAAATTATTACTTTTGCCCAAATCCACCCATACGATGCAAAATCTAACACTGCTCGACGGACAAAAGTTTCAAATTACCATACAACGTTTATGTCGCCAGTTAATTGAAAATCATAACGACTTTTCAAATACAGTATTAATTGGTATTCAGCCGCGTGGCATTTATTTAGCCAAACGCGTTGCAGAAGAACTTAGAAAAATCCTTCCCGATAAAAACATACTGCAAGGCGATCTTGATATCACCTTTTACCGCGACGATTTCCGCCGCCGCGAATCACAACTGGTACCTAATCAAACCAAAATAGATTTTATTATTGAAGGTAAAAAAGTGATCATGATGGATGATGTGCTGTGGACAGGCCGTACTATTCGCGCCGCTATGGATGCCATGCAGGCATTCGGCAGGCCTGAAAAAATAGAGCTACTGGCTTTGGTTGATCGCCGTTACTCGCGCCACATCCCGGTATCTGCCGATTATGTGGGTATCGAGGTCGATTCTATCGCATCGCAAAAAGTAGTAGTAAGCTGGAAGGACACTGATGGTGAGGACAAGATCGTTCTTGTTTCAGAGGTACAGGAATAAAATATAATATACACAAAGCGTCATTGCGAGGTACGAAGCAATCCCAAATTGTA
Source organism: Mucilaginibacter sp. NFR10 (assembly GCF_900100445.1). Classification (NCBI taxonomy): domain Bacteria; kingdom Pseudomonadati; phylum Bacteroidota; class Sphingobacteriia; order Sphingobacteriales; family Sphingobacteriaceae; genus Mucilaginibacter; species Mucilaginibacter sp. NFR10. The sequence goes on along the minus strand of NZ_FMTV01000005.1, from coordinate 160,884 downwards.
CAGAGCTATCATGCAAGAAGTCTCTGCTAATCGGGGATTGCTTCGTACCTCGCAATGACGGAATAAAAATAAAAATTCAGAAATCGAACATCCGAAATCCGAAATCAAAATAACATGGCAGGACTGAGCACACGACACTTATTGGGTATAAAAGATTTGAACCAAGCAGATATTGAGCTGATATTTGAAACTGCGGATACCTTTAAATCTGTTTTAAACCGACCGATCAAGAAAGTGCCGTCGTTAAGGGATGTTACCATCGCTAATATTTTCTTTGAAAACTCAACCCGTACCCGTTTATCATTTGAACTGGCCGAAAAAAGGCTTTCGGCTGATGTGATCAACTTCGCGGCCTCATCATCCTCTGTAAGCAAAGGCGAAACGCTGATCGATACAGTAAACAACATCCTGGCTATGAAGGTTGATATGGTAGTAATGCGTCATCCGTACGCAGGCGCCGGGATCTTCCTGTCAAAACATGTTAAAGCACAAATCGTAAACGCAGGAGACGGTGCACATGAGCACCCTACCCAGGCCTTGCTTGATGCTTTCTCTATCCGTGAAAAATACGGCGATGTAGCTGGAAAAAAAGTGGTGATTGTGGGCGATATCCTGCACTCACGCGTGGCACTTTCCAACATCCTTTGCCTTAAACAACTGGGGGCCGAAGTAATGGTTTGCGGCCCAACCACGCTTATTCCAAAATACATAGGCTCGTTAGGTGTAAAGGTTGAACACAACCTTATTAAAGCCCTTAATTGGTGCGATGTTGCCAATATGCTCCGCATTCAGCTGGAACGTCAGGATATTAAATATTTCCCTTCACTAAGGGAATACACCATGCTTTTCGGGCTTAACAAAACCATTCTGGATTCGCTGGATAAAGAAATCACTGTGATGCACCCCGGCCCTATTAACCGTGGTGTGGAGATCACCAGCGATGTGGCCGACAGCAAACAGTCTATCATCCTCGACCAGGTAGAAAATGGTGTTGCCGTACGCATGGCTGTACTTTACCTGCTGGCCGGACAAACACCAACCATATAAGCGCATGTTTCAGATATGAAATTCAATTTTAAAACATATCTGAAACATACTTACAAAACCGAACTGGTTTATCTTGCCGTTATTGTTGCACTGTATTTTTACGACCACAACAATATCATCTTTCTTTTATTTTTCCCGTTCTCGTTTGTACAGGGTTACTATCGTTATCAGTATAAATTAACCCAGGCCGAAAAACTTAAGGCCAAAGGCCTCACCGAAGAGGACATCGACAACATTAGCTTTGTAAAAAAGTGGGAGCACTCGCGCCAACGCGGTATGTGGAACTATTGTATCATCGACGGCGGGTTTATTTTCGGATTGGCAATATCCCTTATCACAAGTGTAGCCTGGCTAATTTTCAAAGGCAAAGACATGCACACATTACTTGCCGAACCCGGCGATATGTTTGCTTTTATCGGTTTTAATTATATCATCGGAGCCGGTATTGCCGTTATCATATTCCGTATGAAATGGAAATACAATGAGAAACGTTTTGTGCGCCTAACCGATCCTTTGGCCGATAATTACTTTGCCAAAGATTACCAGGATATTTAAGTCAGTAGTCGTAAGTCAACTTTTCCCTTCAGGATAAAGACTAAACGACATTAATTAAACACGAATTATTTCATGAAACTCAGGTTCTGCTTTATCTTACTTTTGTTTATCCCGGGCATAGCCTTCGCCCAAAGTCATCAGCAATTTAAAACCGATTCGGTATTTGTACTGGTGAAAAAATTCTTCAACGCCAAGCAGGCCGACTCCATTTATGCTTTAACCGGGCCGAACTTCAGGCATGCCGTAAGCGCGGGCCAGTTCCGTAGTCTTACCGAGCAACAATTGTTCCCCTTAAATGAAATTAAAGGTTCAACAGTAATCAGCTTTGTTAACAATAAAGTAAGTACCTACAAACTGGTATTTCAGTCGGCAACATTGCAACTGCTTATGAGCCTCGATGCAGGTAATAAAATTGAACTTTTTCTGTTTCAGCCATTTAAAGATGTCACAGCCGATAAAACCACACAGGTACCTACCTCCAACAAACTGCTCAACCCAATGGATAAACAGGTTGATGAAATTGCCCGCCCGTATATTCAAAAAGTAAATACAGTAGGTTTGAGCATAGGCATATTAAAAGACGGACAGATCAGCACTTATAATTACGGAGAAACCGCCCGCGGCAATAACCAGCTACCAACGGGCAATACAATCTTCGAAATTGGTTCTATTACCAAAACATTTACCGCTACTTTACTGGCTTATTACGCCAACGAGGGCAAAGTAAAGTTAACTGATCCCATAACCCAATACCTGCCCGATTCAGTAAAAACCAATGTCGCACTGAATGATATAACTTTGCAAACGCTAAGCAATCATACTTCGGGGTTGGCAAGGATCCCGGAAAACCTTCAGTTTGATTCTGCCAGTGCAGCAAATCCCTATAAAAGTTATAATAAAAGGCTACTGTTTAGTTATCTAAAAACCTGCAAACTCAACAGTGAGCCAGGAGAACAATACGCATACTCCAATTTGGGAGTTGGTTTATTAGGAATGATACTATCACAGGTAAGCGGCAAAACATTTGATCAGATGGTGCAGGAAGTGATCTGCAGTCCCTTGGGGATGAAAAATACAGTACAGCATTTAAGCGCTTTACAACTGCCCCATTTTACCAAAGTATACAGTCAATACGGTAATGCAACAGTAGCCTGGGATTTTAACGCCCTTGCCGCCTGCGGGGCCCTCCATTCAACGGTAAATGATTTGCTGATATATGCAAAGGCAAACATGGCAAATGGTACAGACAAGCTATCAAAGGCTTTTGAGCTAACCCACCAAATCACCTACAGCAAAGATGCCAAAATAGCCCTCGGCTGGCACATTATTTTGGTTGATGGTGTAGAATACATTTTCCATAACGGTGGCACTTACGGCAGCAGTAGCTTCCTGGCTTTTAATGCTGATAAGAAACTGGCAGTGGTTATACTATCCAATGCTGCTGAAAGTACGGATGCTGTGGGGACGGGGATTATTAAGAAGTTGCAGGCGGAGGGGAAATAGAACAAAAGAAACAGGGATTATGCGATTTCCCTCTCGAGAGTAATGGCCCATGAATTGACAGTTCCCTCCCTTGGGAGGGGTGCGTTAGGATTCTGTGTTGGCAGGGAGGGGTTTCTACGCCTTGATAACGATTAGGTATCTCGCTTAAACCCCTCCCTACACCCTCCCAGGGGAGGGAATCGCTCAATCCCCGCCCTTAAATTTCTCTAATTGTCTAATGCTGGTCTATTACTCTCAAGGGGGGAATTTAATCACTCGCATAAAAAGAGCCCGAAAACTTTTCAGTTTTCGGGCTCTTTTCTCTTCGCACTATCCAAAAGGCTGAATCTAATCGAACTTCAATTTATTAATATTTCAAGGTCGATCCGTTCCTGATCTCGTCTGAAGCTACTTTTACCAGCTTGTCATCAGGTTTCAGGTCGCCACCGAAGATCTCGATACTATCGCCATTACTCAGGCCTTTTTTAACATCAACCCAAACGGCCTTATGATCAACAACTTTTATCACAAACACCTTTTCGGTCGAAGTTGCTACGGCTGTTTTAGGTACAACATAAGTACTGTCGCCGGCAGGCAATGGTACACTTACTTCGGCAAACATGTGCGGGATCAGCTTTTTGTCTTTATTGTAAACGTCCATTTCTAAACGTTCGGCACGTAATTTTTCATCAAGCGCACCTGCTATACGTTTTACCTGGGCGGTAAATTTTTGGCTTGGCAAGGCTCTTACGGTAAAATTAACTTCACTTTTGTTGCTCAATGCGCCTGTGTAAATTTCAGGCACTGATACCACTAAACGTAAACGGCCCTGATCCTGAACTGTAAACAATGGATCGGTACTTTTTCCTCCTGGACCAACATAGGCACCCAAGTTAACGTTACGACTGGTGATCACGCCATCAAAAGGGGCGCGGATCTCCAGGTAAGCCAAATTAGCTGATACTTCTTTTAAGCCGGATTTAGCGGCATCAATATTGGCCTGATCGGCGTTCTTTTTAGCTTCGGCTTGCTCCAGGTCGTTTTGTGAAACAGTACCCGGCGTTTTGCTGGTGCTTACCAACCTGTCATAGGTGGCTTTGCTGGCAAAGTAAACCGCTTCAAATTGTTTAATGCGAGATTGCGCCGCAGCCAATTGCGAGTTAATTTCCGGCGCTTCAAGCACAGCCAATAACTGGCCCTGCTTAACTTCTGAACCGATATCAACCAAAAGCTTTTTAACATAGCTGTTGGTTTTGGCATACAGGTCAACTTGTTGGTAAGGGATCAGCTCACCAGGTATGGTGATGTTGCTGCTTAACCTGCCTTTGGTTACCGGCACAATTTGTACAGTGGGCGTTTCAACAACTTCCTGTTGCTCCTGCTCTTCCTGTTGTTCTTTCTTTTCTTTATCATCCGAGTGGCAGGCACTCAATGAGCCTATTGCCATTGCTAAAACGGCAAGCAGCAGTATTGATTTATTTTTTAGCTTATTCATGGTGGTGCAAAGGGACATAAAATTTACTTTCTTTATCTTCCGGGTCTAATGAAACAGATTGAGTTGTGGCATTACCTTGTACCCAGGCAAAAACCAATGGTAATATCAGGAGCGCTGCAAAAGTTGAAGCGATAAGTCCGCCAATAACGGCGCGACCTAATGGTGATGTTTGATCACCACCTTCACCTAAGCCGGAAGCCATCGGGATCATACCTACAATCATGGCCAAACTGGTCATCAGGATAGGACGAAGACGTAACGCTACAGCTTCACGGGCCGACTTCAGTGCATCGCCGTTGTGTTTGCGCAACTCTTCGGCATTGGTGATCAGTAGCACTGCGTTGGAAATAGATACACCCACCGACATGATCATACCCATGTATGATTGAAGGTTAAGCGTAGCGCCGGTGATTTTTACCAGCAGCAATGAACCAAACAAAACAGCCGGCACAGTTGATAATACCACCATCGACATTTTGAACGACTGGAAGTTTGCAGCCAGCATCAAAAAGATCACCAATACGGCTACCAATAAGCCCGATTGTAAGCTATTAAGCGTATCGGTAAGGGTTTGGCTCATGCCATGCATCTCAACTGTTAAACCGCGCGGTGGTTTGCCTAATTCGTCAATGGCTTTCTGCACATCATTGGTTGCAGTACCCAAATCCTTTTTGTTGATGTTTGCCGTTACTGATAATGTTGGCACAGCGCCTACGTTATCGTTTTCGCCAAAGGTGGTACCTGTTTTAACATCAGCTACATCACCCAAAACCGGGCGGGCCTGGTTTGCCAGTACAGGGATCTCCTTAACATCATTCAAACTGGCCATCTGGTATTCTGGTACCTGTACCTGCACAAGGTAGCTTAAGTTTGATTTTTCATCAATCCAGTTATTCTTTTCGGTAAATCTTGATGATGAGGTTGAAGCTACCAATGAACGTGATATATCATTTAAACCTACCCCAAGCTGTGCGGCCCGTTGCCTGTCGATATTAATATCGATAGTTGGATAATTAAATGATTGACCTATCTGCACATCGCGCAGGTATTTGATATCTTTAAGTTTATTGATAACCTTAAAGGCATACTCAATATTTTGCTTTTTGTTTTTACCGGTAATAGCTACTTCAATAGGCGTTGGCGAACCCTGGCTCAGGATCTTATCAGTCAACTCAATCGGCTCAAATGATAGTTTAACGTTGGGTAACTGTTTTGCCATCTCGTGCCTGAATTTTTCCTTCAGGTCATCAAGATTAACCTTATAATCCTCCGTTAAACTCACCTGCATCACAGACTCCTGCGGACCAGCCATAAACAGATAGATAGGGTTGGTTGAGAATGATGAAGGGTGCGAGCCAACAAATGTCGAAGTTATAGCTATGTGGTTTTTACCCACAATATCGCCCAATATATGTTGCGCCTTAACAGCTATTAATTCCGTACGCTCTAAACGCGTACCATCAGCAGCCCGCAAACGTACCTGGAAGGTACCTGAGTTTACCTTAGGCAACACGTCACGGCCTATGATATTGAATAACAGGAAAGCAAGGCCAAAGGCAACGATTACATAAATCGTTACCAGTATCTTGCGGTTAGGCAACATGCGGTCCATCAGGCGCATGAAGCTATCCCTGAATTTGTCAAAGCGGGTTACCTCGCCGCCTGTATGTTCAAGTGCAGCCTTCATGGCTTTTTCTTTTTGTTCCCATGGCTCACCTTCATCCTCCGTTGCAAAACCATCTTTATGGCTGTGGTCTTCATGTTTGTTTACCATGATCCAGTTGGCCATGATTGGTACAAAGGTTTGCGCCAGGAAGTAAGATACGATCATCGAGAAACCGATAGCGAGCGCCAGCGGCAGGAACAATGCTCCCGGAATCCCGTTCATGGTAAATGCAGGTGCAAACACCGCCAGGATACAGAACAGGATCAACAATTTAGGGAACGCGATCTCCTTACAGGCATCCCAGATAGCCAAAGCTTTCGGCTTGCCCATATCAAAATGCTGGTGAATATTCTCAATTGTCACCGTCGACTCATCCACCAAAATACCTATCGCCAGCGAAAGCCCGCTAAGCGTCATGATATTGATGGTTTGGTGTGCCAGCGACAGGAAGAAAATAGCCGAGATAATACAGGTGGGGATAGTAAGGATCACGATAAGCGCCCCGCGTTTATCACCTAAAAACAACAATACCATAAGCCCGGTAAGTACCGCCCCTATCGCGCCCTCTTCGGCCAAACTTTTTACCGCGTTAATTACATAAACCGACTGGTCAAACACGAACGACAGCTTCACATCATCGGGTAGTAAGGCCTGGAATTTTGGCAATGCTTTTTTCAGGTTTTGCACTACTTCCCAGGTTGAGGCCGTGGCCGATTTGGTGATTGGCAGGTAAACCGAACGCTTACCATTAATAAGTGCATAGCCGTTGGTGATATCGGCGCCATCTTCTATAGTGGCAACATCCTTCATAAATACGGTTTGGATCCCATTTTTATAAAGCGGGATATCTCCAAAATCCGGGATTTTCTTTATCGTGGTGTTTGAAGGTGCAAGGTAGTTGTAATCGCCTATACGCACGTTACCTGCCGGGGTATTCTGGTTATTCTCGCGCAGGGCGGCCACGATCTGGTCGGGTGTTAAATTGTGCGAGCGTAACAGGTTTGGATCGACCTTAATCAGGATAGTACGCTGGTTACCACCAAAAGGAGCCGGCGCAACAAGGCCGGGGATTGAGGTAAATGACGAACGTACGTAAACCAAAGCATAATCGAGCAATTCGTTATTGCTTCGGGTAGCGCTGCTCAACACCAGCTGACCAACCGGCAGCGTTGAGGCATCAAAGCGCAAAATGAAGGGTGGCTGCGAGCCCTGCGGGAATGCGGCCTGCGCCCGGTTGGTGTAACTCGTGACCTCCGCCGCGGCCTGAGCCATGTTTGTGCCCTCGTAAAAAGTAACTTTTATTAACGTTAAGCCTTGTATGTTTTTTGTTTCGATGCTTTTTACGCCCGATACGAAAAGCAACAGGTTAACATATTGCTTACCAAAGTAAGCTTCCATTTGGTTTGGGGTGAAACCGCCGTATGGGTGCGATACATATATAACCGGCAGGTTCAGATCGGGAAATATATCGATCTTGATAGTCCGTACCGCATTTATACCGAAGAAGAACAGCCCGGCTACTATAACCAATATGGTAATTGGTTTTTGCAGCGCCCCTTTTATCATTCCCATTGTATATGTGTGTAACTGTTAAAAATTATTGATAAAAATCCCGAAATCGCCGGTAGCTGCTGATTTGAACAGCAGCGCCTGCCATACATTGTTCAGAGCTATGTATTTGTCAACCTCGGCCCGGTTAAGGGTATAAAGCGCCTGTGTAAAATCAACTATATTTGATAGTCCGTTTTTGTACAGTGTATATTTTTGAATGTAAGCGTTGTTAGCGGCCGAAACTTCAACCGGTACCTCGTTTACGTTTTTAAGGGCATTGCTTATGCGTGTTTCGGCCAGGGTGCGCTGCGCTTCCAGTTGCTTATCAACCAGTTCGTAGTCGTTTTTCAATTGCTCCGAAGTGAACTTTTGCGATTGAACCTGGTAGTGGGTCCTGAAAACGCTTGTAAAGTTCCAAATCATGCCAATACCAAACAGATAGTTATAACGGGTTGGATCAACACCTGCACCATAGCTGCCGGTATAGCTTGATTGATCAACGCCATAATCCGACTTAAAGCCCGATCCCCTGCCTTGGTAAACACCAAACAAGCTAAAGGTTGGCAAGGCGAAAGTGCGGAGATATTTAGCCTGCTGATCGCTCACGTTTACCCTTTTTTGATAGAATTTCAAAGTTGGGTGATCGGTCGCGGCAACAGCACTTAACGCCTCCAGGTTATTGGGCTGCCTGGTAATGAAAGCGCTATCCAATTGAAATTCCTGCGCGGGTATCCCTAAATAAATAGATAGCTGATTACTTTGGTCCTGCACGGCTTGCTGTGAGTTGGTAAGCGCTATTTTGGCATTAGATACCTCGGCATTGGCCAATGATGAATCCACGCCCGGATTTAAACCGTTCTTTACGCGGGCAACTACTACCTTTTGCAGTTCCATCGCACGGTTGAGGTTATCCTGCTGTGCTTTGGCAAGTTGCTGAGCCGCAAGGAGGTTTAAGTAAGTAGCAGCAACACGTACCTGGTGCTGAAATTGCTCCTGTGCAAGATCTGTTTCATCGCGCGATACGATGGTTTTCTGTACGCCGATCCTTTGCTTTGATCTGCCGAAGGCGAAAAAGTCCCAGCTAACGTTGGTTAAATAGAGGGCCCCAAAAGCGGCATTCCAGTTCTGTTTGGCCAAAGCTGGCCCCGATGAGGATACCGACAAGCCACGGTAACCATACGATGGTCCGTTTTGGCCATTCACTGTTCCGTAGTCCTGCTGCGCGGAGAAATTTACATCCGGCAGATACTCCGTTTTTGTTTCTTTGAGGTATGCCTTAGAGGCGTTAAGCTGGTTTGCCTTCGACTTGATGGAAGCATAGTTAGCAAGGGCCATTTGTTCAGCATCCTTAATGGAAAGGACTTTTTGCTGAGCTTGTACGTGTAAGACATATGAAACACTCAAAAAAAACAGGAGTAATTTTTTTGAATTTGTGTTTAACATGAGGTGTATTTTATACACGGCAAATGTATATCTATATGATTCATGAAAAAAATGAATTAATTTTGTGTAAATCATTAGCAAAACTAATAATGAATATTGCACTACATCATTTCAGGTTAGTTGATACTATTTCAAAAGAGGGTTCGCTGACCAAAGCAGCAAGCGCTTTACACCTAACTCAATCGGCCCTGAGCCACCAGTTAAAAGAGCTGGAAAAGGAACTGGATATAGAGGTGTTCCATCGCCAGGGAAAGAAGCTTCAGCTTACCGAAGTGGGTTATCGTTTTCTACGAAGTTCGGAAAAAATATTGGCCGAAATACGCACCCTTGAAGAAGATATTAACAACTATAAAAATGGCAAAACAGGCAAGCTCAATATCAGTATGCAGTGCTATACAGCGTACCACTGGCTGCCTGGTGTAATTAAGGATTTCAAGAGCCAATGGCCTGATATTAACATAAATATAGTTTCGGATGCCAGCCGCCGACCGCTCGAATACCTCATGCGTGGCGACCTTGACCTGGGTATTGTGCGCACCCAAATGGTGAACACACAAATCGTTTATGAACCCATTTTTGAAGACCGCCTGATATGCATTTTACCGGCCGATCATCCGCTTGCAAAAAAGGCCGTTATTGACATCTGCGACTTCCAGGATCAGGAGTTAATTCTGGCCCTTTATGACCCCTCTTACCAGGAGACTCCGGTCATCGAAACGCTGATCCAGGAGCAGCATGTAAAGCCCAAAACACTTAACCGGATCCACTATACTGATGCCACTATTGAGATGGTAAATGCAGGCCTCGGAATAAGCGTTATGGCCGACTGGATAGTGAAACCATACCTCCCCGGTAAACACATTGTTACAAAACCATTACATCACAGTATAGCAAAACGCACGTGGTATGCCGCTACTTGTAAGGATACACCGGTAATTCAAAACTTTTTGAGCTGTCTTAAGAACCATTTCTGCAAAACTGAGTTATTGTGCAATGATGTTGAAAAGGTTGCTGCTTACCCCGAATTGCGTGCGATATAGCCTGCTGTTATTTATAATATTTATTGTAAACGGCCTTCATGCACAAGTTGTATTAAGGCCGTTTCCGCAACATTGTAAGTATACTTCCGGTACAATCAAGCCCAATCACCTCAATCAGCAACAGTTGGATAGGCAGGTAACCAGTTTTTACGATCAATGGAAACACAGGTATATAAAACCGGGCTGCGATAAAGAACAGTTTTATGTTTGGTTTGAAAAGCCCGGGAAAGAGTGCGTATCCGAAGGGCAGGGTTACGGTATGGTGATTACCGCGCTAATGGCCGGGTATGATAAACAGGCAAAAACCGTTTACGACGGCTTGTATAATTATTACAAAGCTCATCCGGCCAAAGCATCCCCTTATTTAATGGCCTGGGCCCAGCTAAAGAACTGTAAAAACCACGACCGGGATGCCGCCACCGATGGTGATATAGATATCGCATATTCCCTTCTGTTAGCTGATAAGCAATGGGGAAGCAAAGGCCATATCAACTACCTGCAGGAAGCCAGGATCGCGATGGCGGCAATTATGCACTATGAAATCAATCCTAAAACGTTTTCTGTTTTATTAAGCGATGGCAGCGACGGAGATAGCGAAGATTATTATGATATGCGCGCTTCTGATTTTATGCCTGCCAATTTCAAAGCATTTGAAAGTGCCTCAAAAACCGGTAAATGGCAGAAAGTCATTGATAACAACTACCTCTTATTCAGCTATCTGCAAAAAAACTACAGCCCGGATGCAGGCCTGGTGCCCGATTTTATCAGAGGAATAAAGGCTAAAGCCCGGCCTGCTCAGCCCAACTACATGGAGTCAAAGTATGATGGTTATTATAATTACAATGCATGTCGTGTTCCATGGCGCATAACAACTGATTATTTATTATATGGCGATAAGCGCGCAAAAGCTTTTGTAAACCCGATAAACCGATGGATCAAAGAAACTACCAACGGCGACCCTGATAATATTTCGGCAGGGTATACGCTTGAAGGAAATGATATTAAAGGGCGATACTTTGAAGCATTGAGTTTTATTGCTCCCTTTACGGTATCTGCCATGGTCGACAAAAGTAATCAGCAGTGGCTTAACAAGGTATGGGACTATCTCGTGGCTTTTAAACTGAAGGATTATGATTATTACGATAATACTATCAAAATGTTGGATATGATTATTGTGAGTGGGAATTATTGGAAGGTGGAATAGCGCCTCCAACTGTTCATGTCATTGCGAGCGTAGTGTGGCAATCGCACGGAGGCAAGGCCGCTCTGTATAGTATACGATTGCCACACTACGCTCGCAATGACATGGTTTTAATTACTCATAATCCAACAACATTTCCGCCGCCCTTAAACCACTGGTAAGCGCAGCCTCAACGGTCCCCATAGCTATACCCTCATATAAATATTCGCCTGCAAAAAACAAGGTATCGCCTATTGGATGACTCAAAATCTTCCTTGCTTCAGCCGTTTCTGTGGTATCGTAGCTGTATGATCCGCGCGAAAATGGATCGGCTGTCCAGTTGATTACATTCCAGGTAAGGAGTTTTTCTTTCAGCTTCGCGATATCTATCTTAAAGATATTCGAGATAGAACCAAGGGCTTCTATCAGCATATCTTCATCGCTTGTATTTATACGGGCTGCAGCGGGTGGCCCGCCAAGCCAACCGGTAAGCAGCGGGCGATGTACAGGCATCTGGGTCCACCAAACGGGTATGACCTCGTTTGAAAACAGAAAGCCCATATCTTCGAGATCGGCACCGGTCATTTTCCGGGTTTCATCGCTGTACCAAAACGCTTCGTCAAATTCAAGCAAAACTTTGATCACCGCACCAAAGCCGAGCGATTTCAACGCATTAATATAATAATCAACCGGGGGATCAAAACTCAGGGTGCCTTTCAGTCCCGCTTCGGCCTGTAAAATTCCAAGCGGTACAGCAATCAGCAATTGTCGGGCCTGATAGGTTATCCCTATGTCTGTGCTTACCGTAACATGATGTTGGCCCCAGTCAATGTCTTTTGCAACGGCATTTAGGTAGATATGCCCACCTCCCTGTTTAAATTCATCTGCCAGGTGGCTGATCAACCGGCAATAACCACCTTCCACACGGTATTGCGCATCTTCGTGCTCATTTTGCCATTCTTTACGGATAGAAAAGGCGCTGGCTTTTTTTGGATCGGCGTTGTCATAGCCAGATACATATCCTCTCACTGATTCACGGAGACCTGCATACTTTTCGCCCGAAAATTCCTGTTGCAGGAACGCTTCAATACTCATGTCATGCTTCAGCTGCATAATGCTTTCCAGAAATTCGTCCCAATGTTCAATAACGTGCCCTTCGGCTATAAACTTCCCATCTTCATATTTCCACATAGAGGCCGAGGCCGGATTATATTTAATGCCGGCTTCATTAAGCAAGCTTTGGGTTATGGGTAAATCACCATGAATAAATTCGGCGCCCAGCTCTGCAGGTTCTAAAGATGTACCATGTTCCAGCGTATGGATCCGACCTCCAAGTCGGTTACGCCCTTCAAGCAATACAATATTCTTCCCAGCTTTGGCAAGCGTACGGGCGGCCATCAAGCCGGCTGCTCCTCCTCCAATGATAATTACATCTGTATTTTCCATATGTAAAATGCGTTGAGCAAGATAAGCAGATTTTTAAAGCTCCGCCTGTATGACAAGTCATTCTTAAACAAAATTTAACTTTGAAAACAGAACGCGGCACAAGTCCCCCCCAACCACTATCCAAACACACAAGACTTGCGCCAAAGACAAAAAGCAAAGGCTCAAAGCCGCTAAGAAAAAATCTTTGCGTCTTCGCGCCTTTGCGAGAATATTAAGTTTAAAAAGTTTTACGGTAGCGTTATCACCTGCTTATCCAAATTCCAGCCTTCAAGTAATATCGTTGGTTTTACCATGCCCAATTTGGCTACAGGAGCGCTAACGGATACCGTGATGCTTTCACGCGGCGCCAAGCTAAAGTAATTGCCTGTCCAGTAGCTTGGCATTACCTCCTCACCGTTTTTCATCAATTGCGGGCGGACAAAAAATGCCAGTTGATTGGAGTTATTGGTGAACTGCATAGTCCATTTATTTTCACTTACTCCTTTTTCAGCTTTGATCACTTTGCCTTGTACCTGCGCATGTTTCATATCATTCAATGATGTAAAGTCATCAGTGGCCGATAACCAGTAAACATTATGTGATACAGTTTTGCCTGTGGCATTAGTTAAGTTTAATACAACAAAGCTTACACCTTTGGTATTGGCAAGTGCATCTTTGAGCTGGATCACTTCCTTAACTCCGGTTTGTGCTAATCCTACATTGCCAACCTTTTCTGATTTTATCAGTTTACTGTTGATATCATAAATATCGGCCGTTGCAGTTAAGCTGCCTGTTGCATGGTGCGTACGGTTGATGACAGCTATCGATGAATTATCATAATTATATTGAATGTGAACAGGTTCGCAAGCATTTTGCATTGTATAGTAGCCTGCGTTAGGTTCAAGGTACCAATCGTAGATCTGCCATATTACACTTGGCAAGGCCGCATTTAACTTCCAGAGCATTACGCCGCCGGTTTCGTTCAGTTTATGACCATCGGCTTCAAAAATACCCTGGTAGCCTACGGCGTTCATGAGCTGCATCTTGTCCGAAAAATTAACGATGCTACTTGGTTTGCCATACCTTTTGGTCATTTCTTCATAATACTTATCATATTTACCGGCTCCGGTTGCCGCGTCATGGTAGCCCCATGAATTATTAAGCGGGAATGGCAAATTTGTATCCCAAACCAAATTAGGGATGATCTTTGGCAGGGTAGTATAAGGCGGCTGCGACGGTAAGCCTGTTTCATCCTTAAATACCCAATCCTTAGCATCATCGGCCAGCTTATAATAGTCTTTAGGATCCTTCCACTCGTACGGGCCACCGCTGTAAACACCCGATGGCATCTCATCAGGCCACGAGCCCTTCCAGCCGGCAGGCAGTTTGGCAAAACCCGATGAACTTGGAATGAACGGACGCGTACCATCTAAAGTGATGATATCATTACGCATTACATCATATAGCTCTTTACGGGCATGGCCTTCGTTCCCTCCTGTCCATACCAATAAACTCGGATGGTTACGGATGCGATAGATGGTACTTTCTACGTTTTTGATGAATACGTTACCTGCCAGCGGCCAATCAGGCGAACCTTTAAATTCGCCCTGGGTATCGCCGGTGATCCAAAAATCCGACCATACCATCTGCCCGTATTTATCGGCAGCATTCCAGAAAGCGTCCGGCTCAGTAACGCCACCGCCCCAAATACGTACCAGGTTAACATTAGCATTGCGGCACAGGTGCATCTCATAATCATAACGGGCCGAATCGCGGTTCACCATCATATCCGGTACCCAGGCGCCACCTACCAAATGCACTTCCTTCCCATTAACATAAAACTTACGGCGTACAAAACCATTGGCTGTAGTTTCGGCTTTTGAGGCCACCTTGCGGATGCCAAATACAAAAGTGGTATCGTCACTTACAGTATTCCCTTCAGCGTACTGCATACGGATCCGGTATAAGTTTGCTTTACCATAACCGTTAGGCCACCATAATTTAGGCTGATGGATTATCAGCTGGCTAATCTTATCGGCATTTAAGTCGACCGCTTTTTCGGCACCGGCTGGTACAACCACAGACTGGCTAAACTGAACCGGTACGCCTGCAAAATTTTCGGGCTTTATACTGATGGTGAGTTTACCACCACGCGTTGCAGTTGTATTGTTTGTTAATGTCAGGTTTAATGAAAGCTTTGCTATGCCGGTATCGGGCAGGTTTGGCAGATCAGTAACCAGTTTTGGCCTGCTAATAGTCACGGCACCGCTTGTACGCAGAAAAACCGGCTGCCAGATCCCCATATTACGGTCGCGCACGGGCGGGATCCAATCCCATCCTGATGAGCAAAGCATAGTTACGTTTTTGCCGATATCACCCGTTGGCCCCCCATTTTCATAAAACGGACCGAGGGCTTTCAACTGCTCCTTTGCAGGATATCCCGGATAATCAAGCGGATAAATTTTTACGGCAAGGGCATTTTCAGCACCAGCTTTAACTATATTGCTTACATCAAGGTTATGTTCAGCAAACATACCAGCCATCTGGGTACTGTCGGCAATTTGCTTGCCGTTAAGCCATACAGCTGCCCGGTAGTTGATACCTTTAAAGATCAATTGGAAACGACGGCCTTTATCTGCGGCAGGCACTTTAAAAGTAGTGCGGTACCAGTATGGTTTTTTCCAGGGATTAGGGTCATTGGGTAAATGACTGTATTGTTCCAGGTTATATTCTTTATTAAACTGATCGGAGGCATCAGGGATCAGCATATTATTAAGGCCCTGGTATGGGTCTGGATAAATGTGATTGGCCACCAGTCCGGTGAGTACTGTAGATGGTACTTTTACAGGAAACCAGTATACCGGCGAGTGGTATTGTGTATTGGAAAGTTCAGTGCCTGGTGCACTTACCAAAGCCGATGATTGCAGATCGAAATTGCTTAATTTAACTTGTTTTACAACTCCTGATTGTGCCGAAACAATGGCAGGCAAAACACAGGCTGCCATAACACTTAAAGCAGAGCGGATACTTTTGTTCATTTAGTATATCAATAAATAAGTATGGCAAAACTACTTAACATACAACCAGATACAGCGGTACTTATTTATCAATTTATTGTACAAATGATACGTTTTGGGGCTTTAGTAATCAATTTACCAGTTTCTTATCAAGACAACCTCTGTCCTTGTTAAAACGGTTAATGAAACCCTACTTCTTGATTGTTTTATTCTGCAGTACAATAATTGGCTCGTACATATCCCAATTAGGTTTATAATCCTTTTGGTTCATGAGGCCCTGCGCTCCTACCGAAAAATTGCCCAAAACCAGATCGGTATCGCCATCGCCATCAATATCACCGGCTTCCATCGAAATCCAACGGCCTAATAAATTAACGGGAACCTCGTGTACTTTAAACTTGCCCGGGCTAACCTGCTCGTGATAGGTAAAACCTTCGGTAGGATGATATTTATAATCAGGAAAGAAAGCTATTACAGCAAGATCAAGATCTCCGTCCTTATCAAAATCGGCGGCTATGGCTTTGGAGCAGCCGTTGATATGGTAAAAGTAGGTTTGTATAAATTTCCAGTTGCCCTGATTGGTAAATATATAAACTCCATGATAGGGCTTAAATATAGGCGAGTAATCATTGTTATCGCCGCAGGTATATACAATATCGAGTTTGCCGTCATTGTTAACATCCACCAACTGGAAGCTACTTGACCCATATACAGATGGAAAACGTATGATATTTTGGGTAGTAAATCCTCCCTTTTTATCGTTCAGAAACAGCCAGATCCCTTCATCGGCCTGGGCAAACAGGCAGGCAATATCAGGCCAGCCATCGCTGTTAAAATCGCCGGTATAAACTATTTCAGGACCAGGAACTGCACGGATGATCTTTCTTTTGAATGTATGATTAGTTTGTTGCTGTAATAGGAACAAACCACCCCGGTCGCGGCCAAAACCGCAACTAACATAATCCATCAGGCCATCTTTGTTAAAGTCGGCCGCCGCACTTTTAACCGGGCGTGGCAGACTATCGGCCATTAGGGTGGTATCTTTTGATTTCTTGTCGAGATTAATATGTGTTAAGGTTCCTTTGAGTTGATCATTAGGCGGAAGTATCCCGATGCAGGTAACTACGACGCTGTTAGGTTCGGTTGCCGACTGATAAAAGGTAGCATCGGTTATTGGCGAATGGAATTTTTTTATCAGGGTAGCTGTAAGGTCACTATTCCAGCGGTAAAGCTTATTGCCGGCATCTCCTGTATAAAAGTGCTTATCAACATCATTAAACTTAACCATGGTGGTCATGGCCTCCCCTGATTTTGTGTCAACATTAACAGGTCTTTTCACCGAAAATATAGCCGAATCGAGTAAAGCATCCGGTTTGGGAATTTTTAGTTTTTTGGGTGAGGCGTACTTATAGTACACAACAATCTTTGTCCAGTCAGCAAGAGACAGCGTGGCCCCCGGACCTGCTATATACTGGTCCATAAAGGAGCGCATGCCAAGTTTTGCTCCCATGGCCGGTAATATGTGCTTGTCCCAGGTGGCACTATCCAGTAAAGAAGCATCGGGTGGTTCATGGCAGCTGCCGCAATGTTGGAACGCCGTTTTTTTAGCGTCGGCCAAAAGTTCTTCGTCGCTCGGTTCATTATCGCCGCAACTATTCAATGCGGCAATAACAACAGCTGCGAATATTATAGTCAGCAACAATACGTTTCGTTTTATTATGCTCACCCCTCCTGCTTTCCTCATACAGTTCGGTATCGCTTTACTTTTTGGCGTGATTTTCAAGCATTATCAGTGGCAGGTGCTGATCCCAATTAGGTTTAAAACCATCCTGGAACATAAAACCATCTGCATAATTACCTAATACAATGTCGGGTTTGCCGTCCTTGTTCAGGTCGGTCATTTCCATACACATCCAATGACCAAGGTTGCTAATCGGCAAAGCATGAGGTTTAAAATCTAAAGGTTTAGCCTGTTCAAAGTAAACAAACTCTTCGGCAGGCGTATTTTTCATATCGGCAAAGAAAGCTATCGTAGCAATATCGATATCGCCATCACCATCAAAATCAGTGGCAATGGCTTTGGTACAACCGTTTATAGGGTAAAACCAGCGTTGTTTAAAGTTCCAGTCGCCCGTATTGGTAAAAATGTATAAGCCGTGGTAAGGTTTCAGAATCCTCGAATCACGGTAGTTGTAGCCGCAGGTTAGTACCAGGTCAAGTTTGCCGTCATGATCCATATCAACCAATTGAAAACTGCTTGAACCATAAACCGGCGGAAAATATAGCAGGTTCCGGGTTGTAAATCCTCCTTTTTGATCATTCAACAACAACCAAAGGCCTTCATCGCCGCTTCCGGTTAACAGCATTACATCTGTCCAGCCATCGTTGTTAAAATCGCCGGCTAAAGCTTGTGCAGCGCCCGGCTTGTCATAAATGGTTTGTTGCTCATACGTATGATCCTTATTTTGCTTAAGCAGGTAAACGCCTCCTTTAAATTTGCCCTGACCGCAAACTACAACATCCTGCAAACCGTCCTTATTAAAATCGCCTGTTATTGTGCCAACAGGCCGGGGCAAATCAGATGCAATGTAAGTTTGCTCGTTATTAACATGCTGCGCATCAAGGTTCACTTTAACTACTTTACCATTCGGAAAATCAACCGGTGCCATACGCCCAATACAGGCGAAAAAGCCTATATTATTCCCGGCACTATCCTTGTCAAAACTAACCCCAACTGCGGCTGATGGAAATTTGGCGAGGGAGTCCATTTTTAAATTACTGTCCCAGGTATACAATTTTTCATCCACAGCGTCGGCACTATACATACGCCCTGTAGCTGCATTGGCAGCAAGCATAGTAGTAAAAGCGGTATAACCTACCCGTGCAGGCTTTTTAAGTGTAAAACCAGCCCAATCATTTATTAATGGGATTGGCTTTTTAGCCGGCAGCAAGGTGTCGGGTGCAGCTTTTTTATAATAATCTAAAATGGCTGTCCATTCGGCAATAGTGGCGCCGGTAGTATCAAGCGGATTATCCTTATAGTATGACGAACCGCCATAAGTTGAAATATGCAGCAGCGGGGCCATATTAACCAGCGTGTGGTTAAGCCAAACATCCTTAGGTAATGCATCAACAGGCACTAACGAGTGGCAGCGGGTACACTTTAATTGTACCAGGTTTTTACCATCAACTATCACATCGCCGGTAAATTTATAAGGTTGATATGCCGGTTTCCGCTTGCAGCTATTGATGAGCGTTAAACCGGCTAATATTGCAGAAAATGAAAAAAGGTATGATATGGTTAATAAGCTTTTTTTTAAATTCATAAAATAGCTCAGCCCTTAATTTTTAAGTTTTAATTTTTTCCAGATATATTCGCCTACCTGTTTGCCCTGTACAGCGCCCTGATTAACGCTGTTCCGGAAGTGGATGCCGCCGTAAAACCTGCTTATTGAAGTTTCGTCGGCAGCTTTCAAAAATGAGTCGAAATGGCGCTGCATGCCTATGTAACGCAGATCGCTGGTATCCTGATAGGCAAAGTTATCGCCAAATAAATGCGTAAGCACCACAGCCGAGGCCCCACTGATATCGCTGTGGCCGCTCGGATACTCGGGGAATGGTGGTGTTTGCAGCATTGGCAACCAGTCGTGGTCAATTTTATCATTGATAATGGTTACCGGTCTTATATAATTAGTTTCATACTTAACCTGCCAGCCGCAAATAAAAGCATCAAACAAAGCTATTGAGGTAAGCGCATAAGCCTGCGCAGTTTTTACAACATCAGCATGGGTTTGCTTGCAGGCAATTGCGGTTATGCCGATCCAGTGACCGCCCGGGGTGATTTTCTTGTTGGCAAACATCATGTGGCCATTATGCTCAATAACAAAAGGATTATCATCCCAAAACTTTGCAATAGTTTTTTGCTCGGGCGTAATGTTTTTGCTTTGGTTATACACCTCCATTGTTTGTCTAAAATACTCGCTGTTTTTATCCTCGCTAAAAGCAGGTGGCGGAGGCAAAGGGAACATGGTTGAGGTGTCAACGGCGAAAGTATGCATAGTACCCCAGCAAAACTCAACACCATCCAGGTAATCGGGAGGAGTAGGATGCCAGTTACCCGGATTATCGTTGCCCAAAAACCTTGGCTTGCCACGGGTTTGGGGATAATTATCAACTGCTGCTCTTTTTAAGATGTACTTGCCAATTTTTTCGCCAAATGCCATTGAGCGGGCATAGGTTGAATCATCCATGTTGTCTTTATACATGGCGTAAACCTTGGCCTCATATTTTTTGAGCGAATCGATAGAGAAGGTAACCTTATGAGCTACTGCAAAAAACGCTGATGTAGCCGCAAGCGTATAATTATACTTTACCCCTGCCTTTGGTTCGGGAGGTTTACCAAAGCCCCGCAGCTGAGCTGTAATTGAATTGTATCCGGGATTAGAATAACGTATTGCCTCATAAGCAGCCAGCGAGGTATATCCATAAATACGGCTTGCTACGGGAGGGCTGAACACATCATAAATAATAACCTGCGTAAGCTGATCAATGTTGTTATGTATAACATCAGCATCTTTCATCATCGGTGTTTTTTTAGGCTTACTACCGCAACCTAAAACAAGGGCACAACCCGCAACGGCTATAAATATTTTAAAGCATCTCATTTATAATAGTTTATTTAATTGGTACATTACGTTGATGGCCATAACTATCGGTTACAGTTATCGATGCCATGTTATCATCAATATTAATGAATCTGCCCGATTGCGACAAGAAAGAATTACCATTATAAAACTCCTGTTTAGCAGTTTTACCATTTTTGTATTTTATGGTTGCAAATGCATCAAGCGGCTGCAGATTATAGGTTTTAACTGGCCGTTTCAGTTCAAACAATTTCATACTGTCACGATTTTGAGTAGCTGCCAACAGGTAGTTACCACGGGCTCCTTTAAGCTTCACCAGGGCCTTGCCATTGCCAGGAATATAAATACCGCTTTGCATAATGCTGAGCGGTTTAAAGCCACCTTTGCCATCTCCCTTTAGCAATAAACCATTAAAAGCATCATAACGGCCAGTTGCAACTTCAGTGCCGTAGTCATTGCCGTTCAGTGCAACATCAAGGTTGCCATCTCCATCAAAATCATCAACAGTAATGCCGCATAGTTCAGACATTTGCGCTTCAACCGGGAGTGGAATAGCCGTAAACTTCCCTCCCCCGTCATTGCGTAAGTATACCGATTGCAGGTAGTTCACTTTTAAACGCAATGCCCCCTCACGCATTTTTGGGGTTATCACCGAATCCATTGTCGCTGTTGCAAATGACCTATAATTCTGGAATCTGATACGCATGCTGATCATTTGCTTCACAATATCGTCGCGCCCGAAAGCCGGAAATTCCTGCAATTGGCCCTGCTGATCTTTCAGGAAAACAGAGGGGAACGCATCGTAGCTGCCATTCTTATCAAAATCCTTAGCAGTAATATAAATCGGGTATTGATCGGTTGCTTTATAAAAAGTATTGAGGCCGGTATTGCCTATAATGTAATCAGTATCTCCGTCGTGGTCAAAATCGCCGGAGGCAATTGTATTCCACCAACCAAGCTTATTTTCAACGCCGGTGCTTTGCGTTACATTTTTGTATATGCCATGATCGTTTTTAAGGAATGTGATCGGCATCCATTCGCCGGTAAGAATCAGGTCGGGCCACCCGTCATTATTAAAATCGGTAAATGTGGCATCGCAAACCAAACCTATATTATTCAATTCTTTTGCCGCTGATGCGGATACGTCGGTAAATTTGATAACGCCGTTCTTGCTATCGTTACGCAAAATAAAACTTGAAACCGGCTTAGGATAGTTCCAGGGATCCACACGGCCGGAGATAAACAGATCCATTTTGCCGTCGCGGTTTATATCTGCTGCTTTTACACACAGTTTGCTGGTAAAGTTTTTAGGCAGGGCATCGGGTTGCAGTTTGAAGTTGCCTTTACCATCGTTAACATAAAGCCTGTCCTGGTAATTTGATGAACCAGGCTCGCTTTCATAACCGCCGCTGGCAACGTACAGATCAAGGTCGCCATCGCCGTCGGCATCAAAAAGCAACATACCTTCGTCTTTCACTCTTACAGGCGATATCATATGTGCCATATCGTTGGGATTTCCAACCGGGATGATAGTTTTAGGTTGAGGCACTAAATCGCGCTGAATAAATTTTCCGCTGGCTTGCTGCAATAATAACTGAGCCGGATATTTTGTAGTGCCGCCTACCACCATATCATCAATGCCGTTACCATCTACATCGCCAACCGCTACGGCCGGCGTATATTCCGACAGTTTATGCGGAAGCAGTTTCTGAACATTAAAATCGATATAATCCTGATCATTATGTTTATAGGTTATTCCTGCCGATTGAGTGACATCTTTAAACAACGCAGTGTTATCAACAGAGGGCTGTTTATTGGTATAATTAAGCTTCGCATCGCCAATTTTAACCTGGAGTGTTTGATTCGTTTTAACATGGGTAAGCACCTGTTTTTTACCGTTATCCCAGCGGATCACTACCGAATCGAGTTGAGATATGTTACCCAGGCCAAAGTGGGCGATATCCTGTATGGTTGATAAATAACCACGGTAAGGTGTATTTTCATAATATTGATGTTTGCCGTGATCGTAATAAATATCGGCAAAAGCACCAAGACCGTTCAGGTTTTTAGTACCGCCGTGAAACTGTATATGTAAGTAGTTACTACTGTTTGTTGCTTTATTACGGGAGGTGTTTCTGTACACCATGGCTTCATCATTAATATTGTTGATCACCATATCCATTGCGCCGTCATTATCCAGATCGGCATAGGCACATCCGTTTGAAAACGAGGGAGCATCAAGCCCCCAGCTTTGGGTTACATCTTCAAACTGCACACCATTGGTATTGCGGAAAGCATAGTTGGGTATTTTCACAATCGGGATTTGGTCAAGCACCTGTTGGGTTGACGCTACCGAATAGGCCATTTGCCTGAAAGTTATAAAATCATGATCGGTTACATCGCGCGGATAGCCATTGGTTATTACAATATCGCGATACCCGTCATTATCAAAATCGGTTATCATGGGTCCCCAGCTCCAGTCTGTTTGTCCAACACCACTTAAAAAAGCCACATCGCTAAATGAGGGGTCGCCAATAGAATCATTACCGCCAATTCGCGGGCCGTTGTTTAATTGTAAAGTATTACGGGTGTATTGATATTGATATTGATACCTGTCGAAATTTTGAAATATCTGGTAATTATTAGGCGGCATGAACATCTTTTTACGGTAGTTATCCTCGGGGTTCATGTCAACCTCAAAAACATCGGCAAGACCATCGTTGTTTACATCCTCAATATCCTGCCCCATGGAGCTGAAGGCGGTGTGCTTAAAATACTCCTTCACTTTATCTCTAAAAGTGCCGTCGCCGTTATTGATGTATAAAATGTTATCGGTTAAAAAATCGTTGGTTACGTAAATGTCTTTCCAGCCATCTCGGTTAATATCTACAATGGTGGCAGCATGTCCATAGCCTTCGGTCCCAATGCCTGCCCGTTTGGATACGTTGGTATAAACCGGGTGTTTTAACGCCGGATCCCAGTCGCAGCGGTAAAGCTGCCCGGTACTCCGGTGACTTCCATTAGTTATTATCGGCCTGAAAGTACTTTGATTATCTCCGGCTACAGCCTCATTAACGGTGAGGTACATATCCAGGTCGCCATCGTTATCATAATCAAAAAACGACGCCATGGTTGAGTGAAGTTTTACATTGAGGCCATACGCTTTAGCCATTTCTTTAAAGCGCGGTACGCCGTCGTTACTTATTCCCTGGTTTACATAAAGCAGATTAGTGCGCTTAACCGAATCATCAAGCAAAGTATAGCACACATATATATCCATAAGGCCGTCGTTGTTGATATCAACAACAGCCACTCCCCTGCCCCAGCCGCCACTCCCCTTTACACCGGCTACGTCGGTAACGTCATCAAATTTCATATCGCCCTTGTTAAGGTATAGCTTATTTGATGTAGTATTGGCTACAAAGTAGATATCCTGCAGGCCATCATTATTAAAATCGCCTATGCCCACGCCACCGCCATTATACAGGTTAAGTTTGGTAAGCGGGTTTATGGTGTCATTTTCAACGATTTTATTATTGAAGGTGATACCCGAGTGCGAAGAAGGTACCTGTTCAAAAAGTGTAGCTTTTTTACAGGCACTAAATAAAACGGCAACCAGGCATATAAAGGGAAGGGTATACTTCATTATTGGTTAGTAAACTATAAAAAAAGGTGGAGATAACTATCTCCACCTAAAGTTAAATATTTAAAATCAATGGTTAATTAATAACCAGGGTTTTGTTTCAATACACCTTGTCCGGTTGATGCAGACAAATCAATTTCACTTTGCGGAATTGGATAGTATTCGTTTCTGCCTTTGGTGAAATGAGCGCCTTTTAGCTGTAGGTTGATATTGATATCATATGCAAAGAAGGCGTTGATCTCATTTGCCATGCTTCCAGTACCCTGATCCCAGCGTTGTAAGTCAAAGAAACGCTGACCTTCCATCGCCAGTTCAAGCTTACGCTCAAAATGTATGGCTGTACGCGCATAATTTTTATCAGCAAACACACCGGCAGGGTAAGGTTTGATCAGATAATTATCAGCCGGAGTAGTTTTAACTGTATACTCAGATTTTGAGGGATCATAAGCAGAGTTTTTGTAAACCCACCATGAACTGCCGGCAGCACGGTTACGGACTAGGTTCACATAATCCAAAGCTTTATTAACATCCCCAACTTCAACTTCGGCTTCAGCAGCCATTAAAAGTACATCACTCCAACGCATCAGGTTTACGTTATTTGAAGTAACCTCGTTAGCTGCCCAATAGTTTTCGGTACTTGAATTGGTACCTTTTTCGGCAGACGAGTAAACGTTTTTACGCGGGTTAAATACACCGTCTGTAGGGTCACGGATCCAGGCAGCCGGAGGATTACCCCAATCAAGATACGGAATATTTGGGCGGCCCATGGTGATATCAATACGAGGATCCACAGTACCGGTATATGGATTAGTCTTTCCACTAACTAATTGACCATCATTAAAAGTAGTAAACAACGGCAAACCACTGGCATCCGTTTTAAATGAGTTAGCCAGTGATTGAGATGGATTAAACCAGCCGCAGCAAGCGCCAGGGCCTCCGGTATAGGGAAAGTTAAGCTCATCACCGGTATTACCATTGTTACCACCCGAGTTATCATTTACCGAAGCCTGTGCTGCAAAAACTGATTCGGGGCTATTTTTTTGGGCAGCCTGCGGACTAAAGTTCCTTTGAAAGTTCACGTTTAACGCAAACTTGCTACCGTCACCTTTTATCCCGTTTGGTATTAAGTCATCAAACAGCTTCTTGGCTTCTAAAAATTTATGCTGAAACATTTTTGCTTTTGCCAAATATGCAACGGCAACCCATTTATTAGCGCGGCCTTTTTGTGCCTGGGTAACAGGAATATTGTCAATACCGGCTTGCAAATCAGCTTCAATATTTGGCCATATATCCTTGTCGTTAGGCAAGTTGTAATTGGTGGCAGTTTCGTCAACATAAGGAATCATGTTATACATTTTTTTAAGCTCCATATAATAATACGCTCTTAAAAATTTAGCTTCACCAGTTATCCTTTTAACATCATCAGCGCCTATATCTTTCGCAAGGGCAAGCGTACGCAAAACGTCATTTGCACGGGCCACACCATCAAAGCATAATGTATACTTTGAAGTGATATACGGATTTGAGGTTGCTAATGTAAAATTACCCACCGGCAACGCGTCGTTACCGCCGTCTGATGGTTCAGAGCCTTTATAGGCATCTCCGGCAGCCACGCTGCCAAATAACCAGTTAGAACCGGCCGCGTTAATACCGCCGCCGCGACCGCCTACACCATCAAGCAATGAATAAGTGCCTATAAGCAAACTCTCAACACCTGTTTTATTAGCTACGATACTCGGGCTTAACGACCGTTGTATAGGCCTGTTCAAAATATCCTTCTGGCAGGCGTAAACCATACACACTAACAATACGGCTAATGGTATAATTACTTTTATGTTTAATTTTTTCATAACTTTTATGATAATATAACTATTAGTATTAGAATGTTGCGTTTACACCAACGTTATAAATTTTCTGATTTGCAGGATAGTTACCGAAATCAATTCCGAAGCTGGTGTTATCCTGTAAGTTTGAATTTTGAAGCTCGGGATCTAAACCTTTGTATTTTGTTATGGTAAATAAGTTATTGGCTAATAAATATACCCTTATTCTGCTGACACCTAAACTTTTAATTTTTGATTGAGGAATAGTATAGCCTAATGTCAATGATTTAAGTCTTAAGTAAGATCCATTTTCAACATAAAATGAGTTGAATACGCTCGAAGTACTTAAGTTGGCATTTCTGCTTAACTGAGGTACAGTTGCATGGCTGTTATCAGCACCTTCGCGCCAAACATTAGGACCTAAAATGTCGGCGCTTACGTTGCCGTTAAACACCTGAGGGAAATAAGTCCAGTATTTAATATAATTAACTACTTTATTACCATAAGTACCGTAGAAGAACGCATTAAAGTCGAAACCTTTGTAGCTTGCTCCTAAGGTTAAACCACCGGTAAATTTAGGGTTAGGATTGCCTATAAACGTCCTGTCCTTATCATCAATGGTGCCATTATGGTCTACATCCACATATCTGAATGCACCAGGTGCTTTACCAGGCTGGGCTGGCGCAGCATCAACTTCGGCTTGGTTTTGAAATAAGCCCGATACCTGATAACCAAAAAACTCACCTACAGGTTGGCCTGGCTGCAACCTAACAAAATTTTGCAAACGGGTTGAGCCTGAGCTGTTGTAGTCTTTATATTTCAGGCCACCGCCCAAAGCAACCATTTTATTTTTGTAATGGCTAAAATTTAATCCTATGTCATATCTCAATCCGTTACCCGCCGTACCGTGGTAACCGAAGTCAATATCAATACCTTTGTTACTGATGTTACCACCGTTTACATAAGGTGCAGATGCGCCACCTTGCGGTGCGAACAATGATGAAGGGAATAGTAAGCCAGATATATCTTTTTTATACAACTCCACAGAAAGGGTAAACTTGTTATTGATAAAAGTTGCATCAAAACCAACGTTGGTCACCTTATCAGTTTCCCAGGTTGTTGATTCATTACCAATTTGAGATTTATATAAACCGGTTAAGGTTGAGTTGCCTGTACCTGTTATATCGTAGTTAGCATTACCATTTGATTTTGCGTATAAACTATAAGCATTACTTTGGCGCTGATTAACACCCGATAACGAACCCAGGGTTCCGTAACCTCCCCTGATTTTTAAGTCATTCAGCCAGCTTACGTTTTTCAGGAAGTTTTCTTTAGAAATACGCCATGCACCAGTTATTGAACCAAACGTACCATATTGATGGCCAGGAGCAAAGAACGATGAACCATCATGACGAATAATACCACTGATATAATATTTTTCATCATAGTTATAGTTAACCTGACCGAATTGTGAATATAATGTGTTGTTGTAAAGCTGGTCGACAGCGTTTGTTGGTGTACCATCACCATTTTCTACAGTTACGTAGTTAGGATCATAGCTTAGCGCATAGGTAGTATTACCAGCTCTTATACCACGGCCATAATTTGTAATAGCCTCAGTTGCAACGAAAGCTTTAATACTGTGTTTGCCAAATTGCTGGTTGTAGCTTAATTGATTGGTCCATGTGTATGAGCTGTTATAGCCTGCAACCTCAGTGAACGAATTGTTGGTGGTATTACCTTCAGAGTTTTCATACGCGGTTGGGGTAAAGTAGTAGTAGTAGTAGTTATCTACCGTTCCACCAAACTGGGTGCGCACAGTGAAATGTTTCAGGAAGTCAACCTCAGCAAATACGTTACCGGTAATATCCCAGTTGTTGTTCCTGTCGTTTTTTGTACGTTCCTGACGGGCAACCGGATTGCTTGAGTTACCCAAAGACCCAGGCCGTGTACCCGCATAGTTGCCCATGATATCGTAAACCGGAATTATAGGTGGTTCGCGATAAATATATGATATGCCGTTGCCTTCATTTTGGTTGTTGCTTACATTGGGATTTCTTTTGTAGAAGATGTATGCGTTTTCACCTACACGAATATTTTTTCCAACATTAAAATTGGTATTAATTCTTGATGAATAACGCTTAATGTAAGTATCAATAAGCGTACCCTGTTGATTATAGTAACCTATCGAGAACAAATAAGTCGATTTTTCGCTACCACCGCTTGCAGTAATGTTATGGCTTTGTATAGGTGCAGGTTTAAACACTTCATGAAACCAATCTGTACCTACTTTATTTGCCCTGGTAATATTATTTACATCCAGCTTATCTATGCCGTTCGGACCCAAACGGTCGGGGTTCAACGGTTTCCCGGTAAGTGTGTTCAGGTTGTACCAGTCAGCGGTAGTACCAGGATCACCTACATGCGCACCTGCAGGCTGTATGAAATCAGGTATTGTCCAGGTTTTAGTGTTCTTTGGATCAAACTGGGTATTTGTAGTAAGCGCATTTGAATTTTTAAATGATTCATACACCGCTTGCATATAAGTTTGAGTGCCCGCAAGTTTAAAACCATCCGCAAGCGGCCTTTGGGTACCATACATGCCATCATAAGTTATAGTGGCAACACCAGATTTACCTTTTTTAGTAGTTACTACAACTACACCGTTTGAACCACGTACGCCATAAACCGACGCAGCACCGGCATCTTTTAATACCTGGATTGATTCGATATCGTTAGGGTTAACGTTATCAAGGTTACCTTGTGTACCGTCAATAATTACCAGCGGGGCTGTGCTGTAAATAGAACTGATACCACGAATATTAACAGATGTTCCCCCACCCGGGTTACCGGAATTGGTAACTGTTACACCGGCTGCCTGGCCCTGAAGTAAAGAGGTTGTGTTACCAGAAGGCACAGTTTTTAAACTCGCCACGTTAACAACCGCTACCGAACCTGTAATGTCCTTTTTACGTTGTGAACCGTAACCAGTAACAACCACCTCATTAAGCGTGCTGCTGCCTGATTGTAGCGTAACCCGAAGGTTTACATCGGTACCTACCTTGACTTCGGTAGTTTGATAACCGATGTAAGATACTACCAGTGTATTGCCCGGGCTTAGGGTTAAGGTGAATTCACCATTAACATCAGTTACAGTACCTGTACTTGTACCTTTGACGCGTATAGAAGCGCCAACAACAGGTAATTTATCGTCGGAGCCGATAACTTTACCTTTGTACTTTGTTTGTGCTGTAACTACCAATGAAGATACCAGGCAGCATAGCAGCAAACCCAAGTATCTTCCTTTTAGGAGTAAACTTTTAAACATGAGATTGAGATTTAGTTGATTAATATATTTGATTTAAGCTTTTAAGTCGATAATTGGTATTGCTAAGTTTTAAAATAGAAAATTGCACACTTGCGGGTAGCCTGTTTGAACTGAGCGATTGTGAGATAAGCTCTGTTAAACAGATTAATGGAAGATGAAGTGTTGGAAAGTAAAAAATGTAAAAGTTTTATCATATGAACTTCTCTCGTATAATTTTTTTTAAACTTTTTATCCGTGTAGTCACCTTTTTTATGCTACCGCAACCGAAGCAACATTAAAGTTAAAATGTTATAATAATATTAGATTTTGAACGATTTCTGCCAAAACAGAAATTTATATTGGCTATGGAACTAATGTAATTAGTGTGTACTGTATACACAAGTAAAATAGGTAGATTTACAAATTAATTATTTATAGGTCGATTTATCCACTAAAATTACAAATTGAGAATATTTCATTAATACATTGCTAACACATGGCCTACTTTTTTAAAAATATCGTATTGTAAAAGTGTTGCTATTATTCTGTAACCAGTGCAAAAAAGTTGTTGAAACAATAAATATTAACGCAACCGAGCTGTTATCTTAAATATTTTGCCCTTAGTTTAATGTGCGGGCCCTCCCTGCCATAATTTACCAAAGTGTTAAAATATCATTATACTTTGCAAATACTGTCAGGTCAACATTTATTATTAATTATACAATAATAAATGTTAAATATACATTTACCCAAGCAGTACTTTTCAAACAATAAATGTTCAGGTTACATTTATTACAATCGATTTCACGCCATTATACAACATTTTATACACTTTTTCCAAAACAAAACGGCACCGGTAAACTTTACTTACCGGTGCCGTTCAGATATTTTCGTGCATCAAAAAATACCTTTACTATTTTTAACAAAGTGCTAAAAATGTATTACACTTTAAATGGCACTATTTAGCCCACCAAACCGATGTATTATGCGTATCGGCCGAGTTGGTTCCTATTTCAACTACAAATTCGCCTGGTTCCCAGTCATACTTAAGCTGCGTGTTATAAAACTTCAATAGCTCCGGAGTAATAGTAAAGCTTACCTGTTTTGACCCACCCGGCTTAAGGCTTATTTTTTGATAACCCTTAAGCTCTTTTACCGAGCGGCTGATACTTGCTACAGGATCGCTTATATATAACTGTACCACTTCTTCCCCCGCATATTTACCCGTATTGGTTACTGTAACAGTAGCCGTTAAGGTTTCATTACCTTTTAATTTGGTTTTGCTTACGCTAACCGCGCTATAGCTAAAAGTAGTATAGCTCAAACCATACCCAAACGGATAAAGCGGATCGTTTGAAATATCAAGGTAATTTGACCTGAATTTTGAAGGACCGCCTTTGTATGGCCTGCCCGTGTTTTTGTGGTTGTAATAAATAGGTATTTGCCCTACGCTGCGCGGAAATGTAGCAGTTAATTTACCGGCCGGGTTATAGTCGCCAAATAATACATCGGCGATGGCGTTACCGGCCTCGGTGCCGGGCGCCCAAACGTCAAGTATCGCGTTAGCATGCTTATCTTCCCAGGTTAAGGTAAGCGGACGACCGTTAAACAGCACAATCACCATCGGTTTGCCCAGTTTTGAAAGTTCCTTCAGCATGTTTTTCTGGCTTTCGGGAATATCGATATCCGAGCGGCTTGACGATTCGCCCGACATGCTTTGGGATTCACCAACAACAGCCACAATCACATCCGATTTTTTAGCAGCGTCAACCGCTTCTTTCAATAATTCGTCAGCCGGCTTAGCATCTAAAGAAACCATTCCGGGACCAAAGTTCAGCCTTTTAATAAACAAACTATCTTCAGTTACATTAGCACCTTTAGCATAGTTAATGGCAACATTGTTACCCACAACATTTTTAATACCTTCCATTACGCTCACCGATTTTTGCCACTCGCCGGCAATAACCCATGTACCCAGCATATCGCGGTGATTATCGGCCAATGGGCCTACCAATGCGATGCTACCGCCTTTTTTAAGCGGAAGCGTTTGATTATCATTTTTTAATAATACGAAGGAATGTTTAGTAATCTCTCTTGCAGCTGCGCGGTTCGCAACTGATAGCTCTTCTTTAGCCTCTTTACCGGCATCCATCGATTTGTAAGGGTTATCAAACAAACCTAATTTGTACTTAGCTTCCAATACACGCTGGCAGGCCTGGTCAATTTCCTGCTGGGTGATTTTCTTTTGTGTAAGTGACTTTTTCAACGTTTTCAAGAACCCCTCTCCTACCATATCCATATCCAAGCCGGCTTTAAGGGCAAGGGCAGATACTGTTTGCAAATCGCCAAGGCCATGATCTGTCACTTCGTTTACAGCAGTATAATCAGATACCACAAAACCTTTAAAGCCCCATTGTTTCCTTAACAAGTCGGTTAACAACCACTGGTTAACTGTTGCAGGCACACCATCAACCGTATTAAATGAGCTCATGAAACTGCCTGCACCCGCATCAACTGCTGCTTTATATGGCGGCAGGTAATCCTGGTACATTTTAATGCGGCTCATATCAACTGTATTATACTCACGGCCGGCTTCTGCGCCACCGTAAAGTGCAAAGTGCTTAACGCAGGCCATCACGGCATCAGCATCTTTCATACTGCTGCCCTGGTAACCCTGCACCATAGCTTTTGCCACTTGTGAGCCATACCATGGGTCTTCACCCGAGCCTTCTGAAATACGGCCCCAGCGCGGGTCGCGGGCAATATCAACCATTGGCGAAAACACCCAGTTCAAACCTTCTCCGGTTGCTTCTTTAGCTGCGATTTGTGCCGATTGTTTGATCAAACCCATATCCCACGTTGCCGACATGCCCAGCGGAATAGGAAAAATAGTGCGGTGGCCATGGATTACATCCAAACCAAAAATAAGCGGAATATGCAGTCTTGAGTTTTTAACGGCTATATCCTGGATCTGGCGGGTTTGTGCTGTACCCCAAACACCAAACACTCCACCAATTGATCCATTTTTTATATTTTCTTCAACCCCTTTATTTACTACCGATCCTGTTGTTGCCGCTCCGATGGTTACCAGGTTTAACTGCCCAATTTTTTCATCGAGTGTCATTTTACTCATCAGGCCTTTAACATAGGCATTCATTTTTGCATCTTCGGTTTTGCTTTGGGCCAATACCTTATTATAAGGCATCAACGCCAAGCAAAGTGGCGTAATGGCTATAACAAGCCGACTTGAAAAATACTTTTTCATTTTTTAATTTATGTGGGTAGTAAATAATTGGTTAACAAATATGACTAATAATCAGAGCATTTCATTGCGCCTTTAAATATTTTTGACAATTTTAGAAACAGGATGCTACGGCATTTATCATAGTGTATTAAGTACACAATTGTAAATATTATAATTAAAAAATCAAACTTTATTTGTACAATAGCACAAATGTTAAGTAAACAGCAACTTATTGAGTACAGCGAGGATGCCCGCAAAAATTACGTAAACCACATTTCTATTGATTGTGTTGTATTTGGATTTCATGAGGGGCAAATGAAAGTGCTGCTATTAAAAACCCATGACGAAGAGAAGTGGTATTTGCCCGGCGGTTTTGTACTTAAGGAAGAACCGATAGACAATGCCGCTGTAAGGATACTACAGGAACGTACCGGTTTAGATAAAATATTTTTACAGCAGTTTCGTGTATTTGGTGATCCCGACCGTTCAAAGGTCCATAACGATATGTATGCCGATATGCTGCCAAAAGAACAAAACTGGTTTTCTGGCCGGTTTATATCTATTGGCTATTACGCGCTGGTCGACTTTTTTGGCGTTATACCCCACCCCGATCAGTTTTCGGAGCTTTGTGCCTGGCGCGACCTGGATGACATGCCCGAGATGCAGCTCGACCACGAAAATATTTATAAAAGCGCTTTGGATGCCTTGCGCCTGCAGCTTAACTATCAACCCATAGGTTACAACCTGATGCCGAGAGAATTTACCATGCCCGAGCTGCAAAAATTGTATGAAGCCATTTTAGGTAAAAAGTTGGACAGGCGTAACTTTCAACGCCGGATCTTAGCTTTTGGCATCCTTAACCGGTCTGAAGAGCCACGTAAAGGCGGTGCGCATAAGGCGCCGTACCTGTATTCGTTCGATATAGAAAATTACCAACACGCCTTAACCGAAGGGTTTAAAGGCGGTTGGTAATTGCCGATAAAAGGGTTATGGCTCACGCCGCGGCTATCGCCCGTTTTAATGTAAAATAAAATGTACTGCCCGAACCTATTTCACTATCCACGCTAATTTTACCTGCTTGCGCCTCAATAAAATCCTTGGCGATGGCAAGGCCTAAACCCGTTCCGCTTTGCTCGGATGTAGCATTAGGCACCTTAAAATAGCGCTCAAACAAACGGGGCAGATATTGCTGTTCTATTCCCTTGCCATGATCAGTTACCGAAAACTCTATCTCATCGTTCTTATGTTTTTTAACTACCAGTTCAACTGTCGATTTTTCGTGGCTATATTTTATAGCATTCGAAAGCAGGTTGATGAGCACCCAGGTTGTTTTATCCAAATCGGCATGTACTTTGGGGAGGCTTTGATCGCATTTCACCTTAATTTCTACATGCTTTTGATCGGCTATAAACTTAATGGCTTTTACGGCATAATCCACAATATTTTGAGGATGCGTACTGCCGAAGTTAAGTTGTAATTTACCTGTTTCAACCTGTGCCATATCCAGCAGCTCGCCGGTGATGAGCAACAGGCGGCGGGTATCGTCTTCTATATTACCTATCAGCTGGCGCTGCTCGGCATTTACTTCGCCTATACGTTCATCTTCCAATAATTTCAGGCTCATTTTTATGGATGAGATAGGGGTTTTTAACTCGTGCGATATGGTAGCGATGAAATTAGTTTTTGCCTCATCCAACTGTTGATACTCGGTAATATTTTTTAGGATAATCACTTTGCCTATCACTTTATCCCTGCTGCTTACCGATAATGATTCGCGCGAATAAAAACCTTCGCGCTCATCAGCAAAGATCCGAAGCTTTGCCTGGTCATTAACAAGCAGCTTGCGCATCAGGTCATTTTCGATGGCAATATCTGGCGCGTATTTACCGTTGAGCTGATCTGGCTTCATGCCGATCAGGTTGCAGGCCACCTGGTTGGCAAAAATGATAACACCTTTTTCGTCAAGACCAATAATGGCATCATGCATGGAATTGATAATAGTTTCAATCCGCTTTTTCTCAAACAGGATACTGGCCAGGTTACTGTTTTCAAACTCATCAAGCTTGCGGGTCATGTTATTGAAAGCCTGGCCCAGTTCGCCAAACTCATCGTCCGACTCAAAATGAATCTGCTGATGGTAGTTTTTGTTTGATACCTCTTTAATACGGACCGTAAGCTCCTTAATTGGGTTGGCGATGTATCCCGGGAAATTAACCGCGAAACTGAATGCCACCAAAAACAAAAACGCGCCTAAAAATGCCACCAGCAACGACCCTCGTTTTGAAGTTGTGTTAGCTATCTCATTCTTTCGCGCGATGGCATCCATGTTGAGCTTCATTATCCCATATACTTGCCTGTGCAGGCGATTGCGTAAGTCGTCTTCGGTTATTTTATTATCAGGTTCCTGCGTTAAACGTTCAAAAATAGCACGCAAAGAATCAGTAAGCTGCAGCTCGCCAACCTCGGTAATATTATGTTCCTGCAATACCAAATTGTCATTTATCGTTTTTTGTTGGTCTGCCGATAGTTTGTCGGTGCGCGAATCAATAGCGGTAAGTATATTTTGCATATACTTTACTGTTTTATAATTATCCTTTAATATAGCACCTGCATCGGCAGATAACCGATTTAGGAAATATATCGACATTCCGCAGCAAATTATTGCCAGTACAAACAGGAAACCTATCCCTGCCCGGAGTTTATTTTTTATTGTCATGGCTATGAAAGTATTACAAGGTCAATATCAGTTTTCGACATTTTATTTAGTAGCTGTGTAAACACCGCTGTTTTCATGATAAGCTGGTAAAATTTAAACCGCGGCTTGCCAATGCAAATCGTGGTGATGTCATATTTTTCGGCCGTTTCCCAAATGGTGCGAGCTACATTATCGTCTTTTACCTTCAACACTTCGCCCCCCAGTTGCGTGGCCAGCTTCATGTTGTTAATAAGGTGCCTTTGCGCGGCTAAGTTAATCTTATCACTGCTCTCCCGCGATGTTTGCACATACAACAAATACCATTTGGAGCGATAGTATGACGATAACCGCGCCGTTTTACGGATAATAACCTTGGCCGACTCATCATTAGTACTGATACAAGCCAAAAACAGCTCGGGCCTTAGCTTAATTGTTTTGGGCACCTCAATATCAATTTTCCGCTCCACCTGGTGGGCCACCTCACGCAAGGCCAGCTCCCGCAGCTGCAAGATCCGCTCCGCCTGGAAAAAGTTACTTAGCGCTGTCGGGATCTTTTTCTCATCATAAATTTTGCCTTCTTTAAGTCGTTCAATCAACTCATCGGCGGTAAGGTCGATGTTTACCACCTCGTCGGCCAGTTGCAGAACCTTATCGGGTACACGCTCGTGGATGGTTGCACCGGTTATCCGTTCCACTTCCTCATTAAGGCTTTCCATGTGCTGAATGTTCACCGCACTGATCACGTTAATGCCTGCATTCAGGATCTCCAGTACATCCTGCCATCGTTTTTCATTGTTGCTGCCCTCAATGTTGGTGTGGGCAAGCTCGTCAACTATAACCACCTCGGGGCGCAGGCTTATTACAGCTTTCAGGTCCATCTCCTCCAGCTCCTTCCCCTTGTAAAACAGTTTACGGCGGGGTATTACAGGCAAACCTTCCAGCAAGGCATGGGTTTCTTTACGGTTATGGGTTTCGATGTAGCCAATTTTCACGTCGATACCATTGCGCAGCAGGGTTTGGGCCTCCTGCAGCATCCGGTAGGTTTTGCCTACACCGGCACTCATGCCTATATATACCTTGAACTTTCCGCGGCGCGATTTTTTGATCAGCTCCAGGAAATGCTCTACAGATTGCTCTTTAGTGTCCTCATTCATAAGTCGCCTTTGAATCTTCCTTTAGTTTTTATGGTGTTCCATGCCGGTCAGGCTTTCCGCTCACTTTGCACATGCTTTAGTCACGATGCCTGGATTTGCTGTAATAGTTAAGCATTTAATTGCTGCTAAAACCCATAAACGGCTGCCAGCACAAACTGTGATGCAGACTTTGTCAGATCACCATTGCGTGCTTTAAACTGCTCTACCGATCCGTGATCCAATCTCACCTCGGGTATTAATGTTAACGGGCCTGCTTTAACGTTAGCAGTAAGCGTTGCCGCTGTAACCGATTTACCATTTACCGGCCCTGCAATTGCGGTATAAGTACCTGTTTTATGCTTAAAATATTCGCCCCTTAAACCAAGTGTAACATATTTTGAAACTGCCAGTTGCGGATACAAAGCTACGCCCGAAAAACCGCCGGTAACACCTTTGTTTGCCGAAAAGTCGGCCGCGTTCAGGCCAAGCTTAAACGCGTTTGTTATTTGATAGGCAGTTGTTAAATCAAACTCGGTGCCTACAATCCCTCCGGTAATTAGGTTTAAATAGGCGGTCCAGCCCTTAACCGGGTTTAATATCAGCTGAGCGCCAAAACTGTTTACTTGATTTGACGACCGGTAATAATTCCAATTATCATTAAACACACCGGCCATCACGTTCACTTTATCCGAAAACGAATATGCGGCTTTAAAACCCGCGTTTTGAAACGGGCCATTGGTAAACAGATAAGAGGTTGAGTAGTTAAAATTGCCAACCGGGCTCACAACTTCATAACCTATAAAGGTAGCCATATATCCAGCAGTAAGTACAAATTTATCTGTTACATCATAAGCCACATACAAGTTTTGAATATGATACGAATCGCCATCAGATCCGTTTGGTATCGACTGGCTTTGTCCTCTCGGACCAAATGATAACTCGCCTACAAAAGCGGCCCTGCCAACCTTTTTCTTTAAACCCAGATCTATCATCCCGATAGAAATTGAATTGTGATCCGTTGCAAAACTCGTCGGGATCTGCGATCCCCTGTTCGCGAAATCATACTTAAAATAGGTATCAACCGAGCCATAAACCACCAAAGGCGCATCGGATGTGGTTTTGACCGTATCCTGAGCCTTAACTATAAAAGCACAGGTTAACATCGAAAATATCAATAGCAGGAAAAATTTCATTTAAGTAGGTATTAAAATTTCCGGGTTCCTTATTGGTAACCCAAATTGTGTTTGTATCCTCGCCGTTGCTAATTATTGCTAACCCCGGCGAGGATTTGAGCTGCGCTAAAACCGCGGCAGCCTGGTTTTTACTTCTTCAATCCATCCAAAGCTACATTCAGCTTTAATACATTCACTTTAGCAGGACCAAACAAACCTAACAAAGGCTGCTCAGTATGCTCATCAACCAGTTTGTTTACGGCATCAACTGATAAACCGCGAACTTTAGCTACACGGGCAACCTGTACTTTTGCTCCGGCTGGTGAAAGATCAGGGTCCAAACCGCTGCCTGACGCTGTAACCAGTTCGGCAGGAATTTGTGAGCGTGTTACGTCAGGGTTATGTTTCAGGAAATCCTCAATCCTGCCTTCAACCTGTTTCAGGTAATCAGGATTTGACGGGCCTTTGTTTGAGCCTCCTGAACCGGCAGCATTATAATCAACTGATGACGGACGACCCCAGAAATACTCGTCTTTAGTAAACTTTTGACCAATGTTGGCGTAGCCAACTACACGGCCTTTGTATGTAATGGTTTCACCATCGCCTTTACCCGGGGTAAATTTACCTATACCGGCTATAGCTAAAGGATAGATGCCTGCTGTTAATACTATCAGTATTAGGGTAAGCTTGATGGATGGCAACAAATATGTTTTCATTTTATTTAATTTTTAAAGATGAGTTTGGGAACGTGGGGTTTGTGACGGATGGTAGTTAAAGCTTATCTGTCGCCCTAAAACCATACCTCACGTCCCCGGCTCATTTAGTTTTTATATGAATAATGAAACAGCTAAATCAATTAATTTAATGCCTATAAAAGGTATAATAATACCGCCTAAGCCATAAATGAGCAGGTTACGGCGTAACAACGCACTTGCGCCTATCGGTTTATACTCAACGCCACGCAAAGCCAATGGTATCAGCAACGGAATAATAATAGCATTGAATATCACCGCCGAAAGTATCGCCGATTGCGGACTGTGCAGGTCCATAATGTTCAGCGCTTTTAAGGCGGGCATTGATACCATGAATAAAGCCGGAACAATGGCGAAATATTTAGCTACGTCGTTTGCTATACTGAAAGTTGTGAGCGTACCACGTGTCATCAGCAACTGTTTACCTATTTCCACAATCTCGATCAGCTTGGTTGGGTCGTTATCCAGATCCACCATGTTACCGGCTTCTTTGGCAGCTTGAGTACCGCTGTTCATGGCTACGCCAACATCGGCCTGGGCAAGTGCGGGGGCATCGTTTGTACCGTCGCCCATCATGGCTACAAGTTTACCGCCTTGCTGTTCTTTCTTAATGTAGTTCATTTTATCTTCGGGCTTGGCCTCGGCAATAAAATCATCCACACCGGCTTTCTCGGCAATAAACTTGGCGGTAAGTGGGTTATCGCCGGTTACCATCACCGTTTTAACACCCATTTTACGCAGGCGTTCAAAGCGTTCGGCAATACCGGTTTTAATGATATCCTGCAACTCAATCACACCCATGATCTTTTCATTTTGTGATACAACCAATGGCGTACCACCGTTTGATGAGATCTTTTTAACATTCTCCTCTACATCTGTTGGAAACGGGTTACCAGCTTTTAAAGCAATATTACGGATGGAGTCAAAAGCACCTTTGCGGATGCGTAAACCATCGGGGGTATCTAAACCGCTTGAACGGGTTTCGGCAGTGAATTTGATAAACACTGAATCGGCTGGAGCGTGGATTTTTAGTTTGTGCGGACCTTGCTCGGCCAGCTCTACAATCGACTTACCTTCGGGAGTCTCGTCGGCCAGCGAGCTTAGTACACAAGCCGTTACGAAGTCCTGCTCATTTACACCTCCGGTTGGGTAAAAGCTCGTTGCTTTACGGTTACCAATGGTTATGGTACCAGTTTTGTCCAGTAATAAAGTGTCTAAGTCGCCTGCTGTTTCAACAGCTTTACCACTTTTGGTGATCACGTTGGCGCGTAAAGCCCTGTCCATCCCGGCAATACCGATGGCCGATAAAAGGCCACCGATAGTGGTAGGGATCAAACAAACAAACAACGATATAAAAGCGGCTATAGTGATGGGCGTGTTAGAGTAATCACCGAATGGCTTCAGGGTTACGCACACGATAACGAAGATCAGCGTAAAACCAGCTAATAAAATAGTTAAAGCAATTTCGTTAGGGGTTTTCTGGCGGGAAGCACCTTCAACCAAAGCGATCATCTTATCCAAAAAGCTTTCGCCCGGCTGGGTGGTTACCAATACTTTTATCCTGTCGGATAATACTTTGGTACCACCCGTAACAGATGATTTATCACCACCGGCCTCGCGGATCACCGGGGCGGATTCACCTGTAATAGCCGATTCATCAATGGTAGCGATACCTTCAATAATTTCACCGTCGGTAGGGATATTATCCCCTGTTTCGCAAATGAAAACATCACCTTTTTTTAGTTGTGACGACATCACTTTTTCTTCCTTACCGTTAACCAGTAAGCGGGCAGGTGTCTCTTCGCGGGTTTTGCGGAGACTTTCGGCCTGGGCTTTACCACGTGCTTCCGCAATGGCCTCGGCAAAGTTGGCAAACAGCACAGTTAACAATAATATAATGAATACCGTAAAGTTGTAGGCAAAGCTACCCTGGCCTTTATTGGTCAGCGAAAATATGCTCACAATGAGCATTACAACTGTACCGATCTCCACAGTAAACATTACCGGGTTGCGGAACAGCACACGAGGGTTTAACTTGATAAAGGATTGTTTAAAAGCATCCCTCATCTGATCGCCCTGAAACAATGTATTTTGAGTTGAGTTCATGATTATTTTAATGAAAAATGTTCAGCAATTGGGCCTAAAGCCAGTGAAGGGAAAAATGACAACGCTGCAATGATCACGATCACCGCGAAGATCATCAACCCAAAGGTTGAAGTATCACTCTTCAATGTACCGGCCGATTCAGGTATATATTTTTTGTTAGCCAACAATCCGGCAATAGCCAGCGGACCAATTATTGGCAGGAACCTGCCCAATATCATCACGATGCCGGTGGTATAGTTCCAAAAGATATTACCATCGCCCAAACCTTCAAAACCCGAACCGTTGTTGGCTGCGGCTGAAGTATACTCGTACAACATTTCGGAGAAACCATGTGTACCGGGGTTATTTAACCAGGCCGAAGGTTTAACAGCCCAATCGGCACCGGCTACGTTAACCACATAATATGATGATATGGCCAAGCCTACAAGGATAATGAACGGGTGAAGCAAAGCGATCAGCGAAGCTATTTTCATCTCCCTCGCCTCTATCTTACGGCCTAAAAACTCAGGCGTACGGCCAACCATCAGTCCTGAAATAAATACTGCTACTATGATAAATATGTAGAAGTTGAGGATACCAACGCCGCAGCCACCATAAAAACAATTAACCATCATACCCAGCAGCATCATAGTACCTGATACCGGCATAGCACTGTCATGCATGGAGTTTACCGAACCTGTAGAGATAATAGTAGTCACGATGCTCCAGTAAGCCGAGTTAGCCGGACCAAATCTTACTTCCTTACCTTCCATAGCACCGGTTGGCTGGCTGATACCCATTTTTGCGATGGCAGGGTTTCC
The DNA here is from genome assembly GCF_900100445.1 of Mucilaginibacter sp. NFR10. Lineage (NCBI taxonomy): Bacteria > Pseudomonadati > Bacteroidota > Sphingobacteriia > Sphingobacteriales > Sphingobacteriaceae > Mucilaginibacter > Mucilaginibacter sp. NFR10. The sequence continues at coordinate 119,665 of NZ_FMTV01000005.1, read as the reverse complement.
GTTCAGTTCGGCATTCATAGTCGGGATCAACAGCATGAGCATACCCAGCGTCATTACGCCGAAGATCACATAAGCGAATTTCTTTTTATTGAGATAAAAACCCAATGCAAACACCAACGCGATCGGGATAGCAACCTGTGCTACCAGCTCGACAGTATTGGTTAAATAGTTAGGGTTCTCGATAGGGTGGGCGGAGTTTGCGCCAAACCAGCCGCCGCCGTTGGTACCTAAGTGCTTAATAGCAACCAGAGGTGCAACCGGTCCGCGGGATACGTGAACAGTGTCGCCCTGCATACTGATGAAAGTATCTTTACCTGCATAGCTGGTAGTCATGCCGTTAAAAGCGAAGATCACGGCTATTACAAACGAGATAGGCAATAATATACGGGTGATTGATTTTACAAAATACTCCCAAAAGTTGCCCAGCTTATCGGTAACCTTATCTTTCATGGCCCTGAAAACAACCACCAGCGCAGCAATACCTGTAGCAGCCGATACAAAGTGTAGGAACATAAATACAAAGTGCTGTGTAAAGTAAGTAGCACCGCTTTCGCCAGAGTAATGCTGCAGGTTACAGTTTACCAAAAAGCTGATGGCAGTATTGAAAGCTGTATCAGGCGACTGCCCTGGGTTAGCATCGGGGTTAAGCGGCAAATGACCTTGTGCCATTAAACACACAAAGGCATATACCAGCCAAACGCTGTTGATGGTAAGCAGTGCCAGCAGGTGCTGTTTCCAGTTCATTTCGCGTTTGGTGTCGATACCGCTGAAACGGAAAATAAAGCGATCAAGCGGGGCGAGAAAATCGAGCCAGGTTTTTTCGCCCTTAAATACCTTAGCTATGTAGCGGCCAAGGGGAATGGCGATGGCTAAGGTGAGCAGGTAGGTGAAAATTACACCCGTTAGTTCAGTGTTCATAGTTTAATTTTAAAATTTTTCGGGTTTAAGAAGTACGTATACCATGTAAATGAACACGGCTATTGCTACGATGAATAATGCTGCCATGATTTTAGATTTTTTCGAAGTACGTTACAGATTTAAAAAAGACCCAGAATACCACTACAAATGTGGCCAGGTAAGCGATTGTGAGTAAAGCATCCATTTTTATGTGTTTTGCAAAGGGCTTTGCCAAGCGGATGCCAAGAAAATTAAAATCTGTATAAATAGATGATTACTAATTATTTATACAACAATAGCAACATTATTTTATTTATTTAAGGAGAATTGGGCTATCATTTTGATAGCTGATTATCAAAGTGGGATTGAAGAAGGTCTTAGCTGCAGGAAGTAGCGATAACGTAACCTGTGGCAGATGGGCATGATCTCGAGTGTCCATCTTTCGCCGCCGCTCGCGGCTCGAGAGTGGCAAGTATTTCCAGGCCTCCGGCCTATGTACGGCGGCCAGAGGCCGCTTGATAGTCGACACCCGGCTGGAGCCGGGCGTCAGCGCACGGATAAATTCTCCAATTCAATAAATCCGAAATCGAAATTCCGAATTCCGAAATCACTCCAAATTATATTCCTTCAGCTTTCTATACAGCGTAGCTACGCCAATATTTAGCAGATGCGCAGCTTCGGCACGGTTGCCATGAGTGTGGTTAAGCACCCTCTGAATATGTAATTTCTCTACAGAGGAAAGATCAAATGCCGAAATAGGTGCACCGCTTTTCACCTGTTGCTGCTGAACTTCATAAGGTAGCAGGCTCTCATCAAGCACATTGCTATCGGTCAGGATCACCGCACGTTCTACAATATTCTTCAACTCGCGGATGTTACCGGGCCATGGATATGCTTCCAATTTTTCTATAAACTCATCGCTTAGCGTATTTACCTGTTTTTTTACTTTAAGGGCAAAATGCTGCATAAAGTATTCGGCCAGCAGTTTGATATCCTTTTTGCGCTCACGCAGGGCCGGCAGCGTGATCTGGAATACTGAAAGGCGGTAATATAAATCCGACCGGAAATGACCGTCATTGATTTCGTTGAGCAAATTACGGTTGGTAGCTGCCAGAATCCGTACGTTAACCTGGGTGGGTTTAGTATCGCCAATTTTAATGAATTGCTGCGATTCAAGCACACGAAGTAGCTTAGCCTGCAGATCGTGATCGAGCTCACCTATTTCATCTAAAAATATAGTGCCGCCGTTGGCCTCTTCAAAAAGTCCTTTTTTATCTTTAACTGCTCCCGTGAATGAACCAGCTTTATGACCGAACAGTTCGCTTTCCAATAATTCCTTAGTGAATGCGCTGCAATTTACCGCCACAAATGATTTTGCGCTGCGGTTGCTGGCCTGATGAATAGCTTCGGCAAAAATTTCCTTTCCGGTACCGGTTTCACCCAGTAATAACACAGTAGTATCGGTAAGTGCCACCTTTTGGGCCAGCTTGATCACATCACTGATAGCAGTTGATTTACCGATGAGCCTGTCAAAACCAAACTTATCATTCAGCTTGCTTTCCAGTTCTGCAACTTTTTGTTGCAGCAGGGCTTTATCCATGGCCTTGCTTACCAGCGGGATGATCTTTTCGTTATCATCCCCTTTGGTGATATAATCAAATGCACCGGCTTTTATGGCTTTTACACCATCATTAATAGTGCCGTATGCGGTCAAAACAATGATCTCGGTATTTGGGTAGTTTTTTTTGATGGTTTCAGAAAGGGTAATACCATCAATATCAGGCAGCTTAACATCGCTTAATACCACCTGTATGCTTTCGAGTTGGAGTTTTTTAAGCCCCTCTTTGGCTGTAGCCGCAGTAATTACCTCATGGCCTTCCAGCTGTAAAATACGCGCAAGCAGGTTGCGGAGGCGTTCCTCGTCGTCAATTATTAATAGCTTACCTTTCTGCATCGTGGCAAATATGATAATTTTGAACCATGATTTTTAGGATTTGACGATTTCTTGATAGAATAGTCCTAAACAACCTCAATCAAAACATCAGGGAATCCTATAATCAAGCGAATCAAGGTTACCAACGGTAACGCCTTGTCGCCCGCATCAGTTGCCGGTGACGTTTTGCTTCATAATAATCGCTGGTTACCAGGATGGAATGGATCACGCCCGGAATCCAGAAGAAAAGTGTTAAAAATATATTCAATATAAATGCACCTATCCTGCCGGTGGTGAGGATGGCAAGCGGTGGCAGTAAAAAGCATAGAAAATATCGCATGGCAGTAGTTTTAATGTTTAAACCATTTAGACAATGCGCCGGGAAATTTGTTACTGCTTTATTTCTTCACCAAGATTAGGTGGCAACTGGTCGCCAAAAAAAAGCGCTTTCAATTCAGTAGCATCATTTGGGTTCATTTTTCCGCCTAATATTAACCTCAATTGGCGGCGGCGAAGCGCACCCTCATACAATGCGCGCTCTTTATCCGTTTCAGGTACCAACTCGGGCACGGTTGTCTTTTGGCCATCTTTATCCAAAGCAACAAAGGTATAATAGGCCTCATTACTTTTTACTTTAGTACCGGATGGAATGTTTTGCGCCCATACATCCATCCTTACCTCAACCGAAGTAGTGAACGCGCGGGTAACCTTTGCTTCAATGCTGATCACATCACCCAGCTTTATCGGCGACTGGAACGATACGTTATCTACCGACGCGGTCACCACTATTCTATTACAGTGCTTTTGTGCCGAAATAGCAGCGGCAATATCCATCCAATGCAACAGGCGACCACCCATCAGGTTGTTTAAAGTGTTGGTATCATTGGGCAATACCAGTTCGTTCATGATGGTGTATGATTCCTGCGGCGATTTTCCGGTCATATTCAATCTGCTTTTAGGGCAAAGATAGGAAAAAACCTCAGCCAACCCTCTCTTTTGGGGATTGGCTGAACGTACCTTGTAAATGTTTGCCCCTGCCGAAATCCCCTTGCCCTGAAATAAAAACATGTCATTATAAGAAGAACGACGAAGCAATCGCACGCAATACAGGGCGACTGTGCTTTCGTACGATTGCTTCGTACCTTATAATGACGTGTTTTTGTTTACTACTCCGTCTTCAAACTCTTTACCGGGTTCATCAGCGCTGCTTTCACGCTCAAAAACGAGACTGTTGAAAAGGCAACCAGCAATACCAGGAAGAATGGAATAACGAACAGGAAGAGGTTAATATCCATCCTGAAAGCATATGTTTGCAGCCATTGATGAATAGCGTACCAGCCTATTGGTGCCGAAATTACAAACGACACTACTACCAACAAGGCAAAATCTTTATACAACAATTTTAAAATACTGTTTACCGAAGCTCCCAGTACCTTGCGGATGCCAATTTCCTTGGTGCGCTGTACAATGGTGTATGATACGAGGCCAAATAAGCCTAAACAGGCCACAAAAATGGCGATGCCGGTAAATACGCCAAACACCTGCCCAAAGCGCTGATCAGTTTTGTATTGCTCGTTAAAATGCTGATCTAAAAAGAAATAATCAAACTGGTCGCCTGGGAAAAAACTGGCCCAGGTTTTCTTTAAGTCGGCGATGGTTTGCGGCATATTGGTTGTACTTACCTTTACCGATACCGGGCCCCGAACATCAGGGATACAACGGAAGATCATGGAATCGTAGGCATCATGTAAGGATTGCTGGTGAAAATTATCAGCCACTCCTATTATCTCATAAACCTGTCCCCAAAAATCGATGCGTTTGCCAAGGGCATCGGCAGGTTTGCTAAAGCCTAACTGTTCAACCCCTTTTTTGGTGAATATCACTTTATGTGGTTCATCTCCAAACTCTTTCGAAAACTTACGACCGGCTATCAGTTTGATATCGTAGGCGTTAAGGTAATCGTAATCGGCACCGATAATGCGGTATTGTTTGCTTGTACTTTGATTTGAGCCAACCAACTTAATACCGCCAGCATTCCATTGCACAGGTTCACCGGGGATAGAAGTAGATACGGTTACACTTTTAACGGCAGATTGTGCCAGGCATTCGTGTTTAAATGAGCTCATGCTGCGGTAAAACGAATCTACCTTAACCAACGGAGCTTTAATGACCAGTGTTTGATCTATTTTTACCCCTAACTTTTGGCTTTGCATGTATTTAAGTTGTTTGAACACCGTAAGCGATCCTATCAGTAAAAATATCGAGGCAGCAAACTGGAATACCACCATTGCCTTACGTAATATCACTCCCCCTGGCGATGCCAGGATCTTGCCTTTCATCACCTCAACCGGCCTGAACGCCGATAACACTATAGCCGGGTAAAAGCCGCTGAAGAATGAGCCCAACACAAAGATTCCCAAAACAGCCAGCCAAAAAGTTGCTTTAGTAAATAAGGTAAAGCCCATCTGCATGCCGGAAATATTGGCGAATGCAGGCAAACAGGCCATAATGATAAGCAATGCGAGGCCAATAGCCATGGCGTTAAGCATCATAGCCTCCAACATGAACTGGGTAATCAACTGCGCTTTTGCCGAGCCCAAAGTTTTACGTACCCCAACTTCTTTAGCCCGGCCAATTCCACGGGCAGTAGCGAGGTTGATATAGTTGATCCATGCTATGATGATCACAAAGATGGCAATCCCCAAAAGCAGGTACACCGATTTGCCATCGCCATTGGGCTGAAACTCCAGCATCCTGTTGGAGTACAAGTGGATATCCTTTACCGGCTGAAGTGTATAAATGCCACCTTCGCCCGTACCGGGATATTTATCATATGCTTTTTTTACTACAGGGATAAACTTAGCTTCCAAAGCACGCGGATCAACTCCCGGTTTAAGCAGCAGGTATGTTGTGCAGCCGTCATTTAGCCAGGCATTATCGAGATTAAAATCTTTATTAGGCGGATTTTCTTTAAGCAGCGTAGCGTAGGATTGCATGATATCGAAATTCATATGCGTATTGGCAGGCATATTTTCCATTACGCCGGTAATTTTAAGCGGCTTATCTGTATTAATATACAAGGTTTGCCCAACGGGATTTATGCCATGAAAAAGCCTATCGGCAATTTGCCGGGTAATTACCGCGGTGTTGGGTTCTTTAAGTGCGGTATTTCCGTCGCCGTTTATTAGCGGGAAAGAAAATGTTTTGAAAAATGCATCGCTTACATAGTAAACATTCCGGATCACCATTTTCTGATCCCTGTAATTGGCTATGGTTTGCCCTGCTCCTACAATCTTTACGTATTCTTCAATATCGGGCAGCGCATTTTTAAATGCTGTGCCGGGTGCAAAAGCCCCGCCGGCCCATTGAGTACTTAACTTGCCATTGTTGTATCTGTCCTGATTAATCCGAAAAACGCGGTCTTTTTTGGTGTGGAAATCATCGAAACTAAGCTCAAAGCTAACATATTGCAAAATGAGCAAGCAAGCCGCCATGCCAATAGCCAGTCCTACTATGTTTATAGCGGAGAAAGCTTTGTTTTTTGAAAGGTTTCTAAAAGCAACCAGCAGGTAATTTTTAAGCATAATTGTGGGGTTTATACTGGCAATTCAGCTAATCGCGTGCCTTATTTTTAAATCACTGACTATAAGTAATTTAAATCAAAATCAATCAACGAAACTGTTCGTTTCCGCACAGTTATTGTGCGATTGTGGTTAGAGATTTGAGGTTCGGTTATTTTTACTGCGCAAGTATTGTGTGGCTGCCTATGAGAGGATTACTTGCGCCTTCTGCATCTTGTCCGGGTAGTTTGAAATCGTTGGACACAAGCAAATGAACGGACAGAGAAGGCTTTGACTAAACATCATTAGCTCGTGTAGTGGATTGTTTAGTGTTTTGTATTGATTAAGTATTATAACTAACTTACAGACAATTATAAACCTGATTATCAATCAATACAATCAACCTTGTTTTCAATTACCATGGATCAACCCAAAGTATTTATCAGTGTTGGGGGAACCTCAACTCCCAGCCAGGAAGATTTTGTAAAATCTATAGAAGACAGACTTAGAAGCGAAAATTTGATTCCCTACACCATCGGAAGAAATACATTCAGTTCTGATTCGCCTTTAAAATCAATAAAGGGATTGATGGATGAATGTTCAGGCATCTTAGTTATTGCACTTGAGCGAATCTATTTTGAAAGCGGGATTGAAAAACGGGGCAGCGCTAATGAAATAACACTATCAACAACCAAATTTGCTACTCCCTGGAATCAAATTGAATCAGCGATAGCATACACTAAGAATCTTCCGATTTTAGTTATCGTGGAGGAAGGAATACGTGCCGAGGGCTTATTAGAAAAAGGCTACGACTGGTATGTGATGACAGTAAAACCCAACCAAAATTCGTTATCAACAGTAGAGTTTAATGGTGTTTTGGCCAGTTGGAAGAGCAAAGTGGAGGCACTCAGCATTAGCAAAAATAATACTGCTGCCGAAAAAAGGAAAATTGTCCCGGACGAGCTAACTGTCGGCGAGTTACTATCAAATATGAAACTTGCTCAACTATGGGGAGTGTTGGCCGCTATTATTGCATTAATGGCTGCAATTTTCGTGATTGGCCAGCATTTTCCGGGCTAAATAGAATTTTAAGTTTGTAGTAGATCATTTCCTTGCGCAAACATTGTGCTTTTGCCTGTAGGGAGGCTTACTTACGCCCTCTGCATCAGATATCTCATGTCCAGGCAAATAAAAAAGGGTTGGATACCGGCAGGTGGACAAATAATGATAAAAATGAAAATACCGTATTATATAAGATTCTTTATTTTGGCTGAAGCAACTAAACCGATAATCAAAACAAGTCATCATGGGGCTATTCGACCTTTTCAGGAAAAAACCACCAGAACAAATCCAACCAACTGCACAGCCTCAGAAAGAAGAACCTATTGCAAAATATAGCGATTATAATGGCTACCTCATAGAGGTACTTAAAGACAGATTAGTTGAAATGGGGCACCAGGTTGAACGTCATCCGCAATATCTTACTTTGATACTTGATTCGGGCTTAGAAATATTCACTTCAATCATTGACGTGCCAGATGCACATCCATTTTTGATACAACTTAATATTTTAACCAGGCATCCTTTATATCTGGAGCAAGGGATATATGAATGTTTAGCCGGTATTGGCGAAACGATGGATAGGAGGATTACTTCGGCCTTAGATAATTACCTTAACATTGTGTTTCCGCCAATAATGGATGGCTTTACGGATACTCATGACCCGGAAGCTGATATGCTGGTAATTACAAATGCTCGGGAGATACTTTGGCACCCTAAGTTAGGCGACTTAATGGTGCAGGGGCAATGGGAGGAAATGCCGGACGGAAAATATCTTTTTGAAACTTTAAGAGAGAAAATTCAACCGGTTTTAATCGACAAAAAATTTAACTCTCTAAAAATTTATATTTCCAAACGAGCCGATGGTACTATAATAGGCGAATGCGTTTTTAATAATCAGCAATGGAACGATGGCCTTGACGAAATGACCAAACACGCAGAAACCTGGGTAGTGAAAGGTGACTTTATGGCCTTGAAACAAGTAATTATGTTCAGGAGATGCGACGTTTATGATGGTTTGTAGCGGTTACCAAATCCTCACATCAACTCATTATCCTTTTTAACATGATAAGCCTTGTACGATAAGTAAAACAAGGCCAAAGCTGGCAGAGCGCCAAGGATTATCCCAACTGTATTAGGCTTTGGATAGGTAGACACTATTTGCACAATAAACAATATCGTGGCAACTATACCACCTATAAGATAAAGATATTTGAATTTGGGGTTCATAGGTTATTTACATACTAACAACAGGGCATCCTCAACTTGTTTACTTAGTTTTGAAAGACTTACGAAGTATTTGGAACTTCGTAAGTCTTTCAAAGCTGCTTACCGTTTCAATTCATATTTAGCAGGCACATCAGGTACCAGTTTAAATACCGCAGCCGCAAGCGGCGGTATAGTAATTTTGATAGACTGGCTTTTGCCATGCCAGCTTACCTGATCGCTGTTTACAGGCTCATAATTGATGATGCCGCTGCCCCAGTATTTTTCATTATCCGAATTAAAGATCTCTTTCCACTTACCGGCAGCGGGTACGCCTATGCGATAATCACGGCGTACAACAGGGGTCATGTTCAGAATGATCATCAGGTCGTTTTTACTGTCGTGTCCCATCCGGCGGTAAACCAGTATGGAATCATTGGCATTGCCGCCGTCAACCCACTCAAAGCCCTGGTGCGAAAAGGCCTTTTCATATAGCGCAGGCTCTGTACGGTATAAATGGTTCAACGCCTTAACTGTTTCGCTAATACCCTGGTGATTTGGATACTGCAGCACATGCCACTGTAACGATTTGCCGAAATCCCATTCATCGCCCTGCCCAAATTCGCCGCCCATAAAGAGTAGTTTTGAACCGGGGTGTGTGAACATGTATCCGTACATCAGTCTCAGGTTAGCAAATTGCCTCCACTCATCGCCGGGCATTTTGCGCAACATACTACCTTTACCATAAACAACCTCATCATGCGAGAAAGGCAGCATAAAGTTTTCGGTAAAGGCATATATGGTGCTAAAAGTTATTTCGTTATGATGATATTTACGATGGATAGGATCCTCATGAAAGTAATCGATAGTATCATGCATCCAGCCCATCATCCATTTCATCCCAAAGCCCAGGCCGCCTAAATAAACCGGGCGACTAACGCCGGTAAATGACGTAGATTCTTCAGCTATGGTTTGTACCGATGGGAAATGGCTGTAAACAGCTTCGTTAAATTCTTTCAGAAATGATATAGCTTCGAGGTTTTCGTTACCGCCATACCTGTTAGCTTCCCATTCGCCATGCTTGCGCGAATAATCAAGGTACAGCATTGAGGCCACCGCGTCAACGCGTAAACCATCGGCATGATACCTTTCCAGCCAAAAAAGCGCGTTGCTGATCAGAAAAGCCCTTACCTCGTTTCGGCCGTAGTTAAAAATATATGATTTCCAGTCGGGGTGAAAACCTTTGCGGGCATCGGCATGCTCATAGAGGTGTGTACCGTCAAATTTATACAGCGCATGGATATCTCCCGGAAAATGCGAAGGCACCCAATCCAGGATTACGCCAATACCGGCTTTGTGGAATTCTTCAATCAGGTACATCAGTTGTTGTGGTGTACCGTAGCGTGATGCCGCTGCAAAATAACCACTTACCTGGTAACCCCAGCTCGGATAATACGGGTGTTCCATAATAGGCATAAACTCTACATGGGTGAAGCCCATTTCCTTTACATAAGGCACCATTTTTTCGGCAAGCTGAGTGTAAGTTAAAAACTCGTCCGGACTTTCGGGATTACGCGCCCATGAACCCAAATGCACTTCGTAAACCGAATATGGCCTGTCGAGCGCGTTATGTTCATGACGGTTCTGCATCCAATCCTGATCCTTCCACTCATAAAAAGTATCGGCAACTATAGAGGCAGTACGCGGCGGCAGTTCCCAGCGTAAAGCAAAGGGATCGCTTTTTTCCAGGTCTTCGCCGGTTGATGATTTGATATAGTATTTATACGTTTCGCCATTGCCAACATTTGGAATAAAACCTTCCCAAATACCCGATGAATCCCAACGGGCATTCAAGCTATGCGAACCGCGGTTCCAGCCGTTAAAGTTGCCAATTACCGCTACGTATTGTGCGTTTGGAGCCCAAACGGCAAAATAAGTCCCAATAACACCCTGATATTCCACTACATGCGAGCCCAGTTTTTCGTACAGCTTATAATGTTTGCCCGACTTAAATAAACTGATATCAAAATCCGTAAAACGGCTGTATGGTTCAACGGCTTTAAGCTTTACAGGTTGCGGGGTAATTTCTGTCGGGTTATTGGCATTCACCGCTTTCGACTTAACCGGCGCAGCTTTTTTAACGGCTGAAGGCTTCTCAGCAGCAGTCGATTTTGTTTTAACCGGCTCAGCTTTCTCTGCAACGATAGGCTTTTCGGCAGCCGCTGTTTTTGTTTTAACTGCTTTTTTAGGTTCCGGGGCTCCTGTTTCAGGCGTTACTTTATCGGCTTTGACCTTAGTGACGGCTTTTTTTTCCTTTACAGGCTTTGTATCCGGTAAGGGGTTCTCGGTTTTAGTTGTTTTTTTGGCCATGATATAGATAACCTGTTAGGGTGTTAGTAAATAACCCAAATCACAGAAATGAGTTTGGTTTATATGTAATCAAATATAACAGGATTAATATATTATGCAGGGTTTTGGAGATTTATTTTTGGAGGGAAGATCGTCTGAATCAGAATTTACCGAATTTGAGAATTAACAGGATAACTTGTCTGAACTGATTTATTGAATTAAGAGAATTTATTAAATTTACTAAGCATTCTGTCCGTTCATCTAATCCAATAAATTCGAATTCATACAAAAAACGCCATTGCAGTAGCAATGGCGTTTTAATGAGATAGCCTTAACGTGAGCAAAGCTATAAAGGTTTTTTTTCTTGATTTACAAGGCTACAGCTACCTTTAACCTTTTGCCCTTCAGCTTTAACCTCTTCTAAATACTATCTGCTTATTTCAATATGTTTAAAGTTTTTACTGTATTTAAACTCTACCGTTTTATCATCATTTAGTTGAAATTCTTTTACCTCTTTGCCATCTACTTTTATTTTTGATGGCGTAAACGGCAAACCTATCAGGTTAAAATGATAGCCGTCATAGCGTGGGGTATACAAACCTTCCAGGCTCTGATCAATGGTTAAATTTTTGCTGCTGCCATTTACCACAAACTTTTTCTCCAGGTAAATATCCTGCTCGTAAGCAAAGGTTTCGCCGTAATCTTCAAACAGGAATGAATTTACTTCATAATCGGTATAGTAAATATTCAGCTTTACTTCTTCAATCTCTTTGTGGCCAACATACTGCATTACCGGGTATTCAGGGATTACCGAACCTGCTTTAATGAATAGAGGCATGGTTTCAAGTGGGGTATCTACTGATACTTCCTGGCCGCCGTTAACAACCTCGTGAGTCCAGAAGTTGTACCATTTACCTTTAGGCAGGTATACGTTGCGTTTGATCTGGCCAGGTTCCATTACAGGGCAAACCAGGATCTTATCTCCATAAGTAAACTCATCCTGGCGGAAGTGGTTTAGCTGTGTGTCCTGCTCATGCATTACAACCGGCCTCAAAATTGGGAACCCATAGCGGTGGTGCTCCCAGAAAGTGGAGTACAGGTAAGGGATCAAGCGGTAACGCAACTCGATAAACTTACGGTTGATGGCAGTGAATGGTTCGCCAAAACTCCATGGCTCGCGCTCTTTGGTATCACCTGCCGAGTGCGCACGCATAAACGGCGAAAAGGTGCCCATCTGAATCCAGCGGGTAAACAGTTCGCCATCGGGCTCACCACTAAAACCGCCAATGTCGGTACCGCAAAACGGAATGCCCGATATCGACAAGCGCTGACACTGGATATTACCCAGCTTCAGGTGTTCCCATGAGGCTACGTTATCACCGGTCCAAACCGATGAAAAGCGTTGTACACCTGAATAACCTGCCCTTGTAATAGTAAAAGGGCGTTTGTTTTTCATGATCTTGCGCAAGCCTTCGTAGGTTGAGCGTACCATCTGCATGCCATAAATATTATGCGCCTTGCGGTGTGATCCACGGTAACCATCGTACTGGTGACGCACATCATCAGGGAAGGTACCGGCACCAAATACAGCAGGCTCATTCATATCGTTCCAAACACCGGCAACGCCCATTTGAACCAATTCGTCAAACAAACCGCCCCACCATTCGCGCACTTCAGGATTGGTAAAATCTGGAAACTGGCAACGGCCTGGCCATACGTGGCCCTCCATAAAGTAATCATCGCTTCGGCGGCAGAAATATCGCTTCTCCTTACCCTCCCTGAATACCTCGTAGTTGTCATCCACACGGATCCCCGGATCAATAATTACCACCGTTTTAAAGCCATCAGCCGCAAGCTCGCTGATCATTTTTTTAGGATCGGGGAAATACTTACGGTTCCAGGTAAAGCAGCGGTAACCATCCATATAATCGATATCCAGATAGATACCATCGCATGGGATCTGGTTTTCGCGGAAACCTTTGGCTATCTTCTTAACCTTAGCTTCAGGATAATAGCTCCAGCGGCATTGATGGTAACCCAGCGCCCAAAGCGGTGGCATAGGGTGTGTACCGGTTAAGGTGTGGTAGCTTTTTACCACGTCCATCATGTGCGGCCCGTGGATATAGTAATATTGCAGTTCGCCGCCATCAGCCCAAAAACTTGTTTTAGTCCTGTCTTCGGCGCCAAAGTCAAATTGCGCTTTAAATGTATTATCAAAAAAGATACCGTGTGCTATACCCTCGTTTACGCTGATATAAAAAGGGATACTGCGGTACAAAGGGTCCTGGTTCCACTGAAACGAGTAGGCATCAGTGTTCCAGTTTTTTAGCCTTTTGCCACGCAGGTTAAATTCGGTTGGTTTATCGCCTAAGCCAAAGAAGCTTTCGTCGGGTGCGCAGGTTTTGGTGCAAAACACATAATAACCGCCCGCCTGCACGTTCTCTTCCCAATGCATTGGCACAGCATCGATGCTGGTTACATGGTTACTGCTATCTGAAAAAGAGATAAAGAAATCCTTTTTGCGGATATGGCAGTTCACTTTATAAGTAGATACCCGAAATTCATTATCATCTTCATGCAGAGTAAAACCTGCCGCCTTGGTTGGCAGCTTAGGCACCCCGTATGAAAAATCGTCTAAAAAAACGCTATGCGGCGCAAGCCTCACACGGATAATCTCGTCGGTAACAACTATAACTTCAACTTTAGCATCGCCATCAGTAAAGTAGAACTTATTCCCCACCTGATCAGCATGATTGGGTACACCGAGATACTTTTTTACAACCGGCTTAATACCATCGGCAGGGTTATTAAGGTGGTGAAATTCCTCTTCTTCTTCAAGTAAGTTTTCTGCTTCAATTAACTTACTGGTTATCAACTCCGGATTTGGGGTATTACTTTCCATTCAAACAAATTAGTGGCTTCTGCAAAGATGTATAAAGTGTACTTACTACGCAATATACAATAATTGAATTAACGAAAAACCATTAACCGTGCCAAATCCTTAATTTTTATTCAATTTGCAGCTTCAATTATTTGAATTTTCTTACCATCCTGAACAAAAAGAACAGCTATCGCCCCCAGGAACATAAAAATACCGGCCATTACTAAAGCATAAATGGCATGCCCGCTGTATGCATATTTCACTATCGGACCACCAATAATGCCATTAACTATTTGCGGAAAAGTAATAAAGAAATTAAAAATGCCCATGTACACGCCTATCTTTTTGGCTGGTATTGAGCTTGATAGAATAGCATAAGGCATAGCAAGGATACTACCCCAAGCCAAACCGACACCAATCATTGACAAGATCAGCAGACGGGGATCAGGAATAAAGAATACTGAGATTAACCCTAAACCGCCCATAGTTAATGAAAACGCATGTGCTTTTTTTCGGCTCAGTTTTTTAACTATGCGGGGCAATAACAAAGCATACACTGCCGATACTAAATTATATACACCAAACAATACATTTACCCAGTTGGCGGCATCATTATAAGCTGCCGAAGAAGTATCCCCTGCCGAGATGTGGTAAACATGATCAACAACTGCCGGGGTTGTAAACACCCACATAGAGAAAAGTGCGAACCAGGAGAAAAACTGTACCAACCCTAATTGCTTCATAGTTTTGGGCATATTGACCAGGTCGGAGAAGATCTCCAACAAACCGCCTTTATGCCCAGATACCGTTTCGTCCTTTTCATGAAAGGTTGCATAAACTTCGGGGGGATATTCTTTAGTGCGGACTACAGTCCATAAAATAGCGCCTATTAAAACCGCGGCACCAATGTAAAATGAATACAGCACATTATTAGGCACAATGCCCTGATCGGCTGTTTTGGCTATTCCAAACCATTCGGCAAAAACATAAGGTAGCCATGAACCAATTACAGCGCCTACACCTATCAAACAGGTTTGCATGGAAAAACCGGTTGTATGCTGGCTATCGGGCAGGTTATCAGCCACCAAAGCTCTGAAAGGTTCCATAGCTACGTTGAATGAAGCATCCATAATCATGAGCATGCCAGCGCCTACTACTATCGGCGGGATCAGCGCTGCCAACATAGATGAGTTGGGCATAAAAAACAATGCCAAACCCGATAAAATAGCGCCTGTTAAAAAGTAAGGGCGGCGGCGACCAAGACGGTTCCAGGTCCTGTCGCTGTAATGACCAATGATAGGCTGAACAACCATGCCTGTTATAGGCGCGGCCAACCAAAACCACGACAAATGCTCCACATCGGCACCAAAGGTTTGGAGGATGCGGCTTGCGTTACCTGTTTGTAAGGCAAAACCAAACTGGATGCCCAAAAAGCCGAAACTCATGTTAAAGATCTGCCAAAAGCTTAACCGTGGCTTTTGCGCGATGGTTGGTTTACTCATAATTGGTTTTATAATGTCAGAATCAAAATTCACAGATTTTTTTGGATTTTCAGAATATCAGGGTGTCATGCTGAGCCTGTCGAAGCATGGCGGCGAAGGCCTCTGCGCGCGACCCTTCGACAAGTTCAGGGTGGCAGGCCCGCACGGAACACTACGACCTTTCACAACATGACAAGCATTCTGTCAATTCTAAAATTCTGTAAATTCTGATCAAAACTCCAGCAACAATCCACTCATGGCTGGCAGGCTTACTTCAACACCATTACGTATATCATCGGTATTGAATTTAGCGCCGCTTAGCAGATCGGTGAATTGTTTATGGCCGCTTTGATTTAATTTTGTTAACAGGTCTTCCGGAAGCTTTACGGTTAGTTTACGCTCACTCCGGTTAAAATTGGTTATTACTAATATACGTTGATTGTTGGTATAACGGGCGTAGATATACAAACGGGTGTCAAATCCGGGCTGACGCTCGTTAGCGATCATCAGCTCATAAAAAGCACCCGATTTAAGAGCTTCACTATTGCGCACTGCGTTAAGCAGGTTATGATAAAAGCCGCGAAGCTTTTGCTGATCGGCAGATAGTTGCGCGCCATCGTACTCGTGATTATTCACCCATTTTTGATACTCAGGCACTCCCCAGTAATCAAAGATGGAAGTGCGGCCGTCATTACCGCTAAAGCCTTCGTTGCCTATAGCAGGTTCGCCTACTTCCTGGCCAAAGTAAACCATCACCGGGCCGGTATTTAAAGTGGCTGTTACGATCATGCCGGGAACGGCCAGCCAAGGGTTACCCGCAAAATCATTTGAAGCAATGCGCTGCTCATCGTGGTTTTCCATAAACCGGAGCATGTGCTCGTCGATGCCTTTGCTATCATGGTTCCAAACAGCATTGATTTCCCAGGTTGATGAGTTATGCTCATCGCGGGTAAGGCGTTTGATGGCATCGTACAGGCCTACCTTATCGTACAGGTAATCAAACTTGCCTTTATAAATATAATCGTTATATTTTCCTTTATCGTAAGCTTCACCAATGAATACCAAACCAGGATGTTCGGCTTTTAGTTTGGGGATCACCCATCCCCAAAATTCAATCGGCACCATCTCAACCATGTCGCAGCGGAAACCGTCGACACCTTTTTCGCTCCAGTAATGCAGGATATCATAAACCTTATTCCAAAGCGGGGGGATGGGGTCGAAATGACCGCGGCGATGATCCATGTAGTCAACACCGTAGTTCAGCTTCATGGTCTCGAACCAATCGTTGATTGATGGTGCAGCACTGAATACATCATTACCGGTTGCCTTAGCAGGATTTTCATCAAATTTACCATCCTTCAGCGGGCTTTTAAACTCATCGCCTCCGGGATTATAGCCTGACGGCACAACAAAAGGCTGACCGGGCATATAGTAAAAATCATTGGTTGGGCTAAAAGCTTTGCTCTTATCATCGTGCTGGCCAAAATCACGTACACCGGCAGGCTTAACGTCCGAACCATAGGTACGGGCTACGTGGTTAGGTATCAGGTCCATCAGTACCTTTAAGCCGTTGTTATGGCTACGCTTGATCAGTGCCTCATACTCGCCGATACGGTTTTTAACATCAACAGCCAGGTCGGGATCGATATCGTAATAGTCTTTAATAGCATAAGGTGAACCTGCCCTGCCCTTTACAATATCCGGATCATCGGCTTTAATACCATATTGCGAATAATCAGTCATGGTTGCATGCTCAATTACACCGGTATACCAAACATAGGTAAAGCCCATTTTTTTAATTTCCTGAAGGGCCTTATCATTGATATCGTTCAACTTGCCTACACCGTTTTCCTCAATAGATCCATTGGTTTTATTAAATGTGTTGGTATTGCCAAACAGGCGGGGCAATAACTGGTATATGATGAGCTTATGGTTGGTAGTTTGTTCCATGCGTTTTTTTGTATGATGTGGTTTTACCTGTGCCAACGTAATAACGGGCAACATTGTTGCAGCAATAAAACACGTAAATACCTTATTGCCTTTCATTACGCTTCAATCAGGAGTTCATCATTGGCTTTCACCGATTGCTCTTTACCATAAACCAGCACTGTTGTTTCCACATCCGAAGCGTTTTTGATCTGCACACCTTCTTTGCTCACTTTAATATTCAGCAAGGCACCGCGGAAACCAATATGGAACGAAAATGACGACCATTTTTCGGGAATGAATGGCTGAAATACCAGCTTTCCATCTCTTACACGCATCCCGCCAAAGCCTTCAACAACAGCCATCCAGGTGCCGGCCATAGAAGTGATATGGCAGCCATCTTCAGTATCGTTGTTGTAATCATCCAGGTCTAAGCGAGCCGTGCGCAGGTAAAACTCATAAGCACGGGCTTCATCGCCGAGCTTGGCAGCCAAAATAGCGTGCACGCATGGTGATAACGATGATTCATGCACCGTACGCGGCTCATAAAAATCAAAGTTGCGGCGAATGGTATCTATATCGTACTGATCTTCAAAAAAGTAAATTCCCTGCAATACGTCGGCTTGTTTAATGTAGCATGAACGCAGGATTCTGTCCCAGCTCCATTTTTGGTTGATAGGACGTTCGGAAGCCGGCAGGTCTTTTACCAGGATCTGCTCTTTATCCAGGTAGCCGTCCTGTTGTAAAAACACCTGGCGTTTCTCGTCGTACGGATAATACATCTTTTGGATGATATCCCTGAAACGGCCAAATTCGGTTTCCTCATTCAGGCTTACCTTGCTCACCAATACGGCGTATTTTTCCGGATCAGCTGCTTTTATTTTATCAGCAACATCAACGGTATATTGCATACACCACGTAGCAATAGTACTGGTGTACCAGTTATTGTTTACGTTGTTCTCGTATTCGTTTGGCCCGGTTACACCCAGCATTACATATTGCTGTCTATCCTCCGACCAGTTAACCCTTTGCGACCAAAACCTGGCTATACCTAACAATACCTCAAAACCGTAATCGCCTAAATAAGCTTCATCGCCGGTATAACGCACATAGTTATAAATAGCAAACGCAATAGCCCCATTACGATGGATCTCCTCAAAAGTGATCTCCCATTCGTTATGACATTCGGTACCATCCATGGTAACCATCGGGTATAATGCTGCGCCATTTTTAAAGCCTAATAATTGCGCGTTTTCAATGGCTTTGCCCAATTGTTTATAGCGATAAAGCAACAAATTACGGGTAACCTTTTGCGGCGCGGTAGAGAGGTAAAAAGGCACGCAATAGGCCTCGGTATCCCAATAGGTAGAGCCTCCGTACTTTTCGCCGGTGAAACCTTTGGGACCGATATTCAGTCGGTCATCTTCGCCGGTATAGGTTTGGTTAAGCTGGTAAATATTGAAGCGGATGGCCTGTTGTGCAGAAACATCGCCATCAATAATAATATCGTTATGCTTCCATTTTTCGGCCCAGGCAGCAGCTTGTTCGGCCAGCATGGTATCAATACCTTTGATGCTGATACGGTTAAGCGTGTCACTTAACTGCTCAATCAGTTCTTCGGGTTTATAGTTTTGCGATGAAAGGTTGGCGGCGTATTTAACCATCGTGATGCTTTCACCCTGTTTTGCCTGCACATCAACTTTAGCAGCTACATATTTTTCTTTTTCAATAGCTTGAACAATGGGTTCGGTAGCGCCATGGTTTTGTAAGACACTGAATCGCATACCTGTAGCCACCTCAAAACCCGTTTTTTTGGTGCGCATTAAGATGTAACCACCATCGCTTTGTGACACCTTGCTTACTTCGTCCCAAAACTTTTCATCATAGTTGGAATCTTTGTTCACCACATCGCCATCAATTGAAGGCGTTAAGGTGATAGCCCCACTGAAGTTTAACGGCGTAAGGGTGTATTTGATAGCACCTGTTTCATCATCTGCCATGCTGCAAAAGCGGATAGCCTCTACTTTTACTTCTTTACCCGATGCTGTTTTAGCGCTAAAATCGCGCTTCAGGTAACCTTCTTTCATGTTTAGTTCCCGGCGAAAACTGAATACTTCGCATTTAGCAAGGTCAAGTTGCTCGCCATCAATTACCACATCAATACCAATCCAGTTGGCGGCGTTAAGCACTTTGGCAAAATATTCGGGATAACCATTCTTCCACCAGCCTACACGGGTTTTATCGGGATAGTACACCCCGGCTACGTAGTTGCCCAACAGGGTATCGCCGCTGTAAGCTTCTTCAAAATTGGCGCGCTGGCCCATGCGGCCATTACCTAAGCTGAAGATACTTTCAGAAATTTTATTGTAATGAGGATCGAAGCCTTCTTCAATTATCTTCCACTCATCAGCTTTTATGTAGTTTTTCATTTGCCCCCTCTAAATCTCCCCCTAAAAGGGGAGACTTTTAGTTTAATAGTTAATAGTTTATTATGCCTCCATGCAATTCAAAAGCCCTCTCCCTTTAGGGGAGGGTTTGGGTGGGGCTATAGTTTATACAATTTATCCAGTGTCATTTCATCCAAACCTTTAATAACCAGGTTGGCGCCTTTAAGTATATCGGATGAGCCAATGCCTACCACTTTCATATCCCCGGCAATGGCTGCCTCAACACCAGCAATGGCATCTTCAAATACCACACATTCTTCGGGTTCAACGCCCAGGGCCTGCGCTCCTGCCAAAAACACTTCAGGGTCGGGCTTAGCTTTGCTTACCTTATTGCCATCAATTACTGCATCAAACATATCGGTGATACCAATTTTCTCCAATATGGTCATTGAGTTTTTACTGGCGGAACCCAGCGCCGTTTTAAGACCTACCGCACGGCAGGTTATTAAAAACTCTTTGGCACCAGGCAGGATCTCTTCGGGTTTCATCTGGTTTACCATTTCCATATACCAGGTGTTTTTTTGAGTAGCCAACTGCTCCTGCTCGGCTTCTGTTTTGGTAACGCCACCCCAGCCCAGGATCAATTGCAGCGAACGTACCCGGCTTACGCCCTTCAGCTGTTCGTTCTGATGTTCAGTAAAATCAAAGCCAAGCGAATTGGCCAGCCTTTTCCAGGCTTTATAATGGTAAACGGCAGTATCGACTATCACACCGTCAAGGTCAAAAATACAGGCTTTTATTGTATTCATTTTTTTGGGTAAAACACAGGGAATTAGTCCCCTAAGATATTATTTTAATGAGTAACACCGGGTATTAATTCTAACACTAAAGTTGTCTTGCCTGGTATAGTGACTTTATCCAGACCAATCATTTCATCCGTTAGTACATTCTTTGCTTTTTTAGCATCGCCGATACGCTCAAAATACCGTGCGGTAGTAGTTTCCTGTTCCTTATCGCTGCTGTTGAACATGACCATCACCGTTTTTTGGGCATCATATCTAAAATAAACATAAATACCTTTTTCGGGTACAAATTGCATCATTTTACCGGTTTGCAGGGCAGTAGTGCCTTTGCGATAATTAGCCAGCTTGCTCACATAATTAAAAGCGTCATTTTCTTTTTTACTGCGGCCTTCGGCGGTAAATTTATTTTCCTTATCGCCGGCCCAGCCGCCCGGGAAGTCCTCGCGTACCAAACCATCAGGGTTCGAGTAGTTTTTCATCAGAATCTCATCGCCATAATACATTTGCGGCACGCCCCTCATGGTCAGCAGCATAGCCATAGCCGATTTGTATTTGGTAATATCCTCCCCTACCATTGATAATAAACGGCTCATATCATGGTTATCCATAAATATGGTATTGCGGGTGGCATCCTGGTACAGAAAGTCCTGAGCCACTACCGAATACAAGCGACCAACGCCGTCGGTCCAGCCATCGTTACCATTAATAGCTTCATAAATGGCATCTTTTAAAACAGCATCGGTTACGCCGGGTAGCTGCGTATCAAAACCTCGGTTAACCGTATTGCCCTGCGTAAAAAATGCCTGGTTAGCGGCAGACCATACCAGCGTTTCGCCAAATATGGAAAGCTTAGGGAACTCGGCTTTTACATCTCTCGCCCATTTGGCCATATAAACAGGTTCATTATAAGGATAAGTATCCAGCCTGAAACCGTCGATACCAGCATACTCCACCCACCAGATGTGGTTTTGGGTAAGGTAGTTTTGCACGTAAACATTATTTTGGTTTAAATCGGCCATGCGGTGGTCAAACCAGCCGTCCTGCATCAGTTTGCGGTCCATTGGCGAGGCGTGCGGATCCATCACCGCAGCATCCCTGAAGTTTGATTTGGTGTACGCTGGCCATTGGTGTACCCAGCTTTTCATCGGCATATCCTGTATCAGGTAACCTTCAGTACCTGCGTGATTGTGTACAAGGTCTTTAATAACCTTAAGCTCCATGCTGTGGCATTTTTCGACAAACTTTTTGTAAAGGTCGTTAGTGCCGTAGCGGGGATCGATCTTGTAATAATCGGTAACGGCGTAACCGTGGTACGAAGCACTTGGCTCGTCGTTCTCAATTTCGGGTGTAAGCCAGATAGCAGTTACCCCTAAATTTTTCAGGTAATCCAAATGGTTCATGATCCCCTGAAGGTCCCCCCCATGGCGGCTGAACATCGAATCGCGGTGGATGCCTCGCTCACGCAGGTTATCAAATGAGTCGTTGGCGGCATCGCCATTGCTAAACCTGTCGGGCATAATGAGATAGATCAGATCTTTATTGGTAACGCCCTGCGCCCTGCCTGCAGATCTGTCGCGTTTGTTAAGCGTATAATTATATGTAAGGTCTTTTTCACCTGCTTTCTTAAATTTTATCGGGAACGTTCCCGGAATGGCCGATGAAAAAATTTGCAGGTCGATGAATAAATAATTCGGATTTTCAACTTTATGAACTGCTTTAAGCTTTACACCGGGGTAAGTAAGCACTACATTACGGGCGGCAATGTTGTTGCCATGCACAACCAGTTGGAGGTTGGGATTGCTCATGCCAACCCACCAGGACATGGGCTCAACTCGCTCAAGTGCAGGCGTTTGTGCCTTTACACCCAAAGCAGCCAGCAAGCAGCATAAGGCGGATAGTAAGGTTTTTCTCATATAAAAAATGATAAAAGGATAATTGGTTAGGTTACAGACAAGCCCATAACCACGCTCCAAATTTATAATAAAATTTATTGCTTGTATGAAAAAAAATAACTCACACTAATTATTTCGAATTAGAGCGAATTACACGAATTTGCTTATCCATCATAATTTGTCGATCCCGAAGCATTCGTACTAATAAATTCCCATACTAATTTGGCTAATTAAATTACATTAATGCCTCTACGCAATAATTCGTGTAATTCGATTAAATTGTATTGAACATGCAAGACATTCGTGTTGAAATTATTTTCTATCTTTATTTGGATTGATTACAAATAATACCAATATTTGCAACCATTATATGATTGCGACCACCGAACTATCTTTATGGACCGATGTTTTCAGCACCAAGGCAGGTGCCGTTTACCAGTGCGATGCAGAACGTTGCTGGTATGTTGATTTCGCCGGTAAGGTTGCCCGGTTTGATCATCGCAATTTCTTAAAATTACGCAAAGCGGTTTATGCTATCGACATTGAGGAAAAGTTGCTGAACACCTCTACCGATCCTGACGTGGAGATCATTTTCATCTGCGCCTGCGACCATTGTTATGTACTTTCACTGGCTCAGATCATCAGCCTGAAAGATCTTTTAGAAGGCACTTTTGTAATGCTGGAACTCAACCACATTATCCACGACCGCCTTTACAGCAACTCACTGTAATTAGACTAATTATCAACACAATTTAGATTAATTTCATATTGTCTTTAAATTAAACTAATATGCTTTTACAGCATTATTATTGTATATAATTATCCTGCGATAAGACATATAACATTAATTTATCAAGACCATGAAAGACCTACTCCGCATAAAAAGCCTGATATCATCAGATATAGAAGCGCTTTTAAATCAGCAAGTTAAAAAAGAAGCATTTTCTTCGTCAGCATATTTGGCCATGGCATCATGGTGCAATCGAAACGGTTATGATTTTTCGTCAGAATATTTTTTCAAACAAGCCGAAGAAGAGCGCCATCACCAGCTAAAATTTTATAAATATATCCTTGATATGGGCGGCAATGCGATATCACCCGAAGTAACCGGCATTAAACAGGAATATAATTCATTCCGCGAAGTGTTTGAAGACGCCCTCGACCAGGAAATTAGCGTTACCAACGCTATCAAAAACATATATGCGCGCTGCATGAAAGAACAGGATTTTGTTACTATGGAGTTCCTGAACTGGTTCCTGAAAGAACAACGCGAAGAAGAATATAAAGCCCGCCGCGCCCTCGAACTGTTTGAGGTTATCGGCGAAGAAGGTACCGGCAGATGGCAAATTGACAAGCATGTTGGTCAGATAAAATATGATAGTGAGGCTTAAGCCCTACCCTGCCCCCTCCAGAAGGAGAGGTTTCCAACCAAAATGCCTTTCGATAAAAGAAAGGCATTTGTTTTAACATCTTATTTTAAGGAGACTGGATCGTAAATCAAATGATGCGGTTTTTTTTGTTTTGGTGGCTCTTTCCTTTTCATATGATACCTTCGGCATTACCCTGCAAACACAAAAAAACCGGCGATTGCTGGCCGGCTTTTTATAAGGTCGAAAAAAAGCTTATTTTCTGAAATCGGTCGATTTGCTGATATTCTCGAAAGCAGCCAGGTCTTTCTGAACGGCTTCGATCTTGTTTTGCGCCATAGCGAATGAATCTGAACCCAGGAATAAGTGCAGCGGGCGCTCTCCCATTTCAGCCACCTTGATGAAGGCTAAAGCCGCATTTTCGGGGTCGCCGGGTTGGTTGCCGATCACTTGTTCGTTGTGGATCACTTCCAGGTCGCGGGCTTCCTTATAGTCATTGATCGGGTTTACTGCGGTGCGCAATGAGCCTTGCAGCAGGAAATTGGTCTTGAAATAGCCGGGATAAACGATGGTGGCAGTTACGCCCAGTGATTTTGCTTCAGCCGAAAGCGCTTCGGTAAAGCCGGCAACCGCGAATTTGGTGGCGTTGTATATACCCCATCCGGGGAAAGTGCCCAGGAAACCGGCTATTGAAGAGATATTAAAGAATGCACCTGATTTCCTGGCGCGAAATATCGGCATTACGTTACGGATCACATTTAGCGAACCGAATACGTTGACGTCGAAGTTTTTGCGGGCTTCGTCGTCGGACAGTTCCTCCAATGTGCCGAGCTGCCCGTAACCGGCGTTATTCACAACTACATCGATCGTGCCTAATTTAGCAACTATCGCAGTAACCGCTTCGGCTACACTGTTATTGTCGGTCAGGTTCACCTGCAGCGGAAGAAAATCATCGCCACTGTAGCCCACCTCGGTACGTAAGGCTTCTGCATCCCTTGAAGTAGCCGCTACCTTGTAGCCTTCAGTTAACAACCGTTTTACTAAACTTAAACCTAATCCTTTTGAGGCTCCTGTAACGAACCATACTTTCTGTGTTTTCATTTTCTTGATCATTAATTGTATGGTACAAAATTGCGCAGGAAGGCCCTGAAGGCACTTATTCGAATCACAGGAAAATTTGTGAGTTTCAAATATGAGTGGAAACAGCCGCATTTCTGCGGAATTCTGAAGGGGAAACAAGGGCCTTTTTCTTGAATAGGGAGGTAAAGGCGGCCTGGCCGGAGAAGCCCAGCCCATCGCTGATCTCATTGATACCCCAGTCGGTTTGCACGAGTAAGGATTTGGCCTCATGGATCAGACGATCCTGTATATGTTCCCGCAGGGTTTTTCCTGTCTGATTGCGAACAAGGGAATTCAGATAATTGGGGTGCACATGCAGTTGGTCTGCAAATTCAGCCGCCGTTTTAAGCTTAACGGAGGAGTCGCGTTCCTGTACCTGAAAGGATGATTCCAGTAAGGATAAGAAACGGTAGATATAGCTATAACCTTCCGAAGCCTTCGTGCGAATCAGGTTCTTGCCAGCGCGCCGGCTTTCGAGCAACAGCATCTGCAACTGTAATAAAATCGCCTGCTTTTTATCGTCGCTGTTACCGCGGTCTTCCCGGTGCATCGTTTCGAAATAACCGTTGATCGTGGCCGACTGTTCGTCGGTCAGTTGGATCACCGCCTTATCAGTCTCAAAGTTCGGGAACTGCCGGAACAACTGAAGCACATGGTCGGCTTCGAGCCCGAAGTAGTTCGGATGGATCAGGCAGAAATGTCCGCCTGTCTCTGCTGAGGTGGTTTGCCAGGACATGATCTCGTCGGGGTGGAGAAAAGCGATCTCATTCCGCCCCATTTCGTAGCGGTGAAGGCCGATGGTCAAAACTCCGGTGCCCCGGGTCATATGGAAGATCTTGTAAAATTTACGACGGTGCGGCGATATATAATCCTTAATCGGGTAAGTGTCCCGGTTTTGAATGACAAAGTATTGCGAATCAACCGGGTAATGCTCTACGTTGAGCAATGGCTGCTGGTAGTTGTCCGCTGCGAAAGTTTCCAATGGCATGCGGGGGATCGTTGAATTTTCCATGGGCCCGGGGTAATGTAATTTGATTCGGCGCAAAGTTAGTGAATTTTAATAGCGCTGTCCAAGCCTGACAAAGCCGGGGCTCATGATACAGCATCTTTGGAAGAAGTCACTCAATCAGATCCATCAACTTCAACACCTCTTTAGGGTGATATTCTTTCAACCAGGTGTTGCCGGGCTGGATACTGCACACAGGAGCATATTTACACCTGTCAGTGCATTCGGTTTCAATTACCTCCAACTCTTCGGGGGCGTGATGATGTTTAATGTACGATTTTGCGATCTTGTACATTTCCTTACCGCCTCGTTTTCCGCATTTGCTGCCTACGCATACGTACAACACTTTATCAGGTATGGTAAATTTGCTCATAATGGCAATTATTAAGAATATGTTAATAATCAGCAAAGTTAATGCTTTAATGTCCCAATCGTATCTGAACCGGGATTTAATTGGATTTACAAGATTGAAAGGGCTTTATTACAGTGCCGCTGTCCAATTCGATACGCATACATCGACATGGTGCCGATGCCAATTTTTTTTAATTGTATATTTTAAAAGATAAATTTGAAATTCAATGTAGGGGTTAAGCCAACCCATTAGCATTAAACAAAGCTAAGTATATGAAAGCAATTGAAATTATCTCCATCCCAGTAACCGACCAGCAGGCAGCCAAAGCGTTTTACCTAAAAATTGGTTTTGAAATATTAGTTGAAGCTAACTTTGAAAAACAAACCTGGATCCAGATGGCATTTCCGGGCTCGCCTGTTTCCATCACCCTGGTAAACTGGTTCCCGGAAATGCCTGCAGGTAGTGTACGCGGCCTTGTAATTAAAACCGACGACCTGGATAAAGATATAGCAGACCTTAAAGCCAAAGGCCTTGAAGTAGGCAATGTTGACACAACCCCATGGGGCCGCTTTGCCACTGTTAAGGATCCCGACGGAAATGCGTTGAGCCTGCATGCGAAATAATTTCAGATGCGCAAATATGCAAATTTTGAATGCGCAGATTATTTGTTAGATAAGCTCATCAAATCTATCTGCACATCTGAAATCTGCACATCTATAAATTCATCTGCATATTTGCGCATTTGAAATCTGCACATCAATAAATTCATCCAAAATCCGCACATTAATATATGACATTTAAAAAGTACTCTGCCCTACTTCTCCTCATATTACTTATAATTGCCGGTTGTAATCCCAATAATACCAAACAACCCGATGCCAGTGTTTATAAAGTTGTGAAAATAAAAGATGGTGATACTTTGGGTTTGCTTACCGGCGATAACCAGCAGATTACTGTGAGGCTTGCCGAAATTGACTGCCCTGAAAAATCGCAGGCCTTTGGACAGGCAGCTAAAAAATTCACTTCCGATCTGTGTTTTGGTAAAGAGGTGAGATTAATTGGCAACGAGCATGATCGCTATGGCCGTACTGTTGCGCAGGTAGTACTTATCGATGGCACCAATGTAAATTATGCGCTGGTAAAAAATGGCTACGCATGGCAGTATAAAGCCTATTCCAAAAACACCGAACTGGCTGCTCTGGAACAACAGGCCCGCGAAGATAAACTTGGTTTATGGCAGGATGCCAATCCTACCCCGCCCTGGGATTTTCGCCGGGAAAAGAAACAACCTAAGACAGACTCACTTCAAACTCCTAAACCTAAAAAACATTATCGCAAGCGTAAGCCAAGACTTGAATATGCAGCCTAAATGGTTAACTTTAGGGGCATCATCATCCAAGCAATGAAGTTTACCAAAGCATTCATATCTATCTTTTTCACATTACTGCTCATTTGGGCACTGCAAACTAAAATAAGCCTCGTTCCACCATTAGGAAAATTCCTGAGCCCTGCTGATGGTTTTTGGCAAAATGCCGAAAGCAAGCACATTTTGCCAACGCTCGACCTGAAACTTAAAGGCTTACAGGGCAAGGTTACCATTAAATTTGATGAGAATCATATCCCGCACATTTTCGCACAGAACGAGCACGACCTGTACTTTGCCCAGGGATATATGACCGCAACCGACCGTCTTTGGCAAATGGATATCCAAACCCGGCAGGCAGCAGGCAGGCTGGCTGAAGTTATTGGCCCCAAAGTATTGGATATCGACCGCTATCACCGCCGCATGGGAATGGTTTACGGCGCCGAAAAAACAATAAAGGCAATGATGGCCGATCCAGTAGTGCGCAACATGATCCTGGCGTATACCGATGGCATCAACAGTTATATCCATCAGCTAAGCCCGAGGAGTTACCCCATAGAATTTAAACTCCTGAACTACGCCCCCGAAGACTGGAAACCTATCAACTGCGCCTTTTTGCTTAAGCTAATGTCGGAAACATTGGCCGGCGGCTCAAACGAATTTGCCATGACCAATATCCTGCGCAAATTTGGCCCGGCCACTACAAATGATCTTTTTCCCGATTATCCTATGCACGAAGATCCCATCATCCCCACAGGGACAAAATGGGATTATTTTAAACCACTGCCCATTCCCAAACCATCTGCTAATTTTTTAGCCGGCATGGCAGATAGTACAAATACTAAACCCCGTGTTGAAGGTATCGGCAGCAATAACTGGGCTGTAGCGGGCAGTAAAACAGCAAGCGGGTATCCTATTTTAGCTAATGACCCGCATCTTAACCTCACACTACCTTCTATCTGGTACCAGGTACAGCTTTCGGCGCCGGGTATGAATGTTTATGGCGTATCATTACCGGGTGCGCCCTGTGTTATTTTAGGTTTTAACAATAACATCAGCTGGGGTATTACCAATGTTGATGCCGACGTATTGGACTGGTACCAGGAAAAATTCAGGGATACCAAAATGGAGGAATACTGGTACAACAACAAATGGAATAAAACTACCCGCCGTGTTGAAAAAATTGAAGTACTTGGTCAAAAACCGGTTTATGATACAGTAGTTTATACGCACCATGGCCCGGTTGTGTATCAAAACAATGCTCAAAAAGCCGATGGCCCTGATTTTGTTCCGGTTGGGCATTCTTTAAGGTGGATAGCGCACGAATCATCCAACGAACTGATGGCTATGTACCTGCTTAATACAGGCAAAAACTATAACGATTACCGCAAGGCGCTTACCTTTTTCAGCGCCCCTGCTTCAAATTTTGTTTTTGCCAGTAAAGACGATATCGCCATAACGCCAAACGGTAAATATCCGCTTAAATACAAAGACCAGGGGAAATTTATTTTAGATGGAACCGATCCTGCCGACGACTGGCATGGTTGGGTACCATTTGAGCAGGATCCCACCATTAAAAATCCGCCTCGGGGATTTGTAAGCTCAGCCAATCAGTCGTCAACAGATCCGTCTTATCCTTATTATATCAACTGGTCATTTGCACCCTATGAACGCGGTAAACGCATTAATGACAGACTTTCCGTTATGACCAAAGCCACCGTTGATAGTATGCGCATCCTCCAAACAGATGTTTACAGTATCCGGGCACAGGACATTTTACCAACCCTACTTAAATATATCGACCCAACCAAACTTAATGCTGCACAACTTAGTGCTTACGATCAAATCAATAAGTGGGACAAAAATTTTACGCCGAATTCAATAGGTGCCACTGTATTTTCCAACTGGTGGTCGCAATTGTACAATGCTGTGTGGGGGGATGATTTTGCAGATAAAACCCTGCAAAACAATTTTCCTTCTGTAGATCGCACAGAAAAGCTACTGCTTAAAGAGCCAACTTCCAAATGGTTTGATGACATCCGCACACCGGCAAAGGAAACCGCGGCAGATATCGTTAATAAAGCTTTTGCAGCTGCGGTAAAGGAAATTACCGACAGATGTGGTAAACCCGGAGCAAACTGGCAATGGGGTAAATTTAAAAAAATGGAGATAGCGAGCCTTTCACGCCAACCGGCTTTTGGTTCGGGTAATTTTGAATCGGGTGGCACAGCATCAACAGTTAATGCCCTTCACGACGGGCATGGCCCGTCATGGCGTATGGTGGTGCAAATGGGCCCCAAAGTAAAAGGTTACGGTATTTTTCCCGGCGGCGAATCAGGTAATCCCGGCAGTTTTTTTTATAACGATATGTTCAAAACCTGGAATGAGGGAAAGTTAAAAGAACTACTCTTCATGCAATCGGTAAGTGAACAGTCACCACGCATTAAATCAACTTATACATTAACCGGTAAATAATAGCACTATGTTGTTCTTCATCATACTTATACTTTCATTTGCCAGCGGATATTTTTTACCCTGGTGGATAGTTGCCGTCATATCTTTTTTAACGGCCCTTTTTATTGGCACAACAGCAAAAAGTTCTTTCTGGCAAGCCTTTACAGCGGTTTTGGTGGTGTGGATAGTACTGGCTCTCTTTAAAAGCATACCCAATGACCATATCATGGTTACAAGGATGGCCCACTTATTTCATCTGCCTGGCTGGGGCTATATATTAGCTGTAACCGGCATTTTAGGAGGCTTAGTGGGCGGCATGTCGGCACTTTCGGGACTACTGCTTAAACGGGCATTTCAAAGGCATTAAAACAAAAATACCCGGAATTTAGCCGGGCATTTTTGTTTATCAGTGCATTATTTTTAAAACGAAGCCAATGTTTCTTTTAATGTTTTAACCGCTTCGGTATTGCTACTCGCCTGCGCAAAAATATCCTGCGAGGTGGCTTTGGCTCCATAATAAGCTGCATTTGAATCCTTATCAATGCCCAGGTTTGAGCCATTGATGTTTATCAGCGCATTGTTTTTAAAACGCGGCCAATGTTTCTTTTAATGTTTTAACCGCCTCTGTATTGCTGCTTGCCTGCGCAAAAATATCCTGCGAGGTGGCTTTGGCTCCATAATAAGCAGCATTTGAATCCTTATCAATGCCCAGGTTTGAGCCATTGATGGTTATTCCGGCAAACAAACCACGGCTGCGTGAGTATGAATAAACCTCAGCCTGTAGCTTATAATCGGTACTTGCAGTCGAACTGCGGCCCACAGGGCCGGCTGCTGCAGAAATATCGCCGCCGATAGTAAAATCACCATTCTTGACTTTGGTTAATACACCTTTATGGCGGAACACCAGCACCAGATCAACCGATTGTACGCCAATTTGCAAGCCAAAGCTACCGCCCGTTAAGGTAACAAACACCGGATCACTCCATTTGCCATTACCCAGTTTCACCATGGCTACGCCTTTACCGCGTTTACCGCCAATGCCAAATCCGGCATTGATGAGTTTGGGGATGATAACGATGCCTTCGTATTCTTCCAATAGCTGATGCGGGATGCTTTCCTTCATCTTGGCAAACTCTTTCAACACATTTGACGAATTATGGATGCGTTCTGTCTGTTTGCTGTCGTCGGCCGGTTTTGCCGATATCATTACAAAAAAGAGACCTAACAAAACCGGGAGTCTCAAGAATTTTAATGTTTTCATGGGGATGGATGATTAATATTATTAATTATATATTCAATACTTAACTAACCCCCAAAACACGTACTTGTTTTTTTATTTTATGTAATAGGAAAGTCAAACACGCTCAATTTTGCATATAAAACAACATGCCTGGGCATTTCTGGCATGCAAATATTCAACATTATCATTTTCAGCAAATATTCCGCTGATCAGTTCATCAACATCGGCATCACCAACAAGCCGGGTTAAAACCATTTGCTGCGCTTTGCTGTAACCTATAAGCGACAGCGGGAAACTCTTTTTATTAGCCTTAATCTCCGGCGGGAAACGATAAATGTCGCTGTATTCCTCCACATCTTCAGCGTGAATAAAAATAGGTCCCGGCTGGTTATAGGCATTTTCGATTTCAAAAGGCGAATGTTTTAGCAACAGGCGTTTATCAACGTTACGTTCAAAGGGTTTAAGTGAAACCCGGCATGGTCCAAGCCCGGTAGCCAGTTGTTCAACCACTTCGCCTCCAAAATCGTCGGTCATGGTTGTCCTTATTTTTTTGGCGAATGATTTTGATAGCGGTACAATTTTAAATGTGCTCATGATTATTGTTTTTTAGATAGATCAAAGTTCGCGCGATAAACAAAGCGTTTCAACCCGAAACTTGCGGAGTTTATTTATCCGAACCGTGATTTATAGGATGAAGGATTCACCGGATACCAATAAATAGTTTGAAAGCAAATCCGTTAATCCCAAACATCAGTTTAATCCCGGTTCAGATAATCTGCACATCTGAAATCCGCACATCTGCACATTTCCTTATCTTTGCCTCAATGGACAAGCCCGGAAAACAACAGGTATTTTCTATCGATACTGATGAACGATTTAATGAAACAGCCTTGCAGGTTTTCAATTACCAGGCACAGCATAACCCGGTTTACAGGCAGTTTATTGAAGGATTGAAAATTGACACCGCATCAATTACATCTTACAGCCAGATCCCATTTTTACCTATCGAGTTTTTTAAGTCACATACTATATTAAGTACCGGTGAGCCCGTCGAGGTAACCTTTACGAGTTCAGGTACCACCGGGATGATCACCAGCAGTCACCGGGTTACCGATATAACCTGGTATGAGGAAAGCTTTCGGCGTGCCTTCAATATTTTTTATGGTGATATCAGGGATTTTACTGTACTGGCTCTGCTCCCATCGTACCTGGAGCGCGAAGGTTCATCGCTCATTTACATGGTTAATGACCTCATTAAACAATCAAATCATCCGGATAGCGGTTTCTTTTTGTACAATCATGACGAGCTGTTTCATCAACTTAAAAAACAGCAGGATGTCGCGAAACCTACGCTTTTAATTGGCGTTACTTTCGGCCTGCTCGATTTTATTGAAAACTATCGCGTTAACTTTCCTGAGCTTGTTGTAATGGAAACCGGCGGCATGAAAGGCCGCCGCAAGGAAATGATCCGCGAGGAGCTGCACGCCATTTTGGGCAAAGGCTTTGGTGTAGAGCAGATTCATTCGGAATATGGAATGACGGAGCTGCTGTCACAAGCTTACTCCAAAGGCGACGGCATTTTCAATTGCCCGCCATGGATGAAGATCATCATCCGGGATACTAACGATCCGCTCAGTACGTTACAAACTGGTAAAACAGGCGGCATCAGCGTTATTGACCTGGCCAATATCAACTCCTGCGCGTTTATAGCCACGCAGGATTTGGGCAGGATTTACCCTGATGGCTCTTTTGAAGTATTGGGCCGGTTTGACCAGTCAGACATCCGCGGATGTAATTTGCTGATTGCTTAATACCATTTGAGAACCAAGACCTCAGGAATCAAGATTCCGGAAAACTTGATTCTTAACGCTTGATTCTTGACTCTTTAACAGGTATAATTGTTATTTTTGCGCGCATCATAAATGCTAAAAATATGATTGAGAAATTTTTAAACGAGGAACAGGACCCTAAAACAGTTGAAAAGGTTTATTCACGCCTTGTTGATCTACTTTCTTCAGGCGAAGAGGTTATCTACATTGCCGTTCAGAAAAAGCCGCTGGTAAACCTTTTTCCTGATTGTATAGCTATTACCAACAAACGTGTATTGTTTTTTACCCCGGCCAACCTTGGGCTATCTATCAAGTTTGTTGATTTTGTTTGGAAAGATATCGTTGACGTATATACCAAGGAAGAAATTATCGGTTCCATTTTCAGCGTAAAAACCACCGGTGGCGCCGAAATGGCTGTTGACTACCTGCCTAAAGTTCAGGGCCGTAAATTATACCAGTACGCCCAGGAACGTAAGGAAGTTGAGCGTGAAGCCCGCCGTCAGCGCGACCTGGAGCAAAAACGTGCCGAATCAGGTGCTATCCAGCTGGAAAACTCGCCTGCCCGTGCTTTTGTAGCACCGGCATCGCCTCAGCCGTTTTCTCAACCAAATGGCTATACAGCACCTGCTGCACCGGTAACGCCACCCGCACCAGTCGCGGCCCCTGCTCCTGTTGTACAGGAAACACCTCCGCCTGCCGCACCAAAGCCTGATGAGCTTACCGAAAAACTAAAAAAACTAAAAACCTTGTTTGATAATGGCCTTATTTCGCAGGAAGAATATAATGCCAAAAAACTTGACCTCTTGAGTGACTTATAGTCTTTTAGGGGACATCGTACCCTTATAAAAAAAGGAGGCCGTATCAATGTGATACAGCCTCCTTTTTTATCTACAGGCTGGCAACTAACCTCTAATCACCAGCCCCTAATCTTTAAAAAGAATTAAAGCGCCAAAACTTCTTTAACACGATCAGCAGCTTCTTTAAGCAATATTGCCGAGTAAACTTTCAAACCTGAGTTATCGATCAGTTCTTTTGCTTCGGCAGCGTTTGTGCCCTGTAAACGAACAATAATTGGCACCGGGATATTACCGATCTCTTTGTAAGCATCAATTACGCCTTGCGCAACACGGTCGCAACGAACGATACCACCGAAGATGTTGATCAGGATGGCTTTTACGTTAGGATCTGAAAGAATGATATTGAAACCAGCTTTTACAGTTTGCGCGTTGGCAGTGCCGCCTACGTCAAGGAAGTTGGCAGGCTCACCGCCGGCAATTTTAATGATGTCCATAGTAGCCATAGCTAAGCCGGCGCCGTTAACCATACAACCTACGTTACCGTCAAGCTTCACATAGTTAAGGTTTGATTTGCTGGCTTCAACCTCGGTTGGATCTTCCTCATCAGTATCACGCATTGCAGCGTAATCCGGATGACGGTAAAGCGCGTTATCGTCAAGGTTTACCTTAGCGTCAACAGCTAAAATTTTATTATCAGAGGTTTTTAAAACGGGGTTAATTTCAAATTGCGATGAGTCGGTACCTTCATAGGCTTTATATAAAGCAGCAATGAATTTGGTCATGTCTTTAAATGCTTCGCCTTCAAGGCCAAGGTTAAAGGCTATTTTACGGGTTTGGAAACCCTGTAAACCAACTTTAGGGTCAATCTCTTCTTTAAATATAAGCTCAGGGGTTGAATGTGCAACTTCCTCAATATCCATACCGCCTTCGGTGCTGTACATGATAATGTTACGGCCACGTGCGCGGTCAAGCAATACGCTCATATAAAACTCTTTGGTTTCGCTTTCGCCTGGATAATAAACATCCTGTGCTACTAAAACCTTCTTAACCTTTTTACCTTCAGGACCGGTTTGCGGAGTTACCAGTTGCATACCTAAAATATTGCCGGTATGTTCTTTTACCTGGTCGATGTTTTTGGCAAGCTTAACGCCGCCGCCTTTACCACGGCCACCTGCGTGAATCTGTGCTTTGATCACTACCCAGCTTGAGCCCAGGTCTTCTTTCAATTTTTGGGCAGCCTCAACAGCCTGCTCAACAGTATCGGCTACAATGCCTTCCTGAACTCTAACGCCATAGCTTTTTAATATAGCTTTACCCTGATATTCGTGAATATTCATGTTTTGAAGAATTTGCGGTAAAGCTACAATTTTGTTTGAAACGGTAAACACCTTGTTTCAGTTTATTTGCCCTTATCGGGGTAAATAACATTGTATTTACAAAGGATGCAAAGTACGGGAAAGTTAGGTAATTGAATATTAAGCACGCTAAGCCGCAACGCCGCAAAGAAAGTGGGAGAATTTGTTTTCAGTTGAGAGCCTCCTTAAATCATTTCATTCAGCTCTTTGTCAGAATCAGGATTTACAGGATTTTAAGATTAATAGAATGTTCGTCAAATCAGAAAAATCGGGTGTCAACATAATCAAGAATCATCAACGGTAAAAACCGGTGAAATCATAAATCAATCGGTGTAATCCCAACAAAATAAATCCAGCTAATCCGTTAACTTTGCCAAATGCTTAAAGCCAGATCTATCCATAAATCATACGGACAGTTACAAATATTAAAGGGCGTTGACCTTGAGGTACAAAAGGGCGAAATCGTAACCATCGTTGGGGCTTCAGGTGCCGGAAAAAGCTCGTTACTTAACATATTAGGGACCCTTGACCGGCCAGATTCTGGCACTTTAACCATTAATGATATTGAACTAAACAAACTAAACAATAAACAACTAAGCGATTTCCGGAACCGGCAGATTGGTTTTATATTCCAGTTTCATCATTTACTGGCCGAGTTCAGCGCTCTTGAAAACGTTTGCATCCCGGCCTTTATAGCAGGAAAATCAAAATCTGAAGCAGAAAAAAAAGCGGCCGGGTTGCTTGACCTTTTGGGTTTGAAAGACAGGCTGCACCATAAACCTAACCAGCTATCTGGCGGCGAGCAACAACGGGTAGCTGTGGCACGTGCGTTAATCAACAATCCGGCACTTATTTTTGCCGATGAACCTTCAGGCAACCTTGATTCGGTAAACGCGCTCGAGCTTCATGAATTATTTATTAAGTTGAAGAATGATTTCAGGCAAACCTTTGTAATTGTTACTCATAATGAAGATCTTGCAAACTTGTCAGACCGTACAGTTACAATGAGAGATGGTTTAATTGTTAACGGTCAGTAGCTATATGAGCATTTTAATTACCGCCGCCACAACGGCACAAGCCTACCAGCTCAAAAACAAACTTGAAGGAAAAAATATTATTTTGGGTGATCATATGGACTTGCCCGATTTTATGGTAAAAACGGGCAAAATGATAATGTTGCCCAATCCAGCTTCGGCAAGTTATACGCATGAAATGCTAACGCTTTGCCTGGATAAGAGCATCGATTCGGTTTATTTATTAAGGCCTGATGAAACAACACTCTTACTAAAGGCCGAAACCCTTTTTAATGAATACGATATAAACCTACACGTAATTGCTTAATGGACTATAAGGATATTGATAAACGTAAAACAGCTTTTATTTTTGAGTTAGATGATGTGCTTTATCCGGCAAAGGATTACTACTTTCAGGCTTATTACCTATTTGCAAACATGCTTGAATATATTGAGCTGATAGATGCAAAGGCCGCAACCAAAGTATTAACTGATACGTATATAGCTGAAGGGAAGGATGCCGCATTTAACCGTTTGACGGAGCAGTTCCCGGTGGCCGAACAATACCGCGATAAATTTGAGAACCTGCTTTTAACTGCCAAATTACCGCTAAAACTGCTTTTATATCAAAATATACTTACCTTAATGCAGGATATTGTGGTCGACCGCAAAAAATTGTTTATTGTAACTAACGGCAATGTTCAGGAACAGGTAAATAAAATTAAACAAACCGAATGGCACGGGCTGGAAAAATATCTCCGCTGCTATTTTACCGAAGAAACCGTACCAAAACCCGAACCAGATGTAATTAACCTGCTTATTCAGGAACATGGCCTCCAGCGTAAAGAAATAGTGATGATTGAAAATTCGGAAACAGACAAGCTTTGTGCCGAAGCCAGCGGCATTGACTGTATCAGTGTTGAAGACTTTTTATAGTATTACCTATAACATACTTACTAACAAGGCGTTTTAATACTTAAACTCAAGTGTATGAGAAAAATATTTTACTTTTTAGCCCTTATTTCCGTTGCATCGATATCTGCCTGTAAAAAAAATAAACCTATTAATAACGGCGATGATGGTACTACCGGCCCGCCAAGCACCGGTACCGCGCTTGATCGTATAAGGGACTCGGTTTATCTGTATCCGCAGGAAACCTATTTGTGGTACAATCAGCTTCCTACCTATAAAAACTTTCAGCCCCGTAACTATGTAAGCAGCGATACCATCACCGGCTTAAGCAGCGAGGTTGACCATTTATCGCAATATGCCATAAATCCGGCAAGCTCTCAACCGTATGAATATTATGATAATACCGGTACGGCCAAATACTCGTTTATTGATGATGGATCCGTATCAAACGAATTGAGCGGTAATGGCGGCGACTTCGGTTTTTCGGTATTCTACCCTACGCGTTCGGATCTGAGGATCAAATATGTATACCCTGGTTCACCTGCTGATAAAGCTGGTATTAAACGCGGGTATCAGATCACCAAAATAAATGGACGTACCGACCTTACTTACGATGACGGAGGTACGACTACCCAGTTTGTAATACAAGCCTATGCATACAGCAAAACTATCAGCATGACATTGGCCAGACCGGATAATACTACCGTTGATGTAACGCTTAATACTGCTAACTATACCATAAACCCTGTTATTACTTATAAAACACTGGACGCCGGCTCGGGCAAAAAAGCCGGTTATATGGTTTTTAATTCGTTTACTGATAAAACCAATGCCGGTCCTAAAATATTAGAGGCCTTAAACAGCTTCATGGGCATTTCCGATTTGATCGTTGATTTAAGGTATAACGGTGGCGGATCCGTTGAAACTGCAGAATATTTTGATAACCTTTTAGTACCATCGGCTAAGAACGGCACTAAGATGTACACAGCTTATTTTAATGATAAGCTTACAAATGATAACTATACCTTGTTTAAAAACCTTTACGAAATACCCAAAGGTTTTTTTTCGGTAAGCAACCAAACTGTCAATTTCCAAAAACAAGGGTCGCTTAATTTAAGCCGGATATTCTTTATAGTTGGTAGCGGTACTGCCTCGGCAAGTGAGTTAACCATTAATAACCTGATCCCTGAACTGGATGTTGAATTGATCGGCTCTGTCACCTATGGCAAGCCTGTTGGTTTTTATGGTATTGATATCAATAAATACCAATTGTATATGCCAATGTTCTCCACAAGAAATTCGGCAAACAATGGCGATTATTATACCGGTATGACACCAGGACAAGGCATTTATAAAGGTGTTAGCGCTGTAGATGACCTGACCAAAGATTTCGGCGACCCTACCGAAGGGTTATTAGCACAGGCTTTGAGCTATATCTCGACCGGTAAGTATAAAACCGGTTCAGTAACCACACAAAGCCTGGCTACCTCATCAAAAAACGTGCTTTCGGCCGATCAGAAACGCGCGATGGAACAGAGGTTCACTCGCAGCAAAGTAAAAGGTTTGATGCTTAAAACACCATCGGTGTTTAGAAAGAAGAACTAAAATTTTTCCGTATCATTTAAAGGCGGAGGGCTGAAAAGCTTTTCGCCTTTTTTATTATGCTAAAGCTACGCTATGCGCTTGCCGTTGTTGGTGTTGTCACCAACAACTTTATGCTATGCGTACCGGCTTTAGTGGTTAATAAAATCCTACAGGTATAACAAGTTGTTGGTGACAACACCAATAACGGCGAAAGGCGCGAGCTTTTAGTTTTCCGCCTTAGGCTTTAAGCTCTAATCAGCCAGTTCCCTTAAATCAACAGGGACAACGCGGGAAATCCCCTGCTCAACCATGGTTACGCCGTAAATAACATCTGTACTTGCAATAGTTCGTTTGTTGTGGGATACAATGATGAATTGAGAATCTTTGGAGAAGGTACGGATAATGTTATTGAACTTATCAATGTTGGTATCATCAAGCGGCGCGTCAACCTCATCAAAAATACAGAAAGGTGCAGGCTTTAGCAGGTACAGCGAAAAAAGTATAGCCGTTGCGGTAAGTGTTTTCTCCCCTCCAGATAGCTGGTTGATGGATAGCGGACGTTTCCCTTTTGGCTTCGCGATGATATCAATATCTGACTCGAGCGGATGATCAGGATCAGTCAGGATCAGATCGCATGAATCTTCCTCATTAAACAATGAGCGGAATACTTTGATAAAGTTTTCACGCACCATCATAAAGGCCGTCATGAACTTATCTTTGGCGGTATCGTCAATTTCCTGAATGGTAGCAAGTAATGATGCTTTAGCTTCGCTCAGATCTTTCTTTTGCGCCTGGATAAAGGTATAACGTTCGTTCATTTCGTTATACGCCTCTACCGCCATTGGATTTATGGCGCCAAAATCATCCAGCTGTTTTTTTAGCTTTTCGGCTTTCTCACGCAGGTCCTGCTCATTTTCACCTTCGGGTACTTCGCTTTCGGGCAGGTCTTCAATATCTATATTAAACTCAACCGAAAGACGCTCTTTCAGCGCGTTCAGGTCTATCTTTAAATTATTTCGTTCGTCGCGCAGCTCATTCTCAATAACTTCGCTGTTCTCTTTTTTGCGCCTCAATGAGCTTACCTGACTCTCATTTTCGGTGATGAGGCCGCGCCATTGATAGTACTCCTGTTCGGCTTGTTGTGTGGCCTTTTCCAGGTTTTCCTTCTGCTCATACATTTCGAGCAGGTTATCGTCGGAGTTATCGGCCAGCTTCAGGTTTTCCTGTATAGCAACTTTTACTTTTTCAAGCTCGTTGCTATTTTGCCTTATACGTGTTTCAAGGCTTTCCTGCTGGGTATCCCGATAGTCAAGGTCTTTCATTAAACCCGATACCTTATTTTGTTGCTGATGAAAACGGATGTTTTCCTGATTGTAGGCGTTTGACTGTACGGAAACGTATTCGTTCAGCTCGTTAAAAGCCATCTGCTTATCGGCCAATAAATCGCTTTGGATCTGGCGTTGAGTTTTTAGCTCGGCCAATTGCGGTTGTAGGGCAGCCATTTCATCTTTTATCCCGGAAATTTTACGGGCGATATCTTCTTTACGGTTAAGGCTGTTTTCAATAAAAGTTTGATATTGCTCCTGCCGGGTTTTAACAGTAATAAGTTCATTATTTAACCTGTTCAGGATCTGTTGCTGCTCATTAATCTCAGCTGCTTTGGTGGACGAGCGTAAAGCAGCAAGCATGTTCTGCAATTCATCAGATTTTGCACGGAACGCCCCTACCTGGTTCTCTACCCCACGGATCTCCTTGGCCAGGTTTTCCAGGTTTTTAGCACGACCGATCCTTTTACCCTCAAACAAACCCACCGACCCACCGGCCATGGTATGTTTTGATTTATTGAATTTACCGCTTTTACCTATCAGCACCACGCTCTGCGGCAAAGTTTCGCTGTTGATTTGCCCTTCCTTATCGTCATCAACCAAATAAACACCCTTAAGCAGGTAATTACAAAGTGGCAGGTAATGTTTATCAACCTCAATAACACTCAGCGCAGGGATAGCACCTTCCTTTTCGAAGCTGATTTGTGAGGGCGCTTCATCAGCGTAGTTGTTCAGCACAAAGAAGTTTGCGCGCCCTTTAGCCGAATTACTGAGCAGGTTGATGGCCTTCACCGCATCGTCATAGCTTTCAACTACGTAATAGTTCATGAGCGGTTCAAGGTAGTTTTCGATAGCTACACGAAACTCCTCCTTACAAAAAAGCACATCGCTAAACAGTGGTGCATTTTTGGCCCAATCGGTATTCTTTTTCAGGAACCTTATTGACTCCGGGAAACCTTCCAAACTATCAACCATGCTTTTGGTAAGGTTGTATTCGTTTTGCTTGGCATCAAGGCGGCGGCTCTCTTTTATAATGGTATCCTTAACCGAATTCAACTCAACATCGGTTTCGGCAATTTGTTCTTTTAACTTATTTTCAAACTCAACGGCTTGTTGAAATTCATCATCGAGGGTTTCTTTGCGGTATTGCAGCTCGGCAACCACCTGGTTAAAGTGCGAAAGCTCCACCTCTTTATTGGTGGTATCTTCCATATTCCGCTGGCTTTCCTGTTCTAAAGCCTGTTGCTGGATCTGTAAGATGTCCAGATCCTTTTCAGCTTTGTAAACCTGGTTTTGCAGGCGGGTGTTGATATTGTTAAGCTCGTTTAGCTCGTTACGGGCTTCGGTTTGCTGTGCCCGTAATTCGTCAACAGCCTCCTTTAAATCAGTTACCCTGCTTTGAATAGTTTGCAGGGTTTCGTCTTCAGTAGCCTTTTCCTCGCTTAAACGCTTGATATTGTATAACACGTGATTCAGCTGGTTTTTGTCCCGTTCTAACTCTTCAGTCAAACGCGATTCTTTATCCTGCTGAAACTTCAACTGTTCATTCTTGATCTTCTTTTCGCTTTCGTAAGCCCGGATCTTTGAAACAAATTCATTAGTAGTTTTTTGCTGAACAGAGAGGTTCTTTTCTTTGGTGATACTATCCAGCTTCTGCTGTTGCAGCGTTGCTTCCAAAGTATCTATCTGGGCGATGATATCGCCCTTCTCGGCCCTATGCTTTAGCTCCTGCTCCTCTATCTTTTTCAATGATTCGCTGAAAGCCACGATCCTGAACGAAGCCAGCATAATGCTCAATGTTTTATACTGCTCTTTGAGGCGATAGTATCGTTCAGTTTTCTTCGCCTGGTTCTCCAGCGATTTGAGGTTCTTCTCAATCTCAAATAGCAGGTCATCCACACGGGCCAGATCAGCCTCGGTTTCCTTCAGCTTGCTGAAAGTTTGCTTTTTACGAAGCTTGTATTTGGAGATGCCCGATGCTTCCTCAAACAGGTTACGGCGTGAGCCCTCCTTGTTGGTAATGATCTCATCGATCATCCGGAGCTCGATGATAGAATAGGAGTCGGAGCCGATACCCGTATCCAAAAAAAGATCGGTAATATCCTTTAAACGGCACTGTACATCGTTAAGTCGGTATTCGCTTTCGCCTGTGCGATAAAGTTTACGGGTAAGCGTTACCTGCGAATAATCGGTAGGCAGTACGTTTTTGGTATTATCAAAAGTGAGGGAAACCTCGGCAAGGTTAGCTGATTTACGGCTTTTGGTACCGTTAAAAATAACGTTATCCATTTTTTCCGAACGGAGCATCCGGGTGCTTTGCTCACCCAAGACCCAACGGATAGAATCAACAACATTTGACTTACCGCAACCGTTAGGGCCTACAATAGCGGTAACACCCTCATTAAAATTGATGGTTATTTTATCGCCAAAACTCTTGAAGCCCTTGATTTCTAAACGGGTAAGCTGCATTTAATTTATTAAGTACCTTGCAAAGTCCAAACCTCCAAAGTAATTATAAATAATTGAGTTTTGAAATATATTTTGAGGTTAAAGGTAAAAGGATAAAGGTAAAAGGATAAAGGCAAAAGGTTACTGGCAGGGTTTGTATAACGTCATTGCTTTGTTCCTACCGATGACGACTCAAAAAGGGTGTCATACTGAGTTCATCGAAGTATGGTGGGCTGGCCTCTGCACCCAACCGTTCGGTAACTCAGGGTGACAACTCCTTTTTTGCCATTTATCTTTAGCGGGCCGGACTTTTACATATTCGTAATGACAATTTATAATTTAAACCCTTATCTCCCCCTTCAAATAAGTAACCGCTTTGCCACTCATCAACACGCGGTTACCTTTAAGCTCGCACCAAAGTTCGCCGCGGCGGGCTGAGAGCTGATAGGCATGAAGCGTATCTTTACCCAGGCGTTTTGCCCAGTACGGGATCAGGTTACAATGTGCAGATCCGGTAACCGGATCTTCAGGAATACCTGCGCCGGGCGCAAAAAAGCGGGAAACAAAATCAGAGTTTTCGCCAGGTGCGGTAGCTATGATCCCTACCGTATCCATTTTTGACATGGCGAAGAAATCGGGCGTAAGCTCCCTGATATCCTGCTCGGTTTCATAAACAATGAAATAATCACGCGAGCGCAAAAATGCTACCGGTTGCTTTTCGCCAAGCGCTTCGGCTAATCCATTCGGCGCCTCAATGGGGATTGGCGGACGCGATGGAAAATCCATCGTATATTTATCGCCATCACGCTTTACGGTGAGCGTTCCGGCTTTTACAGTTTCAAAATGAATGATATCACCCTCATAGCCCAGTTCCGAAAACAGAATATGAGCAGATGCCAGGGTAGCATGCCCGCAAAGATCTATCTCATACTCGGGCGTAAACCAGCGAAGCTTATAACCATCGTCGTTTTTCACAAAAAAAGCGGTTTCGGCAAGGTTGTTTTCAATGGCTATCATTTGCATGGTAACATCGGGCAACCATTCATTAAGCGGACAAATTGCCGCCGGGTTACCGCCAAAAAGCTTATCGGTAAATGCGTCGGCCTGGTATATAGGGATGGTCATAACAGATATGGTATTTTAGCTAATATAACGAGGTGAGCGTCAAAATGCAAAAATATGAGAACCAAGATGCGAGAATACGAGAATCATGATGCAAGACTATGAGAATCAAGATCTTTCTTATCCAGCTTCTTTATTTTTTTTGCTTCTTTATTCTTGTATCTTGATTCTTGCAATCCTGCTTCTATAATTGTTCGATCCATAAAACGGAATTACCCGAATTATATTGGTTAGGTTCGTAAAGTTTATTGCCAGGGTCTATCATCCATTTACCATCCACAATAAACTTGTATAGTTGCTTGCCTGGCTTCAGGTAAACACTTACCGTCCACTCTTTACCGTTAAAAGCAAGTGTGTAACCAAAATCATCAAAGTTGTTAAAACTGCCCGCTAAATGA
Organism: Mucilaginibacter sp. NFR10; assembly: GCF_900100445.1. Taxonomy (NCBI): domain Bacteria; kingdom Pseudomonadati; phylum Bacteroidota; class Sphingobacteriia; order Sphingobacteriales; family Sphingobacteriaceae; genus Mucilaginibacter; species Mucilaginibacter sp. NFR10. Next base: position 75,607 of record NZ_FMTV01000005.1, on the reverse strand, counting down.
ACCTTTTTAGCATTATTGAAACCGCTTAGCTTAAACGTATAATTTGGCTTCACCGAAATATATGAATTAACAACGCCGCCCTCCATCATATTACGAGGGTTTTTGGGGTCGGTGATCCAGTTATCATCCACAACAAACTTATAGCCATAATTGCCCGGCGGAATAATTAAGGACGATGCCCAGCCCGTTTTGGTTTTGGTAAGCGGGATCAAGCCATGCTCCCAATTATTGAAGCTTCCGCCTACGTACACTTTCTTTGCGCTGGTATAACCATCAAGCTTAAACACAACCGTTTCGCCAAGGTTCAGTATTGAGTTTGTATATCCATCAGCGGCCTGGATCTTATTGGGATTAGCCGGGTCGGTGATCCATTTGCCATCAACCAGGAAACGATATGCCTGTGTACCTTCGTGCAGGTAAAGCTGTTTTTGCCAGCCTTTGGGACTTTTCTCGAGGACGATATTGTTAGCGTCCCAATCATTAAAGCTCGCCGCCAGTGTTATTTTACGGGCATTGGCATATCCGTTCAACTTAAAAGTGTAGTTATAACGAAAATATATCGAATTATCGTCATGATCGCTCATCAGGTTGTTATAACGGTCGCTGATCCAATGGCCATCCACAATAAATTTATATTCATACTTGCCGGGTTTCAGCTTTATGTCGGCAATCCAACCACTGTCGGTTTTGGCCATGATACCTTTAAGGGTGCTCCAGTTATTGAAGTTGCCTGATAGCAGTACCCTTTTACTTTGGGCATACCCAGGCAAAAAGAACCGGGTTAAACCAGATGCTAATTCATGAACAGTGACTTTAGCAAAGTTATTGATACCGAAGTTAACATCAGCCGGATACCCCGGCGACTCATTATCATTGTTATCTATTTTAGTAGTTATCAGGTAAGGGGTGGCTTGCGGGTTAAGATTAAGGGTCTCAAGCGGCCTGTCGAACTCTATTATATTTCCCCGTTTTCCGGCCATTGCCCAGCCGTCTTTTTTCAGGGCGGTAAAATCGCCTTTTAAAACAGCAGCGGCATTTGCATCTTTTAACCCGGCTTTTCTGAGCAAGCTATCCACTTCTGTTTTGGATGAGCGCATATCAATAAGCAGTACGAGATTATCCCTGCCCATGATCAGGTTATTTCGCTTTTGTGCTCTTGCCTGAATGGCCACGCAAACCATCGCAAAAAAAACAATAACTATACGCCCGCGCCTTTTCATATTACTGGTTACTGTAAATGTACATTTCAAATTCTTTTTTAACAAAGTTGATGGTGAATATGCCGCGCACAAAAAAGTCATATCCTAAAACACCATCAATTTTATAGCCATACGCATTCCCCATTTTTTCGAGATTGGTTATTAAAATACGGTTTTTCATATACTTTCGGTCGCCGACAACCAAATTATCAAAGCGCGTATAAATCACCTCGATGGAAGTGCCACCAATACCCATAATTTTTGAGCGGCTGATAACCTCCATATCAGGAACCAGTTTTTTTGAACGCCGGTAGTCGAGTAAACTGGTTTCGGCGGCGCTGTCAAAAGCAAACCAAAGCGCATTGTCGTTAACAGTACCCTTCATTAAAATAACATCATTGAGCATACGGAAAGGACTTACCATAAAACGATCGTGAAATACCTTTTCGGTTTCGGGGATGTTACCATTCTCATCAAGTTTTTGGATGTATAACGTATTTCTGAAAAGATCAACGGTAATCGCGAAATCGGAAAATAGCCCGGTACCCAGCAATCCCAATATTTTGATCCGCTTACCGTTTTCGATAGATGATAGGTCGGTAACATCGGCCCGGAGCTTTGGATAGTGCAATTCGAGGATGTTAAAATTACGGATATAAGTAGTAAAAGAGCTGCCGGCAACCCCGTTAATCCCGGCAGATTCCTGTTCAGCCACGTGTGGCAGATCCCTAAAATAGGTTTCATTTAAAACAAGATAGGGTGCGCCTGTATCCAGTACAAAGTTGCCTTCAAGAGTATCGATCTGAGCTTCAATAAGAATTAGGTTCCCAGCCCTTTTTATCGGAATGACTAAAGTTTTAAAATCACCGGTGGGCGATGGATCAGGATCGGGTTTTGCATTTTTAAAGGTGATGCCATTGATAGTCACTTTCTCGCTGCCCGCCGCACTGAAGCAACAGAAAACTAAAAAAAAGATCAACAGATAAACCTTAGGCATCGTATTAAATACTATACCTAATAGACCCTCATTTTATGCCTTAAGTTACACAGTCTAACAATTAAATAATGTGACTGATGTACCCGTACCTGACCAGATCATCAGGACTTTTGATGGCTTTAGTGCTTCCGTCAGTGATCAGGACTATCCTATCAGCTACATCAAGAATGTTATAATACTGATGATCAGTAACAATGATACCTTTTACCTTAGCGCATTTACGAATGATACCCTTAAACATTTCCGCCTGCACCGGCGAAACATGAGTAAATGGCTCATCGAGCAATATAAAATCTGCCCGGCTGTAAATACACATCAGGGTTTCCAATTGCCTGAGTTCTCCGCCGGATAGCTGGCCGGGCTTTTTGTGATGATGATCCTGGTAAATTGACAATGAGGTAAATTCATCAGTAAATTGAGGATCGATAATGGTACCAGCAAGGCTTTGGATCTTTATACTTTGCGGCAGATAATTGTGCTGGGGCAAATAAGCTACCCGACCATCGTCATAACCTTTATAAATGTGTTTATCGTCGATGCTGACGTGCTTGTAAGTTGGCTTTAGGCTACCGAAAATAACCCGCAGCAGCGATGACTTGCCACAGCCGTTACGGCCAAGCAAACCTACCACCTCGCCCTGGCGGCAATCGAGATAAATATCCTGTAAAATCTTGCGTCCATCAAACTCGAGGTGAACGCTGTCGGTTTTTAAAATATACTGACCCAATATTTTACCAGTTTTAAGAGCGATAACAGTATTCCGTAGGCCAGGGCATCGCACGTAAGGGCGTACAGGTATAATCTGTCGATCCCGTAACCTGCATTACGGAAGTAGAAGAAGGTTTTAGTTGAGTTGTAATTATAATACCGGAACCCGATGATTAAACCATAACTCATTATTTTAAAAATGTATGATTCTACAATATTAACCTCTCCGCGAAACAAATAGTAGATGCAGATCATGTTGATGGTCATGCACCATAACAACATCGATTTATAAAAATACCAGGTGATTTTTATGGTGTTACGCATTCAGCTATTCATGACAGGTGAGCTAAAATAACGCAGGTTGTGGCTTAAAATTTTCCCCATAGATATTTCTATTTTATTCACCTGCAGATTCTCCTGGCGGATGGGTTCAGCGATGCAGCAACTGCAGACACAGTTTTTGATGAGCCAGCACTTACTCCATACTGATGTGTTGTTCCACCTGCAAAACGGGAAATGCTCATTTTCATGTTTACGTCCACGCTTATTTTAGCGTTGCTATGTGAGCGCGGACGCTTGAAGGGAATTGCATAATCCCCTTGCTCACAAACCTTATTCAACCCGATCCTTTAGCGCTGCTTCCCAGCCTATTATTGCGTTTTTACGGGTACTGCCCCAATGATATTGACCGATTTCGCCGGTTGATTTGATTACCCGGTGGCAAGGGATCAGGAACGCTACGGGGTTATTACCTACCGCTGTGCCGACTGCGCGATAAGCGTTTTCGCTGCCTGCTTTTCTGGCAAGTGAGGCATAAGTGGTCAATCCGCCGGCAGGTACTTTCAATAATGTTTCCCATACCTTGATCTGGAAATCGGTTCCTTTTAAATGCAGCTTGATCTCGTCCAGACGGCTCCAATCCTGCGTAAAAATAAACAGGGCGTTCTGCTGGATCCTGTCAACCAACTGGTTGAATACCGCGTTAGGAAAACTTATCTTCAGTTGCTCCAATGCTTTCTCTTCGCCCTCATCAACAAACGCCATGTGGCAAATCCCTTTAGCAGTGGATGCTACGATCACCTTACCAAAAGGTGTATCTGCAAACGAATAGTTGATATGCAGCATGGCTCCGCCGTTACGGTATTCGCCAGGGGTCATACCTTCTACCTTAATAAAAAGGTCATGCAGTCGGCCACCTCCCGAAAGTCCTGTCTCCATCGCGGTATTAAAAACATTAGCGTCTTCATGTTTCAATATTTCCTTGGCATGCTCCACACTCAAATACTGCAGGAATTGTTTTGGGGTTACCCCTGCCCAATCCTTAAACATCCGTTGAAAATGAAAGGGACTTAAATTAACATGTTCCGCAACTTCGTCCAGTTTAGGCTGTGCCTTAAAATTCTCCCTGAAAAAGCCAATCGCGTCGGCTATGCGGGTATAATCTATCTCTTGTTGAGTTTTCATAAAGCCTTTTTTTAATAAATTCAATTGTGTTTTTTGTATTTATAACACAAAAGTACCAGCCTCGTCTATGCTCAACAATCCGATTCTTGCGGAGTTTTCAGGCGATATGCTCTTCGATTATCTTGCTTAAAACTACCGCATTATTTAATTTCGGCTCTTTTGAAGAAAACACCAGCGTCACTGTTTTATGCTGACTGATATAATCTACCAATTCATCCAAAGCCTTTGCACCCTCAATTTCGGCGCGGTATTTTTGGTTAAAGGCTTCAAATTTTTCAGGATCATGGTTGTACCATTTTCTTAGTTCGTTAGATGGAGCTACATCTTTAAACCACTTGTCAATTCGTTGGTCTTCCTTTTTTATCCCCCGCGGCCAAAGGCGATCCACCAAAACCCTAACGCCATCTGCCTCGGTATAAGGTTCATAAACCCGTTTAAGTTTAATCTTCATGATAATGTATTTTAATACTTTTTCTTCGATGGAACCGAAAGTATAAATTCCGCAAGAATCGGATTGCCCACCAATCTTACTAACGATAGTTTTGATACTATTCAAAATAACAAAAATGACACCGGAACAAACACTTAAAGATCGTATCAAAAATCTTGATTGGGATCAAATTAATAAAACATTACATGACAAGGGTTTTGCAATTGTTAAACAGGTTTTACGTGAACGCTACTGCGATACATTAATCAGCGATTATGACGCAGATGCTTACCGCAAAACCGTCAACATGGAGCGCTACAGATTTGGATATGGCGAATACAAATATTATAATTACCCGCTTCCTGCAATTATAACCGATTTAAGGGAGAGCGTTTATTCGTACATCGTACCTGTGGCCAATAAATGGATGAATGAACTTGGTTTTGACAAACAATTCCCCGGCACCCATGAAGAAATGAAACAGTTAAGCCATGAAGCCGGGCAAACCAAACCCACAGCCCTGATATTGCAATACACAGAAGGCGGATTTAACACACTGCACCAGGACCTTTACGGCGAGGTATATTTCCCCATCCAAATGGTTTTCATGCTCGATCAACACAACAGAGATTATACCGGCGGCGAATTTGTAATCACCGAGCAAATTCCGCGGGCACAATCAAAAGTTAATGTACTTACTCCAGACATGGGTGATATGGTTTTATTTACCACTAACTTTAGGCCGGTAAAAGGCAGCAAAGGTTATTACAGGGTAAATATGAAACATGGAGTAAGCCCGGTTCACAGCGGTAAGCGCCATAGCCTGGGCATTATATTTCATGATGCACTTTCTTAAACACATTGATGTAATTTTAACCGATGCTGCAGAACCGCGTAAATCCATTTGGCCAACTCATTAAAACTCCCGAACGTGGCGCCTGGCTCGGTAACCGCGGCGTAATACATAACGAGTGCAAGGAGATAGTACGCCCCTTTAAAATCAAAGCATGGATAACTTGCGTTTTGGAGTTCAGGGGCCGCCATCGGGAAATCATGCAGCCCAACCGGTGGACGGAACTATTCTTCCTTGACGAAGCTACCGCATTTTCGGCCGGGCACCGCCCTTGCTTTCAATGCCGGTATAAAGACCATCAAAAGTTCAAACAGTTTTGGCTAAAAGGAAACCCGCAATATGGTTTCGATATGAAAACACCAGTATCCAAAATAGATGACATTTTACAGGCCGAGCGAATTACCGTCGATAAGTCAAAAGTTACTTATGACGAAAATATAAGGGCATTGCCAAACGGAACTTTTGTGATTCATGAGGGGCGGCCATATTTGCTTAAAGATGACGAGTTGCACTTGTGGAGCGCCGTGGGATATGAAGAAGGAATAGCATTACCCCATGTGGATAAACTGCAGGTGTTAACTCCCCGTTCTTTTGTGAATATGTTTAAAGCAGGATATGCACCGCAAATGAGTATTTAACTTATAATGCTAACAAATATCAGGGATTAAATAATTTCCAATGTCCTTCGGTAACAACCTCAATTACTCCATCGACAACTTTAATGGCGGTTTGATCGTCAATAGCGTATGATGGTACAGGTGTGGAAGCAGCCAGTTTCTCAATATTGGCCAGTGAATTCTCAGGGAACCATTCGTAGTCTAAATGAGGGTGAATAGCAAAATCAACAACATTCAGCGACTTATCACTGTTAGCCGGTAACACATGGTTGCCATAGGTTGTGCCAAACCGGGTCATGATCATACTGCCGGCACTTAAACCTACGTATACCATTTTATGCAATAACGATGGCAACAGCTCTGCCAGGCCGGATTGCTGCATCCAATAGGTCAGGTACTGGCAGTCGCCGCCACCTACCAGTAAAGCATCGGTTTCCCGGAGCATATCAACCCATAATTCTTTTTTGATACTGGGTAAAGCGGTAAGTTCCAATAAGCCCAGCGATTTCCAACCTAATTGGCAAAAGGGATCACCTAAGGACCCGCAAATAACCCTTCGTACTATGTCGCCGCCATTAGGAATGGCGTATATCGCGGTAGGAATAAAAAGGGCATTCGTCTCAGCAATTGGCTTGCCCAGTAGTTCAATGAGCGCATTTTGAATGCTCATATTGCTTATACCGGCAGAAGTGAGAAGCAGCTTCATATTTGTTTATATCGTGATTTTGCGTAATAAGCTTAAGGTTACCAATATAATTCAAAAGGTAACCGGGCTTATAAATAATTCATTTGATTATTTCACCCATTATAATGTAGCCGCACACCCGCATGCCGGCTTTCAGAAGAAGTGCCTTAGAAGCGTGATTATTGACGTTGCACCGGGCTGCAGGAACCCTATTTAACCGGTAGGCTTCCTTTTTCAACTCCTGCATAAGGAAAACGCCATATCCTTGTCTTCTTAAATCTTCCTTTACTTCATAGTAAATATCGATATAAGGGAAATTATAATTCCAGATAAAACCACCTGTAGCAATAACTTCACCATCTTTTTGTATACTGTAAGCATTCCATTCGTCTGCATTTTTACTTTTTACAAACTGCGCATCATCTATTGCAAATGCCGTTTCAAAAGCCGTTTCGAACAGAATAGCCTCGGCATTGATGTTTTTTGTTAGTTCAAACGCCATACCCGCAAGTAAGATATCATTGGTTTGGCATTCTACGAAGCCGGCACCCGAGGCTTTTATAAATAGCTCAAAGATCTGCCTGGCATGCTTTCTGAAAGGTTTATCTAAAAAGAACTCACATATGGTATCCCTTTCCTCGCGTTTATCTTTTCCCCATACCGAACCATAACCAATGGGGATGTCGTTATCCTTAAAAAGATAAGTGTCTACCCAACCTGCACCATGACATTTGTTATACACAAATTGAAATTTTGCTTCTGCAAGAAATAACCGGCGATGCGATTCAATATCTACTTCCTGTACTTTTACGACGTCAAATTTCATTTGCACGTTAAAATTAAACTACTAAGCATAAATATACCAAATAACAACAATTAGTAGTACCGGAGCCGAAGGAATTCCTGTTCTAAACCATATTTCGATATCAACCAACAGTATTTTCAGATGCAAACAGTTTGCAAAGCCTCTTCCATCCATTCAATCCTTTAATTCGTCGGTACAAAATTTCATATTAAAGCCTCACGGCTACTTTTACACTATCAAATAATAATTTGATCAGTGATAAGGTTTAGGTGATGGCCCCCAAGCAGCGAGTGCAAGGGGGCTTTCTTATATAATCCACTCATCCCTATTTTTAGGTAAAACACGCCGCTACCTCGTTCATCTATACAATTTCCCGGTTCACCGACACATGGTTGTTAAAACTCCCACTCATCTTCACCTTTGATTTATAATTCAGAAGCAGGGACACTGAATTATAGTTTTTTTCGTATAGATGGAGCACCTGTGCAATGTACAGGTGCTTTTTTTAAATTAGACGCTAAAATATGTGCCAGCCAGTGGCTTCGGCATTTATGAATAAAAGAATCTTAAAATAAAATGATCCGCTCAAAAGCAACCACTTTTTTTATTCATGCTGCAGGCTGGCTTGTGTTTTTAGGGTTCCCGCTATTATTCATGAACCGCACACAGCAAAGCAGCGCCGGCACCTATGCCGTCCTGTTTTCGCCTTACTACTGGCTGTTTTGTCTCACCTATATATTTATGTTTTACCTGAACGCCTGGTACCTGGTGCCAAAGTTCGTGTTCCGTAAAAGATATCTCTGGTATGGGATTATTGTGCTATTACTTTCAGGCTGTGTTTACTTTTTGCAGCCTTTTGATAACCTGCTTCTTCACAATCTCATTAAAGGGAATAAACCAGTAGCAACAACAGCCCCCAATCCGCAGCCTATAGGACCGCAAATTACACCAACGGGGATTGACAGCTCAGCACCTGATCAGCAAAATATGCCTTTCGGCCCGTTGCCGCACGAAGATCTGCGGATGCAGGATCCCAGCCTTAAACCCACCAACCGAATTATTTTCATTCATCAATCCGGTAATATTGATATGGTAGGCTTATTTATTTTTATCATTGTGATGGGGCTGAGCGTTGCCATTGCCACGGTTCAAAAATGGCAGCTTACCGAGCAGATGGTTACCCGTGCCGAGGCCGAAAAAGCCCATGCCGAACTCTCTTTTCTTAAAGCCCAGATCAATCCTCATTTTTTATTCAATACGCTGAATAATATTTATGCCTTATCGGTCACCAATAGCGAGCATACTTCCGAGAGCATCATGAAACTCTCTAACATCATGCGCTATGTAACCGATGAGGTAACGGAGGATTTTGTTTTGCTGCAAAACGAAATTGATTGTATCAATGATTATATCGATCTGCAACGCCTGCGCCTCGGCAAAAAAACAAAGCTTGATTTTGAAGTTTCGGGCAAGATTGACAATCAAAAAATTCCGCCCCTGATACTAATGACCTTTATTGAAAACGTTTTTAAATATGGCGTAAGTAAACACCAGCCATCAGTTATTAATATTTGCTTAAGGGTAAACGGCAACCAAATGCTGTTCATCTGTAAAAATACCATTTTCGAAAAACGACCTGCCACCGAACGGAAAGGGATCGGCATTGCCAATAACCGCCAGCGCCTGCAACATATTTATCCTAACAAACACCGGCTTGACATTAGCGTGGCCGATGGTAATTACATTGTTGAATTGGAGATTAACGCTTAAACTATTTATAATGCAATTAAAATGTGTAGCTATTGATGATGAGCCGCTGGCCCTTCAAATAATTGAAAAATATGTAGCCGAATATCCCGCGCTAACATTGGTTAATACTTTTGAGGATGCGATATCGGGCGGGGAATACCTGAAAATGAACAAGGTGGATGTGCTGTTCATAGATATTAACATGCCTGATATTACCGGTATCGACCTGGTAAAATCATTGACTGATAAGCCAATGATTATTTTTACCACTGCCTACAAAAATTATGCATATGAAGGTTACGAACTGGAAGCGGTTGATTACCTGCTGAAACCGATCAATAACCAGCGCTTTGGCACAGCGGTTCAAAAGGCAATTGGCTATTACCAGTACAAACATACCAATACCCCAAATGAAAGCGATTTCCTGTATGTGCATTCAGAATACAGACTGATCAAGATCAACATTAAAGACATTGAATACATTGAAAGCATGCAGGATTACATCAAGATCCATATGCTGGGCGTAGCCAAACCCATACTAACACTGATGCCCCTGAAAAGTGCAATTGAAAAACTGCCTGCATCAAAATTTATCCGCATTCACCGCAGCTTCGTGGTAGCGCGTGATCAGATCAGGTCTATCCACAACCGCAAGGTAAAACTAACCAACGTAGAGCTTCCTGTAGGTACAAACTATACCGATTTTATCAAAGACTGGCACAAATAATCAATTCATCGGCACATTAAAGGCATTGAACGACACATTATTTTACAACCCCTTAAATAGCCTCAACTTTATATTATTAAAATTGATACTAATCCCCTAAAGTCATGAAAACAGCAGGCGATAAAAAAACCATCTTAGTACTTGATAAAAACAGCCGGATGTTATCGGTAATTGATGACATTATGTACTATGGTGATTTTAATGTGCATTTAACTTTTGACCCTAATGCTATATATGATAAAGCTAAAATGATTAATCCGGATTTGATCATTTTGGATTATTTGTTGGTAGATAACGATTGTGAACTGGTTTGCCGGGACTTTAAGGACGATAAGCAACTATGCAATGTACCTATCATTATTGTAACCGCTTTTAAAACAAAAAAAGCACAGGCCGACTCTTATAAATGCGATGCCTTGTTTGTAAAACCGCTGGATATGGAAGTGCTTGCATCAAGGATAGAATACCTGATGGCATCCTGAAGCTGGTTTTGTAAACTCATATAAACCTGCTAAGTTTAGCTTTTATTAATTAAACAACTCTGCACTTATAAAATGAAACTCAAGAGCAACATAGCCACCAGCGAAAACGGGTTTATTTTTAACCCTGCCACCGGCGATTCATTTTCCGGTAACGGTATGGCGGCAAAACTGCTTGAGGCTATGAAAAGCGGCAAAACCGAAGATGATATCAAGCAGGATATTCTGAGCAGATATGAAGTGAGCGAAAGCCAGCTTAACAGGGATTGGGATAATTGGATGCTGCAGCTAAAAGAAGCAAACCTGCTCGAAATTTAAGGATGATGCCAAACAAGTACGCTGATTTATGTATTGCTGTTACCGGGCTTAATGCCAATGACAATCCGGGTCCTGGGATGGCGGTCATCCGTTCTTTAAAAGAGTGTTTTGGAGATAATTTGCGCATAATTGGACTGTCGTATGAGTCGCTGGAGCCCGGGATTTATCTGCGGGGGTGGGTAAATAAAACTTACCAGATCCCCTATCCAACCGAAGGTACGACAGCCCTTGTTGAACGTTTGGCATATATAAACGGACAGGACAAACTTGATCTCATTATCCCCAACTTTGATTCGGAGCTGTTCAATTTTATAAAGATAGCGCCCCAATTGCAGCAAATGAGCATAGCAACTTATCTCCCAACACATCAGCAACTGGCGTTAAGAGATAAGCTGAACCTAAAAAATTTCGGCACAAAAAATGGCTTTTATGTGCCTGCCGATCATAAGCTTTACACTACCGACGATATTAAAAAAGCGGCTGATGAGTTCAACTTTCCTATGGTAATAAAAGGCAAGTTTTATGAGGCTTATGTTGTATACACGATGGATCAGGCATTGAAAGCCTTTCATCAATTGTATGCAGCCTGGGGCGTGCCGGTAATAGCCCAGCAATACATCAAGGGCAACGAAATCAACATCGCGGCACTTGGCGATGGTAATGGCAACAACATCAGCTTGGTGGCTATGCGCAAGCTTTATATTACCGATAAAGGGAAGGCCTGGGCGGGCGTTACCATTAAAGATGATAAGCTTACCCAACTGGCCGACAACTTTGCCCGCGCAAGCAACTGGAAAGGGGGCTACGAAATGGAGGTCATGAGCGATGCAGAAGGGCATTTATACATATTGGAAATTAACCCCCGGTTTCCGGCATGGGTTTATTTAACTGCCGCCGCAGGCCAAAACCAGCCTGCGGCATTGGCTAAAATAGCGATGGGTGAAACCGTTGAACCCTATGCCGATTACCAGGCCGGAAAACTGTTTGTCCGGTATTCGTGGGACCATATCGCCGACATCGCCGATTTTCAGCAGATTTCGGCGTTTGGCGAATTATAATTTATAACGATGGAAAAGCTGCCATACGAGAAACCATATATAAAAAAACTACAGGCCGGTGCCCTTAACAAATTCGGCTCCCGCACCGGGGTGCAGCCCGTTAAAAGCATCGATGGCGTTTCTGTAAAAAGCCTTATCGAAAACTACGGTTCGCCGGTGTTCGTATTGTCCGAAAAACAGATCCGCAAAAACTACCGGGCTGCATACCGCGCTTTTAGTACCCGCTACCCAAAAGTACAATTTGCATGGAGCTATAAAACCAATTACCTCAACGCCGTTTGTCAGATTTTTCACCAGGAAGGCAGTTGGGCCGAGGTAGTTTCAGGCTTTGAATATCGTAAAGCTTTAGGTAATGGCGTACCGGGCAACAAGATCATTTTTAACGGACCGGGCAAGTCCATCAATGATTTACAGCTGGCCATCGAACATGATTCGCTAATTCATATTGATCATTTTGATGAGCTTAACCAATTACTTACTTTAGGTAAAAACATGGTCAATAAACCGCGTGTGGCCATCCGTATAAATATGGATACCGGCGTTTACCCACTTTGGGACCGCTTTGGTTTTAACTATGAAAATGGAGAAGCCTGGTCGGCAGTTACGAAGATCACAGGCTCGGGAAGTCTGCAATTGGTGGGCCTGCATTGCCATATCGGTACCTATATGCTCTCTGCCGATGCTTTTGGTATAGCAGCTAATAAACTGGCCGAACTGGCTGTTCGCTGCCAGACCGAGCTTAATCATAAAATAGAATATCTTGATCTGGGAGGCGGTTTCCCCTCAACCAATACATTGAAAGGTGCTTACCTGCCGGGAAATGATACCGTGCCGACGATTGATGACTTTGCTGAAGTCATAACTTCAGCTTTGCTCAATTTTGGCTTTGCCAATGATGACCTACCACTGCTGATACTGGAAAGCGGACGCGTTTTGATAGATGACGCCGGTTACCTGTTGGGCACTGTTATCGCCAACAAACGTTTAGCCAATGGCAAAGGCGCCACCATTGTTGATTTTGGGGTCAATATCCTGTTCACATCTTTTTGGTACGAACACCAGGTAAGCCCTGCTCAGGATTTTGCTGCACATACCGAAAACATGGTGATATATGGGCCGCTTTGCATGAACATTGATGTGATCAGGGAAAGCATTAACCTGCCACTGCTAAATCCCGGCGACCAGGTAGTGGTGCACAAGGTTGGCGCTTACAACATGACCCAATGGATGCAATTCATCACTTTAAGGCCTGCTGTTGTGTTGATAGATGAGAAGTTGCGTACGCATCTCATCCGCAAAAACGAAACATTGGAATATACTGCCGAACCAGAGTTAGTACCCGCTCATTTAAATAACAACAAGTGAAGCAAATTCCAGCATTCATAAAAACCATTATCAATTCTTATTCAGTGCTGTTTTTTTCGCAAAACCGGGTATTGGGGATTATTTTGCTGCTGGTATCATTTTTCAATCCGGTATCCGGCTTTGCAGGATTGAGTTGCGTCATTTTCTCTTTGCTGATAACAAAATTGTTAAACCAGGATAACGAAGATTACCGGGTAGGAATTTACAGCTTTAACAGTTTATTATCAGGGATAGCATTTGGCGCTTTTTTCCAGGTTAACGCCATGTTTGTGACCTGGCTAGTGGTTGCCTGTTGCCTGGTAGTGCTTGCTACCATCATTATGTCAAAGCGCATGAGTAAACCGGGTTTACCTATACTTTCACTGCCATTTATCCTGGTTTTCTGGCTTGTACTGCTGGCATCCAACAGCATCTTCAACACTGGATTATCACAAAAAAGCAGCTCCCTGCTCGAAGAAATTTACACTGGCCCGGGTAACCTGGCCGGCGCCGAAGGTTATCTTGCCACAACGTTACCAAAACTGATGAGCTTATTTTTCCGTTCATTGAGCGCAATTCTATTTCAGCATAATATCATAACCGGAATGCTTATTGCTATAGGGATACTTGTACATTCGCGCATTGCATTCAGCCTGCTTATCATTAGCTTTTTAACGGCCTGCGGGTTTAACAACATCACAAATACCTACCCAGAGGGTATCAGCTATTACCACCTTGGTGCCAATTTAATGATGGCTTCAATGGCCATCAGCAGCTTTTTCACCATCCCATCGTTACGCTCTTACCTGCTGGCAATTCTTTGCATCCCCTTGGGTTTCATACTCATTAATGCCCTTACCACACTCATGGCCTTGCATGCGCTGCCTGTTTTTTCATTACCGTTTTGCGTGCTTAATATCAGCCTGCTTTATTTTTTAAAGTTAACCGGTCATCACCCCAAATTGCAGTTAACCATAGCACAGCATTACTCGCCCGAAAAAAATCTTTACCATGTTTTAAACCTGCAAAACAGGCTGAACGATCTGAAATACATGAGGCTCAATTTGCCGTTTATGGGCTATTGGACGGTTTCGCAGGGTTATAATGGTAGCATTACCCACAAAGGCGAATGGGGCCAGGCGCTTGATTTTGTGATTACGGATGATGAACAAAAAACATTTCAGCATCCCGGTACCCTTCCTGAACATTTTTATTGTTTCAATAAGCCGGTACTGGCCTGCGGCGACGGCATTGTAGAACAGGTTGTAAACCATGTAGAAGATAACGACATAGGCGAGGAAAACCTGAAGGAAAACTGGGGGAACACCGTAGTGATACGCCACGCCGAAGGGCTTTATTCCAAACTCTCGCACCTCAAAAAAAACTCTGTAAAAGTTAAACCCGGCGATACCGTAAAACAAGGTGATCTGCTGGGTTTCTGCGGTAATTCGGGTCGGTCGCCCGAGCCGCATTTGCATTTCCAGTTGCAGGCTACGCCTTATATAGGATCTAAAACACTGCCTTATCCGCTCGCCTATTATTTTACCAAAAAAGCTGATCAAACCATCTTTGTAAGCTACAATATCCCAAATGAAAACGAATTAATAAGCAACCCCGAAATCAATACGCCACTCAAAAAAGCATTCGACCTGCAACCGGGCTTCGTATCTAAATTAGTTAACGGAAACGGCTCAACCGAAGAATGGGAAGTTTTTAAAGATGAATTAGGACAGTCATACATCTACTGCAAAACAACAGGTGCCGTTGCTTATTTTATTAACAATGGAACTATGTTTTACTTCACCAGCTTTTATGGCGATAAAACGTCGCTCCTCCACTATTTTTACCTTGCCGCATATAAAGTTATTTTTAACGATGCCGGGTATAGCCCGGCTAATGATGAGTTCCCGGTACCGCTTACCCATAACAAAACATTGCTTTGCCTGCAGGATTTTATTGCGCCTTTTTACCGGTTCATCAGCATAAAATATAAAAGCGGGATACAGTTAAAAAAAACAGGGTTAAACATTGTATCCAAACAATACCAGGAAATTGCAGGTAGAACATTGTCCCTTACAGAGGCAACCATTTTTGTAGATCATAGCAGCCTGCAAGCCCTCATTATAAATACAAACGGTCAGCATATTGAAGCACAATGGAGTACAGAAAATTAACCATACTTTTTGCCTTGCTATTTGCTGCTCTTGTAACCCGTGCACAAGATAATAAACTTGCCACGGCCGATAGTACCGCCGAACAATTGTACAATGCCGGCAACTGGAAACAACTTATCAGGTTTGTAAATCAATCGGTTGCTAAAAGTGTAGACTCTCCTACCTTGCGCTTTAAGGCCGGGTATGCTTATATGCTTACCGGTAATTATAAAGCGGCCATCTATCAGTTTAACCGGGTTTTACTTAAAGAGCCCCAAAATGTCACTGCATATTTGTATGCTTACTACTGCAACACCTATATCAACAACAATAACACCGCGTTTTACAATGCATCGCATTTAGACACAGCAACCCTGCGTGCTATCAAGTTATCACCCTTTGGTTTAACTGATGCGGTTTTAGAAAGCGGCATAAAATTGCCGAATAACCACGAACGCGACAACGGCTTTTTTGAACGCGCGGGTATCGGTTTAAGATTATCGTGGCGTTTGCAGTTGGATCAATCATTTATGTTTTTCAAACAGAATATATTCAGATCGGGCTATATTGATTACATTAACCAAACAGGCAAAACCGACCGCCAGTTTGAATATTATGCTAAAGCGAAATATTCTTTGACTAAAAACATCAATTTACTTGGCGCGTACCATTATTTACACACCAGCTACCGGAGCAATATTTACCAAAGTAACCTTGGGCTGTTAGGAATAAAATATGATACCCGCTACATTGATTTGCAGGGCGATGTTAATTTGGGCAAACTCATTAATAAAACCTTAAAACAATATGATGCCAAAGTGGATTTTTATCCACTGGGAAACTTGAATTTATACACCACAAGCAGGGCATCGGTACTGAATTTAAGCGGAGTAACGCATTTCATTTATAGCCAGTCGGTGGGATTTAAAGTGTTAAACAAAACGTGGCTGGAAACAGCCGCTACTTTTGGCAACCAGGATGATTACCTGGATGCAGACGGGCTTTATGTGTATAACGCCATCGATCCTACAAAATTTAAATGCGGTGAAAGCGTTTTTTATCAGTTAGGTAACCATGCCTTATTGAATTTAAATTACTTTTATGAAAAGAAAACAGACATTTACCGTGCTGTTAACTATAACCAAAACTCTGTTACGTTAGGTATAACATGGAAATTTTAAAGAAGACCTTTATTCCCATTTTTTTATTTGTATTTGCAGCACAATTGCAGGCACAGACAAATGTGGTGCTTCAAAAAGCTTTTCACAACAGTTATACCAATGAATTAAACAAAAACTACGTTGCTGCCATTGCCGATATTTACCCCTACTATTCGGAAAATAATTATGAGATAGCCATCAGGCTGGGTTGGCTTCATTACCTCAATAAAAACTACACTGCTTCGCAAACCTATTATCAAAAAGCAGTTAACCTGAAGCCCGGCGCTATTGAGGCTAAGTTTGGCTATATAAAGCCGCTCTCCTTTTTGCAAAACTGGGATAAAGTGCTGGAACAATATCTTGCTATCCTGAAAATAGACCCTCAAAACACACAGGCCAATTATTGGGCCGGCGTAATTTATTATAACCGTAAGCAATACGAACCCGCTATTAAGCTTTTCAGGGTAGTAGTAACGCTTTATCCTTTTGATTATGACGGCAACCATATGCTGGCCTGGTCGATGCTTATGGCTGGAAAAAAATCGGAAGCAAAACCTTTTTTTGAAAAAGCGCTGATCATCAAACCTGCTGATGCTTCCAGCACCGATGGCTTAGCCAGATGTAATTAGCCCGGTTTAAATTTTTCGTAGAGACGCATCACATGCGTCTCCGACAGCAAATTTGCGCATTAAATACCTTCATGCGCAAGACGCATGTGATGCGTCTCTACAACAAAAAACATATTCTTCATACGTCGATTTAAATCACTCATTTGTCGACACATTTCCCGACGGCCCGATTTTCCAAATTAATTTTAATTAAACCTGTCCGAAAAAAGGCAGCGCTAATTATCAATTTAAATTAATTCTATGAAAATGAAATCATTTTACGCCTCACTATTGATGGTCGGCACAATAATCGGCCTGGCATCATGTAAAAAGGAAAACGCTTCAAAATCAGCTTCGGCCGGCAGCGTTTCGTCATCAGCCGTCACATCAACCGGCGCCATCGCTATTAGCCTTGCATCGTCCGGAACTACTACCGACAGCGTTTATATGGTTGGCTGCTATGGCAAGCATGATACCAAAGACTCCGTTGCTTTTAGCACATTACCTACAGCTATCGGCACTTACCTTACAGCTAATTACAGCGGTTATACATTCAAAAAAGCATACTCCATTACTGATAGTACTAAAACAGTTATCAACTACATTGTAGTTATCAAATACAACAGCGCTTTGGTTGGCCTCAAATTCACTGCTGCTGGTACGTTTGTAAGCATCCTTGAGCAACGCGAAGGTGTTGACCTTAAAGGACCAGGATGGCACTTAGGCGGATTCTTTGATAATCGTGACAGTAAACACCGCGATACCATTGCTATTTCGGCCCTTCCTGCTGCTGTAAGCAGCTATTTTTCAACAACCTATCCAACAGATACTTTGTTGCATGCCTCTATCGCACCTGATAACGTATACATTTTGATAAGCCAGAACGGGGTACTTTACTCAACAACGGTAACCGCGGCAGGCAAACTTGTAAAACGTATTCAGATAGAAAAACACGATTTAAAACATGCTGTAGTAGCTGAAGCTAACTTACCGGCTGCTATTACCACTTATCTTACTGCTACTTATCCGGGCTACGTATTTGATAAAGCATTTTCTGAAAGCCCCGGCGGAACCCTGCAAGGTTACGTTGTGTTGATTACATCAAACAATACCAAATACGCTTTAATTTTTAATGCGTCTGGTACATTTGTCAGAGTCCTGCCTATCCACTAAACAATCAAGATTATAGCGCTGTTGGTAAGCCATGTTTTTAATTAAACATGGCTTACTTGCTTAATTTCAGAGCCTCAAACAGCGGATTACATATTTATTTCCTACTGATGAATTTAAAATTGGAGAATTTAACATACGAGCGGTGCGGCCCGTAGGTACTATGGTAAAGGCCGATTTGCAGATCAGCACCAATTAAATCAGGCCTAACAACCGGGCTTCCGGGCAGATCGGTCCAATGTATGCCGTCGTTGCTGCTCCTGATGTAAAATACGTCGCCCGATTTTTGGATCTGCAGATAACGGTTATAATTCCAGCCGGTTTGGGTATTGGTTTGCATCCGGTCGCCGGTTTTAAAATTGGTGAGCATGTTGCCACAATTCCAGGCCGGAAAAATACTGTTCTGGATCAGGTTTTCGCTGCCTTCAGTACCGGGTCGTTTTGCTTTGCGTACCATCAAGCCCATATCACTGTTACCGGCCACCTTTTTGTCCTTAAGGCCACTTACGTCAGCTACTTCTACCTCGGCCACAAAATCGCCCAAAACATTACGGTATAAAAATGGCCCATAAGGCAAGTTACCGTCCCAGTTTGAACCTTTTGATTCCAGGGTTAACACGTTGTCGCCGATAAATACCTTATCTTCCTGCTTATCCCCGCCGCTAATTAAACCATTCCATATTGTGCCGGTTGTGCCATCGACCACAAAATCCTTTTTAACCGGGAATCCGTCCGTAACGACATTAAACAACCCTGAAGATGTACTGACCGGCAAAGCCGCTGTTTTTGAATTTACATTACCGTAATTATCCTTTACTTTAAATGAATAGCTGTAGTTTTTATCTGGCTTAAGCCCGTAGCTGATATAATGCGGATTAGCCTGCCAGCCGCTTGATTTGCGGTTATCTGTCTCGTTAATAAAATCATATTGCAGGTTTGATTTTACAGAAGCATATTCGGGCGCCTCCATTTCAACCATGCCGGGTGTTACAGCCGTCGGAGCAGCTTTAAATGCAAACGAACCTGCTATAGGCGGATGATAGTTCTGTTTCCAACCCAGGCTCAATTGTTTAATTTCTGCTGATGATAAGCTATGTTTATAGACCACAAGATTAGATACCGCACCATTAAAACCATCGCCCAGTAAAAGCTTGCCGGTGAGCTTGTCTGTATTTGATGTTGTTGCAACCAGAGCACCATCTACATATAATTTAGCGACATTTCCGCTAACAGCTTTTATAACATAGTGCCATTTGCCCGTACCTAAATATTCACCGGCATTGATGAAAGGCTCTTTCAACGATTGTGCTCTCAGCATCGAACCGTTTTGCGTTGATGCACTTTGATAAACGCTTAATGCTACGCTGTAACCTTCTTCGCTATTAACAGCAACATCGTTATTAAACATAAGCGGGCTTTTGCCATTAAAACTAACAGCTATTTTTCCTTTAATATCCCTTACTTCTGCTGCCCGCCCATTAGCAGATTGAAACGCCCCGCCTGCACCTCCGTTGTTTATCCATTTTTGAAGCGGACCATAGTTAAGTTTTGCGGCATCGAGGTAAAGGGAGATATCTGATTTGGCAGGGTGTAAAGCCCATTGCTTTATCACACTATCGGCCAGCGGTTGATTATAAATTTTAAGCGAGGAAATAGCACCTGAAAAATAAGCCGAACGGTTTGTTTTTGCACCGATGATAAATTTATCTGCAAGCTGTAAAAACAGCATCTTGTTTTCTGCATTATTCAGCTCGCCATCTACAAATAGTTTTTCGAACGATCCATCAAACGTAACTACAACCTGGTGCCATTTCCCGGCAGCGGGCATTGTTTTGTATTGAAAGTCGGAAACACCAAAATGCTGAACAGCGCCGGCAGTTCGGTTGCTTCCATAGCCGAAAGTAGCGCTGCGATGATCTGATTCGCCGTTTGTCCAGCTTAATACCGGGTTTTCATCTTTGATCAGATCGGCGTAAACCTCATACGATACAGTATAACTGTTGTTGCCGGCAAGCGACCGGGGTACGGCTACAGTTGATTCAAGCGATTGCGTACCGTTAAACAACAATGCCTTTTTACCAGCGATGATATCAATAACAGGAGGTTTACCATTCGCAGTAAAACTACCGCTCAAGGCACCTTTGTTAACCCATTGGGTTACCGCTTCGCCGGCCTGAAAATTATCGGCGTTTAGGTTTACCAATAAACCTTCTTTCTCGTTTGAAACTACAGCCGTTGATATTTCTTTTTTATTAACAGGATCAACGTTGCCAGTTACTACCCTCTCGCCGTAAACTTTTACGTTCCAAATCGCTTTGTATAAACCCGGATATTCTGTGCCGGTAATTGTTAAGCGTATAAACCGGGCCTGCGCATTTCCTGAATCTACCATCGGCGAGCCATGTTGCTTATTCTCTGTTCTATCAGCAAAAGGCTTCCAGTTTTTGCCATCTACCGATGATTCTACAAGGTATTGGTAGTACCACGTTGCATATTCAAATTGCGTTAATACCTGCTGCACGGTCTTTATCGCACCTAAATCGATGGTGATCCAAGCCGTCTTGCGACTGTTATCGGCAGGTTTCCATAAGGTGCCGTTATTGTTATCAAGTGCAAATGATGGCTTATAATTTTCGTTGTAAAAAGATGAGGCTGTCACCTTTTTTTGATAAGCTTCGTCGGGAGCATTAATAGTACTTTTTCCTAATAGCCCAACTCCAAGATGGGTAGGAACAATCTTTTCAATATTGCCTTCGGCATCAAACACGATCTTATCCGCGCAAACCTGCCGGTGATAGCCCCCGTTGGAGTGCGGGTTATTATGGCGATGATACACCATATAAAAATCATCCCCAACCTGCACTACCGACTCATGGCCCGGTCCGTGAATAGTTCCATCAGCATTGGTACTCAGCACTGGGCTATTTTTGCCGAACTCAAATGGCCCCATCGGCCCGGTTTTGCTAATGGCGTATTGTACCTGATAAGTAGAATCCTCACAAAGACCGGATGAATAGGTAAAGTAGTAGATGCCCTTGCGTTTAAACATAAAAGGCGCTTCAAAAAAATCTTTGGCAATAGTATTGGGGATCTTTGCTGTTTTGGCAAAGGTGTGCATATCTGCGTTTAACAAGCCTACACCGCAGCCATGATCAGGATAGATGCCCCAGGTACCCCAAAACATATAGATCTTGCCGTCATCATCTTTAAAGGTTTGTCCATCCAGCGTAATCACCCCTGGGATAAAATAATTGGGGATCATCGATTTGCCGTCGGGCAGTAAGGGAGTCCAGGGTCCGGTGGGGCTTGTTGACGATGCGCCATAGATATCAACAGGCTGGCAGTAGTACATATAATACTTGCCGTCGTTTCCATTAATTACATCGGGAGCCCAATAGTAATTGGAGGTTGGCCAGTTCATATCATGCATGGTCCAGTTCACAAAATCTTTGGATGTCCAAACCTGTGATGGCCCGTGCCCGCCGCCATTGCCATCGGTGGTAGCATAAATGTAGTAGGTATCGCCAAACTTGCGTACAGTTGGGTCGGCAAAGTAGCCGGGAATAATGGGGTTGCCATTACCCGGTCCTGTTGCTGATTGTTGCTGTGCAGAACTGTTTAATACAGCCAAACACATATACCAGAAAAGAAAAACCGTTAATTGAAATTTATGCATTGTACCTTGTTACATCGGTAAAGCTAAAAGCTGAAGGCACAACGCCAAAAGCTAACTACCCTTTATCAAATATTAAAATACATGTAGAGGATTTTATTTAATTATGTGCTAACTCATCCGTGTTTCTTGCAGGCGGCTCTGCGTTAAGCAGGTGCTTTACAAAAAAGTCGCGTTTCTTTTTACGACCATAAGGGCCACCATCGCTATGGCCCATACCCGGCACCACCAGCAGGTCGAACATTTTATTGTTTTTGATCAGCGCATCCGCAAAACGGAAAGTTGATTCAGGCGGAACATTGTTATCGGCCTCACCTACTATCAGCATCAAATCGCCCTGCAATTTACCGGCGTTGGTAATGTTTGATTGCTGCTCGTAATGCGGGCCAACCGGGTAGCCCATCCATTGCTCATTCCACCATTGTTTATCAATGCGGTTATCATGACAGCCACAGGCAGATACCGCAGCTTTATAAAATTCAGAATGGAACAGCAATGCGCCTGCCGAATTTTGCCCGCCTGCCGATGTTCCGTAAACACCTATCCTGCTGATATCAACCTGTGGATACTTGCCAGCGAGCGCCTGCATCCATAAAATACGATCAGCAAAACCGGCATCAGCAAGATTGCGCCAGCATACATCGTGGAACGCTTTGGAACGGTTGGCTGTGCCCATACCATCCATCTGTACTACAATAAAACCCAGTTGGGCTATACTTTGCATTTCGTTAACAACCGAAAAGCTTTTAGGTACAAAGGAATCCTGCGGACCTGCATAAATGTTTTCAATTACCGGGTAGCTTTTATTGAGATCCATATTGGCCGGGCGATAAACCACACCCCAGATATCGGTTTTGCCATCCCTTGCTTTGGCGACAAACACTTCAGGAAGTTTAACACCTGTGGCCAAAAGACCGGTCAAATCGGCATGTTCAAGCTCCATAACCGTTTTCAGGTCGGCTGTGTTTTTTATTACAATGCGGGGAGCTATATTAACTTCCGAATACGTATCGATGTAATATTTTCTATCGGGCGAAAAGCTTAGGCTATGGTTGCCTTTTTCGGGCGTTAGGTCAACAAGGTTTTTACCATCAAAACCAATGCGGTAATAGTGCATGAAATAAGGGTCTTCACCTGCATTTTTACCGCTTCCCTTAAACCAGATCTGCCTTTTCTTAACGTCAACGCTGTCAATATCACGTACTACCCAATCGCCTTTGGTTACCAGCTTTTCTTTGCCGCTCAATTCATCAACCAGGTAAATATGACGCCATCCGTCCTTCTCGGTGATCCACACTATCTCATGCGTTTTTGAGGCGTAATAAGTGTAGATCCTTTGCTCATAAATAAAAGTATTTGTTTTTTCATCAATGATGTTGCGCGTTTTACCGGTAGTAACATCTACCTCAATAACCCTGAAACGCTGGTGACCACGATCTGCTTTTTCATAGATAAAATAGCGGCTGTCGCCATCGCGCCAATGCAATCGCGGCGCACCAAAAAAATCTATCTTTTCGGCATCGGTTTTTATCGCGCTTTTATCAGCGATGTTAAATATATATTGCTGATACGAGGTAAATTCATCGCCCGGCTGATCATACTCATGTGATTTCAACACCGCCCGCGTGGTGCCCGGTACCGAACTCAGCAGGTAATAAACCTCTTTAATTTTTTTAGGGTCGATACGATAACCGACAATGTGCTTACTATCCGGCGACCAGCTCAGTTCGCCATAAGGTTTATCTAAATTACCATCGGTAGTTAACTTGATCTCCGTTGAGTTTTTTAACGATTTAACGATGATGTTTCCGCCTTTTACAAAAGCAACCCATTGTTTGTCGGGCGATACAGAATCGGCGCTAACACCTTCCCAACGGTAATGGCGTTCCTGTAGTGGTTTCTCGTTATCATAACTTTGATGTACCGTATCGATAGTTTTAATGCATTGCAATGTGCCCAAATCACACTTGAGCCAGGTACCGCCTGTTTTAAATGTTGCCTGCTTTTTATCGGCACTAAAAAACATATCTTCAATACGGAAGCCGCCATCTTTCACAGGTTTGCCTGTTGCTTTGCTTACCTCATTACTTAACTGACTGCTTTCAAAAATGGTTTTCTTTGTTCCCTTTTCAGGATCAACCAAAATATAAGCTGTTTGGTTGTTAGCAGTTTTTTTACCGTACCAGAATTCATTCCCCCCAGCCTGCCAGTTGGGCCTGACGCCGGTGATAATCGGAATCTTCTTTAAGGCTGAATCAAGGGCATCGGCTGTTTTATAATTTTGCAGCACTTCTGCGTGAGTGGGGTAATACGGAGTAGCTTTTTGCTGGGCCTTGGCTGATTGACCTGCAGCTGCTAAAAAAACTGTTAACAGTAAATATTGGTGGTATCTTGTCATAAGTTATAGTGTTGCGTAAAGTTACCTAACACCACCAGTTTATATTTACATAAATTAACACATCATAGCAGGCATTTAACAAATCAGCCCGCGGCTTTTGGATGCGGACCGATTTGTTTGGTTAATCCCTTTTGCAAGTTCAAGCGCCCTTCGCTTGAATTATAAAATAACTAAGTGCCCACGGCAAAGCCGGCAACTTAAGGTAGTCGAGGGGGTTAACAGGGTTAACAGAAATTCGATTTTTATATTACAAACAACTGAAAATCAATTTATTAATCAACAGACAGGGTTACCTCTAAATCCACCGCTCAGTTGAAGTTGGGTGGGCCGACAGCTTTAGAAATTAAACAAACAAAGGATTTAAAAAAATCTTATGCAAGTTCAAGCGTCCTTCGCTTGAATTAAATTTAAAGCAAGCGTCCACGTTTACTTATTTTAACGTTTATGCGAGCGTGGACGCCCAATAAAAGCAAACGATCAAGCGTGGACGCTTGACCGTGCGAACGTTTTTCAAATCCCCTCTTGAGAGGGGGCGCGGCGGAAAGAGCGTTAGCAGGGGTGTGTTTATGCGATTGGCTTATCACAGCAGAAACACACCCCTCCGCCCCTCTCAAGAGGGGAATCGCACAATCCCGTACTTTTAACTTGTTTTATCCCCTCAACGCCTCAATTTCTTCCCGTGTTTTAGGCAAATATTTACCCAATAACTGGCTACCGGTGTCTGTTATTAAAAAGTTGTCTTCAATGCGGATACCGCCGAAATCACGATAAGTATTCAGCACATCGTAGTTAATAAACTCAGCGAATTTCTTTTCGGCTTGCCAGCGGTCAATCAGTTCGGGAATGATGTAGATACCCGGCTCAACGGTAAGCACATAACCCGCTTCCAACTCACGGCCCAGCCTTAATGATTTTAGGCCGAAAACAGCAGTTTCCTTTTTCAAAGTTTCGGTATAGCCCACATATTGCTCGCCCAGATCTTCCATATCATGGGTATCCATACCCAGCATGTGGCCTAAGCCGCATTGGAAAAACATAGCATGTGCCCCGGCTGCAACAGCCTCGGCCGGGTCGCCTTTCATGAGGTTCACTGCTTTAAGGCCTTCGGCCAGTTTTTGGCAGGCTTGCAGGTGTACATCTTTGTAGCGTACGCCCGGTTTCAGCATACTGATGGCATGATCCATCGAATTCAAAACCACATCATACAGCTCTCTCTGGCGGGTGCTGAACTGCTTGCCTACCGGGAAGGTACGGGTCAAATCACCGCCGTAGTGCATGGCGTTTTCGGCGCCGATATCACTTAGTACCATATCACCCTCTTCCAGGATATTACCGTAATAGTGCGTGTGCAGCGTTTGGCCATGTTTGGTGATGATTGCCGGATAACCTAAGCGTGAATCATTGGCAATGGCCACTTCATGCGCCCTGGCAACCAGTTCATACTCCCTGATACCTGGGCGGGCATATTTCATTACTGCCAGTTCCATATCAACACTGATAGATACCGCCTTTTCGATTTCAGCAACCTCCAACGGGGTTTTGATCACCCTTTGGGCTATTACCGCTTTTACCAGTTGCAGTGAAACACGACCGGCTACATCTTCCAGACTCGTGTTTAGCCAATCGGCCAGCTTGATTTTATTTTCCGGGCGATATGGTGGCAAAATATGAACCGGGCGACTGCCGGTAACCGCCTTGTGGATATAGTGCTTTACCTCAGCATAAGGCCTTGTTTGCGAAACGCCAACCAGCGCGGCCATTTCACTAACAGATGGCAAAGTGCCCGTCCAGATAATATCATCAATAGTGAGATCATTGCCGAATATTACTTCCTCGCCCGTATCCGTATCAATGATGGCAGCCAAACCAGCTACATCAAGTCCGAAATAATATAAAAAGCTGCTATCCTGCCTAAACAGGTAGGTGTTGTCTTTATAGTTCATGCTGCTGTCCTCGTTTCCTAACAAAACGATGATGCCATTGGCACCTATGCTTTGTTTTAAAACATTACGGCGCTGTACGTAAACCTGCTGATCAAAAAGTTGAAGTTTCATAATGCAAAATTAAACATGCCGGCTCTGTTGAGGAACCGGCATGTGCAAGTATAATTTAAATTTGATTATCTGATGATGTTTAACGGCCCACTATTTCTTCCACTCGCCATCAAATAAACGCCAGATGTTAGTTGGGTTGGCCTGTTGTAAAGCTAAAGGCAACAAAGCATCCGGGCAGTTTTGATAGCAAACCGGGCGCACCCAACGTTTAGCAGCATTGATACCTACCGCGGTAAAACGGCTATCGGTAGTGGCCGGGAACGGACCACCGTGCACCATACTGGCGCAAACCTCAACACCTGTTGGTACACCGTTGAACAATACTCTGCCTGCTATGGTCGGCAATAATTGTAACAGGCTTGAATGGCCTGCAAAATCTTCGTCGGTACCCATTACAGTGGTGGTTAACTGTCCGGATACTGATTTCAATACTTTGATCAGTTCCTGCTCGTCTTTACAGCTTACCATTAATGAGTACGGGCCAAATACCTCTTCATGCAACAGGTGATTTTCAAGGAAAGTTTCGGCGCTTACCAGGGCGATAGTTGGCTGCGCTTCGATGTCGACGGCTTCAGTAGTGGATTTTACAACACTGGTAACACCAATCTGTTCCAGGGCAGCGTGGCTCTTTTTCTCGTAAGCCGAATGAATGCCGGCGTGCAGCATTTTGGCCGGTTTGATATCTTCAATACCGTTACCTAACAGCTTATAAAAATTATCAAGTCCTTCACCTTCAATAGCCAGCATTAAGCCCGGATTGGTACAAAACTGGCCAACACCCAAAGTAATGGAACCTGCATATTGCGCAGCGAGATCGGCTGCGTTTTTGTTTAAAGTATCCGGTAAAAATATAACCGGGTTGATACTGCCCATTTCTGAAAATACAGGGATAGGCTTTTTACGCTCAGACGAATATTGCAGCAGGGCTAAACCGCCAACAGTTGAACCGGTGAAGCCAACTGCAGCGGTATCATCTGCCTGAACCAATGCTTTACCGCTTTCAAAGGATGTACCATGTACATGTTGAAAAACATGCTCAGGCATATTGCTGCTTACAATAGCTTTTTTGATAGCCTGATAAACCATTTCAGAAGTTTCGGCATGGGCAGGGTGTGCTTTTACTACTACCGAACAGCCTGCACCCAAAGCACTTGCAGTATCGCCACCTGCGGTTGAATACGCAAATGGGAAATTGCTTGCGCCAAAAACAACAACCGGTCCCAGTGGGACAAGCATTTTGCGGAGATCCGGGCGAGGTAACGGTTTCCTGTCGGGCAAAGCGGTATCGATACTGGCCTCAACCCAGCTGCCTTCGCGCAGCATCCCTGCAAACATACGCAGCTGACCGGTGGTACGGGCACGCTCGCCGGTTAAACGGGGTAAAGGAAGGTTAGTTTCTTCAGCTGCTTTATGCAACAGGGCATCGCCTACTGCTTCTATTTCATCAGCAATAGCTTCTAAAAACAGGGCCTTTTGTTCGGCGCTTGTTTTTTGGTAAGCCTCAAACGCGCTTTGCGATTGCTGCATAATGATATTTATTTCTTCGGTGCTTTCTTCTTTAAAGTTGTTAGCCATGGCAGATATTTTAGTAAAAAACGAGGGCCTACGCCATTATTTTGCGCAAGCAAATATATTTAACCTTTTATGATATGTACTGAAGATTCCTAACCAGTTATAGCAGGATTTTATCTTATTTATACAACACAATCTCAAAACAGATTAAAAAACGGTCAAGCGATACAGTACTCAACGCGTGGGCAACGGTCTTGTTTACATCAATTTATAAAACCTTACCCCATGCGGCGGAATGTTGCAGGAAACAGCGACAACATTTTTAGCGAGATCTTTTTGCTGCCAGAGATCCCGCACTGTTTTGGCCTTACCCTGTTTTATACTTTTAAACTGCAGATCATACTTTGCGTATTTTTCACCAAGATTAAAGATGCCTATGGCTTTGCTGCCATCTGCCAGCTGTTTAACCCAAACCTGGATTTGCTTATCATTGATCATCCTCTCGGCCTGCTTGCCTGCCACATCCTGATCAATGGCAATTACCTCCCGATTTTTTAACAGGTTGAGGGTAAACTCATCAAGCTTATCCATATCACAGCCAATAAGCAGGGGTGCCGATAAAAGGCTCCATAAGCTCATGTGGGTATATTGCTCATAAGGCGTTAAGTTGGTTTGGTGCAGGTTTTCGCCCCAGCCTACCCTGCCTAAAATAAGCATATCCGGGTCGTTCCATCCTCCCGGTCCGGCATAGGCTGCATTATTGGTTTGACTGAAGCCAATGCCATACAAACTTTCCCAGGTATCGGTGATATCCTCCGTGGTACGCCACAGGTTGCCATTCATTTTTGCGCCCCATTTCCAAACATCTTTGATACCGTACTGGCAAATGCTGTAAATAATATCCCGTGGTTGCTTTGCCAATTCATCGCGCATGACCATGTATGGCATTTGCTGTGCGAAAAGCGTTGTATCACCCGCAGTTTGATCGGAGTAGCTGCATAGATCGTATTTTAAATAATCTACGCCCCAATTAAAATAGGTGGCAGCATCCTGCCCTTCATGCCCTAACGAGCCCAGGTATCCGCCACAGGTTTTAGCGCCAGGCGATGAATAAATACCAAATTTCAATCCCTGTTGATGCAGGTGCGCGCCAAGTGTTTTCATGTCGGGAAACTTTTCGTTCGCTGCTATTTCTCCATCCTGTTGCCTTGCGGGAGCCTGCCAGCCATCATCAACGTTGATGTAATTCCAGCCGTATTCTGTGAGCCCTTTATCAACCATGGCTTTGGCCGAAAGCCTTACTTTTTCGTCGCTTACGTTTAATCCCCAGCAGTTCCAGCTGTTCCAGCCCATGGGCGGGGTAAGTGCCAACAGTTTGCCCGATTTAACGGTTAATATTTTTCCATCTTTCCCTAAAGTATTGCTTACAGAAACAGATACCCGGTAGTCGCCGGCCTTGGGTGCAACACCGGTTATGATGCCTGTTTTAGGATTAAAGCTTAAACCTTGAGGCAGATTTTTAACTGTAAACCTTAAAGGCTTTTGCCCGCTTGCCGCAATCTTATAAAGTACCGGTGAGCCGGGATGTACGCCTAAAACTTCCGCGCCATTGATCATCGGTTTAAGGGATACTTTGGGGGTAAGCAGATACGGGGCAATCTCAGCAAAAGCTTTAGTCTTGCCGGACGCGCTTTCAGTAAATTCATAAAACAGCTTGATCCCCTCACGATGCGGGAAGGTAAGCGTATAGGTTTCCTTACCCAACGGTGGCAGATTTGCGTTTACAGTTTTTTCGGCGATTGTATTTTCGGTTACCTCGTCAATGATCCTATAATGAAACTTGCCTGTGATACTGGTTCTAAAGCTATTACCTACAGTTAATTTCCTAACAGATTGTGCATTGGGTAAAAAGCTAATGTCGGTTTGAGTAAAGACAATGCCGTCAAATTTCTCCAGCATATCAATATAAGGGCTTCCCATAAAAATACCGCCCGAGCCGCCGCCGTCATACACTTTAATGGCGATGATATTTTCTCCGTCCCATTTAATAGCCGGATCATTTGCCGCAATACAGTAATTACGCACGGCAGGCCATTTGCTTATGTAACCGCCTTTATCTTCAGGAAACGCTCCCGTTTTACCAATCAGTTTGCCGTTAAAATACGTTTCGTCAACGTCATTAACATGGGCGAGGAATACCCGCAAACTATCGGCCCACACCGCCTGCTTTTTCAACGATGATGGAATTACCACATGAATCCGGTACCAAGCAAAGCCGTGGTAATCGGGATAGCCCTGCTCCTGCCAAACGTCACCAACTTTGATGTTTTTCCATTGGGTATCGTTGAAGGCAGCTTCTTTCCAGGCGGCATCATTGCCGGTAGAGAACTTTGCAATGCCCAGCTTAATAAAATTTCCGTTTTGAGCGAAAGCTGCTATGGCGATAGTCATAAGCCATAGCAGCGATAAGATCTTTTTCATGAATTGATTTAGTGAATGTCCCCGGGGCCTACAAATTTTCAACCGGGAGTTCGGCAGTCTTGCGTTGCTTGCTGCCGCCTATCAGGTAATAGACCGGGATGCCTGTTAAAGTGATGATCAAGCCAGGGTAGGTATAGGCCGGTTTATATTTGATCAATAACAGGCAAAAAGCGATCCCCATGATAATATAAATAACAGGCAATACCGGGTAGCCGAAAGCTTTGTAAGGCCGCTCCGCATTGGGCATTTTTTTGCGGAGTATAAAAATCCCGATGATAGTAAGCACATAAAAAACCACCACCACAAAGGAGATCATATCCAGCAGATCGCCGTATTTACCGCTCAGGCTCCACAAACAGGCAAACACACATTGCAACCACAAACCAAAACCCGGTACCGAGTTTTTATTCAGCGTTCCTACTTTTTTAAAGAAGAGCCTGTCTTTAGCCATCGAATAATAAACCCTCGCTCCCGACATGATGAGTCCGTTATTACAGCCAAAGGTTGATACCATGATAAGCAGCGCAATGATCACCGTACCCGAGCTGCCAAAAATATGCTGCGAAGCAACCACGCCTACCCTATCTTTATCGGCGCTGGCAATATCATGCAGGGAAAGCACACCAGTATACATTACATTGGTTAAAATGTAAATCACCGTCACGATCAGTGTACCCAGCGCCAGGCTTAAACCGATATTCCTTTTCGGATTTTTGATCTCGCCGGCAATAAAAGTTACGTTATTCCATGAGTCGCTGCTGAATATGGAGCCAACCATGGCCGAGGCTATTGCGCCCAGGGCTGCAATGGTAGTATAAGAAGCAATGGAACCATTAGCGCTGAGGCTATGCATGCTCCAGGCATTTTTCCAGTTCTCATTCCATACCGAAGCTTTTAAAGCAAATAAGCCAAACACAATTAAACCCAGCAAGCTCAGCAGCTTAGCCATGGTGAAAATAGTTTGCACAATTTTTCCGCTGTTAACGCCGCGGGTATTGATATAGGTTAAAAATACGATCACCAGGATTGAAAGCAGTTGCGCCGGTGATATGGTAACGAAGCCCAGATCAATAGCAACAAGACTTTCACTCAATTGGGGGATGAGGTAAGCTGTAAATTTGGCAAAGGCCACGCCCACGGCCGCAATAGTAGCCGTCTGGATTACCGTGAAAAAACTCCATCCGTATAAAAAGCCCACCAAAGGACTGTAAGCTTCCTTCAGATAAACATACTGCCCCCCTGCTCTTGGGAACATGGCGCTCAGTTCACCGTAACTTAAGGCCGCAGTTAGGGTCATAAAACCGGTGATGAGCCACACAAATAGCAGCCAGCCTGCGCTGCCCACATTGCGGGTAATATCCGCGCTCACAATAAAAATACCGGAGCCAATCATACTGCCCGCCACCAGCATGGTGGCATCCATCAACCGCAACGAAGGCTTAAAAGAAGTGCTGTTCTCCATAAAAAAGTTTTTTTGAAAGCTTAAAGCTGATAGCTTTCGATGCTGTTTAATTATTTAGTCCCAAAGTCGTAAAACTTCCAGCTTGTTGTAAAGTCTTTAGTTAATGCCTGGTTGGTTAACGTGGCGCGCAACATTTCAACCGGGATCAGGTTTTCTTTAATGGCGGCATCGTGGAATTGCTTGTAGGTCATTTTACCGCTGTCAACCAGTTCTTTCCTCAATTCTGTCAACTGCAAACCACCTAACAGGTATGCCACCTGGTAAAGCGGACTATAGCCTCCCTCAAATGAGCGTCTAACTTCACCCTCGGCGTTGGCTTTTTCATGACCTACACGGTCAACCAAAAAGTCGATACATTGCTGTGGAGTCCAGTTACCTAAATGATAGTTAAGTGAAAATATGATGCGGGCGCAACGGTGCATACGCCAGAACAGCATACCTACACGTTCTTCAGGTGTTTTGGCAAACCCTTTATCGTAGAGTAAAAGTTCCCAGTACAAAGCCCAGCCTTCAACCGCGAATGGGGTACCGAAATCCTGACGATAAGCTTTGTAACGGCTGTTCATAAAATATTGCAGGTTATGACCGGGAATCAATTCGTGCTGCACCGTCCCCTTTGAAAAGTAAGGGTTGTTGCCGCGCATGCTCATCAGTCGGTCTTCATACTGCATGGTATTGGTTGGGTACGAGATGCTGATTTCCTTGCCACCGGTAAAAAATGGGTTAACCAATTGCCTTTGCGGCGACATCATTACCATGCCCCAGGTTTCCTCGGCCAGTGGCGGTATTGTGATCAGGTCGCGCTCTTTGATAAAGCTTAGCGCATCGTTATATAATTTAACAATCAGTTCGGGCTGATGACCTACCGGCACGTAGCTGTTTTTTACTTTCTCCAACGCTTTTTTCCAGTCGCTGCCAAAACCCATTTCCTGCGATGCCTTCAGCATTTCCTTATCGCACCAGGCAAACTCTTTGTTGGCAAGCTTGATAAGCTCTTCGGGCGTGTAAGGGATCATTTCGGCTTGCAGCTGATTGATCAACTCTTCCCTGCCGATGGGCACACCTTTTATACCGCTGCTATCGCTTTTCTGGCTGGTGTTCAACTTTCCTTTGCTTATAGCCAGCTCACTGTACCTGTTCAGCGCATTATCAAGGGCTTTATAAGGTTCAGGTACCCACCAGGTAAATGAAGGGTCGTATTTATTATAGAACCCAAAAAAGTCCTTTAAACGACCTTTTAAACCAACTAATGCAGCTTTGGTAACTTTTGCTATAGGCATATCTACCGACGGAAGCTTACGATATGCCGTCGTATCTGCTTTAAGTTCTTTCAGGATCTTGTTCAGGTCGCCAGCAACTTTTTCGCCATCAACAAACGTTCCGCGGCGGCGCTTTTGTTCAAGCGCGTAAATCTCATCGGCAAATGAAATGTATTTAGCAGCCTGACTATACAGGCCTTCTTCTTTCTTCAGATCTTTCAGATCAAAGTTGATGCGTTTCTTCAACAGGATATAATCAACCTTGCCGTAAATACTCAGGGCATTAAAGTCGGTTTGCTCCAGCTGTTTCAGATAATCATTGTCAACCTCAATTAATCTTTTACGTTGTTCTGGCGAGTTAATGACATCCTGTTTGTATTGTTCTTCGGCACGATCATTAACGTTATACGGCGAATAAAAGTCATGAATAGCGTTCATATCCTGCCCGTATCTGATAATGGTACCCGCTACTTCGCTGCTTTGCTCATACAAATTGCCGGCAGGAGCGGTCTGCGCTTTAACGGTTAGGGTACCAATAGTAAGGGCGTAAAGAGCCAAACCTTTTATGGTTGTTTTAGTATTAATTAGCACGATATATTTTGGTTTGAGGTAAGAAAATTAAAGTAGCTATTAGCTTGCAGCCCTGTTCAGGCTTATCAGATTGTTGTTGTATGAGTCGAGATAGCCACGTGGCGAATTACCTATTACGCATTTGAATACCCGGTTAAAGTTAGTAATACTCTTGAAACCGCACTTGTAAGCTACGGTGTTAATACTTTCAAATTTATGGGCAATCAATTTTTTGCAGGCCTCGTTGATCCTGATCTCGTTCAGGAACGAAATAAAAGTATGACCAGTATGCTTTTTGAAATATCTGCAAAACGACTCCGGCGTCATATAGGCCACCTTAGCAACGTCCTCAAGCGTAATAGGCTCACTGTAGTGCTGCATAATGTAATTATAGATATTACCAATCCTGATCCCTTCATTTTCGGTTATCCCCGGCAGGTTGCCATAGGTTGATAAAGGATCCAATTTGCTTTTGATATTGGTAAGCCCTTTAAGCAGATGAAAAAACTGGATCAACTGGTCAGGGCCGGAAGCTTTTTGCAATGCGATCATGATCTGCGATATTTTGTCAACAACAGAATGCGGTAATTTAAAACCCTGTTGATGCTGCTGCATAAATATGAGGCTCGGTTTAAGCTCAGGTAAATTAAACAGCGGTGCCAAAGCCCCTTCCGGGTTAAAAAATATTGTAAGCGCCTCTATCTGCTTGTTGGCATTGGGCGCAAAATATTCGGGGTTACTTTTAAACACATGCGGCAGGTTGGCGCCTATTAAAAACAAATCGCCTGCAGAGTAATCATGCATATTATTTCCTGCAATCAAAGTCCCCTCACCCTGCTGGATCCACGTGAGCTGAATTTCTTTATGACGGTGCAGGTAGGGGTAATGGTAAGGCAAGCTAACCTTTTCTGCTATCACACTTTTATCGTGCGGAACCGGGATAGTAAATTGTAAAACTTTCATCTGCTACTTGATTATCACTTGTTGAATTTACAATTACTTAACTTAATTTGCTAATAAATGAAGCTAAAAGGATAAAATACGGGCAATATTTGATAATTTATAGTTGATACAGGTGCCAAAATTGACCGAAAAACCCTTTTTTATCCAACAAACATGAAGTAAATTAAATGTTATATAAACAATTAAAATCAAAATTATAGGCACCACAGCCACTATTTGGCCGAATAAAATATTTTTAATTGTACAGAATACAACTATTGTATATTTTACACTTACCATGCATTTTACGCAGAAAACCCATTTTCAACCTGTTTTTTATGATGCAGGTAATAAAACAAGCTCCTGTTAACGCAAAAAAACCGTTCATCAGGGGTGAATGAGCGGTTCCGTTTTCCGGCATGCCGGAAGGGTAATCAATTGTTTAAATTAAGATCTTTCAGGAGCAAATTCTTTAATATCAATAGAGGTTGGTTTGCCCGATATAATTTCACTTGCCAACAAACCGGTTGCTGCGCCCAGACTAAGCCCCATCATACCATGACCGGTAGCCACGGTAAGGTTGCTATATTGTTTGCTCCTGCCGATGTATGGCAATCCGTCTGCAGATGAAGGCCGGAAGCCGAACCAGATATCCTTTTGTTCAGGAACAGCAGGTTTTAAACCCGGGAAGTATTTTGGCACGGATTCTACAATACCTTTTACACGGTTCATGTTGATACGATCGTTGATCTTGTCAAGCTCCATAGTACCACCATAGCGTAAACCACCATTCATTGGCGTAATGGCAACCCTTGCTTCGGCCAGCAATGCAGGGATGTGCATGGTGTCGCTATCATCTTTTACATTGAATGAATATCCTTTACCCGGCATCAGCAAGATTTTTAAACCTAACAATCTGCCAATAGCCGGCGACCATGAACCACCAGCAATAATGTATTCATCAGCAGTAAACTCTTCATGGCCTGCCAATACCCTGCTCACTTTACCGCCTTTAGTTTCAATTTTTGTAACCTCTTTATTGGTAAGCAATTTTACACCGGCAGCTTTCAGGTACCTGATCAATGCGGCCATCAGCTTATTTGGCGAAAGGTGTGCATCGCAACGGTAATGTACCGCGCCCAACACGTCAAGCTCAAGCTTTGGCTGTAGCCTTTTACAATCATCAACACTAAGCACCGCCATATCCAAACCTAATTCCCTGCCTTTTTCGGCCATGTGCGCCTCTTCTTCGCCTGCCTTTTCGGTTTTGTAAAACATCAGGATACCTTTTTCAACCAGGTCAAAATCAAAGCCTGGCTCTTTGCTCAGATCTTCATAAAGCTTTTTACTGAGCAGGGAAAGCTCCGTTAAAGGAACAGCCGATTTTTCAACGTGCGCGGCATTCGCTTTCTTTAAAAATTTTAATCCCCATGATATCAGTTCAGGGTTTAAAGATGGCTTTACGTAGAACGGACTTTTGCTGTTAAACATCCACTTAATGCCCTGCGAAACCATCCCCGGCGTTGCCAGCGGGATAAAATGGCTTGGCACTATCATGCCCGCATTGCCATATGAGCAGCTATCGGTCATATCGCCTTTATCCAGCATAGTAACCTCATGCCCGGCTTTTTGTAAATAATAAGCCGAACTAAGCCCTACTATCCCACCTCCTATTATCAGCACTTTTGCCATTTTTATTTTAAGCTGAAAGCTTAGGGCGGAAAGCCGAAAGCTTGTTAATAATTCTTTTTTAAACGTCCCATCAGGGTCTCTCGCAGAGGACCCTGATGCATACGCCATTCAGATTCGCCGTTCCGAGCATTTATTAGATATTTAGAATGCGGAAACCTCAGGGCCCTCTACGAGAGCCCCTGAGGGAACATGAACCTTTTATTTACTACTTCAAATTACCTGGAAACCGTGAGCATATGGATCATCATCGTCTATCTTGATGGTGTTGTAACCGTAAACTTTAGCCCAACCCTCAACGCTTGGAATAATGGCGTCGATATCATTGATCTTAACCACATCCTCAACCCTGCCTGTAAATTTACTGCCGATGATACTTTCGTGAACAAAAGACTCACCCACTTTCAACTTACCTTTGGCAAACCACTGCGCCATACGCGCTGATGTGCCAGTTCCGCAAGGCGACCTGTCGATAGCTTTATCTCCATAAAATACCGCGTTACGTGCAGTTGCATCTGCCGATAAGGTGGCCCCTGCCCAAAGGATGTGCGTACAGGTATTGATAGTAAGATCCTGCGGATGTACAAACTGGTATTTTTCGTTAATACGTTTGCGCAACACCTGGCTCCAGGCAATCAGCTGACCTGCTGTATAATGCTCGATACCTTTAAAGTTAGGCTGAGGATCAACAATGGCGTAATAGTTACCACCATACGAAACGTCGATAGTAAGTGTACCTAAGTCAGGACATTCAACCTCTAAATCAGTTGCAGCCAAGTAGGCTGCAACATTCCTTAACTTTACCGAGGTTACCTTTTTGCCCTCCTGCTTGTACTCAATGAGCACAAGACCAGCAGGTGCTTCCATCCGCACAATACCCGGAGTTTTTGGCTGAATCAACCCTTCTTCAATGGCTATCGTGATAGTACCGATAGTTCCGTGACCGCACATCGGTAAACAACCGCTTGTTTCGATAAACAAAACAGCAACGTCATTTTCCGGATCGTGAGGCGGATACAGGATACTGCCCGACATCATATCATGACCGCGTGGTTCAAACATCAGGCCGGTCCTGATCCAATCATACTCTTTTAAAAAGTGCTGACGTTTCTGGCTCATGTTATCGCCTTTAAGCGCAGGGCCACCGCCTGCAACCAGCCTTACCGGGTTGCCGCAAGTATGGGCGTCAACACAAAAGAAAGTTTTACTTGACATATGTTATTATAACGCTACTTCAGTCAATTTACCCCAGCTTCCAACAGGCAATTCGGGCCTTGCAGCAAGTGCATCATTAATAATTTTCTGAACTTTTTCGCGCTCAGCACCAATTAACGGCAAACGTGGCGCACGTACATTTTCGGTACCTATACCGGTTGCAACCTCGGCCAGTTTAATATATTGTACCAGCTTAGGGTGGATATCCAGCTCAAGTACCGGCAAAAACCAACGGTAAATAGCCAAAGCCTCGTCGTAACGTTTTGCTTTAACCAAACGGTAAATAGCCACGGTTTCTTTAGGGAAGGCATCAACCAAACCGGCAACCCAGCCATCTGCACCCATCACAAGGCTTTCCATAGCCAGCGGATCAACACCGGTAAAGATCTTGAACCTTTCACCAAAACGGTTGATCATACGGGTAACGTTTGATACATCGCGGGTTGATTCTTTTACCGCCTGGATATTATCATAAGCAGCAAGTTGTTCAAACATATCTAAAGTAACCTCAATCTTATAATCAACAGGGTTATTGTAGATCATGATCGGCAGTTCGGTACTTTTTGCAATAGTTGTTAGGTAAGCAACGGTTTCACGGGCTTCGCTGTTATAACGCATAGGTGGCAACAGCATCAAACCATCGGCGCCTTTATCAAATGCTTTCTGAGCATAAGCAACAGCCGCTTTAGTGGTTTGCTCGGCAATGTTCAGTACAACAGGTACTTTTCCTTTTACAAACTCAACAGTATGGGTAAGCAGCGCGAATTTTTCATCATCGCTTAAAACGCTTGCTTCGCCTAATGAGCCGCCTAATATAAATCCGTCAACACCGGCCTCAAGCTGGGCATTCAGGTTTATATCAAAAGCTTCAAAATCAAGTTCGTCATTATCTGTAAATTTAGTAGTTACTGCAGGGAGTACGCCTTTCCAATCAAAAGTTATCATTGTATATTATTTTTCACAAAACTAAAAATAGTATTAAATATGTTTATTTAACAATTTAGCAGACACTAACCGTATTTTAACCTATAATGCTACTTACCGGCAATGCGTCTGCTAAATAACGCCTATTGCGCATCCCACCAAACCCTGTCGGTAAGCTTAGCGTTTTGCTGCGGCTGCGGGTTTGAAGTCATTTCCGACTGAGGATACAACACCCTGCGCGGAATATCCGACAGCGCATTCTTAACCTTGGTTAATGCAGGGAATCCTGTACGCCTCCAATCGGTATAGTTCTCCATCGACAGGAAATTAGCAACAACCTTTTCCTCAATAATAAGCTTCATGGCGTTGGCGCTGGTAAGCGTTCCCCTTGAAGTTAAATAATTATCCGCAACGGCATCAGCAATACCCAGTTTTGACATATGCGATTTAACAGCCAGCATATATACCGGCTGCGCAGCAGTAGCCCCGGATATTATAAACGTAGCTTCGGCTTTTAAAAATAGCGCTTCCGAATAAGTAACAATATAGTTATTTGAGCTCGTACTTGCATAAAAAGTGCCTCCTAAAGAGTAAGACTCTAAACTGCCAATGTCGTCGGAGCCGATCACCCGTCCGGTATACAACCCGGTTTCAATTGCAGGCGCTACCATTTTTGATTTGCGCGGGTCTTTCCTGGCTTCAAAACCGTCAACAAATGTTGATGCCAATACCAGCGTTGAACCCGGCAAAAAGTTTTGCTGCCATGGGTTTTCGGCTCCGGCCCCGCCGGCGAAAGGCATTTTCATATCATCGTCATTACTTGCCATGCCATTTTGAAGGGCAGTGAGTGCCAACTGCGCCTGTGCTGCTGCCGTATGACCGGGTGCTTTAGTAAGGTGCATGTAATAACGTGCCTTTAGCGTATAAGCCGCCTTTTTCCATTTGCCCATATCACCGGTATAATAGAAATCATCGCCCGATGGCACCGTGGTGCTATTTTTGGCAATATCGGCAATGGCATTATCAAGCAGGGTTTGTATTTGCCCATAAACAGATTCCTGGCTGTCATAGGTTGGTGTAACGTTGGCGATACCCTGAAAACCTTTTGAAAAGGGAACATCGCCCCAAACATCAGTAGCCGAGCCAAGTGTATAAGCCAGCAAGATCTTTGATATGGCTGCGTAATTCGCATTACCATCGGCCTCGGCTTTTTTATTTAGCAGAACCAGGTTGTTCATTACCTGCGTGTAAAAGTTATACCAGTCACCGTCCATATCCTGATGGTACATGAGGTAGGTGCCAAAATTTGGTGG
The DNA here is from genome assembly GCF_900100445.1 of Mucilaginibacter sp. NFR10. Classification (NCBI taxonomy): domain Bacteria; kingdom Pseudomonadati; phylum Bacteroidota; class Sphingobacteriia; order Sphingobacteriales; family Sphingobacteriaceae; genus Mucilaginibacter; species Mucilaginibacter sp. NFR10. The sequence goes on along the minus strand of NZ_FMTV01000005.1, from coordinate 35,591 downwards.
CACCTGGTTTAAGGCTATGACCTGCAGGTATTGCTGTAATACTATCGGAAGGTTACCGCCGGCGGTGATATTTTGTGATATGGCAGCTTCAACCGGGGCCAGGATCAGTGATTCTTTAACATCTATAGGTCTGTTGGGATCGTGATTTACATCAATGTATTTTTTACAGCCCGTAAAGCTTACCAACGCGCATGTTATTAACGTGATATATTTATTTTTCATGACAATTTCTTATTAGTGATTTAAATTATAGGGTAACTTTCAAGCTAAAATCAACTGATTTTGAGGTTGGGGTTGAGAATGAATAGATCCCCTGTGAACCATTTGATGAACCAAATGAGCTAACTTCCGGGTCGCCGCCGGTAAAGTGCGGTGCATGGATCCATAGGTTGCGGCCCGTTACACTAAATGTTGCCGATTTGAAAGGACTTTTGCTTAGCCATGATGGTTTTAACGTGTAACCCAAACTCACATTACGCAGTTTAACATAGCTGCCATCCTGGATAACAGACTCCAGCACACCGTTTGCGCGCTGATAATACGCCTGACCGTTAACTGCTACGGTGTTTGGTTGTCCGGTAGTTGCATTTACACCGTCAACTACTCTTAAACCACGGTTTTCAGTAATTTTTGGCGTGCCATAGAAATAGCCATAACCATCAACATTATTTTGGATATCGCCACCACGTTTGATATCAAAGAAGAAACTGAAGTTGAATTGTTTATACCTAAAGTTGTTATTGATACCACCAAGCCAGTTAGGGTTAATATTGCCTACTATGCCCTGGTTATCATCTGCATATGGCAAACCCGAATCGTCAATCAATAACTTACCCGCGGCGTTACGGGCGTAACGGGTGCCATAAATAACACCATAGGGCTGCCCAACTATCACATTAGTGAAGCCATTGCTAATCAATGACAGGTCTTTATAAATAGATAACACCTTATTCCTGTTACGAGTAAAATTTAAAGTAAGGTCCCAGTTAAAATCGCGGCTTTTTATTGGGTTTACATTTAACAATACTTCAATACCCCTGTTACGCATTACTGCAGAGTTTACACTTGTTGCAGAATACCCTGTTGAGGGCGGAAGCGCCACAGTAGGTATGATACCACCATTTGTTTTTTTATTGTAGAATGAAGCCTCAAGACTGATCCTGTTATTAAAGAAACCCGCCTCAAACCCTGCTTCAAACTCGTTGATACGCTCGTTTTTAAGATTAGGATTGCCCAGTACATCGTTGATTAAAAAACCAGCCTGCTGGTTATAAGGGAAAGAGAGGTTCCGGATAGTTGCTTTGTTATAAGGCGTTAACAAACCATACGCGCCAATGTTGCCGTCATTACCCACAGTACCATATGAAACCCTTACCTTACCCAGGTTCATGACCTTTGAAAATTCGGGGCTAAAAAACTCCGAGAATATGAAGCTACCGGCGGCAGAACCATATGGATAAAAGCTGTGGTCTATCGAAAGTACAGAGTTACCATCGTACCGTCCGGTTAATGACAATAGCAGGAAGCGTTTATATTCGATATTTGATTGCAGATAGAAACCCACTTTGCGCTGCAATGATGAGCCTTCACTATAATTAACTGTTGATGCGGAAGCCATATTATACAAACCGGGTACAGTTAAGCCAACACCATTTGCGTATGTACTTTCACCATAGGTAGAGATCAGGTTATTACCCAGCACAACATCTACATTGAAATTGCCAAACTGCTTGTTAGCACTGATTAATAAATCATTATTGTACTGGCGGTAAGTAAGGTTCTGATCAACCAACCTGCCGTTGGGGTTCGACACCGACTGGGTTGATTCATGGTACCTGTCCATTTCACTATAAACATCGGCGCCAAACCTTTCAGTAATAGTTAACCATGAAAACGGTTTATAATCGGCAGTAAAAGTTGGTAAAAACCTGTTAACACCAGAGTGATTTTTGATGTTATCCAATACCCAATAAGGGTTGTTTCTGGAGAAACGATACAACCGCTGTGTACCATCCGGATTTAAATAAGGCTGCAGGTTGTATGAAACCGGCGCTGTAAAAATTGTCCAAACCGGGCTTTCCAGCGCATAACCTTCCGGCAACCTGTCATTTTGTGAATTGGAGTAATTTAGCTGAAATGTAGTAGTCAGGTTTTTAAGCACTTGTGCACTGTATTTAGCGAAGAATGTATTACGCAAAAATTTAGTTGTTGGCACGGTACCTTGCTGGTTAAAATTAGAGTACGAAACCAGGTAAGTAGAATTGTTACCGCCACCGCCGATGTTAACAGTATTATTATACGTGTGGCCGGTTTTAAAAAACAGATCAGACTGGTTATAAACTTTCGCGGGTTGCCCATTTATTTTCAGGGTGTCCATGCGCGCACCCCATGATGTACTTGTTTTTTGATTTACACCATCATAATAAATACCGTTTGTACCTTGCGAATACTTATTTTGAATTTGAGGCAACAACGGGTTTTCAAAAGAAAAGTCGGACGAAAAAGTGATAAGCGGCTTTTGATTCAAAGCGCCGTTTTTAGTGGTAATAATAACAACACCATTCGCACCCTTTGAGCCATAAAGGGCCGTTGCTGCAGCACCTTTCAACACGTTCATACTGGCAATAATAGAGGGATCAATATCAGCCAGTCTATTTGTGCCCGGACCGGAGTTAAGGTTACCTGTTTCAGCATTATCAACAGGAACCCCGTCAATAACCATTAGGGGTCCATTTTCGCCATAAAATGAAGTTGCGCCTCTGATCACGATCCTTGCGGAGCTACCCGGCGTACCCGATGAGCTTGTAACCTGCACGCCTGATACCTTACCGGCAAGAGCATTTACCAGGTTGGGCTCTTTTGATTGCACAATCGATTCGGCTTTTACCTCCTGGGAGCTGTAAGTTAAGATCCTTTTGTCGCGTTTTATCCCCAGAGCGGTAACAACAACTTCGTTCAGCTGTTTATTATCCTCAGCTAAAGCTACATTAACCTGAGCTTGTCCTGTTAACTTAATTTCCTGGGTTGCAAAACCAATAGCGGTTACCATAAGTGTACCCTGTCCGGTATAGTTAAGGCTAAACATACCACTACCGTTGGTAACAGAGCCGGCGCTTGTATTTTTTATTTTAACGGAAGCGCCAACTATGGGCTCGCCCTTCTCGTCGGTTACCTTTCCTTTTAATGTTACTGTTTGCGCGTAGGTGCTGTAACAAAACACAAACACACTTAGTAAAGGCAAAATGAACCTCTTTAGTAATTGTTTAAACTTCATAAATTAAATTTTGGGGTTAAAAACTATATATTACATGCTGTATTTCAGACACGTAAAACTATCTGCGAGCCGCCCCTTGTTTTTTTATGAAATTTGCCAATACTGCCCGTATCTTAACATTACTGTTACAATAGCATTAATTTGATATTATATTTATATAAAAACCAGTTAAAACGTTAATATATTGATAGTTAATTCGCAATATCGTTAATAAACTCACTGTAAATAACCTGCACGTTAAAAAAACGGATAAAATCCTGCTATCAACTGCAAAATATTATTCAAAATAATTGTGCAAAGCACACTAATTTAGTTGAAAGTTATTCTTACCGTTACACAAACATATCATGCTAATAAAAAAGTGGTTTAAATTGAACTTATGCCTCGTAGCTTGCTTAGCAGGGGCACAAACTATCCAGGCACAATCCTACGTACCCGAATTGAACGATACCCGGGTAAAGATAAAACCGGTAGTTCCGGTTAAAGCCTATTCTTTTAATTTAAAGGACGTTCAATTATTGGAAAGCCCTTTTAAAACGGCAATGGATGCTGATGTTAAATATCTGCTATCTATAGAGCCTGACAGATTACTTTCGGCTTTCCGTTCACACTCGGGCCTTAAACCTAAAGGTAAGATGTATGAAGGCTGGGAGTCATCAGGTTTGGCAGGGCATACATTAGGACATTACCTGTCGGCCATTTCCATGCACTACGCATCAACCCGCGACCCTGAATTTTTAAAGCGCGTAAATTATATAGTCAAAGAACTTGCCGAATGCCAGGTAGCCCGTAAAACAGGTTACGTGGGCGCAATCCCCAAAGAAGACACCATCTGGGCCGAGGTTGCCAAAGGCGAGATCCGCTCCCGTGGCTTCGATTTAAACGGTGGCTGGTCGCCATGGTATACTGTGCATAAAATTATGGCCGGTTTACTTGATGCCTATTTATATTGCAATAATGCCGAAGCCTTAAAAGTATGCAAAGGTATGGCCAACTGGACAGGGGAAACCATCAAAACCCTTGATGACGAAAAGCTTCAAAAGATGTTATTGTGCGAATACGGAGGTATGGCCGAAACGCTTGCTAACCTGTATGCTGTTACTGGTGATAAAAAATACCTCGAACTGTCATATAAGTTTTATGATAAAAAGATTCTCGATCCGCTATCACAAAAACAGGATATACTGCCCGGCAAACATTCCAACACCCAGATCCCTAAGATAATAGCCAGTGCACGCAGATATGAGCTTACCGGCGATAAAAAAGATAAGGCCATAGCCGATTTTTTTTGGGAAACCATTGTTAACCACCATTCCTATGCAACAGGAGGTAACAGCAATTATGAATACCTAAGCGACGCAGACAAGCTTAATGATAAACTAACAGAAAACACTACTGAAACCTGCAATACCTACAACATGCTGAAATTAACCCGGCATTTGTTTGCGGTTGAGCCTTCGGCCATGCTGATGGATTATTATGAAAAGGCGTTATATAACCACATCCTCGCTTCACAAAATCATTCAGATGGAATGATGTGTTACTTTGTACCGCTTAGAATGGGCGGCACTAAACATTACAGCACTCCTTTTGATGATTTTACCTGCTGCGTTGGTTCGGGCATGGAAAACCATGTTAAATACAACGAAAGCATTTATTTTAAAGGTGCCGATGGCAGCTTATATGTAAACCTGTTTATCCCCTCAGTACTTAACTGGGCATCAAAAGATTTATCGGTGAAGCAGCAAAGCAGTTTCCCTAATGACGATCACATCACATTTACGGTGAACACCAAAAAGCCGCTTACCATGGCTATCCGCATCCGTAAACCAAAATGGACTGGCGCTGCTACCATCAGCATTAACGGGAAAACTCAAAATGCTGCCACTGATGACCAGGGATATATTGTGCTAAACCGCAAATGGAGCAACAACGATAAAATTGAATTTACAACACCCGAAAAGCTTTATACCGAAGCCATGCCCGACAATGCCAACAGGCGCGCGGTATTTTACGGCCCGGTATTATTAGCTGGTGTTTTAGGCAATACAGAGCCCGATCCGTTGAAAGGTGTTCCGGTTTTTGTAACCAGCGAAACTGACCCTAACCAATGGCTGCAAATGGTTGACAAGAAACAATTGAGCTTCCGTACGGTGAATATTTCAAAACCTGAAGAAGTTACACTAATCCCTTTTAATCAAACCCAAAATCAATACTATTCTGTTTACTGGGACGTATTTACACCACAGGCCTGGATTGTGCAGCAAAAAGCGTATGACGAGCAAAGGAAAAAACAACAGGAGTTAGAAGCCCGCACCATGGACATTTTACGTGTAGGCGAAATGCAGCCCGAGCGCGATCATAACTTCAGCAGTGAAAACGCCACTACAGGCGAAGATCACCAAAAGAAATGGCGGTCGACAGAGAACGGAGGCTTTCTGCAATACGAAATGAAGGTTGATGCCAATGCACAAAACACGCTAATTAACAGCTATTGGGGCATGGATAACCGCGGCAGAAAATTTGACATCCTGATTGATGGCGTTAAGCTGGCTTCTGAAGATTTGAACCAGTACAAAGAAAGCCGCTTTTATGATATCAGCTACACCTTACCTATTGAACTGACAAAAGGCAAACAAAAAGTAACCGTAAAACTGCTGCCGCAAAAAGAAAACAGTGCAGGCCCGGTTTACGGCAGCCGGATGGTTAAAAACTAATTTTAAAGTAAAAGAACTTGAATATCATGATCAATAAACAAAAAGTTGCCAGTGCGCTTGCCTTTTCACTGGCTGCACTTACAAGTCCGGTATTGGCACAGCAAAAAGATTACCCTATTCAACCGGTTGCCTTTACCAGCGTACACGTGAACGACAACTTTTGGCAGCCCAAAATGGAAGTAAATGCCACCGTTACCATTCCGTATGTACTGGCGCAATGTAAGGCAAACGGGCGCATGGATAACTTTTTACGTGCGGCAAAAAAACTGGATGGTGATAAGTTAAGTGAATTTCCATTTGATGATACAGACGTATATAAGGCCATTGAAGGTGCATCCTATTCTATGCAGAATAAAAGGAACCCGCAACTTGATAAATCCATTGATAGCCTCATCTCCATTATCGGCGCGGCCCAGGAGCCGGATGGGTACCTGTATACTTTCAGGACAGTTAACGCTAAAAAGCCTCATGAGTGGATAGGTTCCAAACGCTGGGAAAAGGAAGAGGACCTTAGCCACGAACTATATAACGCGGGCCACCTTTACGAAGCCGCTGTAGCACATTACCAGGCAACCGGTAAACGCACACTGCTCAACATTGCCATAAAAAATGCTGACCTACTGGTTAAAACCTTCGGGCCGGGCAAAATTGAGGAGTATCCGGGGCATCAGATAGTGGAGATCGGTCTTTCAAAAATGTACCGGGTTACCGGCAACAAACAATACCTTGACCTGGCTAAATTCTTTTTAGATGTACGCGGACCAAAAGGAGATGCTTACAACCAGGCCGATAAAAAGGTAGTTGACCAGCATGAAGCCGAAGGGCACGCGGTACGGGCTGCTTACATGTACACCGGCATGGCCGATATTGCTGCATTGACAGGTAATACCAAATATTTGGCAGCCATAGATGATATCTGGAGCGATGTGGTAACCAAGAAATTATACATCACCGGCGGCATCGGTGCAACCGGGGCAGGTGAAGCTTTTGGCGAAGCATATCAATTGCCTAATATGTCGGCCTATGCAGAAACCTGTGCGGCCATTGGCAACGTTTACTGGAACAACAGGATGTTTTTGCTGCATGGCGATTCAAAATACATTGACGTACTGGAAAGAACCCTTTATAACGGTCTGTTGTCAGGCGTATCGCTAAGCGGTAACAGGTTCTTTTACCCCAACCCGCTGGCTTCTATGTTCCAGCATCAGCGCAGCGCATGGATCAGTTGTGCCTGCTGTATCAGCAACATGACCCGCTTTTTACCTTCATTACCGGGTTATGTGTATGCCAAAAACAAAAACGACCTGTACGTTAACCTGTTTATGAGCAACTCAAGTAACATCAAACTTGCTGAGGGTAATGTAAACATTGTACAGCAAACGGATTACCCATGGAAAGGTAGGGTTGACATTACCGTTAACCCCGATAAAGCCGGTGAATTTACATTAAGGGTGCGTATCCCGGGCTGGGCGAAGCAACAACCAGTACCGGGCGACCTGTATACCTTCATGGAAAAAAAGTCATTCCCGCTTACCCTGATGATCAACGGGCAGGCAAAATCATTTGAAACAGAAAAAGGCTACGCCATATTAAAACGCACCTGGAAAAAAGGCGATAAGGTTTCACTTTTATTACCGATGGAAACCGAAAAGGTATTGGCCAATCAACAGGTTAAAGACGACCGTGGCAGATTTGCTTTTGAGCGCGGCCCAATTGTTTATTGTCTTGAAGGCCCTGATAACAAGGACAGCCTGGTACAAAACATATTGATTGATAAAAATGCCATTGCCGATGCCAACTATCATGCCGACCTGCTCAATGGCGTCGATGTAATCAGTGCCGAAGGAAAAAGCGCCAAACGCCAACTAAAAACCGACAGCATTTTACAAACCGACCAAATGGTGAAGGCTATCCCCTACTATGCCTGGGCCAATCGCGGTCCGAGCGAAATGACCGTTTGGATCCCTTATGAAACTTCGGCAGTGCGCCCTAAACCAGCACCTACCATTGCCAGCACCAGTAAAGTAAGCGCCTCGTTAAAAAATGTACGGATGTTTGCTGCCATAAAAGACCAGTATGAACCTGCCGATTCCAAAGATACCAACTACCCATACCTGCACTGGTGGCCCGCTAAAAACACCAATGAGTTTGTACAGTATGATTTTGACACTGAACACACCGTTAGCGAATCGAAAGTTTACTGGTACGATGACGGCCCATGGGGTGGCTGCCGCATCCCGGTATCGTACAAAATCCTGTATAAAAAAGACGGGCAGTGGGTTCCTGTAAAAAACACCACACCCTACGCCATAAGTAAAGACAACTTTAACGTAGTTACTTTTGAGCCGGTTGCTACCACAGCCTTGCGGATGGAAATTCAGTTACCGGTTGATAATTCTACCGGGATCCACGAATGGGCGGTTAAATAACCTCCTGTTATCCATAATAACAGTAAAGCCTTTCCGTTTATGCGAAAGGCTTTACTATTTTAATTACACCGCAACGGAATACTTTAAGTATGAAAAAGCCCATTTTACCTATAAACTTATATTCCCTACATTTGCGGCCTTAAAAAATAAAAAAATGATAAATTTCGAAAAAGTGAAAGAAGTAATCGCAGCGGCTGAAGCTGATGCGGCAAGCTTTTATGAAAAAGGCAACAAAGCTGCCGGTACAAGGTTGCGTAATGCTATGCAACAGTTAAAAGTATTAGCTACGGATATCCGTAAAGAAGTTACTGAAAAGAAAAACGCAGCAGCTTAATCACTGTTAAAAATGTTTTTAGATAAAGCGGGCCTGGTTTTCCATGTACCCGCTTTATTTTTTTTTGATCCCACTGCCATTTCAATCACTCGCTTGGGTTTTTCCACGCCGGCGAACTGCCTAAAGCACAACAAGGCATAGCAAGTACAACCTACTGCCCGACACACAGGTTTAAAATGTAACGAACCAGAAAGTATTTGTAACAAACTCAAAAGTATTTTCACTCCCGCTGATCTTTCTTTGTAAACCTTCTGAAAAAACATTCATAATCAAAACAACCCGATATGAAACGGAATACATTTGTACGCGCTTTGATGGGCGCTGCCACATTTTTAGCCATTCCATTTGATGGAGTTGCCAATAACCTATTCAAAACCAGGGAAAAGAAAGGCTGTAAAACCGATGCAGGAGCTGATCGCGCTCAAAATCCAATGCACTTATTTGATGGCGATACTTTCTATACCAAAGTTTCAACCAGGGATACTGATGGTGATATGTATGTTTATGAATCAACCCGGGTTAAAAAAGGCGGGCCTAACCTGCATGTACATTATGAGCAGGACGAATGGTGGTATATTTTGGAAGGCGAATTTCAAATTAAAGTAGGCGACCAGCTATTCCATGCCAAACCGGGCGACAGCGTATTTGGCCCAAGGGGCGTTTCGCACACTTTTACTAAAATAGGCGATGGCGCACCGGCTAAAATGCTGATTACCTTTCAGCCGGCCGGTAAAATGGAAGCTTGTTTCCAGGCATTGAGCGATGGTTTGATGAAAGGTAAATCCGAAGCAGAGCTTGATGCATTCAGAAAGCAACATGGCTTTGAACGGGTAGGCCCCCCGCTTGATTACTATAAAAAGTTTTAGCCGGCCCAACCATCATTTTTACCAAATAATTTATTTCTGATGTTAATTTACATACCTTTTTACTTATCATGAAGTGGCTTGCTTTTAAACAAAAACTGAGCCTGGTTTACTTACGCCTTATACCTTTAGCAGTTGTAGCTATAGGATTTGGGATAGGCCATGTGAGTTATAAAATTTATTTGCCAATCTGGGTTGTTAACGCCTGTTTAATGGTAGCAGCAACGTGGCATTTAGGTGGTTATCAACTCCGAAACAATAACCAGGAGATAAAGAAGCAGGTAATCACAGCTTTATTACTATTTGCACCCTGGCTATTATTTTCCATTTTTGCGGGGATGGGGCCCCCTCCTGCAACCTTGCAAGGCTGGGTTAATTCAGCTGCCGAGCAGCAGATCCGGTATACTATACTCATAGCAGGCGGTATTTTATTCGCGCTGGGTTCGGCATTGTTGAAAGTAAAATTACAGGCGGCAGGCGAAAATCTATATTCGGTAATGGCTTCAGCAGCGATTAATCTTTCATTGCCACTCTTTATCATCAACATGGCTTTTTGGGGATATTACCTAACCGATGCATTCCGGGTGTTTATACGATTAGGTGTTTCCAAACGTCCGGACTTGCATGGGCCAATAAAAAGTTTATTTTATGTGATCAGTATAGCCGAAGTATTACTGATGTACCTTGGCACCGTATTTTTTGCCGTTTCACTTAAAGTCACCGGGCTTTTTAATCCGGTTGCCTGCCGGTATTATATCATCTTCGGTTTAATCGGCATGGTGCTGGTTTTATTACCATCCTACTGGCCCGAGCCATTCGGCACCGCCGGTTTTCTTGTTGCTATACCGGCCATTCCTTTTATAATGCCATACCTCATTGGTATACACCTGTTAAAGCATGCTAAAGCTGATTAGTTAAATTGTAATATAAAAAAAGGGAGCTGCTACTTTTTCTCTAAAGTAACAGCCCCCTCTTTTTAATTGACTACCCCGACCCTATTTCCCTAAAACATCCAGAATAGGGTGATCAATAGCATTCAATGTATTTTCTGATGGTTTTATCAGTTCAAGTACGGTAATTTCATTGTTACCTTTTTTGAGCCATTCAACCGGCACATACAGGGTTTGCTGAGGACCGCAATTCCAATAGCGGCCTAAGTTGTGTCCGTTGAGCCAAACAATACCCTTACCCCATGTACTCATATCAAGATAGGTATCGGCCAATTTATCAACCTTGAAAACTGCTTTTTTCAATTGCGGTGTGTTGTTAGCTGCAACCTTTTTAATTGCCGGACTTGTTTTCACTTTATTGATATCATCAAAAGGCAGTGAATACATTTTCCAGTTTTTCAGCTCAGTACCGGCAAAAAGTACCTTTTCGGTAATACCCTTTTTGTTTTTAAGCAGATAAGGCCCAAAATTGATGCGGCCAAGGTTTTCAACCAAAATATCCAGTGTCACCTTCCCTTTTGGTAAGCTGATCATCAAGCTGTCCTGGTATTTGCGCCTGTCAAGTATTCCTACACGTTTACCGTTTACGAAGACCACGCCATAATCACGCAGGTCTTTCAATTTAAGCAGACCAGATTTGCCGCCGTTAATGGTTGTACGATACAACACAAAACCGTAAGCCTGGTTCAGGTCTTCAAAGGTAAGCGGAGTATTGTTGGCCTTTGCGAGCGGCAACACATTAAACAAACTGGTTGATTTGGTAAATTTAATTGCAGGCAAACCCATAGCAGGTTTAGCAGCCGGAACTTCGGGCAGGGTTACGCCTGCTGGAAGGTGTTTACTAATCACCTCTCTAAACTTCATGAACTTATCGGTAGCGTTACCTGCCTCGTCAAGAGGGGCATCATAATCATAACTACTGATTTGCGGTTCATAGGGATTTTGATCATTATAGTTTGCACCATTCATGAAACCGCGTGTTGTGCCGCCATGAAACATATACATGTTAATGGAAATACCTGCTGCCAATACCGAATCAAGCTTTGGTATAAATTTAGCCGCCGGTACTGTATGATGCGCGGTTCCCCACCAGTCGAACCAGGCTGGGTACCATTCGGCAATAAAATAAGGGCCTTTGCCATTATAATTTTCGCCGATCAATTTTTTAACTTTTGTTACATCATCAACACCGTTTATAGCAGGCAGCAAGCCCGATAAATGACCATCCTTTATAGCTGGTTCAGGGTCGCAGGTGTAAAGCTGGCCATCAAAACCGGCGTCTATAAACATTTTGCGGTTAAGGGCCAGATAATCTTTATCGCTGCCGTACGACCCGTATTCATTCTCTATCTGTACCATTAAAATATTACCGCCGTGGTTCACCAGCAGGGGTGACAGCTGCTTACCTACCTGGGTAAGATATTTTTTATAAGCTTCCAGGTATTTAGGCTCCTTGCTGCGCACCACTAAGCCCTGCTCTTTTTCAAGCCAGTAAGGATAGCCACCAAACTCCCATTCGGCGCAAACGTACGGGCTTGGGCGCAGTATCACCCAAAGGCCTTCCTCCTTTGCTATTTTAACAAACTCAGCTATATCATGATTGCCTGTAAAATCATAATGCCCTTTTTGTGGCTCGTGGACATTCCAGAAAACATAGGTGCCAATAGTATTTAAACCCATTGCTTTGGCCATTTTCATACGCTGGCGCCAGGCCTCGCGCGGAACGCGGGTATAGTGCATTTCGCCTGAAATGATCTGCAGCGGTTTACCATCAAGCAGAAATGTGGTATCGCCAAGAGCAAAAGTATGCTTGGCATTTTGCGCCTGCAGCTTTGCGGATGCAAACAGGATAACAAAGAGGAACAGTAGTTTTATAAGTTTCATAAATGGAAAAAATGCAGGGTTTTAGTTTTTATTTGTATAAGGGGTTGACTATTTTACTGTTAATGTTATAGTTGATGATTTAAGATTACCGGCACTAAACTGAACCTGTACCACGCCAGGTTTACCTGTAGTTTGTACATAGGCCAATAAGCGCCCATGCAATGCTTTACGTTTGTTTGATTGGTAGCTTTCATGACTGCTGTTGCTGCCGCTTTCAAGGCCTAATAGTTTAGCCGCGCCGTTAATTGTTACTGTTATCTCATCGGTAGCAGTAAATACAGGGTTCCCGTTTTTATCGGTGATGTAAACCTCAATCTGGCTCAAGCCTTTTGTGTTATGGTTAAACAGGGTATTATCAGCTACCATTTTAAGTTGATAAGCATCGCCGGCTGTTTTGATATTGTTAGTGCATACTTCAATACCGTTGTTGTAACCTTTAACAACCAGCTCGCCCGGCTCATAGTCAACCTGCCATGATGGAACCTGCCCTCTTGCGGCGCCGCTTATTTGTCTACCAAGAGATTTGCCGTTCAGGAACAATTCTGTTTCCTGGCAATTGGTAAAGCAATCAACTTTTACTTTACTACCGGATTGCCAATTCCAAACAGCCTCGGCAGTACGGTGGCTCCAGATCCCTCTGTCATCAGTTCCGGTAATAAGGCGTACACCTATATAAGCCATGGGCTTGTCCGACCAAAGACTTTGCCTGAAGAAATATTCAGGCTTTTTAAAGCCGGCCAGGTCAATAAGCCCTGCTCCGTTACTACGCTGCGGCCATTTACCGGCCTCACCCAGGTAATCTATACCAGTCCACAGGTATTGGGCCGAAATATATTCGTTACTGTCTACAGCGTTCCAGGCTTGTTTTTGCATGCCGTTTTCACTGCCGTAAATGATACGGTTGGGGTATTTTTTATGATCTTCGGGGTACCTATATTCCTGGTAATTATAGCCCACAACATCTAATACATCAGGGTAGCCAACTTCGTTCGACATCACCACACCGGCCAGCGCGGCCGTTACCGGGCGGGTTTGATCAACGGCTTTTACAGCTTTAACTAATTGTTTGGCTATCGGTGTTAGCCCGCTTGCCGCTGGATGATCAGGCAGGTAGCCCTTACCATAGATCTGCGGGTTGCGGCCTGTGTTTAACACCTCATGGGTATATGGGTCGTTGGGGTAATCTATTTCGTTACCAATGCTCCACATAATGATAGATGGATGGTTGCGCGCACGCAGTACCATATCAGCTACATCCCGGTCTGCCCATTCCTTAAAATATTCGTGATATCCGTTTTTGGATGGCGTACCAACATTCCAGCCTGCTACCCATTTGTTTTTTCCTACCTCCCATTCATCAAAAGCTTCGTCCATTACTAAAAAGCCCATCTTATCGCACAAATCGTATAAATAATCTGCATGAGGGTTATGGCTTAACCTGAGTGAGTTTACTCCCGCATCCTTTAATAATTTCAACCTGCGTACCCAAACCTCCTGTGGAACAGCTACACCCAGGGCACCGGCATCATCATGGATACATACGCCTTTGAGCTTGGTGCTTTTATCATTCAAAAAGAACCCCTTATCCTTGTCAAAATGAATACTTCTGAACCCTACCAATTGCGTTACTTCGTCAAATGCTTTACCATTACGGTTAAGCGATATCTGTAGTTTATAAAGGTTTGATTTTTCGGTATCCCATAATTGTGGGGATGTTATTTGTTGTTCAAACTCAACCCCGTGTACTCCCGGTTTTGCTTTTATTTGTTTTTGGAGGGCAATAGCCGCTTTTCCTTTCCCATCAAGCAGGTTTACTTTCACCAATACAGAAGCATCAACTTTGTCGCTGTTGGTAACACTCACCTTAATTTTTGCTGTAGCTTTAGCTGCCGAAACATCGGGCGTGGAAAAGGCCACATCCCAGGGGGCTATGTGTACCTGGTCTTTAACGATGAGGTATACATTACGATAGATACCAGAACCGGTATACCACCTCGAATCAGCAAATTCGCTATGATCTGCCCTTACAGCTATCGTATTTTTTCCAGTTAAATTTAGATACTTGGTCAGCTCATACTGAAACGAAATAAAACCATTTGGACGTTTACCTAAATAATGCCCGTTGACCCATACCTCGCTATTTTTATATACGCCATCAAAGTAAATATAAACCTGCTTCCCCTTCCATGCATTATTACCGGCGAAGCTCTTTTTGTACCAGCCAATCCCCCCGGGCAAATAACCGGTAGCACTTGCCCATTCGTCGCTAAAAGGACCTTCAATACTCCAGTCATGCGGCAGATCGACAGTTCTCCATTGCGTTTCGGTAGCGATCCCGCTGATCCCCGTACTGATGTCGCCCTTGTGGAAAGACCATCCCGTATTAAATAAAACCGGTTTGCCAACGCCCTGGGCCTTAAGTAAGCCAGGCAGCATTAACATGCCAAGTACAAAAAGAAGCAGATGTTTTTTATTTTTCATTTGTTGACAGAGAGATACAATGCTATTTGATGACACCTGTAAACGTGACAATGGAACGTGCCGGAACAACATTCTTATCACCGGTTACTTTACCGGCTTTAAGCTCGGCAACCTGCGATGTTAAATAGGATGATGTAAACTGAACTTTAGCATTATCTATGTGAAATGCCGCTCTTACCTCATTAGCACCCTGGTTAACTATAACCACGGTTAAGTTTTTTCCATTTTTAAATGCCGATACCAGCAGGGGCTTTCCCTCGGCTACTGATGAAACTTCAGCATCAACCCTCACAGCCCCGGGTTTAATAAACCTGCTGTAGTTACCCATGGCCCAAAGCATTTTACTGCCGTAAAAATTGCCGTCGGTTTTATTTTTGTCGATGTAGATGAGGCCATCCTTATAATCATAGGCCGAAATGGCTGTCCACCATTGCCAGGCCGACGCGTTGGCCGCTGTAAGATCGGTGTGGATCACCGATGCTAAATATAGCGCGGCATCAATACCCAGATCACGCTTGTTACCGTCTATCTCACCCGCATTATCGCCTAAGATGCAATACTCCGATTGCCAGAAATCAAGACCATTAATAGTCGCAATACTATCGCCCAATGCCCTGCGAGCTTTTACTGACGATGCCATTGGCGACGTAGTGAAATAACTGTGCGCCGCGATAGTTTTGGCTACCGAAGGCAGGTCGCCTATGTAATTGGCCGATCCGAGCTTAAAAAAATCGGTTATCTGACTGCCTTTACCCGGCTTATCACCTTTAGTAAATAAATAGTTGATACTCCCGGCCTCGCCAACCAAAATCTTTGAGCTAATCTTATTACTTACGAATTCTTTATTGATGGCCCGTATCAATCCTGCTACCTCGGCATTATTATATGGGGCACCTTCCTGACCGCCATCGCTCCAATCCCACTGGGGTTCGTTTACCGGGCTTATGTAATCAAATTTTACTTTACTTACCTGCTCAACTCCCTTTACAACTTTAGCCAGGAACACAGCATAAGCATCATATTTATCGGGTGCTATATTAACTTTGCCTCCACTGGCGTACGCTTTTCCATTAATGGTAAACTGCACCGGCGGACTATTATTAAAACCTAAAAATTGTTTAACTCCGCGTTGTTTGGCGGCTTTCAGGAACCAAACCTGCCCGGCCTGGTTTTGCCAGTTATAGCTGCCATCGCCTTTTAAAAACGATTCAGCACGACGCCACTCGTCTTTAATGCCACTTTCATTTCCTTGCTGGGTACTGCCCGCACCAATGTTAAACCTCCATAACGACAAGCCTATGCCTTTAGGCGAGCCATCGGCATAAGTATCCCGGCTAAAAAGCAGGTCGGCAATTTTATTGCGCTTATCATCAGGCCAGTTACCCACAAACTGGCAGGCCCACGCATCCGAAGCACCAAAATTGCTGATGGTTTGGTGCGTTTTTGAAAAATTGATATCAATAGTTACTTCTTTGCCCTGGCTGCTTACCAAAGGAATGTTAATCCCCAAAGCAACTACAGCCATCAGTGTTTTTTTTATAGTAGTTTTTATTATCATCGTGTTTAAATCAACAAATAAAACAGCACTGTTTAGTGCTGTTTTATTGCAATATTATTGTTGCACTATTTGCCATTGCTGGTTAGTAGCGCCGCCATAAGGCCACTGAATGATGCCTGCACCATTTGTGGTTGATGCGCCGTTAACATCAAGCGCAAGCCCGCTGTTACGGTTAATTACTTTATAAATGCCATCGCTGGTAGCAGTAAGCTGCCATTGCTGGTTGTTGCCACCGTTCCACGGCCATTGTATAATGCCCGCGCCATTGGTGGTTGAGCTCATGTTAACATCAAGAGCTTGTGTGCTGTTGCGGTTAGTTATTTTGTAATAGCCACCGCCGTTGGCAGCAATAGCCCATTGCTGGTTATTGCCCCCGTTTTGAGGCCATTGTATGATGCCGGCGCCGTTGGTGGTTGAGCCACCATTAACATCAAGCGCCTGGCCGCTGTTAACATTTAAAAATCTGTAGTAAGCACCGGTATAAAACGTATCGGTACCGCCGGCCCCTACGCCCCAGGCATATTTGATCCGGCTTAAGCCCGATGCATTTGTTGTTGATACGGTAAGGCTGGTGCCAGTCCCGTTTAGTTGTTGAATAGCATAGCTATCGCCCGTACGTACGCCAGGCCAGTAAACTGCTCCCATGCCATAAGCACGTGCCTGGTTGGTTAATCCCTGCAGGTACGCTATTTCCTGGTCACCGCCAATAGCGCCGGTGTAATTTTTACCACCTGTCATCGGGATACCAAACTCGGTAAGCACAGCACGGCTGCTGTAAGCGCCGATATTGCCTTTCAAACGGCTTTCCCATTGCAAAGCGGTTGTCAATGTGCCGTTGCTAAAAAAAGTATAATCATGTATAGATAAAAGGCAGCCCGAAAAACGGCTGTCGGCCCCTACCCCGGTTATATCCTGCGAATAGGACGTACCGCTAATGAGGATCCTGCCTTGCGGAACAGATGGATAGTTACTTAACCACTGGGCACAGATGGTTGTCCAGTCGGTTAAAGTATAGCCATGTGGCTCGTTAAAAATTTCAAAGTACACGTGGGCATTGCTGCCATATTTGGTAACAATGGTTTGCCACATCGACCAAAACTCGGTTGTGTTATCTATCTTGCCATCTTCGGATGATTTGGCTTCCCAATACCCGAGTATCACGTTCATTCCCTTGCTCAATGCTTTATCAATAACACCGGTGTAAGAGCTCCACCAGGTTTGCGATACGGTTGAATAATTTACGGGCAGCCTCACCGTATTTGCTCCCGTGTTAGTCTGTATGCCTGTTAATACAGCATCAGCCTTGGCCGATACCGTGGCATAGCTATCGGTAGATGTTAAGCCGCTTAATACCAATATCCCGTCGCTGAAGTTGTCACCATCGGCAGCCCAGTTCACGCCTTTCAGCGCGCTTGCCGGTGTTGAATCCGTAGTTACTGTTTTATCTCCTGTTTTTACTTCATCCTGGTTTGATGATTTTTTTACTGATACGATATCCTTTTTACACCCGGCCGTCAAACAACACATCGCTAATAATGCAATACTTAAGTTCTTCATAATTTGTTATAGGTTAGAATTGGGAGAAAAAAGGGGGAAGAAAGAAGCTCTTCCCCCGGAATATTTTATTAGTAACCAGCGTTTTGTTGCAATTGGCCACCAGACGCCTGGATCTCGGCCCTTGGTATCGGCAACCAGTAATGTTTGGTTGCAAAAGAACGGCCATCCAAGGCTACTTTTGGTGTATAAGCAAAGCTGCCATCAGCGTTTTTGGTGATGATCACCCCACCCGCCGGTTTATTTTCGGTAACGTCAGCAATTTTCCAGCGGCGTACATCGTAAAAACGGTGTTCTTCAAATGCCAGCTCAACACGACGCTCGTAACGTACGGCATCACGCATCTGTGATTGCGACATACCTGAAGCCAAAGCCGGCATATTAACACTTGGACGAGAACGGATCAGATTAATCGCTGTACGTGCAGATAAGGTTGAACCCGAAGGGATCACATCCGGTCCGTAAGCTTCGTTAGCCGCTTCAGCAAAGTTCAACAGGATCTCAGCATAACGGAAATAGATCCATGGCTGGAAGCCCGCGTTACCCCACGGATTTTGAAGCGGATATGCATCATTCATATATTTTTTGAGGTAATAACCTGTTTTGGTAGTATTCCAGTTATCTGCTCCGTCTTTGCTATCCTTACCACCTGGAATAAAAGATTCAATAGCCCGGCCCCTGTACATCGCACCATTGTATAATACAGTAGCTGCAAACCTTGGGTCGCGGTGATCATAAGGGTGTGTCGGATCATAACCTGATGTTGGATCGGTAATAGCTTTACCATTATCCATTTCGTAATCATCAACCAAATTTTGCAGCGGTGTATTACCTGCCCAGCCGCCATAGCCGTTTGGCCCGTTGGCTATTTCAAGGTGCGTATGGTTTGCATTTTTAGTATATAAACGTTCAAAAATGGTTTCGTTGGTTTCGTTAACTAAAAACAGATTATTATAGCCACCAGTGTAGATACCATATTTATTCAAACTGATAACTGCCTGTGCGGCGGTAACCGCATCGGCCCAGGTACCTGCAGCATATAATGGGCTTGCAGCATATAATTTTAGTCTTGACTTTAAAGCCAGCGCCGCACCTTTTGTAGCACGGCCTAACAGCCAGCTACCATCGTTGTTTAGCGGCAACTTAGCAGCGGCATCATCAAGCTGAGCAGATACGTAATCGATACACTCTTTAATGGAGGCACGCTTGAATAGTGAAGGGTCCTGTAGGTTATCATTAAGGTTGGTTACCTTATCGCCCACTAAAACAACTCCGCCGTAATTACGGATCAGATCCTGATAACGGAAAGCCCTGATAAATTTCAGCTCGCCTTCAAGATGCATTTTGTGCCCGGCACTGAACGGCATGTTTGGCAAAAGCGCTAATGCCGAATTAACCTCGCGGATGCTGCGATAACTACGTCCCCAAAGCACACCTGCGCCACCTAAATTTTCGGGAGCAAGCTGGCCCCTTTGTATCAGCCAGGTAGCATCATCATTGTTATAGATCGATTCGTCTGTAAGTGAGCTCCACATGCTATATTCGAAGCCACGGCCGAAGCCTGGGTTTGAGCCATCGCCCTCTTTATCTTGCAATTTAGCACCGATATAACGGTTGGTAACATAAGCTTCATACACCGCGGTATCCGAAGCAATGGCCGATGATGCGATCCTATCCGTAGGGGTTACATCAAGTAAATTCTTTTTACATGCTGTGATGCCCAGCATACCGCCCATCATTAAAAATAAAAGCGGAGTTTTATATTGTAGTTTCATTATCGTCTTCTTGATTAAAATTTCACGTTAGCACCTAAGTTTATAATTCGCTGTTGCGGATAAAACTGACCGCTGCCACTGGTTCCTTCAGGATCGTAATCCTTCACTTTGGTAATGGTGAATAAGTTGAACGCACTTGCGTAAACCCTTAAACCACCTATTTTAAGTTTTGACAGGAACGGCGCATTGAAATTATAGCCTAATTGCACATTCTTTAACCGAAGGAAAGAAGCATCATTAAGCCAAAAAGTATTGTTATATAAACCACCACTGATAGCGTTCGATGCTCGGTCTGTTACACGTGGATAAGTTCCATTGGTGTTTGAGGGGCTAAACCTGTTATCGGCCCAGCTGCTGTAAAAGTTACCTACACTACCTGCTTCGGGCAATACATACTGGCTAACCTGCGCCTGGCCTGCAAATAGTACCGAAAGATCGAAGTTTTTGTATGCTGCGTTTAAACTAAAGCCATAAGTAATTTGCGGGATATTGCCGTATTTGCTACGGGTTTGGTCATCGGCATTTATTTGCTTGTCATTATTAACATCACGGTATATCAAGTCGCCAACTTTAGCGCCGGTTACGTGCGGCGTTGCATCAAGCTCGGCCTGGGTACGGAATATACCTATCGCGTTGTAAAGTAATGACGTACCTATCGGTAAACCTGTTTGGCGCTGATAAGATAAAGCACCGGGTGCCTCATCAATGAAAACAATTTTGCTTTTGGCATAAGTAATATTACCGCTTACACCCCACGTAAATTCATGGCCGGTATGGTTATAACCTAAAGTTGCCTCAAAACCATCACTGTTAAACTTACCTATATTTTCAAGTGGCACCAGAGGATCTGAGCCATAAGGGTTAACTATACCTGATGATCCGGGAATCGACGCATTCCTGGCTGTAAGTACATTACGCCTTCTTTGCTGGAAATAGATGGCCTCCACTGTAAAATTATGCAAAAAAGTGGCATTGATACCGATATCGAGCTTTTTAGAGGATTCCCATGTAATGCCGGGGTTTGCCAATTTAACAAGATTAACGTTTGGCTGAATAACGTTCGAGCCGCTACCCGGATTGCTTGCCACAAAACCATTGGGAACTAAAGTATAGTTATTAAAATACTGGAACGGGCCAACAGCGTCATTACCTAACGAACCATAAGAAGCCCTGATTTTCAGATCATCAAAAAATCCTACACTGTTTTTAAACCAATCTTCTTTAGTAATTCTCCAACCTACCGAAGCAGAAGGAAAATAGCCCCATTGTTTTGCGCCCGGAAAAATTGATGTACCATCAGCGCGTAACTGGCCTTCAAACAAATACTTTTCATCATAAGCGTATGTTAAACGGCTGATATAGCTGGCTCGATTGTAATTTGAGCTCCAGCCCGAATTAAGGTAATCGGTAGCTGCGCTTCCGCCTTGCGACAGATCAGGCAATTGCGATGACAGGTAGTTAAAACGTGTAGCATCAAAGTACTCGATGTGGTTTTTGCTTTGTTCATAACCAACAAAAGCGCTCACATCATGCAAACCAAACTTATGCGCGTAGTTTAATTTAATATTCGAGGTAAGCAAAATATCGTTCCTTTGCGACTCGAATAAAGTTGCCGCATTGTTATTGCCGCCTACTGTAACCTTATTATAAGTATTTGAACTCTGAACATAGCTATACAGAACATACGGCTTACTGAAGTTTTTATTCAAGTTATACGATTTATCAACAGAAAAGAAACCATCAACTGATAAACCTTCAATACCAGGGATAGCGTAGCTACCTTTTAAAATACCGTTAAAAACCTGTTTAGGATTGTTGGCATTACCACCAAGACTCGTTACCTGTACTGCCGGGTTATTATTTTCGATACCTGTAGTTGGCAAGCCATTTGGATAATAAGCGGCTACAATAGGTTTAGCACGGTAAACAGAACGGAACAGATCGCCCGCACCGGTTATCGGAAATTGCCTGTCTTCTTCACGGCCCGAAAGTGATAAACCTACTTTTAAGCGTTTAGTAACGTTAGCATCAATATTTGACCGGAAATTATATTGGTGATATTTGGTAGCACCATTTTTATAAATACCATCCTGGTAAAGCGTACCTAATGATACAAAGTATTTGATATCATCACTACCACCGGCAATAGAAAGGCTATGCTGGTTTTGCAAAGCCGAACCTTTAAGCGTTTGCTTTTCCCAATCGGTATTTGGATAATTTAACGGGTCAGAACCATCCCTAAACTTTTGGATCTGCTCGGCAGTATACGATTGGTTTAAGCCGCCGGCCGGGTTCGAGTCGTAATTAATCTCGTTCATGATCTGGGCATAAGTTGCCGCGTCGGCCATTTTTGGCAAGCGGGTTGGCGAACTGAAGCCCTGGTTGAAACTATAGTTGATAGTTGGTTTACCGGTTTTACCGCGTTTTGTAGTAATGAGGATAACACCGTTAGCAGCACGGTTACCATAAATTGCAGCTGAAGCGTCTTTTAGTACCGACATGCTTTCAATGTCATTAGGATCAAGCCTTTCCAAACCGCCTATCTGAGCCGGAATACCGTCAACAACAATTAATACATCGTTGCTGCCGCTGGTGGCCAAACCACGTACAGTAATACCTGAACCATCATAACCAGGTTCACCGCTGCGGTTATTAACCACTACCCCCGAAAAACGACCGGCAATACCGTTTGAAAGATTTGGCTGAGGGCTTTTTACCAGCTCAGAGCCTTTAACCTGCGAAATTGAACCCGTTAAAGTGGCTTTTTTCTGTGTACCGTAACCTACAACCACAACCTCGTTCAATGATTTAGAATCGGCCTGTAATTGAATGTTAAGAGTAGCTTGCCCGTTAAGGATAATTTCCTGCGTGTTGTAGCCAATATAGCTAAACACTAAAATGCCTGATGAAGCACTGGGCACGTTAAGGCTGAACTTACCGTTAACATCGGTAACAACCCCGGTTGATGTGCCTTTTAAGGCAACGCTTACACCTGGCAGGGTCTGGCCTTTTTCGTCGGTAACCTGGCCCGTTATTCTGGCATCAGGTAAGCGCTGTTCATTAATGGTACCCGCAAAAGCCATTACCGGCATTTGGACTGTAGCGAAACAAGCAACGGCCATGCCGGCCGCAACTACGAAAAAGCGGGGTGATCTTTTCCGATGGGGAGAATCCTTTACATGTAAATTTAGTTTCATATGGTTTTAAAAAATTGGTTTTTTAATCGGCTCAAACCTTGCAAAGCGAGGTGCATAAAAACAAGAAAGTGGATTCGGCATCGATAAACTACCGCCCCATTTTGACCTTATTATTTATACACGGTACAAAAGTTTGGTTTAAACCTTGGTTATTGGTAGGGCTAAATTGCGTTTTAAAGCAAAAATGAGTGAGGGGTAAATTCTGAATAAGACAGGGGGTATTTCATAAAAAAGCGCTTAAAAACAGCATTTTGGGCGCTTTTTAAAGAGGGGGGTAAATCAATACTGGCAGGGGGACAAAAATAAGTTGTAGTATTTAGCCCCCAAACATTGCTGCGCTTGTCGTCCGCTCATCACTTTGTAAAGAAGGGCCACAAAAACCACTCTTAGCTTAGCTGTGAAACTGAAGCCGAAGGGAAGTTGGTCCGGCGAGGTATGAACCAGGTGAATCAACCAACCGATAAACACGATTAATTCTCCTTAATCACATCCCGGTTCACGTTGTAATTGTTGTGAAATGGCTTACGATATTTCTTAATGTAATCGGACGGATTTATACCGAACAGCTTGTTGAATTGTTCTCTAAAGTATTTGAGGTCATTTAAGCCCACTTTATAGGCCGTTTCGTAAACTGTGCTATCGGTTGTCAGCAAGATCTCGGCCGCCTTACGCAAGCGGATAAAACGGATAAAACTATTTGCAGATTGCCCGGAAATAGATTTGATCCGCTTGTATAAGTTAGAGTGGCTCATGCCTATTTCGGCAGCCAGTGTTTTGATGCTGAAATCCGGGTCGGTTAAGTGCTGCTCAACTATCTGCAAACATTTTTCTAAAAATTCCTTGTACTCCTGCGAAATCTTGAGATCATTTGATTTGTTAAGGGTTATTTCATTATAGAAATACTTCTGCAGGTTGTTCCTGCTTTTCAGGATCCCGTTAACACGGGCCACCAGGATCTCTTTTTCAAAAGGCTTGCTGATATAATCATCCGCCCCTCCTTCAATACCTTTAAGCTTTATTTCGGGCGAGGAACTGGCGGTAAGCAATATCACGGGGATGTGGTTCAGCACAGGATCTTCCTTAATACGGCTACATACCTCAATACCGCTTAACCCCTGCATCATTACGTCGCTTATTACAATATCGGGCACCAGGTGATAAGCAAGTTCAAGTCCATCTGTACCATTATCAGCCTCAAAAATCTCAAACTCACCGCTAAAAATTTGTTTAAGGTAAGTACGGATCTGTTGATTGTCATCAATCAGCAGCATGGTTTTGGTATCGGAGCTTAAAGCCTCAGAATTTTTGGCTGCGACGGCGTTTTCAGTCTCAACGGCGGCTAATTCACCCTTATTCTCCATTAGCTCATCCAGGAACACCGAAGTTTCGGCAACGTCTTCAAACACAAACTGCTGCCCAAAATGCTCCCTGCCTTTTAACAACGATACATGAAACATCGTACCCTGTCCCTGTTGGCTAGTATAACCGATGCTGCCTTTATGGTTTTCAATAAATGCTTTAACCAAATAAAGCCCGATACCAAAGCCACCTGCCAATGGAACCGAATTTTGCAGCTGGTAAAACTTGCCGAATAACTGATCGCCGGTACCCTCGGCTATTCCACAGCCGCTATCCTTTATCTCGATGATAATTTTATCGTTAAAATCGGCTATTGTACAAGTTACTATGCCATACTCCGGTGTAAACTTCAACGCATTCGAGATGAGGTTAAACAGGGCTATTTCCATTTTTTCCCTGTCGGCATAAATCTCTATCGCATCCCTTTGACTTACAAAATCAAACTGAATATGCTTGGTACGTGCCTGGTGATTAAAACATAAAAACACCTCATGACAAAGCGATACGATATTGAGCCTTACTATTTTAAGCTTATCGGTATCGCTTTCGGCTTTTCTGAACAGTAAAAGCTGGTCAACCAAACTCAAAAGACGCCGTGCGTTGCGATAAATGATATGCAAATTACCGGCATCATCAGTAACCTCGCCCTTCCCGAACAACATATCCTTTACCGGGTTGATGATGAGCGTTAACGGTGTGCGGAATTCATGCGAGATATTGGTAAAAAAGGAAAGTTTACGCTCATTAAGTTCCTTATCTTTTTCGGCCGAAAGCTGGGCTACTTTAACCTCGTATTTAAGCCTGGTTTGGCGGTTTCTGTAAAGTATATAGTAATAAGTTACAACCCCTGCTGCCGCTATATAAATTAAATAAGCCCACCAGGTTTTATACCAGGGCGGCAGGATCTTAACCTGTAAGGTGGCATAATTATCAAACCACAAACCATCCTGGTTGGATGCTTTTACCCTGAACGTATATTCCCCGGGTTCAAGGTAGCGGTAAGTTGCAAGCCGCTGATCGCCAACATAGTTCCAGGTTTTATCAAGACCATCCAGTTTATAAGCAAAGCCCCCCTTATCCGGGTAAGTATAATTCAACGAGGCGTACTGGATAGAAAACACCGACTGATCAGGCTGTAACGTGATCTGCCTTGCCTGGTTAATGGCTTCGGGCAATACGGTGCGGTCCTTGTCAAGCCCGCCAACTTCAACCTGCTTACCAAAAATCTGCAAACCTGTTATAATAACTTTTGGTTTATAATCGCTTTGATTTACTTTTTCAGGGTCAAAAAAGTTAAGCCCTTCTGTTCCCCCAAAATACATTAATCCATTAGCAGAATCAAACAAAACAGACCCTGCGTTAAACTGCCCGGCCTGTAACCCATCCGACTGATCATAATTTAAGATCTTATTATTCCGTACATCAAGGTTTGATAAGCCTTTATTGGTACTTAGCCACAATGAACCATCAGATGATTCCTTAATGGCCGATACTGTATTATTAGCCAGACCATTAGTTTCATTAAACTTTTTAAAAAACCGGTTTTGAAGATCGTATGAAATTAGTCCATCGCCCTCGGTTCCTATCCATAACCTGTGTTGTTTGTCGGGATGTAGTGAAAATATCACCTGGCCGGGTAAATTATTTTTTTCATCGGCGGGTTTAAAATACCTGCTGAATTTCTTTTGCCCGGCGTTATAAAAATCAAGTCCCCCACCATAAGTACCAACCCATAAATTACTATTATCATCCTCAGCAATTGATCTTACATCGTACGAAGTAAGTCCGCTATTGGCAGGTGTATAGTTGGTGAAAGTTTTTGTAACGGCATTAAACAGGCACAAGCCGCCGCCGTTGGTGCCAATCCATAAATTTTTATGCTTGTCCTGGTAGATAACCCGTACGTCGTTACCACCCAGGCTTTTGTTATCTGTCTGGGTGTGTAGGTAGTTGACAAACGAATCCGTTTTCTTGTTATATTGCAAAAGTCCCTTTGCATAAGTACCAAACCATAAATTACCATCCTGATCGGTATAGCCGAATAAAATGGCATTGTCGGTAATGCTGCCGGGCTGCCCATCTGCTTTGTATTGCTTTATAAGGGTGCCATTATGGCTGGTTTTGTAAATCCCCTCGCCATCAGTGCCCAGCCATAAAAAGCCGTCGCTATCCTGGCACAGGCCATAAAACCTTACCAAACTTTCGCCGCTGGCCCCATATCGCTTTTTAGCAATCTTTGAAAATTTCTCCTTAATGCTGCTCACCATGTAAATGCCATCGCCATAGGTACCTACCCAAACATTTTTATCCTTATCTATATAAAGCGTTTGAACAGAGCGCTGTGTAAGGTAATATCCGTCATCGCCGGTTACCGGCTGAAGAAAAAAGTTATTAATGTTGTAGTTGGGGCTTGTACCGATGTTAACTTTAAACAGCCCACCATCCTGCAGACCTACAAGCAATTGCTTATCGCTATCTTCAATAACTGATATGTATCGTTTACTTTTAATACCCTGCTGACCGGTTTGCAGCAAGGTAAATTTATTTGATTGCCTGTTGTAGTAGCCGAGCCCGCTTCCGGTTGCTATCCACATGTTGTGAAAATGATCTTCAAAAATATCATTGATCCGGGTACCCGGCAGGTTGGCTATTGGAGGGCCTATGCCCGCAAGGTTGGCTATTACACCATCCTTATGACTAAAAACATTGATGCTGCCTTCCTGTGTACCCACCCATACCAGCCCTCTTGAATCTTCGTACAAACAGAGCACCCTGTTACTTGACAGCCGGGATAAATTGACCTGAGTATAGTTAATAACCTTTGCCGATTTGGTATCAAAATAAGAAAAGCCCTGCCCATAAGATGTGATCCATAAATTACCATCATGGCTTTGGATGATATTACTGATATCGTTTTTGACGGCCCTGTTAGAAGTGAATTTATAATGGATAAACTTTTCTGTACGGCTATCAAATTTGCTGAGGCCGTTTCTTGACGATACCCAGATACTGCCATGAACATCGCACAAAACCTTTTGTACATAGTTACTGGCCAGTGCAGTTGAATCGCCCAGGCGCGATTTAAAAATCTTAAAAGTTGTACCGTCAAAACGATTGAGCCCATCATTGGTGGCAAACCACATAAAACCCTTATCATCCTGTGTAATGCTATTTACAATACCAAAAGAAAGACCATTTTTTAAAGAATAGTTGAGGATCTTATTTTTGATGGGCGACTGCGCATGGGCCGAAGAAATGATCAAAAAAAGAACAAAACAGACAAAGGATCCCTTTTTCATTAACAAGTTGCAGGCTGTGAATTACACAAATAATTGGAAGATTAAAGCTACCTAATTAATTGTAAAGTAAACAATAATATTACAAAAATGTAAAATACCCGTTACAATAAGGGAAGATTTGCTTATTCGGGCTACATAGCAAATTATCAGTCCGGCGTTATTTACGACGACGATCACAGCCCATCAGCGATCTGTAATTGCTGATAATGATCCATTACCTCGTCGAAACATATGGCGAGCCACCTGGTATAATCGCCCGGGTTTTCTTTCAGGTCGACTGCCAGCCGGGCCATCGTTATGTATTTAAATGAGGAGACCTCGTCATGGTCAGGGATCGGCAAAGCATCAGTGATGCCAAAAAACACATGATCGTATTCATTTTCAACCAGGTCGTCCTGGATAGCTGCACAGTAAACAAAAGAAAATACAAAGTTAAGTTCGGCGGCCATTCCCATCTCCTCCTTTAGCCTGCGATGGGCTGCTGTAAATGTGAGTTCGCCGGGCCTTGGATGGCTGCAGCAGGTGTTTGTCCATTTACCACCCGAGTGGTATTTGCCTTCGGCGCGTTGCTGTAATAGCAGCTCTCCTTTTTTATTAAAAATAAAAACTGAAAAGGCACGGTGCAGGCTCCCCTGAAGATGCGCCTCCATTTTTTCCATAGTGCCAATTTCCTGATCATCGCGATCAACCAAAATCACGGTTTCTTCTATCTTCACTCGCTATAATTTGTTGTTACCTTCCTGATGAGAAACGCTGATCTCTGGAATTTCTTGTTTTTTTGTTAATCTTAAAAACAGGGCTAAAGTCATGTCGCAAATTTCAGCTTTATTTTCAATAAAAAACGGATTTCCTTTTGGAGAAACCCGTTTTATTTTATGAAGCGACACTTGTTTAGTTTACATCAAACCAAAGCTTGGTGGTAAGCGCATCAGCTCCCTGTGCTGCCACTGCCGACTGGTAATTAGTTTTGTTCAGCGATTGCTCTGTACCTGGATAAATAAACCTTACCGGTATTTTACCATTCAGTGTACCTGCAACGGCGGGTTGCAGTTGAGGATAATCAAGCCTGCGCCATTCGGTCCAGCCTTCCAATCCCTGGCCAAACAAGGCTAACCATTTTTGCTCGCCAATTGATTTTTTATAATTAGAGGCATCATATTGCACTGCCGGTTGCGCTATATAAGTAGCGATATCAGCGGAAGCAATACTGTATTGTGTCAATGCAGCAGTAATCGCCTGACTGTATAATGAAGCGGCATCTTCGGTAGTAAAACCGCGAGCGGCAGCTTCAGCCCTATCAAACAAGCTTTCGGCATAGCTTAATATTACAGCAGGGGCATGTGGTGCACGAAAATAAGTGCCTGGTTTAGAAGTTTTGGTGAAGCCGTAATTGCTGGCATCGCCCACCAACAAACCGTTTGGCAAGCCAACATAAGTTTGAGGTGTGGGGTCCTGCGTTTTGGCTGCGTATATAGATAAGCGTGGATCATTAAGTGCAAACAGCTTATCAACTATTGTTTTGCTGATACGGTAATCATCGCGCGTATCAAATAGGTTGCTCACGGGATTTTGGTTAGGCGAGTCGACATAAGTGAATTGTGCTGTTTCAGCATTCGAACTGATGTATGAACCGCCTTCGGCCTTGATATCGTCCAATACTTGCTTAGCTTTTGCCGGCTCTCTGTCGGCAATACGCAAGGCGATACGAAACCTTAAGGAATTGGCAAATTTTTTCCAAGAAGCAATATTATTGCTGTAGATCACATCGCCCGCTATGGCTTTGCCCGAAGGATCGAGCGCTGTTTGAGCTGCTTTCAAGTCATCCAGCAAAGCAAAATAAACGTCCTTCTGAGTATCATAAGCCGGGGTAAGATACTGATCGATATTGGTGGCCTGCTTGTAAGGAATATTCCCATAAGCCTCTGTTAATAAACTGAATGTCCACGAACGTAGCACCAGTGCGACACCTTTATAGTTAGTATTACCCTGAGCATCGCCAATTTTAATGATCTCATTGAGATTTACAATGCTTTTTGAATAGCCCGTACTCCAGAGTTCTTCAAAGGCGGTACTGGCATAAATATACCG
This sequence comes from Mucilaginibacter sp. NFR10, assembly GCF_900100445.1. Taxonomy (NCBI): domain Bacteria; kingdom Pseudomonadati; phylum Bacteroidota; class Sphingobacteriia; order Sphingobacteriales; family Sphingobacteriaceae; genus Mucilaginibacter; species Mucilaginibacter sp. NFR10. The sequence goes on along the minus strand of NZ_FMTV01000005.1, from coordinate 5,829 downwards.
GTCTGGGTCAGTATACTGAATTTTAGACCAGTATTGAACAAAAAGTAAGCTGGCATCCATGTTATTGGCAACTCCCCAATAAGTATCAGATGTGGCTTTGGTGGCAGCAGTCAACAGGTAGTTGGGCTGTGCTGTTTGTGAGCCGTTAGGGTTTTGATTGATCCTGGCAAGTTCCTTTTTGCATGATGTTATCGATAATAAGACCACGCCGGATAATATGCTGATATATTTAAGTTTCATGATGTTTAAAATTTAAGGTTTACGTTAAAACCGATGTTACGTACGGTTGGCAGAGTGAGATCTTCCAGGCCCTGGCCATTGCCTGCGTTAAAGGCTGTCTCCGGATCGATGTTCGGCGCGTTTTTATGAATGATCCAAAGGTTACGGCCAACTACCGAAAATGTAGCGCCCTGAAAACCTATTTTATTCACCCATTTAGCCGGTAAAGAGTATCCCAGCTTTACTTCACGAAGCTTGATATATGAGGCATCATAAACAAATGCTTCGTCAATATTGGTAAAACCTTTGTAGTATGATTGCGCGGGGATAATGGTGGTATTCGGAGAACCATCGGCCTTAACCCCTTTAAAAATCATCCCATCATTATAAACGGTTACACCCGCCGGAGCTGCGCCGGTTACCTGCACCGCCGGATTTGTTGTTTTATTATCCGAATAGTAATAGCTTAAACCACCATTAGCAGCACCGCGCCCCGGTAAGGTAGAGGCCAGTACGCCGGTATAGGTACCAGTACGGTTGGTGTTTGAGTAGATGGATCCACCGAAACGCGCGTCAACCAGGAAACTCAGGTTAATGCCTTTGTAGGTGAAGCTGTTATTGATGCTTCCTAACCAATTTGGAGTGAATTTGCCAAGGTAACGTTTGGTTGTGTTGAATACAGGTGTACCGTTAGCATCGATAACGATTTGCCCGGAAGCGTTACGCGTATAAGCGGTACCATAAAGTGCGCCGTAAGGCTGGCCAAGTGCCGCTGTTACCTGTACAGTTCGGTCAGACCCAATTGGCAGACTTTGCAAACGGCCTTCGGCATCAAGCGAAGCAACCATGCTGCGGTTCAACGAATAGTTAGTAGTGATATCCCAGGTAAACTCCTTTGATTTAATTGGCGTTATCCCCAATTGTATCTCAAGACCTTTATTATTAAGGCGCCCCCCATTGATGATTTTTTGACCAAAACCCGTGGCCGAACTAACCTGAACCGCAAGTATTTGATTGGTACTATTGGTATTGTATGCACTTACATCCAGATGTAACCTGTCCTGAAAAAAGCCTAATTCAAAGCCAGCCTCTGCCGATGTTGTACTTTCTGGTTTCAGTGTGTTATTGGCATCTGTAGCCGGTAAACTTTGCTGTGGATTAGCATTGAAAAGGATTGATGAGGCAAATACATTCCTTAACTGGTAAGGATCGGTAGCCTTACCCACTTTAGACCAGCCACCTCTTAATTTAGCATAGGTAAGCACATCGCTTTTAATGCCCAACGCTTCGGATAGTATTAAGCTTCCGTTTACTGAGGGATAAAAGTATGACATGTTATCAATTGGCAATGATGAAGACCAATCATTACGTGCCGTTACGTTGACGAAGGCATAATTCCTGAACCCAACCTGTGCCGATCCGAACACACTGTTAGTTTTAAGTTTAGAATAAAAGTTTGTTGAAACCAGCGGGTCACGCGAATTACCCATGTTATATAGTCCCGGAATTGCAAGTTTAGGTGCTAACTGATCATTTTGTTCGAGTGTTTTTACCGAGATATTACCACCAACAAATGCATCAAGCGAAAAATCATTGTTTAGTTTTTTGGTATACTGCAACCTGCCTTCCGTATTATTTTCATTTACGCTGTAAGCATCTTCCTCATATGAGCCAAACGGTGTTCCATTAGTGCCATAAGCAACCTTGATTTTACGGCGATCATTATAATAATCGGTGCCGGTACGGAAGTTTGCCGATAGGCCATCGATGATCTTATAATTTAGTTCAACGCTTCCGATCAGGTGATTTTTGTGCTGACCAACCGTGTTTTCATAGGCCAGCCAATATGGGTTACTGTAATAACTGTTATTCCAGTTAAAGGTGTTGCCATTGGCATCCTTGTAGTTTTTAAGCTTGTTGATATCAACCTGGCGCCCAAACCAGGTAAACTGCAGCATGGTACTGGTTGCACGTTTTCCATAAGCACCCGGCAAGTTATCAGCGTCGTCTTTAATATAGTTAACAGTGGTATTTACTGTTAATTTAGGATTGAAACGGTAGCTTGAATTTAAAGCGAATGAGTTACGTCCCTGCGATGTATTTGGGACAATACCGGTTTGATGCAGGTTATTGTAAGATACCCGGAAATCACTCTTTTCGTTACTGCCCGCTAATGCTATACCATTATTAAGCGTCACGCCAGTCCTAAAAAAGTCTTTTACGTTATCGGGATGGGCGATAAATGGCACAGCCTGTCCATTGGAATAAAACTGCGGGATCAATGAGCCATCCAATGCAGGCCCCCAGCTTTCGTCAACACCATCGTTAACGCCACCGCCCTTACCGTCAACATAACTGAATTTACCATTTGAACCCTGGCCGTATTCATTTTGATATTTGGGTAATACCTGCACATTTGAAAAGCTGGTATTAGAGTTAATGGTAACCCCAAGCCCTTTTGCTCCTTTACCTGTTTTGGTACGAATAAGGATAACGCCTGCTGCCGCGCGTGAACCGTATAAGGCTGCAGCATTCGGGCCTTTTAACACGCTTAGCGACTCTATGTCTTCAGAATTGAGATCAGAGAGGGCATTAGCGAAATCCCTTGAACCACCAGATCCTAAAAACTGGGTATTATCAACAATAACCCCGTCAACTACAAACAAAGGCTGATTATCTTTAGTGATAGAAGTTTCACCACGGATAACGATACGTGATGAACCCATATCACCCTGGCTGTTGGTAACCTGCACACCGGCAATTTTACCGGCCAGCGCGTTTACAAAGTTGGTTTCTTTTGCCTCAGAAATATCTTTCGATTTAAGCCCTTGTACCGCATATCCCAGCGATTTTTTATCCTTTGAGATATTGAGGGCCGTTATCACTACCTCGTTCAGCGAATTTGGAGCTTCAATCAAAACCACGTTTAGGGTAGTTATTCCTTGCGTAATCGGGATCTCCTGGGTTGTAAAGCCAATGTAGCTAACCCTAAGCACATCATTAACATTGGCGTTGATGATAAACTTACCATCAACATTGGTTTGTGCGCCCGTGGTTTTACCTTTAACAGATACGCTGACACCCGGCAACGGCAACCCATCGGATTTGGCGGTTACCTCCCCGCTTATTTTAACGGATTGCCCCGCAACCGTCTGGACGAGAATAAAAGGCAATATAATTGCCAGTAATAGCTTGTAAATTTTTAACATGATAATTAATAATTGAGATTAATTTTTGATGCCTTTACCGGTACAAAAGACATGGCTATCGCCTTAGCGGGCATAATTTGCCCGGCTCATAAGCCTATCGTAACTGTAAAGAATTGATTAGGGGATGGTAATTATTAAGCTAAGACAAACTGCAGCAAGCCCGCATTTAAACACCATGCATGCTGTAAATGATTAACAGCAACAATGCATGCTTTGCATATTGAGACAGAAGGATTTGCAGATTGACTGGCTTTCCGAAACGAAAGTTTTCTTGTGTAAAAAAGTAGATTCTGTTTTCATAAAACGGGTATTAAATAAGTACTGATAGATTCTTTTTAATTGATGGACGCTGTTTTGTTGTTTACCAAAGCGTCCACAGCTTTTAACATGGATGCAAATTCCTGTTTATCGTACAAGCGGGTGAGGTAAACAATTTTCCCATCCCGATCGATAACCACATTGCGGGTAACACCGCTCTTTTTGCTGGCAAACCGACCAAAAATCTCAGCACCAGGATCGAGTGCCAACGGATAGCTTATATTCATGACCTGGTGAAAACTTTTTACTTTGTTGAGCGGTTCATCGCGGTCAACGCCCATTAAAACAAGTCCTTTATCTTTATAAGCCTGCCAGATCTCTTTTTCCAAATGCGGCATTTCTTCTCTGCATACGCTGCACCAGCTTGCGGTAAACTGCAGGATAACCACCTTACCACGCAACTTCGTTAAAGAAGTTTTTGTACCATTGGTCAATACGAGCTCAAAATCGGCAGGAGCAAGATCACCGGTTTTTATGATATAACCGCGGTCGTCAGCTGTCGGATCAATTGCCTTGGTGATCTGCGCAACAGCCGGCAATGTTGTTATGAAAAGCAAACAGGTAAAAAGTAATTGTTTAATGTTCATTGCTATACAGGTTAAACCGTAATATCATCCCGGTGATATTTTCAATATTTTAATTAGCAAGAAAAATGAAGAGGGAAAAGAAGTATACAACACCTTGCACTATACAAGGCCATAGCGTATTACATTATCTTTTCTACCCTATTTTGGGCAGACAGGAATTAGCACCTTTATAACAGTGGGCTTACAGGTTGCTAAGACATCACAGGGCCTTTCCCTCAGTCTTTCTTGATAATTAAAATATTCAAAGAACCGATTTGACGATGCAAATATATATAAATTCTACTAAAACCATAGACTTTATATAATTATTGCAATAAAATGAATTAACACTTTAAAATTCTGCAGGCTTATTTACAGAATTTGTTTACTGATTGGAGTAGCTGAAACTTTTTGAAGATAAATTCCATAACAACAAAAAGTCCCTAACGTTCGCTGCCGGGACTTTAACCTAAACTTATTTTGTAGATTATTAAACTACCTTATAATAAGGTAAAACAAGGCAATTAGGTTTTTAATTATTTAGCACTTTTATTCGCCTGTTAACTGGCAGTCCCGTTAAAAAGGGCTGCAAAGCTATTTTCGGCTGTTATTTTTTCGATCAAATTTTCCAGTGACCGGTAGATATTCATATTCAAAAATGGGCCTGCGCTAATCCTTTTAATGCCCGCATTTTGCAACGCTTTAAAATCCGGAAGGCCAGGCATACACATTACGCTAACCGGTAGGCGCGATAAGGCCGTTATTTTTTCAATATCTGCTATTTGGGTAATGCACGGAAAAAACAAACCATGCACACCTGCACCCTGGTAAAGTTTAGTACGGGTCAAAGCGTCTTCCAGTGCGTTAGGTAAACCAAGCAGAAAGGAATCGGTCCTTACATTTATAAATACCTCTACCCCTGTGGCGGTTAACAATGCAGTTATCTGTTTAAGTTTTGTGGCAAAGCCTTCGGCACCAACAATACTTCGCTGGCCATTCACCACTATCGAATCCTCTATATTGATACCCACAACACCAATATTATATAGTTTTGTGATGTTACTGCAGATAGCCTCCGGTGTTTCACCATAACCACCTTCAAGGTCGACTGTTAGCATGGCTGATGTTGTTGCAGCTATGCGTTTAACAACAAAAAGGTAATCCTCAAAACTCATCTCTTCGCCATCTGCAAAGCCTAATGAGCTGGCAACAGCCGCGCTTGATGTGCCGATTGCTTTAAAATTTAATTTATCATAAACCTGGGCGCTTTGTGCATTCCATACATTGCCAATTTGCAAAGGTTCGGTTTGATGATGCAGGGCTAAAAATTCATTGAATCTATTTTTCATGTTCTTTTTTTTATTTTATGCTCAAAATTAGGCTGGGCGCTTTTCTAAAAATTGTATAAAACGGAAGAGATTAGTGAAAGGTGAAAGGTGAAAGGTGAAAGGTGAAAGGTGAAAGGTGAAAGGTGAAAGGTGAAAGGTGAAAGGTGAAAGGTGAAAGGTGAAAGGTGA
>NZ_FMTV01000010.1:0-118577 GCF_900100445.1 Mucilaginibacter sp. NFR10 | reverse complement strand
GCGCGCGACCCTTCGACAAGCTCAGGGTGACAGGCCTTTGCACTCAGGTTGACAACATTAAAACGGTTGTCATGCTGAGTGTTTAAATCCGGAGGCCTCTGAAGGTGAAATGACATTTACACTACCCGTCATCCCGAATTTATTTCGGGATCCCACGCGCTGAGCGGCTATGCAAGCGGCCTTGCATGTGGGGTGCTGAAACAAGTTCAGCATGACTGTATTTTTTATTATGTCATGGGTAGGTTCTCGAAGCATGGTGGGTTAGGCCTCTGCGCACGAACCTTCGACAAGCTCAGGCTGACAGGCCTTTGCACTCAGGTTGACAACATTAAAACGGGTGTCATGCTGAGGTTCTCGAAGCACGGTGGGTGAGGCCTCTGCGCGCGACCCTTCGACAGGCTCAGGGTGACAGGCCGCTATCACTGCAACTGCTGCTGCTACTGCCACTAAAAAACTAACTGCAAACTGCCCACCAAAAACTGCCCACTGATTACTGCAACGTCACAACCTTATACAAAATCCAGCCGTCGGTTTCGTAGGCGCGTTTGTAGTTTACACCGCTGTTGAGGCGGCGGATTTCGGGGATGTACCTGTCGCTAAGCTGGGTGTAGCCGGTGAAGGGGTTTTTGGGGGTGGCTATCAGGATATAGTCGTCGTATTTGTAAGGGGTTTCAATGGCCGACAGGAACGAGTTGAGCTGGTAGGGCAGGGTTAGTTTTTTGATATTGTTGGTAAAGGCCACAATGGGGTATGATACGGCATCGTCCATGAGGATGTGCGTATCATCGGGCAGGCTGTTGATATAGGCTGCTATTTCCTTGCTTTCGTTTTGATCGGTATTGGGCTCCAGCCGGCTAAGGGTGGTGATGAAGCGGCGCTCGTCGGTAATGAGCGAGTTGGCTAAAAAGGTGTAGCCGGTATATAGCTGCAGTACCATTACAAAGGCCAGGCCCAGTTTAAGGGGCAGCATATTTTTAATGGTACGCACCTTAAATATGATACACAGCAGCGCCACAAATAAAAATATAAGGTAGTACTGGTAGGTAAGGAACAGCTTATCATACTTAATGTGCAAAAACTCAACAAAGGCAAACAAGGTGAGCACGGTTAGCACATGATAAGTACTTTCGCGCAGCAGGTACAGGCCAAACAATATCAGCGGACAAAAATATATCACCCTTAATGATACCAGGATGCTGAGTTCGGGCAGCTGGTAGTTTACGGCAGTGGCGGCGGTGTCATAATTCAGCTTGTCGACCAGTACGTTCCAGGTGGCCAGGGGGCTTTCCATAAAATAGTTATAGTCGCTGGCGTGGGTTTGGTTAAGCAGTTTATAGCAAACGAGGGATACCACGGGCAGGATAAACAGGATCACATAAATGGCAAAAGTTTTATTGATAAGCTTGCGCCTTAACGACGGACTGTTAAAGCTCATGAACAGCCTGAAAATGGATTCCTTTTCGCCCAGGTTTAGGCTGGCCAGCGTGATGGACAGCACCAGCGGAATAAAGAACAGGGTAAGCCAGATGAAGCGGTAATCGCAAAAAATGAGCATCACCAAGCACATACTGGCTATGGATACGTGGAACGTGGTGTTTGAGCGGTAAAACTTAAGCAGGTTAAGGAAAAACAGGTACACGAAGATCACTACCAGGTAAATGGCTTTGCCCGAGCAGGCCATGTAAATGATACCGGGATGCAGCAAAAATAGCAGGGCTACCATGATGAGATAAAAATCATCCTTCACCCTGATAACAAACGAGCGCGAAATAAGATAGAAGAAGCCTGCCGTACCCAGCGCCGATGCTATGACCGGGGCGAGGTAACCGTTTACCCACGAAAATATAAGCGAGGAGTAAAAGGGCAGCAGCGGGGCGGTTAAGCCCATTACCTTGAGGCGATTGCCCAGTCCCTCAAACACGATCTTTGTTTTTTCGACATAAAAAAGGCTTTCCTGGTTATAATAGCCTAAGTGGTTAAGGTATATGCCGATAACCAGGTACCAGGCGGCCAGTACCAGGGTAAATATAAACAGGTATGTACTTTTGGCAATTTTCATTTAATAACGTTTGTGGGGTTATTAACCTTACTTAAACCGTGGTTGGTTTTTTCCCAGTAAAACGGATTGGTGATAAGCTGGTACAGGCCCATATAGGCTGCTACCGAATGCATGAGCCAGTAAACCGGGTTGGCTATGGCAAACAATATGAGTTCGAAATAGCGGCGTTTAAATACGGCCATCATGTTGATATAGATCATGAGGATATTACCCACCATGAGGTTAAATATCGACATGAACAGCACCCAGTCCGGAAACAAATTGCGGATGGTTGAAAAATCAAATATGAGGTAACAGATAAAGATGATGAGCAGCACCGGGTAAATTAAAAAGGTGGCTGATGTGGCGCCGATGAAAAAGTTAAAACCCAGGAAACCGCGAAAGCCTATTTTACGGATGAGGGCCGGCGGGTTGCGCATGTGCACCAGGTAGGTTTGCATGTAACCCTTGATCCAGCGCGAGCGCTGGCGGATCCAGTTCCAGAAGTTGTTGTTGGCTTCTTCATACGTGGTGGAGTTTACAATGGCCACCTTATAGCCTTTGGCATAGGCGCGCACGCCAAGGTCGGCATCTTCGGTTACGTTAAAGGGGTCCCAGGCGCCAAGCTCAATCAGCGCGTCCATTTTAAAGTGGTTGCTGGTGCCGCCAAGCGGGATGGGGATATCCAGCGTATCCAAACCGGGCAGCATATAATCAAACCAGTACGAATATTCGAGGGTGAACATCCGGGTGAGGAAGTTTTCGTTGCGGTTAAAGTAGTTTAAGGCGCTTTGAATGCAGATATAATTTTCGGGCAGCTTATGAAACAGGGCTACCACTTTTTTAAGCTGATCGGTATCGGGGATATCCTCGGCATCATAAATGGTGAGGTATTCGCCCCTCGAAAAATGCAGTCCGTAATTACAGGCCTTGGGCTTGGTTTTAGGCATGTGGAAAGGCACCACAATAACTTCAAACACAGCGGGGAAATCGAGGTTTTTTACGGCGTTTAATGTTTTATCATCATCTTCTTCAATAAGCAGTTTGATATCCAGCTGCTGGCGCGGATAGTCGAGGCTTTGCAGGTTCCAGATGAGTTTTTTGATCAGCTTATCCTCCTTGTAAACAGGCAGCAGGATGGTATATACCGGCAGCTCCTCGTTTACGATAGTGCGCAGATCATCTTTGGTGACGGCCTGGTGCAGCTCAAACCGGGAGCCTACCAGCGCCAAAAACAGTTTGAAGATAATGGCGATGAGGAAAAACGAGCTGATGATTAAGTTAATGGAGATGGATACGTTTTTAAAGTTGAGGAACAGGCCGATGGCGGTAATGCCCCACAAGGCAAAAATGAAAACAAGCTGTGATGTGGTGAACGTTGTTGAGGCCGAGCTTTTAGGGTCGCGCTTAAGGAGCTCAAAAACGGATGCCTTAACATATTTTTGCCCGGTAAGCTTGTGGCTTAGCCAGGTGATCTCCAAATCGGATGCTACGATGACTTCGGGTTCCATGTCATACGTAAACCTTACAAAATCAAGGAAAAGTTCATTGCCGGGGTCGGCCATAACGGTAACCACTTTATTGTTTTCGATGCGGAGGGGGAGGCCCAGCTGATCGTTGGCAAATTTAAGGTCAACCTGGTCGAGGATTTTCTGGTCGAAGGCTTCCTGGCGGATCTCGGCAAAGTGGTAGCCTGCGTTGCCCAAGGCGCGTTCATAGTTTTTGCGGGAAACATAGCCGAAGTTAAGGGCTATTTTGAGGTATGACATACCCGATCTTTCCGAAAAAGCATGGATCTTTTCCTGGTCGGCCGGCGAAATAAATCCGTGGGCAACCAAAATTTCAGGAACAGAAATACTCAATGTATCCATATTAGGTGTTTTATAACCTCACCCCCGCCCTCTCCAAAGGAGAGGGAGCTCTTTTTTTTTAAGCCTTCTCCTTTGGAGAGGGCAGGCGGTTTGTCATTGTATTTATGATGATGCCTTAGCCTCACCTAAATCCTCTCCAAGGAGAGGACTTTAACTTCATTTTTCTTAAAACCCTCTCCTTTGGAGAGGGCAGGGTGAGGTACTAATCGTTAAACAGATCCTGCGATTTTTGAACTTTTGACCGCACATACAGGAACGAAAGCAGGATCAGGATCAGGATGCCCAGCAAAATGTACAGGTTATAGCTGTCCCAGAAACGGGTAAGGCCGCTCTTGGTATCGATGTATTCCAGGTTTTCGCTGGATTTGTTGATGTTGAACAGGTATTTGTTGGAGTTAACATCAGAGATACAAACGTTGCTTGACAGGGTTGAAAGCTGCTCGGTAATGGATTTGGATACCGCCAAAAAAGCTTCAGAAACATGCGTGCCGGTAGCGGTAAGCACCAGGGTAGCATTGTTGCTTACCCCGTAAAAAATTTGCGCCAGGCCGTTTGATACCGTATCCGAAAGCGCGTAAACCGGTTTATTATTATCGGTGTTGTACAGCCTGAAGTTCCTGTCGAACTGGATAGGGGCATCGCGAAACTCCTTAAGTATTTTATCATCTTTTGACAGCAGGGCTATGATATTGTATTGTTTGAAGTCAGTTGGTTTCAAATCTTTCGAGTAAACAAACTCGGGGAAGTTGTTGGCGTTGATGTTATTGTTAAGCTCATAAATGATCTCGCCCATAGCGCCGGCGGCATATTTGGCGTATTCCTCGCTTACTACAATTTTGGTTGTGCCGTTGTTAAAAGCCTCGGGATACTGGTAAAAGCTCAGGTCGCTGGTGATGAAAGGGTTTTTTGACTCGAGGTATGATTTGTCAACGTCAACCTCGGCAAAAAAGTTGGTAAAGCTGTTGCGGCAGTTGCCATTGGTAGGATAAAACCTGAATTCGGCCTCCAGCGTGTTGTATTTATGGTGCTGGTAACGGTTAATTGTGATAGAGCTGTTCAGCTTGCCCGATGCATCCAGCTTTTCGCTGCTGATAAGCAAACCGTTAAGGTATATGTTGAAGAAACCACGGTCGCCGGGGGCAAGGCCGCTGTAATTGGCAATAAAACGGATCTCCACTTCTTTAGGGGTGAAGCTGAAATCACTGTTTTTAAAGCTGTAAGCGCTCTTCAACGAGCCAATACCCGACAGGAAGTCGCTCACGCCGCCAATTTGCTTTAAAGATAGTTTTGAACGGTTTTCGTCGATAGTTTTAAAGAAAGTGTTCTCGGCCTTGTTGATCAGCAGGTAATCGCCATAGGTTGAGTTGAGGATGTTCATGTTACCCAGGGCGGTGATGGCCTTTTCATAGCCGGTATCATCGCCGCCGGTAACAAACAGCACCTCTTTAGGCGATTGCTCCTGCGTTACGGTTTTAACCGGCACAAACCGGCCTTTTACATCAACCATGTGCACAATGGTATCAGTGAGCAGGCTTACTGATTTATGCAGGTAGAATAAACCCTGCGCGTTTTGCGGGGTAACTTTTACCAATGCGCGCGCATCGGCAGGTAATTTATCAATGGCGCCTACCCTGATGTAGTTACGAACGCTGTCGGGCAGTTTGCTTTCTTCATAAACTGCAATTGAACGGGTTTGGGTCTTTTTTAACCTTGAATAGGCCCAGGCTACGGCCTTAAGGTCATGCAGGCTTGGGTTTGACGGGTAAACGATAGCTTTTTTAGAGTCGAAGCAGTTGCTGATATTTACGTTATCGAAAAAGTTTTTATTGCTTTTAACCAGCGACAGGTATGAGTAGTTTTTGATCCTTAACCACATCGCCGGGTTATCCAGGTCTTTACACTGGTCGTCGGTGATGGTGAGCAGGGTTTTGATCTGGATCTTGAGGAACTTATCGGGGCTCAGGTCGGCACGGCTCAGGTTAAGGGTGATCTTCTGGATAGAATCGGGGCCCAGGCGGCTGCTGTATGCCGGTTTGTTATTAATAACCAGGTTAATGTACGAATGCGATTTTATCAATGCCTGCGACGGTTCAAAAAATAAAACCAGTTTACTGCCATTCATTTCAATCAAAGGGGTGATCTTGAAGTAAAATGAAATAGCGCCGCTCATGCCGTATACCACATCATCGTCATGGCCGTAGGCTTTAAAGGATGCAATGCTGTTGCCCTGGGCCTGCGAAGCCGTGTTGAATAATAGGATAAAGGCTAATAAGGTAAAAAACTTATTCATTGATATAAATGTTAATTTATTACGTAAAATTCTACTCTGAAATAATTACCGTTGTCATCACTGCGGTAGCTGAGCTCCCCGCCCATTTCCTGGGTCATTAGCTTGGCAATTGATAAACCCAAACCCAGGCGGCTTTCGGTAACACCGTGAGTATCGTTAAGGGTTTTAAGCTTGTTGAACATCATGTCCAGCTCCTGCTGGCCTATGGCTATACCTTCGTCAATGATCTCGAAAACAAAACGCTGGCGCTGCAGGCTGGTTACTACCTTAATGCTGTTATTGGTTTGCGAAAATTTGATGGCGTTTGATAGCAGGTTTTGAAACACCTGGCCGGCAAATACCTTATCAAGCCTTACGTTGAGGGGCAGCTTCAGGATATTATCAATCAGGTGGATGTTTTTCATGAGGGCTGTTTCGTACAGGCCTTTAAAAACATGCATTACTTCAACGTTGATATCAAAGATCTCCATGTTGAATTTCATATCCGGCGATTCGATCTCCTTAACATCCATCAGCTTGTTAAGCATATACTGCATCTTATCAGCCGATTCGGCGATGTAGCCCACAAATTCTTTCTGGTCGCTGCTGAGCCTGAAATCTTCCTCCCTGATCATGTTGTTGCTCATTATAATAGAGCCGATGAGGTTTTTAAGATCGTGCCCGGCAATATTGATAAAGCTGTTCTTCTGGCTGTCGAGCTTGCGGAGCTGCTCATACTGATGATCGATGAGGTTATTTTTTTCGTTGATATCCTTGTTTTGCTGTTTAAGCTGCTCGTTTGATTTTTCGATCATGATCTGCGCGCGTACTTCACGCTGGATCACCTTATAACGCGCCCCGGGTATTAAGCAGGAGATGCCCGAGATGATAAAAAAGATCTGCCCGCCGTTACTTAAAACCAGGTCGAGGTTGTATTCGCTTAGCAGGTTAAAGAAAATGGCCAGTAACAATAGTGCCATTAAGGTTTGGATGATGGAGTTTAAAGGCTCCCAAAAAACCTGCAGGTTAAAAAATAGCAGGGTGGTAGCAAACAGCATAAAATAAATGGTCAGGAACTGAATGTTTACCAGGTTGCATAATATAGCTGCCGTTACCGAAAGCATAAAGAAACTGATGTGCAATAATATGCGGTAACTAAATTGTTTATGCTGAAAATAGCTGAACAGGCCGTATATAATAAGGATAGTTATAATGCGGATAATAAAAAACTGCAGCCAGTAGTTTGTCGCGTAAATAAAATCAACAATACTAAAAAGAGGGTACAGGAATATAATTGTCCAGATTATATTATTGGTTTGGTACCATGCTTTTTTGGAGGTCTCTCTAATTAATTCTTCGTTGGTAATTTGAACAAACATTATTTGTTATCTTGAATTGTAATTAAAAATTAAGGCCGCTGTTTAAATTAACTCCGTTTAATATTGATAGACAAAAATATTCGTTATACGATAATTTAAACAGGTTTGTTGTTACTGTTGCCAACAGTAATAATTGCCGTTGCAAAAAGCCGTCCAATTCCCCGGTAAGTTCGGAAGGTCGCTTTTAAACCGGGCCAAAGTTTAAGCAAGGGCATCAGTATTTTATGGCTTGCGCAAATCCGGAACGAAAGCTCGGCGGCCCAAACGCCATTAAAAAAATCCGATTTTCTGCTGTTCAAAAAGCTGGGCTTTAAAAGTATTAGGCTGCCCGTGGCTTTCACTTCTTTTGGCCCCAAAGCAATAGCGCGGCTATTTACCTATACAACTAAGGTTGCTAAGCGATGCAATACTTATGAATTGAAGCTGGTGACAGATTATCATTATGGCAGGTTAGGCGACAATAATTATCTCACAGAAACACCGCAAACAATTGATTTGTGGCTAAAATTAACTAAAAGGTATAAAAACGCAGATTATAGTAACCTGTTTTTTGAGAATTATAAGGAACTGCCCCATATTAACCCCAAACTGTGGAAAGTTGCCGCGTATAATATTGTTACGCTTATCCGTAGATTGATAAACAACAAACCCTGATCGTAAGTGCATTAAATTATATCAGCATCTATGAGCTAAGCAGGTTGGTAAAGGCTGGCCGATAACCATATCATCTGCAATTTTCACTTTTACGAGCCTTTCTTTTTTATTCACCGGGGCGCAAGCCGGATAGGTGACCAGGTTTCAACCATCGGGGTATCATTTCCATACAATGCGGAAAATTTTCCTGCACTTAATCCAAAAGCAAAAAAACACCCCCGGCGAAAGCAATTACCGGAGTTACCCGCGCGATGACAACAAACATTTATAAATGATAAACTGCAAATTGTAAAAACGGGCCCCGAAATATGATGTGCTCATCATTTGCGGTACGTAAGGCGTTTAAAACAAATATGCCGATGCAGATAGTCGCTGCCGTTATAATAAGTCTGTACGCAAGGGTTTAAAAGAGCTTGATATCACTGGCATGCTTTGGGATTTTAACGGTAGTTTTTCGCTGTTTAATGGCAAGCCGGCGATGGAAAATTTACCCTTGTGTAGGAAAGACGCAATTAGCGCTGTACAGTGAAATTTTAAAACATAATGTTACAATTTTAGTTACCTTTGCTGATTAATATACCTGTTTTATGGAATTTTTTGTAGAAAAGCGCAGAGAAGTAATGGTGCACATTGAAAAGTTCATGTTAGAAAAAATACATGAATATTTAAAGCCCATTGATACTATCTGGCAGCCATCTGATTTTTTGCCCGATTCTTCAAGAGAGTCGTTTTTTAGCGAGATTAAAGAACTACAGGAAAGTGCCGCAGGGTTATCTTATGACCTGATTGCCGTTTTAATTGGCGATACCATTACCGAAGAGGCTTTGCCAACTTATGAATCGTGGTTAACCATGGTGCAGGGTGTATCGGATGATGAAGAAGGAGGCTGGATGCGTTGGACACGCCATTGGACAGGCGAAGAAAACCGTCACGGCGATTTGCTTAACAAATACCTATACCTGTCGGGCCGCGTTAATATGCGCATGATGGAGATCTCCACCCAATACCTGATAGCCGATGGTTTTGACATCGGTACCGGTCATGATCCTTACCGTAACTTTATATATACCTCTTTCCAGGAGCTGGCAACCAATGTATCGCACCGTCGTGTAGCCTCACAGGCCAAGAAATACGGCGATCCGCTGCTTTCAAAAATGTGCGGTGTTATCGCATCTGATGAAGCCCGCCATGCTAAAGCTTATAAGTACTTTATCGAAAAAATATTTGAGGTAGATCCAAGTGAGGCTATGGTAGCTTTTGAGGATATGATGCGTAAAAAGATTGTAATGCCTGCCCACTTCCTGCGCGAGGTTGGTTTAAAGGTTGGTCAAACTTTTGGCCACTTTACCGATGCCGCACAGCGTTTGGGGATCTATACAGCTATCGACTATGTGGATATCCTGAAAGAGCTTTTGACCGACTGGCACATCGAAAGTATCACAGGTTTGGACGAAGCGGGCGAAAAGGCCCGCGATTACGTGGTAAACCTTCCGGCCCGCTTACTGCGTGTAGCCGAGCGCATGAAAAACCCAATGCTGGAGTATAAGTTTACCTGGATTAACGGGTAGTTTTTTAAGCTTAAAGCTAAAGGCCGAAGGCTTAAAGCTTTTCTTGCAACCGGGTTTTAGTTTAGTGCTTCTTTTTCAGAGCTTTGTGCTTTAAGCTTTTTGCTTTTAGCTCTTTCCTATAGCTTTCTGCTTTAAGCCTTCGGCTTTCAGCTTATTAATGGCTTTTAGCTTTAGCTATCCCGCTCTATTTTATACCCCGGTTTTTTATATCCATCGGCAACGTAGTTTTCGGGGATCTGGATGTGGCTTCCATCGCGTACAGCTGTAAAATGCGGCGACATGATCTCCATGCCGGCTTCGTTAAACTTATCCTGTATATTCTGATATAGCGCTGAGTAGATCACGGCCATTTTGCCGGGCTGATCGGTATAAGCGTTTATCTGGTAGCTTACATTAAAATCATTTAAAGCGGTTTGCAGTACAAACGGTTTTGGGTTGGCAAGAATGCCTTCTGTTGCTTCAGCCGCGCTGATGAGCAGGTTATGAATGGTTTCCCAGGGGGCATCGTAACCAATAGTAACACTGGTATTCAGTATCAAACCCAAAGTTTTTGACGATGAAGTATAGTTAACCGTAGCACCGCTTAAAATGGTAGCGTTGGGCACGGTTACATCTTCGTTTTTAATGGTGCGCACACGGGTAACCAGCAGGTTTTTCTCAATTACATCGCCCATAATTTCGCCAACTTTTATGCGGTCGCCAATTTTAAAGGGGCGCATATAGGTAAGCACAATGCCCGATACCATATTGGCAATAGCCGAGGAGGAACCTAACGAAAACAATACGCCTATAAACACGGTAACCCCCTGGAACACTTTAGACTGCGACCCCGGCAAATATGGAAATATCACCACAAACATAAACGCGTACATCAGTACCCGGATGATATTGTAAGTTGGGATGGCCCATTCAGGGTAAAAGCCTTTTAAAGCTATGGCCCCGTTTGCTATTTCGGTAGCTATAAATTTTACCAGTTTTACAATGTACCGGGTAACCAGGTAAATAACTGTTATGGTAAGCAGGTTGGGTATAAAACGGACAATGGCCAGCAGGATACTTTTCAACGGGTTAACCACAAAGCCGATCAGCTGTGTGGCGATAGGCTGCGAGGAAGGGAAAATATAAAACAATACCGGTAAGGCCAGGTAAACCAGCAACAGGATAATGAACAGGCGCGCAATATTTATCAGTCCACTGATAAACGGAAGTAGCCGCGAGGCATAGGCTATTGGAGCTCCTTTTTCTGCCAGCTTTTTAACACGGTTTTCCCATCCCCGTATAATTTTAAGTTTTATCCACCTAAAACCTTTATTAACAATCCAGATCAGCACAATAAGTAGTATAATAACCGCGACTGCCTCAAGTACGTTTGTAATTAGTTGTTTAGGGCTGTTGCTTTCAAAAACGTTGCCGAGCTTATTTTTTAATATAGACAGATAGCTTGCTGCCAGCTGCGGCCGGTTCAGTTCGGAGTAAGAGGCATCGGTATTATTAACCCCCATGATCATCTGGCCGTTGTAAGTTATTACCGATATGGACGTATCGTTTTTAAGCGTTAACGAATCCGGGTTAAAATCTATTCGGCTCATCAGGGCCTTAATGCGTTGGGTAACAATCCCGGCGCGCTCTTTAGGATCAAACAATCCCTGCGGGGCATAAAATTTAAACAGGGTATCCCGGTTAATGATTACCGGTTCGCCGTTTTTTTCAGGGAGTTTTTGTGCCCGTGTGGTAAATGCAGCAAACAGAAAAAGGATGAGCAGGCTATAAATTTTAGGCATAGGGATGTTTTTCTGTTAAAGCTAAAAATTATTTGGCTCATTTCAATTTGCTTAGCGTTATGCCCACTATCCTTCCTGCACCAGATCCGTACCCAAATTACCTGCAATATTGCTAAATAGGTCGTTCAATATCGATTCCACAGTGAGCGAATTTACATCATCAACATAATGTTCATTCCGGGTAATCCAAAGTTCGTTACCGTTAATCGCGATGCTGAACAGTGCGCCTTCGTAAACAGCAGGTAATGAAATTTCAATTGTTCCATCTTTTCGTTCTACTGTGAAGTTTAAATCGCTTTGTCGCTGCCGGTGAAACATGGGGTTAAGTTTTTCATGCAGTAACTGGTATAACTGGTTGATGTCGGTATTGGTATGGAGGGTGATGATTTTCATAATTTGGTATATTAGCGATGTATTAAATAGTACAAAGTTGAAGGAAGGATTGTTTGGAACCGACTTTCCTCTGATTATAAAAAACAATATGTCATTGCGAACGAAGCGTGGCAATCTCGTAGCTATGCTCAGCTGCTTTGCATATCGTAGAGGCATAACGACGAGATTGCCACGTCGCCCGGACGCTCTTTTGCCCGTGCTGCTCCTCGCAATGATATAACTTTTAATGGTTGGATTATGCATGTGCCAATCTACCATGTCATTGCGAGCGAAGCGCGGCAATCTCGTAGCTATGCTCAGCTGCTTTGCATATCGTAGAGGCATAACGACGAGATTGCCACGTCGCCCGGACGCTCTTTTGCCCGTGCTGCTCCTCGCAATGACATAACTTTTAATGGTTGGATTATGCATGTGCCAATCCGCCATGTCATCGCGAAGCGCGGCAATCTCGTAGCTATACTCAGCGACTTTGCATATCGTAGAGGCATAACGACGAGATTGCCACGTCGGCCGGACGCTCTTTTGCCCGTGCTGCTCCTCCGCAATGACATAACTTTTAATGGTTGGATTATGCATGTGCCAATCTGCCTCCCCGCAATGAGGTGGATGTTTAAAAATGGTGTAGTTTAATATTAATTCTTTTAGATTAGCGCCAAACCTTATCTAATGAAAATACACCAATACTTCGTTTATATTTTAACAAACAAAGCTAACACAGTGTTGTACGTAGGAGTATCGAGTGATTTACATAACAGGATATTAGAGCATAAGAAAAAGATCTATAAAGGTTATACGGCAAAATATGCGTGCGATAAATTGGTATACTTTGAACAATTTCAATGGATAGACGATGCCATAGCCAGAGAAAAACAATTGAAAGCAGGATCAAGACAAAAGAAAATTGATTTGATAGTGGCAACTAATCCATCGTGGGGAGATTTAAGTGTAGACTGGTATGATTGATCTGCATAGCCACAATGCATTGGTTACAAGATTGCCGCGCTTCGCCAATAACATATTTTAAAACGTTACACAAAACATCACCATATATGAACTACAAATTATTAGGCCGCTCGGGCCTTAAAGTTTCTGAATTATGCCTGGGCACTATGGGCTTCGGTACCGAAGGCGGGTGGGGCGCCGAAAAAGATGCCAGCTTTGCCATTATGGATGCCTTTGCCAATGCAGGCGGCAATTTTATTGATACCGCCAATGTTTATAAACTGGGTACCAGCGAGAAGATCATTGGCGAATACCTGGGTAATCATGACCGCGATTATTTTGTGCTGGCTACCAAGTACACCCTAAAAGATAATACTACCAATCCCAATGCATCGGGCAATAACCGCAAAAACATGATGCGGAGCGTGGAAGAAAGCCTTAAACGCCTCAAAACTGATTTTATTGACGTGCTGTACCTGCACA
Source organism: Mucilaginibacter sp. NFR10 (assembly GCF_900100445.1). Lineage (NCBI taxonomy): Bacteria > Pseudomonadati > Bacteroidota > Sphingobacteriia > Sphingobacteriales > Sphingobacteriaceae > Mucilaginibacter > Mucilaginibacter sp. NFR10. Next base: position 105,199 of record NZ_FMTV01000010.1, on the reverse strand, counting down.
TCTGGGATAATATTACACCTATTGATGAGGTGCTGCGCGGGTTAGACGACTTGATAAAACAGGGCAAAGTAACCTATGCCGCTATCAGTGATACGCCCGCATGGGTAGTATCAAAAGGGAATACCCTTGCCGGGCTGATGGGCTGGAGCCAGTTCATCGCTTTACAGGTGGAGTACAGCCTGCTGGCCCGGACTGCCGAGCGGGAGCTGATACCGATGGCAAAACATTACGGCATGACGGTTACCCCATGGGCCCCGTTGGCAGGTGGTGCTTTAACCGGTAAATACCTGCGCGGCGAACAGGGACGTGTAAAACCGGAAAGTAACCGCCGTAACGACAGGGCTAAAACTATTACTGAAGTGGTTGTTGGCATCGCCGCTGAATTAGGGGTATCCGAAAGTACTGTTGCCCTGCAATGGATGATGGACAGGGATTTTAGTTGCATCCCTATTGTGGGCGCTACCAAAATTGACCAGTTAAATGATAACCTCAAGGCCATCGATACCAAATTAACTCCCGAACATTTCAAAAAGCTCAATGAAGTTAGCGCTATTGAATTAGGTTTCCCCGGCGACTTTTTCAATGAGGATGCCGTGAAAATGAACAGTTTCGGTGGGTTTTATGACAGGGTTGAAAAAAGATAATTATCTCCTGCATTATATAAAAATTGTCATTTCGACTGAGCAAGGGCTGGTTTGAGCACTCGGGCAAAGGAGAAATCTCCTATGGTGTACAACGTTGCTACTTATCTACAGCATGGCGTAGGAGATTTCTCCTCACCAGCCCCGCGCTTTCCCCAACGGGTTCGTCGAAATGACAATTGGGTATTTATTATTCCTCCTAAAACCGCTTCAGATAATTTTTACTAATCAGCTCGCCATACATGATCCCGCTGTGCTGGTCCATAGCAAACCACGGTGAATCATATTTTAGCACCTGGATATTTTGGGCCGGCATAAAACTCTGCGCCAGTAAAAATTGCTTTTGATGAGCGGCATTTTCTACAACATCGAGCACAATAAAACAATGCCCGGGCGAGCCTCCACGGATGAACACATCACCTGGTTTTACATCATTGGGGTTAGCTACAGTTTTTAATTCTTTTTGCAGGGACAGGGTGCCCGCATAACTGAACACCAGGTTCATGTAATTTAAAAATGCCGGGTACGAATAATCGGGTTTGGCTTTCAATACCCAATGGTCGTTTTTGTAGCGATAGCCCTTGGCATAATGTGCATAGTCGCATTTAAAACCGCTGGTAAAGTTGAAGGAAATTTCGTTGTATTTTTTTTGCTGATAAAGGTATTCGGCACGGAGGCGCATCACCGCATCGGCACATTGCTGTAAGTCCTGGTTGCCTATGCTCATGTCAATAACCGCAGCGGTGTAAACATCGGTACGGGCAATATCGCCTCTATAAGTTTTGGTTGGTGTGCCCGCCGGCTTTAAAGGTAAAGCCTGCAGCCATGCCCCGAAACTGTCGGGCGACGCTGCTATACGCTGATAGCCTGCCGGTACCGCGAATCTTTTAATCACGTTATCCGGAGGAGCAATATTAATATTCAGAAATAGGAGCAGGCAGGTGATCAGGATTTTCATAACGTTTTGGCTTTTTTTAGCTGTTCATAAGGGTTATAAGGTACGGGGATGCCGTCTGCCAGTTTAAATGCCGAAAAATGCAGGTGGGTAGGCGAACGTTTTTTGTAGGCGTTATAGCCGCTGCGGCCTACTTCGGCTATTTTTTGGCCTTGCGTAACGTAGTCACCCGGTTTTACGAAAATCTGGTTATTGTGCGCATAGTACGTAAAAATATGAGTTGCCGGATAATAGATCCAGATAAATTTGCCTCCCCGCATATTGCTGTTCGGTTCCCATTGATTGGTACAGGCTATTACCCAGCCATCATCTACACTAACTACCTCAACAGGCTTACTGGTACGGTCATCGATACAATCCTGGTTTTTATCATTAATAAAAATATCGTGAGCAGGATGGGCGCCATGTTTATTGCCGTCAAGGTAACGGTAACCCTTATCAAAGTAACCATTACCATGGGTACCACCAATGGCGCTGCTTTTATAGCCCTTTAAGGGGAATACCCATTGCGTTTTTGGAATAATCCGCTCAGCACGGATCATTTCCAGTATGTTAATTCGTTTTAACAGGGTTTCAAATTGCTTTTGAGCTTCCGGTTTTTTGACACCACCGTTTAAAACCAGGTTATTAAAATCATTGAATTTGGTAAACGCAGAAGTGTCGGCCTGAGCTAAAGCCCCGATGCTTATCAACAGAAAAGAAAAAAACAGGACAAGTTTTTGCATAAGGTTTGTGGTCAGTAAGTAGTTTCAAGATTTCAAACGCGTCATTGCGAGGAACGAAGCAATCCCCGATTAGCAGATCCGCTCTGTATAGTTCACGATTATTAATATCTATAATTTGTTTTTTATAGGTATTAATGAGCTCCCTTCGCTCGGTTGTCTTCGTGTCTTATAATGACGTGATTGTAAGTTATTGATTATTAAGTATATTTTTTTTCGATCAGTTGTGTAACAAGGGCGTTGCCTGCGGCCCGGGCTTTCCGTTGCAAGTCCTCGCTTTTCCTGCCCGCAACTTCTCTACACGCTGCGGGCTTTACACTGCAATCCCTAACGCGGCCCACGCGCAACACCGCTAAAATATATTTTACATGTCATTAGGTTTTTTTCAGGGCTTCCCTGATGGTTACTCGCAATGACGATTCTTAATTTTATGCTTTTGATATTAACTAATAAGTCGCCAAAATATTATCCTATCCGGATATCATATTTGTTAAGCAATCCTGGTAAGCCATGAAGCGAGAACTTTGCTTTTTTGATGACGTTATCATCCGGGTCGATGATGAAGTTATAGGATGTGCTCAGGTCGGCGTTTTTAAGGATGGTACGACTGAAGAAAGCGTTTTTAAGGTTACAGTTAATGAATTTACAATCGCTCAGGTCGGCCTCGGTCAGGTCGGTTTCCATCATGGAACAATCGGTGTAGGTAGCCTTCTTGTTCTTCTTTTTATAAAACACGGCATTGTCTAAAATACAATCCTCAAAATGCACTTCGAATAAAAAATCATTGGCCCTACCAAAATTTACGCCGCTTGTTTTGCAGTGCTTAAAGCGGATATTTTGCAGAGCAGTATTGCCTAATTCGGCAAGGAGCAGGTTGCAGGTATCAAACAGGCAGTCGACAAAAGTAATGCCCGTGAGATGGGCATGGGCAAGGTCACAGTTGATGAATTTGCAGTTTTCGTAAGTGGTGCCGTTGAGCTGGCCGGCGGTTATTTTGGTAAAAGTTTGATCTTCGTGGAGTAGGGATTGCATGGGGGCAAATGTAAAAGGTTAAAGGGAATAGGATGGTTTCCGGTCTCTTTAAATTAAAGAAAGATGATCAACCGCCATGCTTACCGGATTTGCATGGCGTACAAGATTTCTGTTTCAACCTCACGCGCAACCTTGCTCCGCTCAATCGATAAATCATTATTTTGTTAATTACAACCCTTTATAATTTCCATTCCGCGGTGATATCGGGATCCTGTGCCAGGATAATATCGCACAGGGCTAACAGGCAGCTTCGGTTAGGTTCATCTTTGGTGAGGTGGAATTGATCGATTGGGGTGAGCTGCACAAATACAACAACCAATATTAACTGTAATGAAAAACTTATTCAAGCAAGTTATAATCTATCTTAACAGACACATAGATTTCCAAGAATTAGATTATGAAATTAAAAATCTAAACTGTCGTCTATTCGCCTTTCTTTCCCAACAGTCTTTTCACTATCTAATTCAGATACAATACCTTTTATCGTTTCTTCAACCTTATAAAAAGCGCGCTTTGCCAAAGTATGCAATTCTATTAAGAGCGTATAATCATCTTCATCACTACCATCAAAATATACCCTATCTACCGTATCGCCATATTCATTTAGAATAGTTATATCGACCAAATCCACCCCATTGCCATTATCCCAATTATCTACGGTGATTGCACCTTTTTGCAATTCTAACTTATATTCATTATCTCGACTTGTTTTTGACCATATAGCTTGCTTGGCAGATGTCTTTTTTATAAGTTTTTCTATTAACAATTTAAATTCATCAGTCATGTCTTTCAAATTTTAATTTGTTTTCAAATTCAGTTAATACCGTTGCGAGTTGTTCGAGATTCTGGTTAACCTTAGAAAAATTAACACCTGTCTTTTTCTTCAAAAGCGAATCATTGATGTTATTTATATCAATACTTATATCAGTTATATGCTGATTGTATGCCCCACTATTGGTATAATCTTGCAAATCACCATTGTATTTAACTTGAATCAGAATTTGTTTTAGGTCTTTCATTCTTAAAAGCGCCAATTCGCTTTTATCATGTAGTATTGATGTTTGAATTTCTTGAATAATCTTTAAGGAGCGAGCTATTTCCGATATCGATAATACCTGATTTATTCTCACCAGTGAACTATCTACAGCTAATCTCGTCTTTTCACTTGTTTCTTTTATGCTTTGAATTTGCAAATAGGCTAAACATAATCCATATAAAGATCCAAATGTACCGTACAAGGTAAAAAAGTTTACAATGTTTTTAAGTTCGTCTTTAAGATTATAATAAATAATATAAACTATAACTGATCCAATTATAAGAACTGAAGACGCTATAACTCTATTTTTACTAAAATTCATTCAGATATTTATGTTCTCTGGCTAATTAAGTTATCCCCTTATTTTCAATGAATAAAATAATACAACGATAAGAAATTTAATCTTCAAATGAGCAAACAATAAATACTAAATAATTCATGTAAATAAACCTCCCTTTGACATTCGCCTACCCAACCTTCCCCTGCAAAATTCCTATCTTTGCGGCAACATAAATTATCATCTATGCTTAAAGGATTTTTTAATGTTCCAGCACCGGTAAATGAGCCCGTTTTAAATTACGGTCCGCGGAGTTTGGAGCGTGTGGCGCTTAAGGCAGCTTTAGAAGCCGGTCGTGCCCAACAATTAGATATACCTATGTACATTGGCGGCAAGGAAGTACGTACCAACACCAAGTTGGAAATCCGTCCGCCGCATGATCATAAACATTTACTGGCAACCTTCAGCGAAGGTGATGCAAGCCATGTCACAGCCGCTATTGACGCTGCCCTTGCAGCCAAAGCCGACTGGGAAAACCTGGCCTGGGAACAACGTGCTGCCATATTCCTGAAAGCTGCCGAACTGATTGCCGGCCCATACCGTGCCGAAATCAACGCAGCCACCATGCTTGGTCAGTCAAAGAACGCTTACCAGGCCGAGATCGATTCGGCTTGTGAGTTGATCGACTTCCTGCGTTTCAACGTGGAGTACATGACCGAGATCTACAAACAACAGCCGCCGGTATCAGGCAAAGGTGTTTGGAACCGTGTAGAGCAACGCCCGCTTGAAGGATTTGTGTTCGCGCTTACGCCATTCAACTTTACGGCTATTGCCGGGAACCTGCCTGCATCTGCAGCCATGATGGGCAATGTAGTAGTTTGGAAACCTGCTTATACGCAAATCTACGCTGCTAACGTGATCATGAAGATCTTTAAAGAAGCCGGCGTACCTGATGGCGTTATCAACCTGATTTATGTGGATGGCCCTGTTGCAGGCGAAGTGATCTTTAACCACCCTGATTTCGCAGGGATCCACTTCACCGGTTCAACCAAAGTATTCCAGAACATCTGGCAAACCATTGGCACCAACATCCACAAATACAAAACATATCCGCGCATTGTAGGCGAAACCGGTGGTAAAGATTTTGTACTTGCCCACCCGAGTGCCAATGCCGATGTAGTAAGTACTGCCCTTGTTCGCGGCGCTTTTGAATACCAGGGACAAAAATGTTCGGCTGCTTCAAGGGCTTATATCCCGGCTTCATTGTGGCCTGCGGTAAAAGCAAACATGCAGCGCGACATTACTTCATTTAAAATTGGCCCGGTGGAGGATTTTGAAAACTTCATCAATGCCGTGATCACCGAAGTATCGTTTGATAAACTGGCCAAATATATCGACGCTGCCAAAACCGACGAGGGTGTTGAAATTGTTGCCGGTGGTAACTACGATAAAAGCAAAGGCTGGTTCATTGAGCCAACCGTATTAAAAGTTGAAGACCCATATTACGTAACCATGTGCGAGGAGCTTTTTGGCCCGGTACTAACCGTATATGTTTACGAAGATGATAAATTTGATGAGATCCTTGAGGTTGTAGATAAAACTTCCATCTACGCGCTTACAGGCTCAATCATCTCGCAGGACAGGTATGCTATTGAAAAAGCTACCACCCGTTTACGCAACGCGGCAGGTAACTTCTACATTAATGATAAACCTACAGGCGCGGTAGTTGGTCAGCAGCCATTTGGCGGCGCAAGAGGGTCGGGCACTAATGATAAAGCCGGTTCAATGATTAACTTGCTTCGCTGGGTATCGCCACGCACCATCAAAGAAACCTTTGATCCGCCAAAGGATTACAGGTATCCGTTTTTGGCTAAGGAAGTGTAGTTGAGAAGAGAGTCAAGAAACCAAGATTCAAGAGACAAGAAGAAGCTGGTTTAAGAATCTTTAGGTCATAGCTTAGAAATAAAAAGAGTCGAAGATCGGAAATGTTAAAACCCGATTTTTCGACTCTTTCTTGTTTTCTTATAAGTTGTTGAATCTTCTAATCTTGATTCCTGACTCTTGACCTCTTGCTTCTATTCTCACTTGAACTTAAACACAGCATCCATATTTTCATTGCTGGATGTGCTTACTTTCATATCGTTGATAAGCCCTGTGCTGAGGCTGTAAACCCAGCCGTGTACCGCGAGCTCCTGCCCATTTTTCCAGGCATTTTGTACTATGGATGTTTTACAAAGGTTGTTCACGTTTTCTATCACATTCAGTTCAACCAGGCGGTTACTGCGTTCCGTTTCGTTCTCAATGGCATCAAGCTCATCGGCATGTAACCGGTAAACATCTTTAATGTGGCGCAGCCAGTTATCAATCAGGCCGAATTGGTTGTTACTCATAGCGGCATTAACTCCACCACAACCGTAATGACCGGTCACTATTACGTGTTTTACTTTCAATACGTTCACGGCATAGTCAAGTACGCTCAGCATATTCATATCCGAGTGTATAACCATGTTGGCGATGTTGCGGTGCACAAAGATCTCGCCCGGGGCGGTATTGGTGATCTGGTTGGCAGGTACGCGGCTGTCCGCGCAGCCTATCCAAAGGATAGGGGGCTTTTGCCCGTTAGCCAGCTTATCAAAATATTGAGGGTCTTCGGCTAAAGCACCTTCAATAAATTTTTTGTTCCCTTCCAGTAAGCCTTCATAGGTGATATGACTGGTATCATGAATTTGAGCGCACATATATTTTTGAGATTGATGTTTTAAGATGCGGTTTGACGTTTTCTGCCCGATGCAAACATACGGCTAAGTTTATGCAAAGCAAGCGGCGAAACGTCATAATACATAATGGTGAGCAAAATAACAGGGATAAAATAAAAAATGGCAAATTCATACAGGTTAAAAAAGTATCCGCCTGCCAGTGCACCAAACAGGTAAAAGCCAAGCACTGTAAACCTGATCAATATTTTATTACCTGCCGTTTCGGTATTTTCTGTGCGGGGATGAAACCATTCGGCCACCTCACTGCCCAGATCAGTAAATAAACCGGTTAAATGACTCGATTTGATCAGGCCGCCCGAGATATTGGAAACCAGGCTATTCTGCAATCCCATCGAAAACAGAATAGCGCTGATCACAATTTCGCGCTCCATCTGTGTTTCCCGGTAAAAATTATGCCCGTAAATGGCAACTCCCAGTAAAATAATAGCTTCAATTACCATTGGGGTGGAGTTTGCCCGCCACCTGCTTTTATCATCAAATGAGCGTACAATGAAACTGGATACAAAAGCCCCGGCAAAGAACATCAGCAGCCAAACTAAAAAGATGATCATCTGGCGGTAGTTTTGTTCAATAATGTGTTTGGCAAGGTTAGCCACATGCCCGGTAATATTTGAGGTAAAAGCCAAAAAAGCCAGCATGCCCGCCACATTGGTAACGCCTGCTACAAATGCGGTTGATGAGGCCAGCATCAGGTTTTCTTTAAGGGTGCGTTGTTCTTTTATTGCTTTGAGCATAGATATTTCACGGCAGGGGTTCAGTTACAATTTACAAAACCTTAACCAAGTTTACATAAGCTTGTTTGATGGAAGGGGTAATATTTTAATAAGCCCCCTCTAAATCTCCCCCGGAAGGGGAGACTTTTAATTTTAAACCCTCCCTTCCGGGGAGTGTTTGGGTGGGGTGCACAAAAAAATCCCGGCCACTTCCTAAGAGCCGGGATCAACTTAACAATCAAACCTCCCTACGCCCCTTACAGCGTCGGAAGCACTGATCAAATTATATTTTAGTGTGCAGCTACAGCTTCAACATCAAGCTCGTATACGTAGCCTAAATTATGCGGGCTGCTGCTGCTTACTTTCAGATCTTTAACCAGGCCGCTGCCCAGGTCAATTACCCAACCGTGTACTTCAAGGTCATGACGTTCTTTCCACGCGTTTTGGATAATGGTGGTTTTACACAGGTTATATACCTGTTCGGTAACGTTAAGCTCAACCAGGCGGTTAACTTTGGTGGTCTCGTCGGTTATACGGTCAAGTTCATGACTATGTAAACGGTACACATCCTTAATATGGCGCAGCCAGTTATCAATTAAGCCAAATTGTTTGCTGCTCATAGCGGCGGCAACACCGCCGCAACCATAGTGCCCGGCAACAATAACATGTTTTACTTTTAGTACGTTAACGGCATAGTCAAGCACGCTCAGCATGTTCATGTCCGAGTGTACGCATACGTTGGCAATATTACGGTGCACAAACACTTCGCCGGGTTTGGTTCCGGTTACTTCGTTAGCCGGTACACGACTGTCTGAGCAGCCTATCCACAGCACTTCAGGACTCTGACCTTTGGCCAGGTTCTTAAAGTACTCACCATCCTCGGCAAGTTTACGCTCAACCCAGGCGGCGTTGTTTTTAATTAAAGTACTGTAACTGCTTGACTGGGCCAGTTTAATATTGTTTGTATCTATTACGGCTTTGCCGTTTGTTTTTTCTTGTGTTGACATTGTTTTTCGATTTTTTAGTTAGGGTTATAAACCAGTTCTTTTAAAGGAGGTACATCGTACTTGTCCTTTACTTCGTTCAGTTGCACAATAATGCCCTTGGTATAGGCATTGTGCTTGTAATTATGGATGATCTCCAGCACATCCGGATCGATGTACCTTGAGTTCGATCCGTCGATCACCACTTCGGCGCCTTGCGGTAAACTGGTAAGCGTTACCTGTATGGCAGCCTTGTTCAGGAAGGATACTTCCTCGGCCAGCTTAATCCTGATAACTTTTTTGCTGCCGTTCTTTTCCAGATGATAGAAATAAGGGTTACGCAGGTTGGTACGCAGAATATAAAAGATCCCTACCAGCATGCCTATGCCCACACCAATAAGCAGATCGGTCATAACAACGGCCACAATGGTAACTACGAAAGGGATAAACTGGCTCAAGCCCTGGTGCCACATGTGCTTGAAGAGGCTTATACGAGCCAGTTTATACCCAGTCATCAGCAGGATCGCTGCCAAACACGACAGCGGGATATGGTTAATTAAAGACGGTATCGCCAGTAAAGCAACCAATAACAATATACCATGCAGTATGGCGCTCACTTTAGTGCGGGCACCGGCATTTACGTTTGCCGACGAACGCACAATTACCGCCGTCATGGGTAAGCCGCCAAGCATACCGCTTACTATATTGCCCGCACCTTGAGCAAGCAGTTCGCGGTTGGTTGGCGAGATACGTTTGATTGGATCTATTTTATCTACAGCCTCCAGGCTCAGCAGCGTTTCTAAACTGGCAACCACCGCAATGGTGAAGGCCGTTATCCAAACCTGCTTGTTGCCTATCTGGCTAAAATCAGCTGATTTAAACAGCGCGAAAAATTCGGCACTGCTGTTTACCAGCGGTATGCGTACAAACTGCTTATCAAGCAAGGCAAGGCCTGTTCCGGAAAACGCGAGGCTTAGCCCGATACCGGCCAGTACCACCAATAAAGGAGCCGGAACTATAGCCAGCTTTTTGAACTTAGGCCAGTAGATCATAAAAGCCAGGGATACCACGCTGATGATCACCGCGCCATAGTTTATCCGGGCGAAAGCCCGTGTTATGCCTGAAAAAGTATTGTGTTCATCAATTTGGCGAAAGCCCTCATCGCCCTCAAAATCGGCATCATAGCCAACCGCGTGCGGAAACTGCTTCATGATCAAAATAATACCTATCGCTGCCAGCATCCCCTCAATAACCGATGACGGGAAGTAATTGGCAATGGTGCCGGCTTTAACAATTCCAAGTATGATCTGGAAAACACCCGCCAGTACCAGGGCCATTAAAAAGGTTTCGTAAGCGCCAAGCGTAGTAATGGCATTAAGTACAATTACTGTTAAACCGGCTGCAGGACCGGCCACACTCAGTTGCGAGCCGCTAAGCGTACCTACTACTATGCCGCCAATAATGCCTGTTAATACGCCCGCGAAGAGCGGCGCGCCTGATGCCAGCGCTATACCTAAACACAGCGGCAAAGCCACCAGGAATACAACGACACTTGAAGGAATATCCCTTTTTAAATTTTTGGGCAGAAAATATTTTTTTAGGTTGAGATTGCCCATAGCAGCCTCACCTTGCTTGATTTGCATAAGAATGAAAGATTGAGTAAAACTTTAAAATGAATTAAATAGCATTGCTATCCGGATAGGGAAGTATCCGGTTAATCATTTTAAACGTTGGGCGGCGGCGTGGGGACCACAGGGTGATATACCTGCTTATATAAGGCGTTTTCCTGGTTATGGAGAACTTTGGTTTCGACAATAAATGTGATGAAGTTTATGGTATGAAGGTCATACTCATCGAAGATTTTTTTCTCCTTCACAAGGTCTTTTTCGGGGCTGTCTTTTTCAGTTTTGCTTTCCTGCTCCAGCTGAAGGATCACCGCACTTACCGTTTTATTATCAAGATATAAAAAAACAGGTGCAAGCGAAATGCCCATCTTTATTACAAAGACGGTCATGAACAGCGCCACTACCCATATTTTATTGTTCCTGATCTTCATCAACACAAATATATAAAAATCCGTTATTAAACCACCAGAATAAGTAAGCAAAAGCTATTCTTACAATATAATTACTATTTTTAGACAATTACTAACAACCTGAATTGTGGATAAAAAGCTTGATCTGTTAAGGCTAAAACGTCATGAAGCCATGCAGGGCGGAGGCCCGGTACGTATTGAAAGTCAGCATAAAAAAGGAAAATTAACGGCACGTGAACGTTTGCATTTTTTATTGGATGAAGGCTCTTTCCAGGAGATAGGGATGCTGGTTACCCACCGCTCCATTGATTTTGGTATGGAGAAAGAAAAATATCCCGGCGACGGTGTTGTTACAGGTTATGGCACCATAAACGGTCGGCTCACCTACGTATTTTCCCAGGATTTTACAGTGTTTGGCGGCTCGCTTTCCGAAACCCATGCCGAAAAGATCTGCAAGATCATGGATCTCGCCCTAAAGAACGGGGCTCCTCTTATTGGCCTTAATGATTCGGGCGGTGCGCGCATCCAGGAAGGTGTGGTATCCCTTGGTGGTTATGCCGATATTTTTTACCGCAATACCATGGCATCCGGCGTTATTCCGCAAATCTCGGCCATTATGGGGCCATGTGCAGGCGGTGCTGTTTACTCACCAGCCATTACCGATTTTATTTTAATGGTTGAGCATACCTCATACATGTTTGTTACAGGGCCTAACGTAGTAAAAACGGTTACGCATGAAGTGGTAACCTCCGAAGAACTGGGCGGCGCTAACACCCATGCCAGCAAATCGGGCGTTACTCATTTCGCCTGTGCCAATGAAATAGCCGCCATTCAGCATATTAAAAGCCTGCTGAGCTATATGCCTCAAAATTGTGAGGATAAAGCTCCTGCCGCTCCCTACGAAAACGGGGACGAGCTTAGGCCCGAGCTCAATACCATCCTGCCATCCATTGCCTCACAACCCTACGATATCCGCGAGGTTATTGATCATATCATCGATAAAGCTTCGTTTTTGGAAGTGCATAAAGATTTTGCCGAAAACATTGTAGTGGGTTTCGCGCGCCTGGCTGGCCGCAGTATTGGCATAGTCGCCAATCAGCCCGCTTTTTTGGCCGGGGTTCTGGATATCCATTCATCAACCAAGGCCGCCCGTTTTGTGCGCTTTTGCGATTCCTTCAACATTCCGCTGCTGGTGTTTGAAGATGTTCCCGGCTTTTTGCCCGGCACCGACCAGGAATGGAATGCCATTATCACCAACGGGGCCAAACTGCTGTACGCATTTTGCGAAGCTACCGTTCCGCGTGTTACTGTAATTACGCGCAAGGCTTATGGAGGCGCTTATGATGTGATGAACTCCAAACATATTGGTGCCGATATGAACTTCGCCTGGCCATCGGCCGAAATTGCGGTAATGGGTGCCAAAGGGGCCGCCGAAATCATTTTTAAACGGGAGATCACGAAGGCTGAAGACCATGAAGCCAAGTGGCTGGAGATGGAACAACTGTACTCGGATACCTTTGCCAATCCCTACCGCGCTGCCGAACGCGGATTTATCGACGAAGTAATTGAACCCGCCGAAACGCGAATTAAATTGATCCAGGCTTTTAAAATGCTGGAAAATAAAGTAGTAAACAACCCAAGGAAGAAACACGGGAATATTCCTTTGTAGGTTAAAGGCGAAAGGTAAAAGGCCAAAGGTTTGCACGTCCGTTTTTTCCGGCGCAAGTATTGTAGAGCTGCCAGTGCAGGGATTACTTGTGCCTTTTAGCCTATCCGGTGTCATTAAAAGCTTTGCGTTTGGCGAATTTGAAAAAAACCTTTTACCTTTCGCCTTTTACCTTTCGCCTCAAAAAAAAATGAAAAACATTTCTATTGAACAAATCCGTCCGGAGCTTACCTGGCGGTTAAGGCAACGTATCTTATATCCCGAAAGCAAGCTTTATGAAATGGAGATGGAAGAGGATAACCACGGCTATCACTTTGCTGCTTTTAAAGATAATCATATCATAGCGGTAGTATCCCTCTTTAATAAAGGCACCGAATGGCAGTTTCGCAAATTTGCTGTTGATGAAACAGTTCAAAAAATGGGCATCGGTAAAGCAATGCTGGAGCATATAACCGATTTTGCCCTTACTAATGGAGGCGCGTTATTATGGTGCAATGCCAGGGTATCGGCCATTGGTTTTTATTTAAAACATGGCTTCACACATACCGGCAAGCTTTTTTCAAAAAACGGCTTCGACTACGAGATCCTCGAAAAACAACTTATTCCTTCTCCAGGCCAGCAATAACAAGAGTGGTAAGCTATCGAGCGCACAACTGTTTTAAGCTTTGTGCATTTTGCTTTCCGCTTTATAATTACTCTTTCATCAAATCAACAATAATAGCTTTGGCAAAATCATTCGGTTGCTTTTGGTTTGAGATCTTAGCCACCTCAAGTGCGGCGTCAATATCTCCCTGCGCTTCATAAACCACCGCAAGGTTGTAAGCAGCTCTGCTGGCCAGTTTTAGGTCGGGCCCGTCAATAAGCGGGTTTAGTACCTTGAAAGCCTGATCAAATTTTCCGGCTTTGATCAGTTCTACCGAGTTGCTTAGCTGGTCGCCATTGGTATACAGGGGCCTGTCATGATAATCGGTGTACGGCAGGTAATCCTTTAGGGCATCCAATGCCGAATTACGGATAGCATCAAATAAAGGACCGCCATGGGCAAGTAAGCTGGATGCATTACCATAAGGATTATTGTCATTTATTTCAGCCTCGCCGTTTAGCTTTTTAAAGTAGATGCCATTGGCTTCATAAAGAGTAAAGCTGGTTTTAACCACCGATACCCGGTAAACCGACGGTACGCCGTTATAATAATCCTGCTGCAATTTGGTTTCGCCTTTAAAATCCTCAAACGCGAGCACATAAGAAGCGTTGTATTTTTTTGCCAGAAATTTCACCGAATCGGTATTGGCGGTAAAGTTAACCGAATCAACCAGTTGTACAACTTTTACACCGGGCAGCGCATGCAGCTGTACCGCTGCATGGTTTATAGCGGTGTAAGCGGCGGCTTTAAATGTAGTCAATACGCGTTTATTGCGGTTACGGGTTGAATCGGGTATGTAGTGGTTAATGACCACGATGGTTGTTTTTGCCCTGTTAAAATTCAGCTTCGGCGCGTAATCAACCGGAACATTTACATATTGAGGTACGCTGCATGCTGCTAAAAAACATGCTGTAAATAAGATACAAGTTAGCCTGAATAGTTTCACCTTATTAAAAATTAAATATCGCGGAAAGGTATAACATAAGCATGAATGCTTTATGAAATAACCGGTCATTTTTGTATCAAAACAAAACAACGCTTTTATTGTGACTAAATATTTTCAAAAACGTTTAATATTGATTTTATATAATTGATTTACTGCTTATATGCGGCTTAATTTTAGTGCAATGTCATGAGCTTTATTATATTTGCTGTATTACTACATTTAGATTGAAAACATTAATTCAATATGGCCAAAAAGAAATCTGACGCCCCACAGCATACGTCCGTTGTAAACGAAACTTCACTCGCTTTTTTTGAAAAATATATCAACAACCCCTCACCTACAGGTTTTGAATGGAAAGGCCAGGAGCTTTGGCTGGAATACCTGAAGCCCTATATTGACACCCATTATGTTGATAATTACGGCACCGCGGTTGGTATCATCAATCCAAAAGCCGATTACAAAGTGGTTATTGAAGCTCATGCCGATGAAATTTCATGGTTTGTGAACTATATCACTAACGATGGCTTGATATATGTTATCCGCAATGGCGGTTCCGATCATCAGATAGCGCCTTCAAAACGTGTAAATATCCATACCGATAATGGCGTGGTTAAAGCTGTTTTCGGTTGGCCTGCTATCCACACGCGCCTGGGCGGTGATAAAGAAGAAGCGCCTACTCTTAAAAATATCTTTTTAGATTGCGGCTGCACCTCAAAAGAAGAAGTTGAAAAACTGGGCATTCATGTAGGTTGTGTTATCACTTACGAGGATGAATTTATGGTGCTTAACGACCGCTATTATGTTGGCCGCGCGCTTGATAACCGTGCAGGCGGCTTCATGATTGCCGAGGTAGCGCGTTTACTTAAAGAAAACAATGTAAAACTTCCTTTCGGTTTATATATAGTTAACGCAGTGCAGGAGGAGATAGGTTTACGTGGCGCCGAAATGATAGCGCATAAAATTAAACCCAATGTGGCTATTGTTACTGATGTTACGCATGATACCCAAACGCCAATGATCAACAAAATTACCCAGGGCGACTTAGCCTGCGGTAAAGGCCCTGTTGTATCATATGCTCCGGCAGTACAAAACAACCTGAATAAGCTGCTTATTGAAAGTGCTCAAAAAGCGGGCATACCGTTCCAGCGTCAGGCATCATCACGGTCAACAGGGACCGATACCGATGCCTTTGCTTACTCAAATGATGGCGTGCCATCGGCATTAATCTCATTACCTTTACGTTATATGCATACCACCGTCGAGATGATCCATAAAGAAGATGTTGATAACGTAATCCGTTTGATATACGAGTCGCTGCTGAATATCCAGGCCGGCCAGGACTTTAGGTACATCAAATAACAAAAAGTACAATTTGTAAAACAATAAGGGCAAAAATCCATTCCTTATTAACATTAATTATAAAATAGCTTTTAACAAATACCCCCGATACTATCTATGAAACCAACCTTACTGATATTGGCCGCAGGGATGGCCAGCCGTTATGGCAGTATGAAACAAGTTGACGGCTTTGGCCCCAACGGCGAAACAATTATTGATTACTCAATATATGATGCTATAAAAGCGGGCTTTGGCAAGGTGAGTTTTATTATACGCGAAGAGTTTGCCGAAAACTTCAAGGCGATTTTTGAGCCTAAGCTTGCCGGCCGCATTGAAACAGACTATGTATATCAAAGCTTTGATCTTAAGCCATTTGGTATTGATAAAGAGATTGAACGTGCCAAACCATGGGGAACAGCCCATGCCGTGTTAGCGGCCCGCAACCAGATCAACGAGCCTTTTTGTGTGATCAATGCTGATGACTTTTACGGCTATGATTCATTTGAAAAAATGGCTAAATTTTTAACCACCGACGTTAAAGACGATCAGTATTCAATAATCGGATACCAGATTGACCGTACATTATCTGACTATGGCTCGGTATCGCGTGGTGTTTGCAGCGTTGATGATAATGGTAACATGGTTGAAATTAACGAACGTACTGAAGTTTATTTTAAAGAGGACGGCAGCGTAGCTTATAAAGACGCAACCGGCGAACATCCGCTTGATAATGAAACACGTGTATCGATGAATTTCTGGGGATTTACACCGGCTATTTTCAAGCAAAGTGAGGATATGTTCAGGGAGTTTGTTGCTGCTAACGAAAACAACCCGAAATCGGAGTTCTTTATTCCCCTGGTTGCCGATAAACTGATCAAAAATGGTACAGCCTCTTTTAAGGTGATCCCAACCGGTGCAAAATGGTTTGGAGTTACTTACAAGGAAGATAAACCAATAGTGCAAAAATGTATCTCCGACCTGGTAACAGGTGGCGTTTACCCCGAAAAACTTTGGGACTAATTAATATTTGCTCCTTCAAACAAAAAGCTCCCGTTCCAACCGAACGGGAGCTTTCTGTTTGATATGGCTTCCTAAATTAGTCCTGGTAAATAAAGAATGTTTTTTGATCACCGTCTTCATAAACGTGCAGGGTTTTCTTAACCACCTGGTTATTGGTTTTAACTTCCATAATGTAATCACCATCTTCAAGGTTGGTTAAAACATAACCCCTTTCAACATCGGTTTTGGTTGATACAACGTCCTTCAGCAAAAGTTCATTTTGTTTGCTGTAAACGCGTACGAATGAACGGCCGTTTTCTGATTTTGCGAGCGTTAACTTAACACCGCGGTCGTGGTCAAGGGCTTTAAAGGTAACAACCTCTTTAGCTTTAGGAGTTACATCGGCGGCTTTAGCTGCTGTAGTAGCAAATACACCTGCGCTTAATAAGAAGAATAGTGCTGATAATTTTATTGAAGTTTTCATGATTTTGAGCTTTTAAGTATGTTAAATATTTTGTGTTTGTTATTTTCAATGATCAAATGAACAACATTAATTTTAAGTGCTAAAAAGTGTTATACCAGCACCGAAAAGATATAGACCAATACCCAAAAGCATTCGGCAAACACCAAAAACGCACTAATTATCAGTATTTTACAAGTTGGTCGAAAATTAAAGGGTGTTGATCGGGCAGGAAAGCGGGTTGGTCGTTTTCGGGGATGAAATAGAAAAATCCATGCAACGTTTTCAAAATCTACATTTAACAAAACCAACCTAACCAAACAACGTTGCCTTTAAGTACCTTTATCTATTCCGGGTACCCCACAGGCATGAATTTAGAAATTGCAGGTAATGTACAGGGCTTTAAACAACAGGATGGTATTTTAACAATTAAAACCGCCGAAGCCGAAGCAAGGGTTTATATCTATAGCCCTACAATTATCAGGGTAAGCATCAGTAAAAATTTCAACCCGGATGATCCTTCCTTTGCGGTAATCAGGCAGCCACTGGCCGATTTCGATTTTGATGAGTCATCGGCCAATATTGATATTACTACACCAGCCTTGAAGCTCAGTATTCAGAAATCGCCTTTAAGGTTCAACTTTTTCACGGCTGCAGGTAGCTTGCTGAGTGAAGATGACGCCCGCTTTGGTACAAACTGGCAGGGCGAACGGGTGACCTGTTATCGCCGGTTGTTTGAGGGTGAACGGTTTATTGGCCTGGGCGAAAAAACCGGTAACCTCGACAGGCGTAGCGCGGCCTACGTAAACTGGAATACCGATGCGCCAAACCACACGCCCGAATCCGATCCGCTGTATAAAACCTTTCCGTTTTTTATAGGATTACACAGCGGGTTAACTTACGGTTTGTTTCTTGACAATACCCATAAAAGCTACTTCGACTTTGGTGCATCCACAGATGAGGAAACAAGCTGGTTCGGGGCAGATGGCGGCGATTTGAATTACTACTTTTTCGGGGCACAAGGTGTTGCGAAAATAATTGAAGATTATACCTGGCTTACCGGCAGGATGGAAATGCCGCCGCTTTGGAGCCTGGGCTATCAGCAATGCCGATGGAGTTATATGAGCGCCGATGAAGTATTGAACATCGCCCAAACCTTCCGCAAAAAACAGATCCCTGCCGATGTAATGTACTGCGATATCGACTATATGGACGATTTCAAGATCTTCACCTGGAACAAAAAAACTTTCCCTAAACCCAAGCAAATGCTCGATAAACTAAAGGCGATGGACTTTAGGCTGGTTACCATTGTTGATCCGGGAATTAAGGTAGAAGAAGGTTATAAGGAATACGATGAGGGTATTGAGCAGGATTATTTTGCCAAATATCCCGACGGCGAAAATTATACCGGCTATGTGTGGCCGGGCCGCTGTCACTTTCCGGATTTTTTCAGGGGAGAGGTACGCGAATGGTGGGGAGCAGCCTTCACCGCTCTTACCCAACCCGGCGTTGAAGGTTTCTGGAATGATATGAACGAGCCTGCCGCCTGGGGGCAAAATATCCCCTGGATAGTAAAATTTGGAGATAAGTTTATGCCGGAAGTGCGTAATGCCTATGGCATGCAAATGGCCCGCGCCACTTATGATGGCACAAGAAAGATCATGGGAAACAAACGACCGTTTGTACTTACCCGGGCCGCCTATTCGGGCACGCAGCGCTATTCGGCCGTGTGGACGGGCGACAACACCGGCACCGATGCCCATATGCTTTTAGGACAACGACTGGTAAATAGTTTGGGCATTACAGGTATGAGTTTTATCGGGGTGGATATCGGCGGCTTCAGCGGCAATCCTACGCCTGAGCTCATGGTACGTTGGAACTCCCTGGGTGCATATACCCCAATGTTCCGCAATCATGCCATACAAGGTAGTAAAATGCGCGAACCATGGGAATGGGGTAAAAATAATGAACAGATCATTAAGAAGGACATTGAACAACGGTACAAACTCCTGCCCTACCTGTACAGCAGCTTTTATCAATCAACCCAAACCGGCCTGCCGGTAAGCCGTACATTAGCTATTGAGCACAGTTTTGACGGGAATGTTTTTGATGAGCGCTTTCAAAATGAATTTATGTTTGGCGACGCGATGCTGGTTGCTCCTGTTGAAAGCACTAAACTAACCGAAGATGTTTACCTGCCCCGAGGCTCGTGGTATAGGTTAAGCAGCGATAAGTTTTATGAGGGAGAACAGATTGTTAATGTTCAGGCGCCATTAACCGATCTGCCGGTATTTATAAAAGCAGGCGGCATTATCCCTATGCAAAGTGTTGTACAAAGCACCAATGAAAAAGGCGACGGTATATTGCAGGTACACGTATGGAACGGCAGGGAAGCAAATAGTTTTATTTATTATGAAGACGATGGCGTATCATATGATTATGAGCAGGGTGTTTATTATAAACGTGTTATCAGTTTCAATCCCATAGAAAAGAGCCTCAGTTTATCATCAGTTGAAGGCTCATCTAAATCGAGGTTTATGCAGCTGAAATTTGTTTTGCATGGTTTTGATGGGGTTAAGCTTCAGGAAGAAATAATAGAGAATAAAAGCGGAGAGATTGAAGTGAAATTATAATTGTTGTTTCATTTCTTTGAGTAGTGATCGAACCAGTCTCATGGTTTGTAATACGCGGCGGGAGGGGGGACTCAGACGCTCTAAACAGGCTCCAGCGGAGTCTCCTAATTGTAGGCGACACATTGGCTAACCTTTTGCCCTTACTCATCGTTCAAAATGGGTATGAACAACATTATAGCATTCTGCTCCTAAATATTTTCAAAATTTCTTTAATTAATTGATAATAAGTTAACTTTGCGCGGAATTAAAATCCTAAACATGAAACACAAGTACAAAATTATAGTATTGCTGCTTGCCGGTATTACTGCCATTTACACTTCGTGCCATAAGCTTAACATGG
Organism: Mucilaginibacter sp. NFR10; assembly: GCF_900100445.1. Taxonomy (NCBI): domain Bacteria; kingdom Pseudomonadati; phylum Bacteroidota; class Sphingobacteriia; order Sphingobacteriales; family Sphingobacteriaceae; genus Mucilaginibacter; species Mucilaginibacter sp. NFR10. The sequence continues at coordinate 85,003 of NZ_FMTV01000010.1, read as the reverse complement.
CGCCTACCAATCAAAGTACAGTAAGTAAAAAAGAAGCGAGTGTGCAAATTGCGCAAAGCCTTGTTGGCATTTTTAACCCCGAAAACGGCGGGTTTGATTTTAAGAGTGGTTTAAGTATGCCAACCGATCTATCCCTGAACAAAAAAGGTAAGATCAAAGTACAATCTGTTGACCCTCAGCCACAGTGCGGCGCCAAAATGGATACTACGATAGCATTTAATTTAGATCAAAGCGATACCTCAAAAATAGATATCTGGGCTAAGGTTAAATATGAGCTTACCTGTACCAATGGAGTACCTTCAGGGGTTACCGCTAATGATAGTTTAAATATGACTATGGCAGGCAGCGGTTTTACAATGGTTTTAAAAATGGGTGAAAACCTGATACTCAGAAGCCTTAATCCGGGTGTTGAACACGCCCAATACTCTTTTGATGGCCCTGTGAATTATTATGCCAGGGTTAACTACACCAAACCTACAACAGACCAGCCAAATGTTGAAGGCACGTTTAACTACAATTTTAAATCAATTGTTGTTGATCCAACAAAAGACCCCGATTTTATTTTAAGCGGAAGTGCTGCCTTTTCGAGTAAAGGAAGTATCGGAAAAAATGTCTGGAACTATAAAGGGACGATAACGTTTTTAGGGGGGCACAAAGCTAAGATCACTATCGACGGCACTGTTTATACTGCCGATCTGATGACAGGCGAAGTTAATTAAATTCTTTTTAAATATATGTAGAGCCCTGCTCCCTAACCGGAGGCAGGGCTTTTTGTATGCTATGGTTTTTCAAAACGGCATGCTTTTTATCACCTGTGTATTTGATAAAAAAAACGGGGAATATTTTCCACGTATTTTTCCCCGAAGCGGGGAAAGCAGGTAGTGGGTGTGTTTTGTTGTTCCGTTGCTATCAGTAGTATAAATCTTTAACTGTTTTATAAAAAAGGAAAATGAGCCTAAAATATGCATCACGGGCATTTTTTGGCGAATTTTTTTACCTGTGGTATGTTTATTGCCAAATGAGGCAAAGAGATCTAAACTTTATCTGATACGTTTATGAAACTAAATCTACGCGGTGTATTACCTTTATTAGCAGGTGTGGCTGTTCTTTTTTCGGCCTGTACAAAAACAGGAATTAATGTAAAATCCGATCCATCAACTGTAAAAGCCAGCGATAATGTAGCCAGTTCGGCAATTGCAGATAACCTGGCAAAATCATTGGCCGGTTCATTTGGAGGGGCCAGCCTTAACGACGGTGTTACCCCCTCAACCAATGCCTCATCAAAGCTTAAAGTACAGAGTACATATAGTTGCGGTTTTTATATTGATACCAGCCTGAACCGTGTATTTAATCAAGGTGATACTTTAAAAGCAACCAAAACAGGCGGTACCAAATATTATTTTATTTGTGACGGCAACAAAACTGTTGGTTACGATTCGGTTGATTCATTAAACACGGTAGGCAGTGGCCCGGGTTATTCATTCGTTTACAATATTGTGCAGAAATATAAGGTTAGGGGCCTTAACACCAATAACTCAAACTTCTCGCTTGATGGTCCGATGAAAGCCTATGTTGATAACGAATACACTAAATACAAAACGTTTAGCAGGGTGCATAATACCTATGTGTTTACTAACCTGTATGTACATGGCAACGATAAGTTTGATATCACCAGCGGTACAGCTACTTTCCGTTCGGAAGGAAAAACAAACGGCGGGGGCTGGGATTACAGCGGCACTATCGTTTTCCTGGGCAACCACAAGGCAAAGCTGACTTTCCTTAATAAAATTTTCTTAATTGATTTACTAACCGGTAAATCAACGCCTGCATAATCACGATCTTTCAATCAATCAATTATGCCCTGTGCCGGTTTTCGGTACGGGGCTTTTTTGTGCCTGAAACAATAACTTATTATATTGCCGTCCCATCCTGTTGCTCCCCCTTTAGGGCGCCGGGGGATCAATCATGAAACGCCTCTTATCAAACCTAACTTTTCAGGTACTTATTGCCATTGCCCTTGGGGTAGTGGCCGGCTTATACGTTAAAGGCTTTGCCCCGACTGCCGAACTGATTAGCAAGAAGTTCATCAGTCTCATCACCATGCTGATTGCGCCTATCATCTTTTTAACCATTGTGCTGGGCATTGCCGGCATGAACGATATGAAAAAAGTGGGCAGGGTAGGCGGTAAAGCTTTGTTGTATTTCGAGATCGTAACCACGTTCGCGCTTGTCATCGGCGTTACCGTAGCCAATATTATTAAACCCGGTGCCGGTTTTGAAAACCATGCTGCAAAAATGGATACCGGCAAATTAGCCGTATACGAAAAAGCCGCCGCCGAAATGCACTGGGGCGACTTCCTGGCCCACATAGTACCTTCAAACATCTTCAAAGCTTTTGTTGAAGGCGATATTTTGCAGATCCTGTTTTTTGCGATACTGTTTGGTTTTGGGTTAAGCCGGATGGGTAAAAGTGGCGAAGCGGTTATTCAGCTATTTGATAAGCTTTCGAAAGTGTTTTTTAATATCATGAAGATAGTGATGAAGGTGGCGCCGATAGGGGCTTTTGCAGGGATGGCCTTTACGGTGAGCAAATATGGCATCCAAACACTAAAACCATTGGCCCTGTTGATGGGCTCGGTTTACCTGACCATGTTCCTGTTCATATTTGTGGTATTGAATATTATTTGTCGGCTGTTTAAGTTCAGCCTTTGGGAATATCTGAAATACATCAGGCAAGAGATCCTGATAGTGCTTGGTACATCCTCATCCGAATCGGCATTACCGGCCATGATGGAGAAAATGGAAAAGTTTGGCTGTTCCAAATCGGTGGTGGGTCTGGTGATCCCCACGGGGTACTCTTTTAATTTGGATGGCACTACCATTTATCTTTCCATGTGCGTGATATTTTTGGCGCAGGTGTTTAATATTCCGCTTTCGCTGGGGCAGGAGCTAACCATAATCGGGATCCTGATGATCACCTCCAAAGGTGCGGCGGGCGTAACCGGCAGCGGTTTTATTGTATTGACCAGTACGCTTACAGCCATCAAAATAATACCGGTAGAAGGTTTGGCGATATTAATAGGGGTTGACAGGTTTATGTCGGAAGCACGGGCCATTACCAATGTGATAGGGAACGGTGTTGCTACTATTGTGATTGCGAAGAGTGAGGGGGAGTTTGTTGAACAGCCGGCTGAAAGGGGAGTTAATGAATAAATCGGATATATATATATTATTAACAATTTTCAAAGCACTGGTATTGTTAACTGGTTTGACATTTACTGCGATCAATTTTATCCCGGGTATTTCTGGCGATAAAGTGAAACTTAAAAAAGCCGGGATTATATTTCTTGCTACGTTTTTGGTGTTCGTTTTAATTACAGCGGTTGAATTTGCAATTGCATTCAATTAGTAATTGGCCACGTTATGGATGGCAGTGTAATGATTTCGGATTTTGTCTGAACCGGGATTTATAGGATTTTTTTGATTTACGGTTTTTTTGTCTGGACCCGAATCTACCAGAATGAAAAGCAAATTCAATAAATTGCTAAAATTCGTTTAATTCGAGTTCAGACAAATAGCCTGGGCCGCAGGCAACGCCCTAATTTAGTTGGCAGTAGATAGTTTTCAGTTGACAGTTTTATTCAACGGGAACTTTATAATCATAAAAAATTTAAAACACATAAACACCCTATAACCACATCCAATCCCCTTAAAAGTCACTTTTATGTTAACATATAAATTTAGATTACAATAGGGTTTGACATTCGGGCAAAAACTTTAGCTTTGCCGTACTAAAACGAAAAAACCAATGAGTGTACTCGTAAATAAAGATTCAAAAGTTATTGTACAAGGTTTCACCGGTAAAGAAGGGTCATACCATGCCGAGCAAATGATTGCTTATGGTACTCAGTTAGTTGGTGGTGTTACACCAGGTAAAGGTGGTCAAACCCATTTAGACAGGCCGGTTTTTAACACGGTTAAAGATGCCGTTGTTGCAACCGGTGCCGATGTATCCATCATTTTTGTGCCTCCTGCTTTTGGTGCAGATGCTATTATGGAAGCTGCTGAAGCCGGCATTAAGGTTATTGTTTGTATTACCGAAGGGATCCCTACAAAGGATATGATCGCAGTAAAAGAATATCTTACAGATAAGGATGCACGCCTGATTGGTCCTAACTGCCCCGGTATCATCACTGCTGATGAGAGCAAAATTGGTATCATGCCGGGCTTTATCTTCAAAAAAGGTAACGTTGGCGTGGTTTCAAAATCAGGTACTTTAACTTATGAAGCGGTTGACCAGGTGGTTAAAGCCGGTTTGGGTATCACTACTGCTATCGGTATTGGTGGTGACCCAATTATTGGTACACCAACCAAAGAAGCTGTTGAATTATTAATGAACGATCCGGAAACTCATGGTATCATCATGATTGGTGAAATTGGCGGAAACATGGAAGCTGATGCTGCCCGCTGGATCAAAGCAAACGGTACTAAACCGGTTGTCGGTTTCATTGCTGGTCAAACAGCGCCTCCGGGCCGCCGTATGGGCCACGCAGGTGCTATCGTAGGTGGTGCTGATGATACTGCTGCTGCTAAAATGAAGATCATGGCCGAGTGCGGTATCCGTGTGGTTGAGTCGCCGGCCGAAATTGGCGCTGCCATGGCAGAAGAACTGGCTAAGTTAGCGTAAAGCTTAAGGCGTAAAGCCGAAAGCGAAAGGCTTTTTAATATTGAAGATCCCGGTCATGTTTGGCCGGGATTTTTTAGTTTTAAAAATAATTTGGAGTACTTTTTCCGTATCTATGTATATGGTCAAAAATCTGCTTAAATCCGCTTTTGCCCTCTTGTTGGCTACGGTAAGTTACACCTCCACTGCCCAACCCTACAAGCCCGCAACGTTTACTGATCCCGACAGGTTAAAAAAAATCCGGGCTACTTTCCCGGTAATCGATCAGCTTTATAAAAAATATGCTGAAGATAATCACTGGCCGGGATTGGTGTATGGCATTGTGGTTGATGGTAAGCTGGTACATACCGGTGGCTTAGGATATACCGATATTGATGCCAGGATCAAGGCTGATTCATCGTCGGATTTTCGGATCGCCTCCATGACCAAAAGCCTTACCGCTATGGCTATCCTAAAACTCAGGGATGAGGGCAAGCTAAAACTGGATGATCCGGCTTATATTTATATCCCCGAGATGAAGGGGTTGAAATATTTGACCAAAGATGCTGTCCCGGTAACCGTAAGACACCTGCTTACGCATACAGCAGGTTACCCGGAAGATAACCCATGGGGCGACAGGCAACTTGCAGTTAGCGATGAAGAACTCATGGCGTTATACAAAAAAGGTGTTTCATTTTCCAATGATCCCGGTCAGGGCTATGAGTACAGCAACCTTGGTTTTGCTACGCTGGGATATATCATCAAAAAAGTATCGGGCAAAACTTACGAGCAATACATCACAGAAAATATCCTTAAACCGTTAGGTATGATACATACCTATTGGGAATATGCCAAAGTGCCCAAAGATAAACTGGCGCATGGCTACCGCTGGCTTGATGGTAAATGGGTTGAACAGCCTCTGCTGCATGACGGGGCTTACGGTGCGATGGGCGGCCTGATCACCACTATTGAGGATTTTAGCAAATACATAGCTGTGCATATGGATGCCTGGCCTCCGCGCGATGATGCCGAAACCCTGCCAGTAAAACGTAGTTCTATCCGGGAAATGCAGTACCCCTGGGATGTGAATTATTTAACTGTAAATGCCAAAACAACCACGGGCAGACCATGCCCCAATGTCAGTGCCTATGCCTACGGTTTGCGTTGGGCAAAGGATTGTGATAACCGCGTATACATTGGTCATACAGGGGGCTTACCGGGTTTCGGCAGTCAGTGGAATATCTTGCCGGAGTACGGTGTGGGCGTTGTTTCATTTGCCAACCTGACCTATGCCCGTGCTGGTTATCCCAATAACCAGGCTCTGGATACTTTACTGGCTCTTTCGGGTATAAAATCACGGCAATTGCCGGCATCAGCCATATTAGAGCAACGTAAAAATGATCTGCTTAAAGTTATTGCTGATTGGAGCAAGGCTAAAGAAAGCGGCATTTTTGCTGATAACTTTTTTATGGATTATTTCCCCGATAAACTTCAAGCAGCCGCAACTGAAGCTTTTGCAAAAACAGGCAGAATAATAAGCGCCGGTGATATTGTTGCCGAGAACCAGTTGCGCGGTTATTTTATAATCAAATGTGAAACTGGAAATATCAAAGTGAGTTTTACACTTACACCCGAAAACCCGCCATTGGTACAGGAGTTTCATTTTGATGTGGTGCAATAAGCAATTGTTAAAATCACGTTTTCTGCTTCTTTAACCTTGCGCTCGTTTGCAACGAGCACTTAATATGATTTGGCGATTGCATCGCTCGTGCGTTATAAACGCGAGCCCAGGTTACACACTCGTTGCAAACGAGCGAGATCAGGATAAAATTTTGATACCGGTCAGTTACTTATCAAAAAGGGCAATTTTCGATTTGAAAATTGCCCTTTTTTCATTCCATTTTGAGGCCGACCTACGTCTTAGCGAAATTGATTTATGATACAGCCTCTTTTTTGTTTAAGGTCGTTATGGTATATTTATGGATAAATGAAGCAACCCAAGGTATACACTTTTAAAAATAATAAGCTTACAGCTGAGGTGATTATTATGGCCGTTAATGTTGCTTTAATTATTTTCATTGTTATCAAAGTTTACCAGCATCCATTAATTGCGCTGTTTTTAGCACTTTTGCCGGCAACGTTTCTTTACTTCCAGGTTTATGTTGTTAGGGTGATAAATCAGTTTAATGAATATGATCGAGGGAAACAGTTAATTATAAGTGACGGCAGAGAAGTGGCCACTTTAATATATCAGGATCAAACCCTTGTATTAAACAGGGCTGATCTTGTTAGGGTTGAGCTGTATGAGCAAAAGGATATGGGTAAGTTTGGGAAGTATGATTATATGGTGATTTATACCATTGATGATAAAAAGATACTCATTACCAAATTTACAGTGCCTTCGCTATTATATGATAAGATAATAGAAACGTTTTTAAGCAAAGTACCCCGGGTTTATTTTAAGAAGCAGTTTAATTATATAGACCAGCAAAAATTCCCGCAGGCAGGTCTTTTTTGAACTTGCATCTGTTTATAACGTGAGTTTATTATGAATACCAGTTAAAAAAACATGTCATTGCGAGGAGGAACGACGAAGCAATCGCATGCTATACAGAGCGGCTATGCCTCCGTGCGGTTGCCACGCTTCGCTCGCAATGACATTTTTATTATACATCTTTTAAAAGCAATCACGTTTTCTGCTTTTTCTTCTTAGCAGCTGGGAACAGCACATTGTTTAGGATCAGTCTGTAGCCGGGAGAATTGGGGTGTAGTTTCAAATCTGTCGGCGGATCATTTACAGCATGCTGGTAATCTTCAGGGTCGTGGCCGCCGTAAAAGGTCCATTGGCCTTTGCCGTATTCGCCGTGAATGTAACGGGCTTCATTGGCGGTTTTCATTTCGCCCATGATGGTAACGCCCGGTTTGAGCATACTTTTGTTGTAGGCCGTGGTAAGGCCCATAAAGCCTTTTATTACTTTGTCATGATCCTGCGTAAGCATGCTCGGCACAACATCCCATTTGGCCGAAAAATCAAACAACGTAAAGAAATCCCGGGTACGATCAACCTGGCGGGTGGTGGTAACGTCGATATTGCTGAAGGAATGCGAAATGGGGTTCATATCCAGCGTAAAATTCTGAAAGGCGAACGTTTGACTAAAATCGAGTTTGGATTGCGCGTCCTGGTCGGCAGCATCACCGTCGAACATACGTTCGCAGATATCTGTATTAGCAGCCGATAGTGCAATGTCAAAAGTATCGGTACCTGAGCACATGGCAAACAGGAAGCCGCCGCCTGCGCAAAAATCTCGGATGTTTTGGGCTACGGCCAGCTTCATTTTTGATACCTTGCTAAAGCCCAGTTTATGGGCCATGGCCTCCTGGATCTTGATGTCATCGGTATACCATTGCGCATAACGGAAGGCGCCATAAAACTTACTGTATTGTCCCGTAAAATCCTCATGGTGCAGGTGCAGCCAATCATACTTGGGCAGTTCACCATGGATCACCTCTTCGTCGTAAACTACGTCGTACGGAATTTCGGCATATTTTAAAACCAAGGTAACTGCATCATCCCAGGGCAGCTTGTTTTTGGGGGAGTAAACCGCCATGCGGGGGGCTTTCTCCAGTTTAACCAGGTCCATATTTACCGATGGATCGCTTACTTCGGTAATAATTTCGGTGGCTTTGGCATCGGCAATAACTTCGTAGCTTACCCCGCGGATCTTGCACTCTTCCTCAACTTTTTGCCCGTACTTCATCATGAAACTGCCACCACGATAGTTGAGCAGCCAGTCGACTTCTTCGCCGTTTTTGAGTACCCAGAAAGCTATCCCGTACGATTTCAGATGGTCCTTTTGCTCATCATCCATAGGGATTAAGATAGAAGCGGCCTTTGACGTTAAAGGTAAAAGGTAAAAGGCGAAAGGTAAAAGGAACTTTAGCTTTATAAGTAAAAGACGAAATGTAAGAGGTGAAAAGTTATTGCCTGATGAATTATTCACGATCCTTGTTGATTTGTTTACTGCCGGGTTATCAAATGTAACGAATAAAGGGCTAATGTATTTTAACCATTTTTAACACATAGGGGCTTCTGGCTTTATGCATGTTGTTTTAGTTTTATGGCGTGTTAAATCCCGGCCTTAAATGAGTTTATCTGTTATTGTCAGAAATATTTTCCTTGTCGGTGTTTTATTAATATCCTGTTTGGCCGCGCACGCGCAGAACGGAAGTTCGGGTATGCGCCTCAATCGTGATGCGTTGATTAAAAAGCTTACAGAAGCCGACAGCAGTCTTGTTTTTAAGCAGGACACAGATATCAGCCTGCTACCAAATTTTGTCGCCACAGATGCCAATGGAAGCCGGGCCCAACTAATTGGCAAGCCCGATGAGCTGGCAATAGTTAAATGGACTTACGTTTTTACCGCCGACGAAAAAGTGAACCTCGCCGAACTGCAAAAACTGGCCTGGTTTGCCAATACTTTGGGTGATCAGGAAGGACTCGACTGGTTTTTTGCCCAACTGGCCGAATTGGGTAAAGATTATAAAAAGCCGCTTTCGGAAATTAAAATGTTTGATTCAAAAAGAAAAGGCGAGATTAGTTATTCGCCAAAACAAAGATTACTTACCATGACTTTTACACCCTGGTAATTAATAAATATTCAAACCTTTCACCTTTAACCTTTCGCCTTTAACCTTTTTCTTTAATCCTCAATTTTATTACCTTTGCCAACTGTTTTCTAAAAAACAAAAACATGAGCAAAGCAATAATCAAAACCGAAAAAGGCGACATGACCGTAGAGTTTTACGATCAGGATGCCCCTAATACCGTTGCTAACTTTAAAAAATTAGCAAAATCAAACTTTTATGATAACGTGATATTTCACCGTGTTATCCCTAATTTTATGATTCAGGGCGGCGATCCAACCGGTACCGGTGCTGGTGGCCCAGGCTACAAAATTGATTGCGAGCTTACCGGCAACAACCAATACCATGACCGTGGTGTGCTTTCAATGGCACATGCAGGCCGCAACACTGGTGGCTCACAGTTTTTCATTTGCCACAACCGCACAAACACTGCCCACCTTGACCGTAACCATACCGTTTTTGGTAAAGTGATTGAAAATGTTGACGTTGTTGACGCTATTCGCCAGGGAGATAAAATTTTAGGAATCGAAGTTATAGAGGATTAAGTGAATAGTTGATAGGGCGGGTGATTTACCTGTTATTACGTAAATCATTCGCCTCATCAATCCTACTAACAAAAAATATATGAATTTACAGGGAATTGTATCGGTATCAGGAAAACCGGGTTTATGGAAAGCTTTGGCACAAAATAAAACCGGCTATGTGCTGGAAAGTTTAGATGCACAGAAAACAAAACTGATAGCCAACCTTTCTACAGCCAAATTAGCTGCTTTAAGTGAGATCACCATTTTTGGTGTTGAGGATGATATCAGGTTAACTGATGTGCTTGAGCGCATGAAGTCAGCATCAAACATACCTGACGTTAAAGCCGACGGTAAAGCGTTGCGTACCTTCTTTTATGAAGTAGCGCCAGATCATGATGAAGAAAAAGTTTACTCATCAGACATTAAAAAGGTAATATCCTGGTTCCAGATATTAAAGCCCCTTCCAATTTTTGAAGAGGCCGATCCAACCCAGGCACCCGCCCCGGTTGCAGAAGAACCGGTTGCCGAAGCAGTAACTGCTGAACCGGAAGCCGAGCCAACAACTTCAAAAGCAAAAGCTAAAAAAGCAACAAAAAAAGCCGAATAATCGGCTTTTTTTGTTTTAAGCAATCTCTTCTTTATTCAGTATCGGTATAAGCGTCACCCCCTATAAATATCATGGTATTTGTCGGATGCGCAGGTGAACCCGAAGCACCTAAGGCAAATGATTTTTTGATCACCTTGCTGCCATAATTCAGTTCGATGGTGTTGCCGTAAATTTTGTAGGTGCCGCCTTTGCCTCCGGTTTTTTTCCAGGCGCTGGCAGCAGGTGTCATGATTCCGCCGTTTGATCCTTCAGTAAAATGAGTATCATCAATAAAATTGATCTTTTTGATTACCAGGGCATTTGTGCCGTTGCCATAATCGCCGCCGCTTACTTTTTCATATCCTTTTTTTAGCTTAATACTGCCTGTATACGGATAGGCCGGGAACCAATTGCCTTCACCCAACTTATAATCATAGGTTTTTCCTTCGTTATTAGTAAGATAAAAGGTTGCGCCCGTTTTTTTCCAGGTTCCCCAGGCTTTAGGGCGGCTGCTTTTAGCGGCTGTTACATCCAGCGTTTCAATTGGCTCATCACCAACGTCAAAGTATTCGCCGTTTTTAAATAATACTACGGGTTCAAAGGCAATGGCAGCAGGATAGCCACTTACAGCCCTGAAATACCATCCTTCAACGGCAGGAGCAGCCTTTGCTGGTTTGTGACAGGCGCCTCCGCTTTTTGCATTAGCGGTGGCGCTTAAATGTAATGTGAAGCTTGAAATAGCAAGGCAAATGGCCAGGTGTTTAACTTTCATATCATTTAGTGTTTTGGTTAACTTGTATTAATTAACTCAAACATAAATGATTGGTTTGCAGGAATCTGATTAAGCTTTTGTTAAAAGCTATACATCCATCGCATCATAAACAATTACCTTTTCCCAAAGGTGGCTGCAATTTTTGATAAACTCCAGGTGGATAGGGTGGGTTTGATAAGTGGCTTGTCCGGCCAGATCGCTGAAAAACATCAGTTCGGACACCGCCCAGGAGTTATCTACTACGTCGCGTTTTTCGGTACTGGCTACGATACCTACGCGAAGTTTGCGTACGGTTTCAATTTTGGCAAGGGTTTTAACTCCGGCTACCAATTTATCACGGTCTTCTGTTGATCCCGGATTTTTAAGCCAGAAAAACACATGGTGAACTATTGGCCATTCTTCTTTTTGTTCTTTCAGCGATATTGCCGATGCTGTAACTGTACCTGCAGCCAGTGCTACTGTTGTGGTTATGAATTTTCTTCGGGTTGATTTCATGACAGGTTAAATAATCGCGTTTAAGGTAGTAAGAATTATTAAAGAAAACTATATCCTTGTGGATACCAAACGCCCCGATAAACGGATGGAGTCATAATATTTGGTAAAACATGTCCCGATTCTAAAGTGGATATGTCAATGTCTTCAATATATCTTTTTACCGGAGGAATCTGTTTGCCTATAAATATATCATTTTGGAGTATAAATAGGGCATCTTCATAATTAACGGCAGTTAAGCCACACCCTACAGCAATCCCTGGTGGTAGGTCGCCGTCAACAACGTTAATATCAAATTCAAACCAATATCTTGTAAGTCTTATCATTATTGTTTATTAAAAAGGTATATCAAAATACGTCTAAAACATAAAGCAACCCAATAATAGGTACCACATTAGAGAATATTAAGAGGCCAATATTTTGATCATTATTTTCTCTTTTTACATAACGCGAAAGGAATACAAAGAAGCCGATGTAGTAAATAAAGGGGAGAAGGAAAATTGTAAAGAGGAGCTTTCCCGCCGAGCTCATAAGCTGGCCCCAGCCCAATATAATTGGCCATACTACCATCCCGACGATTTCAAGAAAGGTGATAACGGATAGTATTTTTAAGGTTTGGGCTTTGCTCATTTTAAGGTAATTGTTTACCTTAAAAATAAGAAAACTGAGGGGTTTTATGAAATATGAAGAAGCAGCCTACAAACACTCGGGCTGCTTACACCCTTCTTCCGAAAATTCGGGTTCAAAAGTGCTGTGGCTGATATCCAGATGTTCCAAACGGTGGCGAAGGTCATGCTTGATATTATCAAAATCGGCCATGGCTTCAGGCTTGATCACCAGGTGGGCAGTAAGTGCGTTTTCGGTGGTGCTGAGCGCCCAAACATGCATGTGGTGTACATCAACCACGCCTTTGGCTTTTTTAAGTTCGGCTTTGATCTTGTCAAGTTCCATTTCGGCAGGTACGCCGTCCATTTCCAAACGCAGGCTGGCTGTAAGCAAGCTCCAGGTGCCGCGTAATATCACGAAACCTATTATCAGGCTCACTGCGCTGTCAATCCAGTACAGTTTGGTAAAGTATATGATAATACCGGATATCACCACACCAAAGGATACTATGGCATCAACAGCCATGTGCAGGTAAGCGCCTTTAATATTGAGGTCGGTATCTTTATCTTTAACAAACAGCCACGCTGTAAAAGCGTTAATGCCAATGCCTATAAAAGCAACCCAGGCCATGGTGCCGCCCGATACTATTTCGGGGTTCATGAAGCGCGTAATAGCCTCATAAATAATAAAACCAACGGCTGCAAATAATATTACCGCGTTAAAAAAAGATACGATGATAGTCGACCGCTTATAGCCGTAGGTATACTTACTATTAGCGCTTACTTTGGTAAGCTTAAAGGCAAGCAGGGCCAGCGCGAGCGAGGCTACATCGCTCAGGTTATGGCCGGCGTCGGTTAACAGGGACAAAGAGTGGGTAACAAAACCTGTAATAGCCTCAACCACCACAAACACCGAGTTAAGCACGATGCCCCAAATAAAAGCCGAATTTAAATGATCAAGCTTAGGGGCATGGTCGTGATGATGGTGCCCGTGCGAATGTGAGTGTGAATGATCGTGACCTGCTGACATTTAACAAAGGTAGGGAAAAACCTTGATTCGCATGATTTTAGGATTTCCTGAAATAAGCATTTGCTGTAACATCGTTGTGGTCATAATCCCGCTCCGTATCTGTTTATTTGATCAATCATCAGGGCAATCCTTAAATCCTAAAAATCATGGTTCGGATTATTCGTGATGATAAGGCTCACCCTTCATAATAGTGTATGCCCTGTACAGTTGCTCCACAAAAAACAGGCGTACCATCTGGTGTGAAAATGTCATGCGCGAAAGAGAGATCTTGTCGTTAGCCCGCTGGTAAACGGAGGTATCAAAGCCATAAGGCCCGCCTATGATGAATATTAAGTTGGCAGATGTGGTAACTTCTTTTTTATTGATATAAGCCGCAAACTGGCTTGATGTAAATTCCATTCCTTTTTCATCCATCAGAATCACAAAATCAAGCGGGGTGATTTTCTTGAGGATCAACTCGGCTTCTTTGGCCTTTTGCTGCTCGGTGCTCAGCGCTTTGGTGTTCTTCAACTCGGGGATTTCGGCAAGCTCCAGTTTGGTGTAATGTTTTAGCCGTTTTACATATTTATCAATGCCTTCCTTTAAATAGGCATCCTCTGTTTTTCCAACGGTAAGGAACGTGATCTTCATATCTGAAACAAATAAACGTTTATTTAAAATATATGTGTTTATTTTGGTTGAATTTATCTGCAAATGGAACAAAAAATTATAAACGATTATACGCAAAGAGCAAGCCTCGCCGCTACAGAAGCGGCCAAATATAAAAAGCTTGCCAATACCTATTCGCTGCTGAGGCTCGGCATATTTGCTATGGTGGCTGTAACTATAGCCTTTGCCATTCACTTCGACAATTTTAGCATCATCGCCATTGCCTTTGTACTGCTGGTTTTTGCCTTTGCCTGGCTGGTAGCGCGCCAAAGCGCTTTTGAAAAGCAGAAACAGTATTATGACGACCTGCAACAGGTAAATGAAAACGAGATAGGCAGTATCCAAACCCATGGCAATATCTACAACGATGGCGCACGCTACGCTAACGACAAACACTTTTACACTTCCGATTTGGATATTTACGGCAATGCCTCCTTATACCAACTCATCAACCGCACCGCCACCACGCCGGGTAATAATAAACTGGCGGGTTGGCTCAATGCCCCGGCAAGCAAGCAAACCGTATCACAACGACAGGAAGCCGTTAAAGAAATAGCCGCTAAGAACAGCTGGAAGCTCGATCTGCAAACACGGCTCATTTTCGCCATAAAACAGGACGTGAACCAGCTTAAAAACCTTTTCAAATACCTGCACATTCCGCTCGATATGCCAGGCGAAAAATGGCTTGCCGCTTATACCAAAATAGCGCCTTACTTGTTTACGGCGTTGCTGGTAGTCGCTTATTTTTATTCGCCGGCGAAGCTTGCGGCCATCGTGATTGGCTTGTTTAATATGGGTGTGGTATTTTCTAAAGCGGCCTATATTCGTAAGGCCGACCTCATTGCCGGTAAAATAGGCGATACTTTAGCCAATTACGCCGGTGTATTTAAGTGCATTGAAGATCAGCAATGGCAGACCGGTTATAGCAACACCCTGGCGCAACAGCTAAAAACAGACAAGACATCGGCCAAAATAAAAGAACTGGGGGAGCTGATCAATAAGCTTAATTATCATCTTAACCTATTAATCGGCTTTGTGCTCAACCTGTTTTTCTTGTGGGATATCCGCCAGATCATCGCCATTGAAAACTGGAAACGTCAAAACCAGGACAGCCTTGAAGCCGCTTTTGATGGCATTGCTGAATTTGAATCGCTGTTAAGCCTGGCCGGTTTGGCCGTAAACTATCCGGATTGGAGTTTCCCTGTTATTGACGACAGGCCGGGCTATACCCTCACTGCCAATGCTATCGCCCATCCGCTTATTGACGCCACCAAACGTATCGAAAATGATTACGAACTGGATAACACCTTTAAGGTTGATATCATCACCGGATCAAACATGGCCGGTAAGAGCACCTTTTTGCGTACCGTGGGCATTAATACCGTGCTGGCCTTAAGCGGTGCACCGGTTTGTGCCCAAAGTATGCAGGTATCGGTGATCACCATGATCAGTTATATGCGCATCAAAGATTCGCTCAATGAAAGCACCTCAACCTTTAAGGCCGAGCTCGACCGCCTGCAGATGCTGCTGGCCGCGGTTGAAAATGAGCCTAAAGTGTTTTTCCTGATTGATGAAATGCTGCGCGGTACCAATTCGGTTGATAAATACCTCGGCTCAAAAGCGGTTATCGAGCAGCTCATCCACAAAAATGCGGTGGGTATGGTAGCCACTCACGATTTACAGATAGCCCATCTCGAAACCAAATATCCTGATTACGTACGTAATTTTTATTTTGATATCCAGGTAGTGAACGGCGAAATGCTGTTTGATTACAAGATCAAGCACGGTGAATGCAAAACTTTTAACGCCTCGCTATTGCTTAAACAGATAGGGATTGAGGTGGACGCAGAATAGAACCGGGATTTTGTCTGAACTCGAATTAAACGAATTTTAAGAATTTATCGAATTTTAAAATTCTGTCAATTCAATGAATTCAACAAATTCGAGTTCAGACAATCCTGGTTCAGAAAAAGAGCCGGAAGCATTTACGCTCCCGGCTCTTTAATTTTTTCTTATATCCTGACTCTAACAGTCTTGACTCTTAAAGATTATCGGCCTCCTGTAGGTGAACCGCCGGCACCCTGGTCGCCTTGTTTCATGTCATCATTGTTGATGCCTTTTTTCTGCTGTTGCGGGTTGCTGAAGCTTAATTTACCGAAGCTGTAGCTAAACGTTACACCAAACGAACGGAATGGGAACGCAAATTTGCTGCTTTGCGTAAATGTTGGTGTTTTTATGTCGGTATTAAAGTTTTTGTAAGTATTGAATGGCTCAATGGCATTAATACCCAATGCAAGTTTCTTTTGCATAAACTGTTTTTTAAAGCCAAAGCCCATAATGCTGAACGATGGATTTGAGCCCTGAATGGTGCGGCGTGCCGAATTTTCAACAGCAAATGCCTCAGCTATAAAGTTGTTTGGCAGTGTAAGCTGAGCACTTAAAAATGCGTTGTACTGCACATAAGTATTGGTTTGTGTTTGTTGATGCGTAAACTGGTCGATAGCGGTTGGTTTGTAAGTGTAAGCGTTGATTTGTCCGCGTATGGTCAGGATCTTGAATGGGGTTACCGAACCAAAAAAGCTTGCGCCATATGAGTTATTTACACCAATGTTTTGATAGGTAGTTAAAGTAGCGTTCTGATCACCATTAGGTGGCAGGTTTTCAACTATACCTTCAATTAGGCCTGATGTATGCTTATAATAAGCCGACAGGTTGATCACAGACGATTTTATGAATGTGTTATAACCCAATTCAACTGTTTGCGATATTTCGGGCGCTAAGTCGGGGTTACCAACTGTTTGCGCTGTAATATTGCTCCTGTTAACAAAGGGGTTCAAAAACTGTAAGCTTGGGCGTGTTATACGCTTGCTATATGATAATTTGATAGTTTGAGTAGGTGTAAGCGCCTTTTGAAAAGTTAAGCTTGGTATAAACGTATTATAGTTTTGATCAAAAGGGCTAAGATTTTGAGCACTATTGATTGGCTCGCCGTGAATATCCGTATTTTCAAGCCTCGCACCTGTCATGATGGAGTAGCCTTTAGGCAGAGAGAAAGTTAATACGGTATAACCGGCCCAAACTGTCTGATTATAATTATACCTGTTTGAGTTTGGATCGCTGAATACAAAACCGCCGTTTCCGTCCGGTACAAAATAATCCGAAATACTTTTTATCCTCCTGATGATGTTTTTGCCGCCGGCTTCCAGCTTAAGCAGTTTGCTTACAGGTAAAGTATAGTCGGCTTGTATGGTATACTCGTTGTTTTTACCGTTAATATTGTTTTGAAGGGAATCAAACACCGCCGAATACAAGTTAGTATAATCGGTAACAATTTTGCTATGGCTCCATTGTGCAGACAGGTCCAATTCATGACCTTCTTTTTTAAATTTGTGCGTGTAATCAATGTTCCAGTCAAAGCCACCAAAACTATTGTGACCGCGACCATCAGAAGTGTAAGACTGATCTTTGGTGTGATCAAAATAATAGGTTTGATTTGTGGTTGACAGCGAATGCGGATCAAAACCACCCTGATTTAAACGGATAGAAGTACGTAAGTTGTTGTACGCGTTAAAATCATAGCCAGCCGAAACAGAACCTATTACGCCGTGACGTTTAACGCGGCTGGTTCCGGTAGATGTTTGCTCATAGTGTTTGGTAGGGTCGTTATAATTAAAGTTCTGATCGCTTGAGGTAAGCGAGGTTTGAGGCCACGTTGCGTTACCACCGGCGTTTGCCGATAAGCTAAACCTGTTGTGGTTATAGTTGATATTGGCGTTGCCGTTGTTTTGACGTGTACCAACACCACCGCTGATTGAACCGCTGATACCCGAAACATTTTTTTGCTTGGTAATGATGTTCAAGATACCGGCCGAACCTTCTGCATCATATTTGGCAGATGGTGAAGTTACCACCTCGATACTCTTGATCTGGTCGGCGGGGATGGTTTTCAATACATCCGATAAGCTGGCAGATGTAGCACCGGATGGCTTGCCATTGATCAATACGCGTACGTTTTGGTCACCACGAATAGATACGTTACCGTTAAGGTCGACAGCAACCAAAGGCACTTTCTGTAACACATCGGTAGCGTTACCGCCTACCGATGTAAGATCCTTTTCGGCGTTATAAACTATCTTATCGATCTTGTTTTCGATTAATGCGGCCTGGCCAACTACGGAAACTTCTTTAAGCGCGTGTGAGCTTGGGGCCAACAGTACCTGACCAAGCTTGGCATCTGGTTTTGATGGGGTAGTGGTTACCTGGTCAATATATTTAGTTGGGTAACCTATAAAGGAGATAGCCAGCTTATATACGCCCGGCTTTATATTGTCCAATTTAAAGTTACCTTTTTCATCGGTTACAACACCGGTAATTGGCGATTTGCCCCCGCTGCGATATAAACCAACCGAGGCGTAGTCCATTGGTTTTTTGGTTAGCGAATCAATGATAGTGCCTGATATTCTGCCTGTTGTTGTAGGTCCGCCGCCGCCCACACCAAACTGGGCCTGAGCCGATAACGCGAAGCAGAATAATGCAATAAGTATGTAAAAACGTTTCATTTAGTATTATTTTGGTAATTGGAGGCGAAAATACTTTAAATGTTACATGCTGAATTTTTATTTTTTTACAAATAGTGCATTTGTAATGTATAAGTTACACTATTATGATGTAACCGGGGATTTTACAATGGGGGGATTAAAAGGGGGATTTGCGGCGAGGTGACAATGATATAAACCATGTCAATTACGAGTGATAAAACTTAGGGGAGATTAATGACAACACCAGGGAAGATTTACAAAGTTTTAAAACTTCGTAAATCTGGATTCAACGCTGTTTTTTAGGAAAAGCGCAAGTCAGCCCGGACCGGGGAAACTTGCGCCAATAGATGATTCAATACCAATTATCAGATTTTACTCTGTCGTTACCCTCAAATTCAAGGTATCGGCTTGCATAGCGGTAAAAATACCGAGGCCGTTAACAACATTGGTTGGGGTATTTACCAGGTTTTGTGAGCTGCCCCGGGTATTGCTGGTTAATATATTAATGTATTCGTCGTTTACCCTTAGCAATATTACTTTATAAGCCCCGTAGTATTTGAAAGTGGTTTGCGTTATGCTGTAAGTAGAGGCTCTTTCGGTATTGATCTCGAAGCTTGGGTTCCTGTTGTTCCTTACAGCTATGATCTCAAAAGGGTTACTATCGGTGTTTTTGAAAAGCAGCAAATGCTGCAACGAATCGGGGTTGGTCCAGGTAATGGTAGCGCGCACCTTATCGTTATAAGCCTGATCGAGCGTATTAGGCTCATGGAATACACTGTCGGTTAATTTAAATCCAACTGGTTTGCCCGGCATCACTGTTGATGCGCTCACAACCACATTGTTATAGGTAAACTGCATGGAATAAGTTTTACCGGCAGTTACGAACCAGGCATCGCTGTAAGTGTAAGTTCCGTTTGTTCCTTCGGTAAGTTTTACGGTCTGCGTACCATTGCTTACATTAATTGTCAGCCCGGTAATGGCCGATCCATAAGTAGCAGTATCCGTCAGGTCTTTTTGCTGATAAACTTTTACTGAAAGCGGTTGGCCGGCAACCAGGTATGCTTCAACAACAGGTTTGTTCACTGCATCAGTATCAGAAGAGTTTTTTTTGCAGGCCGATGCCATCATCAGGTAGCCGGCTATCAGTGCAAAAAATCGTATGTATGTTTTTATTTCCATCTTAAGCTTAATGTAACGTTAGGGGTAAAGCCGAGGTAGTTAACGTCGGTGGTAATAACCTGGTTGTTCTGCATTTGGTATTCGCGGTACCAGGTGTTAGTATGATTGTAAACGTTAAACAGCGACAAGCCTATGGAGCCTATTTTATGCCCGTCTATCTTCAGCAGGTCATATGACACCGACATGTCCAGCCGGTGATAAGCCGGTAAACGTTCGGCATTTTTATCGCTTATGTTGAGGTAAGTGATGCTGTTGCCGTCAACCGTTTTAATGGTGTAGCTGGATAAGGGGGCAGTATAAGGATGCCCGGTGCTGAACAGGAAAGTAGCAGCAAAATTCCAGCGCTGGTAATGGTACATGTTAATGGATTTAAACTCATGGCGCACATCTTGGTCGGCAGCGTAATAATCGGTTCCAAAAGCTAAGAATTTATTCTGGGCCTGGGCAAGGGTATAGCTGATCCAGCCGGTATAACGCCCCATCTTTTTCTGTACCAAAAACTCAATGCCTTTAGCACGACCGGTTCCCCGGTAAAAATCTTCCGTCACGCTTTGTGTTTGATTTTGGTTAGCCTCTATCCTGAAACCGCCGCCGGCAGGCTGTGTTTGCCTTACAGTGTACTGGGTTAAGCCGCTAAGTGTTTTGTAGTATCCCTCAACGCTGAACAAAAGCTCGTCCGTTTCGTAGCTGGTGCCTAAAATGTAATGCCTTGACATACCCACCGGGATATTACTGTTGTTGGATAATACCCAGAAATTGCGGTTACCGGCTAAAATATCCTCGCGGATCACCTGGTTTTCAAACTGGTAAAACTGCCCGGTAGCGCCTTTTATGGTAAATTTATCGGTAAGGCTATAACTTGCCGACAGCCGGGGCTCAAAGTACGGTTTGGATGTAGGGCCGAAATAACTGGCCCGTAAACCAGGCTGTATATGAAATTTATTGTTTGGGTCGATAGCCAGCTCGGTGTAGAAACCCGCTAACATGGCATTGTTATGCTGATTGATGAGTTTGCTTGTATCGTTTTGGGTATACTCGTAATCTATTTTTTTGTAGGATGCAAAACCGCCGAAGAGCAGCTTATATTTGTTACTAACTGTCCATTCCCACTCAGATTTATAGCTTACATCCTTCAGGTTGTTGGTTTCGAGCGTGCCATTGCTCAGCGTATGTGAGATACCGTTGGTATCGATTTGTGAAAAGCCCGAAGTACTGCGGTTCCTGTCGTTGAAATAGGATGAGTAGGTGATGTAGTTGTTGGAGTATAGTTTCTTATTCCATTGCCTGAACCATTTGATACTGCTGCCCAGGTTACCGTATTTGGTATAATCGGTTATGTTGATACCGCTGCTGCCCGACGACAGGAACGATGGCAGGCCCAGTTCCCTGCTGTTATCGGTTTTATCGGTGCCTGTGTACAAAGTCCATGATACCTTATCTTTTTGACTGATGCTGTATGTGTATTTGGCATCAAAATCATAAAAGTAGGAGCTTGGGGTAATCTGGTTGGCAAAACCGCCGCCACCAAAGCCTCCCCGGCCACCACCACCCGGGCCGCCCCCCTGCGTGGTTGACGTTTGGTTAAACTGGTTAAAGATCTTGTTGTAAAACGGCCCCTGGTATGAGCGCCTTACCGCTAACAGCAAGGTCGATTTATCAGAAAGCGGCGTTTCCAGGTAACCGCTGGCGCTCAGCAAACTCAGATCGGTACCAATATTAGTTTCGTTCTTGTTACCCTCCTTGCCGTTGAGTTCGGTAACGCTCGAAAGCCTGCCGCCATATTTGGCCGTAAAGCCGCCTTTATATAATTGCACATCCTTAATGGCACTGGCATTGAAAGCACTGAAAAAGCCATACAGGTGATCAACCTGGTAAATGGTAAAACCATCCAGTACAACCAAATTCTGGTCGGGGGTACCGCCACGTACATAAGCACCTGATGACGATTCGTTGGTACCGCTTACACCGGGCATCAGCTGAAATGCCCGCAGTACGTCCTTATCGCCCATGGTTGGTAGCTTATCCAAATTGGCCGGCGAAAGCTGTAACACGCCAACCTGCCTGCTGTCGGTATTCATGACGCCGCTTTTTTTACCGGTAATGGTAACCTCATTTAAACTGTTGAGCGATGAATATAACCCACAGATCAGCGGCGAATTCAGCTTTTCGCTGCTCAGCCTGAAATAGTCGGTTTGATAACCTGTATAGGATACCTCCACTACCGATGTATCTGAAGGCACCCTGAACATGGTAAAATAACCGTCGGCATTGGTCATAACGTTGAGGTCGGTTCCCCTGATCTTTACCGTTGCCGATGGCAGCGACTCGCCTGTTTGCTGATCAATTACCCGACCGTTAATACTCATCAAAAAATGTTTGGGTTTGGCTTTGGGCGCTTCAATTTCTTTAGCCTTTACCGCATTGGCTGCCTGCAATGACAACTTGTTGAGCTTTTGCAGCCGCGCCAGGTCGTCGGTGTTTTGGAGGATGTAGATAGTGCCGGTTGATTCTATCCAGTAATGCAGGTTATTTTCGTTACAAACCTTGGCAATGACATTTTTAAGCGGCTCCTCAAAAAAGTGCTCCACAATGTCCATTTCGTGTAGGGGTTCGCGTTCAAACACGATGCGGACCTTATAGTTCATGGCCAGTGTATCAAAGAGCTCATCAAGCGGGCACGAAAAAAAATGGTTAACTACAATCTTTTTTAGCTTTTGTTGGGTTTGCTGACTATGGGCCACCGTACCGCACAAAATCAGGGAGCTTATTAACATTAGGGAAAATTTCTTCATGTAGGGGTATATTTTCTTCGATGCCGAAAATGCAGCATGTTTTGAAGCACCTCAAATAAAATCGACCATGGGAGGTTTTCTGTAGACCAGATGCCCGGATGTGTGGCAGGGGGATTTTGCTTAGTAGCAGTTGCAGGTTGGAAAAAGAATATTAGTTAGAGGCAATGGCGGGCGGTTGCATATGTTAATTGGAAATTGCCTTTAACCTTGTCTGAAGGCAAAGGCCTCAAAAACAGAACCAAGATGAATAGGAAATACCCTACACCTTCCCGATCATCCTGTTGATTACATCGCGATATCCGTCGCTTAAAGGTATCTCGGTATTGATGAGTTTGATACGGGCACGGCGCATTTGGGATACATGGTCGAGGTTAACGAGGTATGATTTATGCACCCGGAAAAACTGGTCGGGCGGTAATTGCAGCTCAATAGCTTTGAGGCTGATGCGGGATAATACCGGTTTTTGCTGATTGATGAGGTGTACTTTGATATAATCTTTAAGACCCTCAATGTATTCAACCTGGTCAAAGCTGATCTTAACGAGGTTATAATCAGCATGCAAAAAGAAATAGTTTTTAGTGGTTGGCTGCGGCACATAACTGCGGCGAAGCTCATATAGGTCGAGCGCTTTGTGGCAGGCCTTCAAAAAACGGTCTAAGGGTACGGGCTTAACCAGGTAGTCAACCACATCAAGTTCAAAACCTTCAACCGCAAATTTTTCATAAGCGGTTACAAATATCACCATGGGCTTCTGTGTCAAGCTCCTGATGAGTTGTAAACCGTTAATGCCGGGCATGTATATATCGCTGAAAATAAGGTCTATCTGTTCTTTTTGCATGGCTATGATTGCCTCACCCGCGTTACGGCAACGCGCCACTACCTGTATGGTATTTACATGCTTCAGGTTGTCTTCCAGCAAGTCGAGCGCAAGCGGCTCATCGTCAATTATTAAACATCGCATCATTTAAGTTCCAGTTGCAGCATAACTATATAAGCCTGCTCGTTTTTGTTGATATATAGATTGTGTTTGCCGGGGTATAACAGCTCAAGCCGGCGTTTAACATTAGCCAGACCAATACCCGAGGCATTATCTTTACTTTCTTCGGTTGGGTTGTACACGTTTTGTACGCTGAAACGCAGGTTCTTTTCGTCGGTAAAAAGAGTGATGGCTATAGCCGGCGCCTCAATATCGCCCGTGCCATGCTTAAAGGCATTTTCTACAAAGGGGATCAGCAGCATGGGTTCAATACTTTTTTCGGGAGCTTTGATATCCGAGCTGAAGCTGATCTTTACCTGGTCGCGGAAACGGAGTTGTTGCAGCTCGATATAGCTGCGGAGGTAGTCTTCTTTTTGGCACAGCATAACTTTTTCGGCATCGGTTACATAAAGCATATAACGAAGCAATTTAGAAAGCTGGATGAGTGTAGGTTCAACTGCCGAAGGGTTTAAACGTGAAAGCGCTACCGCACTGTTAATCACATTAAAAATAAAATGCGGACTGATCTGCGAACGTAAAAATGCCAGTTCAGAGATCAGCGAAGCATTATCAATATCCTTTTTTTTATTGATGGCTTTAAACTGATCGGCCAGGTAGTGATAAGCAAAGCTGCCGGCGGTAACAGATAATAAGGGGAAAATAACCAGGAACGGCCCCGGAGGGCGACGATGATGCCCCATCCAGGGAAAATGGGGCACAGGGAAATAATGCCGTACTTCCGTTAGTATTACATTGAACACCACAAAGGAGGCAAGCAAGACAAAAAAATAAAGCCAGAAATTATTTTTTAAGATCCTGGGAATGAGGAAAAACGCATTCAGGTAGAATTCGGCCGCGAGCACCAGGTTAAAACTGATAATGTGCCCCAGCGAAAAAACAGGCTGCGGAAAGCCGCGCATATCCGGCCTGGAAATGATGGGCATAAAAATGATCAACGCCCAAAATAACAGGTGGATACAAATTTCGATAATCAGCGCCGGCTTTATCCGTTTAAACATATCATGCTAAGGTAGCCTCATTTTAAAACCGCATTCAATGTAATAGACGATGGGGCAAAATGTGCCGACGAAAGTACGGTATCTGTTGTATGGAAACCTAATTTCAGGTACTGCACAAGGCATATTTAACATCTATTAACATTTGAAGGCAGCTAATTGAAAACAAGCGGTTTCGCTGTATAAAAAAGGTGGCATTTTCCGTTAAATTTGTTTAACAACTAATTACCTATGTCAATAACAAAACCCATCCTCCGAATTTTTGATTATGATAAAGCCATTGAATTTTATATCAACTGGCTTGGCTTTAAAACCGATTGGGAACACAAACCCGAAGGTGTGCCGGTATATATCCAAATTTCCCTGCGCGATGTAGTGCTTTACCTTTCCGAACATCATGGCGATGCCAGTCCGGGCAGCCATATAGCTATTGATGATTTTAACGAGCTAAGAGATTACCACGCCCACCTCATCGCAAAGAAATATAAATACAACCGCCCCGGTTTGGAAGTGCCCGAATGGAATGACCGGGCTATCACCATGACTGTTCATGACCCTTTTGGCAACAGGTTAACCTTTAGCGAAGAATTGAAGGGGTAAGGCTGTTGATCCTTCACATCTTAAAAAAAATGTCATTTCGATAGAGCAGGGGCGGGCTGAGTGGTGCAGCGAAAGAGAAATCTTCTGCATGAGACTCTACAACTATGGCTGTAAATGCAGGGTGTAGAAGATTTCTCCTCACCCCTTGTGCGCAACCCCACCCGCGGTTCGTCGAAATGACACTTTTTGAACTACTTTAGCAGGTAGAAAATAAAAGCCCGAAACTAACTTAATTGGTTTCGGGCTTTTTAGTATCGGATAATCTTTATTAATTATAAAATGTCCATGAAACGCCGAATTTTAGGATGGCATCCTGTTGTGGGTAACGGTTAACCGTGTAATAGCCTTTACTCCAGGCACGCTGGTTGATATAATCATAGGCAACAAACAGGTTGGTACGCTGCAAGGTTGCTTTGAAAAATACGCCAAATATTGGATAGGATGAAAACGTTACATTTGCGCCGTTATAAAACTGGCCCAATCCCGGGGCATATGACGGGGCAACATATTCTGTATTATACCTTCCATTTATACCCATACTGGCATGCAGTACATTAAGCAAAACCCTGTTAACATATAAGCTGCTGTAAACATATACTTCCGGCGTACGAAGCGTATTCTGATAATCGGTTTTTTGGTATACCACGTAATTATCAAAGTGCAGGCTCCGGTAAGTGAAGTTTTTACCCAAACTTACTTTTAACAGGTTGATAGAGTTGTTAAGCTGAGCCGGGCGCACATCGGTACCGCCATCCTGCGCTGAAAAATACAGGTAATTGCTGATCAAAAAGTATTCGGCTTTTAAATCAATTTGCAGGGCGTTGTTAATGTAATTAAACGATGCGCTGGTTGTTTTTTGATTGCTGAAATCATTATGAAAAATATAATGATTGGAGATCCAGTTATTATAAACCAGCGGGGGCGAGCTGTTTTGTGAATAGGCTTCTAAAATGATCTTGCCGGTTTTTTTGCCGCCTGCCAGGGTAAGTTTGGCATCATATAAATAATTGCCAAAGTCGCGGCCCTGGGCAATTTGCCTGAAATCGGCATCAAGGGCTATACGATCGCTGAAACGGTAGCCCAATTTAGCTTTCAGCGTAATGTCCTGGAAAGTATTGTGCTGTACTTTATCCTGATGAATATATTTTGCACCATACTGGTTAAGGGTGGTATCGCTAACATACTGGTTGTACGAATAAAAATCATGCACAAGGCCGAGGTCAAGCTTAAGCTCGTTCTTTACAAATTTTACCGATTTACTTCGCAGATAAAAGCTATACGAAAACTCATTTTGAATATGCGTGACGACTGTTGAATCCCTTGACCGGTTATTGCTGTAATAATAGTCAGGGAATACATTATAGGTATCAACACCGCTTTGCTTGTACAGGTACCTGCTGTTTGATACATGAAGGGTATGTGACACGCGTTGGGTAGGCAGGATCTTTGAATTGTCCTTCCCCTTATTCAAACTATCTATCCGGCCTAAATAATAAAACTGCTTAATGTAAAGGCCCTTATCGTTCCAGTTTTCATAACTATACGGTAAACGTACCGCTGCCCTGTCTTTTGAAAAGGCGTTGTTTACATTGGTACTGGTAAATACCGAATCGTTGAGAATGCTGCCGGTTTCGGGGGCCTTAAGATTGTTGAACAAAAGGTTGGCCAGCAGGTTATACCGTTTGCTTTTTGATTCGTACCAGGTAAAAATAGAAGCATTCAAATCGCTCACGTTTTGGCCAAGCACATTGTTAAAATTGTAGAAACCCCTTGATCCGTTGAAATTAAGGTTAAAACCGATGTTCCAGTTGGGCTTTATGTTTTGGGTATGAACGATATTAAACAGTTGGATGGCCGAACCACCAAAGGCATTATATAATGTAAGCTTGGTATAAGGTACACGCGTGTTATAATAATTAATATCCTGGGGCTTTAAAGCGTAAATATCAAGCGCATGCAAGCCCAGGTCAAAGCCTATGGTCCTGCTGGGCTCAAAAAGCAGAGGCCGTTGTGACAAACCAATATTACCTAAATGAATTCGGGGACTGCGCGGATCAATAAGCGGGCTATAGATCTCGAAATTCGTAATGCCCGTATCAATCGGAAACAGCTGTGTGCTGTCATTCAGCAAACGCTCGTTGGTAACGCGGATAAATTTGGAGCTAAAAACTACCGAATCCTTTTTGTTTTCTTCCTTTCGCCTTAAACTGTCCAGCAGCTGATCGTCGGTCATTTGTTTTTCCTGCCGGCGCGCGGTATCACGGGTAGGCAGGTTACGCGGGTTAGTGCGGTTGCCATACTGCGCAAAAGCGGCTTGTACCGACAGGCACATCAGCAATAAAAAAATATATTTGAGCTTTTGGCGCATTAATTACCGGCTATCAGTTCTTTAAGTATCAGGGTCATTTTGGGTTCGGCTTCCTGCGCAATAGCAATAATCTCCTCCAATGTTATGGGCTTAAGCACTTCCGGGAAGCCTTCATCTGTTAATACCGAAATAGCAAACGTCGGGATCCCCATGTGGTTAGCAACAATAACCTCGGGTACGGTGCTCATGCCAACGGCATCGCCGCCAATGATACGCAGGTATTTGTATTCGGCACGGGTTTCCAGGTTAGGGCCGGTTACGGCTACATATACCCCTTTATGGCAGGTGATGTTATTTTTCTGAGCGATGGCTAAACCCTTTTCGATCATATCATGACGGTAAGGTTCGCTCATATCAGGGAACCGTGGTCCAAGCTCTTCATAATTGCGGCCAACCAGCGGGTTTTGAGGCTGTAGGTTAATATGATCTTCAATGATCATCAGGTCGCCCTTTTTAAAATCGGGGTTAAGCGAGCCGCTGGCGTTTGATACGTACAGCGTTTTGATGCCCAGGTATTTCATCACCCTAACCGGGAAGGTGATCTGCTGCATATTGTAGCCTTCGTAATAATGCAAACGGCCCTGCATGGCCACAACTTTAACACCTGCAAGGGTACCAAAAATCAGCTTGCCCGAATGGAACTCTAATGTTGAGATAGGGAAATCAGGAATGTTGGAATACATGAGTTGTTTTTCAACTTCAATTTCTTTTACCAGGCCGCCAAGGCCGGTACCTAAAATTATACCCACTTCGGGTTCAAAATCGCCTATCCGGTTTTTGATATACCGGGCGGTGCCTTCAATATTGTCTAACATATGTTTGTACTAATTCGTCAAATTGTTGTTGCCCGTTATTTAAAAAACTAATGCCTATGGGCAGCACCAAAATGGGCAGTTTTTTAACCATCGCAAGCAGCTCCTGTTCCCCTAAACGCTGTGCATCCTTTTCTGTTGTGATGATCACTTTTTTTTGTGATGCACAGGCCGAAAATTCATCGGCAAGTTTACTGATATTTTTTAAGCTAAAACGGTGATGGTCGGGATAATTATGATGAACAACCAGGGGTGTTTGCTTTTTCAGATGCGACAATAACGGTTTTGGATTAGCTATTCCCGTAAGCAGGAAAACCGTGGTTTGATCGTCGATGGCATTTGTAACCGGGACCCCATAGATAGTTTGGGCCGGCAGATAGTTTATGGTGGTAAAAAATAGCGACTGGTGCGGATATGGTTTGACCCGTTTAATCACACGGCCTTGTTCCAAGTCGCTAAGTGAAGCCGGACATTTACTGATGATGATGACATTCGCCCTTTTACGCCCGCCGAATGGTTCGCGCAGGTTACCCGCCGGGAGCAGGAAATGAGGTTCGTTAACACGGCTGTAATCAAAAAGCAAAATGCTCATGCCCGGTTCAAGCGCGCGGTGCTGGTACGCATCATCCAAAATAATAACATCATGATCGTCTTTTAACTGCTCAACGCCATCAACCCGCTTTTCGCAAACGGCCACATCAAGATCCGGGAATTTATGTTTGAACTGCGCAGGTTCGTCACCGATATCCGAGGCTTTGCTTTCGCCGGATGCCAGCAAAAAACCTTTGGTAATACGACCGTAGCCCCGGCTAAGCGTGGCAATTTTATAATTATCCTTCAACAGCCTGATCAGATATTCGGTCATAGGACTTTTGCCGGCACCGCCAACATCCAGGTTGCCGACTACGATTAGCGGCATGTCAAAACCAGTGCTTTTGAAAATTCCCCGGTCATAACACCAGTTGCGAATAGCCGTAACCAGGCCATAGATCAGCGAAAATGGGATTAAAAGCCAGCGGAGAAATATCATATATAGCCTGTAAAGATATGTATATACGTATATAAATATAAACGTATATACGCAATTTGCTATACGCTGATAATAATTGGGCCAGGATTGAGCTTGTTCTTTTTAATTTGACTTTTTATCAGAGGGACAAGCTTTGATAATTCGGCATGGGTGTTAATTGGAGCTATTAACACGAAAACACTAATGGTGTACTTTTTAAAGTTTTGTTGATGTTGGAGGTTCTTATCAAAAGTCAACAAAGCATCAAAATTTTCCTGAAGCAAAAGTTTGAGCAACTCGCCATTTTTTATCCCGTTCCAGCTTTTATCTGTTACAGTATATACTTCGTGTTCAGGAAAATCAAGCTTTAGTTTTTTAGGTAGATTCTCATCAAGCAACAGCTTCATAAAGTTGTGTGACGTTTTTTGATGTTACAATCCTGCTGGCTATGTCTAAAAGTGCAATGGCCTGCTCTTTTTTTACAGATGGGAAATCATCCAAAAATTCGGCAAGTGATACACCCGCTTCCAGGTGATCAAAAAGTGTATCAATAGGTACGCGTGTTCCTTTAAACACTGGTTGGCCTCCCAAAATATCCTGATCTATATTAATCACTTCCTGGATTTCCATGGTTTGAAAATTATTGTTTTATAAGAGAGCCGGGTTTTACCCGCCATTTATTAATAGCTCTACGTGCTTTATTAAATAAGGCTATTTGTTCTTCAGAAAAAGTAGGAGCGTTTAATAAAACAATTCTACCTCTTTTAGCTCATCTTTACCAAGATCTTTCGCATGAACTTGCATACTCAAATTTACAAAATTTATTTAATTAGTATTTCAAGTGATGACAACGTTAGTCTATCACCCCAAACTGCTTTAAATGATGTGTAAAATGCTTTCCGTGCCATATGATCCACTCGTAATAATCCATAGGGCCAAAAGCGCCGTGGATCACTTTAAAATCGGGGGTGTTGAAATACCTGTCGAATGTGTCAAGCTCTTTCATTAGCTGATTAATAGCTGTTTCCAAATTGGGGTAGATTAAGGTATCAGCCAATTCTTCCAAAAAAATATTATGGGGTATTTCTGCATCGGTATAAACGGCGGCGTGTTTACGTGCAGCTGTATTGTCATCCGGGCCATCCCAGGCTGGTATTTTTACACCGTTGGTATACTGAACCTGGTCAATAAGGTGTTCGATCATTTGCTGCGGTTTCATTTTGCCCCAAAGCGGCGCTGCTTCGGGCTGAAGATTAAGCATTAAGCGGTACAGCACCTTGCGGTTGGTAATATCAACAAACTGGTTCATAGGCTAACGGATGTTTTAGCAAATATAAACGAGTGATTGCCTGTTATATTAAAATTTGTATTTTCATTTTTTAGATCGCCATTACATGAAACATAAACTTACCTTACTGTTGTTGACATTGTTAGCAGCACCGGCATTTGCACAAACCGACAGTAAACTCAGCGCTAAATTAAATGAAGCTATCAAAGGTTTTCAGGGCCAGGTTGGCATCTATGTACATAATTTGAAAAACGGCAAAACGGCGGAGATCAATGCAGATACGCTGTTCCCTACAGCCAGTATGATCAAAGTGAGCATTCAATGCGGGGTGATGGATAAGATAGAAAAAGGTGAGCTGAAGTATAATCAAAAGTTAGTTTACCGCGATTCATTGCTTTATGCAGGTGAGGATTTGCTGGGCTCGTTCAAAGATAAAGACACTGTACAATTGAGTAAAGTGGCTATGCTCATGATCACCATGAGCGATAATACCGCAAGTTTGTGGCTGCAAAAGCTGGTGGGCGGCGAATATATCAACAACTGGCTCAATCAAAATGACTTTAAGATAATGCGGGTGAATTCACGTGTGCCGGGCAGGGAAGCTATCCGCAGGATCTATGGTTGGGGAGTAAGTACCCCGCGCGAAATGTGCCGCCTGTTCGCCATGATCCGCGAAGGGAAGGCGGTAAGCCCGGCAGCCAGCGAGCGGATGTACCGTAACATGGGCCGCATTTACTGGGATGAGCACGCGTTGTCGCAAATTCCGCCTTATGTACATACCATTTCCAAACAGGGGGCGGTTGATGAATCAAGGTCGGAAACTGTGTTGGTAAATGCCCCGCATGGAGATTATGTGTTTTCGATCATTACTAATCATAACAAGGATACCAGTTGGACACCCGACAATGAAGCCGGATTGCTGATCAAAAAGTATCGGCCCTGCTTTGGCATTATTTTGAACCTGGAGATAAATGGCAACCTGCACAAGGAGTTGACAAGTTTATGTTGAATGAGTAAATAATTACAAGGCATTGCTGCTTCTCATAGCGTAAAGTCTTGAGAGAAAGCTGATAGATAGATAGATGCAGGCCTCTATTGTGAATATACTGTTAAATTAAGGTGAAAAAAATATGAGATTTATATAAATGGATGTTATATGGTGCAAAAGAATTAAATTGTAACAAAGCCCATGAAATTATTAAAAATCATGTTTATATTTACAATTCAATTACGGGTATCCAAACCCGGATTTGTGATAAGGTTTAGGTTTAAAGCCCCATGCAGCGAGTGCTATGGGGCTTTTATTTTAGGGTATCATACTCAAAAAACTTAAAAACTAAACTTCGTAAGTCTGCGCATTTGCACTGCTAACTGCCACTGTGCACTGCCGGCTTCCCTCATGGCGCTTCACTAAACTCTTCATCCACACTTTCGCGTAAATCATACAGTAACCATTGCTTACCGGCAATTGATCGTGTTTTTGACTGCAGTAGTTTAATGAAATCGTTAACGCCTACAGGTTCATTGCCGTTTCCGTGTATGAGCACAATACTGCCATTTTGGGGTTGTTGGCCTTTAGCCAGCCATGCATCGGTACCAACCGGGATCAAGCCGAAACCGGTAATCCGGTATACCAGTTGCTGATCAGATACCAGGCCGGGAAACCTGAAAAATACGGATGGTAATAGCCCATTACGCAGCATGGCCTGTTCTGTTTCCAGTACTTCATAACTAATATCTGTTCCTGGTTCAAGTAAAAAGTTTTCTTTAAGCGGGGCTTTCAGGCTAACCCGGTGATTGAAGGAATGATTGATCCAGGTGATGTAGATCTCACGGTTGGCCTGCATTTGTTTTAGCCAGGCAAGGTCCTGCGGGTGCTGGCGCATCCAGATGCCGGTTATGGAAAGCGCTATTGGTACAGGGCGCTCTACCTTTTTAAATTCAGTGAAAATATCAGTAAAAATGCGTTTATCCAACGGGCGGTGCGATGGGCATAGGTCGGCAGTAAGGCTGATGCCTGTTTGTTTGGGGATGCCGCTTTCGATGCCTGCGTCCTGAATGTTGACAGATTGTTTTTCGGCTTTACTGAGCGCCTTTTGATAAGGCGTACTTTTAAAAAACTCACGCGCCTGTTCCATCGTCATGGGTTTGATCTGGTAAAAGCTGCTTTCGTTTATTTTGGTTTCCAGTGTTTGCGGGTTCACCATCAACAGGTAATTGCGCCCCTCATTATCAAAGCGGCGAAGGATCATCCAGTCTTGCGGATAGTTGTGCGCCCAGCCATAGTAAACCTTGTAGTTCCCGATTTTACGGTAGATGGTTTGCGCTGATGTTTGCTCAATAAAAATGGTAGAAGTGCAAAATAGCGCGAATATTAAATTAGTGAATGTTTTGTTCATGAGGTTTTGCATCCCAGTTTTTGCCGGCAACAAAGGTACTGACAACTAATATCAGCATAAAAATGATAATAAAAGTCAGTACATAATGATCGAAATGCAAGCGTTCTGAAGGCAGTGGCCCCGGTTGTTGTCGGTCAAGCGCAGAAAGGGGAGGATAAACTGTCCATCCATCCCCGGTATGAGTTGTATGCTGTTAAAAAAACAGAACTGTTTTGTAAATATTAAAAGTTGAAATCATTAAAGACAAATTGCTTATTATCAGGATAATATTTATGTGTTGCTTTTTAAAACGACTGGTTAATGACCGGATCAAATAAACGATAGCTGTAAGCAATAGAAACGGAAATAAAGTAAAATCTATCCAGTTGAATGGAAGTGTGAAATAGGTGTCATGCAGCGCTATGTCGAAACTTGAATTTCCCCAAAAAATACCCAGCAAAAAGCGTATACCAAATGCAATAAATAAATACAGTATTATCAATACGATCAGCTCGGTGATAAATTGTTTAGGCTTCATGGTTTAAAGTTAAATATATCTGCCAACTTATCTAAATGATCTATAACTTTGAAGTATGACCCGTCTATCTGTCAACATCAACAAAATAGCCACCCTTCGTAATTCGCGGGGCGGCAATAATCCCGACCTGATCCAGGTTGCTAAAGACTGTGAACGTTTTGGCGCGCAGGGAATCACGGTGCACCCCCGGCCCGATGAGCGCCACATCCGTTATAACGATGTGTTTGAGCTTAAGAAAATTGTTACTACCGAGTTTAATATTGAAGGTAATTGCCAGGAACAAAAATTTATCGACCTGGTGCTGGCCAATAAGCCCGAGCAGGTTACCCTGGTACCTGATGTATTAGGGCAGATCACTTCAAATCATGGCTGGGATACCATCACCAACTATCATTATTTAAAAGATATGATATCGGTATTTAAAGAAGCCGGCATCCGGGTATCTATTTTTGTTGATCCAATACCTGCAATGGTTGAGGGCGCCGCCAAAACCGGTACCGACCGTGTAGAACTTTATACCGAAGGCTATGCTACTCATTTTCCGCAGGGGAAAGAACTTGCTATTGCTCCTTATATCGAGGCAGCAAAAGCGGCTCAGCAGGCTGGTCTGGGTCTTAACGCAGGGCACGATCTGGATTTACATAACCTGAAATATTTTGCAGAAAATATACCCGGTCTGCTCGAAGTAAGCATTGGTCACGCCCTGGTAAGCGATGCCTTGTACTATGGTTTGGAAAACACCATCCAAATGTACCTGAGGCAATTATCGCTAACGGATAATGCTTAAACTGCCCGATAATAAGCCACAGCCCGAGCTTAGGTTAATGATATAATAATAGCTGCCCGCAGGTAATGGTTTGCCATTATAGGTGCCGTTAAACGGGTGGCTATATCCTATGGAGTTAAAAACGTTTTTGCCATACCGGTTAAATATTTTTACGGTGGCCGCCGGATAATTCTCCATGCCAGCTATCTGCCAGTAATCATTGATACCATCGTTATTGGGGGTAATTACATTGGCGATATTAAGGTTTGAAAGGCCCACGCTTACATCAACCTTTGTGCGGGTGCTTTCACAAGCGTTGCTAAAACGGCTTATATAATAGCTTCGGTTGGCGGTAACGTCCACTTTAAATTTGCCATTAGGCTCTTCATCAAGCGGAGTAGTACTGGTTTCACTATCATAGAGCCTGTAGGTTGACGTTGCTACGGGGTTTTTTACTGGTATTATTGTTTCGCCCGGGCCGCACAATTGAAAGCTGCTTATCACAGGCGGATCGATGACAAGCTCCTGGTTAAGCAGGGTAATGTGATAGGGCACAGCGCAGCCGTCCGGATCTATGGTTAGCGTATATGTTCCGCCGGGAAGCCCGTCGATATCCAGTGTGTTGCGTATTACATCTCCGGCTTCATTTGTCCACCTTAATGGTGGTGTACCGCCGTTTGTATTGATAAGCTTTAAATTACTGATGCTGCCATTTGCTGCATCGCAGGAAGCATTCACTTTTTGAAGCCCGGAGTCATCAATGCCGGGATTTGAACTGGTTAAGGTGATGAGAATAGATTTGGCAAAACAATTTCCGTTATAGCATTTGGCGTAATAGGTGCCAACGCCAACGCCATCCAGTTTAGGGCCGCCGGACTGTACTAATTGATCCTGGTCATTATACCAGTCGATGCCAATAACATTCTTTAAATTTTGCAGGGTGATTGATCCGTTGTTTTTAAAACAAGTTGGATTAACCTTCACATAATCGGCGGCCGATGTCGAAATCACCGGTTGGGTAAATTCAGATGAGCTGTTATTAAGTGTAGCATTTGCCACCAGTTTTTTATTGTGAAAATCGCCGGTAAACTTCCAATTACCCGTCGCATCTGCAACAACCGTAACCAGGTATTGTACCGGGTTACAAACCTGGCAATCAGTATTGTCATTATAAATATAAATAGCAGCTCCCGGCGATGCCGTTCCTGAAAATTCGGCAGCACTGTTTACAATTATATTAATGTTGGGAATGGCTGTGCCACTTGATATCAGGTATGGTGTTGTATTACATGAGATACTGTTTTTGGCTATAGTAATATTGGTTGACTCGACCGCATAGAAAGCGCCGCCGTCGTTACTAAAGATATTGATATCGTCATCATTATCATCGCCAATAAAAGCATTATTGCATTTAAATAAGTACATACCCGAATTACCCGGTATACTGCTTTGCTTATTACGCATAAAAGTGAAGCTGTTTACAGATATAAACTGAAATTGTGTAGAACAAAAATCATTGTCGGCTACCTGTGTATTACTTCCCTGAAACCGTACAAGTATGGATGCCCCGTTTACGCGGTTATCCTGACCGTTCACATCAAGTGAAAGTGAGTTGTTGATAAACTTATTATCAGTTCCGTTTAAGGCTATCGCGGTAGCAAAATAGTTTCTTTCTTTGGAGGTAGGGCCACCCACTAATGAGTTATCGGCGGTTATATCAAGTGCATACCCTAATTCAACAACATTTGTTCCCGATTCGTCATAACCAATAAAATTTGATTGGATATTGATATTATCATTATTCTTTGAGTCGGTTAGTGAGTTGGTGCCGCAATACACACCGTAGATGTTATCGCAAAAAACATTTCCTTTATCCGGTGCGCCTATGGTAATATTGGTACAATCGTAAGCCGATATAGCGGTGAAAAGCAGGTTGCCGTTAAAGTTTGTGAGTTTGCTGCTGTAACCTTTTATGCATAAGCCATATATTTCCACATTGGTAACTTCGGTCATCAACAGGGCTGCTGTCTTAGTCCCCGGAAAAGTATAGCTTATATCGGGT
Source organism: Mucilaginibacter sp. NFR10 (assembly GCF_900100445.1). Lineage (NCBI taxonomy): Bacteria > Pseudomonadati > Bacteroidota > Sphingobacteriia > Sphingobacteriales > Sphingobacteriaceae > Mucilaginibacter > Mucilaginibacter sp. NFR10. The sequence continues at coordinate 48,717 of NZ_FMTV01000010.1, read as the reverse complement.
ATGATATAAACCCTGGCGTCACTTCTGCTGAGTTTGGGTGTCGGCTGCGTGCTGCCGTCGATAATTAAATTGGAGGTAACCTCTGGGAGCTGCGTAAAAAGTGTGATGGTCACGCTGCCCGGCAGGTTAAAATTAATAATGTCCTGCTGAATTGTGCCGTTGGCGGCTGCATTAGTAAGGGCCTCACGCAGTGTGCCTGTTCCTGCATCGGCATTACTCATAACGGTAAATACCGTGGCCTCTGCATTTAAACAGGTCAGCAATAAAAATAGCGTAAACAGAAACAACTTGTGTTTCATGGCGGCAACACAATCTGGAATGTTAGTTTATAAATTGATTTGGGCAATAAACTGGTTCGTTAATATTGGTTGATATTGCCTGCCAGTAAGTTACGATTTTTGTTTAATATCCTTTATAAATAATATACCCGCCGCAAAAGGGAGCGGCAGGTTATTCATGATGTTGTTAAAAAATTACCTGATCAAGGTAAGGTTGCCCGATAGCAGCTTACAAGGAGTATTGAGGTTAATGATATAGTAATACACTCCCGAAGGCAGCAGCCAGCCATTAAACTGCCCTGAAAATGGTGTGGCGTATTCTTTTGACTCGAACACCCTTTTTCCGTAACGGTTAAAGATCTGAACTAAGGTGCCGGGGAATTTTTCAAGGCCTTCTATCTTCCAGTAATCATTTATACCATCGCCGTTGGGGGTTATGGTATTGGAGAATTTTACGTCGACCAATACAACTTCGATATGTGTTTTGGTGCGCGGGCTTTCGCATGATCCTATGCTGTATGAGATATAATAATCACTGGTTTCGGTTATTAATACTTCAAAATTGCCGGTATTACTGGTTTGAAGCGGCGTTGTTGATGTAGCATCGGCATATAAATTATACATGCCTGTAGTTTTGTTTAAAACAGACAGGCCCACCTTTCCGGGCAGGCAGATCCTTTGGTCGTTTAATACCGGTGCGTCTGGGATAAATTTTTGGTTGCCAACCTCCTTGCTGTATGGTAACGGAATTGCACAGGTAGTGTTATCAGTAACTGTCAATGAATAAGTGCCTTTGCCCACATTTATTAAATCTTTATCGTTCCCCACGGTATTGCCGGTGGCGTCGGTCCAGACAAATTTATATGGAGGCACACCGCCGGAAACAGCAATGCCTGTAATGCTGCCCAATAGCTGGTCGCACTCATCGGGCTTGGCTACCGGGGCATTATTTGCCGAAAATTGTAGCAAAGGGGTTGCCTGTATTACCCAGGTACCCAATACAGAAGCACATCCATTTTTATCGGTTACATGAAGCGTATATGAACCGGGGGGGGCGTTTGGAACATCGGTACCGTAACTTACCGTTGTACCGGCTGCATCAACCCATTGATAAGAACTTGGCTTTATAGTTCCCTCAAAATCAATATGCAGGCTGCCATTGTTGAGCCCGCAGGTTGTGGGAACGTTAATAAGGTTCTTGATTGTAAATACTTCCGGAGCCAAACGGCCAACCGGAAAATATTTATCATTACTACAATGCGTAATAGAATTTATCGCACTTAGCCGGTATAAGCCATCAGCAAGATTAAAAATGTCGAGGTTTGCAGGATTGGTAGGGATGGGGTTACCTTGTGGGTCGTACCATTGAAATTTATCGGCGTTTGGTGCTGAAACCCCGGTTATAGCACCATTATTTTCACCGCATTTCGCGGGGGTTACAACACCACCATAAAAAATTACCGAATTTGTTTCTGAAATAGGTATCGGCGGGGTAGAATAAGGACTGCACTCACTTTGATCTGTCAGTACGAGGGTATAGGTACCGCCTTTAACTCCTACCAGATCTTTTGAAGTACTAACGGTTTTGCCCGCGGCATCCAGCCATTTATAGGTAAGTGTACCAATACCTGAGGGTATGATTGTAATGTTTTGTATGTTGCCGTCGGCCACTCCGCATTGGGCAGGTTTTACCGTCATGGTCGAGAGGTCATAATCAGGGCCTGGCTTGGCTTTAATGTTTACAGCCGGGCTTGAGGTTACAGCGCAGCCAGCCTCGTCATAAATGGTTACCGTGTAAGTGCCTTGGGGTAAAGAGGCCGACTTGGTTGTTGCCGCGATATTGCCATTCTTATCTTTCCACGCAAAAGTGATATTACCTGTACCTCCTGTAAAGTTCACATCAAACGGAAATTGTTTCTGACGGCATTCCGGTACCGGCACAATTACATTCTGTATTTTGATCCGCGAATCTTTTACCTCAAAAAGCTGCGTAACTTTCTGGCAGCCGCCAGGGTATTGCGCTGTTAACTGGTAAGTGCCTGGTAAAAGATTTTTTATACTCTGACCATCGCCAACGGATGCAAGACTGCCATTTTGTTCCTTTTTATCCCAATGGTATAACAGGCCGCTCCGGTTTTGCTGTATGGTAATACTACCCTGGTATGCACAAGTGTAATTTTTTATTACAATATCACTTTCCCTGATCACCAATGATGAAAAAGGCGAGGTATTTTTATTAGCATCAGTTGCCGTGGCTATTACAGCCTTACTGATAGTTCCCGAGTAAGACCATTTACCGCTCCCGTCAGACTGTACGGTAGTAATATAGGTTTTACCCTGGCATATCGTTCCGCAATCGTCCGAAAAGAAAAGCTCGATAGCCGAGTTTGGTGTGGCTATTCCAGATACAGCTGTGCTGCCAAAATTAAGCACCTGCACATAGGGGACTGTATAATAGTTGCTAATGGCACTTATACCATAGTCACTGTTACAAAAAATGCTGTTTCGGGTTATCAATGTATGAGCGCTGTTAAGGGCTTCGATGCCGTACTGATTATAACCTATATAATTTTTATCGGTAGCAAGCGGGCCGCCAATGGTACCCGATGAGCTTTCGCCGGCCCTGATGCCCTCGCCATTCCCGAGGTTGGCGGTACCGGTGATATCAGTACCAATTTTGTTGCCGGTGATATTGAATGTGGCCCGTTCAATATAAATGCCGCAATAACGCTGGCCCGATATGATATTTGCATTAATGTTCACAGTGGTGTAATCGGTGGTTACATTAATGCCGTATGCTTTGATAAAGGCGCTTTGCTGAAACAGCAGGATGTTTTTAAAATCTTTTTTCCCGGTATAATCCGTACCTATTTTATTGTTTTGAATGTCAACAACGCTTGGGGTAACATTGAAATTATATCCGCGTATGATATTAATATTAGTAACATTGGCCGATATAACATTGCCCATGTTAGCAGCTGTACCACCTATGGTGGCTGTTTTGCTCAGTACCAGGTTAACACCGTTAATATTGCTTGCCGCGGTATAGCCATCATCCAATAAACCTATGATATTGCTTTGAATAAGAATATCGGCAAGCCCGTTATTATAGTAATAAGAGTTGTTAACAATGCCGTTGATGTTGCCGCATATGACGTTGCCTTTACCCGGCGCGCCTATAATAATAGCCGAAGCATCGCCCTGGATCACAATGCCCGAACCCTGTCCGAGGTCAGGATTGGCAAAGCTGGTAATGCGGGCAAAATTGCGGATATATAACCCATAAATCCCGATGCTTTTTGCCGTTGCCCCGCCGCTGTTAATATCACCGTTAATGAAAAGGCAGTTAAAGTAGGCCGGCGAAGTTTCAGGTTCGATGATAACCCTTGCATCAGACACGCCAAAGGCTATACCGGGCTGACTTGTACCATCAATTACTAAATTTGAAGTTACCGCGGGCAATTGGCTTTTTAACCTGATGGTGCGGTCAGATACAAGCGTTCCCGGTAATTTAAACTGGATGATATCAGGCGTTGCAGTGCCATTAGCCGCGGCGTTGGTTAAAGCCTCGCGCAGCGTTCCCGGACCGGTATCGGCATTGCTGGTTACTATAAATGTAGCGCCTGAGGCTACATTGCAAAACAAGATCGATATTAGTAGTACTAAAAGTGATAATTTCTTAACAAACATTGATTTAGGTAATCAGCTGCAAAATACACTTTTTTGCTGTAAGTACACTGTGAATATTATATTGATCAGGTGGTGGTTATACAATAAACAACATCAAAATAGTGAAATGCTGTATGGTTACCTGATGATTGACAAACTGCCTGAGAGCAAATTGCAGCTTTTACCGAGATTTAAAATATAATAGTACACTCCCGAAGGAAGTTTGGTGCCATTATAAGTTCCGTCAAACGGTACGCTATACCCTTTTGATTCAAATACTTTTTGCCCGTACCTGGTAAATATCTGGACTATTGCCTGCGGATAATTTTGAGCATTGTTTATTTTCCAGTAGTCATTTTTACCGTCGCCATTAGGTGTGAACGCGTTTGGGATATCAATAGCAGATAAGCTGATGGTTATTTGCGCCTGGGTTCGTTCGCTTTCGCACTGGCCGCTAACCTTGCTTATATAATAAATGCTATTGGGGTTTGCTTTGATTTTGAAGATGCCATTGGTTTGTTCATCCTGGTATTGAGTGCTTGTTTGCGAATCATAAAGACGATAGGTATTCCCGGCAGATGGAGAACTGACGGATAGCAAAGCTTCGCCCGGAGCGCATAATTGCAAGGGGGCAATTACCGGCGCATCTATGCTGCTGTTTTCATTTAAAACAGTATAAATGCGACTTGCCATAACGCCGCAACCACCGGCGTCCTGAACCTGCAGCGTGTAATCCCCGGCACCGACGTCTGTAAGATCTTGCGATGTAACCAAATGCTCACCGGCTACATTAAGCCATAAATAGGTGTAGGGTTGTGTGCCGCCTTTAACCTGAATGTTTTTTATACCCCCCGTATTTAATCCGCATTGATCATCGGTACGGGTTTCTGAGTTTGCCACTATTTGCAGGGGATCAATTTCGTTAACGGTAAAATCATGCGGATAAAGCGTTTCACAGCCGTTTGCATCGGTAAAGTAAACTTTATAAGTGCCGGGTTTAAGGTTTGGGACATTTAACCCCGTACCTGCAGGTTGCCCTTCGGCGTCAATCCAGCGTGCTGTTTTAACAAGGTTATCTGTAGGTATTACGGTAATTGAGCCGTTGTTTTCACCTGTGCAACTGTTGTTAATATTAGCGTTATAATTTGGATAGACGGTTGCAGGAGTAGCATCAATAGTGTATTCCGGACTTTTCTCGCTACAGCTAAAATCATTGCTTGCAATCAGCTGATAAGTACCAGGTCCAACATCCCTAAGATCGCTTGAATTACTTGCAATTTGGTTGTTGATTTTATTTATCCACTGATAATGGGTTGCGTTTGGCGCGGTTATGCCGGTAATTGAACCGGTTGGTCCATTACAGCCTGCATTTGATTTATGGATGTTTGTTAAATCAATCGTTATTGTTTTTGACTTTAGCGTTATAGGGGCAGTTGTTATCGTGCCGCAGCCGGGGCCGGTAATTTTTAAGGTATACGTTTCTTCTGGTACCTCGTTGAGGTCTAGATTATGACCAACGACCTGATTTTGGCTATTAGTCCATGTGTAGGTATAAATATCAGTTGGCTGGGTAAAGGAGGTGACCCTGATATTAGTTATTGAACCGTTACTTCCATTGCAATCGGGTGTGTGCTTATTTATTTGACTGTCATCTACATTGGCCGACAAAGAGGGTTGCGTATATTCGGACGTGGTTCCGTTTATGGTTGCGGTAGCTAAAACCGAGCCGGTTAAATGGGTGTTGTAAACCCATTTTCCGTTATTATCGGCAATCGTTGATGCAAAATATGTTTTGGGAGAACAAGTGCCACAGTCATCTGCATAAAATAATTCGATAGATGAGTGTGGAGTTGCGGTACCGCCAATGCTGTTATTGGTAACATTAGTGATGCTTGCCTGCGGCAGCGGACTGTACAGGCTATAGCTGTAAATGGGGTAAAAATCTTTGGCGCAAAAAAAACTGTTTTTGTTAAAAGACACCTTAAGAGTTTCTGTTAATTGTAATGGTTTACAATATCCAACTACATTGGCATCTTTAGGGTCGGTAGTGCCTATTTGCACATCACCCTGATAGTAAAAAACAGCTATTCCTGCACCCGGTATATTTAGCTTATGAGTGAGCGTTTTATCTATACCAATATAGTTTCTTAATATGGTGAGTTTACCGATACAATTAGAGGCAAATAAAGGTCCCTGGAAACCCGCTAGCTCGTTATCCGCTATAGTAATAGTGTTTTTTCCGGCAGGACTTCCACTTCCTATGTTAAGCCCAATACATGAGGGTATAATATCGTTAACCAGGTAATTTACACCGACCTTGTTATTCCTGATCAGAAAATTAGCAGGCGGTGAATCATCGTAGGAGTTCCACTGATAAATGGTCAAACCATTGGCAAATAAATTACCTTCGCCAGTCGTGCCACCAATGTCTATTTGTCCGGCAAGAAAGAAAAAATAAGCGCCTTGGTTATATTGTAAATTGGGTGATGTGGTAATTCCGTCAATTTCAATGTCGCAGATATTATCTTTTAAAGAGATGTTTTCACAGGTTTGACTTTTATGGTCAAAGTTAGTAGCTATCGGGAAATAAAATCCAACGATAATATTACCTTTTCCTGCCTGGCCAATTTGTATATTTTTACTGTTTTCTATATTGATACCTTGCCAGAAATAGTTGGTTTGCGTAATTGTATAGGTCGCGCACTTAATATATAAGCCAAGTACAGCTACATCAGTTTGATCATGAATGAACAAGCCCGAGACCTCCTGTGTATAATCGGCCGTTTGAAAAAGTGCAACTTTAGCGTCACTTATGCCAAATTTATCACCCGGTTGTGTGCTGCCGTCAATAATTAGGTTTGATGAAACATCCGGCAATTGGGTTAACATTGTTATCGTCCTTCCCGCCTCGCTCAAATCCGGTAAATTAAAATAAATATAATCCTTCTCCGCACTGCCATTGGCTGCCGCCAGGGTGAGTGCCTCGCGCAAGGTCCCAGGTCCCGAATCAGCATTACTGGTTACCGTGAAAACAGCCGAAAAGCTTTTAAAGCTGATAAAAAGAAAAATCGTGATAAAAAGTAAAACTCGCCTGCCCGTCATGTTTAGGTATTCAAGAGCCAAATTACATTTTTTTCCTGTAAATGCATTGTCAATATCATATTAGCTAATTGTTACTCATGTTGCAAAATCGTACCTTTGCGGTAAATTTAAGAGGGACGATTAATTCATGAAGTTGAATACAACCTATCAGGAGCAGTTTCAGTCGAGGCACATTGCTCCAAGCGCGGCCGACACGGCCAAAATGTTAAAAACCATCGGTGTAAGTACGCTTGATGAATTAATAGAGCAAACCATACCGCAAAAGATCAGGCTTGCCAAACCGCTTAACCTGCCCGCGGCAAAAAGCGAGTTCGATTACCTGAACACCTTAAAGCAAACGGCTTCAAAAAACAAAGTTTTCAAGTCATTCATCGGCAAAGGTTACTATGATGTGATTGTACCGGGCGTTATTCAGCGCAATATTCTTGAAAACCCCGGATGGTACACGCAGTACACCCCATACCAGGCCGAAATTGCACAGGGCCGCCTGCAGGCTTTGTTAAACTTCCAAACCATGGTTATTGACCTTACCGGTATGGAAATTGCCAATGCTTCATTGCTTGATGAAGGTACTGCCGCTGCCGAGGCTATGTTTATGCAATATACCTTGCGTAAAAACAACAGCGCCAACGTTTTCTTCGTTTCCGAAGAAGTGTTCCCGCAAACTATTGATATCTTAAAAACCCGTTCAGAGCCTTATGGCATTGAACTGAGAATAGGCGACCACCGTACCGTTGAATTAACCGACGATATGTTTGGCGCTATTGTACAATATCCTGCCGGCAATGGCGCGGTTTATAACTACGCCGATTTTGCTGCAAAAGGTCATGAAAAAGGTATTAAGCTTACCGTTGTTGCCGATATCATGAGTCTTGCGCTATTAACCCCTCCGGGCGAGTGGGGTGCCGATATCGTTGTTGGTTCATCGCAACGTTTTGGTGTACCGATGGGTTTTGGCGGCCCGCATGCTGCTTTCTTCGCTACTAAAGAAGAGTATAAACGTTCTATCCCGGGCCGCATCATCGGCGTTACTATCGACAGCGCCAATAATTATGCCCTGCGCATGGCCCTGCAAACCCGCGAGCAGCACATTCGCCGCGATAAAGCTACATCAAATATCTGCACCGCACAGGCACTGTTAGCTATTATGGCTGGTATGTATGCCGTATATCATGGTCCGGATGGTATTAAGCTTATAGCAGAGCGCATTCACGGCTTAGCAATATTATTAGCCAAAACCTTAGGGCAGCTTGGCTATGAGCAATTGAACGATGCTTACTTTGATACTGTTAAGTTTGATGTGGGGAACCTTGTTGGTCCTATCCATTCGGAAGCATTAAATAACGAAATGAACCTTAACTACGAAGGTTCAATAGTAACTATAGCAATTGATGAAACCACTTCGGTTGAGGATATCAAAACCATGGTAAGGTTCTTTGCCAAAGTTAAGGGTAAAACATTTAACGATGTTGATTTCGATGGCGTTAATGCAAGCCTTGAAACGGTTATTCCTACAGAACTTCAGCGTACTTCTGCATATTTAACGCACAGTCTGTTCAATACCCACCGGTCTGAACATGAAATGTTGCGTTATATCAAATCATTGGAGGCGAAAGATCTTTCGCTTTGCCACTCTATGATAGCTTTAGGCTCTTGTACCATGAAACTGAACGCTACCACCGAAATGGTACCTGTTACCTGGGCCGAGTTCAGTAAAATTCATCCATTTGCCCCAACCGACCAGGTTGGCGGTTATATGCAGCTGTTTGATGAGATCAACAATTGGCTAAGCGAAATCACCGGTTTTGCAGCCATGAGCCTGCAGCCAAATGCCGGTGCGCAAGGCGAATATGCCGGTTTAATGGTAATCCGCGCTTATCACAATGACAGGGGCGATAGCCACCGTAATATTGCTCTGATCCCTTCATCGGCACACGGTACCAACCCTGCATCTGCAGCTATGGCCGGTATGAAGATAGTGGTGGTTAAGTGCGATGATAACGGAAACATTGATGTTGCCGACATGCGCGCCAAAGCTGAGCAATACAAAAACGAGCTTTCATGCCTGATGGTTACTTACCCATCAACTCACGGCGTATTTGAAGAAAGCATCATTGAAATTTGCGAAATTATTCATGAAAACGGCGGCCAGGTTTATATGGACGGTGCTAACATGAACGCGCAGGTAGGTTTAACAAGTCCGGCCAATATCGGTGCCGACGTTTGTCACCTCAACCTGCATAAAACATTCTGTATCCCTCACGGTGGCGGTGGCCCCGGCATGGGCCCGATCGGTGTTGCAAAACATTTGGTTCCTTATTTGCCGGGTCATGCTGTGGTTGATATCGACAGAGGTAAATCAATCCATGCTGTTTCTGCAGCGCCATGGGGTTCTGCATCTATCCTCATCATATCACATGCTTACATTGCCATGATGGGTGCCGAAGGCTTGACTAACGCTACCCGTTATGCTATCCTGAATGCCAACTACATTAAAGCCAGGTTACAGGAACATTACCCTGTACTATATGCTGGTGCTAATGGCCGTTGCGCGCATGAAATGATCCTGGATTGCCGCTCATTTAAATCGGCAGGTATCGAGGTTACGGATATTGCTAAACGTTTAATGGATTATGGTTTCCATGCACCAACCGTATCATTCCCGGTTGCGGGTACGGTAATGGTTGAGCCGACTGAATCAGAGCCTAAGCATGAGCTCGACCGTTTTTGCGATGCCATGATCTCTATTCGTCATGAAATTGCCGATGTGGTTGACGGCCTGGCCGACAAAATAAACAATCCTTTAAAAAATGCGCCACATACTGTAGCTGTAATTACCGGCAACGAATGGGAGCACCCTTATACCCGTCAAAAAGCGGCATTCCCGCTGCCTTATGTTGCTGCCAACAAATTCTGGCCTTCGGTGGGCAGAGTTAATGACACTTATGGCGACAGAACGCTGATCTGCTCATGCCCCCCGCTGGAAGAGTATGAGTTTGAAGAAAGCGTGATTGAATAGCTTTTAAATCAACCCTCCCCTAAACAAGGAGGGTTTTTATTTTTCACACAAATATATATTATGAGTTCAGCTAATCACGAAGGTAATTCAAAAGTCTCTCCCTTCAAAGGAGATTTAGAGGGGCTTATCGCTCAAACACCACAGCCCCCTTATTATGCCGTAATATTCACATCGGTACGTACCGGTGTAGAGGAAGGCTATGGCGATATGGCTGTTGAAATGGTTGAACTCGCGCGGCAGCAGGAAGGTTTTCTGGGCGTTGAATCGGCGCGTAACAATGTTGGAATAACGGTGTCTTATTGGCAGTCGGTAGAAGCTATTAAGAACTGGAAAGCTAATGCCCGGCACCTGTTTGCCCAGCAGCAGGGGCGCGATAAATGGTACCTGAATTATAAAGTACGCATTTGCCGGGTGGAGCATGACTACGCCTTTTAAATTCAATGGCTAATTCCTGTTCCGTGTTTTTTTGAACTTTATTTAATTGGCCAGATTAAATAAAATATTCACGTTGCGGAGCCGTTTTAATGTATTGTTTTTTATAATTTACAACTATAAGGAATATAACCTTTTGAATTGTGGTCTCGTATAAAACAACGCGCTTAAATTTTAGATATGAATGTTAACAATAAAGCCATAAGTGTATTGCTGGTTGATGATGATGAGATAAATAACTTTATCTCCATAAAACTGATAAAGAAAGCTTTACTTAATACAGAAATTATGGCCTGCCTGAACGGAAAATATGCGATTGAGCAACTTTCTGATATCCAGAGAAAAGACCCTAATAAACTACCCGATTATATTTTGCTTGATATTAATATGCCCATTATGAATGGCTGGGAATTTTTGGATGAGTATAAGCGCCTCAACCTCGATCCCCTGGGCAAAAGCAAGATCTATATTATTTCATCATCTGTTTTCAGCAACGATATTAACAAAGCGCGTTCATATCCGTTGGTTAAAGATTTTATCTCCAAGCCGCTCAACGTTGAAAAGATAAAAGAACTTTTTGAGGTAGCTGCCGAAAATTAAGCCGGTTTAACCTTAAAATGGTCTCCTTCTGTTTCAACGGTTCCGATAGTGAATGATTTAGCATGGTAAAACAGGCATTTCCATCCTTCGGCGGCAGCCTTTTTACCATATTCTTCGCGCAGCATCATAGCCTTGCGGCCGTCCATATCGTATTTGGCTATGAATTTCCTCAACAGTTGCTCTGGTTCGGGAAGCTCATCACCGCCAAAAAATACTTTTTCGCTTTCTATATCAAACCAAAATACCTGATGCGCCGGGCAATGACCACCCGAATGTTCATACCTGATCCCTGGTTTAAACTCACCGCTGCCTTCAACGAAAGTTATCTTAGCTCCGGCCTGTAATGCTTCAAATATTTCAACATGGTATGATGAGCCTTTCCCGCTGATCCCAAACTCCCATTCCTGTTTATTGATCACATGTTCGGCCTGCGGGAAGCTGGGTACTAATTTACCGTTCCGCTCAACTACCAAACCGCCAGAGTGGTCATAATGCAGGTGCGACATCATCACCAGGGTTACGTCATCCGGATCGAAACCCGCATTACGGATGTTTTGGTGCAGCATGAGCTCGTCGCGGGTATCTTTAAAGCCCAGACCGGTATCCAATACAATCAGATCGGTTTTTGTTTTGATGAGGAAGGGGTTAACGTGAATAAACAACGAAGCCGGGCGATCTTTGGGGTTATCGGTTTCGGGATTGAACGGGATAAATTTCTTGGTTGCATCAACCGAATATGAGCCCTCACCTAAAGCAAAAAATTCCATAGTAAACGTAGTATCAGATTTTGAATGTACCTTTGGCTCTTTAACAGAGCATAAGTATATTTACTGTTTCAAGCTGCAAAGATATGAATAAACGTTGGGCGCTAAAGGATAATACAAACCATGATGATGTAATAAAATTAGCCGCCCAACTCAACATTGATACCGTACTAAGCGCTATGCTTGTGCAGCGTGGTATTACCACCTTTGAAGATGCCCGCTATTTTTTTAGGCCCGATCACCGGCACCTGCATGACCCATTCCTGATGAAGGATATGGAAAAGGCCATCCTCCGTATTGAGCAGGCTATGACAACAGGCGAAAAGATCATGATCTACGGTGATTACGATGTGGATGGCACCACAGCTGTCGCGCTAACCTACAGTTTCTTCAGAAAGTTGTATACCAATATTGAATATTATATCCCCGACCGTTATAAAGAAGGATATGGGATATCTACCCAGGGAATTGACTATGCTGCTGAGCACGGTATTACCCTGATCATAGCGCTGGACTGCGGCATTAAATCAGTTGATAAAATTGACTATGCCAATGAAAAAGGCATTGATTTTATCATCTGTGATCACCATTTACCCGGAGCATCTATCCCGAACGCGGTAGCGGTGCTTGACCCCAAACGCGAAGATTGCGAATATCCATATAAGGAATTATCCGGCTGCGGCATTGGCTTCAAGCTGATCCAGGCCTATGCCGAAAAGAATGATATCCCGGTTGAAGAAGTAAACTGCTATCTCGACCTGGTGGTGATCAGCATCTCATGTGATATAGTTCATATCACCGGCGAAAACCGGGTGCTGGCACACTTCGGCCTGCAAAAAATAAATACCGATCCGTGTATAGGCGTTAAAGCTTTAATGGAGATAGCAGGCAAGACAGGGACATATACTATATCAGATGTAGTATTTTCGCTGGGTCCGCGCATTAATGCAGCCGGCAGGATAGACGACGCCAAACATGCGGTTGAATTACTGATAGCTACCGATAAAGACGTTGCCAAAGAAAAAAGCGCCATGATCAATGTGCGTAACACCGAGCGAAAAGGGCACGATCTTAACATTACCGACGAAGCGCTTGGCATGATAGAAAGCGATGAGGTATTGATTGCCCGTAAATCGACCGTGGTGTTTAATGAAGACTGGCACAAAGGTGTTATCGGTATTGTTGCCTCAAGACTAACCGAAAAATATTACCGACCAACCATTGTGCTTACCCGTTCAAACGGGCATGTAGCCGGGTCGGCTCGTTCTGTTTTAGGATATGATTTGTATGAAGCGCTTTGTGGCTGCAAAGACCTGCTGATCCAGTTTGGAGGGCATAAGTATGCGGCCGGCCTTACCATGGCCCCCGAAAACCTTGAAGCTTTTATTGAAAGGTTTGAAGAGGTGGTAAGCTCTACCATAAAACCCGAACAATTGATACAGCAAATACAAATTGACGCCGAATTACGTTTAAGCCAGATAGAACCAAAATTTTTCAGGATCCTGAGCCAATTTGCTCCTTTCGGGCCCGAAAATATGGCGCCGGTTTTCATAAGTAAAAATGTGTATGTTAGTGGTAACGCGGGTTTGGTTGGCGGCTCGCACATTAAAATGAGCGTAATGCAGGAAGGATCGGCAGCATTTGATTGCATAGCCTTTAACCACGGCCAGTACCTGGAACAATTAAGGCCGGGTGTTCCGTTCGAAATGTGCTATTCGATAGAAGAAAATGTTTGGCGCGAAAGAAGAACCATACAGTTGAATGTGAAGGGGATACGATTTGGAGATTAGAGGTTGGTGATTGGAGATTAGTTGGCTTGGTTCATGGTTGATAGATCATGGTTCATAGTCTGAAATTTTAATCAACAGAATCAGCAAAATCAAAATCATCAACGGTTAAATATCAGGGTAATCCATGAGTCCCATAAATCATGGTTCAGACAAAAAATGATACTAAGAGCAGATAATTTAGTTAAGAAATACAAGCAGCGTACCGTTGTTAACGACGTGTCTTTTGATGTGGCACAGGGCGAAATTGTTGGTTTACTTGGGCCTAACGGCGCGGGTAAAACCACATCATTTTATATGATAGTAGGTTTGATAAAACCTAACGAAGGCACTATTCACCTGGATAATGAAAACATAACCCAGGACCCCATGTACCGCCGTGCCCAAAAGGGCATAGGCTACCTGGCGCAGGAAGCATCGGTATTCAGGAAGCTTTCGGTTGAGGATAACATCAAGGCCGTGCTTGAAATGGGCGATATGTCTAAAGAAAAGCAAAAAGATAAGCTGGAAGAACTGATCGATGAGTTTAGCTTGCACAAAGTGCGTAAAAACCGGGGCGACCTGCTATCGGGCGGCGAACGCCGCCGTACAGAAATAGCCCGCGCGCTTGCTGCTGAGCCTAACTTTATTTTGCTTGATGAGCCCTTTGCAGGGGTTGACCCGATTGCGGTAGAGGAGATCCAGGCGATGGTGGCTAAACTGCGTACCCGCAACATCGGTATATTAATAACCGACCACAACGTGCAGGAAACGCTATCGATCACCGACCGCGCATACCTGCTTTTTGAAGGTAAAATATTAGAATCAGGCGTGCCCGAGGTATTGGCTGAGAATGAAATGGTGAGGAAAGTGTATCTTGGGGCAAACTTTGTGCTTAAAAGAAAGGTTTTTCCTCAATAATAACCCTATGACCCTCTTTAACTCCGTATTTACCTGGTTCATGAAAAAGCGTATCCACCAGATAGAGCTTTTTATGAAGTACCCTAATGAAGTGCAGGAAGAATGGTTTGAGCAACTGGTATCGGTTGCCGAAAACACGGAGTGGGGAAAAAAATACCAGTATAAAAGTATCGAAAACCTGAACCAGTTCAAGGAGCGTGTCCCCATACAAAATTACGATACGTTAAAGCCTTACATTGAGCGGATGCTCAAAGGCGAAAAAAATGTACTGTGGCCTTCAGAGATCCGCTGGTTTGCCAAATCATCAGGCACTACCAGCGACAGAAGCAAATTTATCCCGGTAAGTGAGGAAGCATTGGAAGAATGCCACTTTAAAGGTGGTAAAGACCTGCTCACCATTTATTTTAATAATCAGCCTAACGCGCGTATGTTTACGGGGAAAATCCTAACACTTGGAGGCAGTCACCAGATCAGTCAGTTAAGTCCGGATACTTCCTTTGGAGATCTTTCGGCGGTGATCATGAAAAACCTGCCCATGTGGGCCGAATTTCACCGTACACCGCATTTAGACATCGCCCTGCTCGAAAACTTTGAGGAAAAAATTGAGAAGATAGCCCATGCTACCAAGGATGTTAATGTTACCAGTATCAGCGGGGTACCCACCTGGAACCTGGTGCTGTTTAAACGCATCCTGGAGATCACCGGCAAAAATAACCTGCTTGAAATTTGGCCCAACCTGGAAATGTATTTCCATGGCGCGGTGAATTTTACACCTTACCGCGAGCAGTTTAAAAAGCTGATCCCTCACGAGGATATGTATTACCTCGAAAATTATAACGCTTCCGAAGGCTTCTTCGGCATACAAGATACCAAAGAGCCCGGCGATATGCTGCTGATGCTTGATTACGGTGTTTTTTACGAGTTTTTACCGATCGAAAACCTTCACGATGAAAACCCTGAAACGCTTACCCTTGATGAGGTGGAACTGAACAAAAACTACGCGCTCATCATATCAACCAATGCGGGCCTGTGGCGCTACATGATAGGGGATACCATTAAGTTTTCGTCGCTTTCGCCGTTCAGGATCCAGATCACAGGTCGTACCAAACATTTTATCAATGCCTTTGGCGAGGAGGTAATCATTGACAATGCCGAACGTGCATTGGACGAAGCCTGTTCACAAACCGGTGCCGTTATCAGGGAATACACGGCAGCTCCTGTTTATTTTAACGGCAATGAATGCGGTGCCCATGAGTGGATCATTGAGTTTGAAAAGAAGCCGGCCGAGTTTGAACGTTTTGTTGACCTGTTGGATGAAACCCTGCGCCGCATCAATTCAGACTACGATGCCAAGCGTTTTAAAGACCTTGCACTGCGCCGCCCGATAGTACGCCGCGCACCTGATGGTACTTTCTTTAACTGGATGAGAGAAAAAGGAAAATTGGGCGGTCAGCATAAGGTACCACGCCTGGCTAATGACAGGGAATATGTGGACGCTATTTTGAAAATGATGGAGGGGGCTTTTCAGAATCAGGACTTTAAGAATTAAGAAGCAAGAAAAATATAAAGTTGTTATAGCGAGTAGCAGGCCGGAGGCCTGGGGATAGTTACCACTCGGCTGGAGCCGAGCGGTGGCGGAATAATAAAAAAATATATAAAAAAAACACGCTGATGCTCGGCTCCAGCCGAGTATCGACTATCAAGCGGCCTCTGGCGGCCGTAGTCAAAGCCTAAAATCAAACCTAAATCATATCAGAATTCAGAAAAGCCAATACAGATCGCCCGTTTTTCGTAACCCTCACGATAGTTGGCTGGATAGATATTTTCACCCGGTCTGAATATTGCGAAGAGTTTTTAAATAACCTGGAATTTTGCAGAAAAAACAAGGGCTTAAAGGTGTATGCTTATTGTATAATGAGTAGCCATATTCATTTGATTATTGAATGGGAGGAAGCAAAACTTCCGCAAATTATAAGAGACCTCAAAAGTTATACAGCTAAGCGTATTATAGCATTGATAACTAATAGCTATACGGAAAGCAGAAAAGAATGGCTGCTTTATATGTTCAGGTACTTCGCGAACAGCACTCAACAAAACAGCGAATATCAATTTTGGCAAAAAACCATGCATCCTACTGAACTAATAACTGCCAAAGTATTTGATCAGAAGGCAGATTATATCCATAATAACCCGGTTGAAGCGATGATCGTTAACGATCCTGTAGCTTATGTGTATAGTAGCGCTAACCCTGATTCTGTGTTTAAGGTTGACGAGTAGCAGTTAATTGTTTGGGCTGCGGCGGCCGGGAGGCCGCGAAATAGTCGACACTCGGCAGGAGCCGAGCGTCAGCGTGGTGTATGTTGGGGAATAAACAAAAGGCGCCGGCGCTCGACTCCTGCCGAGTGCCAAACTATCAAGCGGCCCTCCCGGCCGCCGTAGCTCAAATCTGGCAAGCCTCCCAAATCTTCACCGCCTCCACGGCCTCTTTCACATCATGTACCCTCAAAATATTGGTACCTTTCGTCAATGCAATAGTATTTAAAGCTGTAGTACCATTCAACGCCTCTTCCGCCGTATTCCCCAGTAAACCGTAGATCATCCTTTTACGGGAGATACCAGTAAGCACCGGTAAACCCAACATATTAAATTCATTCATCCGGCTCATCAGTTCATAGCTATGCTCCGCTTTTTTGGCAAAGCCAAAGCCCGGGTCGAGGATCACGTCATGTACGCCAAGCCGTTTTAATTCGCTGTATTTCGAGAGAAAATAATCAAACACTTCGCGAAATACATCATCATATTCGGTCAGTTGGTTCATGGTTTGCGGTGTGCCTTTCATGTGCATCAAAATATATGGCACTTGCAGGCGGGCAACAGTAGCAAACATGTCACCATCAAGCATGCCGCCTGATATATCATTGATAATATGCGCGCCGCCTTTTACTGCCGCTTCGGCAACCTTTGCCCGAAAAGTATCTATCGACATGATAGCTTCCGGGAATTGGGCAGCAATAGCTTCAACAACAGGCAATAACCTGTCTGTTTCTTCCTGTGTTGAAATATCAACCGCTCCGGGGCGTGATGAATACGCGCCGACGTCCAAAAATGTTGCACCATCAGTCAGCATTTTTTCTGCTTGTTTTAAGGCTTCATCAACGCCGGGTTTGCGGCTATCGGCAAAAAACGAATCGGGGGTTATATTGATAATGCCCATTACTTTTGGTGATGAAAGATCAATCAATCGGCCCCCGGCATTAAGTGTAACTTTTTTACGGAAAAATGTATTTTTAGTCACGGTTAGTTAAGTGTTGCAAAGTTATAATACGGCAAAGTTAACTAACTTTACAGGCGCAGGCTTCAAAACCTTCCAACATTTAAGCTTTACAACGTTACAACAAACAAAACATAGCATCTTTTGACTAATACAGCAGCAGAATACGAAGGCGTAATTAATATATGTAAAGGCCTTTTCATGAAAAAGACCCGCGACTACGGCACCGCATGGCGTATCCTCCGTCCGCAATCCATTACCGATCAGATTTTTATCAAGGCCCAGCGCATCCGCACTTTAGAAGAGAAGAAAATTTCAAAAGTGGGGGATGATATCACCGGCGAATACATCGGCATTGTTAACTATTGTGTGATAGCCATGATGCAGCTGGAATGCGGCCCCGAAATGTCGACCGAGCTTAACCCTGATCATGTGAGCCAGATGTTTGACGAGAAGGTGAATGAAACCAAAGAGCTGATGTTTGCCAAAAATCATGATTACGGCGAAGCATGGCGCGATATGCGCATAAGTTCATTGACAGATCTGATACTGATGAAACTGCTCCGCGTAAAACAGATAGAAGATAATCAGGGCCTTACAGAAGCTTCAGAAGGTGTAAAAGCCAATTACCAGGATATGCTGAACTATGCCGTTTTCGCGCTGATCAAGCTTAATATACATCTGGGCAAATAAAGCTTATGAAAAATACATCATCAAATAGCGCTGTAATATGGATCCCACGCTTATTGGTGGGCTTATTGTTTATATTTTCGGGAGCGATCAAAGCCAATGATCCGCTGGGCTTTTCGTATAAGCTGGTTGAGTATTTTGAGGTTTTTCATATGACTTTCCTCAATGGGCTTGCGCTTACGATGGCTATTGTGTTATGCGCGCTTGAAATGTTGCTGGGTTTCGCTTTACTAATAGGTGCCCGCGCTGTTAAGGTTGCCTGGGGCTTGTTATTGTTGATTATCTTTTTTGGCTTTTTAACTTTTTACTCGGCTTTTTTTAAAGTGGTGCAAACCTGCGGCTGCTTTGGCGATGCCATTCCCTTAACACCATGGCAGTCCTTCAGTAAGGATATGGTTTTGCTTGCTCTGGTGCTGGTATTGTTTGTAAAGCGCAAAGAAATTAAGCCATTATTTAGCGCGAAGGTTGGCGATAAGTGGTTGATATGCGCTGCCGTAGTTTCGGTTGGCTTCGGCGTATACACCTACAACTTTTCGCCGGTCATTGATTTTCTGCCATACAAAATAGGTGCTAGCCTGCCCGACGAAATGAAGATCCCGCCCGGTGCACCTCTTGACGAGTTTGAACTTACCTATCACCTCAAAAACAAAAAGACTGGCGCTACCAGGGTGATGAACGATAAGGAATACCTTAAAAGTAATATCTGGAAGGACGCCAGTTGGGAAGTTGTTGGTGACCCGGAAAACCGCCTGGTGAAAAAGGGATATGAGCCTAAAATTCGTGACCTGGCTATCCAGGATGAACAGCGGAACGACTATACCAAAGAATTACTTTCGAGCCCTTTTTATAGCCTGTTCATTGTAGCCTATGATTTGAGCGAAACAGATAAAGATGCGATCAATCGCTTAAACGCATTGGCCATTAATTTGACTGATAATTATAATATCCGTACCGTACTGCTCACCTCAAATTCCGCAGCCGATGCCAAAGCGTTTGCCAAAGAGCATAAGCTGATCAGCGAAATCTTTTATGCAGATGGTGTTCCGCTGAAATCAATGGTGCGTTCCAATCCGGGCGTTTTGTTAATTAAGAATGGCACCGTTATTAATAAATGGCATTATCATTCGGTGCCTAAATACGAAGACATAGTAAAGGAATACTTACAGAAATAACCAAATGATCCCCTACCTGCTCCGCAAATTAATGTACGGGCTGGCAGTAATGCTGGGGGTGGTGTTTGTTGTTTTTTTCCTGTTCAATATTTTACCTGTCGACCCTGCCCGCATGACCCAGGGACAGCGTGCCGACGTACAATCGCTTCAGGCCGTACGCAAAGAGTTTGGGCTGGATAAACCGGTACCGGTGCAATTTGCCTATTATCTGAATGATCTTTCCCCATTAGGTATCCATCTTAATGCGGCTGACGAGCAACAGCGCTACGGCTATGTAAAACTATTCCCGGTGAGCAAAAGCAAAGTGCTGGCGTTGAAATGGCCTTATTTAAGGCGTTCATACCAAACCCGTAAAGATGTAGCTTCATTATTGATGGAAGTGATCCCGAATACACTGGTGCTTGCCGCGGCTGCCATGATCTTCGCTATTATTATCGGTGTTTTTTTAGGCGTAGTAAGTGCTGTAAACAAAGACACCTGGATTGATAAGCTGGCTATTAGCTTTTCTACATTAGGCATTTCGGCTCCGTCATTTTTTGCCGGGATTATCATTGCGTGGATCTTTGGTTTTGTGCTCAGCAATTACACGCATTTAAACATGTCGGGCAGTTTGTATAGCTATGATCCGTTTAAAGGCGAAGTGATTACACTTAAAAACCTAATATTACCGGTTATCACTTTAGGCTTAAGGCCATTGGCTATCATTGTGCAGCTTACCCGTAACGCCATGCTCGATGTTTTGGGGCAGGATTACATCCGAACTGCCAAAGCGAAAGGATTAAGTAACCGGACGATTATTTATCGTCACGCGCTTAAAAATGCCATGAATCCGGTAATTACCGCCATTGCCAACTGGTTTGCGTCGCTTTTGGCAGGTTCGTTTTTTGTGGAATACATTTTTGGTTATAACGGATTAGGCAAAGCTACTGTTGATGCTTTGGAAATGTCGGATTTTCCGGTGGTGATGGGCTCTATATTGTTTATCGCGTTTATATTTGTGGTGATCAGTATCCTGGTGGATGTTATCTATGTTTGGATTGACCCTCGGGTAAAATTAAGCTGAAGAAATTTTTATGAAATATTTTATTGTGGGCTTTATGGGGTGTGGCAAAACAACCTGGAGCCGCAAACTTGCCGCCAAATGGGGCTACGAATTTATTGATCTTGATCATGTGCTCGAAGCCAAAGCAGGCATGAGCATAGCCGAATATTTTTCCTCATTTGGCGAGGATGCATTCCGTAAACTGGAATCGCAGGTATTGAAAGAAACTGAATATGCCGAAAATACCGTGGTATCAACCGGCGGAGGATTGCCTTGTTTTTTTGATAACATGGATTGGATGAATGCCAACGGTAAAACCCTCTACATAAAACTATCTCCCAAAACCCTGGCCGACAGGTTGGAGAACAGCAAAACCATTCGTCCGGTATTGCAAGGGAAAAAAGGCGATGAACTGGTAGAATTTATCACCGGCAAACTGGCCGAGCGTGAAGGTTTCTACCTGCAGGCAAGCAACATCGTTGAAGGGATAGATATGTCGGTTGAGAAGCTGGAAGAGGCGTTGGGGGTATAATAATATTAATATGTCATTACGAGGGACGAAGCAACCGCATGCTATACAGGGCGGATTTGCTTACGTGCGATTGCCACGCTATCGCTCGCAATGACATCGTTTTATGTATCGTATCTTACCTCAAATAAACCGCATCCTCTTCGCCATCTTCTTCGTCAAGCACTACATCAACATGCTCTTTGATAACGGTTGAAAGGGCTACACCGGCAAAATCCGTAGTGATAGGGAAACTTTTATGATTGCGGTCAACCAATACCGCGGTACGGAGCTTTTTCAGCGGAACATCCAAAAATACACCAAAGCCGTAAGCAAGGGTTTTACCGCTGTTCAGCACATCATCAACCAGTATCACCACTTTATTACTGCATTCTTCTACCTCAAAATCAATATTGGCGCTTAAGCTGCTGCTTTGTTTTTCAAGTTCGATAGTAAGCAGGCGGCTTTTGAAAGGCGCAATGCCATCGAGGATGGTTTTCAGGCGCTCGGCAATGTGGTTGCCACGCGGCAGGATACCGGCTATCAATATTTCATCCTCGTCAAAGTTGTCCTCCAGTATCTGGTAGGCCATCCTGTCGAGCTTTTGCTGGATCTGTTGCTTATTTAATATGAGAAGCTTTTTTTCAGGCATTTTTATCAGCATTATTTGTTGCTCTTTTTAAAAGAGCTTTTATGCGGAATGGTGATAAAACTACATTAGGTTTATTTCCCGCACGTCTCAAATTTATATAAATAAAACTTACTTAGCGTAAGGGAAAAACACAAAGTTTGCGCCTTCGGGAACCACTACAAATACGCACATAAATTGGTACGGATCTTTGTAGCTGTTAACAAAGCGTTCTTTCAGTACAGGCTTTATAACGTCTCGTTCTACAAATTCTTCCAATGTAGAAGCATGAATACTCCATTCCGAGTTTAAATCATGACGATCAAGGATTAATTCGCCTAAACTAAGTTCGTGCTGATGAGCTATGAAAATAGGGTAGGAAGAGAGTCCTTCGTTAATGATCTCTTCGGCTATTTCTTTAATTGAGTCGTTAAAATATTTCAGGTCACGCTCCAAACTTATCAGCGGACTATCAGCCGCCGGTTTGTTGCGTTCATTTCCTTCGTTAAGCAGTTCTTCAGGGTTCATGACCGTTGATTTTTTTGATTACGCTGATTTCGTTGATTTTTTTGGGATTACACCGATTTGTTTTTGTGATCGTACCGATTCTTAAACATCATAGCTATGAACTATCAACAATGAACCATACGCTAAGAAAAACTAATCTCTAACCTCTAACCTCTAATCTCTCAAAACAAGCAACACCACATTCTCCACGTGCTGGGTATGCGGAAACATATCTACCGGCTGAATTTTAACCGTATCATATTTTTCTTTTAGCACCAGCAGGTCACGGGCCTGGGTGGCGGCATTGCAGCTTACATAAACAATTTTAGGAGCTTCAATTTCCATTAAGCGGGCTACTACATCAGGGTGCATGCCTGCACGTGGTGGGTCGGTAATGATCACATCCGGCTTGCCATGCTCAGCTACGAAATCGGCCACCAATACATCTTTCATATCACCCGCATAAAACTTGGTGTTGGTGATATTGTTAATGGCCGAATTTACCTTAGCATCTTCAATAGCAGTTGGTACATACTCAACACCAACAACTTCACGCACGTGACCGGCAACAAAGTTGGCAATGGTGCCGGCGCCGGTGTAAAGGTCATAAACCAATTCATCGCCTTTAAAGCCCGCAAAATCGCGGGTTATTTCATACAGACGAAGTGCCTGTACAGAGTTGGTCTGGTAAAATGACTTAGGCCCTATGCGGAACTTGATGCCATTCATTTCCTCGTGGATATATTCGGGGCCTTTAAAGGCTACAACATCCTGGTCAAAAATAGTATCGTTCTTTTTCTGGTTTACGATATATAACAATGAAGTTATTTCCGGGAAACGGGCGTCAATGTGGCTCATCAGGTTATCAATCTCGCTTTGTTCTGCGTAAGCGAAAACTACAATCACCATGATCTCGCCGGTTGATGAGGTACGTACAACCAAATTGCGGAGCATACCGCTGTGATTACGCAGATCGTAATACGTATAACCCTGTTGAATGGTAAAATCACGGATCTCGTTACGCAGACTGTTGGAGGGCTCAGCCTGCAGATAGCAATGGTTTACGTCCAGGATCTTATCAAACCTGCCCGGAATATGAAAACCCAGAGCATTCATGTTCAGTGTACCATCTTCTTTGTTTTCACCATCGTAAAGCCAGCGTTTGTTGGAGAAGGTAAATTCAAGCTTGTTGCGGTAATATCTGTCGGCCGGCGAAGGCACGATAGGCATGATACCTTCAACGTTGATCTTAGCCAGGCGACTTAAGGCATCTACAACTGACTTTTGTTTAAATTTAAGTTGTGCTTCGTAAGTCATGTGCTGCCATTTGCAGCCGCCGCAGGTGCCGAAGTGCTCGCAAAAAGCTTGTGTGCGGTATTCAGAAGCTTGTTTTAATTCGGTGATCTTGCCTTCGCCGAAGTTTTTCTTACTCCGGTACACTTGTACATCGGCAATGTCGCCGGGTACGGCTTTATCTACGAAAAGAACAAAATCATCTGCCTTGCCTACACCTTTGCCTTCTTCGGCAATATCAATGATCTGTACGTTTTCAAAAAACTTTGGTTTGTTAGCTTTACTCATCAGGCTGCAAAGTTAACCCTATTTATTTAATCCTGAAAATGGGAGAGGAGAGACAAAAGAAAGCCGGTCGCCTTTAAAAGACGTTACGATCTTAAGCAGGATCTCTAAGCAAATAAACTTAGCAGATAGTTAACCATATTATCGTCAACGGTAATATCTTCTATCTCAAATTGCTCATCAATCAGGTCGGAAAGTTCTGTTAGTTCGCGGCTCATAAAATAAAATTTACTATGCTAACATAGTAAATTTTAAACTAAAAACCAAATTGGTATAAGGTTTAATTTATAATCAGCAAAGATTTCTGAAACCTTTGCTGATTAATGTGTATAGTGCTTAATTTTTATCCCAATTTATCTTGCGCGAAAAGTACATCAACACGGCTATAATGATAAACAGCGCGATACTGCCAACCATTAAGGCAAGATCTTCCAGTTGAATGATGACAAAAATAAAGGCATAAAACACCGCTAAAATAAAAGCGAACAGTAACGCCGCCTTCCCGTTTTTGAGCAGGGATGATATAAATATGGATATAAGTGCTATGGTTGATACAGAAGCAATAAGATAAGCCATGTTGTAGCCAACCTGCTCAGAAAACGACAACAGCAACGTGTAGTAAATAACCATAGCCGCACCAATCAGTATGTAATTGAACATATGTATCGGTTGTTTGCGGATAACCTCGGTTAAAAACAAGGAGATAAAGGTAAGCAGGATAATGAATATCGCATACTTACTGGTACGCATGGTTTTCTGGTACTGGTCAACCGGGAGACGAAGTTTTACACCAAAAGTGGCCTCTTCCAGTTTTTTGTCGTTATCCAACGTTTTTTGCTGACCGGTCCACTGTTGCGGGAATGGCCGGTTGTAATACATCATACGCCAGCCGGCGCTAAAGCCGCCGGTATCAACTTTAGAATCATCGGGGAGGAAATTGCCATCAAAGCTCGGGCTGCTCCAGTTGCCATTTACCCGCACATCGGTAGTTTTACCCATTTGTAAAAAGCTTAATCCTTCACTGCCTTTCAGATCAAGCGTGTAATCAAATGGAATTTCATTATTGTTTATTGCTGAAAGGTCAACACCGGCCTGCAAACCATTGCCAAATACGGATTCAAATGAAGGTTCGGCGCTAAGTGTGGGTTGAGTTGTTTTTATAACCGGGTTGCTTTTCAAACCTTTCAGGTCGCTCACACTAAATTCAAACCTGGCTTTGTTTAAAAGAAGCTGGTTTATATTTATACCGAGTGAGGAGAGATCAAGCCTGGCAAAATTACCGCTTACTTTTACCTGCGTATTGTATACCGCCACGTCAAAAATACCCCGGTGCCTAAGCTGTGTTGTAAGGCCTGCCTTAATGTGAAGGTTGTCGGGCAAAATGTACAGGTTTTCTATAAGCGTCTGCTTAGCTGTATCGGTCATATTTATTCCTTTTTTATAAGGGATAACCAATATCGGGCCTTTGATAATCTGGCTGGCCGACCAGCTTTCTGATACCTCTTTGGCCGTTTCACCCTGTCTGACTGCACGTTCGGTTACCAGGTTTTGGACGAAGGCTGATGGAATTAAGAGTAAAAGCGCCAATAGCCCGATAAAGATCAATTTAAATGTTGCCGACTCCCTGAGCCAGCCCAATGTTGTTTGTTTTGGTGATTGTTCCTCTATCATGATTGCTTGGGTATAAAGTACTTTGTATTTCAAAGTTTCTGATTAAAAAGAAAGGCTTTGCTTAAGCCTGTGACAAATATAATGTAAAGTACTTTGTATTTCAAAGTAATTGTCGATTTTTTTAGGATTAGAAACTCTCTTCTTTAATGATATGTACCAGATCACCATTTTTTGATAGTTTTATTGCTGATGAAAAAGACCGATGAATATATGTTGAATAGAATAATGTGGAAAGCTGACAAACATGAGATTTGTACAATGTTAGATGACCATACATCTTTTTTCAACGATCTTTCAGAACCGATTAAATTATACCTGAAATCTAATTTAATAGCAGGTTTGAGCGGGATCCCGGTGCTTTTCTTTACTAAATCTTCAAACCAATGGACATTACTTTGTACGAAACAGGTGATAGGTTGTAGCGGAGAAAATATTTTCAGAATCAATTTTCAGAATATTGCTAAAATAGAGGCCTTTCAAACCAATAGAAACATGAAATAAAAAAGAATGGGATAAGTTATCCGTTTTTGATGATGAGGGCAACTGTCATATTTTATATGTTAGTAACGGATATATTCATAATGTCTTGCACAATATTCTGTTAATGTGCCGCCAATTAGCTACTTAAACCGAAACCGCCGCCTTAACCAGATAGGGCAGGATCTCTTTCTGAAAAGAAACAAAATTTTTCCGCACATCCGAATCACTTACCGAAGTAAATGCAAAGCTAAACACGATGCTTTTACTGCACTTGATCAGGAAGCGTAAGCGCTGTTGGTAAGTTTCGTGCTTGCGGATGCCGGGCAATTGGATAAACGATGCCATGAGCAGTTCTTCCAGTTCGTTAGATAGGTTCTTTAAAAAATCCTGTGAGTTAGTTGACTCTCGGATGAAATCCCAGCCGATAAACTCGTTACAAACAGTATAGGAGAGGCGGCAGGTTTTCATGATGAGGTTATTGAGATAAACCTCTTCATCAATATCATTCCAATTGCTTTGTACCAGGTCGTCAACGCTGGCTTTAATGTAGTCCATCAGCAGTACGTGTAATACGGCCTCTTTGCTATCGAAGTATTTATAGATGGTTGCCTTGGCAATTTTTGCCTTTTTGGCAATCTCGTTAACACTGGTTTTATGGTACCCGAATTTGCGGAAAAGTTCCTGTGCCGCCCGCTTAATACTATCTTTTATTTTATCGGCTTCCATTAATTAGTTACTTGAATTTCAAACTGGGTAACAGCTACCCTATAGGTTCTTAATGCCTTTGTGGCCGGGGCTTTTACCGGTGTGCCATCTTCAAGGCTAAACTTTGAACCGCTGCAGGGATCGGTTACCGTAAAGCCTGTATTGTCAATTGTTACGGCGCATTTTTTTTCGGGCTGATAGCTGCTACACCGGTCGTAGGCCGCATAAGTGCCGTTCACTTTACGGTAAATGATCAATCCGGACACACCATAACCATTAACGGCCACCGCGCCGCCCGCAACGTTAAGGGGGCTCAATGCCGGTGTGCCCAATGCGGCCTGGAAATTAACAGGTACACTCGGTACATTATCGGTTGCTTTTCCGCACGAAAAGCAACCGATAACTACCAATAATATTATAGTGAGTTTCCTCATAACATTTCAGTTTGGAACTGTTTAAGGAAACGTACATCGTTTTCTGAAAACAGGCGCAGGTCGCGGATTACATATTTTAAGTTGGCGATACGCTCCATACCCATACCAAAGGCAAAGCCTGTATATTTTTTACTGTCGATACCGCAGTTTTCCAAAACGTTAGGATCAACCATACCGCAGCCTAAAATTTCCACCCAGCCACTGTGTTTACACATGTTACAACCGGCACCGCCGCAAATGGTACACGAAATATCCATCTCGGCTGATGGCTCGGTGAACGGGAAGTATGACGGACGGAAACGTACCCTTGTACCTTCGCCATAAAGCTCCTGCACAAAGTGGTAAAGGGTTTGTTTCAGATCAGAGAAAGATACATTCTCATCAACATACAAACCTTCAACCTGGTGGAAAAAGCAATGCGCGCGGGCCGAAATAGCCTCGTTACGATAAACCCTGCCCGGCATAATTGCACGGAACGGTGGTTTGCCGGCTTCCATCATCCGTACCTGTACAGATGAGGTGTGGGTACGCAGCGCAATATCATCTTTACCATTATTCTTTTTAATAAAGAAGGTATCCTGCATGTCACGTGCCGGGTGCTCTTCGGGGAAGTTCAGGGCCGAGAAATTATGCCAGTCATCTTCAATTTCCGGGCCTTCGGCAACAACGAAGCCTAAACGTTTAAAAATATCGATGATCTCGTTACGCACCAACGATAACGGGTGGCGTGAGCCAACAGTGAAACCGTCACCGGGTAAAGTAAGATCGATTTCGGATTTTGCAGAGCCCGTATCCGCTGTAACATTTTCCTTCAGCTCGTTATATTTAGCCTCGGCCAGTTGTTTAAACTCGTTAAGTACCTTTCCGAAAGTGCGTTTCTCTTCCGGACTAACGCTTTTAAACTGCTCAAAAAGGTCTTTAATAATACCCTTGGTGCCTAAAAATTTAATACGGAACGCCTCCAGTTCATCAGCATTAGCTGGCGAAAAAGCATTGATCTCGGCGGTATATTGGTCTATCTGAGCTTGCATTATAATGTATTGTTTGTAATTCTTTTTGTTGTTATCTCTGCTCCCTGATTATTGGTGGCTAAGGAGATAGCTGTTATAGATTGATATTTGTGCGTAGGGCAGCAAATATACGACTATTTAAGCACTCCCAGTTCCTTACCCACCTTAGTAAACGCTGCAATAGCTTTATCCAAATGGTGCATATCATGCGCTGCCGAGATCTGTACCCTGATCCTTGCTTTACCTTGCGGTACTACCGGATAGTAAAAGCCTATTACATAAATACCTTCGTCAAGCATTTTTGCAGCAAACTCCTGGGCCAGCTTGGCATCATATAACATAACCGGGACTATAGGATGTACGCCGGGTTTAATATCAAAACCTGCTTCCGTCATTTTTTGACGGAAGTATTGCGTATTGCTTTCCAGTTTATCGCGAAGCTCTGTGGTTTCGCTTAGCATATCCAATACCGCTATTGAGGCACCGGTAATAGCAGGAGCTAAAGTATTCGAAAACAAATACGGGCGTGAACGCTGGCGCAGCATGTCAATGATCTCTTTACGGCCCGATGTAAAACCGCCCGACGCACCACCCAAGGCCTTACCTAATGTACCGGTGATGATATCAATCCTGCCCATAACGTTATGGTGCTCATGCGTACCACGACCGTTTTTGCCCATAAAGCCCGAGCAATGGCTCTCATCGATCATGACCAGCGCGTTGTATTTATCAGCCAGGTCGCAGATCTTATCTAACTGGGCAATGGTGCCGTCCATGCTGAAAGCGCCATCAGTAACGATGATTCGGTGACGCAATTCCTGGGTAGCTTTTAATTTTTCTTCCAAGTCGGCCATATCATCGTGTTTATAACGATAGCGTTGTGCTTTACACAGGCGCACACCGTCAATGATCGAGGCATGGTTCAACTCGTCAGAAATTATGGCATCCTGATCGTTGAACAAAGGTTCAAACACGCCGCCGTTGGCATCAAAAGCTGCCGCATAAAGAATGGTATCTTCAGTGCCTAAAAACTCGGCTATCTTTTTTTCAAGCTCTTTGTGAATATCCTGTGTACCGCAGATAAAACGTACAGATGATAAACCGTAGCCATGGGTATCCATAGCAGCTTTGGCGGCTTCAATCACTTTGGCATTGCCCGATAGACCGAGATAGTTATTGGCGCAAAAGTTAATTACTTCGGCACCACCCTGTACCGTAATATCGGCGCCCTGGGGCGAAGTGATGATCCGTTCCTTTTTGTATAACCCGGCATTTTCAATTTCGGTTAGCTCCTGCTGTAAAACCGGCTTTAGTGTGTTGTACATAGCGTGCGTGTTTTAAAGGGTACAAAATTAAGCATTCGCGGGCATTTGGTTGGGTTTATTAAACCTTAAATAATTATTAACTGAATAATAAAACATTTTTAGGCCATAACACATTACCCATAAGTAACATATGAGAAAATATATACTACTATTAATCACTGCTTTCAGCGTAATAACGGCCTCCGCGCAGCAATCACTTTTAACAGGAAAAATAACCGATAAGGATGGGCAGGCCATTCCATTTGTTTCTATTTATATCCGTAATTCCACCTATGGTACAACTGCCAACGAAAACGGAATTTACCAGTTTAAACTTGCTCCCGGTACCTATAACGTCATATATCGTTATGTTGGATATACTGAAAAGATAGAGCAGGTCACCATAACAGATCAGGATCAGGAACATAATGTACAAATGGCCGATGAAGTATTTGCCACCAACAGAGTAGCCGAAACCTATCGTAAAAACCGGGATGCTGCCGATACCATTATGAAGCAAGTGCTGAAAAAGCGCAAATACTATATTGAGGAGGCCACTTCATACTCCTGTGCTGTTTATATCAAAGGTGTACAAAAATTACTGAGCGTACCTAAATCACTGTTGGGGCAGGAGGTAAGAAAAACCCTCGATCTGGATACAAACGGTAGGGGGATACTTTACCAGTCCGAATCACTATCTGAATATAATTTTCAAAAGCCCAACAAGGTACGCGAGATTACCATTGCCAATCGGATGGCGGGGCAGAATACAGCATTTGGCTACAAAAAAGCGTCCGACCTGCAGGCTAATTTTTATCAGAACGTATTTATCATCAACGGATTGGCTACCCGAGGCTTTGTTTCTCCGGTCGCGTCATATGGTCCCAGGTTTTATAATTACAAGTTGCTGGGAACCTCTGTTGAAAACGGGCATACTATTCATAAGATTCACGTAACCCCTAAACGCGGCCATGGCCAATATTTTCAGGGCGATATTTATATTGTTGACAGCGACTGGCGCATTTACAGCGTTGACCTGTTTATTGAAAATAAAACAAGCAACCTTAACCTGGTTGATACTTTAAAGATCAGGCAGCAATACATCGCTATTACTGATAGTGTGTGGATGCCGGCATCAACCCAGTACAACTTTAAAGGAGCTGTTTTCGGATTTAAATTTGGCGGATATTACGCAGCTGTTTACAACAATTATAAAATCAACCCAACCTTCCCCGATAACTTTTTTACCGGTGAGATCCTTAAAATTGATACCGTAGCCAATAGTAAAAAACCGGGCTATTGGGCCGATGCACGACCAATACCCTTAACTGCTTCTGAAGATCGTGATTACAAAAAAAAGGACGCCTTTGAAGAATATAAAAAGACAGATACTTACCTGGATTCGCTTCAGCATCATAAAAATCATATCAATTATCCGGGCTACCTGATTTTTGGTTACGCGGCCAGCAATAAAAGCAACAGGGACTCATTATACATCTTCCCGTTTATACAAACCTTTTATTACAATACGGTCGAGGGATTCGGCATTAATGCCAAGGTAAGTTATATCCGCACTATTGATGATTTTCATTCGCTTACAGTTACGCCGGCTGTGCGCTATGGCTTCTCTAATAAGATCTTCAGCGCCAATATGGGTATTGATTATAAAAATGATCCTTTTCATAATGAAAAATTTTATGCCGATTTTGGCAGCGATGTGCTTGATCTCAACAACGTGGGCACGCGTTCGTTATATTTCAACACGCTGAGTACGCTGCTTAGCGAAAACAATTACGTTAAATATTACCGTAGCCATTATGGCGATTTTGGCTATCAGCGTGAAGTATTAAACGGCGTGTTTTTAAAAGGAGGTTTGTCGTATTCAAGTCGTTCGCAGCTTTACAATACGTCTTTTAGCAAGATAAAGGATATTAAGGACCGCCAGTTTACATCAAATAACCCATTAGCCCCTCCGGGTACCCCGGCGGATGACCATTCCTTTTTGTTTCCGGATAACCAGGCGCTGGTATTTAACGCGTCGGCCATCTTTACTTTCGATCAGCGGTACGAAACCAGACCCACAGGCAAGTTCAACCTGCCTTCAAAATATCCAATCTTAACTGTAAACTACCGTAAAGGGTTTAAAAATATCATTGGCTCGGATGTAGATTATGATTTTGCCTCAGTCGACCTTTCGCAGGACCATATCCGTGTCGGTCTTTCGGGTTATTCATCATTTAAAGTGTCGGGCGGAGGATTTTTTAATAATAACACCCTGTACTATATGGATTATAACCACTTTTTAGGTAACCAGGGCACCACTTTCGACCCTACCTATGTGGGCAGCTTTCACTTCCTGCCGTTTTATACCTACAGTACCAACGGCGCATTTTTAGAAGCACATTACCAGCATAACTTTGCAGGTTCGTTATTTAACCGGATCCCGCTGTTAAGAAAATTGAAGCTCGAAGAAATCATCGGCGCCAACTACCTTACCACCAAAAATAACCGTAATTACCGCGAGTTTTATGTGGGAGTGCAGCGCCTCATCTTCCGGGTTGACTACGGTATCTCGTACGCCGGCGATAAAAAATACATCCAGGGGTTCAGGATCTTTTATGGGATAAGATAAGGAAAAAGGTTAAAGACGAAAGGTCAAAGGTTTTATGAAAGAAGCAAGCCGCGGAGCCCTTTCATATAAAAGGCAGCAGTTATCTTTCGCCTTTAACCTTTTGCCTTTTACCTTAAAAATTGCAGCTGCCTTTCGCCTTTACCCTTTTGCCTTTTACCCCATTTTGAGCTTTCACCTAAAAATCTTAAATTTGCGCCGCTCATTTAACACTGTTTGCAGCAGTATCAATGATTTTATGGAAATGTATAATACCTTACTATACTATTGTTATTCAACAATAGCTAATGCGGAGCAATTTGCTGCCGATCATTTAAAATTTTGTAAAAGTTTAGGTTTAACCGGGCGCATTATTGTGGCCGATGAAGGGCTTAACGGTACCGTATCAGGCACCGCCGAAGCTTGTAAAACCTATATGGACACCGTACATGCCGACGAGCGTTTTGCCGGTATCGATTTTAAAATTGATGAAGTAGATACGCCTTCGTTTGTGAAAATGCACGTGCGTTATAAATCAGAGATCGTACACTCCGGTCTCCGTGACCCTAATGTCATCGACCCGAAACAAAAAACAGGTAAACACCTGGAGCCAAAAGAGTTTTTGGCGATGAAAGATAGGGAAGATGTGGTTGTTTTGGATGTACGCTCAAATTACGAACACTCATTAGGAAAGTTTAAAAACGCCGTAACGCTTGATATCGATAACTTCCGCGATTTTCCGGATATGATCAATCAGCTTGCCCAGTATAAGGACAAAAAAATCCTGACATACTGCACCGGTGGCATTAAATGCGAAAAAGCATCGGCCTTGTTGTTGCACGAAGGTTTCCCCGAAGTGTACCAGTTGCACGGCGGCATCATTAAATATGGTAAAGAAGCGGGCGGCGAGGATTTTGAAGGCAAATGCTATGTGTTTGATAACCGCCTTTCGGTTGATGTGAACAGCGTTAACCCTGTTGTTATTTCAACCTGCTTCAATTGCGGCAAAACCACACCCAAAATGATCAATTGCGCCAACCCTGAGTGCAACGAACATTTTACCCAGTGCGATGAATGCGGAACCGCTATGGACGGTTGCTGCAGCGAGGCTTGTAAAGAGCATCCGCGTAAACGGGTTTATGATGGTACCGGGTATTATGTAAAAGTACCTCAACCGGTAAATGTGAGTAAAAACAAACTGCAGCCAATAGCATAACAGCTGTGGCACAATTAATTATATAAGGCTTATCCTCAAGGGTAGGCTTTTTTATTTTGTCGGGTACAAACACTACTTTAGCAAATTGAGCCGCTACATCCCATGCGTAAAACCCTGTGTATTATTATCGTTCTTGTTTTTATATCAGTTTGGCCCGCGTGGTCGGTAGATATTAAAAGTGTAGGTGTTCCCTATATTCAAAACTATACCAAGGCAACTTACCAGTTTGGTAACCAAAACTGGTCGGTAACGCGCGATGAGCACGATATCATGTATTTTGGCAATGCCGAAGGCCTGCTCACCTTTGATGGTAAATACTGGCAGCAGTACCACATGCCTAATGGTTTAATTGTACGCTCAGTTAGTGCTGATGGCAAGGGCAGGGTGTATGCCGGCGGATACGGTGAGTTTGGCTACTGGCATAACGATGGTAAGGGCATTTTAAAATACACCTCACTCGTTAACCTGGTACCGAAAAACTTTTTACCGGTAACCGAAGAGATCTGGAAAATATATTGCGATAACAACAGGGTGCTTTTCCAATCATTCGGGGCTATCTATATTTATTCGGCTGGTAAAATTGAAGTGGTAAAAACACATGAGCCGTATTTGTTCCTTTTTAAATGTGGTAGCCGCTTTTTTGTAGAGCAATTAACAAAAGGGCTTTTTGAGCTTAAAGGTTCAAAGACTGAATATATTGAAGGCAGCAATATTTTAGGTGCAAGTGGTGTGTTATCTATTTTGCCATTTCAACAGGGTAAATATCTCATCGGTACGGCAAAAAATGGTTTATTTATCTACGATGGTAAAACAGTTAAGCCATGGGTGAGCCAGGCAAATGATTTTTTAAAAACCTACCAGCTGAATAACGGCGCGGCCATCGCCGATAAGTATTTCGCCTATGGTACCATTCTTAATGGTATTGTGATCGTTGATACTGCCGGTCGTGTAGTGCAGCATATCAATAAAGCCAGCGGTATGCAAAACAATACGGTGTTAAGCCTTTATACCGATGCCAGCCAAAACCTTTGGGCCGGACTGGATAATGGTATCGATAGAATTGAGGTTAACTCGCCTTTGTATTTTTATTTCGACAAAACCGGCAAATTCGGTACGGTTTATTCCAGCATCATTTTTGATAAAAAGATCTATCTCGGCACTAACCAGGGGCTGTTTTACAGCGATTGGCTGCCCGATAATCATAACAGCCCCTTTCAAACATTTGACTTTAAACTGATCCCCGGTTCGCAGGGGCAAGTGTGGGATTTGTCGTTACAGGATAACAGGTTGCTTTGCGGCCATAACGACGGAACCTACCAGGTAAATGGAGCTTCCTTAAAAAAGATCTCGGATGTAACAGGCGGTTGGACCATTAAGAAAATGGCCCCCGATATGCTCATGCAGGGCACTTATACCGGCCTGGTGATCTACCGGAAAGATGCTGCGGGCAATTGGCAATTCAGCCATAAATTAGCGGGTTTCAGTGAACCTTCACGCTATGTTGAACGTGATGCCAAAGGTCAAATTTGGGTAAGCCACGCTTATAAGGGTATTTATAAACTCACTTTAAGCGCCGATCAGCGCACTGTGGTATCACACGTTTATTACGACCAAAAACATGGTTTGCCGGGTAGTTACAACATTAATGTATTTGATCTCGATAACCGCACGGTTTTCTCGTCAGATTTGGGTTTTTATGTGTATGACGATATTACCGACAGGTTTTATAAATATCAGCAGCTTAATAGCAAACTGGGCACATTTGCCACCTCAAGTAAGATCATTAAGGCCATAGGCAAAAAATACTGGTTTATTAACCAGGGTAGGGTAGGCTTGGCCGATATGTCTGTTACCGGGAAGCTAACCATCGATACCAACAGGTTTTCTATCCTGAACGGACAGATGGTACAGCATTATGAAACCATTAACCGTATCAACAACTCAACCTATTTGATAAGTGTTGATGACGGGTTTGTGATATTAAACGATGCAGATGCTCAACTGCCCAATAGGATCAAAATACCTGATGTTTTGATAAGGAGGATAGAGAATGTTACCGATAAGGTATCGTTGATAACTGAAGCAGCAGAACAGAGCAATAACATTGAAATACCTTACGCCGAAAATAACATCCGTATAAGTTATTCTCTGCCTTATTATACCCAGGCTAAAATCAGGTTTCAGTATTATCTGGAAGGCTATTCGCATCAATGGAGCGAGTGGATGCCGCAAAGCCAAAAGGAGTTTACGAATCTTAACCAGGGTACTTATAATTTTAAGGTGAGGGCTAAGATCAATGATCAGTACCAATCCGCCGTTTCAACAATAACTTTTACGGTATTGCCGCCATGGTATGCCGGCAAAATAGCGCTGGTGTTTTATGTATTGCTGGCTGTATTGCTATTTTATGTGATCAGGTATTACTACGGGCTTAAATTGAAAAAACATCAGCAGCAGATTCAACAAAAGCTGCAGAAAGAGAAGGAAGAATTTTTGAAGCAGGAGGCTATAGCCAATGAGCAGCATATCATCAACATAAAGAACGAGCAGTTGCAAGCCGACCTGGCCAGTAAAAGCCGTGAACTGGCAAATTCGGCTATGAACATAGTTTACAAAAATGAGCTGCTGCAAAAGATAAGCGACGAGCTAACTCACCTCAAAGGAGAAGATGGTAAAAAGCTGGCCGACGAACAATTGCGCCGCATCCAGAAAGTGATTGATGAAGGTATGAGCGATGAGCGTGACTGGAACATATTTGAAACCAGTTTTAATGAAGCGCACGAAAATTTCTTTAAAAAATTAAAAGCCGGTCATCCGGACCTTGTACCCAATGACCTTAAATTATGCGCTTACCTGCGCATGAATATGAGCAGTAAGGAGATGGCATCGCTGCTCAATATTTCATTGCGGGGTGTCGAAATTCGTCGTTACAGGCTGCGCAAAAAGCTCAATCTGGAGCATGATAAAAACCTCACCGAGTTTCTCATCGAGCTTTAACACTACATCATTACCTCTCATTGTGCTATTTAGTGGTATTGGGTACTAAGCGGGCTGTGTAGTAGTTGGTTTTATTTTAACTGTCTGTTAAATAGGTGTTTGTGTTTTATAAAAACATTTCGTGTGAAAGTATTCTTATGCTGATGTATTAATGTTGAGTTACATTATTTGCTAAAGGCTGATTATCTGTACAGCTTTGCAAATCAATAAACCAATTATTTTTCGATCCGTATTATTTATTAACCACTATGAAAAGAATATTTACTATTTCAGGGTTGATGTTGTTACTGTTGTTTTGCTATGACGCGGCGTTTGCACAAAACGTTACACTAAAAGGTAAAATAACTGACGGAAAAACAGGCGAGGCTTTAATAGGCGTGTCTGTTTCAGTTAAAGGAACAACTATAGGTACCCAAACAGACGTAAACGGAGCCTTTACCCTCCAGGCACCGGGTAATGCAACTTTATCAATTGCTTATATAGGTTATGCTACACAAGAGGTAGCAGTTAACGGGCAAACAACCATAAACGTAGCCCTGCAGCCAAAGACAAACGAATTGCAGCAGGTAGTTGTTATTGGTTATGGTACGCAGCGAAAGCTTGACGTAACCGGTTCGATAGCTACTGTTAAAGGCGCCGATGTTGCCAAACAAGCTTCACCTAACGCATTGAGCGGTTTACAGGGTAAAGTATCAGGTGTACAAATCACCAACAGCGGTACACCGGGTAAATCACCAGACATTACTATTCGTGGTTTAGGTACTATTTATGGTAATACCAAACCGCTGTTTGTTGTTGACGGTGTTTGGTATGATGATATCAGCTTCCTTAATCCGCAGGATATCGAAAGCTTCAGCATTTTGAAAGACGCGTCAAGTACAGCTATCTACGGTATCCGTGCAGCCAACGGTGTAGTTTTGATAGGTACTAAACGTGGTACAAAAGGTAAACCGGTTATTAATTATAATGGCTATGTAGGTTTGCAGGCTGTTACCAACCAGGTAAAAATGGCAAATGCCAATGAATATGCCACTGCGGTAAATGAGCTTTCGGCATTAAATGGTGGCGATCCGATATTCAGCAATCCTTCATCATACGGTAAAGGAACCGACTGGTATAAACAAATATTGCGCAAGGCATTTACTACAAACCATGAGGCTTCAATAAGTGGTGGTACCGATAAGTATACTTACAACTATTCGTTTGGTTACCTTAACCAGGATGGATTAGCCAAAACCAACAATTATCAGCGTTACACCGTTCACTTGTCAAATGATTTTAAGCCAACTAAAAACTTAAAATTCGGATATACCGCAAGTGGGTTGTCTGACGTATCGCGCGATGTGAATGGCGATATCTTTCACCAGTTATTTGGCGCGGCCCCTACACTACCTGTACGCAAAGCTGATGGCAGTTATGGCGATCCTAACGACTATGGAACCGGCGATGGTAATAACTATAACCCGCAGGCTACTATTGATTTTTTTAATCAGCGCACAAAAAACAAGCGTTTTACTTATAACGCTTATGGCGAAGTTACCTTCCTTAAAAACTTCAAATTTAAGTCGAGCTTTGGCGGCGATATCAGCCAGAATGAAGTACGGGGATATTCTCCTCAATACTTTGCTACCTTAAAACAACAGAGTAATAAAACCAATCTGGACATCAACCATACCGATGTACGTAACTGGATCTGGGAAAACACCCTTACTTATGATGTTAAAATAAAAGATCATAAAATTACAGCCCTGGTGGGTTACAGTGCTCAAAATTACCGAACTAAACAAATAGATGGTAAGGCCGATAATGTTCCGTATGTAAAAAACGGCAGTATCAGGAGTTCATTTCCGGATACCGCCAATATAAATTTCTTTCCAACTCCCGGCAGTCAGGCTCACAATCGCGCATTATCACAATTTGCACGTGTCAATTACTCGTTTAAAGACAGATATTTGTTGAACGCCTCCATTCGTCATGATGGTGCCTCGCAGTTTTATGGCCAGCATACTTATGGTAATTTCCCGTCAATTGGTGCCGGTTGGGTAATTACCAACGAGGATTTTATGAAAAATCAGAAGGTATTCAGTTCATTAAAGGTTCGTGGAAGCTGGGGAAAGATAGGCAACTCTGGTGTGCCTATTAACCCGACAGTACAAGTTATTGCCACCGATCCTTACCTCACTGGCTTATTTGGTAACCCGCTTAAAACTTATCCGGGTGCAAGTATTAACTCCATAGTACCCCCATCGATCGTTTGGGAAAACACCGCGTCGTCAGATTTTGGTATCGAGGGCGGCTTGTTTGATGGCAAACTTACTTTCGAAGGTGATTATTACGATCGTAAAACTGAACATGCTATTTTCGCAATTCCAGTGGCTGGTTCATTAGGTACAAGTAACAGTTCATTGATAGGTAACCAGGCAACTATCCAGAATAAAGGTTGGGAGTTTTCATTAGGATGGAGAGATAATCCGTCAAAGGATTTCACTTATAGTATCAGCGGTAACCTCGGTATTAATACTAATAAGGTCCTTAATGTAATAACCGGCCAAAACCCAATTTATGATGGTGGCGAAGGTATTGCCAACGGCGCATTGGCTACCCGCACCGTGGTTGGCCAGCCGATAGGCCAGTTTTATGGCTACAAAGTAACAGGCATTTTCCAAACAGCAGCGCAGGTTGCAGCTTCAAAACAACCGGGCGCAGCCCCTGGCGATTTCATTTACCAGGATACCAATAACGATGGCATATTGGATAGCCGCGATCGCGTTGCACTGGGTAGCCCGCTGCCAAAATATAACTACGGTATAAACACATCATTCACCTACAAAAACTTCGACCTTGCGTTAGATTTTCAGGGCGTTGCCGGTGTAAGTGTTTATAACGCCAATATCGCTTACCGCTTCGGCAATGAAAACTTTACTCAGGATTTTTATGAACACCGTTGGCATGGAGCAGGTACTTCAAATACCTACCCTTCAGTAAACGTTGGTAAAAATAGTAATGCCGCCCCTAACTCTTTCTATGTTGAAAGCGGTGCATACTTCAGGATGAGGAACGCGCAGCTGGGCTATACCATTCCGGGCGAATTCCTGAAGAAACTGAATATTTCAAAAGTCAGGATCTATGCAAACGCACAAAACGCCATCAACCTGTTTGGTTACAAAGGCTTCTCGCCAGAGATTGGTGGTGCTGTAGGCAGCCGTGGTATTGATGCAAGTGTGTATCCGTTATTTGCTACCTATAATTTTGGTGTTAACGTTACTTTTTAATCAATATAAAGATGAAAAATAGTACAAAATATTCGCGTAAGGTCGTTGCTTTAGGTCTTATCGCTTCAATTATATCGTTTCAAAGCTGTAAAAAAAGCTTCTTAAATGTTGATCCGGCTCAAAATACCGCGGCAACCCAATTTTTCAAAACCCAGGATGATGCTACTAAAGCGGTTAGCGCCATGTATGCTAACCTGCGCGAGTGGAACAACATCGCCTTTGCACCTATTGCTGTAGAGAGCATGGGTTCTGACGATGTAGAAAAAGGCAGCACCGCCAGCGATGCTACCTTCTTTAATGACTATCATAAATTTACCATTACTGCGGGCGATGCCCAACTGGGTGGTTTCTGGAAAGGTCAGTACCAAAACATCAATTTTGCTAACCAGATCTTGACCAACGTGCCAGGTATTACCATGGACGAAACTTTAAAGGCAAGGTATCTGGCCGAAGCTAAGTTTATCAGGGCTTATTCATATTTCAGGCTGGTTAGGGCTTTTGGCGATGTGCCATTACGTTTAAGCCTGCCTAAGGATGCATCAGAATATAACTTACCGCGTACAGCAAAAGCACAGGTTTGGGCTGCTATTGAAACGGATTTGACTGATGCAGCCAATGTGTTGCCGCAAACCTACAGCTCGGCCGATATCGGTCATGCTACTAAAGGCGCCGCTATTGCATTGCATGCAAAAGTTGCCATGTACCTGAAAAAATGGGCTGATGTATTGAGCTACACCAACCAGGTAATGGGTATGGGCTATTCGTTGTTTCCTGATTACGAACAAATGTTCCGTACTAATCATAAAAACAACCAGGAATCGGTATTTGAGATACAGTGCGCTTTGATTCCTAACAACCCGGATGCCTCAAACTCACAATACTCACAAGTGCAGGGTGTACGTGGTGTTACCGGAGGCGGCTGGGGCTTCAACGTGCCAAGTGCAGGTTTAGCTGCTGCTTACGAAACCGGCGACCCACGCCGTGATGCGACTATCATTTTCAGGGGCGAAACTACGCCGGAGGGTGATAAGATCCCGGCCAGCGGAGATAACCCGATGTATAACCAAAAATCATACGTTCCTTTTAGCCTGTATGTATCTGGCTTTAATGAAGGCTGCCAGCAAAACAAGATCGTTTTACGCTATGCTGATGTATTGCTGATGAACGCTGAAGCTAACAATGAGCTTGGTAATTCAGCAGCTGCCTTAATTCCGTTAGAGCAGGTTCGTGCCCGTGCCCGTGGTAGTAATGCAGCTATTTTACCAAAAGTAATTACAACCGATCAGGCAACCCTTCGTAAAGCTATATACCAGGAAAGAAGGGTTGAACTGGCTATGGAATTTGAACGTTATTTCGACGTGATCCGTCAGGGTAGGGGTACCGAAGTTTTTGGCTCACGCGGTTGGAAAGCCGGCAAAAACGAAGTTTGGCCGGTGCCACAAAATGAAATTGACCTGA
Source organism: Mucilaginibacter sp. NFR10 (assembly GCF_900100445.1). NCBI lineage: Bacteria > Pseudomonadati > Bacteroidota > Sphingobacteriia > Sphingobacteriales > Sphingobacteriaceae > Mucilaginibacter > Mucilaginibacter sp. NFR10. The sequence goes on along the minus strand of NZ_FMTV01000010.1, from coordinate 7,615 downwards.
GCGGTGGCGCATTAACACAAAACCCTGGTTATTAATTAGCCAATAAAATACACACAGTTGATTGATGATGAGGTTGCCTTGTTGGGTTTAACGGGCAACCTCTCTTTTTTTAATGAAAACCCTGTTTTTCATATCCAAATGCAAATAGCTTTATGAAAAAACTATTTATTACTCCGGTATTTATATTGGCTGCCATTTGCGCCTTTGCCCAAAAGCAAACAAAAAAATCAGAAGACGGCATTAAGCCCGTTGGTATTATAAAAAACCTTACCGATAGCGCTTTGCTGGATGTGGTGCAGCGCCAAACGTTTCGTTATTTCTGGGACTTTGGTCACCCGGTGAGCGGTCTGGCCCGTGAGCGCAGCAACACTTCTTTTGATTACGGTAACGAGGTGGTGACTACCGGCGGTTCGGGATTTGGCATCATGTCGCTCATTGTGGCCGATAGCCGCAAATGGATCACCCATGAGCAGGCGGTTGACCGTATGGTTAAGATCGTTAACTTTTTATACAAGGCCGATGCTTTTCACGGCGCTTTCCCGCACTGGTTAAACGGCGAAACCGGTAAAGTGATCCGTTTTGGCCGTAAGGATGATGGTGGTGATATTGTTGAATCAGCTTATCTTTTCCAGGGTTTATTGTGTGCGAGGCAATATTTCAACGGCGATGCGCCCAAAGAACGTCGCATCCGTGATGTGATTAGCTGGATGTGGGGTGAAATGGAATGGAACTGGTACACCCGCGATGGCCGCGACTACCTTTACTGGCACTGGAGCCCCAACAATGGCTGGGCCATGAATTTCCCGATCCACGGTTTTAACGAATGTTTGATCACTTACGTGCTTGCCGCATCTGCCGAACGTTACCCCGTTAGTGCCAATGTTTACCATAATGGTTGGGCGCAAAGCGATTTCTTTAAAAATGGAAAAACTTTTTACGGTTTTAAATTGCCGCTTGGTTTTGATTACGGCGGTCCGCTATTCTTCTCGCAATATTCTTTCCTCGGCCTTAATCCTAAGGGATTAAAGGACGAGTATGCCGACTACTGGGAACAAAATAAAAATCATACTTTGATCAATCATGCTTACTGCGTTGATAATCCTAAAAAATTTAAAGGCTATGGTGAAAATTGCTGGGGCTTAACTGCCAGTGATAACTTTGAGGGGTACAATGCACATTCGCCAACTAACGACCTCGGCGTAATTACGCCTACGGCCGCGTTATCCGCATTCCCATATACCCCGGAATATTCGATGAAAGCGTTGCGTCATTTTTATTATGACCTGGGCGATAAGATCTGGGGCGAGTATGGCTTTACCGATGCCTTCAGCGAGTCGCATAACTGGTACGCCAACTCCTATTTAGCCATCGATCAGGGCCCGATCATTGTGATGATTGAAAACTACCGGACCGGTTTGCTCTGGAAACTTTTCATGAGCTGCCCCGAGGTTCAGGGTGGTTTGAAAAAACTGGGTTTTGAAAGCCCTGCTATCGTGAAAAATTAATTCGGCATAAAAAATAAACAAAAGGCCGTTAAAGAGGTTAAATTTGTTTTAAAGCAACGGCGGTAATTACGTCGGTTGCAAAACAAAGAAGCATTTTAACCCATGATCAAAACAATACGAATTACAGGAATGCTAAGCTTACTCTTAGCATTCTCTTTTTTAGCCAAGTCCCAAAATTTGACCTCGTTTGACAGGGGCAGCTTTATTTTTAAAGTAGACACACTACCATACCGAATTTTATTTCCAAAGCATTTTAATCCGGGTCAAAAGTACCCTTTATTGTTTGTATTACACGGTTCGGGCGAACGGGGAAACAATAATGAGTCGCAACTGGCTTATGGGGCACAACGGTTCTTACAGGACAGCTGCAGGGAGTTATACGAGTCTATCGTTGTTTTTCCGCAATGCCCGGCAAAAAGTTACTGGAGCAATGTAAAGCAGGTTACGGATTCGGCAACCAATAAGCGCAAATTTATTTTCCAGGAAAATGCGCCGCCAACAATGGCGATGATCATGCTGATGGGACTGGTTGACCAGTTTTTAGATAAGCCATTTGTTGATAAGCACAAAGTTTATGTGGGAGGCCTTAGCATGGGTGGTATGGGGACATTTGAAATCATTGGCCGCGAACCTAATGTATTTGCAGCAGCCTTTGCCATTTGCGGCGGCGATAATACGCTGAACGCGAAGAAATACGCTAAAAAAGTTCCGCTCTGGATCTTTCACGGTAATAATGACCCGGTAGTACCTGCCGATCACTCGCAGGTAATGGTTGATGCTATTAAAGAGGCGGGAGGCAAGCCGCGGTTTACGCTATATCCAGGTGTAGGACACAACAGCTGGGATAATGCGTTCAACGAGCCTGATCTGTTGCATTGGTTGTTTTCGCATAGTAAGTAGGAGACGGGTAATACAAAAAACATGTCATTGCGAGGAGGAACGACGAAGCAATCGCATGCTATACAGGGCGGTCACGCTTCCGTGCGGTTGCCACGCTACGCTCTCAATGACATGAATTTTTAGCTTGATTGGAAAAGCTATTAACCTATTCTTCTCCCTCTGATTTTTTAGGAAGATTTTTGGCGTTAAAACGTGGCTTGAATCCCAATTTAGGTGCAGGAGTTTCTTTAGCCGGCGACTGAGGTTCTTTAGTTGGAGTATCCTCTTTTTTATCTTCTGCGGATGCTTCGGCTTCAGGAACTGTCGGCTTCATTGCAGCTGCATTAAAGCGTGGTTTAAAGCCAAGCTTTGGTGCGGGAGGTTCAGAACCCGGTTTTACTTCTTCAATCGTTGGTTGCGGAATCTCGGCTGATGGTTTTGCCTCTTCAACGGGTTGTTCGGATTCAGCCTGTTTAGGTTTCATCATAGCCGCGTTGAAGCGTGGCTTGAATCCCACTTTAGGGGCAGGTGCTTCGGTTACCGGCGTTTGAGGCTCTTCAGGCAGAGCATCCTCTTTTTTCTCTTCAGCAGGCGCTTCATTTTCTACCGGTTTAGGTTTTACCATACCGGCATTAAAGCGTGGTTTAAAGCCCATTTTAGGTGCCGGTGCATCCGCAGGTGGAGTTGTCGGAGTTTCTTCCTTTTTGTCTTCTGCCTGTGTTTCTGTTTCAGCTGGTTTCGGTTTTACCATGGCAGCATTGAAACGTGGTTTAAAGCCAGGTTTGGCAGTTGGTGCAGGTGTTTCTGTAGCAGGATCCGAAGCCTCTGCCTGTTGTTCTTTCTCGTTTTCGGGTGATGCTTCGCTTGCAGCCGGTTTAGCTTTTGCCATGGCGGGATTAAAGCGAGGTTTGAACGCTGGTTTGGGGGCAGTTTCAGGGGATGAAGGTTCTGACGTTGGGGGCTCAACTGCCTGTTGTTTAAATTCTTCAGCAGGAGCTGCAGGTTTTGGTGCAGCCGGACGGAACTTCGGCGTAAAGCCAACTTTGGCCGGCGTAGCGGGTTCTGTTAAACTTTCGGTTATGGTTTGTTCGGCCAGCGGGTTTTTGATATGTGCTTTTTCGGTTTTAACTTCAAGCGGAACCGGGAACCGCCGCCTTAGTTTATTAAACCAGTATTTTTTGGTATGGTCGAAGCTTTTTTCGCCCATCTGTTCAAAGTGATCTTTAAATTCAGAAAACAAAGCAGGTTCGCCCTGTTGCAGGGCGGCAAGATCAATTCTTTTCTTCTTTAAAAATTCTTCAAAAACCATTTTGTTTAGATATGAGATGTTAGATAGGAGATTTGAGATAATTGAAGGTTTAGAGCCTTGTCTCATATCTCACGTCTCATATCTCAAATCTTATAATGTTACATCTACACCCAGCTTGTTAAAACGGATGCCTTTTTCGGTTTGGCCCCAGTCTTCACGTTCCTCATCGGTAGCGTTTAATAACTGTGGAAACCATTCCAGCGGAAAAGCCTGCGGCTTGCCACCATCAGTTTCCACAAAAAGAAGGCCGTTAGCAAAGGTAACCTTTACTTTTTTTTCTCCTTTACGTGTGTTGAATAGTGGCATGATGTTTCTTCTTTATGTCATTGCGAGGAGGAACGACGAAGCAATCGCATGCTGTACAGAGCGATGATGCTTCTGTGCGATTGCCACGCCATCGCTCGCAATGACATGGTGTTTATTGTTTGAGTGGAACTAAATCCGAAATCGAAATTCCGGAATCCGATACCAGGATTACTCCGCCATGTTATGGTAAACAGCCTGCACGTCGTCGTCTTCTTCCAAACGGTCAATCAGTTTCATAATTTCAGGAACCTGATCTTCGCTAACAGCGTGGAATGATTGCGGGATACGCTCCAGCTTGGCCGATTTTACTTCGATACCCATCTCTTCTAACGCTTTTTGCATTTTACCAAAATCTTCAAAAGCTGTGTGGATTACTGCAATATCGTTGCCATTTTCGTCGGCTTCAACAAATATTTCTTCCAAACCTGCGTCTATCAGTTCAAATTCAAGCTCTTCCAGGTCGCGGTCGCCCGGCTCAAAGGTGAAAACCGATTTGCGGGTGAAGATAAAATCAAGCGAGCCGGTTTTTCCTAATGAGCCACCGTATTTGGTAAAATAGCTGCGTACGTTGGCAACGGTACGGTTAGTGTTATCGGTAGCGGTTTCAACCAACACTGCAACACCGTAAGGTGCGTAACCTTCGTAAACAAGCTCTTCATAATCTTTTTCGTCGCGGCTGCTGGCGCGTTTAATGGCGGCTTCAACACGGTCTTTAGGCATGTTTACAGCCTTGGCGTTTTGTACCGCGGTACGTAAGCGTGAGTTGGTGTTAACATCGCCGCCGCCGGCTTTTACAGCCATTACAATTTCCTTACCTAAACGGGTAAACTGCACTGCCATTTTGGCCCAGCGCTTAAACTTTCTTTCTTTGCGGAATTCAAATGCTCTTCCCATGTTTTTTTAGTTCATTGTTCATGGTTGATAGTGATAGATCAACCTTGTTGTATTACAAAGCTTTGCCTTATAAAGACAAGGCGGTAAATATAATATTTGTTTATATAACGACGGATAAAAACCTTTAACCTTTATCCTTTCGCCTTTAACCTTAAATTATCGTTTTCAAATTGGTCAACATGTCGGCCACCATTTTTGGTAGGTCATATTCCAGTTTCCAGCCCCAGTCGTTTTGCGCGTAACTGTCGTCTATTGACTTTGGCCAGCTATCGGCGATGGCTTGTCGCGGGTCGTTATTACTGTAACTGATCTCAAATTTAGGGATCAGTTTTTTGATCTCTGCTGCCAGTTGTTCGGGCGTGAAGCTAATGCCAGCCAGGTTATATGATGAGCGGATGCTGATCTGTTCGGCAGGTGCATCCATCAAACTGATGGTAGCTCTGATGGCATCATCCATATACATCATGGGCAGGGCGGTACCTTCGGCCAGAAAGCTTTCATAGCTGCCGGTTTTTAATGCCTGGTGAAATATATGTACGGCATAATCGGTAGTGCCGCCGCCTGGGTTTGCTTTCCAGCCTATCAGGCCCGGGTAACGGATACTGCGTACATCAAGGCCGTATTTATTAAAATAATATTCGCACCAGCGCTCGCCGGCCAATTTACTAAAACCATAAACCGTGTTAGGATCCATTACACAATACTGCGGCGTATTATGCTGCGGCGAATGCGGACCGAAAACCGCTATTGAGCTTGGCCAAAAAACTTTACTTACCTTAAACTCAACTGCAAAATCAAGCACATGCAGCAAACCGGTCATATTCAGGTCCCAGGCCATTTTGGGTTTTTGCTCGCCTACTGCCGAAAGAATGGCAGCTAACAGGTAAACTTGTGTGGGGCGGTGCTTATCAAATATATGGTGCAGGTTGTCTTTATCAAGTACATTGATCAATTCAAATGGTCCGCTGCTTCCGCGCATGGCATAGGTAGGGCTGTTAATATCCGAAGCTATAACCGTTTCGGCCCCATGTATATTTCTCAAAGCCATTACCAGTTCGGTACCGATCTGGCCGTTGGCGCCTATCACTAAGATCTTTTCGCTCATGCAATATTGAGTTTACCGCGCAAAGGTAGGAAATTGGTTTATTAAGTGAGTGGAAGTGAGTCCGAAAGTCAGATGTCCGTAAGTCTGGAAGTCCAAGCCAATTTTAATCTTTCGGACTTACGGACATCAGACTTCAGACTTTTTCCGCGTTAGGGATAGTAGCGGATACCGGCCAATGTCATTAAGTTAAGGATTATATTGCTCTTTTGTAATTAGTTAAGGTTTTGTATTTACCAGACCTACGTTTGAGTTTTTTCACTCTTGGTAGTTTTCTGTTCGGCCTTATTGGTTCAATATATTGAGCAAAGAGGTTTTGTAATTGTATTAGTATTTTTTCAGGGTCTTTAAAAAGTAAAAGGCCTATGACTCTGTTCTTCATAATGCCAATGGCGGTATTTTTATTTATTTGATAGTCGTATTTGCGCTTGGAAACTTCATGATCGATTTTCTCCTGGGCTGGTTTGCTAATGATTTCCTGTAAGTTGGATAAGAAAACTGTTGCATGGAAATCCTGTAGAATTGTTTCAACTTTTTGTCCGCTGAAGGCTTCTAATTGCAACTGGTTCTTGAAGGAGCTGAACCTTGTTTCGATTCCCCAGCGCATAAAATAAAGTGCTTTAAATTCTTTATAAGGATATTGTTGTTGGTCAAATAGATTGGTAGCCAGCACTTCAATCGTTCCATCATCTAAAACAATGCGGATCAACCGTATCTTAATAGTTCCCTTTACTTTTACAATAAAACCCTGCTCTCTAAGCTCCCTCCGAATGGGTTTACTTGCTTTAATCATGCTGATCGCATCATTTACCCCGCTTTTTACAAATGCTGTTACCTCAGTACTGAACCCTACAGGGCAGCGCATTAAGAAGGGCTGTGGTGTTTCTTTGTTTTGATGATGAAACATGCTGATAAAGCCAGGATATGCACGATCGTAGATCAATAACATATCCGGCCCATAAGAAGGTATCCAGCTCAGAGCAATCTTTTGCTCAGAACAGCTGATGGGGTACATTCCCGCCTTTATAGTGATTTTATTCAAAACATCAAAGGCACACAGAACGCGGCCTAAAGTTACTGTACCCCGCTGATTTCCATGCGTTCCAAAATGTTCTGTTACTTCCTTCCTGTCGATCAGGTACGCTGTAGAACCATCTACCGCAATCACCCTAAATCCATTCCATCGTTTAATGTCAGCTTTATAATGAGTATAGAAACTATCGACTAACGTACTGTTTAAACAGCTGAAAAAGAAACTACTAATCTTTGAGCGCTGTTGACTGAAAGCAGACTTGGTGGCTTTCAGTTCCTGAAAACCCATATGATCGAAGAATGTCGATAACTCTATATCATAACTTCTTTTAAAAAAATTAAGCAGCATACATACTACCAGTTCAAAATGAAGCTTACGCCTTCTACTAAAGGCATTGCAAGAGTTGGTGAATAGCTGTCTTAACTCGCTATTTTGAGATGAAAGGGCAATAAAATTCCGTAAATCTGAAATGATCTTTAAGTTTGCTGACATACCACAGTTTTTTGATTCGTAACCATAAAGAACCGGATTTTATCCGGTTCTGAACTGTGGTGTTTCCTTAACTTAATGACATTGGGATACCGGCC
>NZ_FMTV01000016.1:0-43190 GCF_900100445.1 Mucilaginibacter sp. NFR10 | reverse complement strand
GCCCCTACGCCAAACCGGTTCCTCCCCTCGCCCTGCAATACTACTTTCAAATATTTATTCGCCGGCTCCAGCTTCCTGCTGTTGTTTCGGTAGATAAAGGCCGGCATATTTACATTGTTCACCACCAGGTCAAGCGCACCATCGTTATTTAAATCACCATATGCCGAACCATTCGAAAAACCCGGATCTCCAAGTCCCCATTCGGCTGCCTTATTGGTAAATGTCAGGTCCCCATTGTTTCGGTAGGCATAGTTAGGCACAGCCTCCGAGGGCATACTATCTATTAGCTTCTTAATTACTTCCTTCTCACTACCCATCATTTTTCTTACTTGTATCGGGTTAGCCATAAATTGGATATAATCCTGATCGGTTAGGTCTTTATAAATACCGTTGCTAACGAAAATGTCTTTAAACCCATCATTATCCATATCCGAGATCAGCGCGCCCCAACTCCAGTCGGTTGCATGAACTCCCGAAAGCCGGCCTATCTCGCTGAAGTTTATCTTATTTTCGGCTAAGTTTTTATTCATAACCGGGCCCTGGTTCAGCTGCAAAACATTGCGAAGGAATTGCTGATAATATCCATTTTGGAGGTCGGACTGATACTTATCCCAGTTTTCAAAAGCTGTTTTTGTTTTTAACCTTGATTCCGGTTCAGGAAGCATATCAGTCACATAAATATCAGGATAGCCGTCATTATTGATGTCGGCTATGTCAGCTCCCATTGAGTTTTGGCTTAGTTCCCTAATTGCGTCGCTAAGGCACTCTTTAAAGGTACCGTCGCGATTATTAATGTAGAGGTAATCACGTTCAAAAAAATCGTTGGAAACATAGATATCGTCCCAGCCATCCCCGTTTACATCAGAAATAGTTACACCTAATCCAAAACCAATTTTGCTACTGTATATTCCTGCTTGTTGGGTCACGTCTGTAAAATGACCACCGTCGTTACGATACAGTTTATTCCCACCCAGGGGATCAGGAATATTGCGCTGATCTTTGATCAAATCATAGTTCCCTACCGAACGAAACGAATTATTAAGAAGGTAGCAATCCAGGTCTCCGTCGTGATCGTAATCAAAGAAAACAGCATGAGTACACAAGCCTTTATTATTTAACCCATATTCGGCCGCTTTTTCGGTAAACGTGAGGTTACCATTATTAATGAATAACTGATTACTTCTGTTTTTCCCGGAAAAATCGCCCGACTTACATATATAAATATCCAACAGCCCATCGCCGTTAACATCCGCAAAGGTAACGCCCGTTGACCATACACCTGCCGAAGAGAGCCCAGCCTTATCGGTTATGTCTTCGAACTGAAAGTTGCCTTTGTTTAAATAGAGTCTGTTTGATTTTTGATTTCCGCAAAGGAAAACATCCGGCAAGCCGTCATTATTAATATCTCCAATACCAACACCCCCACCGTTATAAAAATTACGGTAGGTATAAACATTCAGTTGTTCGGTATATTTAACATCATTGGCAAAAGTTATTCCCGTGGATGATGAAGGAAGCAGTGAAAAAAGTTTGTTGCCTTCGTCTTTTTTAGGCTCGATGGGATTGCAGCCCATCAGAAATAAAAATGCAAAAAACGGTACCTGCCGAATATAGCTGGCCTCTGTGCATGAAGCATATATCTTTGCCGCTATAACGGAACGCCAAAAGGCTGTGAAAAATAAAATGACCTTTGGGGAGCTACGTTTTATTGGAGAATAAACCAATAATACAATTGGCTCAGGAATAATATTAAGTACCCGTTTAATCATTCACTTTATATAAAATAAGTTCCTTTTAACCTTGTTCAAATATTGTAGCCGTCGCAATTTCTAAACCTGATGGGTTGACAACAACTCAATCAAAACAACAAAACACAATCAACTAATAATCAAACATTTAAATCAATATTCAGGTCAATTAGGTAAACCCGTGGTATTTAATGAGGAAAGCAAGTAATAAATCACTTGCTTTCCTTAAAAGAGCACCTTTGCCAAACTCAAAGCATTTTATCAATACCCGGGGTTTTGTTTCAGGTTTGGATTTGCATTAATTTGAGGTTCGGGTACCGGAAAAATATTAACGTGAGCATCCGGATCGGCCGGGTGGAAACGGTACGCGTCATTATAAACACCAAAACGGATCATATCCTGCCTTCTGTAGCTTTCTGCGAACATTTCCCGGCCGCGCTCTGCTAAAAATATTAAAGGAGTTAAACTGGTGAATGGTGCAACCCCTCCATGTACTGTTCGGATTTGATTAACCAAGGCAAGCGTAACCGGGTCGTTCCAATTGCCACTTTTTCTGGCTAATAATTCGGCCTTCATCAGCAAAATATCGGCGTATCTATAAATTGCCAAATCATTATCCAAACTTGACTGCATACCTTTATAAAATTGCCATTTACCAATACGAGCACCCGCCTGTCTCCAGGCATTGGGCTGCAGTTCGTTAATGTAAGGGGTAAAGGTAATAGGCGGACCATTAGGATCCGTCACATCTGCACCGCCGTCCGTTAAGGGGGTTACCCCATCAGCCTGGTATTGAGGTCCCACAAGGAAATTATTCAGCATCCGTTTGTCGAGTGTGCCGGTAGTAGGTGTACCTTTGGGGTCAAGGCCTACAACAGTTCCCTGCGGGCCGGGGTTTTGCGCCGGGTCAATATAGGATTGGTAAAATTCCTGTACCGAGGCAAATCCATTCCATGGCTGGTTATTCATTTGATAAGTATTCTGGCTTTGCAAGTGCAAAGTCTCCATATTCATATTAAAGCCGCTCGCTTTAACCCCATCAAACGGTATCGCCCAAATAGACTCGGTTGAACCCGTATTATTCCTTGAAAAATTGTCGGCGTAATTATTCATCAGCGTATACTTACCGGAATTAATAATTACATCACATGCAGCTAATGCTTTGTCATATTGTGGGGTCCCGGTATAAGTTTGGGCATTTAAATATAACTTGGCCAAAGTTGCTTCAGCAACATAATAAGTAACACGGCCGTAGTATGGGCCATCGCCTGTGCCTATTTTGGGTAGTTTTTCAATATTTGCCAGTAATTCTGATTCAATAAAAGCATAAACTTCGGCCCGGCTTTTGGTTGCAGGGGGCTTGGTATCCGAAAAATCAGTGGTGATAGGCACGTTGCCAAACAAATCAAGCAGCCAGTAGTAGTAAATGGCCCTTAAACATTTTAATTCTGCTACATAAGTAGCAGCAGTTGGTGATTTACTTACAGCCAGGGCGGCTAAAATTTTGTTACAAGTGGTAACCCCGCCGAAACCAAGGCTCCAGCCATTAGCTGGTTGCGAATCGGTGCTGTTGGTTTTATGTGTTTTTAAACGTACCCAGTGCCCACCGTCACCCCAGTCAGCGCCCCGTGTTGGTACAACAACCTCGTCTGTAGTAACCTCATTTAAGTTAAAGAAAGCACCGTTATAACCATAAATAGAAGAATATGCAGCCCCCACAGCGGCCGCCAGTTGCTTATCTGTTTTATAAAAACTATCCTCAGTTACCTGATCGTAGAGCAATGCTTTTTCATCCAGCTTTGTACATGAAGCCGCAGCAAGCAACACCAGCAACGAATATCTTGTTAATGATTTATGTTTCATATTTGTATATATTAAACTTTGAAAAATACCTTAATTAAAATCCCAAATTAACGCCAAGGGTAAATGACCTTGTGTAAACCCATGTCTCCCTGCGGTCGATACCCGGAGCTAACACATTTCCAGAGTCAGCGTACCTAACCTCCGGGTCAACACCTGTATAGCCGGTAATAGTGAAAAGGTTCTGGCCCGAAATATAGGCTCTCAAACTGCTAATCATCCCCGGTTTATTGCTTTTGGCAATCTTGAAAGTATAGCCAAACGTTGCGTTATCCAGTTTCAGGAAAGATGCTTTTTCAACGTCATAACTGCTGTATGCGGCACCATCGGTAACTTTGGGATTGAAATACTTGGTATTTACTATATTGTAGCTGGTTGCAACATTTGGATTTTCGTAAAACGCGCGGTAAGTATTGATTAACTGATGACCGATAGATGAGCGAAGAAAAAAGTTAAAATCGAACTGTTTGTATCTAAAGGCGTTGGTAATCCCAAATTCAAATTTAGGTAAGCCATTACCAATAACCTGGCGTGGTGCATTTGCCAACCCAACAGTGCCGCCTTTACCGTCAGAGTACTGGTATACGCCATTTGCATCAACACCTACATATTTGGGCCCGTAAAGTATACCGATCGGCTGACCTTCTACCGCCCTCGTTAACTGCGTGGCTTCCTGGCCAGGAGTGCCAAGGTTGGTAGCCCCTACGTACGAACCTTTTAAAGCGTCAATCAGCTTTGTTAAAACTACGTGGTAACTTGAAATATTGCCACCGGTAGTCCAACTGAAGTCAGGTGTTTTAATAGCTTCATAACTTAGAGCTAATTCCACACCCGAGTTACTCAGTTCGCCAATATTTTCCCAGGTATTGTTGAATAACGCCGGCGGCGAAGGCACCGTAACGTCAAAAATCAAGTCGGTAGTTTTCCTGTTAAAATAGTCAAAGGTACCGGTTAACCTTCCGTTTAACAGTGAAAAGTCTAACCCGATATCTGTTTCAGCTTTTTTCTCCCATTTCAGACCAGGGTTAGGATTTCTGGTGCCACTGTAGGTGCTCAGATATACACCATTACCCGCATAATAGGTACCGCCGCTATTTGATAAAGTAGACAATGAAAGATACGGAAACGGTGGTAATGCACCGGTAACACCGTAGCTGCCGCGCAATTTGAGGTTGCTTATACTTTGAATCTTTAATATTCTGCTCAAATCAAAACCTGCACTAACAGCAGGAAAAAAGCCCCATTTGTTATTTACACCAAACTCTGTTGAACCGTCTCTTCTTAAACTGGCCGAAAGGAAAGCGATATTATCATAGTTTAAGTTTACCCGCCCGAAAAACGAGATCAGCTTATTCTCATTTTTATAACTTTCAACTACACCTATACCATTTTTAAAATCAAGAGCGGCTGCAAAATTCTGACCCGAAGCATCAGTTACAAAATTACCGCCCTGGGCATCAAATCCCTGGTAGAAGAAATCCTGATACGAATATCCGGCGACAGCGGCAATCTCCAGTTTATGTATTGTTTTGTCGTAAGACAAGGTACTTTCAAGTAAACTGTTTTCAGATTCATCATCAAATTTTGCAGAAATGCCCGAACGGCTAAAACCACTGCCCAACGGGAAGCCCCTGGAAATAAAGGCTGTAGTTGGGGAGTACTCTGAATGATAAATGCTTGTTGTTTGTTTAAAATATTTAGTAGCAAATTTCAGCCCTTTGGTTAGCTCATAGGTCGCAGTTCCGCCAATATTAAACTTCTTATTCCGCGCTTCGTTAGTATTTTGAACCAACATTGCCACCGGGTTTGAATAATCAACGAAGTTGGATTCAAAAAAACCACCGCCGGTTAAATCATATAAAGGATCTGTAGAATGAACTGGTGCTGTGGGGTTAAAAATGGTTGCATATTTGAAAGCATCTGGAAAACCAAATTGTGAGTTTCTGTTAGTAGTATTTATATTTAAATTAAGGACCAATTTGTTATCCAAAGCCTTATGTGTGATATTCAAACGGCCATTTAATTGCTGAAAACCAGTTCTGATTGCAACACCCTGACTATTGCGATAGTTTAAAGTTGCATCATAAACCGTACGTTCATCACCTCCCGAAATACCTAAATTATGTACATGTGAAAAGGCAGAACGGGTTATTTCTTTATTCCAATCGGTAGAAGAGCCATAGTTTGTCCCTTTGCCAAGTGCAACAAACTCGGCGGCTGTCATATGCTTGGTAAATTTGGCAGGGGTTTCTTCAGTACCTGAAACGTTATAAGTAAGCTTTGACATCCCTCTCTTTCCTGCGATGGTTGTTATAATGATAACGCCTGCCGAACCGCGTGTGCCATAAATTGCAGCGGCCGAACCATCCTTCAGTACGTCAATACTTTTTATATCATTTGGATCAACTGTATTAATATCAGCCCCCACCTGGCCATCAAGCACTATTAGCGGCTGTGTGTTAGCTCCTAAAGTAGAAAGTCCCCTTAACCTGATGGCAAAACCACCGTTAGGGTCGCCACCCGGGCGTGCGATAGAAAGACCGGCTACTTTACCTTGTAATAACTGTGCAACATCACTGATATTACCTTTATTAAATTGTGCTGCACTTACAGAGGTAATTGCGCTGGTTACTTCCCGCTTTTTCTGGGTTCCGTAACCAGTTACAACCACTTCGTCCAGGCCATTTGTACTTTCCGTTAACGCCACATTAATTACACTTTGCTGATCCTCTCCTAGTGCTAATGTTTTTGTTACCGATTTAAAACCAACAAAAGTAAAAGTGAGCGTATAGTTACCTGCCGGTAAATTAGAGAAGCTATAGTTGCCGTTAACGTCTGTTGCTTTATTTAATGAAATCGCGCCATCCAGTTTTACCGTAACACCCGCTAACGGACTCTCCTTTGAATCGGTTACCGTTCCTTTAATTATGCCTTTGGATGCTACTATATCAGTAGTGACATCTGCTTTTTCACCGGTTGCCGCTTTATCCTGATTTGATTTTGTAATTAATATCTGGTCATCAATCTGTCTGAATTTGAGTAAAGTGTTAGACAAAATGGCCTTCAGAACTACTGCTATCGATTTATTACTGGCAGCAATATCCAGGTTGAGAATATCTTTCACATCATCATTGCGATACATAAAATGAAAACTGCTTTGTGATTCGATTTTATGAAAAGCTTTTACAAGTGATTCATTCTTGAGTGTAAGATTCACCGCTACCTGGTCAATTGTCTGACTCTTTACAGGGGCTGCTGAAAATACAGGAATTGAAGTAGCTAATATGAACATTGAAATTATCCCGATTCTCATACACTGTTTAAAATTTAAGTCAATTAGCAGATGAAATCTAAGCGGGTATTTAACAAAATGCCGCGGCTCTGCCAGAATTATGGAAAAATTCATAATTTAGTTTGTTTTAAGTGATTAATGTCTTCGATTGAATGTTAAAATTTAAAACACCCGGCTAATACAATCGATTGCAGTCGAATAGTGTTAGCGACCCTCTGAGGTTATTTCCCCGGAAATGGTTCAGAGGGTTTTTTATGCCGGAAAACTATCCGGACTTCTTTGAAACAGGATCTGTTTGTGATTTTTGAGGTACTTTTTCTTCATATACTTTAAGTTTAATTGGTTTGAGATTTAGTTTAATTGGCTTGAGACTTAGTGGAGATGGTTATGGTAGTCTTTGCTTTATCGTACGAATAAATGGCGTCATTGAACTCACAAATGCTTTTTAATGCCTGATCCAGGTTAGCAGACTTATTGAAAGTAGAGGTGAAGTGTTTTGAACTAACCAACTGATCTGTAAATAATATTTTAACCTTAAACCGGTCTTCCAATACCTTGGCTGCTTCCCCAAAAGTTACATCTTCGAAATACAAATCATCCTTCGCCGTCCAGATCGTGTAGTTTTTTGCATTTATGTTAGTTTGCGTTGAAATGGATTTTTGCCGGTCAAAGGTAATCTGCTGATTGGGAACGATAATGCCCAGGAGCTTGTTATTATTGCTGACTTTTACCTTGCCTCTGGTAACGGTGACTGTTATGGTTTTATCACCAGGCACTGCTTTTACATCAAATGCAGTACCCAACACGGTTGTTTTTATTTTACCGGTGTGTACAACAAAAGGTTTTAAGTTGTTATGTTTTATGTCGAAAAAGGCTTCACCGGTAAGATATACTTCGCGTTTCGCAAGGCCATCAAATGATGAAGCATAACTAAGTTTGCTACCATAACTGAGTATTACCCTGCTTCCGTCAGGCAGTACCAGAAACAGGTTAGGTTTTGGCCGATGGGCCGAGTATGACTGGGGAGGTTTAACAACCGGTTTATTGTGTAAGAATAAATATCCTATGCCACAAACTCCTATGATTGCCGCTGCGGCAGCTATTTTGTTGACCCAGGTCTTCAGGCGTATTATTTTTTTATCAACCCCGGTATGTTTATCGATGCTTTCCCAAATTGAGGCATTTATTTCTTCCTTGATTTCCTTCTTCTGCTCATCACTCAATAGTGAAATAATATCTGGCTCGGCAGAAAACAACTCGTAATATTTAACTAAAAATTGCTGTTCTTCATCTGTTGCTTCATTATTGAGATATTTATGCAACAGTTCAAGAAAATATTGCTTGTCCATT
Source organism: Mucilaginibacter sp. NFR10 (assembly GCF_900100445.1). NCBI lineage: Bacteria > Pseudomonadati > Bacteroidota > Sphingobacteriia > Sphingobacteriales > Sphingobacteriaceae > Mucilaginibacter > Mucilaginibacter sp. NFR10. The sequence continues at coordinate 34,940 of NZ_FMTV01000016.1, read as the reverse complement.
TAAAATAGGTTGTACTATTGATTATAGATATGACCTATAAACAACCAAAAGTCCCACTCTACTAAAAAATTTATTTTTTACAGACCTAATTATTTTATTGCCCCAAATAAAATGATCAATAAAGAAAGGAAGGGTAATAATGACACTTTCAATTTTTCAATAGCTTTTAGGAGCTGGTTTTGAACTGTTTTTCTTGTGAGACCCAATTGTGCCGCGATTTCTTTGGTTGGTAAATCGTTCTGATAATGAAGGCGGAAAATAATTTGCCTTTTGGGAGGAAGCGTATTTAAAAGCGCCTCATAAGATATTAAAAACTCTTTCCAAAGCAAATTGTCGTCAGCTTGTTGACAAGATGCAGGCAGGTCATCAATAACATCAAAGAATGGATGAATGATTTTCTGCTTTTCAACCAGTTTAAACACCTTATTACGTATAGCTACTGTTAAATAAGCCGGTAGATTATGAATACGGAGACTTTCTTTTTTGAGCCAAATATGAGTAAATACTTCCTGGACTATATCTTTTGCCTGATCCGAATCCTTTAAACGTTTATATGCTTCAGAATAGGCGTTCCCCCAATGCTTTTCATACAATAAATTAAATGCATGTTGACTGCCCTGTTCTATTTGCTGCAATAATAAAACGTCGTCAGTATGATTTAACTCAATTGGTTTCATTATAAATTTGATGTTTATAATAGTTACAGTCCGTCTTCATTGAAAACAACTAATTTGTTTATCAGTCAATAAAAATTCAACGTGTAGAGGAACTATAATTAGGTTTTAATTGTATTACTAATCTAAATCAATTAAATCAATAATCAAATAAAAACTTAAATTAATTGTTAAATAAACATTCATTTCAAGTTCAATGAATATACCCAAAAAATAAATATTGATGTTTGTTTTTCATAGATATAAGAATTTTTCATGATGGATTCAGCGCAAATTTAAGTGTTACTTTAACATCTATAAAAAGACAGGTTGGAATTAAGAATTGCTTTATCCACTTGGAAAAATATATGGTTATGTGCTAAACCTTATAGTCAGCGGATTAAAGCAAAATCAAATTTTCTGGACTTTTAAACAAAACAAAGTTGAACTTCTAAACAAAACAGGCAAGCCGCATTAGCGCCATCTTTGTCAAAAGAAAATTCAAAATGGAAAATAACATCAAACAACCAACCGTATTAGTAACAGGTGGCACAGGCTTCATTGGCATCTATTGTATCCTTCAACTCTTACAACAAGGCTACACTGTTAAAACAACCCTTCGCTCCTTAAAAAGAAAAGACGAAGTAATTAACCTGCTCAAAGGTGCCGGAATCAAATCCTTTGAAAACCTCACCTTTGTGGAAGCAGACCTGACTAATGACCGAAACTGGAACCGGGCAGCTGATGGCTGCACCTATGTGCTGCACGTAGCTTCCCCATTTCCTGCCGAAGAACCCGAAGATGCCAACGAGCTGATTATACCCGCACGGGATGGCGCGTTACGGGTATTGAAAGCCGCCCGCTATGCCGGTGTGAAGCGCGTGGTATTAACCTCATCCTTTGCCGCCATCGGCTACAGCAAAGATCCCAAAGGCTACACCTTTACCGAAGAAGACTGGACAGACCCCGAACTAACAGACCGCGCCTACATCAAATCTAAAACGATTGCCGAAAAAGCTGCCTGGGACTGGATCAACAGCGAGGACCACGGCATGGAACTCACCGTAATAAACCCGGTTGGCGTATTTGGCCCTGCCCTGGGAAAAGACTTCTCCACCTCTATCGGCTTTGTGAAAGGCGTATTGGATGGCCAGATCAAAGAAACGCTGCCCTTCACTTTTGGCGTGGTAGATGTGCGTGATGTAGCCGATATTCACCTCAAAGCAATGACACATCCGGCCGCAGCGGGCGAGCGCTTCCTGGCAACAGCCATCGGCGTCATGAGCCTTTACGACGTGGCTGAGCTTATCCGGAAAGAAAGACCCGAATACGCCGGAAACATCGCCGACCTGAAACCGCTGGATGAATCCTTCTATATTGCCATTTCCAACGAAAAGGCACAGCGGGTATTGAATTGGTATCCTCGCAGTAAGGAAGAAGTGATATTGGCAAGTGTGGATAGTCTTTTGAATTAAGTATTTTTGAGTATGATCACCAGTAGTCTGCAATCCTGTCATTTAGGTCCCGGAATGTCTCCCGAACAGGTCATATCCGATCATTTCTTTCTGTACCTCCTAAAAGGCTCTATGCTGGCATATAGTGGCGACAAGCATTACCACTTTCATCCCGGCGACAGCTGCATCGCCCGTAAGAACCATTTGCTACGCTACACCAAGCAGCAGCAGGACGGTGACTTTAAAAAGATCGTTATCGTCCTGGATGAAGCCTTTTTAAAACGGTTTTTAGCCCGGCACCGGGTAGATACCGGCATCGCCACGTCAGACGATTCCATCCGGCCGGTCAAGGACGATCAGCTACTCACCAGCTTCATCCATTCCCTCGAACCCTATTATAGGGGCGAGGCCGAGATCGAGGAAGCTTTTGCAGATCTCAAGCGGGAAGAACTGCTATTGATCCTGCTCAAAAACGACCCAGGCCTTGCTGCCGTATTATTCAACTTCGGTGCGCCGCAAAAGATAGACATCGAAGCTTTCATGACCCGGAACTTCAGGTTTAATGTCCCTTTGGAGCGCTTCGCGTTTCTGACAGGCAGGAGCCTATCCGCTTTCAAGCGTGACTTCCAACAAATCTATAACGACACGCCCGGACGCTGGCTGACAAAAAAGCGATTGGAAGAAGCTTACTTTCTCATCCACCAGCAAAGCCAAAAGCCCAAAGACATTTATCTTGAGCTGGGCTTCGAAAATCTGTCCCATTTTTCCTTTGCCTTTAAAAAGCAATTCGGGCTTGCGCCGACTGCTGTGCTTTACTGAAAAAAGAACCAGACTTTCGTATAGTCTATAACTCGCTTACCGGAGAAATAGCACATATGAACTCACTTAGTAATGACTTTTACAGGGGCTACAAAGTTGATACAATACTCGTTGGTGGGTGGAGATTCTGTTGAACTTGACCACTATATTCCGGGTCAAGCTGACACGACGACTGTCGATTCAAGATATGGCCGGCCCTCAAAAGTGCCCTCATGTACAAAAAAAGCCGTTTCTATGTATACGAAACGGCTTTTCTTATAAGTGATCCCATTTGGACGATAACCCTGCAATTACCGAAATTTCACACCATACAAAAACAGCTTATAAGCATCAATAAAGCGGGTTTTCCTGATACCACGCGTCACCAATATTCAACAACATTCAAATTTTCCGCACAAAATCCGCACAAAGTGTTATATTTGATTAAGCAAAATCAAATATCATGGCAACCTTTAAACACACAGTAAAATTTGTATTGCAGCAAACAAAAGCAGCCAGTAAGCTTACTCCACTACGCTGTTTTGTGCGGTATAATAGTACTCGCTCGGTGTTTTCAAGTGGGATAGCCATCGAACCACGCTACTGGAATGTTAAAAACCAGGAACCGCGACAAATGGCCAGCTTTAAAGATGGTCCTATGATCGCTCAAAGCCTGAAGTTGGTAAGGGATAGCATTGATATTGCATTTGACCATCTAACGATATCGACAAAAGCTTACCCTGAGCCTGATACACTACGGGAATTAGCCATACAAGTTATTAACAATGGCGGAAAGCTGCCAGGCACCGAAGCTAAGGTGACTACAAAAGATCTTTTCACATATATCGATCAGGTGATCGCCGATACCAAAAGCGGTAAAAGAGTAAAGGCGCATGGTGTTAAATACGCTCCCGGCACAATTAGACACTATAATAGCGCATATGGCGTTTTGAAGCGCTTTGCCGCTCATAAAGGCGTTAAGTCATTCAAGTTCGATGATATAACACTTGATTTTTATTTCGAGCTTAAAGAATTTGCATACCAAGTGGAAAGGCTGTCAGATAACTATTTCGGCACAGTAGTTAAATTTCTCAAAACCTGCATGAACGAAAGCAAAGAAGAGAAGCTCCACACCAACAATCAATACACCAGTAAAAGATTTGTTAAAGTAGCTGTGAGTGTTGAAAATGTTTACCTTACAAGTGAGCAGCTCGAAACCATGTTAAACCATGACTTTTCAAAGGATAGCAGATTAGAGAAAGCAAGGGATTTATTTCTATTAGGTTGCTGGACCGGATTAAGGTTTTCGGATTTCACCAATATAAAAGCCAAAAACCTATCAGAAGATTTCATTGAGATTAAAACCCAAAAGACCGGCAAAAACGTTGCCATACCAATACATAGCGCTGTAAAGGAGATCATGTCGAGATATAAGGGCAAAACAACAAATTCCTTACCCCCTGCCATTTCAAATGTAAAGCTGAATGCTTACATAAAAGAGGTTTCTAAAGAAGTTGGGCTTACGGATCTTGTTAGCCTCGAAAAAGCAAAGGGCGGCACCAATTACATAATAAAACAACCTTTAAATGAATTGGTATCAACACATACTGCCAGGCGCGCATTTGCATCAAACATGTTTAAAATGGGTGTACCTACCATAGTTATAATGGAAGTTACCGGCCACACGACCGAAAAAGCATTTTTAAATTACATTAAAGTTACTCCGAAAGAAAAAGCCGAAGTAATGCGGGAGATATGGAATAGGCAAACGATGAAGGCAATTAGCGGAGGTTTAGTTTAATGGAAAATTACGATACAATATTTGAAAATTTAATGTCATTCTTTTTCGATATCGTTAATTATGACAATACAAGATTCCTAATATTAAAGTACTCAACTTACGATAGATTCCCTAATTCCCTGATTGAAAGCATCAAACAGGATGATGCCTGGCTTTCAATCCTCCAATCAAGCGATAGCAAAGAAATCAAGATCAAACGATTGGCAGAATTAAAAAATGATCGTACAAGCGAAGATGTAATAATGCTTGATATACATAAGGCGGGAGTAGTAATTAGAGATGCCATTCTTGAATTGGCAACGTTACAGCAAGATATTGCTTTTAGAAAAGTACAATTTATAGAGAGTTATTTAAATAGTATTGACTCTTTGGATTTAAACCCAGCTGATCCGGCAAACTCGTTTAAAACCTTTTTCACTAACTGTAACAACCTTGCATTTAAGTACATTGGTCCAGACTATTCAAGTATCGACAAATTAAAAATTACTCCCAACCTCATTGACGACATCATAGAAGATATAATTACCCGAATTGGTGTTATTGATAAAATCAAAGCCGGACTTAATCGATCATTTTCAATTGATTCGATTCAAACTCCCAACTTAGGAATTAGCAGGATATCAGAAAAGCGATTAAACAGGTTTTCCGCTGGCTCATTACCTGGTGAGCTGCCATTGATTACATGGTATGAGATAAACAGCACATCAAGTTCAAATACTCAGGCTTCAATTCCTCCACCAACCAATAACAACTCCAGTTACTTTGAGAATGATTTTCTTAATACCGCCGGCCAATCGATTATATCGAAGTTAAAAACAGAATATAAAAACGCTCATGTTAATCGAATAAAGGACATGCTTTATGCGTTAACTGAACTAAAATGTACCGATTCGACTAATTTCGATCCCCCAAATAGAGCGGCAGGCGCAAATACCATAAATATCAAAATGAGCGCTTTGGTTGCTTCACTTAACAAAATATTTGACAAACAGAAGCCATTATATAATGCAGTGACAATTCCCTCCAGAGTTACCCAAAAAAACAGCCAATACTCCACCGAAAAACAATTGATCGAAAATATGCTTTCGACCAAAGCTTTATAAAACTTTATAAAGCTTTAGATAAATAAAGAGCACAATCCGTGTCTTTACTTTTGGAAAACAAGGTAAAAACACGGAAATGGAAGCACAATACATAGTATCAAAAGAAGGCTTGAAATCTGCCTTAGTTGATATTTTAACCGACCTCAATATAATTCGGCAGCCTGCTTTATCCACGAAGCCGCCAGCCACTCGCTATGAGGCCTGTGAGTTCCTGAATATCTCCATTCCAACCCTTCGCAAACTAATTAGGCTAAATCAGCTACCTGCTTTTAACATAGGCCGGCAGATACGTATTAACTGGTCCGATTTAGAACAGTTCAGCACCCAACATTCAAACAATAGCAACAAGATATGCAAACATTAATTGTAGCAACGCGGGAGGATTTTATAAGCATGGTCCGGGCCGCTATCCGCGAAGAGTCAATAAACACCCCAGAAACAAAATCAGAAATTGACCCTGCCAATCTTACAAAAAAAGAGGCGGCAACAGCATTGAGGGTATCGTTATCAACAATTAACAACCTGATAAGAAGTAAGCAGCTTCCTGTCTTCAATATCGGCAAACTTGTTTTTATCAAACGGTCAGATATCGACCTCTACATCAAAAGCAAAGCGCAACCAGGTAAATTTTAATAAAAAAAGGATATAACCGGTGACACGGCCATATCCTTTAAAATTCTCTTTTAATAAGCTAAGGAAAAGTTAATCAATTAATTGTACTGCACAAGTTTGCAGACATTATAATTAAAACTTCAACACAAGGCCTACAGCTGCAATAGGTAATCTTAATAGAATACAAATGCAGAGCAATCTCTTTATAAAAAAATACAGTCTTACACCTCGACTATCATCGCCACCACCGCCTTATAATAGCGGCCATGATGCAAATAAAATACTTGCAGAGGTAAAAGATGCCTTACTAACCTTCAAGGCGCTGGACATCATTAAAAATAATCAGCCGGTTAGCCATAGTGATTTTATTAGACTGATGCAATGCCCAACAACTGATGCGGTACATGGATTAAATAATGCACTATCTGAGACCTGGGCTATAACAATTGAAATAGAAGGCTCTACGCGTTACATTTTGCCTTCATGGAGGGTACCGGCATGAGCAAGGATACTTATTTCTTTTCACACGATTACGGTGCTCGTAACGATCCTAAGCTTTTAAAGGTACTAATGAAATTAGGGCAAGCGGGCAAAGGTACTTACTGGGATTTGATAGAAATGCTTTACGAGCAGGGAGGCAAATTACAATTATCAGAAATTGAAAGCTATGCATTCGCATTGCATTCGGATAGCACTTGCATTACTTCACTTATCAACGACTTTGAGCTTTTTAAAAATGACGGATCATTATTCTGGTCCGAAAGTGTTGACCGCCGTTTACAAGTACGTGCCGAGAAGTCGCAAAAAGCTGCCAATAGTGCAAATAAAAGATGGGATAAAGCAGGTAATTATGCGAACGCATTGCAAACTAATAGCGATAGCAATGCTATAAAGGATATAAAAGGAAAGAATAGTAAAGGAAAGAACAATAAAGGAAAGGTATTTACCCCACCTGATATTATTGAGGTCAAAGCCTACTTTATTGAAAACGGCTTTTCTGAAACAGCTGCCATTCGCGCATTTAAACATTACGATACAGGCAATTGGCATGACACCAACGGCAATCAGGTAATAAACTGGAAACAAAAGTTAAGAACCAATTGGTTTACGCCCGAAAATCAGGCCCCTGTTCATAAAGAAAGGGGATTTGTGTCATGATCAACAATAGACAGATGCTGGAAGATCTGGGGATCGATCTTAAACGTATTTCCGGATCAGGAAAAACAATTTGCCCCAACTGTTCGCATTCTCGTAAAAATAAAAGAGATCTGTGCTTAAGTGTTAACATTGAAGATGGGACATACAAATGCCATAACTGCGATTGGAAAGGTCGGGTGTTTGAAAGGCCGGTGTTTGAAAAGAAGATTTATTTAAGGCCCGTATTTAACAACAAAACTTCACTTTCAACGGATTTGGTAAAATGGTTTTCCGGCCGATCAATTAAACAGCAAACCCTTATTGATTTCCGCGTAACCGAGGGAAGAGAATGGATGCCTCAGGTATTTAATCATCACTTTGAGAAACTTAAGGAAGCTGGCAACGATGATCAAAGTGCTAAAGTTGAAGCTAACAGATTAGCCAGAGTAAATACAGTTCAGTTTAACTACTGGCGTGGTGATGAGCTGATTAATATCAAATATCGGGACGGTAAAAAGAACTTTAAACTTGCTAAGGATGCAGAACTGATATTTTATAATATCAATGCAGCCAAAGATAGTGCCGAATGTATCATATGTGAGGGTGAGATCGATGCGATGTCATGGCACCAGGCTGGATACAAGGCGGTAATCAGTGTACCAAACGGAGCAAGTAAAGGTGGTAAAATCGAATATCTCGATAACTGCCATGCATACTTTGAAAATAAAACTAAAATATACCTTTCAACTGATGACGATACAGCTGGGCACGCTTTAAGAGATGAGTTGGCGCGAAGGTTAGGGTATGAACGGTGTTTTACACTCTCTTTTGACGGCCTAAAAGATGCCAATGATTATTTAAGGGTACGCGGAGAGCAAGGTTTATTAAAGTTGCTTGAATCTGCTAAAGAGTTTCCTATTGCTGGCATATTTTCAGTAAATGACCTTTGGCCCGGCGTTATGGATATCTATCGAAACGGTCTGCCAGACGGTGACAGAACTGGCGATACAACGCTGGATGAATACTTGCGTTTTATGCCCGGAGAGTTAACGATTGTTACCGGTATTCCATCCCACGGTAAAACTATCTATTTAGAGCAGGTTAGCCTAAAACTTTGCCTTAACGCGGGTTGGTCATTTGGCATTTTCAGCCCGGAAACTCATCCAAAGGAGATGTACATACTCAGGCTTATTAAAAAGCTACTTGGAAAGCCCGTAAGCTATAAAAACATATCAGAACAAGGTATGGACAGTATGAGGGCATGGTTAACCGAAAAATTCCATATCATATATCCGGAAAGTGAAGATTTCTTACTTGATACTATTCTTGAAAAGGCAAAGCAGCTGGTACTAAAAAAAGGAATTAAAGGACTGATCATCGACCCCTGGAATCGAATTGAAAGCAACATACCTAACGGCTATTCTGAAGTAAAATATACTGCTGAGCAACTTATAAAAATTGTAAAATTTAATCAAAGACATGGGGTACATACTTTTTTAGTTGCCCACCCCACCAAAATGCAGAAAGATGTTGGTACGGGAAACATCAACTACCAGGTGCCAAACTTGTACAGTATCTCGGGATCCGCGCATTTCTTCAATATAACGCAAAACGGATTTACAGTCTTCAGGAATGATGAAACCCAAAATACTGAAATACACATCCAAAAGGTTAAGTGGGAGCACTTGGGTAAAAAAGGAATGATCAAATATAGGTATTGCGACTATAACACACGGCTTTTACCCCTATTGGCAACGCAATCCCAAATAGATGCCGGTCGCAGCAATGAAGATGATATATGTTGGCTATCAGGCGTGGCGTACAGCGATAAGCAGGCCGATCCCAATAGCAATAGTCTGTTTGGGCACAATGACAAGGATGACAATAACTGGTCCATCTCTACAAATGAGCGGGAACCGCCATTTTAGCCCGCATTGAAATAAATAACTGAAATTTTTAATAATAAATATATGGAAACAACAAACTATGTGATAGCTGAAGAAATAGCTATCGAAGACTTCAAGAACTTTTACAAAAGCTTTATTCGTAAGCCAATTAAAGACGAAGAGCAGTTTAAGGATGAGTTTTTTGCCCCTATTGAGGCAATAAAATTAGGCAACCTAATTTTTGAAGATAGCAAGCCGGTTCTTACCCTTGAAAAGCCTGTTAAAAATACCGAAGGCGGTACAGCATTGGGAGAAGTAAAATTTAAAACCCGTGTGCCGGTGATGACTATGAAGAATCTGCAACATGGCCTTACAATGCCTAATGATCAGTTTGAGCTATCGATACGCCTTATTGCCTATTTGATTGATCAGCCGGCGGCCATGCTGGATAAGATAGAAAATTTTGACCTGGAGGTAATCACAAAATTAACTGCGGTTTTTTTATAGACATCCCATTGAGATAGATGGGGTGATCAAAACACTTGGGTTAAACCTACAGTGGGCAAGTAACCAGCATATCGATACAATGTACTGTGATGACCGAGATCACCATGGTATATTGTACTGGTACGATGAAATATTTGAACAACGTGAACATTTAACCGACACAACAAAGAAAAAATAATTTATATGGCAGCAACATTAGAAAACTCGAATTGGGTAAAAAGGAAGATCTTACCCAACGCAATCCTGTCACTGGATAAATCAGCTACGCTTGCAAATCACAAATACAAACTTGTAGATGGTCCATTAGCGGCCAGATTAAGCGCCCCTGCTTTTACCAGGTCGACATCTACCTTTTCCCCAGCATTGGCCAAATCGCTTTTAATGAAACGGCTTGAAGAGTTAAATAATTCACCATTGGTGAAACGTATGCTTAAGCTAAATAAGACAATGTCCATACCCCCTGTTCCACTAATAATTATAAAGAGATGAGTGTATCATTAACCATACCTACCACCTTTACGGCCATCGATAGATTCAGTGGCGTATTAGGGCGCATGCAAGGGAAGTTAACCAGCTTCACCAACGTGGCAATGCAGGCTAACCAGAGGTTTATTGGAAGTATGCAAAATATCTCCACCCGCGCACGTAGCATAGCCGGTTATACAGCAATAGCCGGGGCCGCCATCCTTTCGCCGTTTATTCATTCAGCAAGAGAAGCGGTAGCGTTTGAACATACCATGGCTAAGGTTAATACCATAGCAGGCCTGAACGCAAAACAGATGGTTGCCATGAACCGGGGCGTACTGGATATTACCCGAAAGGTGCCGGTAGCTTATGAAGATGTTGCTGAAGGTTTGTATATCATCAATAGCGCTGGCATTAAGGGTGCAAAAGGGCTCGATGCTATAAATAACTCTGCAAAGCTATCTGTAGCCGGCTTAGGCAGCGTTAAAGAGGCCTCACACCTGTTATCATCTGTGATGGTAGTTTTTGGCGGCGAAGGTGATACTGCAGCTCAGATTTACAACAAACTGGCCCTTGTGGTAAGGAATGGAAAAACCACAATTGGCCAGATGAGCGAAGGTTTTGGAAAGGCTGCAATATCTGTTCAACTTGCCGGTGTAAAACTAAACGAGTTTTTAGCAATGACTGGTGCCCTCACTGTTAAAGGATCATCGGCAGCAGAAGCCTACAATCAAATTCAAGGTGCGGCCCAAGCACTATTAAAGCCGAACGATACAATGATCAAAGCTTTTAAATCGTTAGGAGTACACGGATCCTTTGCCGGTCAGCAGCTAATAAAACGCTTCGGTGGACTGGTCCCTGCAATGGAAGCCGTTAATCACTCACTTGACAAAATGGGTTTACGTAGGGCTAAAGCATGGGGCCGTATCGGGGCGTTTATCGCTCAAGCAGCGTTAACACCAGGTGGTAAAGCATACGGACACTTTACAGAAAACATGGGCGACATGAAAAACCAGCCCAATGCAGGTAACAATATGTTTCAAACCATGTTAGGCACTACCAGCAGCCAGTTTACATTGTTAAAGAACAATCTACAAGCGTTTAGCATCGAAGTAGGCCTGCATTTATTACCCACCCTAACCAAAGTTAGCCAAAAGCTTAGTCCTATAGTTGACCGCGTAATTAACTGGATGGATAAAAACCCGGAATTGACTGATACAATTATAAAAATCACAGCAGGTTTAGGTGCATTTTTATTAGTAGCATCACCACTGGCCATGACCGTTAGCCTGGTAGCGGATGCATTTGCCGGCTTTGGTGTAGTGCTAACTGCATTCGGCATATCACTTGAAGCTACTCCAATCGGCTGGATAATTACCGGCATTGTAGCTTTAATAGCTGTGGTAACTACCGTTATTGCAAAGTGGGACGATTGGGGCGCAGCTGTATCTATCTTTTTGGGCCCACTGGGGCTCGTTATAAGCTTAATTCAATCATTCAGACGTAATTGGGATGCTATCACCACATCGTTTAAAACGGGCGGCTTAATTGAGGGATTCAAGACTGTGGGTAAAGTCCTTATGGATGCTATATTGTACCCGCTTCAGCAGATGCTGGATATCATCGGCAAACTAACACACTGGAATTGGGCAAGCAACGCCGCGCATGGCCTTGCAAATATGAGGACCGGTATGGGTATAGTCCTAAACAATTCAATAGCTCCAGCGCCGCCTAAGCCTACGTTAGCACAAACACCTGTGTTTGTATCACAGATGCAAAGCCAGGCACCTGCCGCCGCTCCCAGCAGGGTTGATGTATACATGCATGATCCGGGCGGTGCAGTTAAGAGTACAAAGGTTTCCGGCCCCGGCCTCATTAAACCCATGCGTACGCATGGAGTTAAGGGCAACGAACCTGTAAAAGTAAATGTAATATCAACAGCGATACAGGACTTTATTAAAAACATGTAAGGCATGGGTCGGACTTGCTAACATAATTAGCTAAGGTACTGTGGAACGAGTTTCCATTTCCTGCAATACGTTGCGCATCCCAGCAAACACATAGTTACACCTGATTTAACCGTGTTTCGGTTTTTGTTTCGATACAAAATTCAGGTGTAACTGTTTGCCGACAAAAACTGCGTTTAAATGATATTCAAGCCACTATTTTACTGATTTATTACTACCGAAACAATATTTTTTTTATGGGTCAAGTATCGAGACAGGATTTTGCCGACTTATGCGGCATTGACATGGACAGCTTACGGAGTTACATAAGCCGTAAGAAGGTTATAGTTCATGGTGATAAAGGTAAGTTTATCGACACAACAAACCCGATAAACAAAGCTTTTAGAGATAAGCGAAAGAGTGCCCTCGACTCAAAAAAGGAGATGCAGGATATTATTTCCAGGATACCGGTTAACCCGCGCAAGGGTAAGCCAGATGCGGATGTTGATGATGACTATGATGATAATCCTATGCCTGAATCATTAAGCCCTGAAGCTTTGCTTGCCTTGTTTGCAGGCAATAAAGGTGGCCGGCAGGGTAAAGGTGATGAAGATACTGAAAGTATGCAGCGTTATATCAGGATGAAAATTAAGGGCGATGGCGAGTTGGTTGCTGCTAAAGTTATCAAGGAGAACATTCAGATTGATAAACTTTCCGGAAGCCTATTACCAATTGACTTGGTGCATAATATACAAGAGGTTTATTGCAAAACGATCTTCAATAGCTTTGAGAATGGTTGTCAAAACTTTGCCAGTTTGATTTGCGCTAGGTTGGTTAATGGCGACATGACTTTATACACCCAATTGGTAGGTGAGCTTATGGGCATTTTGCAGAAATGCGTTGATGATGCCGGCCGACAGGCGGATGAGGATATTGATAGGTTAATTGATACTTTCTCAGTATCAAGGGGACGTGGAGAGAAATAAGGGTCAGTAAGTATCTCACAAAGACCAATAACGCGGTCGCAGCCGATGCAACCTCGCTTAATGCGATAGTAGATATAGCGCTATGGGGTAACTGGCATTTACATAAACACCTTTTTTACGCATAAAACAATCCATCATCTTGCTATGAATCATTACGTTTATTATATCAGCAAGGGTTAAGAAAATTATTAATAATCATGATTATAAGTCGTCTATGAATTAAAAAGGCCCTGCTGGTTTTCAGCGGGGCCTTTTTAATTCTGTAATTTACAGGTACGCGTGTCACTTCGCGGTAAACAATATTTGAGAATTTGATTGCCCTAAACTATCAAGGCTATCTAATGCATCGTTAACCCGTGAATACTTCAGGTGTTCTATTTCGACAAAATCAGCGCTATCTTTAATTTTGAGTATCAGGCGACAAATGAAACAAAACATATTAAAAGTGCTATCCGCTTCAACGGGATTACATTGCAGGTATGATCCAAATACCTTTTCTAATTTGTTGAAGCTTGTTGCAGGATCGCCCCAAATATCAATAACGTGGTTTAATTCATCAAACAGAGCATTGCCGGCGATTATATTATAAATAAAATGATTACCTGGCATCATTCCTGCATCTGAGCCTATATTACTTGGGCTAAAATGTTTAAATCCGGTGAAAAGTCCCTGTATCGCAGCTATTTCATTCTGCTCAAGATCTATATTTTGAATTTCCATTGTTTTAAAATTTAGCTTTGCAACCCGTTATTTTCAAATTGTTCCATGCCCCCAAATTCTCTAAAGGCTTCAAAATTACTCCCAAGTTGAGCAATGAATTTAATTGCATCGCAAGTCATGTAAATCTTTTCTATTAAGTATTCTGGGCTCAATGTTAGATACCTATAAGTAGGTTTACTGTTTTCATCAAGTTCATACGCATCATAATTTACAAAAACCTCTTTTAACAAATCGGTCATATTCTCAATATGGTGCTCCGGGCCTCCAATAGTGAAAAACTCGTTAATGGTGTTTAAAATATCTTTATTCCTCATGGCTCGTATTTGTTGAGCGCGCTGTGTGTTGTTGTCCATAATCCTTTACTTTAAATGGTGATTTCAGATAATTTTGTTAATGCAATGGTTAGGCTTCGTTAGTTAAGGCTGTATTGCCCAGCCTTAATTGATTGTAGATAAGCCAGTACTGTATCGTTGAGATTTTCGCTGATGTATGTATCAACCTCAAAAGATCCGCTATCCTGCACGTGACAACCGCCACAATCAGCGGTATCAAAGCAGTAATCATTCATGCCTGTTTTTATTACGAAAGCCCTTACAGTCTGAAATTCAATTGAGGCGGTTAACCACTCATCGTTTAAAGTGTATTCTACTTCTATGCTGGTCCCTAAAAGAACAACATCATCTACATAATAAATGGCCGGTAATTGTTTGTTTACAGCAGGCTTGCTGAAAATCGGCGCTGGTGCCAATGGAGCGATCAATAACTTGAATTGATTACCCTGGTAAGTTGTTGTTTGTAACATGGTTTTAAAATTGATTTGCAATAGCTAATGTACAACTAAAATCACAAAAACAAACATTTTATATAATTATTTTTAATATTTGTTTAATTATGATTAATTTATACCTTTGTTAAAACAAAATAATTACATGAAACATATCATTAAAGCCACCTACACGGATCAGGAATTTAGACAGATCATCCGGGAAGAAGTGCAAGCGGTATTAAACGCTATACCAGGAATGCCAACAATTGAAATTGATGAGCCATTAATAACCGTAGAACAGGCCGCAGAAAAATTAAATCTGGTAAAAGGTACCCTATATAACATGGTGTCACAAAACAAGATACCCTATTATAAATCCGGCAAAAAGGTGCTTTTCAAATGGTCAGAGCTTGAAAAGTGGTTAGTCGCGGTAGACGGAAAGTAACAAGCCGGGGGCTGCAAATCAAACATAATCATGCTACAATGCGTTTCCAAAACGCTCCCCCGGTTTGCTAAGATAAATATTCCTTCAGAGGAAATACATCATTCCAATCATTTGTTGGTATATTGCCCTTAATAAACCAATCACAATGAAATCAATCCACATGGCCATACTATCAGCGATAGCTATAGCAGGCTCCTCATGCCGACCTAACTACACTTCAGTTGGCGAAAACACATTTATTCATGATGATAAAGTATACCGGGTAATTGGCAACGAGGTAAAGGAAATTGGAGATATGAGTAGCACCGATATTCCAAAGCTATCATCATCAAAACCTCAATTAATCAGCTTAAAAGATAATTCGCTGAATTTTATTAAACGCGGTGCATATTGCAATATCAAGGCCCTTTTTCGTAACGGCAATTTATATTACACCTTTAAACTATTTGGCATAAATGACCTGAGCGATAATTATCTTCCCGGCCGCTTGACAGTTGATTTTATTGACGAATATGGCTTTGTCCTACACTCCGCGATTATTAACACTACAGAAATGACAAAGAACCTGGATGATTCCGGTAACACATCGTTTTATAGTTATACCGGCAAGGTTGATATCAGCGAGGCGGTCACCACCGCTATAAAAACCTATTCGGTGTCTGCATCGTTAGAAACAAATAAATAAATCAGTATGGCAAGGAAAAAAGAAGTTGTCCAGCCGAAAGCTCATATTGCTATGATGGATCAGCTTGCAGCATTTAAGGCAGTAATACAGGCAGAGGTAGCGGCTGGTAACATGAATATAGCCATGGCCATTAAACTTACCGAAAAGATGGCTAATAAAACTGCTGGTGAAAAATCGGTAGTTGTGCCGGTAAAAGCCGCAAAACCAAACAAGTACAACCTTGACCCTGATTTTATCAGGATGATGAACTTAAAGGCCTTTAAGGCTACGGTGAAAAAGAACAGGGCCAGGATAGAGGCGATACAGGAATATTTTCCGGGTTGGGAGCCGGTGTTTGAGGGATAATAGATGTTTTCTAATTAATGATATTATGAGTGATAAGCTTGACTTGATTATAGATCTCCTTTCAGAAATAAATGAGAATATAAAAAAACTCATATCGTCGCAACCAGCATCTCCAGATATACCGCCAAAACCAGCAAGGAAAAGCAAAAAGCAACTTTTTCATGAAAAATGTGTAGCTGAAATTGAAGCAGATCGCCCCAGACAGCAGGCGCGGGCCAAAAAGATGTTCGCAAAAGAATATGAGAGAATAGAAACATTGGAGAGAGAATTGAGAATAAAGCCGAACGAGGCTGGATTGCATTCGGACCCAATAACAAAGAATAAAAAAACTCCCTAAAATTTTATGGGCATTTCTCTGGTCCCAACAAAATTTAAATGGCTCTAAGATAGAAGATTAGCTGATTAATGATAATCAAAAAAAACGCTTGAAATTCAGTGTTCAAGCCCTAATCACTCCGCAAAAGAATATATAAAAATGGCTTTTTAAGCCAATATGAGCCTTTTTTAAATTAATAAAGTAAAAAGGTATCACTTTAGGTATCACATTTTATAGAAAAATCATGAATTTAACGGAAAAAATTGCCCGCAACTTACAACTGGTCGCTGAGGTTAATCTTTCTATCGGGCCGGGCAATGAATTGGATTACAAAACCGCGTGTTACGCGAAAGAGCTCAATGAGGAATTGGTGGTAATGCTACTTCAACAGGTTAGTATAATCGGACAAGAAAATAAAGACCTAAAGGAATTGGTGAAAAAGCTATCTAACAAGGAATAGCCAGGTAGTGGAATTTAAAAAACCACGTTGTTGATTACCCGATGCCCAGTAAACCGGCCAAAAATTCAGCAAGGTTTAAATCCGCAAGTTTTAATTGTCATTTTTTTGTCACAAATTAAAAAAAGTTTTTCAACGTTAATTTTGGTTTAAACCAATTTTATGAACATGAATATGAACTTATACAATTTAGGCATCAATAATTCACTGTGAGGGCTAAAAACGCTATTGTAATGAATTTAAATAACGCCTATATAGCAGTATAAATAAATGGGTACCAGCATATCTCTTATTTTACTGATTGATTAAGATATGTATCTTTTTCAATTTGTTTGGTATATATTTGGCATCTATAACATAGACTGAAAGGAATATTGTTATGAAGAACCACATGAATTTAGCAATCCAAAAGCCAAACTTATCCCCTCTTGATCAATTATGCCAAGTAATTGAACAGATGATTGAGCGATTTAAAACTCAAAAACAAAGCATACACGATAACATCTCATATTGCAGACAAATTAGAACCGCGAGAAAACATTTCGAAAAGAATCTTAAATCGAATATTTCAAAATTTGAAAAACAAACCGAAGTTAAGCAAATGGAAATTGAGCTTCACTTCTATAATGTTTTGAAAGACTTAGAGATAAAAATACCTGAGATTTTAGAGGAGCTTGAAGATGAAAACTGGTTTATGTCATTCTTTCTTAGAAGAGAAGTAAGAAAGTCATACCGGTTAGTAGTATACACTCAAAGAGAAATGTCTCAGAAAGTATATCCTAATAATGCCGATAAAATAATAAACGATCCTGAAAAGTATCAAAAGCTAGTGGACTCTTGGGGTGATCTGGCTGACGATGAGTATTAAGTACATCGAATGGCCAAATTTTTTCGCGGCGATGTTGTTAATATGCTTTATCCTGCCGGCAAAGATCCAAATGGTAAACCTATATTGAAAGTAAGGCCAGTTGTTGTTCTTCAAAACCAAAATAAAAATTCTGATATAATTACGGTGTATTGCACGTCTCAAAATGATGGAGACGATGAGCATACTATTTTTGTTAAATTCGATTCTGAAGAAGGTTATGCAATGGGTTTAACAAAAGACACTTGGATTAGGCCAGGAAAAATAAAAACATTCTCAGTTGAATTTATAGAAAGAAAAATTGGGACCTGCCCATTAATGACTCAAATAACTCATATTATAGAAAAGATTAATAACGGGAAATAGCAATTGCCTCAACAAAAAGTCAGCTAAATCAAGTCCTTTGGCCCGGGCATAGTAGCCCGGTAATCTAAAAGATATTCTATAAATCCAGCCTTGCCATCGAGCAGGGCTTTTTTGTGCCTTTATTTTTACCAATCCCCAAAGGTAAATCCAAGAATTTAACCGTAATTCCACACACCGATATCTTTGGGTATTAACAACAAAAAACAATAATTAACAACAAAATGGGCTTTAAAAAGGGAGTTTCCGGCAAGCTAAATGGCAGGCCGAAGGGTACCGCATATAAAAGACCTGTATCAAAACTTGAAAGGTGGATTGATAGGTGTTCATTTCTTAAGCAGTAGTACAATGCCAAAACCATCAGACAATTGATTTCAAGAAGGAGGTACAACTAAAGTGGGAATAATTATTCGATGAAATGTTTGTTCAATGCACCAAGTAAGATTGAAATTCCTATTTAAAGGCCTTTTTGTTTTTAGTTTGCGCAGAGAAAGGAAATAGAAGCCCTGGAAAGGCAGCTGGGCATTGAAAACGCCCCAAACAAAACAAACCGCACAAAATCCGCACAAAAAAAACAGAAAAAAGCCCCATATGATCTATATGAGGCTTTTTAAGTGATCCCATTTGGATTCGAACCAAAGACCTACAGATTAGAAATCTGTTGCTCAACCCTTCGATAGTGCATTTAAAGGCCATTTTCGGGATATTGTAATACTGAATGCGCCAAAAACGCGCCAAGTATGTTCACAATACCTACAATTGTTGTAAGCGATGATCTTACCCAAAGAGCTTACATAACTTTTTATTTCAATAACAACCGAGTCCGAGAATACAATGGGAAAAAGATAGGCTTACACATCAGCCCGAACAAGGCAACTTCGTTAACACAGAGAAGCGAACTGCTGGAAAAGCTTAGATTCGAGTTTCACAAAGCCTTAGAAGCAAATTCCTATCCATTAACAAAGACGAAGCCTGTACAAAAGCCGCAACTACAGGAAATAGCGAAGCCGAACGAACTACCAATACACGATTCCTGTATCTACCTGCTGTTTAAAGCAACTCGCGCAAAATTACAATCTGACCTAAGCAAGAAATACAAACGCAATTTAAAGTCTATCTACCGACAGTTTAAGAAATACATGTCAAACGAGGATTTGAGTGGGCCAATAACGCTCATATCTGCATCAAAGATTGACTTGTTTCTAAATCAGTTTCGATCATCGGGCACATACTACATGAACAAAAGGCGCGACCTTGGTGTACTGTTTTCCGCAGCAGGGAGGCTGATAGACCAACCAGTGGAAACAATTCAGAAATCCCAAAAGAAGAAATCCAAAGCCGTACTGCATAAGGCTTACGAAAAGAAGCAGTTAAAACCGATATTAAATTATTTGAAGGTTAACAATCCGAACCTTTACATCTGTAGCCTGTTAACATACGGAGCGTGGTTAAGGCCTCATGAAGAAGTGCGATTACTTACGATGGGCAGTTTTAAAAGCGATCTTAGCGAAGTCCATCTATCCGGTGAAGAAAACAAAGGTGGCAGGGTAAGAGTAGTTCACATTCCCGAATATATCCGAGTAGAACTTAGAGGAAAACTTGCCGGTTTGGGAAGACACGACAATATCTTTAGCTTGAATGCAGTACCTTTTAATGAGTACTACTTTAACACCCAATGGTCAAGAGCCTGGGCGAAGATGTACAAATTAGGTTTGATATTCGAAGATCAAACCATTTACTCATTTAGGCATACAGCAGCGGTACAATTGTATCGAAGAACTAAAGATGTTCACCTTTTGCAACAGCTTTTAGGCCATTCAGCAATAACCGTAACATTAAAGTATCTTAGAAACTTAGGAGAGATTGATAGTGAACAACTTGCTAAGTATGCACCTCTATTAGAGCTTTGATAAACAAAAAAGCCCATCCGTACAAATGGATGGGCTTCCAAGTTCTAAGCTGGTAACACCTTCGCAACAGGTTGATACCCCTTAAACACTTTCACCGGAACTTTTTCAACCACTACATCTTCATAATGCTCTCGTACAAAGAAGACCAAATTGAAGTCAGCTTCGGATTGTATCTTAATCTTTTCGGTGTAAGGGATTAATCCCATTTCCCTACGAGCTTCATTTACCTTTCCGATAATTTGCCCTGGAGTGTAGACTTGATATAACTCAAAAGTCTCATACAGACCGTTATAATACTCTTTCACTTTAGGCTTGGCCTCAATAACAGAATCAATCTTTTCTAAAGTTGAATTCCAGGAGGTTTTGCCTTTGCCGAACACGTTGCGAACTATTGTCGACGATAATTCACCATAGATCGGGAAAAGATAATCATAACGTTGTTGTTGAATGGGAGTGAGAGGGGAACCTTGAGGCTCAGTTTGATTTGACATTTTGTAATGAAACAATAATTGGTAATAGACTTTCGTCTGTGTTAAGGATCTTGATACAGGCTTACGCCTAAAGAGCAGTATCCGGCCCTTCATTCGTTTCGAAACAGAACTAGCTGTATTTGGTTCCAACTCAACGTGCACTTTTTGGCTGGATTGTACAGTTAAAAACAACAGGTCAAACACGACCTCAGCATGTCAAAGAACATAAAAATTCATTTGCCTCTAAAGGCAGCGTTTTGATTGATTCGGCCATAGGAATGTCGGTTGGTGTCGGCCTAGCGGAGAACAGGTTGATAAAGCATAGTAGCGCTCCGTTAAGACAAAGATAGCTTGGTTAAACTAATAAAGCAAAGGAATTGTAAATTAAATAGCTTAATAAGATTAGTGAAACGTTGTTTGATCTTAAATACCTTGAGTTGGGATTTTAGTAACTATTTGCTTATTAGATATTTAAGTTGTTTTTATCGTAAAGATTTCGTATATTTGTACTACAAATTCAAAGTCAATATAGCCAATCGGCAGGGTCAATTAGGGATCAGTTTAGCTAACTGATCTTTCCTTTTGTCCCAACTTTCTAGAAATTTTGACTTTTTAGATTCACCCTTAAGAATACAACCACTTCTTAAAAGTTAGATAAACCCTGAAGAACTTTAATGACTATGAAAATTGTACAAATTAACAACTACCTATGTAGTATCCCCTAAAACCCGATTAGATAAAATAATGCCTGTGGGCGTGCCTATTAATGCCTTTATCGATAAAGGACGTTGCGGTATAGGCGCAACTTATGGGGAGATTAAAAATAAAGATAGATGCACACTTATAGCTGTACCTAACATAAGTATTCTGCTATGTAAGCAAAAAGCGCACCCCGAGATCGATATTGTATATGGATTAGTATCATATCAAGATATTAAACAAATGTTGATGACAAGCAAGACAGGACATAAAATAATGACTACACCTGAAGGGATGCGCAGAATAATGAAAGCAGCCGAAGAGGTTAAACGTTATGACGAAATCGTTAGCGAATGGTTTCTATTACTCGATGAAGTACACACATTCGTGAGCGAAGCATACCGTGAAGACATATTAGCGCCATTCGATTACTTCTGGCAATTTAAAAACAAGTCTATCATTTCAGCTACCCCATACGAATTTAGCGATGAAAGATTTAAATCCTTACACCATTACCGAATCAAATTCGAAGAGAAATTGGGTAAAGTAACGTTGGTGAAAGCAAAGAGTGTTGTTGGCACATTAGACTACATACTTCAGAACTGTGATGAGTTTCCTGGGAATCTGCACATATTTTATAATTCAGTTACTCAAATTGTAGCGGCGATCAAACGGGCAAGATTAACGATAGAACAATGCAATATCTTTTGCGCGGATGATAAAGACGGAAAGAACATGCAAAAGCTTGGTGAATTGATTAATTATTTTGTTGCAGAGCCTAAAGACGGCATTTACAAGAAGATCAACTTCTACACAAGTAAGTATTTTGAAGGCTGGGATTTACGTGACATCAATGCGACGATGATTTTAGTGACGGATAAGCATCGGCCTCAAACCTGTGTAGGTGCAAGTACAAAAGGCAAACAAGCATTTGGCAGGTTGCGATCAGGCGAAATTCAAGGCGATAAACCATATCAATTAATCCATATCACAGACCATAAAGGACTTTTAGAATTGAAACCTCTTGTGCAATTTAAAATTGATTTTCGAGAGGATGCCAGGTTAGGGATAGACCACTGGAATGAAAGAGTGGCACACCGCACAAAATCAGGCATGACACTCAGTGAGAAAACCGAGGTTGACAAATACGCAGATAGAGATACCAAAACAAAAATCGCACAATTAAATCTTATGAAACTCGATCAACAAATAAACGAAGCAGCAAACAACGAGATATACAATCATATAAACTTTATAAAGCAAGATTGGGAGGATGGATACTTCAATGTTGAACTTCTTGAGGCAAATCATGTAATTGAAAATAAGAGCACTGAGAAACGGAAGTCAAAAGCTAAGCAGCTTGAAGAGGATTATCTAAAGCTTAAAGAATATAAAGGGAAGAAGGCAAATGGTATAGTATTTTCGATAGGACAATCAATTGAAGATGAAATCAAAAGCAGGAATCCAACCGCGTATCAAGCCCACGAACTACTAGATGAGGCCACAATGATAAAATTGAAGTATAACGTTAAGCGAGTTGATAGAGAAATTATTCTTAAAGAGAACACAAGAGCAGAACTAAAATTGGCCAAGCTATTGAAACAGGAATTCAAGCCTGGGAATAAGGGATACACAAATCAACATGTTAAATGCAAGTTGCAAGAAATGTATAACAGCTTAAACATTCGTAGTGAAAATGGAAAGGTTAGGATAGCTGCTGCTACTCATCTTGAAGATAATGGCTGGTTTCAAGTTGAAACAGGAAAGGTTAAGAACTCAAGAGGCATCCGGGAAAATGGCTTGCGTATCATACGTGCCAACTTTAACATACTGATGGCTGCTTGATTTATTTAGGGTATCTATTTTCTATTTAATTTAAGAAAGGTGCATTGTTATAGGGATTTACAAAGTTTGTGAATTTATTAGAATGTATAGTTATTGGTTAATCGTTAGCTAACTACCCTTTAAGTCATTCTTTAATGCTAAACATGCGGTATTGCTAACATCTTGGATAAAACATATGTTTAGTACAGTTATACAGAAAAACACTGTTTTACTCCTTTCAAATTTCAAGTATGACATATTGATTCTTCTTTTGAAAAATGTTTCATTGTTACTCTATCTTTGAGGCTTAAACAATAAGATGAAAACAGTATTACTTATAAGTAACGATAACACTTCAGCCGACACGATTAAACAAATTTTAGAATGCCAAGACTACTCAGTTAGTATTGTCGATAGCAAACAACTGACTTCTGTAGAAATGATTACACCTGAACTGTCACTCATTTTGTTGGACATTCAACATGACAATGAGGCAAGCGAATTCGTAAATAATGTTAAGGAAAAGATGGTGGGTAACAGGCCACTTATGGTTATAGCCGATCCCCGTGAAGCGGAAGCAATCTCGCAGTTAAACGCAGCTTATATCTTTACAAGGCCATTCGATTTACATGAATTTATAACTGTTACAAATAAACATACTGTGTAAATTATCAAGATTACTCGACCTCAATAGCTGCCATAGTGCAGCTATTTTTGTTTACAAGCTATTTGCGCTGATGCTATTTCAATCGCATTTATTAAAAGGTAAACTGCTCAAATTATTCGGATAGTCATTAGCGAGGCTTCCCTTTTAAATAAAGCGTTGGACAAATTCACTTACTTTCATTAACAAATCTATAATACCAAACAGAGGCCACTATAACTATACAGTAAGGTAATGCCCAAAGTACTGTCTCTTTGTATGATGACGGATCATCATACCCAAATACAATATAGAACGCCAAGGAAGAAAGGGCTGTGCCTATTACGGATAATAGACCCCTCGCCTGGTTAGTCTTCACATCAAATCGTATCAATAGATAAACTGCTAACCACAATAAGAGAAAGCTTGGTATTGAAAGTATTATTCCAAAGGGTATTGACATTAAAATAAAGTATACGCTACTTGTAACACCAATCTTTGCATATCCCATGTTAGGTTCTGTAATACCGTTAATAAAAAGATGAAGAATTGGACTAATTACGATGCTGGTTAGCCATATCTTCAAAGTGTAACCTAGTGCTTTAATAATCATGATCCAATTTAGGTTATAAGGCTAATATACACATCTACAGCAAATCCCCCCGGTATACTCTTTTCACCCCTGCTCCCTATATCAAAATAAAACGCCCCCCTACACACCTCATCTGCTCCTTAATTTTCCGGCAAGAGTGTTCTGCGCGATTTAAGGGGTTCGATTTCTACCGCCTCACCTTGTCTCGATGGAAAGCCGATTGACTTTGCGTGTGAAGGCCAAGAAGGCTGTCAGCAAAGCAGCAAAAAGCAACCTTATCGGTTGGCAGCCTAAAGCTGCCATAACTAAACTATATGTGCTGCCTTGCACCATCCTATTTCTTGCCTCCAAACTCAAACTCATCAAATCTCTAAACCATAACTAATCAACAAACAATGACACGACAAACAGAAAACGACAACAAATCAAAATCGCCATCAACATTAAGCCGCAGATGGCCTTATCGGGAGCAAAAGATGTGGAAAAAAGTCAAACCATCTACCCATCCTACCAACATGGTACTTGCCGTAGAACATGCAATGGCTGCTTACTTAGCCATACTTCAAGTGCTAAAGACCCACATCATTGAACCGGGCACCGTTTACTTTGAGCGTGATTACAGGGGCGATAATAGTGATTCTCATGCATGCTACTGCTTTGCTTTTGAGAAAGGCTATTTATACCTTGAATGCGATGCAGCTTGCAATATGCAGCTTCATTATGACTTCACCGGCTACGCTAAAGAGGCAGAGGTTGTGAAGCTCTTAAAGCTACTCATCCATTTAAAATTAGCTTCGCACAGACCACGACAGCCGGACTTGCCAACTTTCTTCAAAGGCGTTATGGCCTATCAACCTCAACAGTTTATTCACACACTTTAAAACTTACAATGAATAATCCTTATCAATTCAGCAATGCCACATCGGTAGATGAACTTTACGTATTAATCAAATGGCCTTTCGTACAGGAATTAATGGAGGAAGATTGGTTCCGGGCCGAATGCATACTTTACCAGTCATTTGACGAGCAAGAGTACCTTGATTCGGCCTACTTTGTGCCACTGAAACGCCTCTATGAATTTAAAGAGCAGGAAGGATAAGTGCCTTTCAGCCCTATTCTATTAAAAGGTAAACTTCGCAATTAACTCTTCGAGCAACACACGAAAAGCCTTGGTTTCATCAACCAGGGCTTTTCTCATTTACGAACCTTAACAAATCTCATTATGAAACCCAAGCAAAATGATCCGCCATTACTAACTTATAATAAGTCAGTTAAAGAAGCATATTTCAAAATCCTTAAAGGAGCCAAACAGCTACTCTCATCAACATTCAGGCACGAGCTTCGCTGTGCCTTGTGCCGCTCCAATAAGCCTGGAACAATGGTTAACACTATTGATGAACTTGTCAATCCAATAATTTACTTATCGCTTGAGTGCAACGATGGCGAACGTTATTCTATCCACTTTGGGTTTGAGCAGTTTAAAGAGGAATGCGAATACTCTCTAATTACTGCGAAGTTCGTTAGGCTACTTTATAAGCTTACAGCTATCGAGCATACTACAGTCAACATTGAGGATTGCATTAACACGGAGTATGTTATTACAGATTGCTCCGCATTATACGAGGCAGTTGAGGATAGCAATCATAAAAAGCATAAGCTGATTGTCATACCTTACAAACCAACCGTTAAACAAAGAAAACTCATGAAAGCCGTGGCATAGTGTCACGGCTGTTTATTAACTTCGCATAAAAACAGGAGGAAACCGCAAACATACCATTACATAGACATATCATTAAATAGAAAATATAAGCGTTAAGCTTTGTTTGTTTTGCATTCGGGAAACCTAGGAAATTTCACAAAACAGCAAAAACAAATGAGTTGGACGTCCACGCGCAAGCGTAGGGCGAAGACTTGTTTGTTGCTGTAAGGGCTCTCCTAGGTGCCTCCGATGCGCAGACTAAGTTCAGTCCTGCGCTTTCGTGTTTATAAACCTACCGATTAAGGGCTGTTCGGTACCTTAAAATTATCATGAAACCTATAATTATCGCTTTATTTATTGTTTCACTAACTTATGCCAAATCTTTTGGGCAACGCTCTCTAAGAGTTCGTATAAATGAGAAGGAATATAATATTGATGAGCAAAACCTAAATACTCTGTTTAACAACTCTTTTAGCCAGCTAATATCGCAGAAAATCACCACAGAAAACGACTTTTCACTTTGGGCTTCAACCTATTCGGATTGGAAAGATTATGCGTTAAAAGGCGTCTTTAACTTTCGTGTATTAGGTAACAGGCTGGAAGGAGTTAGCTTTGATGGGGAAATGCCTTTATTTTACCTTGGGTGGAGAGAAAACCATAAACAGGCAAAAGGCAACCCAAACCGCAGAGATAACATCTCTCGCAGGTGCAGCTTCATGAATTATTATCTCCACAAAGAGATAGTTTATTATTGTACCAATATCGTATTGGCAAACTGATTATAAAATCATTTTTTAAAACCTACCGAAGAAACTTCTCGGTGCCTTAACTAATCACAATGTATAAGCTTTTATTAATTCTACTTATCTCTACAACCCCAATTTTGTGCTTAGGGCAAACCCAATACGTCCTGACTAAAGTCTCTTATCAGAAAGTAAAGCCTGATGGCTCCTTAGAGAAAGCTCCTTTTAAAGATTTACCTAAAGGGGTTCGCGCCTTGTTATTTAGTAATGCTTTAACAATCTCAGGACTCGACGTAATAGGAGAGTCTTATAAGTTTGTAAGAAAGATTAATCAACAGGAAAAGGATGGCGTACATGTGAAATGGATTGCCTTAGATCGGAATGAAAATGCCTTTCAAATCATGATATTAGATTTTGGCAACTATTCAAGAATCGGAATACTAAACCAAAAGACGAGGAATTTCACTCTATACGAAACCCTGTAAAAAGCGATTTATCCGTAAAACATTCCTGACCTATCGAATAACCAAAAGATAAATATAACTATGAAACAAACGATTACCATGACCCTTGCAGCCACATGCCTAATTTTCGCTTTACGTTCAAAGAATAGCAACACTGGCGGACGACTTCAAACTTAAAACAAGGTAACGATCAATGGCACCTTTTTATAAGGTAAAATTAATTGCTAAATAAAACCCAACTAGAGCCTATCACTTATTAGGCTCTTTTAATAAATTGACTATGACGAAGCAGGAACAAAATAAAATCAACTGGCTCGCATCCGCGATGAGTTTGCCGATAGTTTATCGTGATGAAGTTTGCTACTATGCCAAGCAGCTAAATCTAATGGGTGCAATTGCAGGCAATGATCATCTTTTATTAGAAGAGGATTTTAAAACAAAGTACACAACTCAATATACAGATCTCGAAATTGAATTACTTACAGGCCTTTTTCAACAGTTTGATAACAATCAACAAGACTTCGTTGCCATTCCCCGAATAAGCAATGATGAGCGCGTTCGCATTCAAATGGAGTTTATGGCTACTCACCAAGATCTATCTGATTTTAATGTACTCGTTGACTATATTACGTCGCAAGATGATAACACAGCATTCATTCTACTTCATTTATTTTGCAACGAGTCACATCTGGAGTATTTGCTCGATGATTGGCAAGTACATATGAACAGGGCAATGCTCATTAAAATAAATGATTTCCTGAAACTATGGGAGATAGATTTAAGTACTGTCGAAGTTTGGGATATTGACTTTTCAAGACGTGCGATAGTTGATTTGCCCAATCAAACTCCAATTGCTCAAACATCGGGAAAGAAGCCTTTTTGGAAGATTTGGTAATTAAAGCTCATTTATCTGATAACCCATTGATTCACCGCATTTCTTTGAATATCTTCGCTCTAAATCTTTTCTATGCCGATCATCAAAGAAGCACACCATTTCGTACTCGATTCAAGCTTTAAAGCAAAACGAGTGGATAAATTGACCAACGAATCGATTGCATCGCCAACGATTATTTTAACAACTGGTAATCAATCTAACCACGGAACATTTGGGCCAGTATTCAGGGTGCCATACTCCGATGTGTATTTTACCTTTCCCAACCAAAAAGTTCATAATCGTAGCATAGTTAACGGTTGGTCTTTGACAGTTGCTGTGACTTACCCGAAATACGACAATGAAAAAGATTCGATATCTTATACTCATAACCCGATCACGTTTCTTATCACCGACCCATTTCACCGTAAGAAAGAGTTTCATTGCAAAGCAGATATAGACGAGGTAGTTAATATTTTGGCCACCTTTGTTAAATACAGTAGCAAAAGCTCTCTTGATGTTGCTGCATATGAGACGCGAATACAAGAATTAGAAAGTGAAAACGAAAAGCTTAAGGCGGTTATCTCCGACATTCAAAGCAAAATTGCGCCACTGTTTTAATTTGGAGCCATTTTTGAACTTTTTAAGTCTAATTTAAATAAGCCATCACTTGCCTTTCCCGCTTTTGGTTGCTTAGACCGAGAAAGGCAAGCTCTGCTTATGCCTGTCCCTCGCATAGCCCACCACACCAGGAAGATCGGTGTTCTTCACTTCTAAGCGCCGCAAAATATCACGCCAAGCTTCGTTACGCTCGATAAGCTTTCAGCACATCTCGCTAAACCGCATCTTTTTGCCAGTGCAACTAACTCCGCACATTATTTATTTATAAGGTATACTTTGTATATGGTTGTTTTAAAAATGTGCGGAAGTAAGACCAACGCACAGATGCGGCTTGTCACGCTATTTGAGGGCGCAAAGTCGTTCATCACATGAGCTCTCCCTGTCTTCATCAACCTTTCACCTATGCTGCGCTTTCACTTGGTCTATCGACCAGGTGAAGCTTGCAACGCTCAAGATTAACTCAGCCAGTCGCTCATCATTTTAGGCTCGCCTGCGCCATCGCAAAAGGCTTCGGTACTGTCACAGCATTTGAAATATCCAACGCTTTGCCCTTATAGTCAAATGCAGCGCCAGTAGCCTTGTGAAGCATGCTGTGAAGTCGCTGCTATGCAGCTTTCCCTTCACAGACCTTTTGCTCAACTCGCAGCGGCTCGAAGATCAGCTACAAAGCATCAATAGCCGATAATACATTTACGAAAATCCCGGATGCTGATTTCATCCAGCATTTCCTATACCTCGCAAGCAGGATGCTTGCTTTGTTTTTGGTCGAAGTTACGCTTTCGCTAAACTTCGACCAGTGAGGTGCAACAGCCACGAAAACGCTTGCGGCAGCAGGGGGGGCGGAGAAAATAACAGCAAAGCCCGGACTTGGCCGGGCTTTCTTATGTCTATCATTGTCTTGGTTAGTTTTGCTTATCGGTAAACATTATACCATCACCTTCTTTAAGTAAGTCAAACTTCCAATAAACAATCTTCTTGTACTTGTCACTATCTCCCTCGGTAGAAACCCCTATCAAATTGTCAAAAGGTGCTTCATCAACACCAAAAATCCACTTTACATCTTGAGTTGATTGGACTACGCGGCGATCTACATTATGAAAAACCCCTTTATAACCTTTATAGGTAATAATTACAGTGATTGTCTTTACTTTCTTATTAAGTTGAGGAGGTATTATATAATTACTCTTAACAATCCCATACTTAATAAAACCCTTTTCATCACTGAACGCTATGGTTAATCCGGATAAACCAGCATCTTTTTCATCTATAAAGAACTTCGAGGGAACAGAACTGTTCCTGTTTTTGATCTGACCGCTAATCTTGCAACTAATCAGTAGAAACAACAGCACTGTAATTGATATTATACGCTTTTTCATTTACCTAATTGTCTAAATTTGTCTAAAGGGAACGTTGCAACAACAGTAGCTGTGCCGCTGGCACCATTAGGCTTATAAATGTATATTGTGTTATTTCCTGCTCCTAATACGTAACTCGAACCATTTATACCAAACCTTTCACTTCTATAACCTGCATTATTTAAATCTGCAGATGATGGAGGCTGCACAAAAGATGTCTTACCGTCTCCTTTGGGATGAACATGGTAAGTACCTTCTATCTTAATCCCTACTCTGTCTTCCGTACTGCCCGTTGTATTTAAAGGATTCACACCTAAACCTTTTCCTCCCGGTTGATATACCATCCCTGGTTTAGAATCAAGTGCAACATCCTTTGTTCCTACCTTTCCATAAACCCCTCCTTCTTCATGCATACCACCTTTCGTGTCCTTTGCCTCTGTACTAGCGCTATTAGACCTATCAACAGCCGCTACCATTCTATCTCTGACAACCTCGCTTGGTAATTGTATCGCGGAAGAAACTTCAATAACTTGGGTCGTTCCTCCTGCTGAATTAGTAGTAGAGATTTTATTTATTTCATTTTGATTAGATACCACATAGTATTTCTTATCATCGATACCGTTGGTTCCAATTTTGTTACCTTGTTGATCTAGAAAATCTCCAGGTACCATCCCATCAGGATCAAGGAAACGCATTGGATTATTGAATCCATAATTGTATGGAGAATGCCTTCTCATTTTCTCCGTCAATGGATCCACGCTTCCCCATCTCCCAATGACCGGATCATAGAACCGCGCGCCATAATCATATTGCCCCAATTCTTCCTGCAGTTCTTTCTTATTATAAAGGTACTCATTCTTCGGACTTGCAGTAGTACCTCTTGATATTTCCATACCAAACGGGTAATAATCATCCTGCTGCCTGATTGCTGTCGCCGAGTTCTGATCAAAGCTTAACCGATTGTTGCCCAAATGATCTGTCAGGGTATACTCATAGATATAGTTGCCTCCGCTGTTGATCGCCCGGCCTTCTTCGGTTTGGATAAAAATGATGTTACCGTTTTCGTATTGAATGCCCTCAATATAATCGGTTATGGTCGCCCCGTTGTTTTTACGGAGTTTTTTACCTGCCGCATCGTAGGTATAGCTCAGGTTAAAACCTGTTGCGGTTACACTCTGCGGCAGGTTCAGCAGGTTATACGCAATGGTCTTCTGGTTACGGGCATCAAATTTGACATTCCCATTCGGGTCGTATTGATATGTACCCGTGGTCAGCCCGCTTACCGATTGCAATTGGTTGCCCGTATAATTATAAGTATAGGCTGAGTTTTGGCGAGTCAGGTGCTGGATATTCCCTGCCAAATCATAATCAATGCCCTGTTCATTATAGTTCTCATTAGATATACCTGCTGTCAGCCTGTTCAGCGCGTCATAGGTATAATTATAACTTTTGCTTGCGCCGCCCTGGATCTGCCAGGTTTGGTTACTGATATTGCCATTAAACGGAGCGGTATTACCATTATTATAGGTTAATTGCATGGCAAACAAGGGTGAAGTACTGCTCTTTAACCATCCACGTTCATTATAGGCATACGCGATATTCTGCATAAACGGTGCTGCTCCTGTTGCTCCGTGCAGGTGTTTGGTTTGAACCTGGCCAATCTCGTTGTAATCTGTCTGGCTCAACAATATGTTCGCACCACTGTTGATCTGCTCCTTGGTTTGCACCTTGCGGCCCATATGGTCATAAGCGTAGGTGTTTAGTATCGTTACCGATTTAACCTTATCCGTATTGTTCGCGTTTTTGACATAATGTTCACGCTTACTGGTCGTCAGTTCGCTGGTAATGTTATTATATGTATTGGTGATCTGGTCATAATTATACTGGCTTACCGTGCCGCCTAAATAGTGCTGTTTAAACAGCTGTGTTTCCCTGCCCTTATCGTCATAGTAATGTACTGTCCACAAATAATCTGAGGGGTTGTTCAGCACCGCTGTCTTACTGGCTGTTATTAATCCTGTGGTCATAGTGCTGTTCCCCGATACGGTAAAATTGGTTGGGTAACCCGGGTAACCTGCCAGAGTGTTATAACTATCATAATAGTTTACCGTCAACGCTACTGCCCCCGGACCGGTCGGAAATGAAGTGTTGGTATAACCATGAGTACCGGCAGCACTGGGAATTTCCCATTCCGTAACTCCTGACGATGCGTTCTTTAGTGTTGTAGTTATATAATCCTGAAGGCCCTGCCTGGTTTCGGTATGTCCACCTTCTGTACCGGTCATAATTACCCTGCCTAAAGCGTCATATTTGATAAAGCTCCAGTCCTGAGGCGATTTGATCCGTTGATTGCCATCCTGGGTAAAGATCACCTGGTCTAAAAGGTTATATACCATATATTCCCAATCTTTACCCGGCAGCCTCTTTTGAACCATCCTGTTCCGCTCATCATACTGGTACTGGTAGCATAAATTATCCAGTGTGGCTTGATTGGCGGCACTGGTGATACCCGCGTCGGCATTGCTGTTCGGAGGCAATACAAAAGCCAGGTTTCCCAGATCATCGTACACATAATAGGTTGATAATACCTGTACGGTTGTGCCCACCTGATTAAATGTCCGTTTCAGTATCACATGCCCCTCTTTGTCTTTATACTCTTCTGTAGTGCCGGGCTTCCCGCTTACCCAGTTCTCATCTTTGCTTATTGTTACGTACAGCTGACCGGCAGCATAGTTGGCACCGTTTGCGTGGTTGAGCGTCCGGCTTTGATCACTGTTGATCGCTGCTGTGTACAAAACTGCCAGGTAACTGTTGTTTACATCACTTAGCGCGGTGATATTATTGGTGGTATAATCTATCTTATTGGTATGCCCGGCAGTGCTGCCCGCTACCGGCTGCCATACGGCACCGGGAGCTCCCTGTTCCAGCACCCGGTTCAGTGGCGAGGGTTCAAAATTGGTCATAGAAAAAGGGCTTGCAACCGCCGAAACGCCCGAGCCTGATGGCGGGGAGGTATAAAATGTATTCTGGTCGCTGATTGCTGCGCTTTTATAGCTCCCGTCTGCTGCTCCCTGTGCCGCGTAAGGCAGGTACGTTTGTGCTTCCCGCCCGAACTGGTCATATACAAATGGCTGGACCACATCTTTACCCGCTGTCGACCCTTTTACCTGTACCGTTTGCAGCGGCCTGCCCAACCCGTCAAAGTATTGCACTGTTTGCATCAGGTCACAGGCCGTTTTACCGCTCGTGCTAAACGAGCTCATTGCCGTACGCGGCGTACTGGTAATAATATAGTTCTGGTTTTGGCTAAAACTGTTTGTTAGCTGCTGGCAGTCGGGATTGGCGATATACAGGTTCAGGCTGCTACCAGTTGCTGCCGTAAAACTGAAGTTTGGGTTCAGCGTGATCCCCGTATAGTTATAATATGAGCCCGCTGCCGGTGCTGCTGTTAATGTTGCCGGAGGCGACAGGTAGATTTGTGCCGCCAAACGCATACTGCCTGTAAACAGCGATATAAGTAAGGAAACCGTAAAACGGTTTCTGTGACGAGCATTTCTTTTCATGCTTCAAATATTTAGCTGTGATAGGTTCGGTTATTTTTTTGCTTTCCCTGAAGCAGGCTTGAGTTGTTGCTTTAACGCGTTGATCTGTTCCTGGAGCGAAGCCAAAAGCTTGTCTTTTTTCTTGTCCTTCTGCTCGTTCTCTATCGCGTACAAGGTCAGTTCTTCCACTTTCTTCATCAGTAACTTGTTCATCTCGCTGACATTAAGCCCTTTTTTGGTCATTTCCTGTTCTGAAGGGATTTCCGGTAAATGCTGGTTTTGATCGATATATGCTTCGACCTCCGATAACGGTGCCAAGCGATAATCTTTTTTGAACACATAATCACTCCAGCCATTCAGGTCGATCAGCACGGATTTAGAATGTATGGTGCCATTAACATCCAGTTTGTTTTGCGGGTCCGTTTTGCCAATACCTATATTTCCAGAGGCATCTATGGTAAGCCTCCGGATGTTGCCTGTTACCAGGCTAAAAGAAGGGAGATTGGCATATACATTACTGCTTTCCAATAGCATTCCGCCCATTTTGTCAGATTCACCTGTGGTGCTTTCGCTTGATAATTTGAAAACGAGGCCGATCTGCCGTTGTACTGCATCTGCGTTTACGCCTGGATGGTTCAGAACTACCAGATCAGCAAAGGTTGCCGGTCCGGTCCCTGTTACTACATTAAATTTGGACGTAACAGATGGAAATAAAGCCGCTGAAGCATTGACTACTGTTGGGGTTGTCGCCCCGATAACCACACTGCCCGCATTATTGGTATATATATTGGTGCCGCTGGTTGTCCATTGCGCAAAAAGATAGTTCGAGATAAAAACGAATGGAATGGTGATTAAGGTTAATTTTTTCATGTGATTGGTTCTAATTTGTTATTGTCCCTGGTAATGGTAATCTGTATGTTTAACGATGTTGCCGTCTTTATCCCTGATGTTTTGCAAACGTCCGAGGCCGTCATATTCGTAGTACGAGGCATTGTTCTTCGGATCTATCGAACTGGTCACGCCGATCAGCGGCGTATAAGTATAGGTGGTCATCTGAGCGCCCTTCGGATATAACCTGAGTTCATCAATATTACCTGTACCTGATACGGCAACTGTCGTCTGCCCGGTAACCTGGTGCTCGTAATAGGTCCACCCGTTAATAGTCCCTCCTTTCAGCGGGTAACCGGCTACGGTACC